>NZ_JAOEGB010000099.1 GCF_025420585.1 Planotetraspora sp. A-T 1434 | reverse complement strand
CTGGCTGGGCAGCAGGCGGACACGGGTGTCTGCTCGCCAGGATCGCCGATCTGGCGGGGTGCCTCCTCGCCACCGGCAGTTACCGCGGGACGGTGCGGCTGTGGGACACCACCACCCGCCAAATGGTCGGCGACCCCCTCACCGGCCACACCGACCCCATCCGGGCGGTGGGCCTTCCACCCCGACGGCCACCTCCTCGCCACCACCAGCGCCGACTGCACGGTGCGGCTCTGGGACACCACCACCCGCCAAATGGTCGGCGACCCCCTCACCGGCCACACCGGCCCCCTCACGGCCATGGCCTTCCGGTCCGCCTGATATTGGCTCGGTCTCCTGGGTCTCAGCTCACCCGGGGATTCGTCCCGGAAAGGGTCCCGAAACTCAAGGTCTCGACGGGTTTTTCGGGATGAGTTTTGGGACGGCGGCTCCTGCGGAAACGTGACGGGGGGGTGGCGTCGGTCGGGTGTCCCGGAAACGACCGTTTCCGGGACAGACCTACAGGGGAGCCAGAGCGGCGTCCGAGGTGGCGGTCTGGAGCAGCTCGCGCGACGGCCCTAGGTATGCGGCTGCCCCCGCCGGGCACAGCTCGGGTCGCCA
>NZ_JAOEGB010000098.1 GCF_025420585.1 Planotetraspora sp. A-T 1434 | reverse complement strand
CGGCGGGGACCACGTAGGCGACCAGGTGTTTACGGCCGGAGTCCTCCTGCCGGGCCACGACCACGGTCTGCGCCACATCCGGATGGGCCTGCAGGGCGGCCTCGATCTCGCCCAGCTCGATCCGGAACCCCCGGATCTTCACCTGCTCATCGGCCCGGCCCAGGAACTCCACCACCCCATCCGAACGCCACCGCACCACATCCCCGGTGCGATACATCCGCGACCCCGGCTCCCCGAACAACGCCGGACCGAACGGGTCGGCCACGAACCGCTGCGCGGTCAACCCCGCCCGGCCCAGATACCCCCGGGCCAGCCCCGCACCCGCGATGTACAACTCGCCGGCCACCCCCACCGGCACCGGATGCAACGACCCATCCAGCACATACACCCGCATGTTGTCCAACGGAGACCCGATCGGCACACTGTCCGGAACCCCGCCCAGCTCACCCATCGGGAAACTCGTCGCGAACGTCGTCGTCTCGGTCGGGCCGTACCCATCGACCACCCGCACCCCCGGGCACGCCTGCATGACACGCCGCACCGCACCGGCCGGGACCACATCCCCGCCGGTCCACACCTCCCCCACCCCCGCCAGGCACCCCGGCGCCTCCGCCGCGACCAGCCGGAACAGCCCAGCCGTCAGCCACACC
>NZ_JAOEGB010000097.1 GCF_025420585.1 Planotetraspora sp. A-T 1434 | reverse complement strand
ACAGGGACCGGCCCCACAGGGACCGGCCCCACCGGGACCGGCCCCACCGGGACCGACTCCACCGGGACCGACTCCGCAGCCGCCGGCTCCATGGGGACGGCGCGTCCCGGATCCACAACCTCCGCCTCCGGACGTCCCACCTCCGCTTCACGGTCGCCCGACGGGGGCCCGGCAGACCATGCCCCCGCGGACCATGCCCTCGCGGACCGTGCTCTCGCGGGCGGTGGTCTGGCGGGCGGTGGTCTGGCAGGCGGTGGTCTGGCGGGCCAGCCGAGGCACCGGAAGGCAGAGGGCGTCTCGCCGGACGACGGCCAACTGGGCGACCTATGGCCAGACCACACCGGCGGCCTTCAACCGACCGCTCCGGCACCAGACGATCCATGGCCCGGCGAACCCAGCGAACCCGGCGAACCCAACGACGGCGAACCCAGCGAACCCAGCGAACCCGGCGAACCCGGCGATCGCCCCGGCGACTCCTATGAGGACTACGCCGACCCCACCGACCACAGGGCCGATCAGCAAGCCGGTCAAACCACGCATCCGGGAGCCGATGAAACGGCCGGCGACTGTGGTCACAGCGGCGACCTCGGACCAGGGCACAGGCCACACCAGGCGGCGGAACAAGAGGAGGCAGCCCAGGGGGCGCAGGAGC
>NZ_JAOEGB010000096.1 GCF_025420585.1 Planotetraspora sp. A-T 1434 | reverse complement strand
CGGGTGCTTGTTCGATGATGATGTGGGCGTTGGTGCCGCTGACGCCGAAGGCGGAGATGGCGGCTCTTCTGGGGCGGTTGTGGTCGGGCCAGGGGCGGGGGTGGGTGAGGAGTTGGAGGGTGCCGGCCGACCAGTCGACGTGGGGGGTGGGTTCGTCCACGTGGAGTGTTTGGGGCAGGAGTCCGTGGCGGATCGCCTGCACCATTTTGATGATTCCGGCGACGCCGGCGGCGGCTTGGGCGTGGCCGATGTTGGATTTCAGGGAGCCGAGCCATAGGGGGTGGTCGGTTGGTCGGTTTTGGCCGTAGGTGGCGAGGAGGGCTTGGGCTTCGATGGGGTCGCCGAGGGTGGTGCCGGTGCCGTGGGCTTCGACGGTGTCGATGTCGGTGGGGGTGAGGGCGGCGTTGTGGAGGGCTTGGCGGATGACGCGTTGCTGGGATGGGCCGTTGGGGGCGGTGAGGCCGTTGGATGCGCCGTCTTGGTTGACGGCTGAGCCGCGGATCACTGCCAGCACTCGGTGCCCGTGTCGTCGGGCGTCTGAGAGGCGTTCTACGAGGAGGAGTCCGACGCCTTCGGCCCAGCCGGTGCCGTCGGCGGCGGCGGCGAATGCTTTGCACCGGCCGTCCGGAGCCAGCCCACGCTGCCGCGAGAACTC
>NZ_JAOEGB010000095.1 GCF_025420585.1 Planotetraspora sp. A-T 1434 | reverse complement strand
GACGACCTCGACACCACCCGGGTGGAACTCGCCACCAAACTGGTCGTCCGCGAAAGCACCGCCCCCGCCACGAACTAGAACACCGTTCACCCGACCCACCCGCGTGATCATGCACGGTTTCCCGGAAAGCCCGGGGACCTGGGGCTTTCTGAATCGTGATCATGCATGGATTTCTCCGCGCGCGGCCTGACCAGTACCGCCGTCGTTTGTGATCATGCAGTGCCCCGTCCGATGGGTGCGACCTCGTCATGCATGATCACGTAAGACAAAGCTCCAGGTGAGGTGGTCTATGCGGGAACACGTGCATGATCACGCCGTGTGAAGCGCCAGGTAGGACGATGCATGGGGGAACATGCGCATGATCACGCCAGCGGGGAGGGAGTCAGTCCTACGTGACCACCGCGCGCTCGTTCCTCAGGCCGGAGCGTCAGGCTGTGACCGACAGGGCGGCCGGCTCGACGGCGTGGCGCGGCGGTCTTCCCTCGATGACCCGCCACACCTCGTCCAGGGCCTGTGCGCCCAACCGCAGGAGTTCGGTGCCCAGGGAACCGGCCACGTGCGGCGTGAGGATGACGTTGGGGAGATCCCACAGCGGCGAGTCCGCCGGGGTGACCTCCGGCTCGGTCACGTCAAGAACGGCCGAGATCCGGCCCCGGCGCAACTCTCCCTCGAGGGCGTCCTGG
>NZ_JAOEGB010000094.1 GCF_025420585.1 Planotetraspora sp. A-T 1434 | reverse complement strand
GAGGTCGTCCAGAAGGCCGGGATGGGCCTGGTGGTCTCCGCCGTCCATGGCCGCTCGCGGCTGGCCAGGCAGTGGCTGGACGCGCTGGCCACCCGTGGTTCGCTCGGCGCGATCCTGGTCATCTCCGAGCTCGCGGGATCACAGGAACGCGAGCTGAGGCGGCTCGGCATTCCGTTCGCCGTCGTGCACCCCGCCGCCGACCCCGGCCCCGACGTGCCCTCGGTGGGGGCGACCAACTGGCCGGGCGGCTTCACCGCGACCCGGCACCTCATCGAGCTGGGGCATCGCCGCATCGCCATGATCGGTGGCCCGCCCGGCCGCCTGTCGTCGCGCGCCCGCCTCGACGGCTATCGCGCCGCGCTGGAGGAGGCGGGGATCGCCTTCGACCCCTCTCTGGTACGGCACGGCGACTTCGGGCACGAACTGGCCCACCGCCACGCGCTGGACCTGCTGGCCCTCCCCCAACGGCCGACCGCCATCTTCGCCGGGAGCGACCACCAGTCCCTCGGCGCCTACCGCGCTCTGCGCGACGGGGGGCTGCGGGTGCCGGAGGACGTGAGCGTGGTCGGCTTCGACGACCTCCCCTTCGCCGACTGGGTCACCCCTCGCCTGACCACGATCCGCCAGCCACTCTCAGAGATGACCGCGCTGGCCACCCGCATGGTCCTCCAACTCCTCGACGGC
>NZ_JAOEGB010000093.1 GCF_025420585.1 Planotetraspora sp. A-T 1434 | reverse complement strand
TCCACGAGCGACCCCCGCGCGGTGTTGACGAAGGTGGCTCCCGGGCGCATGGCGGCGAGCAGCGACGCGGTCACCATGCCCCGGGTCTCCTCGGTCGCGGGCGCGTGCAGCGACACGACGTCGGATGCGCCGAAGAGCTCCTCCAGTCCGGCCTTGCGCGCGCCGAGCGCCGCCGCCCCGGCCTCGTCCAGGTACGGATCACTGATCAGCACCTGGACGTCGAAGGGCCGGAGAAGCTCGGCCACCCGTTTGCCGATCCGCGACGCCCCGATCAGGCCGACGGTCTTGCCGTAGTTGCCGATGCCGGGGAAGTCCTCGATGAGGTTCATCGCCGACCGGCGGGCGTGATACTCCCTCGTGAGGGCCGGCACGGCCTTGTTGGCCAGCAGGATCACCGCGAGGGTGTATTCGGCGACGGGGATGGCGTTCGCCTCCGCCGCCGAGCTCACCAGGATGCCGCGCTCGAACACCGCCGGGGTGACGTGGGTCTTGACCGTACCGGCGGCGTGGACGACGGCCACGAGACGCGGCGCGTGGGCGAGCGCCGTCTCGTCGATCACCGGGCATCCCCACCCGGTCAGCAGGATCCGGGCGCGGCTGAGCCGTTCGAGGCCGTCCTCCGTGGAGAAGGAGGTCAGGGGCGGCTCCGGGTCGCCGCCGGCGAGCGCGTGGAGCCGGTCCCGGGT
>NZ_JAOEGB010000092.1 GCF_025420585.1 Planotetraspora sp. A-T 1434 | reverse complement strand
CTGGATTTCTTCCTGTCCGACAGTCAGACCTCCAACGTCGCCACCCGGCCGGTCATCCACTACGGCGACACCCCGATGGTGCCGATCGTGGGTGACTGGGACGGCGACGGCAAGGACACCCCCAGCGCCTACGACCCGTCCACCGGCAAGTTCTACATCAGCGACCACCCCGAAACGGGCCAGGCCGAACACGTGATCATGTACGGCGACCCCAACGCCACACCCCTGGTCGGCGACTGGGACGGCGACGGCAAGGACAACATCGGCGTCCGCATGGGCAACACCTTCTACATGCGGACCAGCCCGGTCACCAGCGCCACCGAGACCACCACATCGGTCGCCTACGGCGACAGCCCGATGGTGCCGATCGTGGGTGACTGGAACGGCGACGGCAAGGACACCCCCAGCGCCTACGCCCCCTCCACCGGCAAGTTCTACATCAGCGACCACCCCGAAACCGGCCAGGCCGAGCACGTGTTCATGTACGGCGACCCCAACGCCACGCCGCTGGTCGGCGACTGGGACGGCGACGGCAAGGACAACATCGGCGTCCGCATGGGCAACACCTTCTACATGCGGACCAGCCCGGTCACCAGCGCCACCGAGACCACCACATCGGTGGGCTACGGCAACGGAGGCACCGCGGAACTCCCCGTCATCGGCGACTGGGACGGCGACGGCAAGGACAGCCAGGGCATCGTCTACTGAACC
>NZ_JAOEGB010000091.1 GCF_025420585.1 Planotetraspora sp. A-T 1434 | reverse complement strand
TGCATCTGATCCCGTGCTGGCGCAGGTAGGCGCGGATCGCCCGGGAGGAGTAGGCCTTATCGGCGCGGACGACCTCAGGCCGGGTACGGGGCCGGCCGGGCCCGAGCCGGGGGACGCGGATGCCGGCCATGACCGCCTGGAACTGTGGGGCATCGCCCCGCTGGCCGGCGGTCAGCACCAGCGACAGCAGCCGTTGGCCCTGTTCGCAGGCCAGGTGCAGCTTGGTCGACAAGCCGCCGCGTGAGCGTCCTAGCGCGTGGTCGACCGGCTCGGTGCTCACCCCGCCCGGCGGTTCGGCCTGCAGACGCGGATCGCGCCGCGCGCCTGCCGCGTGCTGGTGGGCCCGCACGATGGTGGAGTCCACCCCGACCTGCCAGGTGATCAGTTCGGCGGCGTCGGCCAGGGCCTGCAGCCGGGTGAGGATCTTCTGCCAGACGCCGGCCCGCTGCCAGCGTCGAAACAGGGCGTACACCGCCTGCCAGGAGCCGTAGCACTCCGGCACGTCCCGCCACGGAGCCCCGACCCGTACCCGCCACCGGATCCCGTCTATCAGCTGCCGCTTGGTCCACTGCGACGGCCGCCCTGGTCTCCTCGGCGCAGGCAGCAGCGGCTCCAGCCGCGCCCACTGCGCATCGGTCAGGTCGAACCGCCTCGTCACCGCTAAGGTGGCCAACGAGGTCTCCGGTGTTCAGGTTCTTCTTGGTCGATGAACCCTCTACCGGAGACCTCTCTGCATGTCCGTCCGACACGCCGTCACACAGCGGACTTCGAAACAGGTCCTAG
>NZ_JAOEGB010000090.1 GCF_025420585.1 Planotetraspora sp. A-T 1434 | reverse complement strand
CTCGCCGGTGTTTTCGCCGGTGTGCTGGGGTTGGCGCGGGTGGGGGTCGATGACGACTTCTTCCTGTGCGGTGGGAACTCGCTGATGGTGACGCGGTTGGTGGCGCGGGTGCGGGATGCCTTCGGTGTGGAGGTGCCGGTGCGTACGGTGTTCCAGGCGCCGACGGTGGCGGGTCTGGCCGGGTGTGTGCGGGAGGTGTTGGCGGGGTTCGGCCGGGTGGAGTTGGCTCCGGTGGTGCCGGTGGCCGATCGGGGGCGGTTGCCGCTGTCGTTCGCGCAGCAGCGGTTGTGGTTCCTGGATCAGCTTCAGGGGGATCTGGCGGTCTACAACGTGCCGTTGGTGGTGCGGCTGCGGGGTGCGCTGGAGGTCCCGGCTCTGGAGGCGGCGCTGGGGGCGGTGGTGGCCCGGCACGAGTCGCTGCGGGTGTGCTTCCCGGTGGTGGACGGCGAGCCGTTTCAGCGGGTGGCCGTGGAGGCGTCGGTTCCTTTCCCGGTGTGCGATCTGACCGGTCGCGGGGAGCGGTTGGGGGAGGTGGTGGATGCGGAGGTGGGGCGGCCGTTCGATCTGGCGGCGGGTCCGGTGGTGCGGGCGCTGCTGGTGCGGCTGGCGGACGACGACCATGTGCTGGTGGTGACGGCGCATCACAGTGTGGCCGATGGGTGGTCTCTGGGGGTGCTGCATCACGAGCTGGCCGTGTACTACAACGCGGCGGTCGCGGGGGAGGCTCCGCGGCTGGGGGAGCTGGCGGTGCAGTACGGAGACTTCGCGGTCTGGCAGCGGGAGCGGCTCACCGACGAGGTCCTGGAGCCGCA
>NZ_JAOEGB010000009.1 GCF_025420585.1 Planotetraspora sp. A-T 1434 | reverse complement strand
CCTGAGTAAGGAGGACAAACCAGTCGCTGCGGTTGTGAAGGCCCGCGCCTGGTTCAGATGCCCGCGTGGCCCAGCGGGATCTCCACGTCAGCGTTTCCTGTGAGCGCCACAGGACGCTCGGCGGGCTCAATTGGAGACGCCGCAATCGCCGTCTGTCAGCGTGCAGTCGCCAGGGGGCTCAGCCGTACCCTGGGCGTCGAGCGTGATCGTCAACTTGTCGCCCGCGGCGAGCGGCTCATCGGAGGTGATGGACAAGGTGTCGCCGTGCTGCTCCCACTGGAAACCGTCCACTGAGACGACCTGGCCCCCGATGGGAAGCTCAATCGTCCAGGACGAGAGGTCCGCGGCTTCGTTGCGGACGGCCAGGCGTGCGCTGTAGCCGTCCTCGTCCTGCCGCGTGACCTCGAAAGCCAGGCCGACACTGGCGGTGTCCGCAGCCGGAGTGGCGTTCCACTCGCCAGCGCCCGTTCCGGCGAAGGGTGCGGCGCCTTGCGTGGTGTCCGAGTCGGCTGCCGAGTCGCCGGTCGAATCGCCGGTGCCGGCCGGAGGACGCTCGGAGTCGCCGGAAGCGCCTGGCTTATGGGTCTTCGCGGCCTGTGGGTCCCTTGTTGGTCCCGTACGGCCGGCACTCGGGATGCTGGGATTCGCCGTGGGAGCCAGCGCTGAAGCAGGAGCCGGTGTGGCGAGAGAGGGGGATCCAGCGGTCGCAGGGGTCGAAGGCGTCGCCGTACCGGGCTGGGTTGTGGAGGCGTCACCGGAAGGTAGGCCGGAGCCTGGGGCAGTCGCACTGGAGGGCGTCGTTGAACCGGGCGTGGCCCCGGGAGTCAGGCCCGTGGCGGTGAGTGCATCTGCCGCCGAGGCTGCCCCGCAGCGGCTGGCGGAAGCACAGGTCGCGCCGGAGGGATCGATGGTGAGCGCGGTACGCCCGGCGACCAGCCGGACTCCGCCGAACGTCACTCCTATGGCCAGGAGTACGGAAACTCCCGATACGAGCGCCATCCGGCGAAGGCGTCGCGGGGGCGTTGGCTCGCCGTCCCATCCCGAGCCGAGAAACCCACCCCGACCGCCGCCACCCTCATCGGAGAGCGTGTAGGCCCCAGATTGCTCCGGTGTGATTCCTCCGGCCGTCAGCGTTCCGACCTCAGGGTCTCGAGGGTCCGAGATTTTCTGTCCATGGCTGCCGAGCGCAGCGCTGTGGGTTGCGGGACTGACGAAGGTGAGGCTGTCGGGATCGAGACTGTCGGCTTCGGGGCCTTCGTGCCACAGCCGTCCGGTTTCGAGCGTTTCGGAGGCAAACCGCTCCGACGCTGCGCCTCCGGCGAGGAGCGCGGCAGAAAGCCCGTCAGTGGCGAGCCGGTCGAGAAGAGGCCTGTCCAGAAAGGGCCTGTCCAGAAAGGGTCTGCCGAGACCTAGGCTGTCGAGGCCAGGGCTGTCGAGGCCAGGGCTGTCGGAGCCAGGACCGCCGACGGCACCAGTACTGCCGCCCGTGCGGCCAGGAGCCAGTCCGTTGTCAGAGGGACAGCCGGAAGCGGGCCCGCCGGGAGCATGCCTCTCGGGAGAGGCGCTGTCGAGACCACGGCTGCCGAGACCACGGCTGCCGAAAGCCGGGCCGTGCGAGGTGGAGTTGCCCGGAGCGGGGACTTCGGGGATGGGGGCTGAGGTAAGGGAAGCGCTGTCCTCGGATGCCAGGCTTTCGGGGGAAAGTGCGGAGAATCCCAGGTCGGTGATGGCGTTGGAGCGCCACACGACCGTATCGGCGTCGCCCGAAGAGGCTGTCCCGGCACTGTCAGTGGGCGGGTCCGGCCAGCGGAAGGTGAAGTCGCCGCGCGCGCGACCCGTCCTCGACCGATCGTCCGGAGCGGACGCCGAAGAGGATGGCTGCCCCTCCCCGGAGTGTCGTCCTGGCGTGTGACGGCCCATTGGCGGCCCTTCCTGTTGGCGACCGCCATACTTCATAACAGATCTAATACGCCTTTGTCACAAATTTCACTTCATTCCCTGAAGTGGTCCCAGCCACCCATGGTCTCGGAACGGCCCGTGACCTGCACTCCCTCTCCCTCCGTCACCCTGCCGACGATCCGCCAGGGAGGCGGGAGCCGTACGTCATCGGGGAAGGTCGCGGCAAGCGCATGATCGTCGCCGCCGGTCAGGACCCACTCCAGCGGGTCGGCGCCCAGCTCCGCCGCGGCCTCGGCGAGGATCGCGGGGACCGGCAGCGCGTCGGGATCGAGCGAGATGCGAACGCCACTGGCTGCGGCGATGTGGCCGACATCCTGAATCAGACCGTCGCTGACGTCGAGCATGGCCGTGGCGCCCAGCCGGGCCGCCTGGGGCCCGCAGGCGTACGGCGGCTCGGGCCTGCGATGGGCATCCACGAGGCGGCCGACATACTCCCGGCTGGACTCGGCCCGGCCCGGCTCCACCTGGCCGGTATCCGCCCGACCTGGCTCTGTTCGGCCCGCCTGTAGGAGGGCGAGCCCGGCGGCCGCGTGGCCGAGGCGCCCGGCGATGGCCACGATCTGGCCGGGACGCGCGCCGGAACGGGTCACCGGCGCTCGGCCGCCAAGGTCTCCGAGAGCGGTCACGCCGAGGACGACTATGTCCGAGCGGGCGATGTCCCCGCCTGCCACGGTGGCCTCCACCAGGGCACATTCATCCCGGAAGCCGTCGGTGAGCGCGTCGAGCCAGTCGGTGGGCGCGTCGCCGGGAAGCCCGAGACCGACCACTATGGCCGTGGGATCGGCTCCCATGGCCACGATGTCGGAAAGATTCTGTGCAGCGGCTTTACGCCCGATGTCGTACCCACTGGACCAATCCCGGCGGAAGTGCCTACCCTCAATCAGAAGATCGGTACTGACAACGACCCGCCCGTCGGGCGCCTTCAGGATCGCGGCATCGTCGCCGGGACCCAGGAGCACGGCCGCACCCTGCGGCAAGCGTCCGGAAATACGCCTAATTACACGGAATTCGCCGAGATCTCCGACTGTGATGACACACCCCTTGTGCATTCGAGGTACGGTTACGCTCCGGCACTGATCTCTATCCGGAGGACGTGATGGTGCAGGCCTACATCCTTATCCAGACCGAGGTCGGCAAGGCGGCCAGCGTGGCCGGCGAGATAGCGGGGATCACGGGCGTCACCCAGGCCGAGGATGTCACCGGCCCCTACGACGTGATCGTCCGGGCTGAGGCCCGCAACGTCGACGAGCTCGGCAAGCTCGTAGTCGCCCAGATCCAGGCCGTGGAGGGAATCACTCGTACCCTTACGTGTCCGATCGTCCATATCTAGCCGCAAATCTATCCGGAAGGCCCTCCGGGCGCCTGCTCGGACCGGCTCCTCGGCCGCTCTGGAAACCGATGCGCACACCAGCCCTTCTCGCAGTGGCGGCGGCCGTGCTGGCCGCCGTGACGGGATGCTCCACGACGGTGCGGGTGGAACCACCCACGCCCACGGGCGCGGCGGCGGCCGCGTGCCGGAGGCTCGACACGGCGCTGCCCCACCGGCTCGACGGGCTCGATCGCGTCGCGTCCGAGCCCGCCTCGCCGTACGTCGCCGTCTGGGGGGCCGGGGAGATCGCGCTCCGCTGCGGCGTCGAGCGGCCCGCCGCGATGGCCCCCACCGCCGAGGTGTCGGACATCAACGGCATCGCCTGGTTCGCCGATCCACGCAAGCCGCTGTTCACCGCCATCAACCGCGAGGCGTACGTCGAGGTGACGATCTCGAGGGAGCACTCCTCCGGGACTGTCCTGGTCGACCTCTCCAGCCCCATCAAGGCGACCATCCCGCACTGAAAACGCAGGTCACGGAACCCCGCCCGGCTTCACAGCGTGAGGCGGCTTTCAGCGGGAGCGATGTGCGGACAGGATGCCCGGACAGATCGCTAACGCAGGCCCACGGGGCGGTTGAGCGCGAGCTGGATCAGGCGGTCCACGAGCCGGTCGTACGGCAGGCCGGTGGCGGCCCAGAGCTGCGGGGCGACCGACAGCGAGGTGAAGCCGGGCATCGTGTTGATCTCGTTGACGATCAGCTCACCCGAAGGGGTGTAGAAGAAGTCGACCCGGGACAGCCCTTCGCAACCGAGCGCCTCGAACGCCCGGACGGCCATGGCCCGCAGAGCCTCCGCCGTCTCGGCCGGGATGCCGGCGGGCACGTCGAGCGCCATCTGGTCGGGGTAGTACTTCGCCTCGAAGTCAAAGAAATCGTGGTCGCCCTGGACCAGCACCTCACCCGGAACGCTCGCCTCCGGCGGAGCGTCGCCGAGTGACTCCAGCACCGCGCACTCGATCTCACGGCCGAGGATGGCGGCCTCCACCAGCACCTTCGGGTCGTGCTCGCGGGCATACTCCACCGCGGCCTCAAGCGACTCCAGGTCGTGGGCCTTGGAGATGCCCTGGGAGGACCCCGCCCGGGCGGGCTTGACGAACACCGGCCAGCCGAGCTCCTCGACCTCCTTGAGGACCCTGGCGCGGTCGGTGCGCCAGTCGCGGTCCCGGACGACAACGAACGGCCCGACGGGCAGCCCGGCGGCCTTCAGCAGGGCCTTCATGTACGCCTTGTCCATGCCGACCGCGCTGGCCAGCACGCCGGAGCCGACATAGCGGACGCCGGCCATCTCCAGGAGGCCCTGGATCGTGCCGTCCTCCCCGAAGGGGCCATGCATGACCGGGAACACCACGTCGACCTGGCCGAGGGAACGCGGGATCTCACCGGGCTGGAGAGCCACGAGAGAGCCTGACTCGGAGGGAAGCGCGAGAGCCGTACCGGATTCGTCGACGACCGGAAGGCGGCCCGACTCGATCGCGTAGGTCTGGCTGCCAGAGGCCAGCACCCAGCGCCCGTCCTGGGCGATTCCGATGGGGACGACCTCGTATTTGGACTGGTCGATGGCCTCCAGCACGCTCCCGGCTCCCATGAGGGACACGGCGTGCTCGGAGTTGCGGCCTCCGAAGACGACTGCCACGCGCACGCGCGGCTGGGACTCGCGATCCTCGTTCATGATGCCCGAATCTACCGCGTCTGGCCGTCAAAACGGCTTGTCAGCCCCGCGTCGGACTGGTGGAACGCAGCGTGTCGAGGGCCTGGGTGACGTCCATGATGAGGTCTTCGGCGTCCTCCAGTCCGATCGAGAACCGTACGGCTCCCGCGTCCACGCCCGAAAGGGCCTCGTCGGAGCGGAGCACCGAAGCGAGGTGCGTGACCTTGGTGTGGGTCCCGCCGAGGGACGACGCGATGCCGGTCAGCCGCAGCGCGTCCGCGAGCGCCATCCCGGCCTCGTAGCCGCCGTGTGGGATCACGGTCACGCAGGCGCCGAAACGGGTTCCCTCGGGGCCGGAGTCGAACAGGTGCCGGGCGAGCTGGTGGCCAGGGTGGTTGGGCAGGCCCGGGTAGTCGACGCGGCGCACCACCGGATGCTTCGCCACCGACGCCGCGAACTCCATGGCGGTCGAGCACATGCGGCGCACGCGGAGCGTCAGCGTCTCCAGCCCGCGGCGCAGGAGGAACGCGTCGTCCGGGGAGAGCGAGGCGCCGGTGTCGACCCGCACCTCGCGGATCTGGCTCATGAGGTCGGGCCGGCCCACCACGACTCCCCCGGTGCAGTCGTCGTGCCCGCCGATGTACTTGGTCGCCGAGTGGACCACGAGGTCGGCGCCGTGCTCCAGGGGCCGGCACACGATCGGCGTGGCGGTGGAGGAGTCGATCACGAGCAGCGCTCCCGCGTCACGGGCGATGCGGTAGAGCCCCCGGATGTCGGTCACCATCATCGTGGGGTGGGCCAGGGTCTCCGCATAGACGATCTTCGTGGTCGAGCGGACCGCGGCGTGGACCCGCCGCAGGTCGGAGTAGTCGACGAAGTCCACCGACACCCCGAACCGGGAGAGCACGTTGGTCAGCAGCGAGTAGGTGCCGCCGTGGACGGGCTTCGGGGCCACCACGTGCGACCCCGAGCGGAGGAACGCCATGAAGACGGCGTTGATCGCGGCCATCCCCGACGAGAAGGCCTGGGCCGACACGTCCTCCGGCGCGGCCGCCCCCTCCAGCGCCGCGACGGCGGCGGCGAACGCCGCGACGGTGGGATTGTCGATCCGGCTGTAGGCGAAGCCCGGCATGCGGTCGGCCAGCACGTCGGCGTACTCGCCCGAGCTCTCGAAGCTCCACGCGGCCGTCCGCCATACGGGAAGGCCGATCGGGACCTGGCGAGGCAGCGGAGGGGACGGAAGGTGGACGGCCCGGGTGTTCTCCCCGAGCTTCCTTCGACTGCGCCGCATCGAGCTCACACGCCGTAGCGTTCCGGCTTGGGAGTGCGGGACATCAGCAGCATGGCGGCCTCTGCGGGGGTCATGCCGTCATGGACGACGCCGACGACCACTTCGGTGATGGGCATCTCCACATCGTGCTTCCTCGCGAGGTCGAGCACCGACTCGCAGGATTTGACCCCCTCGGCGGTCTGCTTCGTCGCGGCGACCACCTCGGCGAGAGTCATCCCGCGTCCCAGATTCTCGCCGAAGGTACGGTTCCGCGACAATGGGGACGTACAGGTCGCTACGAGGTCGCCCATGCCCGCGAGGCCGGCGAACGTGTGCTGGTCGGCCCCGAGGGCGGCCCCGAGCCGCCCGATCTCCGCCAGGCCGCGGGTCATGAGGGTCGCCCGGACGTTGTCCCCGAGGCCCATCCCGGCCGCCACCCCGACCGCCAGGGCGATGACGTTCTTCACCGCCCCGCCGAGCTCGACGCCCACGACGTCGGGGTTCGTGTAGGTGCGGAACCACGGCAGGTGGCAGGCCTCCTGGAGCCGGCCGGCCACCTCTTCGTCCGTACAGGCCACGACCGCCGCGGCGGGCTGCAGCTTCGCCAACTCGGGGACCAGGTTGGGGCCGGAGACCACGGCCACCCGGCTCTGCGGGACCTCGGCCACCTCGCCGATGACCTCGCTCATCCGCTTGCACGTGCCAAGCTCGACGCCCTTCATGAGGCTCACCAGGACCGCGTCCGGCGGGATCGCCGGCTTCCAGGCCGCCAGGTTGCCCCGGAGGGTCTGGGAGGGAACGGCGAGGATGACGAAGTCGGCGCCGTCCATGGCCTCGGCCGGGTCGGTGGTCGCGCGCAGCGTCTCGGGAAGCCGGAGTCCCGGCAGGTAGTCGGGGTTCTCGTGCTTGTCGTTGATCGCCTCGACGATCTCCGCCCGCCTGCCCCAGAGCGTCGTCCGGGTGCCCGCCTCGGCGAGGATCATCGCGAACATCGTGCCCCACGAGCCCGTACCGAACACGACCGCCTTGGTCACTGGTCGCTCACCACTCCTCCACTGCCGCCAGGCTCGCCGTCACGGGCCATCCCCTCACCGTACGCCGTAGTCAGCCGTTGGCAGCGTTCTTCGGGTCATACGGGACTTCAGGGGCCTTCTCGTCACGGATCTCGGCGAGCTGGGCGGTGATGGCCGCCATGATGTCGGCGGTCGCCTCCCGCAGGACCGATCCGCGCATCGGCAGACCGGCGTACTTCGACAGGTCGACGGGCGGTCCGGCCTGCACGCGGAACCTCTTGCGCGGGAACAGCCGAGGCTTCTTCTCCCCGTACGGCAGAAGCTCCTGGGCCCCCCAGTGGGCGACCGGAATGACGGGCACACCCGTGGCGAGGGCCAGCCGGGCCGCCCCCGTCTTGCCGATCATGGGCCACATGTCGGGATCGCGGGTGATCGTGCCCTCCGGGTAGAACAGGACGCACGCGCCGTCCCTGAGCCGCTGCTCGGCGATCTTGAGGGACTGGGTGGCCTCCGTGCTCCCCCGCGCGACCGGTACGGCCTGCAGCTTGGCAATGACGTGGCCGAGGAAGGGCACCTTGAACAGCCCGGCCTTGGCGAGGATTACCGGCCAGCGTCCGTTGTTGTAGAGGAAATGCGACAGCAGGACCGGGTCCGACCAGGACAGATGGTTCGCCGCGATGATCAGGCCGCCCTTGCGGGGCACCTGCTCGCCCCCGCGCCACCTCCGCTTGATGAGGAAGAGCGAGAGCGGCTTGACGATCACGACGGCAAGGAGCTCCCACAAGCGGGGCGGACGCCCGGCCCGTTTACGCCCCGCCGGTTGGGCTGTGCCGGGGGGCTCGACCTCGTTGGGTCGCTCACTGGGCTGACTCACTCTGCCTCCAAGTCAACAGGGGATGGCCACGCGGACTGGTCACACGGACTGGTCACACGGACTGGTCACACGGAATGCGCTCAAGTCTCCCGGCTGGCTCGGCGGAATGTCGAGGCGGGATGCTTAAGGTTATGCAGCTCGCGCGATGGTCCATGGTGGTGCCGGTCAAGACACTTATACGGGCGAAGACCCGGCTCGCCGGGGCGGCGGGGCCGTACCGGACCGATCTGGCGGTGGCGGTCGCCTGCGACACGGTGGCGGCGGCGCTGAGCTGCGCGCTGGTGGCCCGGGTGGTGGTGGTGACGGCGGACCCCGTCCCGGCGGAACGGCTGGCGGCCCTGGGGGCGCACGTGGTGACCGATCCGGACAAGGGGCTCAACGCGGCGCTCCGGTTCGGCGCGGCGGAGGCGGCGCGGCTGGCGCCGGGCGACGCGGTGGGGGCGCTCCAGGCCGACCTGCCGGCGCTGCGGGCGGCCGAACTGGAGAAGGTGCTGTCGGCGGCGCTGGAGTTCGACGAGTGCTTCGTCCCGGACGCCGCCGACGTGGGGACGACGTTCTACGGCGTACGGCCGGGCGTCCCCTTCCGGCCGGGGTTCGGGGGCGAGTCGAGGGCCAGGCACCTGTCGGGCGGCGCCAAGGAGCTTGCCTTGGACGGCATCTCCTCGGTCCGCCTGGACGTCGACACGGTCGACGACCTGAGACAGGCCCTGGCCCTCGGTGTCGGCCCCGCCACCCTTAGGGTGATCACGACCGGCCTCCCGCATCTGGGCCCCGGGTAACGACCCTGCATGATCATGCCGGGGCGGGGGCCTCCTCGGGCTCGCGGGCGTGCTTGGGCAGGAGAAACGCCACCACGAAGGTGAGGACGAGCATTCCGGTCACGACCCAGAGGGTGGTCTTCATGGCGTCCTCGAAGCTCGCGCCGGTCGGGACCCCGCCCAGCAGATCGAAGAACACGGTGCCGAGCAGGGCCACGCCCAGCGCGTTGCCGAGTTGCTGGACCGCCGTCAGCGTGCCCGACGCGGAACCGGTCTCGTGCTGCTCCACACCGGCGAGCACGATGTCGAAGAACGGCGCCATCAGCAGGCCCATGCCGATGCCGCACACCACGAGGGCGGGCGTGAGCTGCCACGGGGTGACCCGCATGCCGTTCATGTCGAGGGTCAGCAGCACGCCGAGCACGCCCACAGTCATGATCAAGGTGCCGGTCAGGAGCACCTTCCGGCCGAACTTCTGCACCGCCTGGGCCATGCCGAATCCGACGATCATGCCGGCCGACCAGGGCACCATCGCGAGGCCCGCCTTCAGCGCCGAGTAGCCGAGCCCCATCTGGGTGTAGAGGTTGAAGACCAGGATGAACCCGGCCATGCCGGAGAAGAAGACCGTCCCGGTGAGCAGGCCCCCGGTGAAGGCCCGCTTGTGGAACAGGCTGGGCACGATCAGCGGGTCACCGCCCCAGCGGCTCTTGCGCGACTCGAACCAGCCGAAGGCCGCGAAGACCACGGCCGAGGCCGCCAGCATGACGAACGTCCAGGCCGGCCAGTCGTGCTCGCGCCCCTGGACCAGCGGGTAGATCACCAGGAATCCGCCGAGCGAGGCCAGGATGACACCGGGGAGGTCCAGCTTCAGCGGGTGCGGCGACCTCGACTCCGGCAGGAAACGCAGTCCGGCGATGACCGCCGCGAGACCGAGCGGCAGGTTGACCAGGAAGATCATGCGCCACCCGGTGCCGAAGTAGTCGGCCCCGACCAGCCATCCGGCGAGAATCGGCCCGCCGACCGCGGACAGGCCCATGATGGGCCCGAACAGGCCGAACGCCGTCTGCATCTCCTTTGGCGGGAACATCTCCTTGATCATGCCGAGGCCCTGCGGCAGCATCACCGCGCCGAACAGGCCCTGGATGACCCGGGAGCCGATCAGCATCTCGGGCGACTGCGCCACGGCGCAGAGCAGGGAGCCCACCGTGAAGCCGAGGGCTCCGATCAGGAACATCCGCTTGCGCCCCAAGATGTCACCGAGGCGGCCGCCGGTGATGAGGCCCACGGCCATCGAGAGCGTGTACGCGGCGCCGAGCCACTGGATCGTCGCCCCCGTGCCGCCGAGGTCGGCCCGCATGGTCGGTGCCGCGATGTTCGTCACCACCGCGTCGAGAAGGTCCATGACCTCAGCGGCGAGAATCACGAAAAGTGCCGCCCAGCGCCACCTGTACGGCGGTGCCTCGTCGGCCGGCGCCGTGGACGCCGTCACGCTGACGGGATTGCTCATCAGTCCTCCTGGGTTCTATGAACACTGTTCACATGGATGCGAGCGCTGTTCTATCATTGAGCAGTGTTCAGTCACAAGTGCAGCGTTCTCAAGATATATCGCCTCTCCGGGATCGACAAGATATATCTCAAGACAGGAGCGGCGTTCTCTGGGTCCGAGCGCCGTTCACTACGATGAGCGGAAAGCGTGAGCGGGATAGCGTGGGAGGTCCTCGTGAGTCAGCCGGACATGCCCACACCGCCGTGGGAGCGTCCGCGTAAGCGTCCGGCGCCGACCAGAGTCCCCCTGACGAGGGACCGCATCGTCGACGCCGCCTTCGTCGTCCTCGACAGGGACGGCTACGAGCGGCTGAGCATGCGCCAGGTGGCCGCCGAGCTGGGCGTCGTCGTCTCCGCGCTGTACGTCCATGTGAACAACAAGGACGAGCTGCTGGAGCTGATGTACAACACGCTGTTCGACGACGTCGAGCTGCCGGAGCCCGACCCCGCGAACTGGCAGGACCAGGTCAAGGACTTCGCCCGAGCCGGCCGCCGGCGGCTGCTGGCCCATCGCGACATGGCCAGGGTCTCCATGGGCCACGTCCCCTTCACGCCGGAGCTGCTCCCCCACGTGGAGAAGCTGCTCGCCCTCTTCCGGGCGGGCGGCCTGCCGGCCCCGGTCATGGCGATCGCGGGTGATCTGCTCTCGACCTACATGGAGGGCTTCACCATGGAGGAGAGCATGTGGGCGGAGCGCTACCGGGAAATGGACGCCGGGTCCTGGGAGACCATCCGGGACGAGATCCAGAAGTACTTCTCCTCGCTCCCGCCGGACCGCTTCCCGAACCTCGTCTCCATAGCCGAGCTGATGGTGGACGAGTCGAACGACTACCGGTTCGAGCTGGGCCTCGACATCATCATCCGCGGCCTCGCCTCCTACGCCGAAAAGCCGGAGCACCCGGGGCACCCGGGGCAACAAGAGAAACCGGCGGAGCCACAGACCTGACCCACATCACCGCCGCGACCTCCTACACCCCGCGAATCCGGGGGGAGAGCACCACCGGCAGGTGGGCGAGGGCATAGCCGGCGCTGGCCGCCCAGAAGGCGACCCGGACCCCGGCCACCTGTCCGAGTGTGCCTCCCAGCAGTCCACCGAGGGGAGTGCCGCCCCACATCAGGAAGCGCATGGTGGCGCTCAGTCGGCCGAGCAGGCGCTCGGGACAGATCGACTGGCGGTAGGCCCCCTGCGTGACGCCGAAGATCGTGCTCGCGACACCGCTCGCGGCAAGAGCGACCGGAAAGATCAGCAATCGCCAGCCGGGGGCGGTCGCCGCGACCGGCAGCGAGGCCAAAGTGGCAATTGACGCCGAGCCGTACATCGTGCGTCCGGCCCCGAAACGCCTGGCGACGCGCGGGGCGAGCCACGCGCCCGCCACGCCGCCCAGCGCACCCGCCGACAGCAGCATGCCGTACGCCCCGGGACTCACACGGAGCTCGCGGACCAGGAAGAGCGGAACCGCGGCCGCCCAGAGACCGAAGGAGAACATCGTCAGCGCGCCGGTGAGGGCGATCACGCGGAGAACCGGATGCCGTGTGACGAAGCGCAGCCCCTCGGCGATCTCGGACCGGAGGCTCACCCCCCTCCCCTCCGCCCGCCGCTCCTCGCTCCGGACGCCAAGGAGCAGTACGGCGGAGCCGAGATAGCTCGCCGCGTCGGCCAGGAGCGCGAGCGGAGCGCTGAGAAGCTGGACGAGCCAGCCCCCGACACCCGGGCCGGCCAGCTCCGCCACCGAGAAGTTGGCCGCCAGGACGCCGTGTCCCCTCGTCAGGTCGTCCTTGTCCACGATCGACGGAAGGTAGCTCTGGTGCGCCACGTCGAAGAAGACCGTGCAGACCCCGCTAACCAGCGCCACGCCGTACAGCTGAGGCAGGGAGAGCGTGCCGAGCTGGGCCGTGACCGGGATGGAGAGCAGCGCCACCGCCCGGATCGCGTCGGTGGCGACGAGGATGGGCCGACGCCGCATCCTGTCGACCCAGGCCCCCGCCGGCAGGCCGATCAGCAGGAACGCCACCATCTCGGCGGCGGTGAGCAGCCCCACCTGGAAAGGACTGGCGCGCAGCGTGATCGCCGCCGTCAGCGGCAGGGCGACCAGAGTGACCTGGCTGCCGAGCTTGCTGATCGCGTCGGCGCCCGCGTACCGCCGGAACGACCGCGCCCGCCACAGGTTGCGCGCCCGCTCCCCGACAGTCATGCCGCGTCATCATTCCAGTCATGGTTTCTCCGGTCAAAGGCATATCCATAGCCGGGAGGCGTCCGGGAGGCTCATGGAGCGGGCTTATGGAGCGGGCTTATGGAGGGGGCTGAGGGAGAGGGCAGAGAGTCGCCGCGAGTTAGGCTGGCCGCGTGCAGGCGACGGTGAAGACCTTCGACGGCGAGACCCGCTCGGGCTCGGTGTTCCTCGACGACGGGACGGAGATCCCGTTCGACGCCGGCGCCTTCGACGCCGGGCCGCTGCGGCACCTGCGCTCGGGCCAGCGCGTCAACATCGTCATGGCCGGAGGGCGCGTCACCTACGTCACGCTCTCCACGTTCCCGCTTCCCCAGACAGGCGCCTGACGCCGGACCGAGGCACCGCGCAGCCTGGGCTACCGCACAGCCTGGGCTACCGCGCTCCGGGCCAGGAGGCTCCCGCCTGACGCGCCGGGCTCACGCGCTCGACAGCCCAGCGCGCCCGGCGGCCCCGGGCTCACCCGCCTGATCGGCGGGCGGAAATGACGAACGGCGCCCGGTCGAGACCGGACGCCGTTCATGGCTCTGATTGGCCGCCTACTTCTTCTTGGCGGACGCCTTCCCTCCGGCGTTCACCTGGTCCCTGAAATCGGCGCCCGGGCGGAACTTCGGGGCCCAGCTCTCCGCCACCTTGATCGGGTCGCCGGTCGAGGGGTTGCGAGCCGTACGGGCGGGCTTGTGCACCATCTCAAAGGCGCCGAAGCCGGTGATCGAGACCTTGTCACCACTGGCGACGGCGTTCTGAATGGCGTCGAGCACCGCGTTGACCGCCTCGGTGGCCGTCTTCCTGTCACCGACGCGGTCAGCGATCGCGTCGACGAGTTCCTTCTTGTTCATTTGGTTCCTCCCCCTTACGCGCTTGAAATTAGGGGACGAGGGCGCGGGACTCAATCACCGGGGGGCATGTTTCGCCTGCTCGGCGTGTCGAATGTGCCGTCCAGGTAGGCGATGAAGGCGTCCAGCCGGGCGGCCGCATGGGCTATGTCCCGTTTTGCCACGTCACAGATTGCGAGCAGCCGACGCGTCAGGCGTGCCCGGTCCTCCTGTGGTAAGGCTAACGCCCTGACGCGGCGATGCGCATCACGCAGTCGCCGCGCCAGCAGGTCATCCGGACTCTGAAGATCGTTCAGACGGTCGTCGGCAGCCATGGCTGCCGTCCATTCTCGTACTCCTGGATGTCATCGGCGTGACGCAGGGTCAGGCCGATGTCGTCCAGGCCCTCAATGAGCCGCCACCGTGTGTAGTCGTCAATCTCGAACGGCACGGCCACGTCGCCGAAACGGACCTCCTTGGCGTCCAGATCGACGGTGATCTCCTTGGCCGGGTCGGCCTCGACCTCGGCCTGGAGACGCTCGACGACCTCCTCGGGCAGCACGACCGGCAGCAGGCCCATCTTGGTGGAGTTGTTCCGGAAGATGTCGCCGAACCGGGAGGAGATCACGACGCGGAAGCCGTACTGCTGGAGCGCCCAGACCGCGTGCTCCCGGGAGGACCCGGTGCCGAAGTCCGGCCCCGAGACGAGGATCGACGCGCCGGCGTAGGCCGGGTCGTTCAGGACGAAGGACGGGTCCTCCCGCCAGGCGGCGAACAGGCCCTTCTCGAAGCCGGTACGGCTGACCTGCTTGAGCCAGACGGCCGGGATGATCTGGTCGGTGTCGACGTTGCTGCGGCGCAGCGGCACGGCCCGGCCGGTGTGGGTGGTGAAGGCATCCATGATTGATCTTTCCTAGGGACGGAACGGCCGGGTCAGAGGTCGGCGGGCGCGGTGAGCCGGCCGGTGACGGCGGTCGCGGCGGCGACCTGCGGCGACACCAGGTGGGTGCGGCCACCCTTGCCCTGGCGGCCCTCGAAGTTGCGGTTGGAGGTCGAGGCGCTGCGCTCGCCCGGCTTGAGCGTGTCCGGGTTCATGCCCAGGCACATCGAGCAGCCGGCCTCGCGCCACTCCGCTCCGGCGGCCTTGAACACCTGGTCCAGGCCCTCCTCCTCGGCGGCCTTCTTGACCTGCATCGAGCCGGGGACGATCAGCGTGCGCGTGACGACCGTACGGCCGCGCAGGACGTCGGCGGCGGCGCGCAGGTCCTCGAGGCGGCCGTTGGTGCAGGAGCCGACGAAGACGGTGTCCACCTGGACGTCCCGCAGCGGCGTGCCCGCCGTCAGGCCCATGTACTCCAGGGCCCGCTCGGCCGCCGACCGCTGCACGGGGTCCGCGAAGTCCTCCGGGGACGGTACGGCGGAGCCGAGCGGAGCGCCCTGGCCCGGGTTCGTGCCCCAGGTCACGAACGGCGTCAGCGTCGAGGCGTCGATCTCCACGACCTTGTCGAACTCGGCGTCGTCGTCGGTGCGAAGGGTCTTCCAGTAGGCGACGGCCTCGTCCCACGCGGCTCCGGCCGGCGCGTGGGGCCGCCCGCGGAGGTATTCGAACGTCGTCTCGTCCGGCGCGATCATTCCCGCCCTGGCACCGGCCTCGATCGACATGTTGCAGATCGTCATCCGGCCCTCCATGGAGAGCTTGCGGACGGCCTCGCCGCGGTACTCGACGATGTAGCCCTGGCCGCCGCCCGTGCCGATCTTGGCGATGATGGCGAGGATCAGGTCCTTGGCCGTCACGCCGACCGGCAACTCGCCCTTGACCTCGATGGCCATCGTCTTGGGCCGGTAGGCGGGCAGCGTCTGGGTCGCCAGCACGTGCTCGACCTCGGAGGTGCCGATGCCGAACGCGATGCCGCCGAAGGCGCCGTGCGTGGAGGTGTGGGAGTCGCCGCAGACGATCGTCATGCCGGGCTGCGTCAGGCCGAACTGCGGGCCGATGATGTGCACGACCCCCTGACCGGCGTCGCCCATCGGGTGCAGCCGGATCCCGAATTCGGCGGTGTTCTTCCGCAGCGTCTCCACCTGGGTCCGCGAGACCGGGTCCGAGATCGGGCCGAGCACGGTCGGGACGTTGTGGTCCTCGGTGGCGATGGTGAGCTCGGGGCGGCGCACCGTCCGGCCGCTGAGACGCAGACCATCGAACGCCTGCGGGCTGGTCACCTCGTGGATGAGGTGCAGGTCGATGTAGAGCAGGTCGGGCTCACCCTCGGCACGGCGGACGACGTGCTGCTCCCAGACCTTCTCGGCCAGTGTGCGACCCATGGTGTGACGCCTCCTTGCGTTCGAACCCCCGGACGTCTCTTATGATGAGACGGGAATATCGGGATATGGACACTCTATCGGGTGAATCCCGATATCGCGTTTGCATCTCGGATAGCGAGACGGCAGTATCGGGGTATGGACAACTCTAGCGGGGTCGGAGTACTCGACAAGGCAGTTCTCGTACTCAACGCTTTGGAGGCGGGCCCCGCTTCCCTGGCACAACTCGTCCAGGCGACCGGCCTCGCCAGGCCCACGGCGCACAGGCTCGCGGTCGCGCTTGAGCATCACCGCATCGTCTCCCGCGACACGCAGGGACGTTTCATTCTGGGCCCCCGGCTGTCCGAGTTGTCCACCGCGGCCGGTGAGGACCGGCTGCTGGCGGTCGCCGGGCCGGTGCTCACCCAGCTCCGCGACCTCACCGGGGAGAGCGCCCAGCTCTACCGCCGCCAGGGCGACGAGCGCGTCTGCGTGGCCGCCGCCGAGCGTGCCAGCGGCCTGCGGGACACCGTGCCCGTGGGAGCGGCCCTCCCCATGACTGCGGGGTCGGCGGCGCAGATCCTGCTCGCCTGGGAGGAGCCCGACCGGCTGCACAGGGGCCTGCGGGGCGCCAAGTTCACCGCCGCCACCCTCGCCAGCGTGCGCAGGCGCGGCTGGGCCCACAGCATCGGAGAGCGCGAGCAGGGCGTGGCCAGCGTCTCCGCCCCGATCCGCGGCATCGGCGGCAAGGTCATCGCCGCCGTCTCCGTCTCCGGGCCGATCGAACGCCTCACCCGGACCCCGGGCCGCATGCACGCCGCCCCCGTCGTGTCCGCCGCCGAAAGGATCACAGAGGCGATGCGGCGGGCTAACTGATTAGAGAGCGGCCGCCGTTAGCCCTAGGCTGGCGGGGTGACAGATCGCATTGAGGCAGCCGCCGCTGAACTGCGTCCCCTGCTCCAAGAATTCATCCTCTGGGCGCCCGCCAACGCACCCGGCAGTGATCCCGACCTCGTGGGGCCGGCCGTCCTGTGGCACCGGTTGATCGTCCGCGACGACGTCGGGTTGTGGAAGCGTGGCGATCTGCGCACTGTGTTGCTCGAACGCATGCCTCAGGTTGTCGAGGACCCCGACGCCGCCGCCGACGGCATGGTGCCGGCGCTCCGGTCGTACCTGACCTTCCTGTCCTCGACGGGCCGGCTGACGCCCGGCTCCGACTCGCTGGACACGCTCCTCGCGGAGCTGGACGAGGTGGAGGACGACTTCGTCGACGCGATGGAGGACGCCATCGCCGAGCGGGACTGGGACGAGGAGGAGGACGAGCTCGAAGAGGGCGACGAGGACGAGAGCCTCGGCGACTTCGAGCCGTTCGCCGACGAGATCGCCGACCTCCCGACAATCCGGCTCCGGCCGGACGTCGAGCTCGCCGAGGCGGCCCGCCAGGCCCCCCTCATCGCCCAGGCCCGCGACCTGGCCCTCTGGGTCGGCACCGGCCGCAAGGTCGGCGAGGAGACGCTCCTGTCCGACGAAGCGGTGCGGGAGGCCGTCACGGCCCTCGGGCTGTCCGAGCCGCAGGCCCTGTGGAACATCTGGAACCTCGCCATCGACCTGGAGTTCCTCGCCCCCGACGGCGACGACACGGTCAGCGTCGACTCCGACACCGCCGCCTGGCCGTTCGAGGACGACGAGGATGTGCTGGACGCCTGGATGCTCGGCCTCCACTCGATCGACTACGGCGACCCCGAGCTCGACGACGACGATTTGACGCTGGCGCTGTCCGGGCTGACTCGAGCCCTGCTGGCCCGGGTCCTCGTCAACGGCGGCTCCCGGTCGCTGGCCGAGCTCCGGGACGAGCTGGCCGAGGCCGTGGCCGAGTACGACGACCTCGGTCCGGACGCCTGGTCCGCCGCCGGCGACCCGCTCGCGCCCGTCCTCGCCTGGCTGACCGGCTACGGCATGGTCACGGTCGAGGACGGCGCTGAGGGCGGGGTCGTGACGCTGACGCCGCTCGGCACCGAGGGCGTCGTGCACCTCGTGGACGACGCGGACATCGAGGTCGACGCGCGTCCCGCCATCGACGCCATGACGGCCCTCGACCTGTTGTCGTTCAGCGCCGACATGTCCGAGGAGGAGGCCGACGCCGAGTTCGCCGCGTGGCTGGCCCTCCGGGAGCCCGCTCAGGCCGCCTCCGAGCTGCTGGCGGCCGCCGCGGAGGACGAGGCCGACGCCCTCGTCCGGGTCCAGGCCGCCAGTCTCGTGGGCTCACTCGGCGAGGTCGCCATACCGGCCTGGCTGGAGGCGCTCAAGGAGCCGTCGCTCCGGCCGTACGCCGCGACCCACCTGACCCAGCTCGACGTCGAGGACGCCCCCGAGCCGACCCAGGCGGACACCCACTGGCTGATCCTCGACATGTGGACCATCTCGGCCGGTCTGGGACGGCCCGAGTTCGTGAGCAGCCTGGACGACATCGGGCCCGCCCAGCGGCTCATCGAGCTCCTCGACGTGATCTGGAAGGTCCCTCACCCGCATCTGGAGGAGCTGCTGGAGGCGGTCGGCGACGCCCACCCGGACAGGCAGGTGGGCAAGGCCGCCAAGCGGGCGCTGTTCAAGGCGCGATCGAGAAAATAGCGCAGGTCGTCGTGCCGTGGGCGTAGAGCTTGCCGTCGTTCGCGCCCACGAGCCGCGCCTCCGCGGTCGCGACGGTCCTTCCCACGTGTACGGCTTTCGCCTCGCACCGCAGAACCCCGGTGTGGGCGAAGGCCGGCCGCACCATGTGGACTCCCAGCTGGGTGGTCGTGTAAGCCCGCCCTGCGGGCAGGCGGGACATGACCGCGCAGCCGAGGGCCGAGTCGAGCAGGGTGGCGTAGTAGCCGCCGTGGATGGAGCCCAGCGGGTTGTACTGGTGCTCGCCGGTCTCCCCTTCGAAGATCGCGACCCCCGGCTCCACGTGGACGAGTGTGAAGCCGAGAGTGCCCGCGATCGGGGGCGGCGGGATCGTGCCGTCCATGAGGGCCTGGAGGAACTCCAGCCCGCTCAGGTCCGCGGGAGGCGTCGTCGGCGTCGCCCAGGTATGGGTACGCGAGTTCAGGGTCGTCGTCTTAACGGTCGGCGTCATGGGTCTGATTTTGGAACCCAGCACGCCCCGACCGCAAACGCGAGAACCCCCGGCAGCGAGTGCCGAGGGTCCTTGAGGTAGCGACCGGATTCGCGCCCGCGCAGCGGGCCATGAACAGGGCGCGGCGTCCCGTAACGGCGAGAACCCCCGGCAAAGGATGCCGAGGGTTCTTGAGGTAGCGACCGGATTCGCGCCCGCGCAGCGGGCCATGAACAGGGCGCGGCGTCCCGTAACGGCGAGAACCCCCGGCAAAAGGATGCCGAGGGTCCTTGAGGTAGCACCGGATTCGCGCCCGCGCAGCGGGCCATGAACAGGGCGCGGCGTCCCGTAACGGCGAGAACCCCCGGCAAAAGGATGCCGAGGGTTCTTGAGGTAGCCCCGACCGGATTCGAACCGGCGCTACCGCCTTGAGAGGGCGGCGTCCTAGGCCACTAGACGACGGAGCCTTGCAGTGTGGTAGTCCCGAGCGGATTCGAACCGCCGCTACCGCCTTGAGAGGGCGGCGTCCTGGGCCACTAGACGACGGGACCTTGCACTGCGCTGTTTTCTATCCAGCAGAATCCCTTGTGGGGGGATCCAGCTGGGGTACCAGGACTCGAACCTAGACTAGCTGAACCAGAATCAGCCGGGCTGCCAATTACCCCATACCCCATCTGCTCGCGGAACCCGTGGGCCCCGCTTGCGACTCCGAAAGAATAGCCCAGCTTGGGACCCACTACCAAAACGATTGCGGCGTGCCCCGCGATCTCGTCTCCGGGCTCCTCTGTGTAAGGCTGGGGACACACGCCATCACCGCGCCAGCACCACGTGAGGAGCCGCCAGAGATGACCTCGGCCGCGAACCCCTTTCTGAGCCCCAGCACCCTGCCCTACCAGCTGCCTCCCTTCCAGGAGATCAGGGAGGAGCACTACGGGCCGGCGTTCGAGCAGGGCATGGCGGAGCACCTCGCCGAGGTCGCGGCGATCGCGGACAACCCGGAGCCGCCGACGTTCGAGAACACGATCGAGGCACTGGAGCGGTCCGGGCGGCTACTCGACCGGGTCTCCGCGGTGTTCTTCAACCAGGCGTCCTCCGACACGACACCGGGCGTCCAGGAGATCCAGAAGGACGTCACGCCCAAGCTGGCCAAGCACGCCGACGCCGTCCACCTCAACGCCAGGCTCTTCGCCCGCATCCGGGCGGTCGAGGCGGCCGACGACGAGCAGCGGTGGCTGCTCGATCGCTACCTGACGGACTTCACGCGGGCGGGAGCCGTACTCGATCCCGTGGACCAGGAGCGGCTCAGGGAGCTCAACGAGCGGCTGTCCACGCTGGGGACGACGTTCCAGCAGAACCTGCTCGCCGACACCAACGCACGCGCCGTCGTGGTGGACGACGTGGCGGAGCTGGACGGCCTCTCGGCGGACGCGATCGAGGGGCTCCGGGAGACCGCCAAGGAGCGCGGGCTCGACGGCAGGCACCTCATCACGCTCGTCCTGCCGACCGGCCAGCCGGCCCTCTCCGAGCTGACGAACCGGTCGCTGCGCGAGCGCGTCCACGAGGCGTCCGTCGGCCGGGGCGCGGAGAACGCCGAGCTGATCACCGAGATGGCCGCGCTCCGCCGCGAACGGGCCAGGCTGCTCGGCTACGGGAACCACGCGGAGTACGTCCTGGCCGACCAGACCGCGGGGACCACTCAGGCCGTCACCGACATGCTGGACAGGCTCGTCCCGCCGGCGGTGGCCAACGCCCGCAAGGAGCAGTCCGACCTCGAAGAGCTCGCCGGGCATGCCGTACAGCCGTGGGACTGGTCCTTCTACGCCGAGAAGGTGCGCAAGGCGCGCTACGACATCGACAGCGCCCGGATGCGGCCCTACTTCGAGCTGAACACGGTCCTGGAGAAGGGCGTGTTCTACGCCGCCACGCGCCTGTACGGCGTCACCTTCACCGAGCGGGAGGACCTGCACGGTTACCACCCCGAGGTGCGGGTCTTCGAGGTCTTCGACGAGGACGGCGCGCCGATCGGCCTGTTCCTCGGCGACTTCCACGCGCGGGCCTCCAAGCGAGGCGGCGCGTGGATGAACAGCCTGGTCAAGCAGTCGGCCCTGGAAGGCTCCCGGCCGGTCGTGGTCAACAACCTGAACATCGTCAAGGGCGAGCCGACCCTGATGACGTTCGACGAGGTCAACACGATGTTCCACGAGTTCGGGCACGCGTTGCACGCGCTGTTCTCGGACGTGCGGTTCCCGCGCTTCTCGGGTACGGCGGTGCCGCGTGACTTCGTGGAGTATCCGTCGCAGGTGAACGAGATGTGGGCGACCGATCCCGAGATCCTGGCGAACTACGCGAAGCACCACGAGACCGGCGAGCCGATGCCGCGGGAGTTGGTCGAGCGGATGCTGGAGACGCAGAAGTTCAACCAGGGGTACGCGACGGTCGAGTATCTGGCCGCCACGTTGCTCGACTGGGCCTGGCACACGGCCTATACGGGCGGCGACGCGGAGGCGTTCGAGGCCGAGGCGCTACGGAGCGCCGGAGTGGATCTCCCGGCCGTGCCGCCCCGCTACCGCAGCACATACTTCGCCCACATCTGGGCGGGCGGCTACAGCGCGGGCTACTACTCCTACATCTGGAGCGAGGTGCTGGACGCGGACACGGTGGAGTGGTTCACGGAGAACGGCGGGCTGCGGCGCGAGAACGGCGACCGGTTCCGCCGGGAGCTGCTGTCCAGGGGCGGCAGCGTGGACGCGATGACCGCCTTCCGGAGCTTCCGCGGCAGGGAGCCGGAGATCACCCCCCTACTCACCCGCCGCGGCCTCCTCTAACCCCCTTGCACCAGCGCGATGAGGTGGCGGACCGCCCCCTGCGCGTGATCATGCACACTTTCCGCCGGAGGGCGGCCGGCCAGCCCACTCCCGTGTCGTGATCATGCACAAGTTCCCGCATTGCGCCTCCGACCTGCAATGACGCAGTCCGTGATCATGCACGCCAGGCCGTGCATGATCAGCGAAAGCGTTTTATCTGCCCAGGAGGTACGCCCAGGACCTCGTGCATGATCACGGGACGGGGCGCGGCAGCTCACGGGCACCTTCCAGGACCTCGTGCATGATCACGGGACGGGGCGCGGCAGCTCACGGGCCCCTTCCGGGAACCCGTGCATGATCACGCCGAGAGGGTGGTGAGAGCCGTGCGGATTCGGTCGAGGGACCGCTCGCGGCCAAGAACCTCGATCGACTCGAACAGCGGCAGGCCCACCGTCCGGCCCGTGATCGCCACGCGGACGGGGGCCTGGGCCTTGCCCAGCTTGAGACCGTGGGCGGCGCCGACCTCCTCCAGCGCCTCCTTCAGCCACTCCGCATGCCAGGTGATCAACTCCAGCCGCTCGGCGTACCCGGACAGGATCTCGGCCGCGCCGGGCTTCATCGCCTTATCCCAGGAGGCCTGGTCGAAGACGGGCTGGTCCAGGAACAAGAAGTCCACGTTGGCGGTGATCTCGGAGAGCACGGCCACCCTGGTCTGGGCCAGCCCCGCGACCTTGGCGAACACCTCGCGGTCCCACGACGGGTCCAGCCACGGCTCGCAGCGCGCGGTGAACACCTCAAGCGGCAGCGCCCGGATGTACTCGCCGTTGAAGGCCCGCAACTTCTTCTCGTCGAAGAACGCCGGGGACTGGTTGACGTCCTCCAGCCGGAACAGGGGCATCATCTCCGACCAGGGCATGATCTCCCGGTCGTCACCGGGGCCCCAGCCGAGCAGCATGAGGTAGTTGACCATCGCCTCCGCGAGGTACCCCTCGTCGCGGTAGGACTCCAGGGCGACCTTGTCGCGCCGCTTGGAGAGCTTCTGCCGCTTCTCGTTGACGATGACCGGGATGTGCGCCCAGACCGGAGGCTCCGTGCCCAGTGCCTCCCACAGGAGTTGCTGCTTCGGCGTGTTGGACAGGTGCTCCTCGGCCCGGACGACGTGGCTGATCCGCATCTCCATGTCGTCGACCACGTTGGCGAGGATGAACAGCGGCGAGCCGTCGCCGCGCACGATGACGAAGTCTTCCATCGCCGAGTTCGGAAACTCCACCCGCCCGCGGACCTTGTCGTCGACCACGGTGACGCCCTCGTCCGGCGTGCGGAACCGCACGGCGCCCTCGGTCAGGCCGCGGTCGCGGCAGAAGCCGTCGTACCCCTGGTGCTCGGAGCCGGTCCTGGCCTTGACGTCGTCGCGCGTGCACGTGCAGTGGTAGGCCCTGCCGTCCTTGAGCAGCTTGGCCGCCGCCTCGCGGTGCTGCTGCTCGTAGGCCGACTGGAAGTAGGGCCCCTCGAAGTGCGGCGAGTCGCCGTGGATGCCGATCCAGGCAAGGGCGGAGATGATGCCTTCGGTCCATTCCGGCCGGTTACGCGCCGCGTCGGTGTCCTCGATGCGGAGCACGAACGTGCCGCCGGACTGCTCGGCCAGGGCCCAGTTGAACAGCGCCGAACGGGCGCCGCCGACGTGGAACATGCCGGTGGGCGAAGGGGCGAAGCGCACCCTAATCACGTGAGATCACCCGGTTAGTTAGAGTTCCGATTCCTTCGATGCCGACGCTGACCTCGTCGCCGACGGCCAGCGGGCCGACCCCGGCGGGCGTGCCGGTCAGGATGACGTCGCCCGGGAGGAGGGTCATGACCGCGCTCACATGGGCGATGAGCGCCGGGATGTCGTGCAGCAGCCACGACGTGCGGCCGCTCTGCTTCAGCTCGCCGTTCACGGTCGTGGTGAGCGCGAGGTCGCCGGCGTCGAGCGAGGTCTCGATCCACGGGCCGAGCGGGCAGAACGTGTCGAAGCCCTTGGCCCGCGCCCACTGCCCGTCCTTCGACTGCAGGTCGCGAGCGGTCACGTCGTTGGCGCAGGTGTAGCCGAAGATCACGTCATTGGCGCGCTCGGCCGGCACCTCACGGCAGAGTCGTCCGATGACCACGGCCAGCTCTCCCTCGTAGTCGACACGCCGCGACAGCTTCTCCGGGTACGCGATGGACTCCCCCGGGCCGATCACGGACGTGCTGGGCTTGAGGAAGAGAACAGGCTCGTCCGGAGGCTCGGCGCCCATCTCTTTGGCGTGGTCGGCGTAGTTCCGCCCGATCGCGATCACCTTGCTCGGCAACATGGGCGCGACCACCCGGACCTCGGCGAGCGGATACCGCTCCCCCGTGAGCTGGACCCCGCCGAATGGGTGTCCGTCGATTCTGGCGATGACCTGCTCGCCCTCTTCCACCACTCCGAACGCGACCCCGTCGCCTGTGGAGAACCTCGCGATACGCACGTCACGAGCCTAGTGCCGATCCCCCGGTGACACGTTCGCCGACCGACCGGCCCACTGAGCTGCCATCTTCAGCGAACTTACAGCAAACGATCATAGATCCGACCTTCTTGCTATCCCTCCCTACGCCTTTACGGACCGCCCAAATGCCTACGGAAGGCTCCATCAGTCCTCTACCAGGGAAAGCCGTCACATCGTGCCATATTTCCGACGTGTTTCTCTGTTGGACGCAAGGTCCCCTTGACACCGCCCGTCACAAGTGATCCCATCAATCAAATCAAATGTTAGGAACCCTTCCTAACTATGCTCTCCCCTGCCCCCTCTCCCCCCACAGATCCAACAGCAGGAGGCTCCGTGAGATCTCCCACCCGAGCGCGGACACTCGTCGGCGCGCTCGCGGGCACGTTGATGCTCAGCATGCTGGCCGCCGTCCCCGCGTCGGCCGCCCCCACGAGGTACGAAGCTGAGAACGCCACCATCTCCCAGGGAATCCTGGAGACGACCCACACCGGCTTCTCCGGCACCGCCTACGTCAACGGCGACAACATCGCCGGTAGCTACACCGAGTTTACGATCAACGCCGCCGCCGCCGGAACAGCGACCATCGTGATCCGGTACTCCAACGGCACGACGCTCGGCCGGCCCGCGGACGTCGCCGTCAACGGCACCGTCGCGTCGGCGAACCGGCCGTTCGACAGCACCACGAACTGGGACACGTGGGCGAACTCCACGCTGACGGCCCCGGTCAACGCCGGGTCCAACACGATCCGGCTCACGGCGACCAGCGCGAACGGCAACCCGAACCTCGACTACATCGACGTCGACGTCGCCGCCACGCCTCCGCCTCCCTCGGGCAACGAGTACCAGGCCGAGAACGCCACGATCTCCCAGGGCGTCGTGGAGTCGAACCACCTCGGCTTCACCGGCACCGGCTTCGTCAACGGCGACAACGTGACGGGCTCGTACACCGAGTTCAACGTGAACGCGGCGACCGCCGGCAAGTACGACCTGGTCTTCCGTTACTCCAACGGCACAACGACCGACCGGCCCGGCACCATCACGGTGAACGGCACCGCGGTCGCCAGCAACGTGTCGTTCCCGAGCACCGTGGACTGGGACACCTGGGTGGACAAGACCATCACCGCCAACCTGGCGGCCGGGTCCAACCTGGTGCGTATCACCTCGACGACGGTGAACGGCAACCCCAACCTCGACAAGCTCACGGCCAACGCCGTCACCCCGCCTCCGCCGAGCAATGAGTACCAGGCCGAGGACGCCACGATCTCCCAGGGCGTCGTGGAGTCGAACCACCTCGGCTTCACCGGCACCGGCTTCGTCAACGGCGACAACGTGGCGGGCTCGTACACCGAGTTCAACGTGACCGCGGCGACCGCCGGCAACTACAGCCTGGTGTTCCGCTACTCCAACGGCACCACGATCGACCGGCCCGGCACCATCACGGTGAACGGCACCGCGGTCGCCAGCAACGTGTCGTTCCCCAGCACCACCAACTGGGACACCTGGGTGGACAAGACCATCACCGCGGGCCTGACCGCGGGATCCAACCTGGTTCGGATCACGTCCACGACCGTGAACGGCAACCCGAACCTCGACAAGCTGAGCACCTCGGCCCCGGCTGACAGCGAGTCGCCGACGCCTCCGTCGAACCTGCACGTCGTGGGTGACGTGCGGCCCAACGCGGTCGACCTCGCCTGGGACCCGTCCACCGACAACGTGGGCGTCTCCCTGTACAAGGTCTACAACGGCGGCAACGTGCTCGCCACCGTGGGCGGCAACGTCACCAGCACCACGGTGCCGAACCTGACGGCCAACACGCAGTACATCATCACGGTCCTCGCGTACGACGCCGCGGGCAACCCGTCGCAGGCCAGCAACCCGGTGAACATCACCACCCCGCCGAGCAACGACACCACGCCGCCGAGCACGCCGGCCAACCTGCGCGTGACCAACACCACGGCGAACACCATCACCCTGCAGTGGAACGCCTCCACCGACAACATCGGTGTGACCGGCTACAACGTCTACAAGGACGGCGCCAAGTTCGCGACCGTGCCCGACACGACCGCGACCGTCGACGGCCTGACCAGCGGAACGACCTACCAGTTCTCGGTCGAGGCGTTCGACGCCAACAACAACGTCTCCCCGCGTAGCGCCAACGTTCCCGGAACCCCGGGCGGCAGCGCCGGCGGCGGTGACCCGATCTACGACAAGGACGTCAACACGGCGATGGACCTGCCGTGGGGCATCACCTGGCTCCCCGACGGCAGTGCGCTGGTGGCCGAGCGCGACCGATTCGAGATCACCCGCGTCACCCTGAGCGGGCAGCGGACGGTCGTGGGCAAGATCACCGAAGCGGTGACGACGACCGGTGAGGGCGGCCTCCTCGGCCTCGCGGCCTCGCCGAACTTCGCGACCGACCACTACATCTACGCCTTCCACACGGCCGCCAGCGACAACCGTGTCGTCCGCTTCAAGTACGAGAACGGTGCCATCGGCGCCCGTGAGCCGCTCGTCACCGGCATCGCCAAGAACAAGTACCACAACGGTGGGCGCATCAAGTTCGGCCCCGACGGCTACCTGTACATCACCACCGGTGACGGCCAGGACGGCAACCGGGCGCAGGACCTCAACTCGCTCAACGGCAAGATCCTCCGCGTCACCACGACGGGCGCCGGCGCCCCCGGCAACCCGTTCCCGAGCGCGCCGCGCGTCTACTCCCTCGGCCACCGCAACCCGCAGGGCATCGCCTGGGACTCCCAGGGCCGCCTGTGGGAGGCCGAGTTCGGTGACAGCACGTGGGACGAGCTCAACCTGATCCAGCCGGGCAAGAACTACGGCTGGCCGAACTGCGAAGGCAAGTGCACCAACTCCGCCTACGTCAACCCGGTCCAGCAGTGGGACGTGGCCTCCGCGTCGCCGAGCGGCATCGAGATCGTGAATGACTGGATCTACATGGCGGCGGTCCGCGGTGAGCGCCTCTGGGTCATGCACATCAACGGCAACACCACCGACACGCCGCGCGCCTTCTTCAGCAGCCGGTGGGGCCGCCTCCGCACGGTCACCAAGACCCCCGACGGTGGTCTCTGGCTGACCAGCACCAACAACGACAAGAGCGGCGGCACTCCGTCGACCCTCGACAATGTCATCGTGCGGCTGAAGTTCCCGCCGCCGGCGTTGTCGCTGACCAGCACGGCGTTCGCCAACAACGGCACCATCCCGATCAAGTACACCTGCCAGCAGGACCACGTGGCGGGTAACGACATCTCGCCCCCGCTGGCCTGGGCCAACCCTCCGGCGGGCACCCAGAGCTACGCCATCGAGCTGGTTGACACCGCCAACAGCAACAAGCACTGGGTCATCTGGGACATCCCGGCCAGCAAGTCGTCTCTGCCCGAAGGCCTCGGTCTCGGCTACAACGTGCCGAACCAGTCGCCCGCCAAGCAGAAGGCGATGAGCACCGGGGACAAGTCGCTCCAGTACTTCGGGCCCTGCCCGGGCGGCTCCTCGCACAAGTACGAGTTCACGCTGTACGCCCTCAACGTCGCGACGTTGCCGGGTGTCAGCTCCAGCTCGTCGGTGGCCGCGGTGGAGACCGCGCTCCTGGCCAACGACATCGCCAGCGTGAAGCTGGCGGGCAACTCGTCCGCGGCCGTCTGACGGTACTGAACAACTGAACCACAACTGAATACGGTCGGCCGGGTCGGGTTCTCCCCGACCCGGCCGAGCCGTTCTCAGGGGGCGTGTTCAGCACGGCTTTTGACTCACGTGCGTACGGCCGCGCCGCGCGCGGTGGCACCGGACGGCCCCCGTATGGTGGTCCTGGTGGGCCGATCACGGGCCACGTCGAGGAACGAGTCGTTCGGGAGTCCATGTGCCTTCGGTCGTGAAGATCAACGTGCTGTCGGTGCCCGGAGAGATGCGCCAGGAGCTGGAGAAGCGGTTCGCCAACCGCGCCGGGATGGTCGAGTCGTCCGACGGGTTCGAGTGGTTCGAGCTCCTGCGGCCCGTCGAGGGAACGGACCGCTACCTCGTCTACACCCGCTGGCGGAGCGAGGAGGACTTCCAGCGCTGGCAGCAGAGCCAGGCGTTCCAGGCCGGCCACGCCCAGGCCGCGGCCGAAGCCCAGGGTCACGGCCACGGGCACGGACATGGGCAGGGCCAGACGCAAGGACAGGCGCAGGGGCACGGGCATGGGCAGGGCCCGGCCGCCTCGGGGTCTGAGCTGTGGACGTTCGAGGTCGTCGAAACCGCCGCCCCCAAGCAACCCTGACGCCTCGGGGGGCGCGAAGCGCCGGTCAGGCGTCGAGCGGGTTCGCTGCGATCCGCGCGCCGATCCCGCCGCCGACCCCCTCGCTCGCGGCGCTGTACGGCTTCCGCCTCGCCTGCTCCTCGAAGGAGGACAGGAACTCCTCGCCGAACCCGAGCCTCGGGTAGCGACCGATCACGTCTCGCCTGGCCTCCTGCGGGAACTCCTCCGGCCGCTCCCAAAGGGCTGCTGACGCCGCGAGCCGTCCTCAGGCCATGGATCAGTGAAGTCCGGCCAGGGGCTCTCATCGGATGCGCATCGTGTTGTTAACGATGTGACTGACGTGTCTTGACCGGCGGGCCGGGATTCGTGGAGCATGTGCCGCCCCCTCAATATGGTCGGAAGGAACCGGCGTGCGCGGCCGCAGTCGAACCCTAGGTCTGTTGGCCGCCCTGCTCCTGAGCTGCGGGCTCGCCGCCCCCGCTCAGGCCGCCCCGGGCGTTCAGCGGACGGTGGAGTGCCAGGGCGACTGGCTCCCCGCCACGCCGACCTCGCCGGACATCATGAACGGGCAGTTGGAGTTCCTCGACCTCCCGGCCGTGACCGTGGGCAAGGACGTCAACTGGCACCTCGACCCGTACAAGAACAGGTCCTGGCAGATGGTGTTCCAATCCCTGCGGTGGATGGGACGCCTGGTCGCGGATTACGAGGCGACGGGCAAGGAGGCGTACCTCAGCCGGGCGGTCGAGATCGCCAAGGACTGGGTCCAGGACAACCCGCCTGGCGGCAGCGGGACCAGCAAGTACGCCTGGGCGGAGCACCCCATCGCGCTGCGCGCCCCGGCCCTGGTCTGCCTCAGCCGGCACGTCTCCGCCGCCTGGCTAACGGAGAGCCTGGCCGTGCACGCCCACAAGCTGGCCGACCCGCGGCACTACGAGAAGGGCCACAACCACGGGCTCGACCAGGACATCGGCCTCCTGCGGATCGGCTGCCGCTACGGCAACAAGGCCTGGCGGGACCTCGCGCTCAAGCGCATGGTGGGCTCGATGGAGCTCGACATCGACTCCCAAGGGGCGCTGAGGGAGCAGGCGCCCCGCTACGCCCTCTACGTCTACGACCGGCTCAGGGTGGCGGTCGACACGATCGGCGACTGCAAGCTCAAGGTGCCGGCCGCGCTGGCCACCCGATGGGAGGGCCTGCCCCGGCACATCAGCGCCGCCACGCAACCCAACGGCTACATGGTCCCCATCGGGGACGGCCCGGCCGACGTCCAGCCGGCGGGGTTCGACCACGCCGACGAGACGGTGCAGGTCTTCAAGGCGGGGTACGTCTTCGGCCGCACCACCTGGGGAGACCCGCAGTCGGCCTACTACTCGATCAGGTTCGGGCCGGGCCTCAAGTTCCACGGGCACGAGGACCACCTGGGCGTGACCTACTTCGCCCAGGGCCGGAGCATCCTCACCGAGGCGGGGTTCCACTCCTACGAGAACACGCCGTACCGGCGCTGGACGCTCACCCCGGAGGCGCACAACGTCCCGGTCATCGTGGGCAGGAAGCTCCGCGGGCACACCCCGACGGCGCTCACGCGCCGCTCCATCGGCAAGGAGCGGCAGTCCTTCACGCTGACCGACCGGGCGTACGGCGTGAGCCGTACCCGGGCGGTGCTGGTCAACCACCACCAGGACGTCATGGCCGTCCTCGACACGGCCAAGTCGGACCTGCGGAACCTGTGGCACCTGGACCCCTCGCTGAAGGTGGTGTCCTCCAGCAAGGGCCAGGTCGTCGTGGCCGACGGCGCATGGCGCGCCACGCTGGTGCAACTGGCCCTGCCGTCCTGCACGCCGATCGAGGGACAGCGGATCGTGCGCGGGCAGACCCAGCCCTACCAGGGCTGGATCTCCCCCGGATACATGCGGAAGGTCCCCGGCTCCGTGGTGATCTCGCCCTCCGCCCGCTCGCTGCTGACCGTCGTCGTGCCCGGCACGGACAAGCCCGCGGTGACCTGCTCCGGCCGTACCGTCATCGTCCACGCCCCGGCGGGTCCCGTCACCTTCAAGATCTCCGGCTCCGATCTGGTTTGACCTGGTTTGACCTGGTTTGACCTGGGGGCGCGGGCGTGAATCAGGCGCCGTGGCCGGCGCGGAGGAGGCCGTAGGTGACGGCCTGCTCCAGGGCCTGCCAGGACGCCTCGATGATGTTCTCGTCGACGCCGACGGTGGCCCATTCACCGGTGGCGTCACTGGAGGTGATCAGAACCCGGGTGACGGCGTCCGTGCCGTGGGTGCCCTCCAGGATGCGGACCTTGAAGTCGATGAGCTCCACCTCGGCGAGCTCCGGGTAGAGCTTCTCCAGGCCCAGCCGTACGGCCTTGTCGAGCGCGTTGACGGGGCCGTTGCCCTCGCCGGTCGCGATGATGCGCTCGCCCTTGGCGTGCAGTTTGACGGTGGCCTCGCTGACGACGTCACCGGCGGGGCGGCGCTCGACGATGACGCGCCACGACTCGACCGAGAAGTAGCGCTTACGCTCACCGGTGACGGTGTCGCGCAGGAGGAGCTCGAACGACGCGTCGGCGGCCTCGAACGTGTGGCCGCGCGACTCCAGCTCCTTGACGCGGTCGACGAGCTCCCGGGACTGGTCGCCCGTGAGCTGGTACCCGAGCTCGCGGCCCTTGAGCTCGACCGACGCCCGTCCGGCCATGTCGGAGACGAGCATGCGCATGTCGTTGCCGACGCGCTCGGGGTCGATGTGCTGGTAGAGGTTGGGGTCCACCTTGATCGCGGACGCGTGGAGCCCCGCCTTGTGCGCGAACGCCGACGTCCCGACGTAGGGCTGGTGCGAGTTCGGCGTGACGTTGGTGACCTCGGTGATCGCGTGGGCGATGCGGGTCATGTCCCGCAGCGATTCCGGCGGAACGAGGTCGAACCCCTTCTTGAGCTGGAGGTTCGCCACCACCGTGAACAGGTTGGCGTTGCCGGAGCGCTCGCCGTACCCGTTGGCGCAGCCCTGCACATGGGTCGCGCCCGCCCGGACCGCGGCGAGGGTGTTGGCCACCGCGCAGCCGGTGTCGTCGTGGCAGTGGATGCCCACCCGTGCCCCCGTGCCGACCGCCTCGTGGACGACGTCGGCCAGCTCGTCCGGCAGCATGCCGCCGTTGGTGTCGCAGAGCGCGATGACCGACGCCCCGGCCTCGGCGGCCGTGCGGAGCACCTCCAGCGCGTACGCGGGGTTGGACTGGTAGCCGTCGAAGAAGTGCTCGGCGTCGAGGAAGACGCGCTGGCCCTCCGCATGAAGGTGGGAGACCGTGTCGCGGATCATCGCGAGGTTCTCCTGGAGTGTCGTGCGGAGGGCCAGCTCCACGTGCCGGTCGTGGCTCTTGGCGACAAGGGTCACGATCGGTGCACCGGATTCGCGCAGGGCGGCCACCAGTGGGTCGTCGGCGGCCTTCACTCCGGCCCGGCGGGTCGCGCCGAACGCGGCGAGCTGCGCGTGCTTCAGGTCGAGCTCGGTGCGAGCGCGCCGGAAGAACTCCGTGTCCTTGGGGTTGGCTCCCGGCCAACCGCCCTCGATGAAGCCGACGCCGAGACCGTCCAGGTGACGCGCGATGGCCAGCTTGTCGGCCACCGTGAGGTTCAGTCCCTCCTGCTGCGCGCCGTCGCGCAGCGTGGTGTCGTACACGTGGAAGCCGTCGTCGGCCATTTCATGTCTCCTTCGCGGGATGTCGATCTCGCCGCGCGCTCTTCAGCCCAAACAAAAAGACCCCTCACGGACGTGAGAGGTCTGCGCGCTGGCGTTGTCCTTTTTAGCCAGCGCGCCTGCTGATAATGAGCAGACCGTAGTACATGGTGCCTAGGAGTCTGCCACACGTCCTCACCATCTGGCACGTCGATCTCATATTACGAGATGATTTCGGCATACGCCCTGCTAGAAGACCTGCTGAGCGGTCAGCGACCCCACCGGGAGACCGCGAACGGCGACTGCCACGTCGTCCCGCACTGCTCCGCTCCCCCGCAACTTAAGGTGGGGAACATGAAGGCTGACAATTTCATTCAACCCGCCGTCGCCCACTACGCCGCCTCGCACACGAGCCCGCCCGACGACCTGCTGCTCGGTCTGGCCGAGGAGACCATCAAGCTCACCGGCGACAGGGCGATCATGCAGATCGCCCACGAGCAGGGGACCCTCCTGACCATGCTCGTCCAGCTCACCGGGGCTCGCCGGGCTGTCGAGGTGGGCACTTTCACCGGCTACTCCTCGATCTGCATCGCCAGGGGCCTGCCCGCCGACGGCCGGCTCATCGCCTGCGACGTCAGCGAGGAGTGGACCTCGGTCGCCCGGCGCTACTGGGAGAAGGCCGGCGTGTCCGAGAAGATCGAGCTGCGCCTCGGCCCCGGCGCCGACACACTGAAGGCCCTCCCCCAGGAGGAGTGGATCGACTTCGCCTTCATCGACGCCGACAAGGCCGGCTACCCCGTCTACTACGAGGAGATCCTGGTACGGCTGGCACCCGGCGGCCTGATCGCCGTGGACAACACCCTGCAGCACGGGGAGATCACCGACCCCTCCGCCGGAGGCACCGTTCCGGCGATGCGCGAGTTCAACGACCTGGTCGCGGCCGACTCCCGGGTCACCAGCGTCCTCCTCCCGTTCGCCGACGGCCTCACTCTCGTCCGTAAGAACTGACTTTCGACAACCCTCCACGACCAGGGCGTCTTTGCGATTACATTGCGTATCGCGTCAATCACGTTGCGCCCGCCCGCCTGGAGGGGATGTGGAATCATGGGAAAGGTGCTGGACCGACCTGCGACACCGGCGGAGACGAAACGCGCGGAGCTTCAACGCCGCTACCGCGAAGCGTGCGATCTCTTCCCCGATTCCAGGGTCGAGCTCATCGACGGCCGGATCGTGGTGAGGGAGGTGTCCACCGGAGAGCACAACGATGTCGTATCCCGCCTGATCCTCCAGATAGTCGCCCTTGTCGCGAGCCGAGAGTGGGGTCTGTGGACCAACATCAAGCTTTTTCTCGGCCCGCAGATCGACCGCTACATCCCCGACCTGACGATCGTGCCCCGCAACCGCCGGATGTGGGGCGAGGACGAGGTCTACGGCGACAGCACGGTGCTCGTCGTGGAAGTCGTCTCCAAGAGCAGCGTCCGGGACGACCACGTCGTCAAGCCGGAGAGCTGCGCCGTAGCCGGAGTGCCGCTCTATCTGGTCATCGACACCTTCAAGGGCACGGCCAGGTTGCTGAGCCGGCCGGACGGCGGGTCCTACGCCAAGGAGGAACAAATATCCCTGGGCGAGCCGCTACAACTGCCTGAGCCGTGGGGGCTGACGATCGACACGGGCAAGCTCGTCGAGGCGTAAGCCGTACGGAACGAAGCCCGGCTGGACACATCCAGCCGGGCTTCACCCGTCCCGCCGGCCGGCAGCGCGGCCGGTCGTGGGTTAGCAGATCTTGTGGATCCAGTGGTGGGTGTCGGGGTGGGAGCCGTACTGGATGCCCATGAGCTCTTCGCGGATCTTCAGGGTCACGGGGCCGGGGGTGCCGTCGCCGACGGTCCAGCCGCGGTCGGCGCCCTTGACGGAGCCCACGGGAGTCACGACCGCGGCGGTGCCGCAGGCGAAGACCTCGGTGAGCTCGCCGGACTCGCAGCCGGCCTGCCACTCCTCGATTGAGATCTTGCCCTCCTCGGCCTTGAAGCCCAGCTCGCCCGCCATGGTAAGGATCGAGTCACGGGTGATGCCGGGCAGCAGCGTGCCGGTGAGAGCAGGGGTGACGAGGCGGTCGCCGAAGACGAAGAACAGGTTCATCCCGCCCATCTCCTCGACCCAGCGGTGCTCGAAGGCGTCGAGCCAGACCACCTGGTCGCAGCCCTCCTCGACCGCCTGGCGCTGGGCGACGAAGGCCGCCGCGTAGTTGCCGCCGCACTTGGCGAAGCCGGTGCCCCCGGGGGCCGCCCGGGTGTACTCGGTGGACAGCCACACGGAGACCGGCTTGACGCCGCCGGAGAAGTACGAGGCCGCCGGTGAGGCGATCACCATGTACTTGTAGCTGCCCGACGGGTGGTTCACCCCGAGAGCGGGCTGCGTGGCGATCATGAAGGGGCGCAGGTAGAGGCTGTGCCCCTCGGTGGTCGGCACCCAGTCCCGGTCGTTCTGCACCAGCAGCTCCAGCGACTGGACGAACGTCTCCTCCGGAAGCTCCGGCATGGCCATGCGGAGCGCGGACTGGTTGAACCGAGCCGCGTTGGCGTACGGCCGGAAGGTGACGATCGACCCGTTCGACTGCCGGTACGCCTTGAGGCCCTCGAACAGCTCCTGAGCGTAGTGGAAGACCGAGGTGGCGGGGTCGAGGAGGAGCGGGCCGTACGGCTGAAGCCTGGCGTCGTGCCAGCCGCGACCCTCGGTGTAGTCGATCGAGACCATGTGGTCGGTGAAGGTCTGCCCGAAGCCGGGGCTCGCCAGTACCTGCTCGCGCTCGGCCACGGTGCGGGCCTGCTGGTTGAGCTGCACATCGAAGCTGAGGTGGGTGGTCATGGCGAAGATCCTTCTTCTCTCTACGTCGTCGTCACAGTCATTGTGCGACGAGGCGGCTAAGGGAAACCTAGGGCATCTGGAAGGTATGAAAAAGCGCATGGCGGCCCGAACCGGGCCGCCATGCGCTGTGGACGGGGTGAGCGGCCCGGCTTAGCCGGCTACTCGGGCGGCGATGTCGTCGCCGATCTCGCGGGTCTTCCTGCCGGTCCAGGCGCCCTGGCGCTCGACGAGGTCGTCGGCGACGGCCTGCTCGACGCGGGCCGCCACGTCGGCGAGGCCCAGGTGGTCGAGGAGCATGGCGACCGACAGGATCGTGGCGGTCGGGTCGGCCTTGCCCTTGCCCGCGATGTCGGGCGCGCTGCCGTGGACCGGCTCGAACATCGAGGGCGCCGTGCGGGCCGGGTTGACGTTTCCGCTGGCCGCTAGGCCGATGCCGCCGGCGACGGCCGCGCCGATGTCGGTGAGGATGTCGCCGAACAGGTTGTCGGTGACGATCACGTCGAACCGCTGCGGCTGGCTGACGAAGAACATCGACGCCGCGTCCACGTGGCAGTAGTCGGTCTCGACCTCGGGGAACTCCAGGCTGACACGGTCGACCGTACGGGCCCAGAGGTCGCCCGCGTAGGTGAGCACGTTGGTCTTGTGGACGAGCGTCAGCTTGCGGCGCGGACGCGCCTGGGCCTTCTCGAAGGCGTAGCGGACGACGCGCTCGACGCCGAAGGCCGTGTTCAGCGACTCCTGGGTGGCGATCTCCTGCGGCGTGCCGCGGCGCATCACGCCACCGGCTCCGGCGTAGGGGCCCTCGGTGCCCTCGCGGACGACGATCATGTCGATGTCCTCGGGACGGACACCGCCCAGCGGGGTCTCCACGCCGGGGAAGAGCTTGACCGGGCGGAGGTTGACGTAGTGGTCGAGCTCGAAGCGCAGCTTGAGGAGCAGGTCACGCTCCAGGATGCCCGGCGGTACGCTGGGGTCCCCCACCGCGCCGAGCAGGATCGCGTCGTAGCCGCGCAGCTCGTCGAGCACCGTGTCCGGCAGGGTCTCGCCGGTCGCGTTGTAGCGCTTCGCGCCGAGATCGTATTCGGCCGTCTCGGCCTTGACGCCCACGGCGTCGAGGACTTTGAGGCCTTCGGCGACGACTTCGACGCCGATCCCGTCTCCCGGGATGACTGCCAGACGGATGTTGCTCGACTCCATGCGTGTACCTTACCGGTTGTCTCGAAGATCGAAACACCGGTCTCATCATCCGAGCGGCGTCATCGCCACCGCGCGCTCGAAGACGAGGTCCCGCGCCGTCGTCAGGCCGAAGGCGAGCGCGCCGAGGAGCACGGCGTCGGCGCCGAGCGTGGACGCCTCGATCCGGGGCGGGCGGAGCGCCACGAGCGACCCCAGCCGCTCGGACACCGGGCCGATCAGCAGGTCGCCCGCCTGCGCGCCGATGCCGCCGCCCAGCACAACCAGCTCGGGGTCGAGAACGGCGGTCACCCCTGCCAGCGCGTGGGCGACGTGGTCCGCCTCGGCGGCGACGACCCGCTTGGCGGTCTCGCTCCCCGCCCTGGCCGCGTCGAAGACGTCCTTGGCGGTGGAGGCCGCCATGCCGAGCCGTTCGGCCGTGGCGACGACCCCGTCCGCGGACGCGACCGACTCGAACATGCCGCGCCCCGGGTTGATCAGCGGGTCGCCCTCGCCGACGGGCATGTAGGAGATCTCTCCCGCCGCCCCCTGCGAGCCCCGGTAGAGCTTGCCGTCGATGACGACGCCCATGCCGATGCCGGTCCCGATGGACACGAAGACGAAGTGGGAGACGCCCTGGCCGAGGCCGTACGCCCCCTCGCCCACCGCGGCCAGGTCGACGTCGTTCTCCAGCACGTACGGCGACCCGATGACGTCGGCGAGCCGTTCGACCGCGCCGGCCTGCTCCCAGCCGGGGAGGTTGGGGGCGACCCGCAGAGCGCCCGTCTCCTTGTCGTGGATGCCAGGTGTCCCGAAAACGGTCAGCGTGATGTCGCCGGGCGCGAGACCGGCCTCCGTGGTCAGCTCGGCGGCTATCCCGGAGAGCTGGTCGAGCACCGCGTCATAGCTCCCGGCCCGGGACGGCTCGTCCCTGCGCGCGACGATCTCGCCGACGAGGTCGGCCAGCGCGAGCCTGACGTACGCGCGCCCGATGTCGACGGCCAGGACCCAGCCTGCCTGCGGGCGGATCTCGTAGAGCAGCGCGGCGCGGCCCGCGTTGCCGGTGCGCAGCCCGACCGGGCGGACCAGTCTGGCACGCTCCAGATCCGCCAGGGCGACCGAGATCGTCGGCTTGGACAAGCCGGTGGCCTGCGCCAGCTCCGGCCGGGAGACCTTGCCGAGGCGGAAGATCTCCGCGAAAACGGCTCGCTCATTCATCACGCGGAGCAGGCTGGTCGTGTTGGCGGTCCCGCCGCCGATACTCACCACATTCCCAAGATTGGCATACCCACCACGGAAGGCGGGCCAGTTGATCACTAGTGGATCGCCCTGCACCATCCAGCCCTCCGTGCATGTGATCTCGTCTAACCCCTAGTCATACAGCTGATAGTAAATTACCTTTCTTATCAACCCTCGGGGTCATGAGAAAGGATTCGCATGCCAATGCGTCGAGGATTGCTGGCCATCTCCGCCGCGGCGCTCATGCTCAGCGCCGCGTGCGGCAATAGTTCAGACTCGGGCGCGAAGCCGTCCGAGACCAAGGCGGAGGGCGGCGGTGGTGGCGGGAAGACCATCGCGCTCTTCCTTCCCGAGTCGAAGACCACCCGCTATGAGGCCTTCGACCGCCCGCTGTTCGAGGCCAAGGCCAAGAGCCTCTGCCCGGACTGCAAGCTGCTCTACTTCAACGCCGACCAGGACGCCGCCAAGCAGCAGCAGCAGGTCGAGGCCGCCCTCACCCAGGGCGCCAACGTGCTCGTGCTCGACGCCGTGGACGCCGCGGCCGTCGCGCCGCTGGTCAACCAGGCCAAGCAGAAGAAGGTCCCGGTGATCGCCTACGACCGGCTGATCTCCGGCATCGACTACGACTACTACGTGTCGTTCAACAACGTCCGCGTGGGCGAGATGCAGGGGCAGGGCCTCCTGGACGCGCTCAACGCGGCCGGCACGGCGGCCAAGGGCCAGATCGTGATGATCCACGGCTCGCCCACCGACCCCAGCTCGGCCGACTACAAGAAGGGCGCGCACAACGTCCTCGACGGCAAGGTCAAGATCGGTCGCGAGTTCGACACTCCCGACTGGAGCCCCGACAAGGCACAGCAGGAGATGGAGCAGGCCATCACGGCGCTCGGCCGCGACAACATCGTGGGCGTCGTGTCCGCGAACGACGGCATGGCCAGCGGCGCGATCGCTGCCATGAAGCGGGCCGGCTACAAGACCATCCCCCCGATCACCGGGCAGGACTCCGAGCTCGCGGCCATCCAGCGGATCCTGGGCGGCGAGCAGTACATGACGATCTACCTGAACATCCGGTCCGAGGCGGAGAAGTCCGCCGAGATCGCGGTCGCGCTGACCAAGGGGGAGAAGCCCACGGCACCTGACAAGGCCAACAACGGCACCGCGGACATCGCGTCGTTCCTGCTCGACCCGATCGCGGTGACCAAGGACAACATCGCCAGCACCATCATCAAGGACGGCTTCTACAAGGCGTCCGACGTTTGCACGCCCGAGCTCAAGGACGCGTGCGCTAAGGCGGGCATCCAGTAAATGATTTCGGCGACAGACGTATCGAAGCGATACGGCGCGGTCCAGGCTCTCCAAGGGGTGAGCCTGGACCTCCGTCCCGGCGAGGTGGTCGCGCTGGTCGGGGACAATGGCGCGGGGAAATCAACCCTGGTCAAGGTCATCGCAGGCGCCGTCAGCCCCGACGAGGGGGGCCTCGTGATCGACGGCGAGCGGGTGCACATCAGCACCCCTCATGACGCTCAGCGGCTCGGCATCTCGACGGTCTACCAGGATCTCGCGTTGTGCGAGAACCTCGATGTCGTGGCCAACCTTTTCCTCGGAGCCGAACGGCGGAAGTGGTCAATTCTCAGCCATATCCGTATGGAACGCTCCGCGCGCGACCTGCTCACGTCACTCGACGTGCGCATCCGGGACATCAGGGTGCCCGTGGCGATGCTCTCCGGCGGCCAGCGGCAGTCGGTGGCCATCGCGCGCGCGCTGATCGGCGAGCCCCGGCTCGTCATCCTCGACGAGCCGACCGCCGCACTGGGCGTCGAGCAGACCGCCCAGGTCCTCGACCTCATCAGGCGGCTGCGCGAGCGCGGCCTGGCGGTGCTGCTCATTTCCCACAACCTCGCCGACGTGCGCGCGGTCAGCGACCGCGTCGTGGTCCTGCGCCTGGGCCGCAACGCCGGCGAGTTCCGTACGGCTGACGCCTCTCAGGAGTCGATCGTGGCCGCGATCACTGGAGCCGCCGCATGATGAACGCTGCCACTGTGGTGCGCAAGCCGTACACGCCCAAGGAGGCTGTCGAGCGGCTGCGGCACGGGGACCTCGGCGCGTGGCCGGTGGTCGGCGGACTGATCGTGATCGCGATCGTCTTCCAATCGCTCAACGAGCACTTCCTCTCCCCGGAGAACCTCACCAACCTGGTCATGCAGATGGCGGCCACGGGGACGATCTCGCTCGGCATCATCATGGTGCTGCTGCTGGGCGAGATCGACCTGTCCGCCGGATCCGTCAGCGGCCTGTGCGCGGCGGTCATGGCGATCCTGGCCGTACGCCAGGGCTGGAATCCGTTGCTGGCAGTCGTCGTCGCCCTGGCGGCGGGGGCGCTGGTCGGGCTGCTGCACGGCCTGATGTTCACCCGGCTCCGGATGCCGTCGTTCGTCGTGACCCTGGCCGGTCTCATGAGCTGGCAGGGTCTGCTGCTCTACCTGCTGGGCTCGGGCGGCATCATCAACCTGCCCTTCGACGGCTTCATCGCCAAACTGAGCGACACCTGGTTGCCGAACTGGCTGGCGTGGGTGGCCATCACCGCGCTGGTGGCCGTCTTCGGGGCGTCCGGGTTGATCAGCCGGCGGCTGAGGGTCGCGGCGGAGCTTCCCGTCACGGCGTCGTGGTGGCTGATCGTCAAGGTCGCGGGCCTCGCGGTCGTGCTGGCGGCGGCCGTGATCATCATGTCGGCGGATCGCGGCGTGCCGCTCCTGCTGGTCATCTTCGGCACGCTCGTCGTGGTCTTCGACCTGATCCTGCGGCACACGGCGTTCGGGCGGTACATGTACGCCGTGGGCGGCAACGCGGAGGCGGCCCGCCGGGCGGGCATCAGCGTGACGCGGATCCGTGTCCTGGCGTTCGTGCTGTCGTCCACACTGGCGGCCTTCGGCGGCATCCTGGCGGCCAGCCGCCTGGCGGCCGTCAACCAGGGCTCCGGCGGAAGCGACACCCTGCTCATGGCGATCGCCGCGGCGGTCATCGGCGGCACATCGCTGTTCGGCGGACGGGGACGCGCCTACCACGCGCTGCTCGGCGTCCTGGTCATCCAGGCGATCGGCAACGGCATGTTCCTGCTCAGCGTGGACTCCTCGGTGCGGCTCATGGTCACCGGGGCGGTCCTCGCTCTGGCCGTGGCGATCGACTCCCTTGGCCGACGCGGCAGCACCACGTGAGCGCCGATCGGACGCAGGGGTCCCCCCGTTACGTCCTGGGCGTCGACTTCGGCGGCACCAAGGTCGCGCTGGCCACAGCGCCCCTTGGGGCCGCCCCCCGGATGCCCCTGTCCGTGACCCGGATCGAGACCCGCGGGTTCGAGGGGGCACCCGAGGTGGTGCGCCGCACCGTGGCCGCGTGCCAGACCCTGGTGGCCGGCCACCCCGGCGAGCTGGCCGCGGTCGGCGTCTCCACCTTCGGCATCGTCCGCGACGGTGTCGTACGGCTCGCGCCCAACGTGCCGGGGTGGGACGGCCTGCCGCTGCCGGGCCTGCTGCGCGAGGAGTTCGGCAGGACCCCGGTGCGCGTCGCCAACGACGTCAAGGCGGCCACGGCCGCCGAGCTGCGCTGGGGCAGCCTGAAAGGAGTCAAAGACGGGATCTACCTGAACCTGGGCACCGGACTCGCGGCCGGGTTCGTGGTCAACGGCCACGTGGTGAACGGCGCGCACGGCGCGGCCGGCGAGATCGCCTACCTGGCTCGCCACGCGGACGACCTGCGTATCCTCCAACCGGCCGCTCCCGTGGCCGACGGGCTCGGGCCGGCCGTGACTCGGGCGCCCCTGGAGGAGTACGTATCGGGCATCGCGCTCGCGGAGCGGGGCAGCGAGCTGCTGGGCACTCCCGTGACCGCCGCCGACCTGTTCGACCGCGGCCACGACCCCCGGGTCAGGATCCTGCTGGACGACGCGCTCGACGCGCTGGCGCTCGCCATGGCGAACCTCTGCGTCGCGCTCGACCCGTCCCGTGTGGTCATCGGCGGCGGCATGATGGGCGCGGCCCAGCTCATCGTGCCCCACCTGCGCGAGGCCGTACGGCAGGCCGTGCCGTACCCGCCGGAGATCGTGGCGGCGCGGTTCGTGGACGACGCCCCGCTCTACGGAGCCCTCGCCCTGGCGCTGGACGGGGACTCACTGGACGGGACGTCTGCCTGACGACATCTCGTCCGCAAGATCGAACGACGTTACGACCGCCGGCGGCGCGATTCACCCCGCGCCACGGCGGTCGCGGCGTCATATCGTGATCATGCGCATATTCCCGGGAAGCGCGCAGGCCCGCCCCGATCAGCATCGTGATCATGCATGAAGCCCTGTTGACGCGTCAGCGCTGGGGTGAGCCGCCGTTGTCGCGGCGGTCGAGGGCGGTCTGCAACGCGACGGTGGCCTCGTCCTCGGCCTCTTCGGGGCTGTTCCAGGGATACATCTCGTACATGGCGGATCTCATTTCCGGCAGAGCATTGCTAGAGGCGGATCCTGGGCGAATCCGGAAACTGGCGACTCCCGGGCCGGGACGCGGATCGCGCGTCGCGGGGCGACGGAGTCAACGGCCGTCAGTGGTGCCGCTCTCCGCGGCGGGCGGCCGCCCTACCCTGATCAGGCCCCGCCGCGGCAGGCAAGGAGTGCGGCTACCTGGCGCGTCGTCATTCGCCCACATTACCCCAGGATCTCGTAGGACGACCTAATATCTCAAAGCCTGAGACGGGGCAGCAGTCGATCATGACGATAGTGCTGTCGAACGCCGTTTCCGACAGCACTATCGTCATGATCAATTAACCGGCCGAGGGCCGTACATATACGAAAGCCCGGGCCGGCGCGGACGCGCGCCGACCCGGGCCGGAAACCAGGGGCCGATCCCGGGACTCAGTCCTCCAGGTCGACCGTACGGCCGCTGTCGGCGCCGATCTCCCCGGCGATCTGCTCGATGATGTCGCTCGTGATGGCCGAGTCAACGGTGAGCGCGATGAGGGCCTTGCCGCCCTTCACGTTCCGGGAGACCTGCATGGACGCGATGTTCACGCTGTGCTCGCCCAGCAGGCGGCCGACGATGCCGACGATGCCGGGACGGTCGGTGTAGGTGAAGAACGCCAGGTGGTCGGTGGGCTCGATCTCCATCGCGAAGCCGTTGACCTCGACGATCTTCATGATCTGCCGGGGGCCGGACAGCGTGCCCGAGACCGAGACCGTGCGGCCGTCGGCCAGGACGCCGCGGACCGTGATGACGTTGCGCCAGTCCGGGCTGTCCGAGCTGGTCACCAGCTCGACCACGGTGCCACGGTCCTTGGCGAGCAGCGGGGCGTTGACGTAAGTCACCGCGTCCTCGACGACGTCGGTGAAGACGCCCTTGAGCGCGGCCAGCTCCAGCACCCGCACGTCCTGGGAGGCGATCTCGCCGCGGACGTCCACGTCCAGGCGGGTGGCGACCTCGCCCGCGAGCGCGGTGAAGATGCGGCCGAGCTTCTCCGTGAGCGGCAGGCCCGGCTTGACGTCCTCGGCGACCGCGCCGCCCTGTACGTTCACGGCGTCGGGCACGAACTCGCCGGCGAGCGCCAGCTTCACGCTGCGGGCGACCTGGGTGCCGGCCTTCTCCTGGGCCTCGTGCGTCGAGGCGCCGAGGTGCGGCGTCACCACGACCTGGTCGAGCTCGAACAGCGGGCTGTCGGTGCACGGCTCCTTGGCGAACACGTCGATGCCGGCGCCCGCGACGCGGCCCTCCTTGAGGGCGGAGTAGAGCGCGTTCTCGTCGATGATGCCGCCGCGGGCGACGTTGATCAGCCGGACGGACGGCTTGACCATGTGGAGCTCGCGGTCGCCGATGAGACCGATGGTCTCCTTCGACTTCGGCAGGTGGACCGTGATGAAGTCGGCCTGCTGGAGGACCTCCTCCAGCGAGACGAGCTTCACACCCATCTGGGCGGCGCGCGCCGGCTGCAGGTAGGGGTCGTAGGCGATGAGCTCGACACCGAACGGCTGGAGCCGCTGGGCCACGAGCTGGCCGATCTTGCCGAGGCCGAGGATGCCGACGACCTTCTCGTCGAGCTCGACGCCCGTGTACTTCGAGCGCTTCCACTCGCCGCCCTTGAGCGCGGCGTGGCCCTGGGCCACGTTGCGGGCACTGGCCAGGATGAGGGCGACGGTGTGCTCGGCGGCGCTGGTGATGTTCGAGGTCGGGGCGTTCACGACCATGACGCCGGCCTTGGTGGCGGCCTCCACGTCGACGTTGTCGAGCCCGACGCCCGCGCGGGCGACGACGCGCAGCTTCGGCGCGGCGGCGACGGCCTCGGCGTCCACCTGGGTGGCACTGCGGACGATCAGGGCGTCCACGTCGGCGAGTGCCGGCAGCAGCTGGGACCGGTCGGCGCCGTCGGTGTGGCGGACCTCGAAGTCCGCGCCGAGCACGGCGAGACCCGCATCGGAAAGCTCTTCTGCGACAAGTACGACGGGCTTGGTCACTGGTCAGTCCTTCGAGATGTGCGACGCACGGACAGGCGCGAGTCTATCCGGCCCTTGTGAAAGCCCTCACGAGCGATCCGCCATCCGAGACGGAACCCGCACCGAATCCACGGATGGTGTTGCCGCTGTGACAGAGGGGAGGCATGAGGCCGGCTGACTTGCGGGCACTAGGGGGTCCGTTTACCCAACCTGGACCGGTCCCATCCGCACAGCCGCCATCTTGGTATTGATCGCACCTAATCTTCACGATTAGCCTGTTTAAGCCATGGTTTTCTACCTATCGTTCAGCCTATGAGCATCGGGAACCCCTCTCTCGGCGAAGTGCTCGCGCGGCACGGCGGCCCCCAGCAACTACTCGCGGCTCTCGCGGAGTGGGGAATCCTGGTCGCCGTCCGGCCCGACCGCTCCGTCGTGCTCGGCACGACCCAGAGCGGCGAGCGCGTGCTTCTCGGGTACACGGGCCCCGCCACCTACGCGCGGCACCGCGGCAGCCACTCTCTGTCGGTCTGCGACGCCGACACGATCCTGGACATCCAGCGCGTCACCGGCGTCCGTGAGATCGTCATCGACGCGGCCGGTCCGGCCGCGGCAGCCGTACCGATCGAAGACCTCCAGCGCTACCTCCAGTCGACGCGCAGCGGCCCCACGCCCGCGCTGTCGGCCATGGGATCCGCTGTGCCCTCGGCGTACGCCACGGGCGCGATGGCGACCGTGACCCGCACGCATCACGTGGCGCAGAGCGCGCCCGTCCCGGCCCCCACGCCCGCTCCGGCCCCGGTCTCGCCCCCATGGATTCCCGCGCCACGGCAGCACCTGTCCGGCGCCATGCAGGTGGTCGATCCCGGCTACCGCAGGACGAACCACCCGATCCTCCCCGCCCTCCGGGTGGCGATCGGCGAACTGCTGCGCAGCCTTCCTCTCGTGCACCATGTGTGGATCTCCGAGGCGCGCACCGTCTCGGGGTCGTCCGGGATCATGCTGCACGTCAAGGTCCACACCCCCGCCGCCGAGGACATCGTGAGGGACCTGCACCGCGGGGTCCGGGCCCGGCTGCCGCAGCTCGCGGCGAGCGAGGCTCCGGTCCTCATGGCGCGGGTGGCCGATGCCCACACGGAACGCCGGATGATCGAGCTCGGCGCCCACGTCGTCTGCGCCGACGTGACGGACTAACACGAGGCCGCGGCCGGCGGCGACGTACGGCGAGGCGGTGGCGGATCCGGCGGACGGGAAGGCTTCCGGTCGGGCGCTTGCTCGGCTTGAATGTCGCCATGGTCTCCGCGGCGGCGACGCCACACCCCTCCCCTGTGTCCCTTGGCACGCGCCTCGGATACGCCGTCGGCTCCTTCTGCACCGCCAACTTCTCGGCCATCCCGGGCCTGCTGCTGCTCTACTACATGACGAACGTCCTGGCCGTGCCCGCCGGGCTCGCGGGGGTCGTGCTGTTCTTCCCCAAGGCGTGGGACCTGATCATCAACCCCCTGGTCGGACAGTGGTCGGACCGGACCACATCTCGCTGGGGGCCGCGCCGCCCGTGGTTGCTGGCGGGGGCCGTCGTGCTGCCCGTGTCGTTCGCCCTGATGTTCGTCGGGCCGCCGCTCAAGGGCGTCCCCGCCGCCGTCTTCGTGGGCGTGACGTTCCTGGCGGCGGCCACCGGATACGCCCTGTACGAGGTGCCGTACAAGGCCATGCCGGCCGAGATGACCACCGACTATCACGAGCGGACCTCGCTCCTCCAGTGGCGGATGATCTTCATCGCGATTGCGGTGGCGATGAGCGGGATCGCCGCCCCGGCCATCGCGGGCAACTCGGTGGACGGCTACCGCCAGATGGGTCTCATCTTCGCCGCCATCCTCCTCGCCGCCATGCTGGGCTCCTTCTTCGGCACGGCCCGGGCGCCGTTCACCGGCCAGAACCAGTCCGAGGGGACCCTGCGGTCGCAGCTCGTGGCGGCCCGGACGAGCAGGCCGTTCATGTGGCTCCTCGGCCTCAGCACGGCCCAGACCCTCGCCGCCGGCGTGATGCTGGCGGGTGCGCCCTATTTCGCCGCCTACACGCTGAATGACACCAAGGCCACGAGCACCCTCTTCGCCGCCCTCGTCGGGCCCATGCTCGTCACCATGCCGCTGTGGGTGTGGCTGGCCCGCATGATCGACAAGCGCGGGGCGATGATCCTCTCCGGGGCGCTGTTCACGGCCGGCGCCGTGCTGGCCCTCGCGACCCCCGCGCTCGGCTCGCTCTACGCCCATGTCGCCGTGATGGTGGTCGGGATCGGGTACGCGGGCCAGCAACTCCTCCAGTTCTCCATGCTGGCCGACGTGATCGCCCATGACGGAGCCCTGAGCGGCGAGCGCCGCGGCGGCGTCTTCACCGGCCTCTGGACGGCGGCCGAGAGCGCGGTGGCGGCCTTCGGCGCGACCATCTACGGCGCGGTGCTCGCCCTGGGCGGGTTCGTCTCCTCCGACCCGGAGCACCCCGTGACCCAGCCGGACAGCGCGTACACCGCCGTCATCATCGGGCTCACCGTCGTCCCCGCTCTGATCACCATCGCGGGCATCCTGATGACGCTGAAGTACGACCTCACCGCCGGCCGCCTGGCCGAGGGCACTGCCCCGGGAGAGAAGGCCCCCGACGCGGCGACCCCCGGCGCCGCCCTGCCGGAGCGCTGAGCCGCCCTCACCTGAACTGCTCCGCCTGGGGGCGGGTCACACGAGACGGCGTGGCGCGGGGAGGCGTGACCTGGTGACCGCCCCGCAGACCAGCGCGGCCAGCAGCGGCAGGCCCAGGGCCACCGCTCCGAGCAGTGGCCACGGTATGCCCAGCTCGACGGTGAGCGACGGGTAGCGGAAGCCGTTCAGCGCCGTATCCGGGATGAACGAACGGAAGCGGATCGTCGTCTCCACGGCCAGGGCGGCGCCGGGCACCAGCCCGGCGGCCAGACCGAGCGGGACTCCCACGCCGGTTATGACCGCCGCCTGGCCGGCGACCACAAGCCGGCGGGTCCGGGGCTGTGCCCCGATGGCGGACAACGTCTCCAGATCTGGCCGGTAATCGGCCGCCGCCAGGCCGGTGGCGGTGAAGGTCGCACCGAGCACGATCACCGATGCCGCGATCAAGAAGACCAGCAGCGTCCAGCTGCCGTCCTCACGGTATCCGCGCTCCAGCGTCACCGCGACCTTGGGTGTGACGGCCCGCACCGGCCCGCTGAGCCGCTGTTCATCCGCCGGGGTCAGCCGCTTGACCGCCGGATCCACGATGAGATGGGTCAGCTTGAGCGAGTAGCCGAGCGAGGTGAAAGCGGACGACGGCGCCACTCCGGCGGCCGCCGTGGGTCCACTCACCGTCACGACTACGGCGGGCAGGGAGACCGAAGGCGGTTCGCCCTCGTCGCTTGTGGTTCGGGTCGTCAGCTGGAGTCGCACTTTGCCCTGCCGCACCGCGGCGGGATTGAAGATGACCGCTCTGCCCTCGGCGAGTGCCCTCTCAGCCCCGGTGTCCGTACGCCCGATCAGGTAACGCAGCAGATCCGGACCACCTACCGGGAGAGCGCCGAAGGAGCCGCCGAAGGTGACGCACCCCTCACAGTTTCCGTCCAGCAGAGTGAGATCCAGGTGCCTGCCCTTGCCGTCGACGGCCGCCCGCACCTCGACCAGCGGCACCCCGGGTAGCGTCTTGTCGACTATCGGCCGGATCCTCCGCCACGACTCGGCGGTGACATCGTCACCGTAGACCGCGGTCGTGCCCATTCTGAAGGCTGCCTTGTAGGTCTGCCGATCGCGCGCGTGATCGGTGGCCGTGACAACCGCGACCATGCTGAACCCCGCCGCGGCCGCCAGGACGGCCGCGACCGCGGGGGCCGTACGACCCCGGTTGCGGGAGGCGTCGCGGGCGGCCAGCCGGAGCGGCAGCGGGAACCGCCCCGCCATCAGCCCGATCACACTGATCAACCGCGGTGTCAGCGCGACCAGCCCTAGTTCCCCGAGTACGGCCCCGCCCAGGATGGCGTTCTGCCCGTGCCAGGCGCCGTACGCGGTGACCGCGAGGCCCGCGGCCACTAGAAGCGCCCCGAGCAGGGGCCACCCCGCCCGGTCGCGCACCTGCCCCCGCCGCCCGGCCAGTGCCGCGACCACGTCAGCGCGTGCCGCCTGGATCGCGGGAACCACCGCGGCGATCACACCGCTCAGGATCCCGAGGGCGACGACCGTGATGATCTGCCCGGCAGGCACGTCGAACGGCCCCATCTCGCCCTCGGGCCACTGGCCGAGAACGGCGACGACGATGCGGGCGACCCCCACGCCCAGAGTCGCGCCGAGGACCGCGGCCCCGGCCCCCAGGACCAGCCCGTCGGAGACCACGATCAGCTTCAGATGGTTTCCGGAGGCCCCCTGGGCGGCGATGAGCGCCAACTCGCGACGGCGCCGCCGAAGCCCTACGGCGAAGGCCGGACCGGCGAGCAGGACGACCTCCAAGGTGAGGATCGTGGCGGTGAGCGCGGCTGTTTCCGCGATATAGGCCTGGCGTGCGACCTGCCCGACGATGGCGTCGTCCGGTGAGTCACCCGCTGGTGGCGGATCCTGCACGACGGCCCGCGACAGCACCGACAGGCCGCTTCGGTTCGCGTGACGCAGCTGTTCCCACGTCACAGGCCCAGGGGCGTCGACCAGCCATGTGGTTCTCCGGTTTCCCGCTCCGGCGCCTTTCAGCAGTGTTCCGGGGAGCGCGATGATCTGCCGGCCGTAGCCCATGAGAGGAGGCGGAGCGGCCACGACGCCCACAACACGCTTGGGCGTGTCGTCCCTGGTGACACGGAGCACGGCACCCACGCCCACCCCGACGGGGACGCTGACCGCGACTTCGTCGGCGGCTTGCGGAAATCGCCCCTGCCGCAGATGGAACATGCCCGTGGCCATCGGATCACGGCAGTCGATCTCGTCTATCGACACGTCCTCATAGCCGTCAGCACTCCGATACTCCTCGTAGTCCTCGACCGTGGGGATCGCTCGCGTGCCCGCGCCGAACACCGCCTCGACCTCCGCCCTGGTCAGCGGCGGCCTGACGGCGTCCCGATCCGTCCTGAACGACTCCGGCTCCGTAGCGCTCTGCCTGATCGGGGCCGCCAGCCCCAGATCGGTCACCGCGGCGTCCGCGGCTCCCAACTCGAAGGGGAGCCGCTCACTCGGGTCGAGGTCTCGCGTGGCCACGAGGGTCGCGGCCACCGTGATCAGGAGAACGGGCAGGCCGATCATGACCATGATGAGAGCGCTACGGCCCTTGGCCCGCCAGACGTCGCGCCGGGAAATGCGCACTGCCGCGCGAATGGCGCTCATCGGGCGGTCACCATCGCCTCGGCCGTATCGGTGATCCCGCCATCGCGGAGGAACACGACTCGGTCGGCGTACGCGGCGTACCGCGGCTCGTGAGTGACCAGCAGCACCGCGATTCCGGTGTCACACCGCTCGCGGAGCAGCCTCAGGACGCCGTCGCCGGTGGGGGTGTCGAGAGCGCCGGTGGGCTCGTCGGCCAGCAGCAGCCGCCGGTCCCCGATCAGGGCCCTGGCGATGGCCACACGCTGCTGCTGGCCGCCCGAGATCTCATCGGGAAAGCGGTCGGCGACCTGGGTCAGGCCCACCTCGCCGAGCACCTCCACCGCCTCGCTCCGCGCCTCGCGGGCGCCTGCTCCGTCCAGCTCACGCGGCAGGGCGACGTTTTCGGCCACGGTCAGCGACGGGATCAGGTTCAGGTCCTGGAAGACATAGCCCACGCTCCTGCGCCGCAGTCTCGCGAGTCGCTTCGGCGTCAGGTCGCCCAGGGCGGTTCCCTCGACCAGGACCGAACCGCTTGTCGGCCGATCGAGCCCGCCGGCCACGTTGAGCAGCGTGGACTTGCCGGACCCTGACGGTCCCATCACCGCCACAAGCTCACCGGCCGCGACGTCCAGGCTCACCTGCTTCAGCGCGTGTACGGCATGCTCGCCCTCCCCATGGACGCGGGCCACGTCGATCAGGCGGACGACGGGCGCGTCAGCCGTACCGGACGAGTCCGCAGGCAGCCGGGGCGCTCCGGTCTCCGGAGAGGCCGCTGGTGACGCGTCCGGTCTGGACGGGTCCGGACGGGCGGACGGGTCGCGCTCGGTCACTTGGTCTCCTGGGGGGTGGGGTGGGATGACGCGGCGAGGACGGCTTCGCAGTGGTCGAGCCAGCGCTGCTCGGCCTCGGCTTGGAAGATCATCGAGTCGAGGACCAGTCGCCGGGCCGTGTCGTGCCGGGCGTCCACGCTGCGCTTGACCCTGGTGAGTTCCTGCAGGGTCCGCATCGTGGCGGAGCGCTGCGCCTGGACGACGCGGGCGACGTCGACGCCAGGGGCGGTGACGGCCATCGCCAGCTTGATGACCAGCTCGTCACGTGGCCGGTCCGCCTGCGCGACGGGCGTGGCGAACCACTGGTCGAGCTCGGCCCGGCCCTTGGGAGTGATGGCGTACACAACACGGCCCTGCTCGTCCTGCTCCCCCGGAGCCACGAGGCCGTCCCGCTCCATGCGCGACAGCGTCGTGTAGACCTGGCCGATGTTCAGCGGCCAGGTCGCCCCTGTGGACGCCTCGAACTCGGACCGAAGCTGGTAGCCGTACCTCGGGCCCTGACTCAGGAGGGCGAGCAGGCCGTGTCGGATGGACATGGATACTGAGTATGCATACTCAGTATGCCTTAGGCAACATCACGTCTGGTGTAGGTGTGACTGGTGAGCCTGGAGTGAAGGTAGATCTTTACGAGCAAAGAGTGATTTATTCGGACATTTGATATCTAGACGCACCATAATGACGATTTCCATCCAGCGTCCCAACCCCACTGGAGGAGAGATCGTGAACAGAGCGCTCGGAGCTGTCCTGTGCCTCGGGAGCCTCGCGGCGATCGGTGCCCCCACCGTCCCGGCCCAGGCCGAGAGCCAGGTCGAGAGCCAGGTCAAGACGCAGAACGCGGTCTGCCGCGTGGCCACGGCCAAGCCGCACGTCGCCTCGGACGGGAAGATCACCGCCGCCGGGTCCCGGGCAGGCTGCACCGGCGAGGCGACGTTCCGCGTCCGCATCTGGAAGGTCCAGCCGGGCCCCGACCGGGTCGTGAAGAGCGGCGCCAAGGCGGTCCAGAACGGGCGGGTCACGCTGAACCTCCGCTGCGCCGGCGGCACGTTCTACACCGTCGCCACCGACTACCACGGCCACATGTCGAAGTCGAAGGCCATCCGCCTGACCTGCGGCACGACGGCGACTCCGACTCCGACTCCGAGTGCCGGCGTCGGCACGGCACTGGAGAACGAGGTGGTGCGCCTCACCAACGTCGAGCGGGCGAAGGCCGGCTGCGGCCCGCTGAAGCACGACGCCAAGCTCCGCGCCGCGGCGTACGGCCACTCGGCCGACATGTCCGCCAAGAACTACTTCGATCACACCTCCGCGGATGGCCGCACGATGAAGGACCGCATCGAGGCGGCCGGCTACACCTCCTGGAAGGCACTCGGGGAGAACATCGCCAAGGGCTATGGCACCGCGGCCTCCGTCGTCCAGGGCTGGATGAACAGCCCGGGGCACCGGCAGAACATCCTCAACTGCGACTACACCGACATCGGTGTGGGATACGTCAAGGCCGGCGGGCCGTACTGGACGCAGGACTTCGGCAAGCACTAGGAAGTCGTGGTGGGGAGCGGCCCGGCGGCGCGATTGGGCAGAGAATCTTAAAGAGCAGGACCCTCCCCGGACCGGCAAGGTCCGGAAAAGGGAGGGAATGCGATGGTCTTCTGGACACCTCGCGTTACTCCGTCGGATACTCCAATCATGAGCTCTCCCCCGGTTCGCGCCTCGGACGGGGATCGCGAGCGCGCCCTCAACGAGCTCCGCGACCGCGCCGCCGAGGGACGCCTGTCGATGGACACCTTCGTCGGCCGAGTCGACATGGCGCTGCGCGCGCGTAGCCGCAGCGAGCTGGATGAGCTGATCTCGGATCTCCCGCATCGCGGGCGCTGGCGCAGGCGGATCACCGAGGCCGTCGCCTCGGTGTCCGACCTCACCAGCCGGATCGAGACCGCCTGGCGCCGGCCGCGCCTCCCCCGGCTGGCGCTGCCGGTCGACAGCCGCATCCGCTACGTCGTGGGCCGGGGCTCGGCGTGCGACCTTGTGCTCTCGGACCTCACGGTCTCCAGGGTCCACGCCGAACTGCGGCGCGAGAACGACTCCTGGTTGCTCGTCGATCTGGGCTCGATGAACGGGACCAGGCTGAACGGCTGGCGCCTGGTCGGCCCGGCGCGCGTGCGGGCCGGTGACGAGGTGGCCTTCGGCGACTGCGCGTTCCTGGTGTCGGCCCCCGCCTGAGCGCGGCCCCGTGTTCGTGGGTGTTCCTGGTGTCGGCCCCCGCCTGAGCGCGGCCCCGTGGTCCTCCTGATGTCGGCTCCGCAGGAGCGCGGTCTCCTGGGGCCCCGCGCGGCCAGGCGGGGCTCCTCTGGGTATACCGGACAGATGCGCAAATCTCTCTTGTGATGCGCCGCCGCGAGCCACGCTCGGGGCATGCCATCCGGAAGCTCATCCGGGAGCCGACAGTGCGGTTATCACGAAGAATTCCGATAATGCTGGCCGGCGCGGCACTGGTGGCGGGAGTCGCGGGCCCTGGCCTTCCGGCCAGCGCTCACGATGCCGCGCCCGGCGTCGCCGACCTCACCCACGATATCGACCAGATCCTCAGCGATCCCCGCCTCACGGCCGCCCGCGCGGGCGTGGTCGTGAAGAGCGCCGCGACCGGCGAGGACCTGTACGCCGTGGACGCGGACAAGCTGTTCACGCCCGCCTCCAACAACAAGCTGCTCACCTCGGCGGCCGCCGTGGAGACGCTGGGGCTGGACCACCGGTTCCGCACCCAGGTCCTCGCCACGTCGAGGTCGGGGCCGAGGATCACCGGCGACCTGGTGCTGAAGGGCACGGGCGATCCGACCATGCTCGCCGCCGACTACGACGCGCTGGCCGCCAAGGTCGCCGCGGAGGGGATCACCGTGGTCAGGGGACGGCTGGTCGCCGACGACACCTGGTTCGACGATGTACGGCTCGGCGCCGACTGGACCTGGGACGACGAGCCGTACAACTACGCGGGCCAGATCTCGGCGCTGACCGCGTCACCCGACACGGACTACGACGCCGGATCGGTGAAGGTCACGGTGACACCGGGCGACGCCCAGGGAGACCGCGCCAAGGTGTCCGTCACGCCGGAGACCGACTACGTGAAGATCGTGAACAGAGCGGTCACCGGCACCAGCACCGACGTGAAGGTCAACCGGGAACACGGCACCAACACGATCGTGGTCACGGGGACCGTGGCCGACCGCCACGACGAGTGGATGTCGGTGTGGGACCCCACGCTCTACGCGGCGTCGCTGTTCCGCGAGCGCCTGGCGAACCACGGCGTCCGCGTCCTCGGTCCGACCGTGCGCGGGGGCGCGCCGGAAGGGGCGACGGCACTGGCGACCCACGAGTCCATCCCGCTGAGCCGCCTTCTGGTCCCGTTCATGAAGCTGAGCAACAACATGCACGCCGAGATCCTGACCAAGACGATGGGGCGCAAGGTCTCCGGGCAGGGCACCTGGGCCGCCGGGCTGGCCGTCACCGAGGCGTTCGCCAAGGCCAACGGCGTCGAGACGCTGCGACTGCGGGACGGCTCCGGCCTCTCCCGCGCCGACGGCCTGACGCCCGCGGGCCTCACGTCACTGCTGGTCGCCGTGCGGAGCAAGCCGTGGTTCACGACGTGGTACGGCTCGCTGCCGGTCGCGGGCGACCCCGACCGGATCACCGGAGGCACCCTCCGCAGCAGGATGCGCGGCACCCCGGCGGCGGGCAATGTTCACGCCAAGACCGGCACGCTCACCGGTGTCACCGCGCTGTCGGGCTACGTGAGAAGCGCCGACGGCGAGCCGCTGGTCTTCTCGATCCTGGCGAACAACTTCCTGTCGGAGGATCCGCCCAAGGACCTCGAGGACCGGATCGCCGTACGGCTCGCCCAGTTCAGGCGGTCGGCCCCCGTGGACGGGACCGCGGTGATCCTCATGGGCGCTCCGCCGACCGGCGACCTGGAGTGCTCCTGGCTCAAACCCGTGGGCTGCTGAGCCACCCCACCCCCCGTGATCATGCACAGGGTCCCGGCCTGCCGTGCCAGCCTGGCCCTACGCCACACGCGATCATGCACAGGGTCTTGGGTTGCCGTGCCGACCTGGCCGTACGCCGCCCGTGATCATGCAAGCCACATGATCACGGTCGGCGTACGCGTTGGCAAGGCCGGGACCGGCCTAAAATCGCGAACGGCCGGGGACCGGGCCTAACCGACCGCAACCGGCTGGGCTCAGGGCCTCAGGACTGCTCGCCCTTGAGCCAGCTCATCATCGGGCGGAGCGTGGCACCGGTCTGCTCGATCGGGTGACCGGCCAGCTCCTCGCGGTACTTGTTGAAGTTGCCCTGGCCGGAGTCGAACTCCTCGACCAGCTCGCGGGCGAAGCGGCCGTCCTGGATCTCGTCCAGGATGCGGCGCATCTCCTTCTTGGTCTCGGCGTTGACGACGCGCGGGCCGCGGGTGTAGCCGCCGTACTCGGCGGTGTCGGAGACCGACCAGTACATCTTGGAGATGCCGCCCTCGTACATCAGGTCCACGATCAGCTTCATCTCGTGGAGGCACTCGAAGTAGGCGACCTCGGGCTGGTAGCCCGCCTCGATCAGGGTCTCGAACCCGGCCTTGATCAGCTCGGACACGCCGCCGCAGAGCACGGCCTGCTCGCCGAACAGGTCGGTCTCGGTCTCCTCGGTGAAGGTCGTCTTCAGCGCGCCGGCGCGGGTGCCGCCGATGCCCTTGGCGTACGACAGGACCAGCGGCCAGGCGTTGCCCGTGGCGTCGCGCTCGACGGCGACGAGACAGGGCACGCCACGGCCCGCGGCGTACTGGCGGCGGACGAGGTGGCCGGGGCCCTTGGGCGCCACCATCGCGACGTCCACGCCCTCCGGCGCCTCGATCAGGCCGTACCGGATGTTGAGGCCGTGGCCGAAGAACAGCGCGTCGCCCTCGACGAGGTTCGGCTGGACGTGCTCCGCGTAGAGGTGCCGCTGGATGTGGTCCGGCGCGAGGATCATCGTCAGGTCGGCCTCTTCGACGGCCTCCGAAGGCGACAGCACGCGAAGACCGTCGGCCTCGGCCTTCTCCCTGCTCTTGGAGCCCTCCGGCAGGCCGACCCGGACGTCCACGCCGGAGTCGCGCAGGCTCAGGGCGTGGGCGTGCCCCTGGCTGCCGTACCCCAGGACGGCCACGTGCCGCCCCTGGATGACCGACAGGTCGGCGTCGTCGTCGTAGAAGATCTCAGTCACATGCTTGCCTTTCGGAATCGGTTGTTCGCGCTCGCTCGGGGTGCTCGACATCGTGTACGGCCCATGCGGGCCGTACGGCTAGGCGATGCGGTCGAGTGCCCGCAGCGAGCGGTCGGTGATGGAACGGGCGCCGCGGCCGATGGCCACCATGCCCGACTGCACGAGCTCCTTTATGCCATACGGCTCCAGCACCCTGACGAACGCCTCCAGCTTGTCCGTCGTGCCGGTGACCTCGATCGTCACCGCGTCCGGGGCGACGTCGACGCAGCGGGCGCGGAACAGGTTGACCAGCTCCAGGACGTGCGACCGGCTCTCGGCGTCGGTCCTGACCTTGATCAGCATCAGCTCGCGCTGCACCGACAGGCTGTTGTCGAGCTCCACGATCTTGAGGACGTTGACGAGCTTGTTGAGCTGCTTGGTCACCTGCTCCAGCGGGAGCTCCTCCACGTTGACCACGATGGTCATCCGCGAGATGTCGTCGTGCTCGGTCGGCCCGACGGCCAGCGAGTCGATGTTGAACCCGCGGCGGCTGAACAGCGCCGCGACCCGAGCCAGGACACCCGGCTTGTTCTCCACCAGAACGGACAGCGTATGACGGCTCATGCGGCCCTCCCCTTGGCGCCCTTGGCGCAGGTCCCGTTGCCCCGGTCGCTCATTCTTCGCTCTCCCACTTCGGCGCCATGTCGCGGGCGTACTTGATGTCGTCGTTGCTGGTGCCGGCGGCGACCATCGGCCAGACCATCGCGTCCTGGTGGACGACGAAGTCGATCACGACGGGCACGTCGTTGATCTCCATGGCCTTCTGGATGGTGGCGTCGACGTCCTCCGGCCGCTCGCACCGCAGGCCGACGCACCCGTAGGCCTCGGCCAGCTTCACGAAGTCCGGAATCCGCTTGACCCTGTTCAGGTCGCTGTTGGAGTACCGCTCGTCGTAGAACAGCGTCTGCCACTGCCTGATCATGCCGAGGTTACCGTTGTTGATGACCGCCACCTTGATGGGCACGCCCTCGATGGCGCAGGTGGCAAGCTCCTGGTTGGTCATCTGGAAGCAGCCGTCGCCGTCGATGCACCACACCGTGGCGTCCGGCCGGCCCATCTTGGCGCCCATGGCGGCCGGGACGGCGAAGCCCATCGTGCCCGCGCCGCCCGAGTTGATGAACGTCCCCGGGTTCTCATAGCCGATGAACTGCGCCGCCCACATCTGGTGCTGGCCGACGCCCGCGGTGTAGATCGCGTCCGGGCCGACGAGCGCGCTCAGCCGCTCCATGACGTACTGCGGGGCCAGGGAGCCGTCCTCGTACTGGTCGTAGCCCAGCGGGTAGGTCTCCTTGTAGCCGTTGAGGACCCGCCACCAGTCGGCGTAGTCGCCCTTGCGGCCCTCGTTGTGCTCGTTGCGCACCGCGTTGACCAGGTCACCGAGCACCTCGCGGCAGTCGCCCACGATCGGCACGTCCGCGTGGCGGTTCTTGGAGATCTCCGCCGGGTCGATGTCGGCGTGGATGACCTTGGCGTTCGGCGCGAAGCTGGACAGCTGGCCGGTCACGCGGTCGTCGAACCGAGTGCCGAGCGCGATCAGCAGATCCGAGCGCTGCAGGGTCCCGACCGCCGAGACGCTGCCGTGCATGCCCGGCATGCCCATGTGCTGCGGGTGGCTGTCGGGGAACGTGCCGCGCGCCATCAGCGTGGTCACAACCGGGATGCCCGTCAGCTCGGCCAGTTCGAGCAGCTCCGACGAGGCGCGCGCCTTGTGCACGCCGCCGCCGACGTAGAGGACCGGCCTCTTGGCCTCGATCATCAGCTTGGCGGCCTCGCGGATCTGCTTGGAATGCGGCCGGGTCACCGGCCGGTAGCCGGGAAGCTGCATGACCGGCGGCCAGGAGAACGTGGTCATCGTCTGGAGCGCGTCCTTGGCGATGTCCACCAGCACAGGGCCGGGGCGGCCCGTGGACGCGATGTGAAACGCCTCGGCGATGATCCGGGGAATGTCGTCGGCGTGGGTCACCAGGAAGTTGTGCTTGGTGATCGGCATCGTGATGCCGGAGATGTCCGCCTCCTGGAAGGCGTCCGTCCCGATCAGCGGAGTCGACACCTGCCCGGTGATCGCGACGATCGGCACCGAGTCCATGTAGGCGTCCGCGATCGGCGTGACCAGGTTCGTCGCCCCCGGGCCGCTGGTCGCCATGCACACCCCGACCTTGCCCGTGGCCTGCGCGTACCCCTCGGCGGCGTGGCCGGCGCCCTGCTCGTGCCGTACAAGCACGTGCCGGACCTTGGTCGAGTCGTAGAGGGGATCGTAGGCGGGGAGAATCGCGCCGCCCGGGATCCCGAACACCGTGTCGACCCCGACGTGCTCCAGCGCCCTCACGAGGGCCTGAGCACCTGTCATCTGTTCGGTCATCGGCTCGTTCCTTGTGGCTGAGCTGTCTGCTGGGTGTCTGCTGGCATAAAAAATGCCCCGTCCGCTGAGCGGAGCTGGGGCGCGCGCAGGACCGAGTGCTTCGTCAGGCTGCGCGCCTGCGAAGTACTACGAGGATCCCATCGCCATGCATGGCTACACCATGTCTGATCGACAGCCTCCGCGTCAAATCATCTGGGACAGCCATCTCACCATCCGGACAGCGTTCATTGCGCTCGCTCCGCTCGCGCGGGCTCGGGGCGCCTTTGAGGCCGTTGGTCGTGCCGCAGGCGCGCGACAGAGCACAGCCCTCGTCGCTCGGGTCGCTCGTTCCTCGCTCCCCACTCGGCTCCTCAGTCCAGACACGGCAGCGCCCCTCGCATGCCGGTTGCTTCTGCATGATCACGATGGACGTCGGTGCAGCTCTGAGGGCTTCCCGGGAAACCTTGCATGATCACGCTCGGAGTCGGGCCCCGTCAGGCGACCTGTCGCGGAACCCGTGCATGATCACGCGGGGGGTTTTAGGCGGTGTTCTGGAGGGTGGTGCGCATGAGGGAGTCGACTCCTCGGGCGGCCATCGGGCGGGCGACCAGGTAGCCCTGGCCCCTCGTGCAGCCCATCTCGCGCAGGAGCTCCAGTTGCTCGGGACGCTCGATGCCCTCGGCGACGACGATCAGGCCGAGGTCGTGGCCGAGCCGTACGATCGTCCGGGTCAGCAGGGTGAGAGTCTCGTCGCGGCCGAGTCCGGAGACGAACGACGGGTCGATCTTGATCATGTCGACCGGGAGCTGCCGGAGGAAGGCCAGCGACGCGTAGCCGGTGCCGAAGTCGTCGATGGCCAGCCGTACGCCGAGGGCTCGCAGCTCCGAGAGCTTGGTGATCGTGTCATCGGCGTCCTCGACCAGCATCTCCTCGATCACTTCGAGGGTCAGCGCGCTCGCGGGCAGCCCGCTCTCGGCCAGCGCCTCGGACACGGTCTCGACGAACCGGGGCGCGGTGATCTGGCGGGCGGACAGGTTGAGCGACAGGCCGATGTCCCATGACGAGGCCCGCCAGGCGGCCACCTCCTGGCACGCCTCCCGGAGGATCCACTCGCTCAGTGGCACGATCAGCCCCGTGTCCTCCGCCGGGCCGAGGAACTGTTCCGGAGGCACGAACGTGCTGCCCCGCCACCACCGGACCAGCGCCTCGACCGCCGCGACGCGGGAAGTCGCCAGGTCGACCACGGGCTGATACTCGACGGTGAACTGGTTCTCCAGCAGCGCCCGCTGCAGGTCCGCGGCGATCTCCAGGCGGCGCACGACATCGGCGTGCATGTGCGTGGCGAAGACCTCGACCCGGCGGCCGCCCAGCTCCTTGGCGCGCGACATCGCGACATCGGCGTTGCGCAGGAGGTCTCCCGCGGGCAGGCCGTCCTCCGCGAAGGCCACGCCGACGCTGGCCGTGAGCGCCACGTCCCGATCGGCGACGCGGAACGGCTCGGACGACACCGCGCGGACCAGCCGTTCCGCGAGATCGATGGCGGTCTGCGCGTCGGTACCGCTGGACACGCCGCCCTCCAGCAGCACCGCGAACTCGTCGCCGCCCCATCGGGCCAGCGTGTCGTCGGCCCGTACGGCGGAGCGCAGCCGGCGGGCGGCCTGACCGAGCAGGTAGTCGCCGCTGGCGTGGCCGACCGAGTCGTTCACCCCGGTGAAGCCGTCGAGGTCGAGGAAGATCACGGCGGTGCGGCCGGCGCTCCGCCGGGCGAGCACCTCCCGGGCGCGCTCCTCGAAGTAGGCACGGTTGGGCAGCCCGGTCACCCCGTCGTGGAAGGTGAGGTGGGTGACCTGGTTCCGCAGGGCGACCTGGTCGGTCATGTCCCGGACGGTGACGAGGATGAGGTCCTCGCCGCGGACGTGGCGGGTGGCGACCGACTCGGTGGGCCGCCATGTGCCGTCGGCCGCGCGGACGCGGCAGGCGATCCGGCAACTCGCGTGGATCTGCGAGACGTCGTCGTCGGCGGCGGCGATCCTGCGCAGCAGCGCATGGATCCCCGGAACGTCCTCCGGGTGGATGTAGTCGAAGATCGGGTGTCCGGCGAGATCGCCGGGGCGGTAGCCGTACGTCGCGTCGACACCCGCGCCGATCTCCCGGATCACGCCGTCGAAGTCGCAGACCAGCACGACGTCACCCGTGTTCTCGGCCAGCTGACGGAGTTGTTGTTCGCCCACATCGACGAGGCGGCGCATCCCGGCGGTCTCCACGAGCAGCACGAACAGCCGCCCGAGCAGCACCAGGACGACGGAGGCGGCGACGACGGGAAGGGCGGGGTCATGGCTCCCGGCGATCGCGTGGAGGGTCACGACCACCGTGGCGACGGCTGCCAGGACGAGCGGCGTGGCGGCCGTGAGGGCCGCCGGCAGCGGCTTCCAGGCGCGGCGCTCCTCGACCCACGGCGTGACGGCGAGCACGAGGAACGCGGCCGGGGCGACGAGGACGGCCGCCAGGGGCGGGGTGTCGCCACTGAGCCGGGCGAGCGCCGTGGCCACCTCGGCCACGGTTATCGCGCTGAGCACACCCACACCGGCCAGGCCGACCGTACGGCTGCCCGAGCGGGACGCGGCGACGGCGGGCGCCACGGCGCAGGCCGCGAGCAGGCACACGACGGGCAGCGCCAGTGTGGAGAAGAAGGCGGCGGGCTCCTCCGCCTTCCGGAAGGCCGGCCCAAGCAGGGCCACCCATGCCACCGCGAAGATCGACGCGGCGCCCACATAGGCGTCGGTGGCCTGCCGGAACACGCCACGGCTGTACGCCGGGGGTTTCACGGACAGGCCGCAGCCGATCGCGAGCAGGATGGAGCCGACGAGCAGCAACAGGTCGGCGAAGGTCAGCACGAACGGGGTGCCGTCCGCGACCGGGCGGACGCCGACGCCGAGCAGCCAGGTCAGCGAGCCTCCGGCCAGCCATCGCCAGGCGGCAGGCTGCCGCCGGTGCCCCGGCACCATCCGAGATGCCGCCACGATCAGCGAGACCGACGCCAGAAGGCCCGTGACGACCCCGGCGATGGCCGCGAGCGCGGAGGACGAGCCTCCGGTGATCAGGGCAGCGAGGACCCCCGCCACGCCGAGCCCGGCTGTGGCGGTGAGCGAGACCCTGGGGTCACGCCTGCCTTTCACGCGTGTCGCCTCTGTACCTCGAGCCGCGGCGTCCGTCGCGGCTCTGTCCGGAGCCGCCGTCCCGATTGTCGCTGTGCTCGTTGCCGCTGTATCGGTTGTGCTTATGTCGGTTGTGCTTGTGTCGGTTGTGCTTGTGTCGGTTGCACTTATGTCGGTTGCACTTATGTCGGCCGGTGCCTCTGTGGCCGGCGTGCCGCTCGTGTCCGGGACCGTTACGGATATAGCGGGAGCCGATATATCCGATGCCGGTCCGTCCGGTACGGCGGAGCCTGCCGGAACCGTGCCGGGACATGGAGTCGCCTCAGCGTCGTCGCGCCCGGTAGGGGGTGATGTCACGGCCCCTCCCGTCCTCGACTCGGCTTTACTCTCCCTGTCACATGGCCAGTCTGCGCACAGACGGTGATCGAGAGGGCGACAACCGCCGAGTCGTCACCGATCTGATAACCAGCCATGCGCGGATGAGGTTCACCGTACGCACCCCAGGTCACGGGGCAGCCACGTTCCGGAATCCTTAATGGAGCAGTCAGGCCCGCGGTCAAGCCGCCGCCCGTCGCCCGGGAGCGGTCAGTAGTGGCCGGTGATCATGTTAGCGAGTCGCTGACCGGTCAGGTACCGGAAGATCTGTGCACGGACGAGCTCGCGGGTGCGCCGTAACGAGGCGGGAGTGCTGCCGGCGACATGTGGGGTGATCAGAACACCCGGGGCGGTCCACAGAGGGTGGCCCGGCGGCAGCGGCTCCGGCGCGGTGACGTCGAGGGCGGCCCGCAGCCGCCCGCTCTGGAGCTCGGCCACCAGCGCGCCGGTGTCGACGATCGAGCCGCGGGCGGCGTTCACGAGCACGGAGCCGTCCTTCATGGCGGCGAGGAACTTCGCATCCACCAGGCCCACGGTGTCCGCCGTGGCCGGAACGAGCAGGACGACCACGTCGGCCGAGGGCAGCAACTCGGGAAGCTCGTCCTGGCCGTGCACGTTGCCCCGGGCGGACCTCGCCACCCGGACGATCTCCACCTCGAAACCGGCCAGGCGCCGCTCCACCGCCTCGCCGATCGAGCCGTACCCGACGATCAGCACTGTGGAATCCGCCAGCACGCCGGTGTGGTGATAGGTCCACTCGCCGCGCGCCTGAGCGGCGGCGAAGCCGGGGAACTCCCGCAGCACGGCGATCATCGCGCCCACCGCCCACTCGGCGGTGCCCGCGTCGTGGACGCCCCGGGCGTTGCAGAGCACCGCGTTCTTCGGCACGTGCGGGCGGTACGGCTCCACGCCCGCGGTCACGGTCTGGAGCAGGCGCAAGCCGGTCATGCGGCCGAGGACGGCCCCGAGATCCGGCACCGGCTGAAGAGGCGGAACCCAGATCTCGACCTCCTCGGGAGCGCCGGGCAGCGCCGTCTTGCCGTCGTATACCGCGAGCTCCAGTGCCGGGGCATCGTCCGGCAGCTCTTTGGGCAAATCGGACAGTGCGTCCGCGATGTCCTGCGAGGCGACCCAGATCTTCACGAGAACCAACCTAGGGAACCTTCCCGGCCGAACGCGAGTATGAGAAGCACGAGGAGGTCACGGACATGGTCGAGATAGGCCAAATAGGGCGCTCTGGGCTGGCTCTTGTGACGGCCGTCACGCTCGCCCTGGTCGCGGTGCCGGCGTGCTCGGCCACCCCGGAGAGCGTGACGAACGACGGGAACACCCCCGCGACCGTGCGGGGCGGCGGAGACCCTCCCGCGACCGTGCGGGGCGGCGGAGACCCTCCCGCGACCGTGCGGGGCGGCGGGGACACCCCGGCTCCGCTGCCCAGCATCACCGCGGAGCCTCCTGGACGGCCGCGGACACTGGTGACGGATCTCGCGGTGCCGTGGGCCGTCGCGTTCCTGCCGGGCGGCGACGCGCTCGTGACGGAGCGGGACTCGGCGCGGCTGCTGCGCGTCACGCCCCAGGGACGCGCCTCAGATGCCGGTGTGATCCAGGGCGTCGCCCCTGGTGGCGAGGGCGGGCTGCTGGGCGTGGCCGTCTCCCCGAAGTTCACGACTGATCACCACGTCTTCGTGTATTTCACGGCGGACGGCGACAACCGGGTGGTCCGATACCGCTACGACGGCCGGCTCTCCGACCCCGTCCCGCTCGTGAGGGGCATCCCCAAGGGACGCATCCACAACGGCGGCCGCCTGGCGTTCGGCCCGGACGGCTTCCTTTACGCCTCGACCGGGGAGACCGGCCGCGAGGAGCTCGCCCAGGACCGCGACTCCCTCGGCGGCAAGATTCTTCGGATGACCGTGGACGGCAAGCCCGCTCCGGGCAACCCCTTCGGCACCCTTGTATGGACCTACGGCCACCGCAACGTCCAGGGCCTCGCCTGGGACGGCCGGGGTCACATGTACGCCACCGAGTTCGGCCAGAACACATACGACGAGATCAACCTGATCGAGAAGGGCCACAACTACGGCTGGCCGGAGGTCGAGGGCATGGGCAGGGACAGCAGGTACACCGACCCGCTGCTCACCTGGTCCACCGATGAGGCCTCGCCGTCCGGGCTCGCGTACGCCGACGGATCCCTGTGGGCCGCGGCGCTGCGCGGCCGGCGACTCTGGCAGATCCCCCTGAGCCCGGACGGCGCCGTGGGCCGGCCCGTCGCCCGCTTCACCGGTCAGTACGGCAGGCTGCGCGCGGTCGCCACGGCTCCCGACGGGACGCTGTGGGTCGGCACCAGCAACAGGGACGGCCGCGGATCACCCCGCCCGGGCGACGACCGCATCCTCCTCGTCCCACCCCGCCCGGCGGCATGACCGCGCCACGCTCCGGCCCGCATGGCCGTACGGCCACGCGACCGCGCCGGCCTCGGGGCTTCGTGGCGCGTTGAGGACGAGGATCACTTGGCCGAGCAGACGACGGCCGCCTGAGGCTGGTACACGGTCGTGAACGTCTGGCGGTCCACGACCTTGCCGTCCCCCTGGAGGACCCGCGTCACCTCGGCGGTGAATCCGGGCTCCTCCGGCACCGGGACACAGCCCTTGCCACCGCCGTTCGTCGGCGGAAGATGGGTCACCCGGGTTTTAACCGGGTCGCGGAGCTCCACGTCGTACCGCTTGGTGCTCCACAGGACGACCGTGAGCGAGGTGTCCGTGGCGGAGGCCTGGATCAGCACGCCGTACGGCGAGTCGTTCTTCCACCGCAGGTCCGGTGCGGGATAGGAGACCGCCGCGTCCATGCCCGCCGGATACTGCGGCGCGTACACCTCTGGGGCCGTGTGCTCCACGTCCGCGAGCCCGGCGCGCATCACGGCGTTCAGCATCGTCGTGGCGACCTGCGACATCCCCGCCACGTCGGACCCGGCCCTCCCCCGGATCATGGTGGCGGTGACCCCGCCGGGGAACCCGGCGGCAGCGTCCCGCCTCCCCACGACCTCGTTGAACGAGAACGTCTCGCCCGGCTTGACCAGGTGGTTGTTCAGCGATCGGGCGGCGGCCTGGATGTTGGCCACGCGCGGCAGACAGCAGTCATAGGACGTCGTGAACCGGCCGGCTTCCTCCGTGATGCCCAACTTCAGCGCGTCCTCGTCGGTCACGGCCGGCTGCCCGTCCGTCAGGGTCACCGGCACCGTACGGCTCGGGCCTTCGACGGCCGCGAGGACGTCCGAGGCCAGCCGGCCGGTGTCCACCCGCTTGCCGGGCCTGCCATGGACCAGGCTGGGCCGGCCGCGCACGATGGCGAAACCGGCGTCACGTGCCGCCTGCTCGGGATCGACGAGCTGCCGTTCCAGACCGGCCACCGCCTTCGCGGCGTCGAAGTGGGGTCGCAGGGCATGGTCGTCCGGCGCGAAGGTGAGGCTCTCCGCGATGACGGCGGGGGGGATCTGCGCCGACCTGGTGCCATTGGTCAGCGTGATCGGCCCGGCGACCGCGTCCTTCGCCAGGGCCAGCGCGCGGTGCACCGCGCTCCGGGTCACCTGGGGAGCGTCCTTGACCATCGCGGCCACGACCATGACATCCGGGCTGAGGTACGCCTCCTCGATGTCGAGGGCGACGGCCGCCCGGTCGATCCTGTGTCCCGCCTTCGGATAGATCGGCACGGGGGTCAGTCCCTTGAACGCGACGCCACCCTCCTGCGCCGGGTTCTCGAGGAAGGCGGCGACGTCCTTGGACACGGCCGCCGCGAGCTTCTCCCGATCGACCGAGATCACGGGTTTGACCTCACGGCCGCCGGTGAGCGAGGCCCACACGTCCCCGGGGCTGGGAAAGCCGCTGGAGGCCTGCCGTACGGTGGCTTCCACGTCGAGTTGCAGGCCGGCGTCCTCCGGGTTCACCGTCAGCCGCCGAGCGCCCTGCCGCACGATGATGGGCGCCCTTATCTGGCCGTACAGCCTCTCGCGGAGGGTCAGCGTCGCCTCTGCTCTGGTCTGCCCCCCGATGTCGACGCCGAGGACCGTGGTGCCGGACAGCACCCGGCCGGCCATGGAGACGGCGGGTACGAGATAGAGGGCGAGAAGCAGCACGGAAAGGCCGATCAAGGCGTAGCGGCCCGTGCGGCTCTTCGGCTCCGGCTCTGGATCGAAGGCGACGGCCGGCTCGTCCTTGACCGTCGTCTCCGCCATGGGCCATGGCTCCACGGGCCGAGGGGGCGGCGGCAGGCTGCTCTGGCGCGGGATGCGCGCCGCGGCGGGCGCCGGTTGGGGCGAGCGATCACCGAAGATGTCGGCCGACACCCCGCGAGGAAGCGAGGCCGAGCCCGGACGCACCGGATGCTTCTTGGGCGGAGCGGGCGGAGGCACCGCCGCGAACGGATCCGTCGGCGGGTCGATGGACGCTCCGGCGTTCCGCACGCCTCGGTCTCCTCCGGCTCAAGGGCAACTCCGTTCAGTTAACCCTAAATCAGCCCCCATTGGATATGTCACAAAACAACGACCTTTAGAAGCATCCGAACTGGCAGAACCCCCGAATACAAAGGGGGCGCACCACATTCACACCTACGGCGGGCCCCATATCCCCCGAACACCAACAACCCCGAGCGTGATCATGCACAGGTTCCCGCGCATGCCGCACGGCGTGCGCGAACGCGGGCCGTGATCATGCACAGGTTCCCGCACATGCCGCACGGCGTGCGGAAACAGACGCCGTGATCATGCATGCGCGGGACCGTGACGGACGCGCAGGCGGACCTGATGGACATAAGCGGCGCAGTTACGGCCGTTACGAGAGTTACTCGGTCACGCCGAGCTTCTCGAGGATGAGCGCGCGGGCGCGGCCTGCGTCGGCCTTGCCGCGGCTGGCCTTCATCACTCCGCCCACGAGAGCGCCCGCGGCGGCGATCTTCCCGGACCGCACCTTGTCCGCCGCGTCGGCGTTGTCGGCCAGGACCTGGTCGATGATGGCCGACAGCTCGCCCTCGTCATTGACGATCCGCAGGCCGCGATTCTCCACGACGCCGTCCGGCGTGCCCTCTCCGGCGAGCACGCCCTCCAGCACCTGGCGGGCGAGCTTGTCGTTCAGCGCGCCCGAGGCCACCAGCTCGGTCACCCGGGCGACGTCAGCGGGCGTGATGGGCAGGTCCGCGAGAGCCGTACCGGCCTCGTTGGCCCGGCGGGCCAGCTCACCCATCCACCACTTGCGGGCGTCGGCCGCCGGAGCCCCGGCGGCCACAGTGGCCTCCACCAGGGAGATCGCGTCGGCGTTGTGCATCGCGGCCATGTCGAGGTCGGACACGCCCCACTCCGCCTGCAGACGCCTGCGCCGCAGGGACGGCAGCTCGGGCAGCGCGGCCTTCAGCGAGGCCACCCACTCGCGGTCAGGGGCGATCGGCAGCAGGTCGGGCTCCGGGAAGTACCGGTAGTCCTGCGCCTCCTCCTTCGACCGGCCGGACGTGGTCGTCCCGGTGTCCTCGTGGAAGTGGCGGGTCTCCTGGATGATCCGGCCGCCGTCGGCGAGGATGGCCGCCTGGCGCTCGATCTCGCCCCGGACCGCCCGCTCGACGCTGCGGAGAGAGTTGACGTTCTTGGTCTCGGTGCGGGTGCCCCACTTCGAGGATCCGCGCGCCATCAGGGAGACGTTGACATCGCAACGCAGGGAGCCCTCCTCCATTCGGACGTCGGAGACGCCGAGGGCGCGCATCAGCTCGCGCAGCTCCGTGACGTACGCGCGGGCGACCTCGGGGGCCAGCCGGTCGGTGCCCTCGATGGGCTTGGTGACGATCTCGACGAGCGGGATGCCGGCCCTGTTGTAGTCGACGATCGAGTAGTCCGCGCCGTGGATGCGGCCGGTCGCGCCGCCCACATGGGTGGACTTGCCGGTGTCCTCCTCCAGGTGGACCCGCTCGATCTCCACCCGGACCGTCTTCCCGTCCACCTCGACGTCCAGGTAGCCGTTGGTGCACAGCGGCTCGTCGTACTGGCTGATCTGGTAGTTCTTCGGCATGTCCGGATAGAAGTAGTTCTTCCGGGCGAAGCGGCACCACTCGGCGATCGAGCAGTTCAGCGCGAGACCGATCCTGATCGTGGACTCGATCGCCTGGGCGTTGGCCACCGGCAGCGAGCCGGGCAGCGCCAGGCAGACGGGGCACACGTGCGTGTTCGGCGGTCCGCCGAACGTGGTCGGGCAGCCGCAGAACATCTTCGACGTCGTGCCGAGCTCGACGTGCGTCTCCAGCCCCAGCACCGGCTCGAAGCGCTCCAGCGCCTCGTCGTACGGCATGAGCGTCGCGGTATCAGCCATATCGGAAACCTAGCTTCTCCAGTGCGTTGGTCATATCGGTCCACCAGCGGGCGAAAGCGGGCAGCTTCCGCAACCTGGCGATCTCTATCTGCTCTGCCAGCCGGTCGAAGAAATCCTGATGGAAATCTGTGTGCTGGTTCGGCTTGTACGTGCCCAAGGCTGCGGCGATCAGCCTGGCGAGGACATCCTTTGGATCCTGAAGCTCCTCGACGGACCCTCGTCCGCTGGCCATGATCTCAGTCATCACGCGTGAGGGCGGCGCGAGCACACGACTCAGCGCGTCGGGATCCGCGAGCGCCCACGCTTCCGCCTCGCGCACCGGGACGACGGCGACGAGCGGCTCGGGCGCCGAGGATCGCCGCCACGTCTCCAGCATCCGCTGGATCACGTCCTCCGACTTCGGCCGCGGAGCGCCGTCACGATGGAGCAACAGGACGTCGAACGTTCCGCGCACCCCAGCCGCGGCCTCAACGGCCGTAGAGGGCCGCTGGGTGTCCGCGTTCAGGCACAACACCGGCAGTACCTCGACGATTCCGTCGAACTCCTCGGCGCACAACTGCTCTATCGCCCGGCGGAGCAGCGGCGCCAGGAACCACTCGTCAGAGATGCCTTCCCTGACCAGAATGCAGCTCAGCGCACGCATCAGGCGCCTCGCGCGGCAACGCGGAACCGTTCGAGTTCCGCCTCGGCGACCACGGGGACACCGGAGGCGTCCCGCTGCGGCACCTCACCCACGGCGGCCAACCGCCGGGGTCTGGTGACCGCGCTGGGCGCGACACCGCCTCCGACACGGGTCGCGTTGTCCAGCAAGACGATCTCGTCACGAGGAACGACGTCCAGCAGCACGGGCGAATGGCTCGTCACGAGGACCTGAGCCCCAGCCTCGTCGTTCGGCGCCCGCCACGACCGCAGCCAGTCGCGGTCGTGCACCTCCTGACGCGTGATCTCGATGAGATCGCGAAGCCGCTCCGGGAACACACCGTTCTCGGGCTCCTCAACGGCGAGAAGACCTCGACGTCGCGGATCGTAGAGCGCGGCCAGCACCGCCAGGATGCGGAGCGTTCCGTCGGACGCCTGATCGGCCTCGAACCCGGTGTGGTGACGCGACGCGAAACGCAGGCGGACGTCACCCCGGTGCGGGTCGGTGACCAGATCGAAATCCGTGACCTCCCGCACCAAACGGGTCAGGCGGGCCTTGATGAGCGGGAGCACCCCCTCTGGGTGATCTTCGCTCACCGTCGCCTCCACAATGCCCTGGAGGTAGCCGGCCAGTCCCGCCCCGACCGGAGACAGGGTGACCTCGTGACCGAGAGGGCTGGGACGCGCCAATTCGGTCGGCTCCAGCCGTAGCACCATCACCGAGTTGAGCTCTTCAGCACAGATCGACCCTGGAACCCAGTCCAGATAGTTGTCTTCGTACTCGCCTACCTGACGCTCACGGTCGGGAATGAGGAGGTGGTCCCGTGATCTGGTGGCGACTTGCACCGCCGGAGGTGGAAATCGACGCCCGTTTTCGGGAAAGCGCGGAGAGCCGAACGGGGAGAAGACCTCCGACACGACTCGAAGCACCTCTCGCCGCGGCTGGGGCACGAGACGCAACTCGACTTCGTAGCGCCAGGAGGTCGGGAAGTATCCCGCGTCCTCCTCTGGCGACCGGGCGTCGAGATCCTCCCGGGAAAGCGAGAACTCCAGCGCGAAGCGCATCCGATCGACCACAGTGCCGTCGGCCCTGCGGTGAAAAAGTGATGTGGCGTCGCCCCGTGCCGATACCACGGCGTCCAGGAGGCGATCCCCTCGGGCCACCGCCGCCGCGAACACCAACGCGTCGAGCAGGTTGGACTTCCCGCTCGCGTTCCTCCCGATGACGGCGAGGAACGGCGGCACGTCGAGGGCGAAGTCCAGGAAGGACTTGAAACCGTCGATTTCGATGCGGGTGATCATGCCGCCGTTCCTCCCCTCTACAGCTCTACAGGGCCGGGGCCTTGGCGAGCAGCGGGCCACCCCAGCGGCCCTCGAAGGCCCGCTCGACGGCCGCGCCCACGCGGTAACACCGGTCGTCGCCGAGGACCGGGGCCATGATCTGCAGACCGACCGGCAGGCCGTCCTCGTCGGCCAGGCCGCACGGCACCGAGATCGCCGCGTTGCCCGCGAGGTTGCTCGGGATCGTGCACAGGTCCGCGAGGTACATCGCCATCGGGTCGTCGGCACGCTCACCGATCGGGAACGCCGTCGTCGGCGTCGTGGGCGAGATCAGCACGTCGACCTGGTGGAACGCCGCCTCGAAGTCACGGGAGATCAGCGTGCGGACCTTCTGCGCCTGGCCGTAGTAGGCGTCGTAGTAGCCCGACGACAGCGCGTAGGTGCCGAGCATGATGCGCCGCTTGACCTCGGGACCGAACCCGGCGGCCCGGGTGAGCGCCATGACCTCCTCGGCGCTGCGGGTGCCGTCGTCCCCGACGCGCAGGCCGTACCGCATGGCGTCGAAGCGGGCGAGGTTGGACGAGCACTCCGAGGGCGCGATCAGGTAGTACGCCGGGAGCGCGTAGCCGAACGTCGGGCAGGAGACCTCGACCACCTTGGCGCCGAGCGACTCCAGCAGGTCGACGGCCTCGTGGAACCGGGCGAGCACGCCCGGCTGGTAGCCGTCCCCGCCGAACTCCTTGACGACGCCTACCCGGAGCCCGGCCACGTCGGCCTGGCGGGCGGCCTCGACCACCGGCGGCACCGGCGCGTCGATCGAGGTCGAGTCGAGGGCGTCGTGCCCGGAGAACGCCTCCTGGAGCAGCGCCGCGTCCAGCACGTTGCGCGCGAACGGCCCCGGGGTGTCCAGCGACGACGCGAAGGCGATCAGCCCGTAGCGGGACGATCCGCCATAGGTCGGCTTCATCCCCACGATGCCCGTGACCGCGGCCGGCTGGCGGATCGAGCCGCCGGTGTCGGTGCCGGTGGACAGCGGCGCCTCATAAGAGGCGACGGCGGCCGACGAGCCGCCCGACGAGCCACCGGGGATCCGGGACAGGTCCCACGGGTTGTGGGTCGGCCCGTAGGCCGAGTTCTCCGTGGAGGAGCCCATCGCGAACTCGTCCAGGTTGGTCTTGCCCAGGATGACCAGCCCGGCCTCGCGGAGACGGCGGGTCACGGTCGCGTCGTACGGCGGGCGCCAACCTTCGAGGATCTTCGATCCGGCGGTGGTCGGCATGTCGGACGTCGTGAAGACGTCCTTGTGCGCGATCGGCACGCCCGCCAGCGGGCCGAGCTTCTCGCCCCGGGCGATGCGCTCGTCGACCGAGCGGGCCTGCGCGAGCGCCGACTCGGCGTCCACGTGCAGGAACGCGCTGACCTTGGAGTCGACCTCGGTGATGCGGTCCAGGTGGGCCTGGGCGACCTCGACGGCGGACGCCTCGCCGGAGGCGATGAGCTTCCCGAGCTCGGCGGCGGTCTTGTGGATCAGGCTCATGCGGACTCCTCACCCATCAGAGTGAAGGCTCGGTGGCTCATGCTTCCTCCCCGAGGATCCGCGGCACGCGGAAACGGTCGTCCTCGACGGCCGGGGCGCCCGAAAGGGCCTCCTCCGGCGTCAGGCTGGGCCGTACCTCGTCGGGACGGAACACGTTGGTCAGCGGCAGCGCGTGCGAGGACGGCGGGATGTCGTCGGCCGCGACCTCCGCGACGCGGGCGACCGCGCCGACGATCTGGTCGAGCTGGGCGGCGAAGTGGTCGAGCTCCTCGTCGGCCAGCGCCAGCCGGGACAGCCGGGCGAGGTGAGCGACCTCGTCGCGGGTTATGGCGGACATGAGTCGTCGAACCCGTTTCGTGGATGGAGATTGGACTTTCCCATCCTAGGGCTCGTCTCCGAGCGCGACCGACTCATTAGGCCCCGTCACCAAGCCGGGTCATTCAGCCCTGTCGCCCAGCCGGGTCGTTCAGTGCGGCGCGAGCCGTACGTCGTCGTCCGCGCGGGCGGTGAACGCGGGGCTCAGGCGGGAGCGCAGCCAGACGGTGGTCTCGGCGGCGGGCATGGGCTTGGCGAGCCACCAGCCCTGGCCGGCGTGGCAGCCCATGTCGCGCAGGCGGGTCGCGATCTCCGCGTTCTCGACGCCCTCGGCGACCGACCTCAGGCCGAGCGAGCGGACCAGATCGATGATCGAGCGGACGATCCGCTCGTCGTCGGCCGACTCCCCGAGCCGCCGGATGAACGAGGCGTCGATCTTCACCTCCGACACCGGCAGCCGCTGGAGGCGCACCAGCGACGAGTATCCGGTACCGAAGTCGTCGAGCGAGAGCTGGACGCCCAGCCCGGAAAGCGTCCGGATGGTCTCCGCGCTGTAGGCCTGGTCGGTCATCAGGATGCGCTCGGTGACCTCCAGGACGACGGCCTCCGCGGGCACTCCGAGCTTCGCCAGCCCGGCTTCGAGCTGGTCGGGAAGGCCGGAGTCGAGCAGGTCGCGGGCCGACACGTTGACCGAGACCGGCACGGCGAGCCCGGCGTGCCACCAGTCGGCCGCCTGCTCGAGCGCCTTCTGGATCACGTGCTGGGTGATCTCGCGCATCAGGTAGGACTGCTCGGCGAGCGGGATGAACTCGACCGGCGAGACGGGCCCGCGGACCGGATGCCACCATCGCAGGAGCGCCTCCACCCCCTCGACCTGGCCGTTGCCGAGGCTGACCTTGGGTTGGTAGTGAAGGTCGAGCTCGCCGGCGTCGATGGCCCTCCTCAGGTCGCCGAGCAGGCTCAGCCGCTCGGGCGAGTTGCGGTCCTTGCCCGGGAGGTAGAACTCGACGCCCGTACGACCCTCCTTGGCGAGATACATGGCCACGTCGGAACGTTGCAGCAGCAGCTCGAAGTCGGGCGCGTGGTCCGGGTAGAGCGCGATGCCGATCGAGGCGTCCAGGTCGAACGTCATGCCCTCCAGGCGGACCGGCTCGGTGAGCGCCACCCGCAGCCGGGAGGCGACCTCCTTGGCCGCGTGCGCGTCCCTGATGGACGGCAGGAGCACGGCGAACTCGTCGCCGCCGAGGCGGGCCACGACGTCCCCCGGGCGCACGCTGTGGGTGAGGCGGTGGGCGACGATCTGGAGCAGCCGGTCCCCCACCGGGTGGCCCAGCGTGTCGTTCACCTCCTTGAACCGGTCGAGGTCCAGGAGCAGCAGGCCGACCCGCTCGTTCGGCCTCGCCTCGGCCAGCGCCTCCTCGGTCCGGAGGATCAGCATCTTCCGGTTGGGCAGGCCGGTGAGCCCGTCGTGGGTGGCCTGATGATCACGGCGCAGCGACAACGTGGCCGTGAAGTGGACCGCCGTGAGGGGCGCGACGAACAACGGCACCAGGGCCGACGAGTGCGCCATCACGACGGCGACCAGGGGCGCGAGGCCGAGGAGCGCGCCATAGACGAGGGCCTGCGGCCCGATCGACGCCTTGACGACCCGGAGCACCGGCCTGCGCTCGTGCAGCGCCACCGCGGAGCAGACCAGCGACGCCCTGACCGCGAAGTAGGCCGAGCCGGCGAGGACGATGGCCGGGATGTCGACTCCGTCCGGCGTCCAGGGCGAGACGGGCCGCGGATGGATCCCGAACGCGCCGAGGGCCACGGCGGCGGCCGTGCAGGCCAGCGTCACCTGCCCCATGTTGAACATCACCCGATGCCAGGACCTGCGATGGACCAGGCCGCTCACGATCACCGCGACCGCCTGCAGCAGCGCGGCCGTCGGCAGGCCGTAGTGCATGAGCACGGCGAAGGTGAACATCGCCGACATCGGGGTGCCGCCGACCAGCGTCGAGGAGCTGACCATGACAGGCCGGAGCTCCCCCAGCACGACGAGGACGGCCAGCATCCAGAACAGCGGCGTCCGCCCCATCTCCGCCAGCTCGGCCAGGCCCAGCCGTACCTGCGCGACGACGAGCGCGGTGAAGCCCACGGCGATGACCGCCGCGAGATAGGCCCACAGGGGCGACCCCGGGCGTGGTCCCGTGTCGCGGGTGTCGGTCGAGCCCGCGGTCGCGGAAGGGGACATGAGGGACACAGCAATCTCGGGAGCCGGCACGAGACCCCGGGACAGACCGATCCCCGAAGCCGGCATGAGACTGCGAAAAGAAGCCGTCATAGGTAAGAAACCCCCCAAGAGGTCACTATGGGAGGGTACGGCCTCTGGGCCACTTCGCGAAACCGATTGGGCACGGTCCGTTACGGTAGATTTCAAAAGATCAGTCGACATGGCGGCTGATATCAAGACGAAATGACGGCATGAGAAGCCATCACGCCTGGTCCTCACGCCTTCGCCGTCGAGCCACGGGCGTCTCGGAAGCCCCGGTCGGCGAAGGACCGCCACCCGGCAGCGGGAGCTGGGAGCGGGCTATTCCTCGGGCTTGACGGCTACGGCTTGGGCGGCTTCCGGGCCCTGGTCGAGGAGAGTCTGGAAGCCCTGCTCGTCGAGGACGGGGACGCCGAGCTTGACCGCCTTGTCGTACTTGGAGCCCGGATTCTCCCCGACGACCACGAAGCCGGTCTTCTTCGACACCGAGCTCGTCACCTTGCCGCCCCGGCTGGTGATCGCCTCGCTCGCCTCGTCGCGGCTGTAGGCAGCCAGCGTGCCGGTGACGACGAACGTGAGGCCCTCCAGCGTGCGAGGACCCTGATCGGCGGGCGGCTCGTCCGCCATCTTGACACCGGCGGCCCTCCACTTGTCGACGATCTCGCGGTGCCAGTCGACCTCGAACCACTCCCTGATCGTGGCCGCGACCCGGGGACCGATGCCTTCGACAGCCGCCAACTCCTCCTCGGACGCGGCGGCGATGGCGTCGAGCGACCGGAACTCGTCGGCCAGCGCCCGGGCGGTCGGCGGACCGATGTGGCGGATGCTCAGCGCGACCAGCACCCGCCAGAGCGGCTGAGTCTTGGCCTTATCGAGCTCCTCCAGCATCTTCTCGGCGTTCTTGCTGGGGACGCCGGCGATGGTGGCGAAGAACGACACGATCTTCGGCTCGCCGGTCTCGGGATCGGTCTTCGGGAGCCCCGTCTCGGGATCACGCACGACCGACTTGATCGGCAGCAGCCGGTCGACCGTGAGGTCGAACAGGTCCGCCTCGGTGCGGAGCGGCGGCTCCTGCGGCGGTAGCGGCTGGGTGAGCGCGGTGGCCGCCACGTATCCCAGGCCCTCGATGTCGAATGCGTTGCGCCCGGCCGCGAAGAAGATCCGCTCGCGGAGCTGAGCAGGACAGGCACGCGCGTTGGGACACCGCAGGTCGGCGTCGCCCTCCCGCTCATAGGCCAGCTCGGTGCCGCATTCGGGGCAGTGCGTCGGCATCACGAACTCGCGCTCATGTCCGTCGCGGAGATCCGCGACGGGCCCGACGATCTCCGGGATGACGTCGCCCGCCTTGCGCAACACGACCGTGTCGCCGATGAGCACGCCCTTGCGCACCACCTCGGAGGCGTTGTGCAGGGTGGCCCGCTCCACGGTCGATCCGGCGACCACGACCGGCTTCATCACACCGTACGGTGTGACCCGGCCGGTCCTCCCCACGCCGACCTGGATGTCGAGCAGCTTGGTGGTGACCTCCTCCGGCGGGTACTTGAACGCGATCGCCCAGCGGGGCGCCTTGCTCGTGGAGCCCAACTGCCGCTGAACGGCGATCCGGTCGACCTTGACCACCACGCCGTCGATCTCGTATTCGGGGTCGTGGCGGTGCTCGCGGTAGTAGGCGATGAAGTCGCGGATCTCGTCCAGGGTGTCGACGACCTTGTAGCGGTCGCTGACGGGGAGGCCGAAGGCCGCGAGCCGGTCGTAGGTGTCCGACTGGGCCGTGGGGGGCTTCGCGCCCTCCCACTTGCCGAAGCCGTGCACGATCATCCGGAGCGGCCGCTGCGCGGTGATCCGCGGGTCCTTCTGCCGCAGGGAACCGGCGGCCGAGTTGCGCGGGTTCGCGAACGGTTGCCTGCCCGCGTCCATGAGCTGCTCGTTCAGCCTCTTGAAGCCCTCGACGGGGAGGAAGACCTCGCCGCGCACCTCCAGCAGGTCGGGCACATCGTCCCCGGTCAGCCGCTGCGGCACGTCACGCAGGGTGCGGACATTGGGCGTGACGTCCTCGCCGGTGCGCCCGTCACCCCGCGTCGCGGCCCGGACGAGCCGGCCCTTCTCGTAGACGAGCGCCACGGCCAGCCCGTCGATCTTCAGCTCGCAGAGATAGGGACCCGGATCGGCTTCGATCAGCCGCTCCGCTCTCGCCTGCCAGCCCGCCAGGTCGGCGTCGTTGAACGCGTTGTCGAGACTCTCCATCCGCTGGAGGTGCTTGACCGCGGCGAACTCGGTCGAGATCGGCGCCCCGACCTTCTGCGTCGGCGAGTCGGGAGTCCGCAGGCCGGGATGCTCCTCTTCGAGCGCCCGGATCTCCCGCATCCACGTGTCGTACTCCGCGTCGCTCGCCGTCGGCGAGTCGAGGACGTGGTAGCGCCAGTTGGCGTCCTCGATCAGCTCCGCCAGCTCCGCGTGCCGCTCCCGCGCCGCGGACGGCGCTCCCTCCAACTCGTTCAGCCGATCGCTCACGTCGCCCGTCTCCCCTCGTCAACGACCCAGAGAAACCGTATCGCCGACCACCGACATCTTCCCTCCCGCATCGTGCCAAGGGTCTGTACGGCCCGGCTTCCCGTCCGAGTCGCGGGGCCGTCGCGGGGCCGTCGCGGGGCCGTCGCGGGGCCAAGGAACGACCGGAGCCGCGCCTCCCGGCGCAAGCCGTACCTCTCGCGGAGCCGCACCTCCCGGCGCAAGCCGTACCTCTCGCGGAGCCGCACCTCCCGGCGGGAGCCGCACCGAGGACGATGCGCGGCTCCCGCGATCAGAGGCGATCCGATCCAGGAGTACGGCAGGCCGCTTGCGGCCGGCTTTCATCCCCGCTGAACGGGAACGATCGCGGGGCTCAGCCGCCCTGGGACCAGACGCCCTCCCATCCCGAGCACCTGCCGGTGACCTTGGCGGCGGTTCCCCGGCAGACCTTGACCTTGGCGAAGAGCATGTAGCCAGCGTTCACCCGGAACGCGCGCGGCGTCGACTGCGAGCAGTTCCTGAAGGTCGCCGTCCGGTACTTCCCGTGGTCCGCCAGCCACTTGATCTTCGCCCACGAGCAGGTGCGGGCGCTTGGGATGAGCTGGGACGGCCTACTCGCGTGGGTCGTCCCGGAGCACGCGCGCCGCCTCCCGGCACGCGGCGAGCGCCGCCCGGGCGTACTTCGGAGAGGCCCCGGCGAGTCCGCATGCCGGGGTGAGCACGACCTGCTCGGCGAGCCGCGCGGGAGCGAACCCGAGCCGCCGCCACAGCTCGACCGCGGGCTTGGCGACCACTCCGACGTCGGGCAGGCGGCTGTCCGTGCCCGGCACCACTCCGAGGAACAGCGCCGTGCCGGCCTCGATCGCCTCGCCGATCCGGTCCTCGTCCGCGCGCCGCAGCAGCGACGCGTCGAGGGAGATCCCGCGCGCGCCCGCCCTATGGAGCACCCGGAAGGGCACGCCCGGCGCGCAGCAGTGCACGATCGGGAACACCCCTGCCTCAGCGGCGGCGGCAGGCGCGAGGGCCGACAGGACGGTGCGGAGCCGTTCCGCCGCGATGGCGGGCTCGACGGCGGCGAGCCGCCCGAAGCCGGACGCGGTCGGCACGGTCCCCGCGAGCACTCCCGGCAGCCCCGGCTCGTCGAGCTGGACGACCAGACGGGCCCCCGGAACCCTGCCCCGGACGTCCGCGACGTGCTGGGCCAGCCCTTCAGCCAGGGACTCCACCAGGTCACGTACGGCTCCCGCGTCCGCGAGCACCTTGTCGCCGTACCGCAGCTCGATCGCCCCGGCGAGCGTCCACGGGCCACACGCCTGGATCTTCAGCGGCCCCTCGTACCCCTGGGCGGCCTCCTCCAGGCCGTCGAGATCGCGGCGCAGGTGGTCATAGGCCCGCTTGGCGTCGCGGCCCGGCCGGTCGGTGAGCCGCCATCCGGAGGGCTGGACCTCGACGGGCAGCTCCACCAGCAGCGACGCGCCCCGGCCGATCATGTCCGCGCCGACTCCCCTGGCCGGAAGCTCCGGAAGGTACGGCATGGGCAGCTCGCCGAAGGCCACCTGGAGCGCCTCCAGATGGTCCTCGCCGGGGTACGACCCCACACCCGTGGCCGTGGCCCCGTCCCAGGGAAAGTCATTCACAAGGTCTAGCTTAGGGAACATGAAACTCACCAAACTCGGGCACGCGTGCTGGCGGCTGGAGAAGGACGGGTCGACGCTCGTCATCGATCCGGGGAAGTTCAGCGGGGAGTCCCTCCTTGAGGGGGCCCGAGCGGTGCTGATCACGCACGAGCACTTCGATCACGTCGACGTCGAGCAGCTGAGTAAGGCAAGCTCCGGCCTGGAGGTGTGGACCTGCCAGGCCGTGGCCGACCAGCTCGGCGACATTCCGGCGAAGGTCCAGGTCGTGCGGGACGGCGACGCCTTCACCACCGCGGGATTCGGCGTGAGGGTGATCGGCGAGTGGCACGCCCCGACTTATCCCGACGCGCCGATCATCCAGAATGTGGGCTTCCTGGTGGATGAGGAGGTCTTCTACCCCGGCGACGCGTTCACGCCGCCCGGTGTGGAGGTGCCCACCCTGCTGGTCCCGACGACCGCCCCCTGGCTCAAGCTTCCCGAGTCGATCGAGTACCTGCGCCAGGTCCGCCCGGCCCGCGCGTACTCCACGCACGACGGCCTGGCCAACGACATCGGCCTGATGCTAATCGACAGCTGGCTCGGCATGGAGGCCGAGAAGCAGAAGACCGACATGCGCCGCATCCCGGTCGGCGACTCCGTCGAGCTCCCGTAGGACCCGATCAGGACCCGATCAGGACCGATCAGGACCGATCAGGACCGCTCAGGCCGCCGAGGCGATCGTGGCGGAGCCGATGACGGTGTCGCCGTCGTACAGGACGGCGCCCTGGCCCGCCGCGACTCCCGTGGCGGGGGCGTCCAGCTCAATGTGCAGCGAGTCGCCCGAGAGCTGGGCGCGGCAGCCGTACACCTCGCCGTGCGCGCGCAGCTGCACCGTGCAGGTGATCGGCTCGTACGGCTCCCGCACCGGGCCGTTCCAGATGGGCCGCTCACCCACGATGCTCAGGACTTCCAGGGACGTCCGGGGCCCGACGGTGACCGTGTTGGAGACCGGCTCGATCGACAGCACGTAGCGAGGCCGTCCGTCGGCGGCCGGACGGTCGATGTGCAGGCCCTTCCTCTGCCCGACCGTGAAGCCGTAGGCGCCCTCGTGGCTGCCGACGACCTGCCCGGTGAGCGCGTCGACGATCGGCCCCTCGGCGGCCCCGAGCCGCTCCGCGAGGAACGCCCGCGTGTCGCCGTCCGCGATGAAGCACACGTCGTGACTGTCGGGCTTGTCCGCCACGGTCAGCCCACGGCGGGCGGCCTCGGCGCGCACCTCCGCCTTCGTGGAGTCGCCCAGCGGGAAGATCGCGTGCGAGAGCTGCTTGCGGGTGAGCACCCCGAGCACGTACGACTGGTCCTTGCCCTCGTCCACGCTGCGCCGCAGGACACCGTCGGAGAGCCGGGCGTGGTGTCCGGTGGCGACGGCGTCGAAGCCGAGCGCCAGCGCCCGGTCGAGCACCGCCTCGAACTTGATCTTCTCGTTGCAGCGCAGGCACGGGTTGGGTGTGCGACCGGCGGCGTATTCGCTGACGAAGTCCTCGACCACGTCGCGGTGGAACCGTTCGGCCATGTCCCAAACGTAGAACGGGATGCCGATCACGTCGGCGGCCCTGCGGGCGTCGCGGGCGTCCTCCAGCGTGCAGCAGCCGCGGGCGCCGGTGCGGTAGGACTGGGGATTCGACGACAGCGCGAGGTGAACGCCGGTCACGTCGTGACCCGCCTCGGCGATCCGGGCGGCGGCCACGGCGGAGTCCACGCCACCCGACATGGCGGCGAGCACGCGAAGCCTCTGTGTGGGACTCATAACCCTTTGAGATTACCCGTACGGCGGGCAAGGCGGCTCAGCCTCGTCAGGCATTCAGGGACATCCGCATGATCACGCCGCGTGTAGTCGCTCCTCACGCACCCGAGCCGGGAACATGTGCATGATCACGTCAGGAGGAGCGGCCGATCAGAGCGCTTCTCAGGAATGTGTGCATGATCACGCCGGGGGCGGGTCGCGTTGGCACTGGGTGGCGCGGCCTGGGAGGATGCGTGGTCATGCGACTGTTCGGGCGCAAGAGCGAGCCGGTGGAGCCGGCGGAGGCCATCGACGACTTCTGGACCTGGTGGCGGGAGACCCGTCCCCGGATCGACGCGCATGTCGAGGCGGAGGAGGCGGAGGCGCTCGCGGAGCTGATCGGCGGCGCCGTCACCGCCCTCCACCCGAACCTCGTCTGGGAGATCGCGCCGGGCCGTACGGCTCAGCATGCCCTGGTGGTGAGCGCCTCGGGCGATCCCGAGCTGCGGTCCTTCGCCCACAGGTGGGCGCTCGCCGCGCCGACGGCCGACGACCTCTGGGAGTTCCACCCTTCCCGCCAGGCCAACCCGCAGGCGGTCGAGCTCGCGGTCGACGTCGGCGGGCGGGAGTTCGGGCTGGAGGGGCTGGTGCTGGGCCTCCGCGTCCCGCCCGGCACGCCCCGCGTGGACGTTTCCGCCTTTCATCCGATATTTCCGGATATCGATGACGAGACGCGGATGGAAGCCACCCTCATGGCCCTCGACTGGCTGCTCGGGGAGGACGAGGTGGCCCGGTGGGTGGGCGACATCGTCGCGGCCGAGTTCGAGCCCATCGACGCCATCCCCGCGGTCCACCTGCCGGCCGTGGTCGCCGACGTGGCCGCCGGTTTCAAGGACGAGCAGTGGGCGCTGCTCGAAGGCCAGACGGCGACGGGCGGGCGCCTGATCGCCGCCGCGCGCTATCCCCTCCGCCCGGTCGACTACCCGCTGTTCGACCAGCACATCACGATCACGGTGCCGTACGAGCACTCCGACGAGGACGGGCTGCCCTCGGGGGCCTCACTCCAGACCCTCCGCGACTTCGAGGAGCGGCTCGCGGGCCGCCTGGGCAAGCTGGGCTCGGCCGTGCTGGCCGCCCATCTCAGCGCAGAGGGCAACCGGGTGCTGCACGTCTACGCCGACCCGTCGGGCGACGCCGCGCTCGTGCTGAAGGAGCTCGCCGGGACCTGGCAGGAGGGCCGCCCGCGCGTGGACGTGGAGAGCGACCCGTCCTGGAGCGCGGTCGCGCCCTTCCTTACCTAACGGCTCAAGAGAGGCCCGCGCGGCGGGCGCGCTCGACGACGTGGCCGATGACCTCGGCCACGCGGTCGACGTCCGCCTCCGCCGAGGTGTGGCCCAGGGAGAAACGCAGCGAACCGCGGGCCCGCGCCCCGTCCTGCCCCATGGCCAGCAACACGTGGGACGGCCGCGCCACGCCGGCCGAGCAGGCGGATCCGGTCGAGCACTCCACGCCCTTGGCGTCCAGCAGCATGAGCAGCGCGTCGCCCTCGCAGCCCGGGAACGAGAAGTGCGCGTTCCCCGGCAGCCGCTCGACGGGGTGGCCGTTGAGGATCACGTCCGGAACGGCCTGCCGTACGCGGCCGATGAGGTCGTCGCGCAGCACGGACAGCCGCGCGGCGGTGGCCGGGCGGCGCTCCACCGCGGCGTGGACGGCCGCCGCGAACCCGGCGATGGCCGGCGCGTCGAGGGTGCCCGACCTGATGTCACGCTCCTGGCCTCCGCCGTGGAGCACGGGCACCGGGTCCACTCCGCGGGCCAGCAGCAACGCCCCGGTCCCGATGGGGCCGCCCACCTTGTGCGCGGAGACGGTCATGGCGTCGACGCCCGACTCCGCGAACGACACCGGGAGCTGGCCGACGGCCTGCACGGCGTCGGTGTGGAACGGGATGCCGTGGTCGTGCGCGATTGCGGCCAGCACGCGGACCGGCTGGACGGTCCCGACCTCGTTGTTGGCCCACATCACGCTGACGAGCGCGACGTCGTCCGGGTCGCAGGCGATGGCCGCACGCAGCGTGTCGGGGTGGACGCGCCCGTGCTCGTCCACCTCCAGGAGCTCGACCTTCGCGCCGTGGTGGTCCCCCAGCCAGTACGCCGGGTCGAGAGCGGCGTGGTGCTCCACCGCGCTGATCAGGATCCTCGGCCGCTTCCTCGCCCAGAACAGGCCCTTGATGGCCAGGTTGTCGGCTTCGGTGCCGCCGGCCGTGAACACGACCTCGCTCGGCCGGGCGCCGAGGGCGCACGCGATGGTCTCGCGGGACTCCTCCACCACCCTGCGGGTGCGACGGCCGGTCGCGTGCAGGGACGAGGCGTTGCCGACCTGACCCAGATGTGCGGTCATGGCCTCGATCGCCTCAGGCAGCATCGGCGTGGTCGAGGCATGGTCCAGATACGCAGTTCCCACGGCCCCTCCCAGACTTTGCCCGGCGAACCAAGCGTATCCGTGCCGCGGAACCATGCCATCCCCGGATTGGACGACTCAACCGTCCAGACGGTACAGTAAAGTCCATGAGGAGGGATGAGCTACTTGACGCAGCGGAATGCCTGCTGGAGGACCAGGGGGCCCAGGGTCTGACCCTGGCCGCGGTCGCCCAGCGCGCCGGCGTCAGCAAAGGTGGCCTCCTCTATCACTTCAGCAGCAAGGAAGCCCTGATCAGGGCCATGATCGAGCGTCTGATCGCAGAGTTCGACGCGCTCATCGAGGCCCAGCGGGAGAGCACCTATACGAGGGCCTACCTCAAGGCGACCTTCGAGGCCGTCGGGAGCGGCCGGCTGCGACGGTGGGCGGTGGTCACCGGCGCGGCCGGAGACCCGGAGCTGCTCGTGCCGCTGCGGGACGCGATGGCCAGATGGCACCGCCACGGCCTGGATGACGAGCCCGACCCGACGATGTCCCAAATCGTCCGCCTGGCGTGCGAGGGCGTCTGGGAAGTCGCCACTCACTGTTCGTCGATCGTCGACTACGCCGAGGTCCGGCGCCGGCTGCTCGACCTGCTCTGACTCTGTCCTGGTGGTCGCCCTATCCGGCTCAAGGCCGGAAGGGCGACCTGCTGTTGTCTGCCCGCTTCACCCGACTCGAAAACCCTGAAACCCCGAAACCCCGAAACCCCGAAACCCCCAAACCCCCGAAACCCCGAAACCCCGAAACCCCCGAAGCCCCCAAACCCCCGAAACCCCGAAACCCCCGAAACCCCGAAACCCCCGAAACCCCCAAACCCCGAGAACCCTCGGACGCCCTTGGAAAGGAACCCGTGATGACCCGCGCCCTGAGGACGGCACGTTTCGGCGCCATCCTCACCTTCGTTCTGGCCGGCCTAATGTGTGGGACGTTCACTGTGCGCCTTCCGGCGCTGGCCGACAAGCTCCGGTTGTCGGAGTCGTCGGTCGGCGTCGCCCTGCTCGCCTGGGGGCTCGGCGCGCTGCTCACCATGCAGGTGATGCGCGTCGTCATGGCGCGGGTCGGCAGTCGCGGCGCCCTCCGGGCCGGAGCCCCCCTCTGCGCCGCGGCGCTGGCGCTCGTCGCCTTCGCGCCGTCCTTTCCGGCCGTGATGGTGGCCGCGACCCTCTTCGGCATGGCCTTCGGCGCGGTGGACGTCGCCATGAACGCCCAGGGCTCGGTGGTCGAGCGCGCCTACGGCCGGTCGCTGATGAGCGGCATGCACGCCGGCTGGTGCGTGGGCGCGATCTCGGCGGGTCTCCTGGGCACCGCGGCCATCGCCGCCGGGCTGTCCCTCACCACCCACCTCACGGTCATCGCCCTGGTCTCGCTGCCGCTGGCGCTCGCCCTCAGCCGCACGTACCTGCCGGACGGCCGCGCCTCCCAGCCGGATTCCGCCGCCTCCCGGGCGAAGGCCCCGCGGGCGAGACTGCCGCGCGGGGTGTACCTGCTCGGCGCGATCACGTTCGGCGCGTTCATGGTCGAGGGCGCCGTCGCCGACTGGAACGGCCTCTACCTGCGCGGCACGCTCGGCGCCTCCGAGGCGCTCGCCGCGCTCGGGTACCCGGTGTTCGAGGCCGGCATGCTGATCGCGCGGCTCTCCGGAGACCGGCTTCGCGACCGGTACGGCGCGCGCGGCCTGATCGTGGCCTCCGGCGCGGCCACGGCCGCCACGTTCCTGGTGATCATCGTGGCGCCGTCGGCCCTGGCCGCCGTCGCGGGCATGTTCTTCGTGGGGCTCGCGGTGGCGACGATCTCGCCGATGGCGCTCTCCCTGGCGGGCACCGCCACGGCCGACCCCGGCCCGGCGATCGCCCAGGCGGGCGCCATGGGATACGCGGGCCTGCTGCTGGGCCCGGTCGTGATCGGGTTCCTGTCGTCGGCGACGTCGCTGCGGGCCGCCCTGGTGACCGCCGTCGTCCTCGGCGTCCTCGTCGCCGTGGTCGCCCGGCTCCTCCCGAGGTCCCGTACGGCCCCGCTCGCGCTGGAGATCCGCAGGGAGACCTCCCTCACCGAGAAGGACGGCCTGGAGACGGACCGGCTCCCTCTGGCGGCCTGACCCCGGCGCACGTGTCCCGGCCGCGGAACCTCACGGATGGGAAGCGGGTCGTCGCGCGGGTCCGGTAGCGTCGCGGATCCGGTCCGCGGCTCCAGGGCGGCTCCAGGTGCGACTTCAGGTACGACTCGAGGCACGCCGTTCAAGCGGCGGGTGTGACATTTGTCCTGCCGAAGCACGGACATCGCGTTCTCCCGCCGCGGGAGGCGGTGCGGCAAGCTCGAACACGTGAAGATTCAGCCGCTCCCCCGCGTCACCGTGATCGTGTTCCTGATCACGGCCGTGCCCAGTCTGCTGCAGCTCTTCTTCCCCTCGTTGCTGACCGCCTTCGAGAGAGACCCGTCTCTCGTCGGCTCGGGCCAGTGGTGGCGGCCGGCGACCTCTCTCGTGGTCCAGGACGGCGGCCTGATCGGCACCGCCTTCAACCTCGTGAGCCTGGCCGTTCTGGGCCTGCTGGCCGAGCGCGCCCTCGGTCCGGCGAGGTGGCTGGCGCTCTACCTGGGCGGGGCCGTCGCCGGGCAGGTGGCGGGCATGCTGTCCGGCGCCACGGGAGCGGGCAACTCGATCGCGGTGTGCGGCCTCGCCGGGGGCCTGCTGGCCGCCTTCGCGCTCTCCCGGGCCGACCGTATCGCCGGCTCGGCGGCCGCCTTCTATTCCGTGGTGGTCCTCACGACGGCGTTCGGCCACTCGGCCGCCGGGCTCATCGCGACAGTGGCGGTCTCGACGGCGGGAACGCAGCTCATCGCCCATCGGGAGCGGCTCCCGCGCTGGGTGTTCCCGCTGCCGGGGCTCGCCGCCGGGGTCGTTCTCTCCGCCCTCGGCGACCTGCACGGCCCGCCGCTGCTCGCCGGCCTCGTCATCGGGGCCGTCCTCGCCCGGGCGGGCTCCCCTCGCCCCGAGGTCCGTACGGCCGGCTGAGGCGGGACGTGGGAGAACGGCGCGAGAGCCGTACGGGACCGGGGCAATGCCGGAGCGGCGCCGCACGGAAGGTGCGGCGCCGCTCCGGGGTGCTGCCTACTTGCGCTTCTCGACCTCTTCGGTGAGCTGCGGGACGATCTGGAACAGGTCGCCCACGACACCGAAGTCGGCGATCTCGAAGATCGGCGCCTCGGCGTCCTTGTTGATCACCACGATGGTCTTCGAGGTCTGCATGCCGGCCCGGTGCTGGATGGCGCCGGAGATGCCGGCCGCGATGTAGAGCTGCGGCGACACCGTCTTGCCGGTCTGGCCGACCTGGAACTGGTGGGGGTACCAGCCCGCGTCGGTGGCGGCACGCGAGGCGCCGACCGCCGCGCCGAGGGAGTCGGCGAGCTTCTCAATGATCGAGAAGTTCTCGCCGGAGCCCACTCCGCGGCCACCGGAGACCACGATCGCGGCCTCGGTGAGCTCGGGGCGGGCGCCCTTCTCCTGCTTGACCCGCTCGACGACCTTCGCGGCGCGCGCGGAGTCCGAGAGGGCGACGTCCACCTTCTCCTCGGCGCCCGCGCCGGCGGAGGCCGCGGGAGCGGTGGAGTTGGGGCGCACCGTCACGATCGGCGTGCCCTTGGTGACACGGCTCCGCACGTTGACGCCGCCGCCGAAGATGGACTGGTCGGCGACGAAGCCCTCGCCCAGGCCCACCGCGTCGGTGATCACGCCGGAGTCGGTCTTGATGGCCAGGCGGCCCGCGACCTCCTTGCCCTCGGCCGTGGCGGCGACCAGCACGGCCGCCGCGGACCTCTCCGACACGAGCTGGGCCAGCAGCTCGGCCTTCGGGGCCACCACGTAGCCGGCGATCTCCTCGCTGTCGGCGACGTAGATCTTGTCGGCGCCGTATTCGGCGAGCTTGGCCTTGGCGGCATCCGAGTAGCCGGGACCGGCCCAGACCGCCGAGGGCGCGCCCAGCGAACGGGCCAGCGTCAGCAGTTCGAGGGTGACCTTCTTGACGTCACCGTCGACGTGCTCGACGAGAACCAGAATCTCACTCATCCCTAGCCCCTCAGATGAACTTCTTCGACGCGAGGAACTCGGCGGCCTTGGCGCCGCCGTCGCCCTCGTCCTTGACGACCGTGCCCGCCGCGCGGGGCGGAGCGGCGGCGAACTCCACGACCTCGCTCCAGGCGCTCGCCAGGCCGACCTGGTCGGCGGCGATCTCCGCGTCGGCGATGCCGAGCGTCTCGACCGGCTTCTTCTTGGCGGCCATGATGCCCTTGAAGGACGGGTACCGCGGCTCGTTGATCTTCTCGACCACGGACACGACGGCGGGAAGCGAGGCCTCCACCTTGTCGTAGCCGTAGTCGGTGACGCGCTCGATCGTGACGGCGGACCCGTCGATGTCGACCTTGCGGGCCAGCGTGAGCTGCGGGGTGCCGAGGCGCTCGGCCAACATGGCGGCGAGCACTCCGGTGCGCGCGTCGGTGGACTCCGAGCCGAGGATGACCAGGTCGAACCCGATCTTCTTCAGCGTCTGGGCCAGGGCGTAGGAGGTGGACAGCGCGTCCGAGCCGTGCAGGGCGTCGTCGACCAGGTGGACGGCCTTGTCGGCGCCCATCGCCAGTGCCTTGCGGATCGTGTCCGTGGCCTTGCTCGGACCCATGGTGAGGACGGTCACCTCACCCCCGTGGGCCTCCTTGATCTTCAGCGCCTCTTCGACCGCGTATTCGCACAGCTCGTTGATGACGCCGTCCGCGGCGTCGCGGTCGAGCGTCTTGTCATCGGACCTCAGCTTGCGCTCGGTCGCCGTGTCGGGGACCTGCTTCACGCAGACGACGATGTTCATGGCCGGTGGCCGACCTCCCCTTTCAGTACGGCTGACGCCGCGGTTCTTGATACGTGCCCGTGGGGTACGGACACGTGCTGCAAGACTGCCAGGTGCTCGTAAGCGTAATGACAGCGGGTGGCCCGGGTGATGCAGCGCTCCCTGGTCCCCCACGCCATGTTACCCATGAGTAGCTTAGGCGCAAACCCCCGGTCACGTACGGCCCGGGCCAGTGACGTAGCCCATACCCGAAACCATGCCCGAAGCCCGTATCCGAAGCCCGGGGCCGGCCCACCGAAAGTCCCGCCGCGCTCCACGATACCGAACTATGTTCCAGATCCAACCCCTCCCCCCACCCGCCGGCTGTTTACCGACCCAGATGTCGGCGCGCTGTCCCGCGACCTGCCGGAGATCGACAGAGGGCTCGGGGAGACGGTGCTTCCCGTGCTCATGGCGTCCCTGGACGACCACATGGGCGACCCCTGGGAGAACGCCTTCCGCGACCACCTCAGGCACCGCGCACGGGAGATCGGCCCCGAGGTGGTCGCCATCGGCCCATGGTGGCTGGGGGACGGACAGCACCAGATCGACGCGGTGGCGCTCAGCGGCAGGTCGAGGACTCCCGTCCTCGTCGGCGAGGCGAAATGGGCGGAGAAGGTGAACGCCGGCCGGCTCAAGGCGGACCTCGCCTCCAAGGCGGCCCACCTGACCAGGACCCCTGGGGACCTCCGCTACGCCGTCGCCGCCAGGCAGACCATCGTCAACGCGGACGCGGAGACCCTCTGTGTCACCGCCGCGGCGGTCTTTCCCTAGGTCTAACTGAAGATCTGGCTGGGGGTCTAGCTGGCGAAGACGAGGGCGATGAGGAGGAACAGGACGGTGCCGACGGCGAAGAGGAGGGTCGTGGTGCTGAACAGCGTGCTCAGCAGGGCCCAGACGGCGACGACGCCGACTCCGCCCATGGCGTCCACGATCACCCGCGACCGCGACTTGGCCAGCAGGCCGAGCCCCACGTCGATCACGACGACCGTGCCGTACAGCGCGAGCAGCAGGAGCGAGACCTCCGGCAGGTAGCGGCGGGCGGCGGCGGCGAACAGGCCGACGACCACGCTGGAGCCGAGCACCCAGCGGCGGTGCAGCTTCGCGCGATGCCGGGCCCGGATGGCCTCGATGGACCGCTTCCTGTCGCCGGGCCGCCACTCGCGGGTGCGCGGCTCGCCGACCGTTCCCGTGACGGTCGGCTCGGCATCCCTGGGGCGATCGAGCGGGGGACGATCGAGGGGGTGCGGTCCGGCCGGCGGAACGGACCCGGCGTAGTGCGCGGGGTTCCCCCAGCCCGCGGGCTCGAAGTGGTCCGCGTAGAGCGGCAGATCGATCGGCTTCGCCCGCTCCCGGGGGCGCTCCTCAGCGCGTCGCTCGGAAGGCGGCGGGGCGACGACGCCGAGACGCGCGGCGAACTGCGGGGCCGTCGGCCGGGCGGCGGGATCGGTCCGCAGGCACTCCGCCAGCAGCGGGCCGAGCCAGGAGGGGACGCCGGACAGGTCCGGCTCGCGGTGGACGACCCGGTAGGCGATCGCCGCCGCCGGTCCGGTCCCGTACGGCTGCCGCCCCGACGCCGCGAAGGCCAGGGTCGCCGCCAGGGCGAACACGTCCGACTCCGGCCCGGCGTCGTGGCCTTCCAGCACCTCCGGGGCCAGGTAGCCGGGGGTGCCGACGACCGCCCCCGACGCCGTGACGGAGGCGGACTCCAGCGCGCAGGCGATGCCGAAGTCGATCACGTACGGCTCGCGGTCGGCGATGATCACGTTGGCGGGCTTGAGGTCCCGGTGGACGACCCCGGCCCCGTGGATGCACTCCAGAGCCTCGGCCAGGCCGCGCACGAGCCGTACGAGGTCGTCGTCGCGGACCGGGCCTTCCGAGGCGATCACCGTGCTGAGCGCGCGACCCTGGACGTAACGGGTGACGATGTACGGCCGGGGCCCGGTCAGCGAGGCGTCGAGGACCTCTGCGATGTGCGGGCCGCGCACCCGCCGCATGGTCTCGACCTCGCGAGCCAGCCGGGTGAGCGCGAAGGCGTCGGAGGCGACGTGCGGGAGGAGCACCTTGACCGCGACGGTGTGTCCTTCGGGATCGAGAGCGAGATGGACCTCCCCGAATCCGCCCGATCCGAGCGGCGACAGCAGGCGGTAGGGGCCCAGGGTCGCACGGGGTGGCACGTGTTCCGACGGACCCATCCCGCTCCCCTTTCGCCTCGCGGCTCCGGCAGCCCGGTCAGCTCCAGAAATTCAGGAAGCTCAGGCCGATTCTGTTCAGGAGGTCACCGATGACGCCGCCTATCAGGTTGACGACCGTGTTCTTACCCTTCTGCGTCAGGTCGGTGACGATGTGGTCGATGACCACCGACGGCGGGCGCCAGGGCGCCCAGGACGCCTCGGCCGACAGGGCCGTCATCACGGCGAAGAGCGCCAGCGTGCCCACCGCGATCGTAACGACCATCCCCGCGCCGGGGCTGCGGATCACCGAGGTCAGCGTCCTCGCGACAGCCTTCCGGGGGGCTCCGCCGCCGGGCAGGATGAACAGCCCGCCCACGAATGCGCCCGCGGCGTAGGCGGCGGCCGGATCGGTGCCCATCCGCCCCAGATAGACCAGCCCGCCCCACACGCACAGGCCGAACATCGCCGCGAGCGGCACCTGGACGAGCGTGGCGAGCGCGGCCTTGATCAGCGCCCACGGCGTGCCCAGCACGGCCAGGAGCGGGTCACTGCCGCTGCTGCCCCGGACCGAGCGGCGCTCCGCCAGGTCGCCGAGCAGGTAGTGGCCCACCCTGAGGCAGAGCGACGCCACGATGGCGAACAGGCTCACCGTCACCGGCAGCAGGCAGGTGAGGGCCACCAGCGCGACGAGCAGGAGGCCCGCCAGGACCGGATGTCCCGCGCGGTAGCGCGGCCTTTCCTGTTCCGGCGCGTACGGCCTGGCCTGGCTCGGCGGGGCCGTGGGCACCGCCCTGCCCGGCGGCGAGACCGTGCCCTGAGGCGCCGGATATCCCGCCACCCGCGCGTCGGGGTGCGGCGGCGGATACGCCCCCGGCGGCTGGTAGGGCGGCGCGTAACCGGCCGGAGGTGAGACCTGCCCCGGCGTGTGCGCGGGCGGATAGCCGGAAGGGGGAGGCGCGAAGTCCGCCTGGCGCGCCTTCGGCGGCCGCGGCTCGCGGCGTGGGCGCTCGGGTGTGACGTAGTTGACCGGCGGGAGCAGATCCGAGTAGCTGTCGTCGACCGGGAGGACGCTGGTGCCGTTCGGCGGCCCCGAGACCCCGGAAGCCCCCGGAACACCGGAAACGCCGGGAACCCCCGAAACACCCGAAGCGCCGGAAAGCCCGGATAACGCGGCGTCGTCCAGGACTCTCGTCCCATCCGGGACGTGCCCGTTGACGGCCGTTCCGTCGAGGACCTTCGTTCCGCCGCCGCCCGCCGGGGAGACCGGGGTCTCCTGGAAGACCGTCACAGACGGGTCGAGCGCCCGCGACAGGCGCAGCAGCGACGCGGCGGTGGGGCGCGACCCGGCGTCCGTGGCGAGCGCCAGCCGGAGCCAGCCGCGCATCCACGCGGGGGCGAGGTCGACCTGGGCCTTGCCCTCCAGGATGTTGTAACAGACCGACTCGAACGTGCCGGACCCGAACGGCGGCTTGCCGGTGGCCGCGAAGAACACCGTCGCAGCGAGCGCGTGGACGTCGGCCGCCTGCGTGATCTCCGAGTCCCGGATGATCTCCGGCGCCAGGTAGCCCGGCGTGCCGACGAACATCCCGGTCTGGGTCAGCCTCGTGGCGTTGACCAGATGCGCGATGCCGAAGTCGATGACGAGCGGCTCGCCGTCCACGAGCATCACGTTGGCCGGCTTGAGGTCCCGGTGGACGACGGCGGCCGCGTGGATGGCGACCAGCGCCTCGCACAGGCCGCGGGCGAGCCGGATGACGTCACGGTGCGCCAGCGGCCCGTCCTCCAGGACGGTCTGCTCCAGCGTCCGCCCGGGGGCGTACCTCGTCACGATGTACGGCATGGCGCCGGTGAGGTCGGCGTCGAGGACCTCGGCGACGCGCTTGCTGCGCACGCGGCGCATGGTCTCGACCTCGCGGGTCAGCCGGTCCCTGGCCTTGAGGTCCGACGCCACGTGGGGGTGGAGGACCTTGACGGCGACCTCGCGGCCCTCCGCGTCCAGGCCGAGATGGACCACGCCCATCCCGCCCTCCCCCAGCTGCCGCAGCAGCCGGTAGGGGCCGATCCTTTCCGGAGCCTCGGTAGCCGACATGTTGTCCCCCGTCACTGGTTCCCCGCCCGGTTCCGCAGGTCGGTCAGACGTTGCACTATGTCGAGAACGTCGATGGAACCCCAGAAGTGCCCTGCAGTTTGTTTACCCATGACGCTGGCCACGGCTATCGCCGCCACCACCGTCGCGACCGCCCCGATCCCCCAGGCCAGCCCCGCCGCCGCTCCGCCGCTCGGCACCAGGGAGGCGAGAGTCCGCCGCATCTGCCGGCTCGGACCCTCCACTCCCGGCCCCGCGCAGACGGTCCACAACGCCACCGCGATCCCCCAGCTCAGCGCGGCGAGGACGGGCATGGAGGCCACCAGCACAGTCAGCAGCAGCGCCACCGGCAGGCCCAGGACCAGCGCGTACGGCACGAGCGCGAGCGTGACGCCGATCGACTTGACCAGGGCGGCGGGCTGGCTCAGCACGCGGATCACGTCCGTGGCGGCCGCGCCCGCGGGCCGCCGGGCGTTGAGCTGCGGCTGCGCGATGTCGGCGGCCCTCAGCAGCACCGCCAGGGGCAGCGCGAGCACGCACACCGGCAGCGGGGCGATGACCGCGAGGCCCGTCATGGCGACGAGCAGCAGCGCGCTCGCCACGCCGTACGCCTTCGAGCGTTGCAGCAGCGCGCCCGCCGGAAGCTGCGACGGCGGGACCGTGGACGGCGAGGCACCTGCCGGCATACCGGGCGGCAGCGTGGGCGGCGCCGAAGAAGACACGGTGGGGGGCGGCACGCGGACCGTCGGCAGGAACGGCGTCGGCGGATGCGGCTGGTGGACCTGCGGCGTCCTCTCGTAGATCTCCGGCGCCTGCTCGAAGAACGCCTGGTTCTGCGCGACCGACTGGCGCAGCTCCTCGGAGGTCACCCGCCTCGTCGGGACGTCGCCCTCCGGCAGCCGCCGCTGCGGGGTCTCCCACGCGGACGGCGGCTGGACCACCGGCTTCGGCGGCGCCATCCGGGTCGGGATGTCGCCCTCGGCGAGACCTTGCTGTGGTCCCTGCTGTGGTTGCTGTTGTGGGGCCTGTTGTGCCCCCTGACCGGGGAACCAGGTGGGGATGTCGCCCTCGGCCGCGCCCCCGGTGAGACCCGCTTTGCGCAGATCCTCCCCGGTCACCCGCACGGTCGGGTACGGGTCGGCCGGCCTTCCCCCCGCCGGGGCGTCCTTGAGCAGGGAGACGAACTCCTCGCCGGGAGGTGACTGCACGAGCGGCGGCGGAGCCACGGGAGCGACGGGCGGGGTGGTCATCGGCAGGACAGGCGGTGTGGTGGCGGCCCCTTGCGGCGCGCCGCCGTACGCGGGGAGCGGAGAAGACCCTGAGGACCGGGGACCGAAGGGTCCGACATCGGGGACCACCGGCTGGCCCGTCGTCTCGTCGACGTTGGGCACGGTGGTGATCTCGTCGGGGACGCGGGGCCTGCGGCCCTGCGGCATCAGCTCGCCGATCCGCTGGACCAGCTCGCCCGCCGTCGGGCGCCTCGCGGGGTCCCGGTGGAAGGCGGCCCGCAGCACCGGCTGCAGCAGCGCGGGCGCGGCGTCCACGTTGGCCTTGCCGGAGGTGATGGCGAAGAAGATCATCTCCAGCGTGCCCTTGCCGAACGGCGGCTGCCCGGTCGCGGCGAACAGCAGCGTCCCGGCCCAGGCGTGCACGTCGACCTCGGGCCCGGCCTCGTGACCTTCGATGATCTCGGGCGCCAGATAACCGGGCGTGCCGATGAACATGCCGGTCTGGGTGAGGCGGGTGGCGTCCACGGCCTGGGCGATGCCGAAGTCGATCAGCACGGGCTGGCCGTCGAGCATGAGCACGTTGCCGGGCTTCAGGTCGCGGTGGATGACGCCGGCGGCGTGCACCGCGGCCAGCGCCTGCGCCACGCCGTTCGCCACCTTGAGCAGGGCGTCCACGGAGAACGGCCCGTCCTGCTTGATGATCTCGTCGAGCGGCCGGCCGGGGACGTAGCGCGTCACGATGTAGGGCCGCTGGCCCGTGACGTCGGCGTCGACGACCTCGGCGATGTGCGGGCTGCGGACCCTGCGCATGGTCTCGACCTCGCGCGAGAGCCTCCTGCGCGCGACGTCGTCCCCCGTGACTTCGGAGCGCAGGACCTTGACGGCCACCTGCCTGCCGTGCGGGTCGAGGGCGAGGTGAACCACGCCCATGCCGCCCTCACCGAGCCGCCGTAGCAGCCGGTACGGGCCCAGTCGGTCGTCCTGATTCATGGCGTAAGCACCATACCGACTAAAACACCGCCCATGAGTGAACCATCGCGCCACATTCCTGCTCAGCACAACGTCAGGGAACGGGACACGGTTTCCCAAATGACGGTCAGATCGTCAGGGCGAGGACCTCCGCGCCCGTCGCCGCCACCAGCGCCTCACCGGAAAGTGCCAGCTTGGAGCGGCGAACGCCGCTGCCGATGACCACGAAGGGCCGCCGGGTCACATTTTCATCAACGAGGACCGGCCACTCCGTGGGAAGCCCTATCGGTGTGATCCCGCCATACTCCATTCCGGTCATCTCGACCGCGTCGGCCTGCGGGGCGAACGACGCCTTCCGGGCGTCGAGGTGCCGCCGGATGACCCCGTTCACGTCGGCGCGGTCGGTGGCGAGCACCATGACGGCGGCGTACCGCGTCTCGCCGCCCCGCTTCCCCGCGACGATCACGCAGTTGGCCGAGTCCTCCATGGCGACGCCGTACCGCTCGCAGAACGCGGCCGTGTCGGCCAGGTCCGGGTCGATCTCCGCGACCCTGACGTCCGCTCTCGCGCCCTGTGCGGACGCCACCGCCTTCGCCACCGGCTCCGCGAGCAGGTCGAGCCTGTCGGCGGCCGGAACCCAGTCGAGTGGCATGTCGAGTGGCATGTCGAGTGGCATTCAGCTCTCCTTCAACACGCGCTGGTGCAGTTGCGTGACCACCTTACGGGCGGACTCCAGGGCCCCGGCCTGCCAGGCGATCAGATGGGTGAGCCAGTCGCCCGCGAAATAGACACGCCCGGCGGGCCCCTGGAGAAGGCGGAACGCGCTCTCGTAGGAGGGCCAGGCCACCCACGCCCCCTCGATGTGGGGCTGGTTCCGCCACGCGATCGACACGCTGGACAGCATCTCGGTGCGGTACTTGCCGCCGTGGATCCGCATGCCCCGGTCGATCGCCCGGCTCTGCCGCTCGGCGTGCCTCAGCCGGGCGTAGGCGTCGGCGTCGGCCCCCAGGTTGTAGTAGCCGACGACGAGCCCCCGCAGGCCGTGGAAGCCGTACGACGGGTACCAGATGTGGGAGATGTCCATGTCGGTCTCGGTGATGCCGCCGTAGATTCGGTCGTCGGTCTCCCACCAGCGCCGGCGGTACTCCAGCCCGATCTTGCCCGCTGACACCGGCTGGGGGGTCCGCAGCGCGCCGGTCACCTGGGCGCCGAGGTTGCCGGGGATCCGGGCCAGAACGTGGGGCGGCAGGGCGGCCACGCAGTAGTCGGCCGTCGTCGAACCGCCGCTGTGCGTGATCTCGACGCCGCCGGGCACATTGGTGATCTTCTTGACCTCGACGGAGGTCTTGATCCGGTCGCGGCCCACGGCGTCGGCGAGCTTGCGCGCGATCGCGTCCATCCCGCCCACCGGCTGGAACATCGGCATGGCCTGCTCGAAGCTGAGGGGGAAGGCCACCGAGCGGCCCAGGCCGTACCGCAGCACCTCGGAGACGGCGGGCGGGGGGCCGAGCGGCACGGGGGCGTCCGCGCCGGGGTTCGCCTGGAAGCCCCTGCGCTCGGATCCGCTGTAGGTGAAGCGCTGCCCGATGTCCCCGAAATCCGACAGCAGGTCGAGCAGGAGCTCCTTGTCGCCGGAGGTGAGCCGCTTGTCGAGCGCGCCGTCGTTGGTGGCCTTCGCGAGGAGCTCGCTGATGTACCCGTAGGTGTCGGCGCGTGCCGTGCGGGCGCGGACGGGGGCCTTCATCCCGGCGTTGTAGACGTACGCGCTGGGGTTGTCGTTGACGAACAGCTCGATGGGGACGCCCAGCTCGCGGCAGTAGTCGAGGGTGACCATCCACTGGGCGATGCGGGCGGGGCCGGCGTTGAAGTAGACGCCGTCGCCGAACCGCGCCTCCTGGGTCTCCCCGGAGAGCTCGGTGAGCCGGTCGCCGCCCCGGAGGGTGAGGCTCCGCCCGCCGACCCGGTCGCGCGCCTCCAGCACCGTGCAGTCGTAGCCCGCCTTGCCCAGCTCGTAGGCCGCCGCCAGCCCGGCGACCCCGGCACCAAGGATCACGACCTTGGCCGCTCCCCTGCCCCGGAGGGCGAAGTCGGAGCGCTGTGGGGGCGCGTAGTCCTTCTGCTGCCGGTCGGGGGCGAGCCCGAGGGCGCCCATGGCGGCGTACATCGCGCCGGCGCCCCCCGCCACGCCCACTCCCACGAGTAACGCTCGCCGCGTCATGTTGTGGGAGTGGCCGCCGTTATGGCTACGGGGAGTGCTGGGGGCGTTGTCCGGGGTATTGTCCGGGGTATTGGGGGTGGGGCCACTCGGCGTGATCATGCACACCTTCCCGCGCGGCCACCCCGACCAGCCCAAACCCACGCCGTGATCATGCACACCTTCCCGCGCGGCCACCCCGGCCAGCCCGGACAAACGTTGTGATCATGCACCACCTCCCGCTCTCCCCCCGAAACGTGAACCGCCAGGAAAAGGACCGCGTCAGCCGTACACCCCGCTGTCGCACGCGATCCGGCCACCGATCATGGAGAAGAGCCCGAAGATCGCCATGATCTCGTGGTAGTCGTCCGTGGTGAACTCCGTGTCCCTCGGCCCGACCTGCTTGACCCCCGGCACTATCGCGCACGCCGCCGTGATGGCCGTGGAGTTCCACTCCACCCCCAGCGTGTACGGCGGAGCGACCTCGTAGGGCCGGAAGTCGGCGAGCCTGCCCATGGCCCGGGCGGCCGCCTCGCGGATCTTCCGCTGGGCGACGACCGGGGGCAGCAACTCGGCGGCGAACCGGTCGATGCCCTTCTTGACCGCGACCGTCTCGACGTCGCCGAGCAGCTCGCGCGCCTCCTCGCAGACCGCCTCGTCGCCAGTGACAAGCGCTACCGGCACGCCGAGCGAACCGGCGAACCCGGCCACCAGCCGCGTCTCGCCGCAGATCTCGCCGTTCAGGTAGACGTTCTGGATCTCCTTGCCCATCCAGGTGTGGTTGAGCACGCCGTGCTGTACGCCCGCCCGGGCGTGATAGCCGGCGAAGCAGGCCGCCGCGAAGTCACGCGACAGCCCCTGGCCCATCCGGTGCGGCTTGCCCGGACCCCTGATCAGGGTCGCCCTCGGGTCGATCAGGTCCACCCTGAGGTTCTTGGTGGATCCGTGCGCGTCGTTGACCAGCACGGCGTCCGCCCCGCCGTCGAAGGCGCCCTCGACGACCGCGTTGGCGTCCCCCGTCATGAGCTCACAGCCGCGCTCGTAGCCCCGGCCGCCCGCGTGCATCTCCTCGGGGTCGGTCAGGCCGGTCACGCCCTCCATGTCCACCGAGAGGTAAATCTTCATCTTGTCCCCCATGTCTCCACCCGGCGCGCGTCGTCCGAGGTCATCAGGCCCACGTTGTCCAAAATGTAGGCCTCGACCTGCCCCCGCCATCGCTCGGGGATCTCGCCGATCGCCGGAGGGTAGCAGCGCTCCAGCCAGCGGGTTGACTCCTCGGTGGCCCCCAGATGCTCCGCCGCCCTGGCGAACGGCGTGGTCTCGATGCCCGGCACGTGCGCGCAGCCGTATTCGATCATCTCCTGACCACCGTACGGCGGCGGCTCCTGCCACCGGCGGGCGACTCCGCTCCCGGCGGTGAGGGAGGTCCGGAGCGGGCGCCGCTCGACGGCCGCCTGGATCAGCTCCTTGTACAGGCACTTGCCGCACTTCCCGCACGGGCCGTCCCCCGACCCGCGCAGGCACCACCGCACCTGCTCGCGCAGATCGGAACCGAGCGCGATGCGCATCGTGACGGCCTCGCTGACGCCGCCGACGGGCAGTACGACCGGCAGCCCGGCCGCGGCGAACAGGCGGCCCCACGGTCCCTCGGCCGACCACATCGGGTTGTCGGGCGTGAACCGCAGGAGGTATCGGTCGCCACCCAGCCACCGCGAGCCGAGCTCGTAGCCGAACGCCAGGCCGCCCAGGTCCATGTCGTCCGCGAGCAGAAGCGCCCCGGCGGCCACGGCGTGATGCTCGGGGTAGCCCGGCCGGGGGAAGTCGAGCACGAACTCCAGATCGGAGCGGACGATCGTCACGTCACGGCCCGTCTCCCGCGCGAGACGCGCCAGCACGTCGGAGCGGTAGTGCGTCCAGCGGTTCGGCACCCGGGGGTGGCTCACCCTCTCGAAGTGCACGAACGGGGCGTCCGGGAAGACGTCCGCCACCGCCATCGAGTCCGCGCCGCCACTGTAGGAGATCGCCAGGCGGGTCCCCTCCCGCGGCCCCTCGCCGACCGGCCCGGCGTCCACTCCCCAGCCGGTGCGCAACGCCTCGGCGAGACCGGCGGAGATCGGCCTATCGAAGGTCACCCTCCGCCTGGTCCACGGGGCGGCCACCGTCCACGCCGCCACGGCCAGCAGGTCCGGATGCGCGTACGGCTCTCGCGTGCGCGGGAGCCGTACGTGACAGGTGTTGGTGCGCAGTTCTAGACGCTGCCCGTCGGCGCAGGTTCCGGTGGTCTCGTCCTCGGGGTCGAGAAGGAAGGTCAGCCGCCAGACGCCGGCGTCAGAGGTCCAGTCCACGCGCATGGCGGCCTACCCCACGGGCCCGGCAGCGGGGACCTGCCCTATGCGCGCCTCGCCGGGGGCCCGCTCAATGTGCCCGTCGCCGGGCAGCCGGGCCGACAGGCCGTCGATGGCCTGCCAGATCCGCACCTCGTTCCGGAGCACCGTGTCGAGCGCCTCGGCGGTCTCGGTCGCCAGCCGGTGAGCCTCCGCGGCCCGGGGGTCGGAGCCGCCCTTGACGGCGGAAGACGGCCGGCCCGACCCGGTCTGCACCGCCTGCCACAGCCGGTCCACCTCGCCGCGCAGCGCCACGACCTCCCGGCGGAGCATCTGGATCTCCCACAGGGTGTCCTTGATGTCCTGCCGGTGGTCGGTCTTGGTGACATACCGCGCGTCCGTCCGGGACCGTACGGCCCGGCGAAGGCGTGAGGGAGCCAGTGCCCGCATGACCAACCGCATCATGGATCGCCACGATAGCCGCAATTCCAGCCGCCCTCGCACGGATCGGGCGACGGCGTCCGGCGGGAACGTCCGCGGCGTGTCTCCAGGTTTCGGACCATCGGAGACCCCGGAGCGCGTGTCAGCAGCCGAGACGCTTCACCCGAGCGATCGGCTCGCCGGTGATCGCCGGGCTGACCTTGGCCGCTTCAGGGCTCGGGCTCTCCGGCCGGCGTGCGGGTTTGACCCAGGCCAGCAGGCACCGCCGGAGACATACCGGGGTAGCGCACGCCGGGCTGCATGATCACGAATAGTGTCGACCCTGGTCAAGCCGCGTGCGGCGGAATCGGTGCATGATCACGATCCGTGGAATCCCACGTTGCCGGGTTTCCCGGGAAACCCTGCATGATCACGGCGGTTTTGGCGGCCGGTGAACTCACTTGCCGGAAAACCTCGCGCGGCGCTTCTCGGCGAAAGCGGTCATGCCCTCCCTGGCGTCCTCGGTGGCGAACAGGCCGGAGAAGTGGAGCCGCTCGATCTCCAGCCCGGTGTCGAGATCGACCTCCAGCCCCTGGTCGACCGCGAGCTTGGCGGCCCGGACGGCGGCGGCCGGCCCGCCCGCGAAGGTCGCGGCCAGTTCCAACGCGGCCGTGTAGACCTCGTTGTCGGGAACCACCCGGTCCACCAGCCCCATGGCGAGGGCCTCGGCCGCGTCGACGTGCCGGCCGGTGAAGATCAGGTCCTTGGCCCTGGCCGGTCCGACGAGCCTGGGCAGGCGCTGGGTCCCCCCGGCGCCCGGAATGATGCCGAGGGTGATCTCCGGCTGACCGAGCTTGGCGCTCTCCCCCGCGACCCGGAAGTCGGCGCACAGCGCGAGCTCACAGCCGCCTCCGAGGGCGTACCCGGTGATCGCGGCGACGACCGGCTTGCCGATCCGGGCCACGGCGGTGAAGCAGTCCTGCAGAACGCGCGAATGGACGGACATGTCCGCGTAGGACATGACGGCCATCTCCTTGATGTCCGCCCCCGCCGCGAACACCCGCTCGCCACCGTAGAGGATCACCGCGTTGACGCCGGGGTCGCCGTCGACCAGCTGGGCGGCCTCGGCGATCTCCTCCTGTAACTGCCGGTTGAGCGCGTTCATCTTCGGCCGGTCCAGCCGGATGGTCGCGATCTGGTCGGCGATCTCCACGCTGACGAACTCACTCATGACACCATCGTCCTTCCACCGGCCCGTCCTGTAACACTGGCCCGGCTCACGATAGATCAGCGGCCACCGGCAACAGGTGCCGGGGTTTTCGGACCTCCTCCGACGAGATCACCTTGCGGTAGACGCGCTCGTATCCCTCGACCATCACCGAGACGTCGAAATGGCGGGCCACGTGGGCACGCGCGGCGGCGGGGTCGAGCTCACCGGCGGCCTCGATGGCGGACGGCAGCTCCGGCGGCTCGTCGCGGACGAAGCCGGTCACGCCGTCCGCGACCAGCTCGGGCACGGATCCCCTCTTCAACGCGACGACCGGCGTGCCGCAGGCCATGGCCTCGATCATGATCATGCCGAAGGGTTCCTCCCACTGGAGGGGGAACACCAGGCAGCGGGCCCTGGAGAGCAGCTCGCGCTTGAGATCGGCGTCGGCCTCACCGACGTATTCCGCTCCTGGGCCGAGCAGCGGCTCGACCTCGTTCTCGAAGTAGGCCCGCTCCACGTCCTCGCTCTGCTTGCCGGCCAGGAGGATGCGGCGGCCCGCCGCCCGTGCGGCCTCGATCGCCAGATGGGCGCCCTTGTCCGGGTTGAACCGGCCCAGCCAGAGAACCCAGTCCTCCTTGCGGTCCACGAACGGGAAGGTGTCCACGGCCACCGCGTTGTGCACGCGACCGGCCCAGTTCAGGCCGGGGGCGTGGGCCCGCTGCGCCCAGGAGACGGCGACCAGCGCGACGGTCGCGCTCAGCGCCTGGTAGAACTCCCCCATCTCACCGGTGACCGGGCCGTGACAGGTGACCACCGTCGGCGCGGACCTGCCACGGGCCCCGAGAGGCCCGGCCAGGGAGTGATCATGGATGACGTCGGCCCGGAGGCCCTCCAGGAACCTGTCGGCCTTGGCCGCGTGCGCCACCTCGGGGATCGGGTCCCCGATGCGCTCGGAGGGCGGCTGCTCGTACGTGCGCAGATCGACGCCGTCGCCCGCGCCGATCAATGTCACTCGATGACCTCGCCGGGTCAGGCCGCGGACCAGGTCGGCCGTCATCGACTCGATGCCGCCGTACCCTCGCGGCGGGATGTCGTACCAGGGGGGTGCCACCATCGCGATGTGCAGCGCGTCGCATGAGCCGCTTTTATCGTCTGTCGCATCCATCGGGACCTCCAGATCGTGTGTCCCCCGGCTACCCGCGATGTCCTATGAGCATGCTGACCGGCGGGCGGGGCTCGTAGTGCACCTCGATGCCCTCGGGCGCCCCGCTGATCGTCGTCTCGCCGTTCTCCCGGACCAGAAGATCGACCCGGGCGCCGGCCAGCGGCAGTCCGGTGATCCGCAGGTCGCCGATTTCTTTGGGTAGTGCCGGCGCCACCCATGCCTGGCCGTACGGGATCCATGGATCGAACCGCAGCAGTGAGCGCATCACCTGGATCGGGGCGGCCGCCGCCCACGCCTGCGGCGAGCAGGACGTGGGGTACGGCACCGGCACGGGAAACTCCTTCCTGCCGAAGCCGCAGAACAGCTCCGGTAAGCGCCCGCCGAACGCCTCGGCGGCGTCCAGCAGGCCCATGGAGACCCGCTGGGCCTCCGCGACGAAGCCGTAACGGATCAGCCCGGCCACGATCAGAGCGTTGTCGTGCGGCCAGACCGACCCGTTGTGGTAGCTCATCGGGTTGTAGGCACCCATGTCCGACCCGAGGGTGCGGACGCCGAAACCGGTGAACATCTCGTCGGACAGCAGATGGTGGGCGACGGACTCCGCCTTGTCCTCGTCCACGATGCCGGTCCACAGGCAGTGGCCCATGTTGGACGCCAGGCTGTCGATCGGCCTGCCGTCGCCGTCGAGACCGATGGCGTAGTAGCCCCGGTCGGGCAGCCAGAAGCGCTCGTTGAACGTCTCGCGGATGAGGCGGGCCCGCTCGGCGCACTTGCGCTCGGCCTCGTGGTCGCCCATCTCGTGGGCGAAGTGCCCGCGGGCGATGTAGGCGGCGTAGACGTAGCCCTGCGCCTCGGCCACGGCGATCGGCGCGCGGGCCAGGGTCCCGTCCGCGAAGGTGATCCCGTCGAAGGAGTCCTTCCAGCCCTGGTTGACCAGGCCCTGGTCGGTCATGCGGCGGTACCACAGCAGGCCCTCGCAGGGCCCCCGGCGCATGCCGTAGTTCTCGATCCAGGACAGCGCCGCGTCGGCCGCCGGGAGCAGCCCCTCCACGGCCTCGCGGTGGATGCCCCAGCGGCGCAGCTCGCCGAGCAGCATGACGTAGAGCGGGGTGGCGTCGACCGAGCCGTAGTAGCAGGCGCCGCCGTGGAGCGAGGCGCGGGTCGGCACGCCGAACCGCAGCTCGTGGAGGATCTTCCCGGGCTCCTCCTCGGTGAGCGGATCCTCCGTGGTCCCCTGGAGCCTCGCCAGGCGGCGCAGCGTGCCCAGAGCCAGCGACTGGTCGAGCGGCAGGGCCATCCACGAGGTCAGCAGCGAGTCGCGGCCGAACAGCGTCATGAACCACGGCGCGCCGGCGGCGATCGTCGGCGGCTCGTCGGGACGGCCCGGCTCGAACAGCCTCAGCGACCCCAGGTCCTCCCTCGACCGCCTGAGCGCCTTGGCGAGCCCGGCGTGCGTGGTGATCACGCCGGGGATCTGCCGGTGCCAGTCGGCCAGGCGCACCGCCGGCTCGGCGTGGTCGACAGGATGGAGCTCCGAGAACCAGGCCTGCGACTCCTCCCCGTCGATGATCGGGTTCACCTGGACGGTGGTCTTCCATTCGCCCCGCGCGGGCACAACCACCCGGAAGGACAGCAGGCCGGGCACGGCGAAGGATTCCCTCGCCGTGATCGTCACACCGCGCGACCGGCTCGGGGAGAAGATCCGCAGGCTGCTCCCCGTCGGGACCATGTCCACATCAGGGACGTGGGTGACCCGGTCCGTCTTCACCTCGAAGAGGTCGGCCACGTCGGACGCGAGATGGACGTCCACCACGCAGCCGGCGGGCTCGTTCGAGAGGTTGCGCAGCGTCACGTCCTCGCGGACACCACCGCCCACATAGCGGTCGCGCACCACCATCAGGGTGCTCTCCGCGCGCCCCGGCCTCGGCCGCGTCCGGCCGAGGAACACGGCGTGGTACGGCTCGGCCCCCAGCACCTGGAGCGGCTCGACGGGCACGTCGTCGACCTTGAGCTCCCATCGCGACAGCAGCCGGGTGTCGGCGTGGTAGACGCCCTGCGGGCCGCCGGGAGTGATGTCGCCGTTCCACGCGGAGACACAGAACGAGTTGCCCTCGATCAGCGTCACCGTGGTGGCCCCCAAAGCGGCCGGCTGGCCCTGGAAGGTCCACGCGCTCCCCATTTGATCACTCCCCCAAAGTGTCGGCGGTCCGGGTGTCCTCTCTCCCCATGTCCAGAACGCGCATGCCGGACACGCGTGCCGGATTCCCAGGCGGGACGCGGCCCGGATCCCCGGGCCGCGACGCGAGTCTTACCCGTTCTGTCCTATCGCAGCGTGCCGTTGGTCATGCCGACGGGCTCCTCCGGGACGGCGATGAGCCCGAGCTCCGCCGGAGAGGCCATCAACGGGTGGAACGGCACCACGCGGACCGTGTAGCCGAAGGCTCCCGTGCGGTCCAGCGGCAGGACGCCCGTGTAGTAGCCCCGGCCGTCGTCGTCGACCGAGTCGGCCTTCAGCGTCGCGTAGGTGGGAGCGATCAACTCGTCGTGCGCCCCCACGCGGCCGTAGGCCGCCTGGACCTGGAGGTCGTCCGGAGACAGCTCGCCCAGGGCGATCGTCGCCCGGATCTCCAGGCGCGCCCCCAGCTCGGGGGTGTCCCCGATCCCGGTGGCCTCGACGTGCTCGACCCGGACGCCGGGCCACGCCTTGCTCGCCCGCAGCTTCCAGGCGGCGAACTGCCGGGCGTTCTCGAAGTTGTCGGCCGCGAGCGCGCCGGCGGACCGGGCGGCGGGGGTGTAGAGGTCCACGACGTAGTCGCGGAGCATGCGGCCGGCGAGCACCTTGGGGCCGAGCGAGCTCAGCGTGTGCTTGACCATCTCCAGCCACCGCCGGGGCAGCCCGTCGGCGGCCCGGTCGTAGAAGCGGTCGGCGACCTCGCGCTCGATCAGGTCGTAGAGGGCCGCCGCCTCCAGCTCGTCCCGGCGCTCCGGATCGGCCACACCGTCGGCGCTGGGGATCGCCCACCCGTTGTTGCCGTCGTACCACTCGTCCCACCACCCGTCGCGGATGGAGAGGTTGAGGCCGCCGTTGAGCGCCGCCTTCATGCCCGAGGTGCCGCAGGCCTCCAGCGGGCGCAGCGGGTTGTTCATCCACACGTCGGAGCCGGTCACCAGGAGCTGGCCGAGGGCCATGTCGTAGTCGGGGAGGAAGACGATGCGGTGCCGCACGTCCTCCTGGTCGGCGAACCGCACGATCTGCTGGATGAGCTTCTTGCCGCCCTCGTCGGCCGGGTGGGCCTTTCCGGCGATGACGATCTGGACCGGCTTGTCCGGGTCGAGGAGCAGCTTCTTGAGCCGCCCCGGGTCGGCGAGCATCAGCGTGAGCCGCTTGTAGGAGGGCACCCGGCGGGCGAACCCGATGGTCAGCGCGTCCGGGTCGAGCGCCTCGTCGGCCCAGCCCAGCTCCGCCTCCGTGGCGCCGCGCTCCCGCCAGGACCGCTTGATCCGCTTGCGCGCCTCCGTCACCAGGCGGGCCCGCAGCCTGCCGCGGATGGCCCAGATGTCGGCCTCGGAAAGCTTCTGCACGCCCTCCCAGCCCTGGGTCTTGTCGATCAGCGCGGGCAGCTCCTTGCCGGCGAGCTCCATGACCTCGCGGCCCACCCAACTGGGCGCGTGGACGCCGTTGGTGATCGACCCGATCGGCACCTCGTCCACGTCGAACCCCGGCCACAGCCCCTGGAACATCTCCCGGCTGACGTGGCCGTGCAGCTCGGACACGCCGTTCACCCGCTGGGCGAGCCGCATGCCCATGACGGCCATGTTGAAGACCGCCTTGTCGGCGTCCACTGCGTCGGGCTCGGCGCCCAGCTCCAGGATCCGCTCGACCCCCACGGTCGGCCAGGCGTTGTCCCCGCCGAACTGCCGCGCGATCATCTCCGCCGGGAACCGGTCGATCCCGGCCGGGACGGGCGTGTGCGTGGTGAAGACGGTGCCGGCGCGGACGGCTTCGAGGGCCTCCTCGAAGGACAGGCGCGCCTCGGTCAGCTCACGGATGCGCTCCAGGCCGAGGAAGCCGGCGTGGCCCTCGTTGGTGTGGAACACCTCCGGCTCGGGGTGGCCGGTGACGCGGCAGTACGCCCGGAGGGCGCGGACGCCGCCCACGCCGAGCAGCAGCTCCTGCATGAGCCGGTGGTCGCCCCCGCCGCCGTAGAGCCGGTCGGTCACGTCCCTGGCCGCCGCGTCGTTCTCCGCCACGTCGGAGTCGAGCAGCAGCAGCGGCACCCGGCCGACCTGGGCCACCCAGATCTGGGCGTGCAGCGTGCGGGCGCCCGGCAGGCCGATCCTGATGCGGGCCGGAGAGCCGTCCTCCTCCCGGAGCAGCGTGAGCGGCAGGCCGCCGGGGTCGAGTGACGGGTAGTGCTCCAGCTGCCACCCCTCGGCCGACAGCGACTGCGAGAAATAGCCGTGCCGGTACAGCAGGCCGACGCCGAGGATGGGCACGCCGAGGTCGCTGGCCGCCTTCAGGTGGTCGCCGGCCAGGATGCCGAGGCCGCCCGAATACTGCGGCAGGGCGGCGGCGATGCCGTACTCGGGCGAGAAGTAACCGATGGCCGCCGGCGCGCCGTCGAGGGACTGGTACCACCGAGGGGCGGTCATGTACTCGCGGAGGTCGTCGGCCGCGTCCGCCAGCCTGCGGAGGAAACGCCGGTCCTGGGCCAGCTCGCGCAGCCGGTCGGCCTCGACGGCGCCGAGCAGCGCGACGGGGTCGTGATCCACCCGCTCCCATACCTCGGGATCCACCTCGGCGAACAGGTCCATGGTCTCCGGGTGCCACGACCAGCGGAGGTTCTGGACCAGCTCGCCAAGTGCCGCGAGTGGGGCGGGAAGAACGGTGCGTACGGTGAACCTGCGGATTGCTCTCACGGGGCCAGACCCTAGTTACTCAGCGCCACGACGCGCGACCGGAACACTCTTGTCCGCCCAAGGATGTCCGCCGGCGCGACAGTGCCCTGGGCTTTTCTGCATAGCGCTCTCACCACTTACAAACCGGCTCAAACCTCACCAAACTACACTCGTGCTGGTGATGCCAAGCGAGATCGTACGGCTTGCCTTCGCCAATGATCGTTCTCCTGGGAGCGACGAACCAAACACGGCGCGCGGTCTTTCATCCGCACGGGTAAGAGGGGACTATTAGGGCAACCCCTGTAAGAGCGACGAGCCGGCCCCCCAATGGGTCTCTCCTTGTGCTGCCCGAAACCGGCGCAACGGGGGTACCAGCAAGATCAGCATAATCAGCACAGATCACCCGTATCACCCTGAAGTTGTCCGAAACTGCCCGCGAAGCCACGTGAAGGAAGCACCCATCGGGGAAGTGGGCATTAGATCCACCAAGACGGTGGTCTCCCGTGAGATCGCCCGACAAAGAAGATCAATCCTGCGCCGAAATCCGGCGGCACCGGGCGTGCCGTCGCTAACTTGAGTGACGATGATCGGAAGAATCCCAATCCAGGACATCCACCCCGTCGTCGAGTGCGGGCGGCTGCCCGCGAAGGCCGCGGCCGGTGAGACCTTCGAGATCAGCGCCATCGTGTTCCGGGAGGGACACGACGCGGTGGCCGCCGGGGTCGTGCTGATCGACCCGAGCGGGACGCCGGGGCGGCTGATGCCCATGCGCGAGGTCGCGCCGGGCACCGACCGGTGGAGCGTGGAGGTGCACCTGCCCGACGAGGGGCTGTGGCACTTCCGCGTGGAGGCGTGGAGCGACCCCATCGCCACGTGGCTGCACGACGCGGGAATCAAGATCCCGCGCGGCATGGACGCCGACCTCATGTGCGAGGAGGGCGCCCGGCTGTTCGATCGGGCGGCGAGAGCCGTACGGGCCGCGGACTGCCGGAGCGCGAACGGCGGTCCGGCGTGCGGGCATCGGAGCGCGCTGCAGGCGGTCGCGGCGAAGCTGCGCGACGACGACGTGGACCCGCGCGCCCGCTTCGCGGTGACGCAGCTCCCGGAGACGGCCGCCCTGATCGCCGCGCATCCGCTGCGCGACCTGGTCACGCGGTCCGGCAGGAACCGGATCCGGGTGGACCGGCGGCGGGCGCTGTTCGGGTCGTGGTACGAGTTCTTCCCGCGCTCCGAGGGCGCCGAGGTCGAGCCGCGAGGGAGCGCCGGTGGCTGGACTGAGGAGCAAGGGAGCGAGGAACGAGCGGACGAGCGACGAGGGAAGCCGCCGGTTATCAGCGACCGAGCCGCGACGCGCAGCGTCGCATCGGATACCGGCGTAGCCCCCAAGTCCGGAAATTTCCGGACTGCGGCGAAGCGGCTGCCGGCCGTCGCGCAGATGGGGTTCGACGTCGTCTACCTGCCTCCGATCCACCCGATCGGCACGCAGTTCCGCAAGGGGCGCAACAACACCCTCACCCCCGAGCCGTACGACCCGGGATCGCCGTGGGCGATCGGCTCGGAGGACGGCGGGCATGACGCGATCCATCCCGACCTCGGCACGTTCGAGGACTTCGACGACTTCGTGACCCGGGCGAGGGAGCTCGGCATGGAGATCGCCCTCGACCTCGCCCTCCAGTGCTCCCCCGACCACCCGTGGGTCAAGGAGCACCCGGAGTGGTTCAACATCAGGGCCGACGGGACCATCGCGTACGCCGAGAACCCTCCGAAGAAGTATCAGGACATCTACCCACTGAACTTCGACAAGGACCCGGAGGGGATCTACGCCGAGGTGAAGCGGGTGGTCCGGCTGTGGATGGACCACGGCGTGCGGATCTTCCGGGTGGACAACCCGCACACCAAGCCGGTGAGCTTCTGGGAGCGGCTGCTCGCGGACATCAACGCCACCGACCCCGACGTGCTGTTCCTGTCCGAGGCGTTCACCCGCCCGGCGATGATGCGAACCCTCGCGAAGGTCGGGTTCCATCAGTCGTACACCTACTTCACCTGGAAGAACTCCAAGCCCGAGGTGGAGGACTACCTGGCGGAGCTGTCCCACGAGACGTCGCACTTCCTGCGCCCGAACCTGTTCGTTAACACCCCCGACATCCTCCACGAGTACCTTCAACATGGAGGCGTTCCGGCGTTCAAGATCAGAGCGGTCCTCGCCGCGCTGATGGCGCCGAGCTGGGGCGTCTACGCGGGATACGAGCTGGCGGAGAACGTGGCCGTCCGGCCCGGCAGCGAGGAGTACCTCGATAGCGAGAAATATCAGTACAGGCCGCGTGACTGGGCGGCGGCCGAGCGTGAGGGCCGGAGCCTCGCGCCCTTCATCACGCGCCTCAATTTGTTGAGAAGAGCCCACCCGGCGCTCCAGGAATTGCGTAACCTACGGTTCCATAGCGTCGACCAGCCGGACCTGATCTGCTTCTCAAAGCGACTGCCCGGCGCCTACGACACGGCCACACGACGGCACGGCCTAGGCGATGTTGTTCTGGCCGTCGTCAATCTGGATCCGCATAACACCCGCGAGGCGACTGTCCGGCTGGACATGCCCGCTCTCGGTCTCGACTGGCAAGCCGAGTTCGTCGTGGACGACGAACTGTCGGGCGAGTCGTACCGTTGGCGGCAGGCCAACTACGTGCGTCTCGACCCGCATGTCAATCCCGCACATATCTTCACGCTCCGCCACGGGTCAGCGCACCGCCCGTGAGCGCAGCCCTGCACAACCGGGGAGTCAAAAGGTGAGCTCGACACCTCAGCCCACACCTCAGCCCAGCGCGAACCAGCCCATCCCGAATACCTTCACGCACGAGAAGCCGCGGGACCAGTACTGGTACAAACGGGCTGTTTTCTACGAGGTGCTTATCCGCGGCTTCGCCGACTCGAACGGGGACGGCACCGGCGACATCCGCGGCCTCATCGACAAGCTCGACTACATCCAGTGGCTCGGCGTCGACTGCCTCTGGCTGCTGCCGCTGTACGAATCCCCGCTCCGCGACGGCGGCTACGACATCGCGGACTTCATGAAGATCCTCCCGGACTTCGGTGATCTGGGTGACTTCATCAGGCTCGTCGACGAGGCGCACAAGCGCGGCATCCGCGTGATCGCCGACCTCGTCATGAACCACACGAGCGACCAGCACCCCTGGTTCCAGGCCTCCCGCAACGACCCCGACGGGCCGTTCGGCGACTTCTACGTGTGGAGCGACACCGAGGAGAAGTACCAGGACGCCCGGATCATCTTCATCGACACCGAGTCGTCCAACTGGACCCACGACCCGGTCCGGGGGCAGTACTACTGGCACCGCTTCTTCCACCACCAGCCGGACCTCAACTACGAGAACCCGGCCGTGCAGGACGCGATGCTGGAGGTCCTGCGCTTCTGGCTCGACCTCGGCATCGACGGCTTCCGGATGGACGCCATCCCCTACCTGTTCGAGCAGGACGGGACCAACTGCGAGAACCTCCCCGAGACCCACGCGTACCTGAAGCGGGTCCGGGCGGAGGTGGACCGCCTCTACCCCGACCGCGTGCTGCTGGCAGAGGCCAATCAGTGGCCGGCCGACGTGGTGGAGTATTTCGGCGACCCGGTCACCGGCGGTGACGAATGCCACATGGCGTTTCACTTCCCCCTCATGCCGCGCATCTTCATGGCGGTCCGGCGGGAGTCCCGCTACCCGATCTCGGAGATCCTCGCCCAGACGCCCAAGATCCCCGAGAACTGCCAGTGGGGCATCTTCCTCAGGAACCACGACGAGCTCACGCTCGAGATGGTCACCGACGAAGAGCGCGACTACATGTACTCGGAGTACGCCAAGGACCCGAGGATGCGGGCCAACGTCGGCATCCGCCGCCGCCTCGCGCCGCTCCTCGACAACGACCGCAACCAGATCGAGCTGTTCACCGCCCTGCTGATGAGCCTGCCGGGCTCGCCCGTGCTGTACTACGGCGACGAGATCGGCATGGGCGACAACATCTGGCTCGGTGACCGCGACGGCGTCCGCACGCCGATGCAGTGGACGCCCGACCGCAACGCGGGCTTCTCCGACTGCGACCCCGGCCGCCTCTACCTGCCGGTGATCATGGACCCGATCTACGGCTACCAGGCGATCAACGTCGAGGCCCAGCAGAAGAGCGCCAGCTCCCTCCTGCACTTCACGAAGCGGATGATCGAGATCCGCAAGCGCCACCCGGTGTTCGGCCTGGGCGACTTCACCGAGCTGAACTCCTCCAACCCGAGCGTCCTCGCGTTCGTCCGCGAGCTCGGCGACGACCGGGTGCTGTGCGTCAACAACCTGTCGCGCTTCCCCCAACCTGTCGAGCTCGACCTGCGCAGATTCGAGGGATCGATGCCCGTCGAGTGCATGGGCGGAGTTCCTTTCCCCCCAATCGGCGAGCTTCCGTATCTTTTGACGCTTCCGGGGCATGGGTTCTATTGGTTCACACTGCCCGTACCCCCGAGGGCGGTCGGCACGAAGGAGGAGTGACGACTTCACTTCAGGAGCTTCTCGCCGGCTGGATCACCGGACAGCGGTGGTTCGCCGGCAAGGGGCGTGCGATCGATGACCTGTCCGTCGAATCCCTGACCGAACTCGATATGGGCGGCGTGAACACAGGCGGCCCGAACACGGGCGGCCCAGACACGGGCGACCCGCGGCTGGTCCACCTCATCGTGTCCGTACGGCAGGGCGAGCGCAGGACGCGCTACCAGATCCCGGTCGGCCTGCGGACGGACCTGCCGGACCGGCTGAAGCACGTCCTCATCGGCTCCTGTGACTGGGACGGCCGCGAGCGGCAGGCGTACGACGCCGCCCACGACGCGTCGCTGACGTCCCGGTTCCTCACCGGCATGGATTCCGGGCTGCGCGCACACGATCTCGGGTTCCACCACGCGCCCGGCGCCGCCATCGACACCTCTCAGCGCAGCCTCGTGCTGACCGCCGAGCAGTCGAACACGTCGCTCGTCTTCGGCGACCGATACATCATGAAGCTGTTCCGCCAGCTCAGCCCCGGAACCAATCCGGAGCTGGAGGTGGTCACCGCGCTGGCGGCGGCCGGCTCCACTCACATCGCCAAGCCGTACGGCTGGATCGAGACCGAGCTGGACGGCGAGCCGACCACGCTGGCCATCATGCAGGAGTACCTGAAGAACGCGGGCGAGGGCTGGACGATGGCCCTCACCAGCGTGCGGGACCTGTACGCATCCCCGCCCGGCCTCGCCGCGGAGGACGCGGGCGGCGACTTCTCGGCGGAGGCGTTCCGGCTCGGCACGGCCACCGCCCAGGTCCACGGCGAGCTGGCCGAAGCCTTCCCGACCGGGGTAATCGAGCCGCCGGAGATCAAGCGGATGACCGAGCGGTTCCGCCGCCGGCTGGACAGGGCGGTGGCCGAGGTGCCGGCGCTGGCCGGTCACGCGCACGTGGCGGCCGAGGCGTTCGACCGCATGGCGGACCTCGACCACGAGGTGCCCGTCCAGCGGGTCCACGGGGATTACCACCTCGGGCAGGTGATGCGGACCCACGCCGACTGGGTCGTGCTCGACTTCGAGGGCGAGCCCGGCCAGCCGCTCACCGAGCGGCGGGCGCTGGACTCGCCGTTGCGGGACGTCGCGGGGATGCTGCGGTCGTTCGACTACGCTGCGCGGCACCTCCTGGCCGGCCATCCGCGCGCCGAGTCGCATGAGCCGTCGCTGGAGAAACGGGCACAGGAATGGGCCGCGCACAACCGGGCCGCCTTCCTCGCGGGATACTCGGAGGGCGGCGGCCGGGTCCGCGGCCGCGACGCGGTCCTCCTCCGGGCACTGGAGCTGAGCAAGGCGGTCTACGAGGTCGTCTATGAGGCGCGCAACCGCCCCTCGTGGCTCCCCATCCCGCTCTCGGCGTTCAGCTGAGGCGTCAGCTATGCGGATTTGTCAGCATGTCGGACGGTTCTGAAGCATTTTGAAGGCAGGGTAAGGCACATGGATTTGGACCGGCTGGCAGGCGGCGCGCACCACGACCCGCACTCGATACTCGGCGCCCATCCGGGCCCCGACGGCGTGACGATCAGGACGCTGCGGCCCTTCGCCGAGAAGATCGAGGCTCTGGTCGACGGCGAGGCGCACGAGTTGGCCCATGTCGCCTTCGGAGTGTTCGAGGTGACCCTCCCCGGAATCGACAAGATCCCCGACTACCGGCTGCGGATCACCTACCCGGGGGCCGAGCCGTACGAGACGGGAGACCCGTACCGGCACTGGCCGACGCTTGGTGAGATCGACCTGCACCTGATCGGCGAGGGGCGGCACGAGCGGCTGTGGGAGGTGCTCGGCGCGCGGGCGCTCCGCCACGAGGACACCGACGGCACCGCGTTCGCCGTGTGGGCGCCGAACGCCCAGGGAGTGCGGGTGATCGGCGACTTCAACCACTGGAACGGCGGGGCGCACCCGATGCGCTCGCTCGGCCGGTCCGGCGTGTGGGAGCTGTTCATCCCGGACATCGGGCCGGGCGCCCGGTACAAGTTCCAGATCCTCGGCATGGACGGCGTGTGGCGGGAGAAGGCCGACCCGATGGCGCGTCGCACCGAGGTGCCTCCGGCGACCGCCTCCATCGTGGAGCGGTCGGACTATGACTGGCGGGACGACGAGTGGATGGCGGCCCGGCCCGCCCGCGACGCCCTCGCCGAGCCGATGAGCACCTACGAGGTGCATCTCGGCTCCTGGCGGCGTGGCCTGTCCTACCGGGAGCTCGCCTCCGAACTGGTGGCCTACGTCAAGGACATGGGCTTCACGCACGTGGAGTTCCTCCCGGTGGCGGAGCACCCGTTCGGCGGGTCGTGGGGCTACCAGGTGACGTCCTACTACGCCCCGACCTCGCGGTTCGGGTCGCCGGACGACTTCCGTCACCTGGTCGACGAGCTGCACCAGGCGGGCATCGGCGTGATCGTCGACTGGGTCCCGGCGCACTTCCCCATGGACGAGTGGGCTCTCGCCCGCTTCGACGGCACGCCGCTCTACGAGCACGCGGACCCGGCCCGCGGGGAGCACCCGGACTGGGGCACCTACGTCTTCGACTTCGGCCGCCGGGAGGTCCGCAACTTCCTGGTCGCCAACGCCGTCTACTGGCTCAGGGAGTTCCACATCGACGGGCTGCGGGTGGACGCCGTGGCCTCGATGCTCTACCTCGACTACTCCCGGCGCGAGGGCGAGTGGACGCCCAACGTCTACGGCGGCAGGGAGAATCTGGACGCGATCGAGTTCCTCAAGGAGATGAACTCGGTCAGCTACCGCGAGGCCCCCGGAATCGTGACGATCGCGGAGGAGTCGACCGCGTGGCCCGGCGTGTCCCGGCCCGTGCACCTCGGCGGGCTCGGCTTCGGCTTCAAGTGGAACATGGGCTGGATGCACGACACGCTCAACTACCTGGCCCACGAGCCGATCTTCCGGCAGTACCACCACCATCAGATGACGTTCTCCCTGATGTACGCCTACTCGGAGAACTTCGTGCTGCCGCTCTCGCATGACGAGGTCGTGCATCTGAAGGGGTCGCTCCTGGCGAAGATGCCCGGCGACGAGTGGCAGCGCTTCGCGGGTTTGCGGGCGCTGTACGCATTCATGTGGGCGCACCCGGGCAAGCAGCTTCTCTTCATGGGCGGCGAGTTCGGCCAGGGCTCCGAGTGGTCGGAGGCGAAGGGCCTCGACTGGTGGGTGCTGGACTTCGACTTCCACCAGGGCGTGCAGCGGCTGGTTCGCGACCTCAACTGGATATATCGCGACACGCCCGCCCTTTATTCGCAGGACTTCACGCCGGACGGCTTCCGCTGGATCGACGCCGACGACGCGCCGGGGAACGTGTTCTCCTTCCTGCGCTCCGGCTCGGACGGCTCGGTCCTGGCCTGCGTCGCCAACTTCTCCGGTGGTCCCCATGAGGACTACCACCTCGGCCTGCCCTTCGGCGGCACCTGGGAGGAGGTCCTCAACACCGACGGGTACGAGTACGCCGGAAGCGGGGTGGGCAACCTCGGCTCGGTCGAAGCCACCGACATCCCGCGCCACGGCCTGCCCTTCTCCGCACGGCTCCGCGTCCCGCCCCTCGGCGCCATCTGGCTGCGCAACCCCGGGGCTCAGCAGGAGAAGACCGCGCAGCCAACCGAAGCGACCGAGCGTCCCGGTGAGGCCGCAGCGACAGAGTGATCAGGATCGGCCGCGGAGAATCTCGATGCCGAGACGAACGAACAGGGCGATCAGGAGGAACCGTCCTCCAAGCCGAACCCCATCAACCAGCACGGCCCGAACCTGAGCCATCGAGGCCGAGATCACTTCATCACGTTGACCGCATTCGCGTACCGCGTTTCAAGCAGGGTCCTCAATCTGTCCAGTGCCGGCCTGTTCGCATCGATGATCTTCTGCTGCGCGTCCCTGTAGATGGCCCGCCTGGCTCCGCTGTAGTCAACCTGCAACCGGCATCTTTCGTCGGCACGTGCGACCCGTAATTCCGCCGCGGTGGGCGGGGTCCACGTTGCCTCTTCTCCGCCGCGACTTGACCAGCGGCTATCTGATTCTGCGTATCCTGGAGCAGGGTAGCTGAATCCCGCCGCATGCATGCATCGACTCCACCTCTCGTCGATGGATTTCATGCGCGAGTCTCGATAAGCGAGATCGGACGCGTTGTCCATGAACACATAAAGGTTCTTATAGATGCCGGGTTTGGCAGGGACCTTCCCGTCCGGCCCGGGTGCATTTCCATTGAGTGTCCGCTGAGCCAGACCGTCACAGCCTCCCTCCGGCACAGCTTTACCGTGATACCGTCGGATCGTCCCCACATGAACCGCGTCCTGGCGTTTGGGAATCACATAGCCGCGAATTCCGGTGACCGCGGCCGCTTCCTCTCGTTTCTGTCCTGGCGGCCCGCTGTAGCCGTACTGCTGCACCTGCTTAGCACCCAGCCAGCCCAGGTACGTTGCATTCCTGGGGTAGGTCACCGGCCGGGTGTCATGTGGCTTGAAGGGCAACCCAAACGAAATCAGGCAGTCCTTGATCAGTTTGTAGCGGGCAGTCTGCACGACTGACCGAGCAGTGACATCCAGGTCGTAGGCATCCAACGGAAGGCTGAGATCGGCTTCGCTGGTGACGGCAGGGGTGATCTTCGCTTCTGGAGAAGGCTCCGCCCTGCTGCATCCGGAAGTCGCCAGGACACCGGCGGCAAGCAGGCAGGCCACCCACATGGAATTCGACATCTTCATCGCAAGTTATCCGTAGAATTTTCTGTAGAAATTACGGAGCCGCGTTGTCTCAGTCAGCGAAGCCGGGGACAACGCGGCCGGTCCGTATGTGGGCGCGCGAAGACCCTCCAGGAAGCCGTGCGAGAACGATCGTTCCTCAGAGCGTGTTTGAGAAGGTCGTCAGTGTGCCGGGTGATGGCGTGACGGCCGTCCGATTTGTCGCCAGGGTGGTCGGGTGCCCCCTCGTCGTTACCCCTCAAAGTGCGCTCAGCGAGACAACATGCGCCTCGCTCGACTGGCCCGCCACTCAAAGGTACTGACCGATCAAGTACCTTCTGACCATGTCTGACGAGGTTTCAGCGCTGCCTGCCGGTGAGGCGAAGGAACCGTTCGGCCTCGGCTGCGCGACCATGACGGCGCTGGTCGGCCTCGCTATCGCCGTCAGCGGTTTCTTGATGCTCGGGCCCTCACTGCGGGCGGTGAAGGGCGAAGGGATTCGGGGCACTCTGACGGTGCAGATCCGAGATTGCATCAAAACGTCGTGTAACTGGAGCGGCCCGTTCGTCTCGGATGACCGGCGGCTCCGGCTCGCTCACGTCGAGACCGGCGACCTGGCCGACGGCACGCAGCCCGGCGAGCACGTCGCCGTGATCGACGTGGACGGCAACATCTACGGAGCCGCGGGCTCGACCGAATGGCTCGGTGACGTCGGCGCGACCCTCGTAGGCGCTCTCGTCGTCACAGGCGCGATCTGAGGCTGGTGGTCCTCGGGTCGCTCGGTGCGAGTGCGACTATGGGCGCGACGCCGGGTACGTGGAGGCCGTCATGCCCGGCCACTCCAGTGACGACTCAACTAATGAGACCAAGCAAGCAGTAGCAGCCATCCGGCTCTGTCGATCTGTCACCGCCTGGCAGAGACCGATGATCTTCTCCAAGTCTCTTAAGTACGTGTTCGAGAAGGGCTAATTCGCCGCCTGGTCGATGGCGTATCGCTGTTGGCGTGTAGCGGCGCGGCCACGGGTGAGGCGGCGGGCCATGCCGTTGATGGCCGCCCAGCGGATCATGGCCTCGGCGGTGGCGGGGTGACGTTCATAGTCCCGGGCCAGGCGGCGGTGACTGGTCAGCCACGCCAGCGACCGTTCGACGACCCAACGCCGCTCAATCACCGTGAAACCGATCTGGCCCGGCGCCTTGCGGACGATGTGCAGCACGGTACGCAGGACCCGCTGGGTCCACTCCACCAGAGCTCCGGCGAACCCCGCGTCCGCGAACACGTACCGGACCGGCGTGACCAGGTACATGGCCAGGAGGGTCGTCTTCGCGCCGTCGCGGTCTTGGACGGAGGCGGCCATCACGCACACGACCAGCAGCAACACGAGGGTGTCGGTGACGATGAACCGTTTACGCCCGTTCACCTTCTTGCCGGCGTCGTAGCCGCGGGACTCTCGGCCCACGGTGTCGGCACCCTTCACGCTCTGGGAGTCGATGATCCCCGCGGTCGGCTCCTCGGCCCGCCCCTGCGCCGCCCGGACCCGCCGCCGCAGTACGGCCAGCATCTGCTCGGTGACCTTGGCTTCCTCCCAGCGGACGAAATACCAGTACACCGTTTGCCAGGGCGGGAAGTCGAACGGCAGCTGACGCCAGGCGCACCCGGTGCGGACCACGTACAAGATCGCGTCGACGATGTCGCGGCGGGAGTGCTTTTCCGGCCGACCGCCCCTGTTGGGCGCGGGAAGCAGCGGCTCGATCAGCGCCCACTGCGCGTCGGTCAGGTCGGAGGGGTAGCGGCGCTCGCGTGGCACCCAGCCATGATCGCGACTCCTCGACCGTCACGGCGACGAGACGCTGAGACCGTTACCGACCTTCTCAAACACTCACTCACGCGTGCTTCTCCACCAGGAACGCCTTCAGGCCGCTGTTTCCTCCGGTACGGCTGTTGCTCGGACCGCCTTCAGGACCTCATCGATGGCGTCCACGTCGGCGTCCGGGAACAAGGAGCAGGGTCAGGCGCATGGCCCGGAGCCGCGTGATCAGTGGCGGGAGCGGACAGGGGCGCGGCGGCGGTTCGGTCGCGGGCATGCGCGACCGCGCCCCCGGCCGATCGTGCCCGCCCTGGTGCGTGGAGACCCACACCGGAGAACGGCCCGGCGAACGCGTGCACTACGCCTGGCTCCGAGCGGTCGAGCTGAGCACCTATGCGACACTCGCCGGCCAGAACTCACAACGGCTGTGGCTCGACCTGATTCTCGCCCCCGGCGACGAGCCACCCCGCGTGCACCTGCAACTCGACGATCTCCCCATCGCCGCGTTGGCCGCCGACGAGGCCCAGCGCTTCGGCATCCACCTCATCGCGCTCTCGACCCTGAGTGCGATGGAGACCCCACCCTCCACCGAACCGTGACGGTCAGCGCCCCGTATCCTCCGAGCCCCGACCTCCCGCCTGCCGTACATCCCCCCGTCCCGGCAGGCGGGCCATACCGCCCCTCCCGAGAGCTACGACAGTCATGCGCCTCCCGCGTCCAGGCGTCCGTCAAGGCGGAGCACCCTTTCGCCCCGGCTCCTGGACCGCCCCTGTCTTCTTCCTCAGCCCGCAGCCACCTCCCGTACGCCACGGGCCCGAAATGCGAGGATGATCGCATGGAGTTGAACGGACGACCGGTCACACCTGATGACCTCAGCGCACTCGGGCTCTACAACTACGGCCACTTCACCTCCATGCGAGTGGAGCAGGGCGGACGGGTTCGCGGCCTTTCACTGCACTTGGACCGGCTCCTTCATGACTGTCGAGCCCTCCATGGTGTCGTCCTTGACATGGATCTCGTACGGCACCTCGTCCGACGTGCGGTGACGGCAGTGACGCTGCCGACGATCGTGCGGGTCACCGTGTTCGATCCAGCGCTCGACCTCGGGCATCCGGGGACCGATGCGAATCCGGGCATCATGGTCTCCGCCCGGCCCGCATCGACTGGGACGTTACCGGCATTGAAGCTGCGCTCAGCTCAATATGAGCGCGAGTTGCCGGAGGTCAAGCATGTCGGTCTCTTCGGGACTGTACGCCACCGGCGGGCGGCGCAGCTCGATGGCTACGACGACGTCCTGTTCATAGATGACAAGTCGCGGGTATCCGAAGGTGCGACGTGGAACGTCGCTTTCCTTCGAGATGGCAAGGTCCTGTGGCCGCGGTCCAACTGGCTGCCAGGCGTAACGATGCGTCTCGTCACCGATCTCATGGAGCGCGCCGGTATCGACTTTGAGAACGTCGAAATCACTCTTGATGAAATAGGAGCCATGGAGGCCGCTTTCGTCACGAATGCCGCTATCGGCGTCCGGCCTATCCGATCCATCGACGAGATCAAGTTCGTAGCAAATCGTCCTATCATCAGCCGCCTGCAGGACGAGTACGCGGCAATTCCGGGAGAGTTCCTGTAGCTAGCCTCGGACGCGCGGCCTGGGTCTCTGTTGGGCCGCCGCACCTTAGGGGAGGCTTAAGTGAGGGTTAACCACGCGCGAACGCGTTGACGGGCCATGGCAGGTTCTCTACGGTTAGGCCAACTGATAGGAAACTTTCCTATGAGTTACCAGGTCCTCCCTCCCCCCACCTGGAGCCTTTCTTGCGAAAGATCCTGCTCGGGTCCCTCGTCGCCGGAGCGGCGCTCCTCGCGCCGCTCGCCCTCGGGACCGCCTCCGCCAGCACCACCGCCGCTCCCCAGAGCCAGCTGGTCGCGCTGGCCTACGCGGCCTGGGCCCCCAACACCTCTTATGCCATCGGCGCGCGGGTGACCTACAACGGGGTCGACTACGAGTGCATCCAGGCCCACACGTCCCTGACCGGCTGGGAGCCGCCGAACGTCCCGGCCCTGTGGAAGCCCCTCTCGGGCTCCACCCCGACGCCGACTCCCACCAAGACGCCGACCCCGACGCCGACGCCGACGCCGACCCCGACGCCGACGCCGACCAAGACCCCCACCCCGACGCCGACCCCGACGCCCACGAAGACGCCGACGCCGACGCCAACCCCGACGCCAACCGGCACGCCGCCCCCCGGCGGCAAGAAGGTGATCGGCTACTTCACCAACTGGGGCGTCTACGCGCGTAACTACCACGTGAAGAACCTCGTCACCAGCGGCTCGGCCGCCAAGCTGACGCACATCATCTACGCCTTCGGCAACGTCGCGGGCGGCCAGTGCGCGCTGTCGGACACCTACGCCGACTACGACAAGTTCTACGACGCGGGATCCAGCGTGGACGGCACGTCCGACACGTGGGATGCGGGCGCGCTGCGCGGCAACTTCAACCAACTGCGCAAGCTGAAGAAGCTCTACCCGAACATCAAGGTCCTGTTCTCCTTCGGCGGCTGGACCTACTCGGGCGGCTTCACGCAGGCGGCGGCCAACCCGACGGCGTTCGCCAACTCCTGCTACAACGTGGTCGAGGACTCGCGCTGGGCCGACGTGTTCGACGGCATCGACATCGACTGGGAGTACCCGAACGCCTGCGGCCTGTCCTGTGACACCAGCGGCACCAGCGCGTACACCAACCTGATGAAGGCGCTGCGCGCCAAGTTCGGGTCCAGCTACCTGATCACCTCGGCCATCACGGCCGACGGCACCAGCGGTGGCAAGATCGACGCCGGCGGGTACGGCACGGCCGCGCAGTACGTCAACTGGTACGACGTGATGACCTACGACTACTTCGGGGCCTGGGCCGCGCAGGGACCGACCGCGCCGCACGCGCCGCTCACCTCCTACACCGGCATCCCGATCGCGAACTACTACTCCGACGCGGCCATCCAGAAGCTGAAGAGCCTCGGCGTCCCGGCGAGCAAGCTGCTCCTCGGCATCGGGTTCTACGGCCGCGGGTGGACCGGCGTGACGCAGAGCGCGCCGGGCGGCACCGCCACGGGTGCGGCGCCCGGAACGTACGAGGCCGGCATCGAGGACTACAAGGTCCTCAAGAGCAGCTGCCCGGCGACCGGCACCATCGCCGGCACGGCGTACGCCAAGTGCGGCAGCAACTGGTGGAGCTACGACACCCCCAGCACGATCGCGGGCAAGATGACCTACGCCAAGAACCAGGGTCTCGGCGGCGCGTTCTTCTGGGAGTTCACCGGGGACACCTCGAACGGTGAGCTGATCACGGCCATCTCCAACGGCCTGAGGTAACCGGCCGAGCAGCCTTCGGCTCACGTGGATCCATCGACTCCAGCCGCGGTATCAGCCCACCCCCCGGGCCACTTCGGCCGCCACTGACCGCGGCTGGCCAAGGCCCCCGCGTCTCCGGACGCGGGGGCCTTCACATGTCTCCCGCAGCCTCCCGCGACACAGCACCCCATCTCGTACGGCACACCCTCTACGCCCACAACCTCGGACGGCACAGCTCGAAAGCAGGCGAAAGCCGTACCAATCGGGAGGCGCGTCGATAGGGACACCGTCGCTTAAGGTGGCATTTATGGACGCGACTAAGGCGATCTTGGAGACTGTCGACCGGGTGCGGCAGCGCCGTACCGCACCGCTGGTGCTGGAGCTCGATCTGACCGAGGGGCTGTCCGAGGGCCCGCCCGCCGACCCGCTCGGCGCGCTGCTGTCCATGCGCAAGGCGCGCCTCACCGACGTGCTGTCCGGCCTCAAGCGGGCCCGCAAGGACCCCCGCGTCAAGGCGCTGATCGTCAAGATAGGCGGCAACCCGCTCGGGCTCGGCATGGTCCAGGAGTTGCGCGCCGCCGTGCTCCAGTTCAGGGCGGCGGGCAAGCGGACCGTCGCGTTCGGGGAGACGTTCGGCGAGTTCGGGGCCGGGACCGTTCCCTACTACCTGGCCAGCGCGTTCGAGAAGGTCTACCTCCAGCCCTCCGGTGACGTCGGCCTGACCGGCGTCGCGCTCGAACAGCGCTTCCTCCGGGACGCGCTCGCCAAGGCCGGCGTGGAGTATCAGCTCGGCCAGCGGCACGAGTACAAGACCGCCGCGAACATGTTCACCCAGAACCACATGACCGAGCCGCACCGCGAGTCGGCCACCCGGATCGCCGAGTCGGTGACCGAACAGATTACGGCCGGCATCGCCGAGGCGCGCTCGCTCGACCCGCAGCGCGTGCGTGAGCTGATCGACCGCGGCCCGTTCATCGGCGCCGAAGCCGTCGAGGCCGGGCTGGTGGACGCGCTGAAGTACCGGGACGAGGTCTACGCCGAGACGGTGAAGGACGACGCCCACCTGCTCTATGTGTCGCGGTACGCCAAGTCCGTGCTGTCGAAGCGGCTGCCGCACCCCGGCGAGGACGTGGTCGCGCTCGTCCACGGCATCGGCTCGATCCGGCTCGGCCGCAGCGGGCGCTCACCGCTGGGCGGCGGGGGCGCCATGGGCTCCGACACGATCTGCGCCGCCCTGCGCTCGGCCCGCAGGGACGAGAAGGTCAAGGCCATCGTGTTCCGGGTGGACAGCCCCGGCGGGTCGTACGTCGCCTCCGATGCCATCTGGCGTGAGGTCGTGCTGGCCCGGAAGGCCGGCAAGCCGGTGATCATCTCCATGGGCGACGTGGCCGCGTCGGGCGGGTATTTCGTCTCGATGGCCGCCGACGTGATCGTGGCCCAGCCCGGCACGCTCACCGGATCGATCGGCGTGTTCGGCGGCAAGCCGGTCGTCGGGGAGCTGCTGGGCAAGCTCGGCGTGGTGACCGAGGCGATCACGGAAGGCGCCAACGCCGGGATGTTCTCCCCGGCGCGCGAGTTCTCCGACGCCCAGTGGGAGCGGGTGAACGCCTGGCTCGACCGGATCTACGACGACTTCGTCGGCAAGGTGGCGGATGGGCGCCGCATGGACAAGGACAGGGCGCACGAGCTGGCCAGGGGCCGGGTCTGGACGGGCGCCGACGCCCGGGAGTCCGGTCTCGTCGACGAGCTCGGCGGCCTGGAGGACGCGCTCGCCCTCGCCCGTAAGAAGGCCGGGCTCGCCTCCGATGCCACCGTCCGGACATATCCGCGCATGCACCCGTTGGAGCGGCTACGGCCGCCGGAGTCCAGCGAGGACAGGTCGGCCGCGCTGACCCGCGTCCGGCTGGAGGCCTGGGGCCCGATGGCCCGGCTGGCCGGGGAACTCGGTCTCCCGGCGTACGGCCCGCTCGTCCTTCCCGGCTGGTGGACGATCCGCTAACCCCCGGTTCGGCTACGGGGGTCGCCGGCCTCTACTGCGGCACGGGGCGGTAGCGGGCGCGGAGCCGTACGAGCGGGGCCTTGACGGGGTCGACGTAGTCGACTCCGAGGACCTCCCCGATGAACAGGGTGTGATCCCCGGCCGGGACGACCTGTGCCGTCTCGACCTCCAGCGCCGTCACGCCGCCGTCGACGACGAGCGCCTCGCTGTGCGTCCCGCGGTGGTGCGGGACGCCGGCGAGGAGGAGTCGGGCGCTGGGCCTGCCCGGGGTGGCGAACCGCGAAGCGATGGCCTGCTGGCCGTCGGCGAGCAGGCTGGCCGCCCAGCGGTCCCGGCGGAGCAGCACCTCGGCGAGGTAGCTTTCCGCGCCGAGGCTGATAAGGACCAGCGGAGGGTCGAGGGACACCGACATGAGCGTCGCCACGGTGGTGCCGACGTCGTCCCGGCCGTCCTTGACCGTCACCACGCCGACCCCCGCCGGCACCTGCCCCATGGCCTCGGTGAACATGCCCCTCCCTCCCCATTGTTGGTGACCACTACTGTTGGTGATCATGCACGGGTTCCGCCAGAGCCCGTTGAGCTGCGCCAACCCTCGTAGTGATCATGCACGGGTTCCGCCGGAGCCCGTTGAGCTGCGCCAACCCTTGTGGTGATCATGCACAGTTTCCCGGGCAGGGGCCTGGCCTGCGGCTTTCCCCTTCGCGATCATGCAATCCGTGCGTCGCATGGTCACCAAGAGTCTCGGCGCAGGCCCGCAGTCATTCACGGGAAAGCGTGCATGATCACGAGCGACGTTCTCCCTGATGGAGGACCGATCCAGGACTGCGCGCATGATCACGCGCAGAGTTGTCCCTGACCAGAACACCTTCCCAGGAACCTGTGCATGATCACGCGCGAGGGGGGGCGGCTCCGGTTACAGGAGGCCGTTCTGGGTCAGCCAGTCCTTGGCGACCACCGGCGGGTCGTCCTTGTCGACCGCGATCCGCTTCATCAGCGACACCAGCGTGGCCGTGTCGAGCTTGGCCGAGATCGCGTTGAGGGTCGAGGTCACCGTGTCGTTCACACCGGCCTTGTAGACCAGCGGGACGACGTTCTCGGCGCCGAAGGCGTTCTTGTTGTCCTTCAGCGGCACCAGGTCGTTCAGCACGATCTTGGGGTCGGTCGTGAAGACGTTGCCGACCTGGATCGTGCCGCTCTTGATCGCGTCAGCGGTGGTGTCGCCGGTCGGCTTCCACTGCTTGAACTCCAGGCCGTAGACGTTCTTGAAGTTGGCCTCCTGCCGCTCCTTGAACTCCGGCGGGCCGCCGACGACGAAGCCCTTCGACACCTTGGCCAGATCCTCGATCGTCGCGAGGTTGTTCTTGGTGGCCGTCTCCTTGGTGACCGTCAGCGAGTTGTTGTCCTCGGCCGCGGACGGGTCCAGGATCTCCAGCTCCGGCGGAAGCTTGGCCTTGAGGTTGGCCAGGATCTCGTCCTTGGTCTTCGCCGTGGTGCTCTTGTCCACGAACGCGTTCAGCGAGCCGATGTACTCCGGCAGGATCGTCAACCCGCCGCTCTTCACCTGGTCGTAGACCACTTCACGGCTGCCGATGTTGGGCTTCTCCTCGACCGTGACGCCCTTGGCCTGGAGGGCCTGCGCGTAGATCGAGCCGAGGAGCACGCTCTCGGGGAAGTTGAAGGAGCCGACCACGACCTTGGCGGCCGTTCCCCCCGAGGTCGCGGGAGCGGCGGACGTCGTGGCTGTGGTCAGGGGGTCCGACCCTCCACCACACGCGGATAGGGCGAGCGCTGCGGTCAGGGCGACCGCGGCAGCGCTGAGGATACGTCTCATCGTGCAATCCCTTCACATTCGGGGGGTAATAGGAAGGTTAGCGGACCTGCCGCACCCCCGGGGAGACGACCGCCCGGTTGAGCAGCGTGAATCCCAACTGGACGGCGAGGGCGAGGGCCGCGATCAGCACCGCTCCGCCGATGACGCTGGAGTAGCTCTTGGTGGCGAGACCGTCGATGATGAACCGTCCGAGCCCGCCCAGGCCGACGAACGCGGCCACGGTGGCGGTCGACACCACCTGGATCGCGGCGAGCCGCAGGCCCAGCAGGATCAGCGGCAGCGCCACCGGCGTCAACGTCCGGAAGAGGACCTGGTAGCCGCGCAGGCCCATGCCGTACGCCGCGTCCCGGAGGTCGGGGTCCACTCCGCGCACGCCCTCGTAGGTGTTGACCAGGATCGGCGGGATGGCGAGCACGACGAGCGGGACGAGCACCGGGAGGACGGTCCCGACGCCGATCAGCAGCACGACCAGCACCAGCAGCCCGAGCGTGGGAAGGGCGCGGGCGGCGTTCGCGGAGATCACGACGAGCAGCGCGCCCCGCCCCGTGTGGCCGATCAGCATGCCGAGCGGGACCGCGACCAACGCCGCGATGAGGAAGGCGGCGGCCGAGAACTCCAGGTGCTCCAGCAGCCGGGCGGGGATCCCGTCGGGGCCGGACCAGTTCGCGGCGTCGCCGAAGAAGTCGATCAGCCAGTTCACGCCGTCCTCCTCGCCCGGGACCACGGGGTCAGCAGCCGCTGCGCGAGCACGAGCAGGCCGTCGGAGAGCACGGCGAGCAGCACGATGAGCGCGATTCCGACGACGATCGGCGTGTAGAACTGCCGCTGCCAGCCGTCGATGAAGAGGTTGCCGAGGCCGCCCTGGCCGATCAGCGCGCCGACGCTGACCAGGCTGATGCTCGACACCGTGGCGACCCGCAGGCCCGCGAGGACCACGGGCACGGCGACCGGCAACTCGACCTGGAGAAGACGGCGCAGCGGCCGGAATCCCATCGCGACCGCCGACTGCCGCACGTGGTCCGGAACCGAGGTGAGCCCGTCGACCACGGCCGGGATCAGCACGGCCAGCGTGAAGAAGGTGAGCGGGAGGATCACCGTCGACTGGCTGAGCCCGGTGACGGACAGGAAGATCGAGAAAAGCACGAGCGACGGCAGCGAGTAGGTCACGTTCATCAGCCCGGCCGTCGGCTGGTAGAGCCAGCGCCAGCGCATGCAGGCGAGCCCGAGCGGCAGCGCGATGAGCAGCCCGAAGACCACCGGCAGGAACGCCATCACGACGTGGTTCTCCAGCAGGGTCCTGATGGCGGACGGGCTGCCGTTGTCCCAGTTCCGCAGAATCCAGTCCCAGCGGACCAGCGGCTCGTCGTTCATGACGGCGACCCTCCCAGATCGGCCCCTCCCAGATCGGCCCCTCCCACATCGGCCGCTCCCGAATCGGCCCCGGCCGTCTCCCCGCCGGGCCCGCCGCGGCCGGGGTCCTCGTGGACGCCCACGGCGTACTGGCCGAGGACCTCGTCCAGCGCCTCGCGGGTCACGACGCCCTCCACGCGGCCGTCACCGTTGACGGCGACCGCGGTGCCGTTCGGCGAGAGCAGGGCCGCGTCCAGCACCGCGCGCAGCGAGTCGCGCTCGGGGTTGAACGTTCCGTACGGCGCGAGCCCGCCGTTCCAGCGCCACCCGAGGGGCCGGTCGTCGTCGTCCACCACGAGGTCGGGCGGAGCCGCGCCGGGCCGGACGCTCTTGGCGGAGATGAACGACAGCCGCCGGATGCCCCGGTCGCGGCCGAGGAACTCGCGGACGAACTCGTCGGCGGGCTCGGTGAGCAGGGTGGCGGGGCCCGCCATCTGCGCCAGCCGCCCTCCGACGCGCAGGACGGCGACCGTGTCGCCCAGCTTGATGGCCTCGTCGATGTCGTGGGTGACGAACACGATCGTCTTGTGCAGCTCGGACTGCAGGCGCAGCAGCTCCTCCTGGAGGCTGGCGCGCACGATCGGGTCGACGGCGCTGAAGGGCTCGTCCATCAGCAGCACGGGCGGGTCCGCCGCGAGCGCCCTGGCCACCCCGACCCGCTGCTGCTGGCCGCCGGAGAGCTGGAAGGGGTAGCGGCCCGCCAGCTTCGGGTCGAGGCCGACCAGCTCCATCAGCTCCATCGCCCGCGCCCGGGCCTTCTTCTTGTCCCAGCCCAGGAGATAGGGCACGGTGGCCACGTTGTCCACTATCTTGCGGTGCGGGAAAAGGCCGGCCTGCTGGATGACGTACCCGATGCCGCGCCGCAGCGTGGGCGGGTCGATGTTCTTCACATCCTGGTCGTCGAGCAGAATCCGCCCGGAAGTGGCGTCGATCATTCGGTTGATCATGCGGAGCGAGGTCGTCTTGCCACAGCCGGAGGGCCCCACGAACACGGTGATCGCGCCAGTGGGCACCTCGAGGCTGAGGTGGTCCACCGCCACCGTTCCGTCCTCGTAGCGCTTGGTGACGCCTTCAAATGTGATCACGCGGACCTCGTCCCTTGAAATTGCGATCAAACCAACAGCGCGAGCGCCCTCACTGTTCCCAGGAGCGGCTGCCTTAGCCACCCGGCGTGACGGCCTCTTTCGTGGCCCCCGCCACATGATGTGCCCGTCAGCCTAAGGGCACCTGCCTAGTCTGTCCCGTCCGCCCGAGTTTCGGGAGATCCCAATGGTCCGCGAAACCCGCGACTGAATATCTATCAAAAACGCATCTAATAGTGCGCTGACCCGCGATGTCTTGGCATGATTACTCTCTGGAACCTCTCCAGCCCCTCCGCCACGAACCCAGAGGAGCCGGTCGTGACCCCATCGCTCACCGGTCAGCGCTCCCGCAGCGAGCTGATCGCCGAGCTCTACGAGCGTCACGCCGCCGGCCTGTTCGCGTACTGCCACGACCAGCTCGGTGAGTCGGCCTCCGCCGCCGACGCCATCGTGGCGGTCTTCACCGGCGTCCCGACCGTCGAGCCGCCGCGCGCCGTCCTCTACGCGCTGGCCCGCCGGGAGATCTACCGCAGAGACGTCAGCTACGCCCTCCCCGCCGTCGACTCGATCGCCGACCCCGCCACCGCGCTGATCGAGCGGGTCTTCCGGGACATCCGGCCGCACCAGCGCGAGGTTCTGCTCCTGTCGGCCGTCTGCGGCCTGGTGGCGCCGGAACTGGCGGTCGTGCTCGACGTGGCGCCCGACACCGCCGAGGAGCTGCGGCTCGGCGCCCGGCGGCGCTTCGCGCAGACGCTGGAGACCGCGACGGCGGCGGCCAGGTCGGCGCCCTTCGTGGCCAGGGACGTCGCCGAGGTCTACGACGCGATCGGGGTCGCCCCGGTGGAGGACGTGCTGGCCCGGCTGCCGTGGCGCCGCCCGTCAGCCGCGGTGCGCGCCCGCGTGCTCTCCTCGCTGCCCTTCGAGGACCCCGGTACGGCTACCGCCGCGCCCAAGCTGCCGACCAAGAAGCTCTGGCCCACCACGCCGACCTGGCCGCTGCCGCTGAACAACCCCGACCAGGTGAGCAACACGTGCGTCGTGCAGACCGGCGCGATCACCCCGGCGGAGACGAGACGGAAGCCCAAGCACGAGGCCACCACCGAGCCCATGCCCAAGCTGCGGGGAGCGCTCCTCGCCGCCCTCGGCGAGAGCCGTACGCGCAAGCGGCGTGCGGCCGAACCGGCGGCCTTGCCCGCTCCCGTCCCGATGGAAGCCGAAGCCTCGGAGGGCTTCGACGCGTTCCGACCGGCCGATACCGACGAGAAACCGCCGATGGCTTCGGCTGCCTCGTCCGTTCCGGCCGCTTCGGCGGCTGAGGCTTCGGTGCCGGTCGCCGGTGCGGCGATGGCGGCGGACGTGCCCGTATTGCCGGTCACGCCCGTGTCGCCCTCGACTGACGCCCCCAGCCTTGGGGGTGCCGTGTCCGCCCAGAACGCTTCGGCTCCCGCAGGCGCCCCGGTGACTTCAGGTTCTCCGAGCATTCTGGGCACTCTGGGCGTGCCGGCGAACCTGACGCCGGGTCCGACGCGGGGCTCGGCTCCAGGCGCCGCTTCGCGGGTCACTTCCGAGGCCACTGCCTGGGCCACAACCGGCGCCGCTGCCGAGGCCACTTCAGGAGTCACGGCTCAGGCGGGCGGCACGGCGGCGCGCACCGTGAAGGAGCCGACCCTCACGCGCACCGAGGCGGCGGCCGCCCGGCGCGGCAAGGGCGGCAAGGGCGGCAAGGGCGGCAAAAAGGTGAAGCCCATCAAGATGGGCGAGCACCACTACGACTGGGTGTGGGAGCTCGTCGGCTTCCTCATCTGCCTCGCCATCGCGTTGATCGTCTTCTTCTGCGTCCCCACCATCGTCACCCCTTAGCTACGGGGATCTGAACGCGACGCGGCACCTGCGGGACGCTCCGGCCCGCGCGGCTCTCGCGCGATCACGGTCTACCGTCTTGGCGGTGTTCAGCCGCCCGACAGGATCAGGCCGCTCGTCGGGACGCCGGTCCCGGCCGTGACGAGCACGTTCCGCACCTTCGGCACCTGGTTCACCGCGCTTCCACGGATCTGCCGTACGGCTTCCGCGATGCCGTTCATGCCGTGAATGTAGGCCTCGCCGAGCTGTCCGCCGTGCGGGTTGACGGGCAGATGGCCGTCGATCTCGATGCCGCCGTCCTGGACGAGGTGTTTGGCCTCCCCCCGGCCGCAGAACCCCAACTCCTCCAGCTGCGTGAGAACAAACGGCGTGAAGTGGTCGTACAAGATGGCCGTCTGAATGTCGGCCGGAGTGAGACCCGACTTCTCCCACAGTTGCCTTCCGACAACCCCCATCTCGGGCAGACCGGCCATGTCGTCGCGGTAGTAGCTGGTCATCATCATCTGCCCCGCGCCCGCACCCTGGGCGGCGGCCGTGATGACCGCCGCCGGGCGGCGCAGATCTCTGGCGCGCTCGGCGGAGGTCACGACCAGCGCGACCGCGCCGTCGCTCTCCTGACAGCAGTCCAGCAGGTGCAGCGGCTCCACGATCCACCTGGAGCTCTGGTGCTCCGCCAAGGTGATCGGCCTGCCGTAGAACCACGCGGCCGGATTCGTCGAGGCGTGCCGCCGCATGGCCACCGCGACCCGCCCGAAGTCTTCCGACGTAACGCCGTATTGGTACATGTAGCGCTGGGCGAACATGGCCACCCACGCCGCCGGGGTCATCAGCCCGTACGGCACATGCCAGCTCATCTCCAGTCCCTGCGACGAGGGCTGGCCCCCCAACCGGGCGTCCGGCTGGCCGAAACGGCGACCGGACCGCTCGTTGAACGCCCGATAGCACACGACCGTGTGAGCGGCCCCCGTCGCCACCGCCATGGCGGCATGAAGAACCGTGCCGCAGGCCGCCCCACCGCCATACTCCACGCGGGAGAAGAACGACAGATCGCCGATGCCGGCCTCGCGGGCGACGGCGATCTCCTGGTTCGTGTCCTGGGTGTAGGTCACCATGCCGTCCACGTCGGACGGCTGGAGCCCGGCGTCGTCCAACGCGGCGAACACCGCCTCGGCGGCCAATTGGAGCTCCGAGCGCCCGGACTCCTTGGAGAACTCGGTCGTGCCGATGCCGGCGACAGCCGTACGGCCGGAAAGTGATTGCATGGGAAGGACCTCCTGCATGATCACGAAACGGCATCCGGGAGGCCGGAGCCGCTGCGCGGGAACTTGTGCATGATCACCAAAGGGGACCCGGAGGTCGCGGCCTCTCACGGGAACTTGTGCATGATCACGCGCGGGTGAGGCGGACGGTGGCGGTGGCGTGGGGGCCGAGGCTGACCATGCCGATCACCTCGATCGTGATCTCGCCGTCCGCCACCCCGGCCACCGTGCCGGAGAAGGTGAGGGTGTCGCCCGCGTACGCCGGCACGCCGAGCTTGACCTTGATGCCGTGGAGCAGGGCGCCGGGACCGGCCCAGTCGGTGACGTACCGCTCGACCAGCCCCATCGTCGTGAGGATGTTGAGGAAGATGTCCTTCGACCCCTGTGCCCGGGCGCCCTCGGTGTCATGGTGAACCGGCGTGAAGTCCCTGGTCGCGATCGCGGTCGAGACGATCACCGTGGGGGTGAGCTCGATCGTGAGCGGCGGCAGCGTCTTTCCGGCTACGACCTGCTCCTCCGTCGACGTGCGGCTCTGCATCACGACTCCCTCGGAACCCGTATCGTCGCCTGAACCGGCCCCTGAATCGGCGCCTGAATCGGCCCCCACATCGGCAAGGTCAGCTCGTCGTCCATCTCGCGGTAGGTCACCCACACCGGCATACCGATACCCACCTCCGAAGGGGGACAGTCCACGACGTTGCCTACAATCCGCACTCCTTCCGGCAGTTCGACCACAGCGACCACGAAAGGCGTCTCCCGTCCCGGCACCGGCGGATGGTGGTGGACCACGTAGCTGTAGACCGTGCCCACACCGCTCGCCACGGCGTAGGTCCGGTCGGTCGAACGGCACGAGGGGCAGATCGGCCCAGGGGGATGCCGCAGTTCGCCGCAGCCACGGCATTTCTGAATGCGAAGCTCCCCCCTGGCCACCCCCTCCCAGAAGAACTCGGTGTCCCTGTTGACGGCCGGTTTCAGCGGGTACGGCTCGCGCGCCGCCGGCTTACGCCGAGGACGGAACTTGAGGAGCCGGAACAGCATCTCCGCCACCGGCTCGTCGCGGGAGTACCAGGTGACGTTCCACGTGACGAAGTAGCCCTCGCCGAGCGCGGTCTGCTTGGGACCGGCCAGGTCGGCCATCCGCGTGCCGACGGTCAGCTCCTCTCCGGGCCGCACGTACCGGTGATACGTGTGCTCGCAGTTGGTGGCGACCACCCCCGTGTACCCGGCCTCGGTGAGGGCGTCGAGCACGTCGTCCAGCGGCACCCTCGTCTGCCTGGCCGCGTCGCGGTCGAGCCCCTGCATCGACCAGACCTGGATCATCGCCGGCGGTGCGACGGCGTCCGGACCGGTGTAGCGGGGATTGCGATCTCCCATCGCCTCGGTCCAGTGCCGGATCATGGTCGCGTTCACCGGGTACGGCGTGGCCAGCCGAGGGCCCTCTCCCGCCTCGATGGCTTTCTCCGCCACCGCCATGAGCTGATCGCGCACATCCGACTCCGCCGTCACCGTCTCGCTCCCCTTTCCACGGCTCATCCCGGCTCCACGGCTCATCCCGGCTCCAGGGCTCATCTCGGCGGCTTGGGGAGCTGGAGGCCCAGCATGGCGATGAGCTCCCGCTGCACCTCGTTGACGCCTCCGCCGAAGGTCAGCACGATCGCGCCCTTGACGCCGTGGTCGACACGGTCGATGAGGTCACGGGTCTCCTCGTCGCCAGGATCTCCGAACCGGGCCAGCGTGTCGCCGACGATCCGGCCGACGTCCTGCATCCGCTCAGAGCCGTAGATCTTGGTGGCCGAGGCGTCGGGGGCCCCCAGCCAGCCGAGATCCATGTTCGCGGCGACCTGCCAGTTGAGCAGCTCGTTCGTCCGGAAGTACGCGTAAACCCGGGCGATCGCCCGCCGTACGGCCGGCTCGTCGTAGAGCGGCCTGCCGTTCCTGCCGGGCTTGTCCTTGGCCCACCGGACGAACCGCAGGTAGGTGTGCGCGATGTTGCCCGCCGGGCCGAGGGTCACCCGCTCGTGGTTGAGCTGGTTGACGATGAGGTCCCAGCCCTTGTTCACCTCACCGACGACCATGTCCACCGGGATGCGGACGTCGGAGTAGTAGGTCGAGTTGGTGTGGTGCCGGCCGTCCATCGTGATGATGGGCGTCCAGGAGTAGCCGGGATCGTCGCAGTTCACGATCATCATGGTGATCCCGCGGTGCTTCTTCGCCTGCGGATCGGTGCGGGCGGCCAGCCAGATGTACTGCGCGTAGTGCGCCCCGGATGTGAAGATCTTCTGGCCGTTGACGACGTAGTGGTCGCCGTCCCTGACGGCCGTCGTCCGGAGCGAGGCCAGGTCCGTGCCCGCCTCCGGCTCGCTGTAGCCGATCGCGAAGTGGCACTCCCCCGCGAGGATGCGCGGCAGGAAGAACTCCTTCTGCTCGGCCGTGCCGTACTGCATCAGGGTGGGGCCCACGGTCTGCAGCGTGATGATCGGGTAGGGCACCTCGGCTCTGGCGATCTCGTTGGCGAAGATCTGCTGCTCCAGCGGGCCGTACCCGCCCCCGCCGTACTCCTTCGGCCAGCCGAGGCCGAGCTTGCCGTCCCGGCCGAGCCTGCGGCAGTGCTCCATGTAGGCGTGCCCGAACGGGTCCTGGGCGATCTTCGCGCGATCTTCGTCGCTCAGGCAGCCGGCGAAGTAGTCACGCAGCTCGTCGCGGAGCCGTCGCTGCTCCCGTGTCAGTTCGATGAACATCAGACCAGCGCTCCGATCAGGTCGAGCTGGGCCTCCGCGCCGCCCAGCAGGTGGGCGGCGTGCTTGCCCCAGGCGAAGTAGCGGTGCAGCGGGTAGGTCACGTCGAGGCCGATGCCGCCGTGCAGGTGCTGGCAGGTGTAGAGCGCCCGCAGCGCGGCGTCGGCGGTGTTGTAGGCGGCGATCGCCAAGTCCTCCTCCGCGGGCAGCCCCTCGGCCAGCCGCCACGCGCCCGACCACACGGCCACGTCGAGCGCCCTCCCCGCGATGTACACGTCGGCGATCTGCATGGTCACGGCCTGGAACTCGGCCAGCGCCCGGTCGAACTGTTTGCGGGTCCGGATGTAGTCGGTGGTCAGCTTGAGCGCTCCCGCGAGGACTCCCGAGGCGGTGGCGGTGATCCCCGCGAGCGCGTGGAGCCGCAGCGACTCCCACGCCCGTCCGTCCGGCCGGCCGACGAGCTCGCCGGGGGCGTCGTCCAGGGTGATCACCGCGCCCGGCTCTCCCGTCGAGAGCGGCGTGTCCCGCACTGCCACCGCCCCCGGCTCGACCAGGAAGAGCCCGATCCCGGCTCCCTCGACCTGGGCCGGAACGAGGATCTTCGCCGCCTCGGCGGCATAGGACACCATGCTCTTGCGGCCCGTGATCCTGCCGTCCGCCGCCGTGGCCGTGGGAGGCTCGGCGAGATCCGCGCCCGGCTCCCGGAGGGCGAACGTGAGCACGATCTCCCCTTCGGCCAGCGGCGCGAGCGCCTCCCTCTGGGCCGCCGTGCCGTACTGCGCGATGGTGAGCGCGGCGACCAGGCTGGACAGCACGGGGACCGGCGCGACGTGCGCGCCCACCTCCCGCAGGATCACCGCCATCTCGACCGCGCCCAGCCCCGCGCCGCCCGCCTCCTCGGGGAGGCACACGCCGAGCAGCCCCGCCTGGGCCAGCGCCTTCCAGGTCCCGGTGTCGTACGGCTGGCCGCTCTTCTCGTGCGCGTCGATCCTGGCCTGGGTGGCCTCGCGGGCGAGCACGCCGGATGCCAGCGTGCGCAGCTCTGCCTGGGTCTCGTCCAGATTGAAGTCCACTAGCTCTCCAGAAGGTGTTGCCGGCCGTGCCGGGCGAACTCGTTGGCGATCTCCGTGGTGTCCTCCGGGGTGAGCCGCCGCCAGCCGTCCTCACGGGGCGGCCGCCACCAGACGGGGTCGCCGACCCGCCATCCTTCGGAGGCGAGGCGGCGCTTGATGACCTTGTTGGACGGCGTCTGCGGAAGTGCGGTGCTGATCCGGATATATCGAGGTACGGCTTTCGCGCCAAGGTCATCGCGGCGTGCGAGGAAAGCGGAGAACGACGCGATGTCGAAGTCATCCCGCTCCGGCGTGTCTTGCTCGGGCGTATCTCGCTCGGGCGTATCTCGCTCGGGCGTATCTCGCTCGGGCGTGTCTCCCGCCACCGCGTCTCCCTCCGGCATGTCTCGCTCCGGCGTGCCCCGCTCGCGTGTGAGGACGAGCGCGGCCATGACCTGGTCTCCCGCCGCCGCGTCCGGCACGGGATAGACGGCGGCCTCCACGACACCGGGGAACTCCCTGATCACACCCTCGATGGGGGCGACGGCGAGGTTCTCCCCGTCGACGCGGAGCCGCTCGGTGCCCCGCCCGGCGAAGAAGACGTATCCCTCCTTGTCGGCGTACGCGAGGTCGCCGCTCCAGAAGGCGCCGTCGCGGACCCGCTCGACGTCGGCCTCGGGGTCGTTGTAGTAGCCGTCGAACAGGCCGGGCCCGGCCGTGTTGACCAGCTCGCCGATCGCCTCCCCGGCGTTGCGGAGCCGTCCGCCCTCGATGACCGCCGGCGGGCACGGCCTGCCGGTCAGCGGGTCGCGGATCTCGACGCCGCCGGGCAGGCGTCCCAGGCATCCCGGCGGCCCGGCGGGGTCCGGCGAGATCGAGATCGCGGTCTCCGTGGAGCCGAACGCGTCGATCACGTGACACCCGAAGCGCTCCCCGAAGCGCCTGGTGGCGATCGCGCTGCCCTCATTGCCGAAGGCGATTTTCAGCGTGTTGTCTCGGTCGTCCGGGCGCTCGGGGGTGGCCAGCACATAGGACAGGGCCTTACCGACGTAGTGGAGGTAAGTGCAGCCGTACTTCCTGACGTCCGGCATGAGGCCGCTGGCCGAGAACCTGCGCCGCAGCACCAGAGCGGCCCCCGACGCGACGGCCGGAGCGTACGCCGCCATGATCGCGCCCGAGTGGAAGAGGGGCATGGAGCAGTAGACGACGTCCTCGGGCGTGAGCAGGGCGGCCAGGCTCATACCCGGCACCGCGATCTTCCGCTGGGTGACCCTGACCGCCCGCGGCCTCCCCGACGTCCCCGACGTGAAGATCAGCATCGTCAGCGCGTCCCCCCGGACGGCATCAGCCCCTGGACCTGTGTACGCCCTGCCGGGCCATACGGCATCGGCTGAAATGACGGGGATGTGAAGCTCGGCCGCCATCTCGTCCGCGAGGGTGACGTAGGAGCCCTCGGCGACGAGGAGGTCGACGTCGGTGGCCCGCGCGTCCCGCGCCAGCTCGGACGCGGCCCGCGTGGTGTTGAGGGCGACGAGGACGTTGCCCGACAGAGCGGCCGCCCCCAGCAGGAAGACGAGCTCCGGGACGTTGTCGAGGAGCACCCCGACGTGGAGCGCGTCCTTGCCCAGCTCCGCCGCGCGGCCGGCCATCCAGGCGCCCCGCGAGCGGCACTCCGCGACGTACTCCCGCCACGTCCAGACGCGGTCCTCGAACAGCAGCCCGGGGCGGTCGTCCGCGCCGCGCCGCTCGATCAGCGCCGCCAGTGTCTCCGCAGCTGTCTCCCCGACGGTCTCCGCGGCTGACTTCGCGGCTGACCCCGCGGCTGACCCCGCGGCTGACCCCGCGAGCGTCTCCGCCGCCTCTGCGGCGGCGGGCGTCATCGGAGAGTGTGAGGACTCGCTCGCCTCTCCCAATCCCGCCTCCTCGCGAATGTCGACAGAACCGCAAACTAGAACGGATTCTAATCTCTGTCTAGGGGGTAACTTCTTGAACCATCCATGACACGTAGATGAAACACGAAAGTCATGGATGGACGCGGTTCTTTGTGACTGGTGAGTAACCCAGCCGGACACGAGGAAATCAGATAACGTGTTCCTATGCGTACCCCGCATGCCGTCTCGGATGCCGCCACTGATGCCCTCACGCCACCTCCGGAGGGAGCGCCCAGCGTGGAAAGCCATCCGATCTCTACCGCTGCCGCCCCCGGCGTCCGGACCCGGAGTCAGCATCAGCGGCGCAAGCGCATCGTCCAGGCGGCGGCCGCGCTCGCCTCTCGGGGCGGCGTCGAGGCCATGCAGATGCGCACGGTGGCCGAGCGCGCGGGCGTCGCTCTTGGCACGCTCTACCGCTACTTCCCGTCGAAGATGGATCTCGTCGTGGCGGTGGTAGGCGAGGAGATCGATCTGCTCGAGTCGAGCATCGAGCGACGGCCGCCGAGCGCGTCCACGGCCGCCGGGCGGGGCGTCGACGTCCTCATGCGGGCGACTCGCGGCCTCATGCGTGAGCCGGAACTCGCCGACGCCCTCATCCGCTCGCTGATCCTGGCGGAGGTGGAGACGCCGTTCGGCGACCGGATGGCCGGGCTCCTCCTGCGGGTCGCCGGAGAGGGCCTCACCGAGGAGGACGCCTCCGAGGAGCAGTTCGCCCTTGCCGGATCCCTCTCCAGCGTCTGGGTCCACGAGCTGCTGGAGATGCTGCGTGGCCGCCGGACCTACGACCAGATCCAGCGGCGCATCGAGATCGCCGCCGCACGCCTCCTCGCCGACTTCTGACTCCGGGCGTCGAGTTTCTCGCCGGCGGAACGACGTCCCCCCCCCCCGCTGGACCTGGCTTCTTCCAGTCGAAAGTAGAACGGGTTACATTCTGAACCAGAACAAGGTTCTGAGCGCAGGAGGTCCCCGTGGGCACGCCGGTCATCGTCGAAGCGGTACGCACTCCGATCGGAAAGAAGGGCGGCTGGCTGTCGGGCGTCAAACCGCGGGCCCTGCTGGGCGCCACCCTGAAGGGCTTGGTGAACAAATCCGGCATTGACCCCTCGACCGTGGGACAGGTGTTCGCCGGCTGCGTCACCCAGGCCGGAGAGCAGGGCGGTCACGTGGGCCGGTACGCCTGGCTGTACGCGGGCCTGCCGTACCAGACGGGCGTGACGACGATCGACGCGCAGTGCGGATCGTCGCAGCAGGCCGTACACCTGGTCGCGGCGCTGATCCAGGCGGGCGTCATCGACGTGGGCATCGCGTGCGGTGTCGAGGTGATGAGCCGCCAGCCGCTGGGCAGCAACGTCCTCCCCGCCAGGCCCCAGCCCGACGACTGGTCGGTCGACCTGCCGGACCAGTTCACCGCCGCGGAGCGGATCGCGGGCCGTCGCGGCACCACGCGTCAGCAGCTCGACGCCTTCGGCGCCCGCTCGCAGCAGCTCGCGGCCAAGGCGTGGGCCGACGGCCGGTTCGAACGCGAGATCCTGCCCGTGGTCGCTCCCGTGCTCGGGGAGGACGGCACACCGACAGGCGAGCGCCGCATGGTGACCAAGGACCAGGGGCTGCGCGAGACGACGGCCGAGGGGCTCGCCAGGCTCAAGCCGGTGCTGGGCGAGAATGGCCTGCACACGGCGGGCACCTCGTCGCAGATCTCGGACGGCGCCGCGGCGGTGCTGCTGATGAGCGAGGAGGCAGCCGCTCAGCACGGATTACGTCCCCGTGCCAGGATCCTCGCCCAAGCGCTTGTCGGCGCCGAGCCGTACTACCACCTCGACGGCCCGGTGGACGCGACGGCGAAGGTGCTCGCACGGACCGGGATGGCGATCGGCGACCTCGACCTCTTCGAGGTGAACGAGGCGTTCGCGGCCGTCGTGCTCTCGTGGGCGTCGGCCCACCAGCCGGACATGGACCGGGTGAACATGAACGGCGGAGCCATCGCGCTTGGCCACCCGGTCGGGGCGACCGGCTCGCGCCTGATCACGACGGCACTGCACGAACTGGAGCGGTCGGACTCGTCCACCGCCCTCATCTCGATGTGCGCCGGAGGAGCCCTGGCAACCGCCGCAATCCTCGAACGCGTCTGACCCACCACACCCCAACCCACCCCAACCCACCACACCCGCCGTGCGCGCCCGTGCGCGCCCGTGCGCGCCCGTGGGCGCCACCAAATCCGTAACCTGCCTTCTTACAGCAGGAATAGGCTCGGGTCGGATCGGGTGACGAGGCACTTCGTCATAGACTCTTAGACATCGGATGTCTAAGAGTCCGGGCAAACGTGACATATCGCCTGTCGGCAGGGGCTCCAAGGGGTGCATGGCGTGGCAGTTACCGACGCGGCTATCGACAGAATCAAAGACATGATCATCTCGGGGGAGCTGGCCCCGGGCGATCGGCTGCCCAAAGAGGCCGATCTGGCGGAGCGGCTGGGCCTGTCCCGCAACTCGCTCCGTGAGGCGGTCCGAGCGCTCGCTTTGATCAATGTCCTTGACGTACGGCAGGGCGACGGCACCTATGTCACCAGCCTGGAGCCGCACCTCCTTCTGGACGCGTTGTCGTTCGTGGTCGATTTCCACCGGGACGACACGGTCCTGCAGTTCTTCCAGGTGAGAAGGATTCTGGAGCCTGCCGCGACGGCGATGGCGGCGACGCAGATGAGCGACACCGACATCGAGAACCTGCGCAAGATCCTCGACTCGCTGCCCCCAGAGCCCAGTGTCGAGCAGCTCGTGGCCAACGACCTCGAGTTCCACCAGCGGATCGCGGCGGGCTCGGGCAACGCCGTGCTCTGCTCCCTGATAGAGAGCCTGTCCGGGCCGACTACCAGGGCGCGGGTGTGGCGTGGTCTCACCCAGGAGGGCGCGCTCGGCAAGACGCGGGAGCAGCATGTGGCGATCTACGAGGCGATCGCCGCCCGCCAGCCCGAGGTGGCCAGGGCCTGGGCGACCGTCCACGTCGCCGGCGTCGAGGAGTGGCTCCGCCAAGCCCTCTGATTCCTCCTCAGCGCGTGTGCCGCCGCACGTGCCGCCCACATACCGCCGCGCATGCCCCTGCGCGCCACAATGCGGAACCCCCTGGGCAACCGAATGGGTGTGCCACCGGGTGCGGTCAGCCGGGCCGTACGGCCCCGCGGAAGGTCTGCAGGTAGAAGGCCGAGTGCAGGACGTCGACCTTGCGCACGACATCTCCCGTCTTCGGCGCGTGGATCATCATCCCGCCCTTGGCGTACAACCCCACGTGGGCGGGAGCCCCAGAGCCGCCGCCGAAGAACAGCAGGTCGCCAGGCCGTATGCCGTGGAGGGACACCCGACGGCCCTGGTGGAACTGCGTCCCCGTGTAGTGAGCCAGCTTCACTCCGGCCCTCGCCCACGCCGCCACGGCAAGGCCTGAGCAGTCGAACCCGACACGGACCGCGCCCTTACCGATCCCCCGGCTCGGCCCGCTCAGCGAGCCGCCACCCCAGGTGTACGGCAGGCCGAGCCACCTCTCCGCCGCGTGGACCGCGATCTCGCCCCGCGTCGTCCGCGTGGTCCTCTCCGTCGCGATCTTCGTCGTCTTATGCCTCGAAGACGTCTTGCCGGAGCGTTTCTCCTGCTCCGCCTCGCTTCGCCGGTCGGGCGGCGGGCCGCCGGGACGAACCCACCACTCAGTGGGAGCCTTGGGTGGCCTCACACCTCTGGCCTGCCCATGCGGCTCTCCTCGTCCTGGGCGTTCCGATCGGTACCACACCCAGCCGAGCTCCTCCCAACCTCGCTCTGCTCCAATCGGCGGCATGGGTCCACCCGGCGCCGACCTGCTCGGCAGCGCTCCCCCGGGCGCTGACCTGCTCGGCCCCGAGCTGCTCCGCAGAGCAGAAGCGGGTGTCGTTCGGCCCGGATTCACCTCCTCTCTCCAAGGCGCGTTGAATGCTGCTCCGGCGACGGCCCCGGCGCCGAGACTGATGGCCAGGATGAATGGGATCACTGTTTCCTCCCGCACTCGATGGAAATCGATGGGAAATCGATGGGAAATCGAGCCTCAGGATGCGATCCCGGCCACAGCCGCCCGCCGCCGAACCCAGTTCTGTGGATAACTGGCGTTTTCCACAGAAGAACGGAGAGCTCCTGTAGACGGCCAAGAGATCGTTTCAGCCCCGGTCGGGACGTTGCTACGCGCCTGAGCTGCGGAAACTCTTACACCACTCCTGTGACGCAACCGCGCAGACGAGTGCCTTTCATTGGGGTAGGGAGTGGGATGAGCGGGCCGTCTCTTTGAGTCGCAATACGGCGATCGCATATTATTCTGTGCCTGTTCGGAGCAGAATGGCTCCGGCTTGAGAAAGTGAACGACACCAGGGGGAGACGCGTGCGTCCGCACGAGGAAACGCTGGTCCTGCGTGACCCGTACCGGATCGCCGGCTTGTGGGTGCGTGTGGCCCTGCTGGTCGTGCTGCTATGGGGCGGCCTCATAACTGTTCTAAGCGCGGCTCCCCTGGAGCGTTCCGCTGCGGATTTCCAGACGGCGCTGCGGGCAGGGCAGGTCACGTACGTGATCTATAAGGGCACCGGTAATTGCCTGGACGATTTACGCTGGTCCAGCGGCCCTCTGTTCTGGTATCAGGCGAAAGAGCTGTGGAACCTGACCTATACCAGGCGCGATCTGTCGCACGATCTCAGCGCGGCGGGTCCAGGCCCGGTCGTGCGGAGGGTTTCGCGGCATGACGATGGCAAGGGACTGTTTCTTGATTGGCCGTTCCAGGTCCCCGTTCCCCGGCTGAGCTGGCTGGTCAAGGCGGCGTGGATAGCCACGCTCGTGATCATGCTCGGGACAGCGCGGCCCCGCCTGGGCAATCGCTGGGCGTGGTTTTGGCTTTTCACGGTTGGTGAGATCGGAGCCATCGCGTTCCTGTTTTTCGAACCCCGTCCGATCTGGTGCGGGCCCGGACCTCAGGGGCCGGCCTACGTTGGTCGGATGGGCGGTGGTCAAGGCTGCCTTATCGCTATCTGTTTTAACCTGATGGCTTCTGCCCTTGCCGCTGTAGGGATATTGGACGTGGTGCGGACCATAATTGGGGGCTCCGGCTAGGCTGACCTACGTGGAGGATTTTCCTGCGGTCGTCGCCGATGCTCTGGTCCGTGCCGAAGAGCATGGATTCACTTTCTCCAGCGAGCCTCTCGTGGGCCGCCTTCTGGCGACTCTCGGAGCCGCGGTCCCGCCGGGCGGACGGGTACTGGAACTGGGCAGCGGCGCCGGTGTGGGGACGGGCTGGCTAGTCCACGGAATGGCTGGTCGCGACGACGTGTCGCTGGTCTCGGTGGACAATGATCCGGTCATGACGAAAATCGCCGAGGCCGGACGCTGGGTAATCCACGGGCGGGCTACGGGCCAAACGACCATCGGGAGCGGGACACTCGTGGAGGTTGCACCCGATCTTGTTGCACGGCTGCGCATGTTCCGCCATGGTGAGGCACGGCGTTCAACGTCTGAACGGTGCCGTTCTCGCTGCGGGGGGCCCTTCGAAAGGGCAAGGGCGCGATGGTGCGGGAGGGCCCTCGGCGCCTCACATTCACGACACACCTCGGCACTCCTGGCGCGCCGGGCCGCCCGGACCGCACGCACCCGGGGATCCGTGATGTTTCTCCCGGTTGAGGATCCAGCCTCAGGTGCGGGGCAGGCCGTACCATTCCTGGGCGGTGGAGCCGAAGACCTGCGCGCGCTCGGGCTCGGAGAGGCCGGCGGTGAGTTCGCGAGCCAGCTCGACGACCTGGCCGTACGACGCGGCGAGTTCGCAGACCGGCCAGTCCGAGCCGAACATCACACGGTCAGGGCCGAAGCACTCCAGAACATGGGCGGCATATGGCGAGATCTGCGGCGTCTCCCATGACGTCCACGACGCCTCGGTGACGAGGCCGGACAGCTTGCACGCCACGTTGGGCAGCTTGGCGATCTCCTTGATCTCGCTCGCCCAGGGCTCCATCTCCCCGGAGGCGATCGGCGGCTTGGCGGCGTGGTCGAGCACGAACCGCAGGTCGGGGGTCTCCCGCGCCACGGCACGGGCCACGGGAAGCTGCGGCAGCAGCACCAGCAGGTCGTAGGCCAAGCGGGCGTCGCAGATCGCGCGCAGCCCCCGGCGGACGTCGGGCCGGGCGATCCAGGCGGCGTCGGCCTCATCCTGCACCTGATGGCGGAAGCCGGCGAGCCGGTCGCCGCCCACCAGGTGGCGCAGCTTGTCCACCTGGTCGGCCACGTCGGCCGCGGTGAGGTCCACCCAGCCGACTACTCCGGCGATCAGGCCGTCCGACGCGGCGGCCGTGCTGAGAAACTCGGCCGTCTCGTCCGAGTCGGAGACGGTCTGCACGAGCACCGTCCCGCTCACGCCCGCCGCGGCCGTCTCCCGCCGAAGGTCCTCCAGCGTGTACGGCTTCCGCAACGGCGTCAGGGCGTCGCCGGACATCCACGGATATTTCCGCCGAGACGGATCCCACAGATGATGGTGTGCGTCGATCACGTCAAGTCTCCCGGTACGCCCCATGCCTGATCACGATGGGGGATGTCCATGGTCAGATGGGTCAAAGAGGAATCAATGCAAGATCACGTAAGGGGTTCGCGCTGGTCGACGGCCCGGCCGGGAGCCTGCGCATGATCACGACGAGGGCTGGGGCTGGCCAGAGGGCATATCCAGGAAAGCGTGCATGATCACGCACAAGGTTGCGGCTGGCCAGAGGACACATCCGGAACCCGTGCATGATCACGCCGAGGGGAAGAGATCGGGCCAGAGGGCGTCGGGGATGGGCTGGGCGGCCAGGGTCATGTTCTGCTCGACCTCGGCTGCCGATCGCATGCCGATGACGACCGACTTCACCGCCGGATGCCGGAGCGGGAAGGCCATCGCCGCCTGCGGAAGCGTGACGCCGTGACGTTCGCACACCCTGGCCATCTCCCGGGCCCGTTCGAGCAGCTCGGGAGGCGCCGGCGCGTAGTTGAACGTCCCGCTCGGATCGTGGGTGGCCAGCAGGCCACTGTTGAACACTCCTCCGGCGAGGACGGACACTCCACGCTCCACGCACAGCGGGAGCAGCTCGTCCGCGCCCGACTGGTCGAGCAGCGTGTAGCGCCCGGCCAGCAGAACGACGTCGATGTCCGTCTCCCTGACGAAGCCGGCGAGCATCTGCCACTGGTTCATCCCCGCGCCGATCGCCTTGACCACGCCCTGGTCGCGGAGCTCGGCCAGCGCCGGGTACGCCTCGGAGACGGCTTCCTTCCAGTGGTCGTCCGGGTCGTGGATGAGGGCGATGTCGATCGTGTCGAGGCCGAGGCGCTCCAGGGACTCCTCCAGCGACTGGCGGACGCCGTCGCGGGAGAAGTCCCAGACCCGCTTGTGGGTCGCCGGCACGTCGAAGCCCTGGTCGTCACGGAAGGCATGGTCGTCGCGCCCGCCGGCCGAGCTCGGCACGAGCAGGCGTCCGACCTTCGTCGACACCACGAATTCCTCGCGCGGCCGCTCCCGCAGCGCCGCCCCGAGCCGCCGCTCGGACAGGCCGAGGCCGTAGTGAGGTGCGGTGTCGAAGAGCCGGATCCCGGTGTCCCAGGCGGCGTCCACGGCCGCGAACGCCTCCTCGTCCGTCAGGGCCGAGAACAGGTTGCCGATGGGCGCGGCTCCGAAACCGTGCCTGGTCAGGTTCACGGGAGCTCCCATACCTGGTGAAGCCCGGTGGAGGAGGGGTCGAAGTCGCCGTCGAGGAGGGGGTTGATCCGGGCCTGCCACGCCTGGTCAGCGGGGTGGTCGCGGAGGAACTCCTGCAGCCGGGCGTAGTCCTCCACCTCCACGTAGTGGAAGAGGTCGAGGCCGTCGCGCCAGATCCGCCAGGTGTGGACGCCGCCCTCCCTCAGGGCGGCGTCCAGGTCGGCCGGAATGATCGCGTGGACCTTCTCGTACTCCTCCTCGCTGCCCGCCTTGATGCGGGTGCGCAGAGCGATCCTTTGCATGGGTGAGCCTTCTGCTGGGAAACCGGGACGACTAGGACGAGCGGGGCCGCAGCCGCAGGCCCTGCATGCCGCCGTCGACGGCGAGAGCCGTACCGGTGGTGGCGGAGGCGAGCGGGCTGGCGAGGTACGCGATGGCGTGCGCGATCTCCTGCGCGCTCACGAGCCGGCCCATCGGCTGGCGCTGTTCGAGCGCGGCCCGCTCGGCGACGGGGTCGGGCGCGGCGTCGAGCAGGCGGCCGACCCAGGGGGTGTCCGCCGTGCCCGGGTTGACGCAGTTGACCCGGATGCCGTCCTGCACGTGATCTGCCGCCATCGCGAGGGTCAACGATAGTACGGCCCCTTTGGATGCGCTGTAGAGCGCCCGGTTCGGCAGCCCGGCCGTCGCGGCGATCGAGCAGGTGTTGACGATGGCCGCGTGCTGCGACTGCCGGAGGTACGGCAGGGCCGCCCTGGCCACGCGGACCATGCCCACCACGTTGATGTCGAGGACCCGGAGCCACTCGTCGTCGGGGTTGTCCGCGACGGTCCCGGCGGCTCCGATCCCGGCGTTGTTGATGACGATGTCGATCCCGCCGAAGTGCTCGGCCGCCGCGGCGACAGCCGTACGGACCGAGGAGTCGTCGCTGACGTCGGCCTTGAGACCGAGGAACGGCTCGCCGGGCGGGTTGATGTCGAGGCAGGCGACGCGGGCGCCGCGCTCGGCGAGCAGGGTCGCCGTGGCGAGCCCGATTCCGGAGCCGCCGCCGGTCACGAGTGCGGCAAGGCCGTCGAATTCCGCGCTCATCGGTCACTCATCCCTTGCATGCTTCGGGGGGTCGAACAGCTCATGAGGATCTCCAGACCGGTCCATCGGGGTAAGAGTAGGCCGCGATGGACTCGGGGTACATGGTGGCGCTGAAGCCGGGGGCGAGCGGTGCCCGGTAAGCGCCGTTGCTGATCACGACGGGGTCGACGAAGTGCTCGTGGAGGTGGTCGACGTACTCGATGACCCTGTCCTCCATGGAGGCGCTCACGGCGACGTAGTCGAACATCGACAGGTGCTGGACCAGCTCGCACAGGCCCACACCGCCGGCGTGCGGGCAGACCGGCACGCCGAACTTGGCCGCGAGCAGCAGGATCGCGATGTTCTCGTTGACCCCGGCGACGCGGGCGGCGTCGAGCTGGAGGTAGGAGATGGCGCCCGCCTGCAGGAGCTGCTTGAAGATCACCCGGTTCTGCACGTGCTCCCCGGTCGCGACCTTGATGGGGGCGACCTCCCGCGCGATGGTCGCGTGGCCGAGCACGTCGTCGGGGCTCGTGGGCTCCTCCACCCACCACGGGTCGAACTCGGCGAGCGCGTTCACCCAGGCGATGGCCGTGCCGACGTCCCAGCGCTGGTTGGCGTCCACGGCGATCCGGATGTCGTCGCCGCACGCCTCTCGGGCGATCCGCATGCGCCGGATGTCGTCGTCGAGGTTGGCGCCCACCTTCAGCTTGATCTGCGTGAAGCCGTCCTGGCAGGCCTCCTTGCACAGGCGGCGCAGCTTGTCGTCGCTGTAGCCGAGCCAGCCGGGCGACGTGGCGTACCCGGGGTAGCCGTGCTCCTTGAGGTGCGCGATCCGCTCCTGCCTGCCGGGTTCGGCCGCGCGGAGGATCGCCAGGGCCTCCTCGGGCGTGATGGCGTCGGTGATGTACCGGAAGTCGACGAGGTCGACGATCTCCTCGGGGGACATCTCGCTCAGAAGGAGCCAGACCGGCTTGCCCGCCTGCTTGGCCTTGAGGTCCCACAGGGCGTTGACGACCGCGGAGATCGCCATGTGCATGACGCCCTTCTCCGGGCCGAGCCAGCGGAGCTGGGAGTCGTAGACCATCTCGCGGTACACCGCGCCGATGTCGTCGGTGGACCTGCCGATGACGTACGGCTCCAGGGCCTTGATGGCGGCGGTCTGGATGTCGTTGCCCCGGCCGATGGTGAAGGCGAAGCCGTGGCCCTCGTGCTCGCCGTCGCGGAGCACGAGGTAGGCCGCCGAGTAGTCGGGGTCCGGGTTCATCGCGTCGGAGCCGTCGAGCTCGACCGACGTCGGGAACCGGATGTCGTAGGTCTCCATCGCCGTGATCACGGAGGACTCTCTCGACGTGACCTGCTCCGCCGTCATGCCTGGCCAACCGTCTGGCGCTGCCGGCCGAGGCCGTCGATCTCGATCTCCATCACGTCGCCCTTCCGCAGGTACGGCTGGCTGGGCATGCCGAGTGCCACGCCCGCCGGGGTCCCGGTGTTGATCACGTCTCCCGGGTCGAGGACCATGAACCAGCTCAGATAGCGGACGATCTCGGCCACCTCGAAGACCATGTCCTTGGTGTCGCCGTTCTGGCGGAGCTCGCCGTTGACCCACAGCCGCAGGCCCAGGCTCTGGGGGTGGGGGACCTCGTCGGCCGTCACCAGCCACGGGCCGAGCGGGTTGAAGGTCTCGCACGACTTGCCCTTGTCCCACTGGCCGCCGCGCTCCAGCTGGAACTCGCGCTCGGAGACGTCGTTGGAGATGGCATAACCTGCGATCACCGACAGCGCGTCCTCATGGGACTCCAGGTAGCGGGCTGTCTTGCCGATCACCACGGCCAGCTCGACCTCCCAGTCGGTCTTCTCGCTTTTCCTCGGAACGAGGACGTCGTCAAAAGGTCCGACGACTGTGTTGGATGCCTTCATGAAGACGACCGGCTCGTCCGGGATCGCCGCACCGGACTCGGCGGCGTGGTCGCGGTAGTTGAGACCGATGCACACGACCTTTCCCGGGCGCGCGACGGGCGCCCCGATGCGCAGCCCTTCGGCGTCCAGGACGGGCAGGTCGTCATCGGCGAGGGCGGCACGCACACGTTCCACCCCATCGCCGGCCAGGAACCGCCCGTCGAGATCCGCTCCGTTCAAGACGCCGGTCAGGTCGCGCAGGCGACCCTCGCCGTCGAGCACCGCCGGGCGCTCGGCGTCTTTGGATCCAACCCGAAGCAGCTTCACAAGGTCCCCCTATACATCCGATGTTTTCTCCAAGAGAAGGTTCGTGGGAGGTGGCGGTGATGTCAAGTCCACAAGCGTAAAGACATCGGATGACCTGCGATGACGACTGTCGGTTACTGAAAACAGGTGTCGTTACATCATCGTTACCAGGGATCACTACCGGGGAGGCAGCCTTGACGAGCGCACGAGGCCGTAATAGAACACGTTTCAGTAAGAGGCTCCGAACAAGCGATTGATCAAACGGATATCTCACCGTCATGGGCCGGAATCGCCCCTCGACAACGGCAGCCGAACGCAACTAGGTGGTCCCATGCACATCGACCTCGTCGACCAGGACGATTACGCCAGCCAAGGTGTCCCGCACGACCAGCTGCGATGGCTCCGGGACAACGCCCCGGTCTTCTGGCACGAGGGCGACGCCGAGCGCGGCTGGCCCGGCTTCTGGGCGATCACCAAGCACGAGGACGTCGTCCACGTGTCCCGTCACTCGGACCTGTTCTCGTCAGCGCGGCGGCTCGCGCTGTTCAACGAGATGCCGGAGGAGCAGCGCGACCTCCAGCGGCTCATGATGCTCAACCAGGACCCCCCGGAGCACACCCGGCGGCGGTCGCTGGTCAACCGCGGCTTCACACCCCGCGCGATCGGCCAGCTCGAAGAGCACATCCGAGACATCTGCCACCAGCTCGTCGACGAAGCGCAGCGCAAGTCCGCGTTGTCGCGCGATCTCATGCCGACTTCTGAGATCGCTGAAGTCGACTTCGTCAGGGACATCTCCGCGCCGCTGCCGCTGTACGTGATCTGCGAGCTGCTCGGCGCGCCGGTCGAGGACCGGGACAAGATCTTCGAGTGGTCCAACCGGATGATCGGCAGCGAGGACCCGGACTACGCCACCACCCCGGAGGAGGGCGCCGTGGCGGCCGCCGAGGTCTACGCGTACGCCAACGCCCTCGCCGCCGCGCGCAGGGAGCAGCCGAGGGACGACATCGTCTCCAAGCTCATCCAGCCGGCCGACAACGGCGAGGTGCTGGCGGAGGACGAGTTCGACCTGTTCGTCCTGCTGCTCGTCGTCGCGGGCAACGAGACCACGAGGAACGCGGCGTCCGGCGGCATGCTCACCCTCTTCGAGCATCCCGAGCAGTGGGCGCGGCTGGTCGAGAATCCGGCGCTCGCCCGCACGGCGGCCGACGAAATCGTCCGATGGGTGTCGCCCGTCAACCTCTTCCGCCGTACGGCCACGGCCGACACCGCGATCAGGGGCACGAAGATCGCCGAAGGCGACAAGGTCGTCGTGTTCTACGCCTCGGCCAACCGGGACGCGGACGTCTTCGCCACGCCGGACGTCTTCGACATCGGGCGGGACCCCAACCCGCACATCGGCTTCGGCGGCGGCGGCGCCCACTTCTGCCTGGGCAACCACCTGGCCAAGCTAGAGCTGAGGGTCCTCTTCGAAGTCCTGGCGGAGCGCCTCCCGGGCATCCGCCAGACCGGCGACGCCACCAGGCTGCGGTCCAACTTCATCAACGGCATCAAGACCCTCCCCGTCACCCTCTCCGCGTGATGATCAACACCCCACCCTTCTCGGCGTGATCATGCACAGGTTCCCGGACGGCCGTTCCCACCTGTGCGGACTTCCGCCGTGAACGCCGTTCGCGCCCGTCCCCTTTTCCGCGCACCGGCCGCGTGCTGGTGGGAGCGGTTGATGGTGGAGTCCACCGGCACCGTCCATTCCACCGCTCCGACGGAGTCGTCCCGCGCCTGAATCTGCTCGAGGAGGCGGGTCCAGGTCCCGTCCCGCTCCCAACGGGCGAACCGCTCATAAAAAGTCTGCCACGGCCCGTAGCGTTCTGGCAGGTCACGCCAGGGAGCACCCGTTCGCAACCGCCATAACACGCCGTTGATTACTTGCCGGTGGTCGCGCCACGGACGGCCTGGTCCATCGGTAGCCGGCAGCAGGGGGCTTCAGCGCCTCCCATGCTGCGTCCGTCAGCTCGCCGCGTCGTATCACGTGATCGGTCACGAACTGGGCCTCATGCAGCCGTGGGCGTCTGCGTCTTGGCCTGGCGCACCCCGCGCAGGGCGCCGGACCAGGCGATCAGCTGGTCGAGCATGTCGCCTACGGCGGTGTGGAGGCCATCCTGGGGGACGAAGGTGCCGGTGTGGAACGAGGGGTGTGTCGAGATGGTGGGCTGGGCGCGGACCGTGGCCACCTGGAGTTCGGCGAGGACGAGCCGCAGCGCTTCGGCGGCCCGGGCCCCGGCGACCCAGCCGCCGTAGCTGATGATCCCGGCGGCCTTGTCGTTCCATTCCCGGTAGACGTAGTCCAGGGCGTTCTTCAGGGCTCCGGGGAAGGAGTGGTTGTACTCGGGGACGAGGAAGACGTAGCCGTCGAAGCTGTCGATGAGTGCGCCCCAGGCGCGGGTGTGGTCGTGCTGGTACTGCTGGAAGTTCGGGTTGCCGGGCTCGTCGAGGTTGCCGAGGTCGTGGTCGGCGAGGTCGATGAGTTCGTAGTCGGCTCCGCCGTGGGCACGGGCGGCCTCCAGTGCCCAGGCGGCGATCTTGTCGCCGCGGCGTCCGGGGCGGGTGCTTCCGAGGATGACTGCGATGCGAAGTGGCATGGTCTTCCTTCCGAGAGAGTTGTCACGTCAACTCTAGATTGGGCGGAGTTGAAGTGACAACTCTGCTGGTCGCGGTATCCTCGGCGACATGACGGAGACTCGATCGCTGGAACCGGAGGAGTGGGAGTTCTGGGATACCTGGATGCGCGCGCAGCGCCTGCTCACCAGGGAGCTGGAGCGTGGTCTACAGCATGACTGCGACATTTCGAAGGCCGAGTTCAGCGTGCTGGTGACGCTGTGGCAGGCCGCTGGCCGCGAGATGCGTGTCGGTGAGCTTTCCGAGTCACTCGACTGGGACAAGAGCCGCGTCTCACATCAGCTGACGCGCATGGAAAAACGCGGCTTCGTCAAGCGCACCCAGTACGGGGCCGATGGTCGCCGCGCGGGGATCGGGCTGACCGCCGAGGGGCTCCGCGCCGCCCAGACTGCCATCCTCGTGCACGGCGGCAACATCCGCCGCCACTTCCTCGACTCACTGACCCCCGAGCAGGCATCAGTCATCCGGGCATGGAGCGAGCAAGCAGTCGATCGCCTGGAGCCGCACCGCAGCGAGGCTGCCAGCGACGGCGTGTCCTAGACCGCGTCCCACATTGCCCTCATAGACACCGCCGATACGGCCCTGGGCATTCTCAGACAGGCCCTAGGCGGGAACCCGTGCATGATCACGGCGGGAGGGGGGCCAGGTGGGGAGCACCCCGCAGGAACCTGTGCATGATCACGGCGGGAGGGAGGGGAGGGGTGGGGTCAGGGCCAGGAGGAGTCCTGGTCGGGGTCTCCCCCGCCGGCGAGGAGGCGCAGGTCGGCCTCCACCATCATGGCGACGAGTTCCTCGAACGACACCGTGGGCTCCCAGCCGAGCTGGGTCCGTGCCTTCTTCGGGTCGGCGCACAGGAGATCGACCTCCGCCGGGCGGTGCAACGCCTGGTCGCAGACGACGTACTGCTCCCAGTCCAGACCCGCCGCACCGAAGGCGGCTTCGGCCAGCTCCCGTACGGACTGCGTCCGGCCTGTGCCGATGACGTAGTCCTCCGGCTCGGCGGCGCGCAGCATGAGGTGCATGGCCCGGACGAAGTCCCCCGCGTAACCCCAGTCCCGGCGGGCCTCCAGATTGCCGAGGCGCAGCTCGGTCGCCATACCGAGCTTGATCCGCGCCACCCCCAGCGTGACCTTGCGGGTGACGAACTCCGCTCCCCGTCGGGGCGACTCGTGGTTGAACAGGATGCCCGACACCGCGTACATCCCGTAGGACTCGCGGTAGTTCTGCGTCAGGAAATGCCCGTACGCCTTGGCCACGCCGTACGGCGAGCGGGGGTGGAAGGGGGTCCGCTCGGTCTGCGGGGTCTCCCTGACCTGGCCGAACATCTCAGAGGACGAAGCCTGATAAAAGCGGATCTGTCCGGACGCCGACCCCCGCGAGGCCGTGATCCCGGAGCACACCCGGATCGCCTCCAGCATGCGGAGCACGCCCATCCCGGTGACCTCGGCCGTCAGCTCGGCCTGCTCCCACGACATCGGGACGAACGAGATGGCGCCCAGGTTGTAGACCTCGTCCGGCTGCACCTTCTCGACGGCCGAGATCAGCGAGCCCTGATCGAGCAGGTCGCCCCGCACGAGCTGGACGTCCTGGAGGAGCTTCCGTACGCGCGGCACCCTCGGGTTGGCCTGGCCGCGGACGAGCCCCCAGACCTCGTAGCCCTCACTGAGCAGATGCTCCGCGAGATAGGAGCCGTCCTGACCGGTGATGCCGGTGAGCAGCGCACGTCTGGCCAACGGGTCCTCCTCGCTGTGCCCAACTTTGGTCTGTGAGAGGCGAATGTACCGCCCTGCTAATGTCCGGGCGCTATCACCCGACCACGCTAGATAGAACGTGTTACACCGAACGGCGTTCAGGTAAGCTAACGTCGCAGTTCCGGCATGGTGCGGGCCAGGCGAGGGACAATTTCACCTTATCTGCCCCCTCTAAGGTCAAATGGTAGGGTTCGGTGGCAGCCCCTCGGGGGGCACAGCTGGAAAGGGGTACCCCTTGGCGGAGAGGCTGCGAGTCGCGCTGCTGTCCTATCGCAGCAAGCCCACCTGCGGCGGCCAGGGGGTGTACTTACGCCACATCAGCCGTGAACTGGTGGCCCTCGGGCACCACGTGGAGGTCTTCTCCGGCCAGCCGTACCCGGAGCTCGACGAGGGCGTCATCCTCAACAAGGTCCCGAGCCTCGACCTCTACAACGACGACGACCCGTTCCGGACGCCCAAGCTGGGCGAATACCGCGACTGGATCGACGCCCTGGAAGTCGCCACGATGTGGACGGCCGGCTTCCCCGAGCCGCTCACCTTCAGCCTGCGGGCCTACCGCGAGCTCAAGAAGCGGCAGGGCGACTTCGACGTCGTCCAGGACAACCAGACCCTCGGCTACGGCGTGCTGGGCATCCAGAAGCTCTTCCCCGTCGTGGGGACCATCCACCACCCGATCAGCGTCGACCGGCGGATCGAGCTGAAGGCCGCCAAGGGCTGGAAGAGGCTCTCCATGCGGCGCTGGTACGGGTTCGTGCGCATGCAGAGCATCGTCGCCCCCCGGCTCAACCCGATCCTCACGGTCAGCGAGTCGTCCCTGGCCGACATCCACCGCGACTTCAACGTCCCCCAGTCGAACATGCGGCTGATCCCGCTCGGCGTCGACACCCGTTTCTTCCACCCGCGCCCCCACCTGCCCAAGCGCGAGGGCTCGATCGTGGCCGTGGCCAGCGCCGACTCCCCCATGAAGGGCGTCGCGACGCTTCTGCGGGCGGTCGCCAAGCTCGCCACCGAACGGGACGTCAACCTGACCGTGGTCAGCAAGCCCACGCCGGGAGGGCCCACCGAGAAGCTTGTCGCGGAGCTCTCACTGCACGACCACGTGAAATTCGTCCACGGCATCTCGGACGAGGAGCTGGCGGAGCTGATCGCCACCTCGGAGGTCTCGGTCGTCCCCTCGCTCTATGAGGGCTTCTCGCTGCCCGCCGTGGAGCACATGGCCTGCGGCACGCCGCTCGTCGCCTCCAGGACGGGCGCCCTGCCGGAGGTGGTCGGCGACGCCGCCCTCCAGGTCGCCCCGGGCGACCCGGAGGAGCTCGCCGCGGTCCTGCGCCGCCTGCTCGACTCCCCCGAGGAGCGCGCGGCGGTCGGCCGCAGGGGCTACGACCGTGTGATGGAGCGCTACGCGTGGCCCGTCGTCGCCCAGCGCACCGTGGGCGCGTACCGCGAGGCCATCGCCGCCCGCACGGCGCCCGCCCGCACGGCCTCCGACCGGTGACCCCGCCCGCCCCGGCCCCGTACGGCTCCAGCACGCTTCCCGCACGGGAACCCACGCCCGTGCGGCTCCCGCACGGCAAACCCGCACGGGAACCCACGCGCGTACGGCTCCCGCACGGCAAACCCGCACGGCCCCCGCAGGATGGCGCGGCCTGGCGACTCCACTCGCCCCGGCCCCGTACGGCTCCCGCACGCTCCCGGCACGGGAACGCACGCGCTTACGGCTTCCGCACGGCAAATCCGCACGATCATGGAAAGGTGGCGTGAGTGCTGACCGTCGACTTCAACCGGCTGCCCGTCGGGCGAGGAGACCGTGTTCTGGACCTCGGCGCCGGTGGTGGCAGGCATGCCTTCGAAGTGCTGCGCCGGGGCGCCGACGTGGTCGCCTTCGACATGGACGCCGCCGAGCTCGAAGGCGTGGCGTCCATGTTCGCGGCCATGGACAAGGAAGGCCAGATCCCTGACGGGGCCTCCGGGGAGACCGTGGTCGGCGACGCGCTCGACATGCCGTTCCCCGACGCCTCCTTCGACCGGGTGATCGCCGCCGAGGTCCTGGAGCACATCCCCGACGACATGGCCGCGATGCGGGAGATCGCCCGAGTACTGAAGCCGGGCGGCCGGGCGGCCATCACGGTCCCGAGCTTCCTGCCCGAGCGCATCTGCTGGGCCCTGTCCGAGGACTACCACACCGCCCCCGGCGGACATATCCGCATCTACACGCTGGCCGAGCTGGAGGCCAAGCTCAAGTCCTCCGGCCTGGAGGTGGGCCCCCATCACCACGCCCACGGCCTGCACTCGCCGTACTGGTGGATCAAGTGCGCGGTCGGCGTCAACAACGACGACCACCCCCTGGCCAAGGCCTATCACGAGCTCCTGGTGTGGGACATCATGAAGCGCCCCGCCGCCACCCGGATCGCGGAAGCCGTACTGAACCCTCTGATCGGGAAGAGTGTGGTGGTCTACGTCCGGAAACCCGCATGACGGGGGTCCCCGCCGTACCGGGGATCATCACCGCCGAGCAGGTGATCCAGACGGCGAGGAGCATCGCGGCGATCCAGGACGCGGAGGGCGGCGTGCCGTGGCCCGAGGGGCACGTGGACGCCTGGAACCACGTCGAGTGCCTCATGGCCATGACCGTGGCCGGGCTCCGTGAAGAGGCGCGCAGAGGCTACGACTGGCTGGTCCGGCACCAGCGGCCGGACGGATCCTGGCCGATGAAGCTCGTGGGCGGCGAGCCCACGGAGACCAACGGCGAGTCGAACCACGCCGCCTACGTCGCCGTCGGGGTCTGGCACGACCTGCTCGTGACGGGTGACGAGGGCTTCGCCCGCGCCATGTGGCCGACGGTGGCCATGGCGCTCGACTTCGTCGTCGGCCTCCAGACGACCCGTGGCGAGATCGCCTGGGAGCGCGACGCCAACGGCCGGCCCGCGGCGTACGCCCTGCTCACCGGGTCGTCGTCGATCTACCAGGGGCTGCGCAGCGGGGTCCTGCTCGCCGAACGGCTGAACGACCCGCAGCCCGACTGGGAGCTCGCCGCCGACCAGCTCGGACACGTCCTGTCGGCCCATCCGGAGGCGTTCGCGGACACGAGCCGCTTCTCGATGGACTGGTACTACCCGATCCTGGGCGGTGCCGTACGCGGCGCGGAGGCGAGCCGGCGGCTCGACCTGGAGTGGGACACCTTCGTCGTGCCCGGCCTCGGGGTCCGCTGTGTGTCGGACCAGCCGTGGGTCACGGGGGCCGAGTCCTGCGAGCTGGTGCTCGCCCTCGACGCGGCCGGAGACCGGGAGCGGGCCCTGGCGGTGTTCGCGGACATGCAGCACCTGCGGCACGAGGACGGCTCCTACTGGACCGGCTGGCAGTTCGTCAACGAGAAGCACTTCCCGCACGAGCGGTCGGGGTACACGGCCGCCGCGGTGATCCTGGCGGCCGACGCCCTGGCCGAGGCCACGCCCGGGTCCGGCATCTTCCGCGAGGCCGGGCGTCAGCAGGTCCGCATCACCGGCGAATGCGGCTGCGAGCGCGCCAGGGCCTGAGTACGGCAAAACCACACGGCCACAGAGCGCCGCACGCCGACGCCTACATGATCACGTACGGCATGACCGCAGGCCATGCGACACTCGACGGAACGCGTGCATGATCACGTACGGCGGAGGCGCAGTTCACACGGCAAACCGCGGAACCCGTGCATGATCACGCGCTAGAGGCGCTAGAGGTGTTCCAGGACGCGGAGGGAGCCTACCGTTCTGTTCTCCTTGAAGGCTCCGGAGGCCAGCGCGCGCTGGTAGACGCGGTAGGGGGCCTGGCCGCCCATGGCCGGGTCGGGGTAGATGTCGTGGAACACCAGCGCTCCCCCTTCCATCACGTGGGGCGCCCATCCCTCGTAGTCCCTGGTCACCGGGTCGTCGGAGTGGCCTCCGTCGATGAAGAGGACGGCGAGCGGGGTGTTCCAGAACCGGGCGACCGTCGCCGAGGCGCCCACGACGGCGATGACCTCGTCCTCCAGCCCGGCGGAGGCGATGGTCTCGCGGAAGAACGGCAGCGAGTCCATCCGGCCGAAGCGCGGGTCCATCAGCTCGGGGTCGTGATGCTCCCAGCCCGGCTGGATCTCCTCTGATCCCCGGTGGTGGTCGACCGTGAACACGACCGAGCCCGACTGCCGAGCGCCCGCCCCGAGATAGATGGCCGACTTGCCGCAGTATGTGCCGATTTCGCAGATGGGGCCGCGAGAGCCGTACTCGCAGGCGACGTCGAACAACGCGAGCCCCTCGTCCGGCGGCATGAAGCCTCTGGCCCGCTCGGCGAAACGACGGAGGTCCGCGGGCATCGTGACGGTCATGATCTCCCTCTGCACCCGAGTACGTACGGCCGGCGGGGGCCGCCCGCCGAGGTCGAACCCTATCCGGGAACGGCTACCGCTCGGCCACCGGAACAAGCTTCCACTCGCCCCTTGTCGGGCCTTATGGAACGTGTTCTACTTTGCAGCGTGAACCAAGCGAACCAGCGCGCCGGCATCACGATGGACGAGGCGGAGATCGCCGGTTTCCTGCGAGACGCCCGCAAGCTCCAGCTCGGCACGATCAATCCCGACGGCACGCCGCACATGGTCACGATGTTCTACGGCCTCCGCGACGGGAAGATCACTTTCTGGACGTACGGCAAGGCCCAGAAGACCCGCAACCTCGGGCGCGACCCACGGGTCACCTGCCTGATCGAAGCGGGGGACGACTACTTCGAGCTGCGCGGTGTCATGATCTACGGCACGGCCCGGCTCATCGACGACCCGTCGGACGTCCTGGGGGTCGGCATGGACGTCACCCGGCGGATGACCGGCATGACGGCACCCGAGGCGGACGTCGAACCGCTCCGGGAGTACGTCGCGCACACCGGCCGCAAGCGGGTCGCCTTCGTCGTCGAGCCGTCCCGCGTCGTCTCCTGGGATCACCGCAAGCTGTCCGGCGCTAACGTGGGGCGATAGCGGTCTTCGCGATCTCACAGGTGGGCACGGGATCGCGGGACGAGCAGCCGTACAAAGGGAGAGCTTGGTTATGAAGGTCAAGGTCGATTACCTGGTCTGTGAGGCCAACGCCGTCTGCATGGGCCTGGCCCCAGAGGTCTTCGAGGTCGACGACGACGACCAGTTGCACGTCCTGATCCCGGAGCCTCCCGCCGAGATGCTGGACCGCGTGCGGCACGCGGTCCGCGCCTGCCCCAAAGCCGCACTCTCACTCGAAGAGTCATCGCCGGAGTAACCGGACAAACACCCACGCTCGAAGACGAGTCACCCCCAGGAGGTCCTTATGCGCGGCGCTCTGTTGCACGCGGTCGGCGACGAAAAGCTCGACATCCGGGACGACTTCACCCTCACGCCCGTCGGCCCGGAGGACGTCCGGGTGCGGATCAAGGCGACGGGGGTCTGCCATTCGGATCTCTCTGTCCTCTCGGGCGTCCTGCCCATGCCGCTGCCGGTCATCCCGGGGCACGAGGGCGCGGGCGAGGTCGTGGAGGTGGGCGAGCACGTTAAGTCGGTCCAGCCCGGCGACCACGTCGTCATCAGCTGGACCCCCGCCTGCGGGGACTGCCCCAACTGCGCCGTCGGTCAGCCGTTCCTCTGCATGACCTACGTCATGAAGAGCTTCATGGAGGCCAGGTTCGTCTACGGCGGCCAGTCGCCGGCCTTCGGCATGGCGGGCTGCGGCACGTGGGCCGAAGAGATCATTGTCCCGTGGCAGGGCGCCATCAAGGTCGACCCCGAGATTCCGTACGAGGCGGCCGCGCTGATCGGATGCGGCATCACCACCGGCGTCGGCGCCGTGATCAACACGGCCAAGGTCCGCCCGGGGACGACCGTGGCCGTCGTCGGCTGCGGCGGGGTCGGCCTGTCGGTCATCCAGGGCGCCCGGGTGTCGGGAGCGACCACGATCCTCGCGATCGACCCGCTGGAGTCGAAGCACGAGCTGGCCAAGAAGGTCGGCGCGACGCACGCCTGCACACCTGACCAGCTCACGGACGCGATCGCGACAATCACCGGCGGCCAGGGCTTCGACTACGGCTTCGAGGTCGTCGGCAAGTCCGCCGCGATCATGACGGCCTGGCAGGCCACCCGGCGCGGCGGCGATGTGATCATCGTCGGCGCGGGGGCGATGGACGACCTGGTCCCGCTCACCGCCTTCAACCTGCTGTTCGAGGGCAAGAACATCCTCAGCTCCCTCTATGGCGGCTCGGATGTGCGCCGGGACTTCCCCTTCTTCGCGAACCTCTACAAGGCCGGCAAGCTCGACCTCGACAGCATGATCAGCTCGCGGATCCGGCTGGCCGACCTCAACGACGCCGTCGCCGCCCTCAGGAGCGGCGAGGTGCTCCGCCAGATCGTCGTCTTCGACTGAACGCCTTCGATCAAAGGTCTTCAACTGAGTGATTTCGGCGCAGCGGGGGCCCCTCCGCCGGGGTGCCCCAGCGCATCCTAAGGTCGCTGGATCTGCTGCTGCTCCACGACCCGGACCACGATCTGCGAACGAGAGGTGTGTCGCTGACCGCAATTGGCACGACTATTGGGCATTTTTGTAGTAGCCGCGTGACGTTTGTCAAGGGCGAGGCGTGAAGGGTGAATCGCCCGGTTTCGGGTGACACCCGTGGCGCACTCCCGGTCGGAGGCGCCCGGTCTGAGCTGGGATATTTCGGAGACGGACGGGTAACCAATCCGAGGAGATGCAGACCTTTCTGCCCTACCCCGGCTTCGCCGCGACCGCACGGGTGCTCGACCCGCTGCGCCTCGGCAAGCAGCGGGTCGAGGCGCTCCAGGTCCTGCGCGCGCTGACGGTGCCCGGGTACGGCTGGCGGCACCATCCCGTGGCCCGCATGTGGACCGGATATGAGGAGGCTCTGGTCCGCTACGGCCTGGAGATCTGCGACGTCTGGCGCGAGATGGGCCGGGCGGACACGTGCGCGGCCACGCTCACGCGCGAACTGCTCGGCAGCGTGGGCATCGCCGTACCGCGATCGCAACGGGCCCTCGGGGACGCCGGCGAGCTCCCGCCGTGGCTCGGCGACCCGGCCCTCCACCTCAGCCACCGGTCGGCCCTGCTCCGCAAGGACCCCGCGTTCTACCGGCCGATCTTCCCCGGCGACCCCGACGATCTTCCGTACGTGTGGCCGTCCTCGGACCGCCCGCCGTCCCGCGCGGCCCCGGAGGGGGAAGCGGGCCGCGGACGGGGTACGTGACCTCCGAGGACTCCTATCAAAGCAGGGATGCGGATGCTGGGGTTGCCCGACGGGGTGCGAGGCTGCCTGTTCGACATGGACGGCGTGCTGACGCGCACGGCCACCGTCCACGCGGCCGCCTGGAAGAAGACGTTCGACCGGTTCCTCCGGGAGCGGGCCGAGCGGACGGGAGAGCCGTTCACGCCGTTCGACCCGGTCGCCGACTACGACCGTTACGTGGACGGCAAGAGGCGGCTCGACGGCACGCGGGATTTCCTGGCCGCCCGCGGGATCAGCCTCCCCGAGGGAACGCCCGGCGACCCGCCCGGCACCCCCACTGTCCATGGGATCAGCAACCGCAAGAACGCGCTCGTGCGGGAGGTCCTGGAGGAGCAGGGCGTGAACCTCTTCGAGGGCTCGGTGAGGTACGTGCGCGCCGCCCGCCAAGCGGGCATGCACCGCGCCGTCGTCTCGTCAAGCGCCAACACCGAGCGGATCCTGGCCGCCGCCGGGATCGCCGACCTCTTCGAGGCGCGGATCGACGGCGCGGTGGCCCAGCGGCGGGGCCTTTCGGGCAAGCCCGCGCCGGACATGTACCTCGCGGGCGCCGACGCGCTCGGCCTCAAGCCCGCCGAGGCGGCGGTGTTCGAGGACGCGCTGGCCGGGGTGCAGGCGGGCCGGGCGGGCGGCTTCGCCTTCGTGGTCGGCGTCGACCGGGCCGGCCAGGCGGACGAGCTGCGCGAACACGGGGCGGACATCGTCGTCACCGACCTCGCCGAACTGCTGGAGCGGCCATGATCCAGCATCCCGCGTTCAAGGTGGAGCCCTGGTCGGTCCGCGAGTGCCGCCTGCACATGGACGTGCTGGCCCAGACCGAGTCGGTGTTCGCGCTGTCCAACGGGCATATCGGCCTGCGTGGCAACCTCGACGAGGGGGAGCCGCACGGCCTCCCCGGCACCTACCTCAACTCCGTCTACGAGCTGCGGCCCCTGCCGTACGCCGAGGCGGGCTACGGGTACCCGGAGTCCGGCCAGACCGTGGTGAACGTCACCAACGGCAAGCTGATCCGGCTGCTCGTCGACGACGAGCCGTTCGACGTGCGGTACGGCACGCTACACGAGCACGAGCGCGTGCTCGACTTCCGCGCCGGCACCCTGACCCGCCGGGTGCACTGGAGCTCCCCCGCCGATGGCGAGGTCAGGATCACCTCCACCCGCCTGGTGTCGTTCACCCACAGGGCCGTCGCCGCCGTCCACTACGAGGTCGAGCCCGTGGGTCAGCCGCTGGGTGTGGTCGTTCAGTCGGAGCTGGTGGCGAACGAGACCCTGCCCGGCATGGAGAACGACCCGCGCGCCGCCGCCGCGCTGCAGGCTCCCCTGGTCCTGGAGGAGAACGCGGCCGCGAAGACCATGGCGGTGATGATCCACACCACCCGCGCCAGCGGGCTCCGGGTCGCCGCCGGTATGCGCCACCACGTCGACGGCCCGGAGGGCACGCGGATCGAGGCCGACGGCTCCGACGACGTCAGCCGCCTCACCGTGGCGACCCGGCTAAGCCCCGGTCAACGGCTCCGCATAGTGAAGCTGTTCGCCTACGGCTGGTCGGCCAAGCGTTCCCGGCCCGCCATGCACGACCAGGTCGTCGCCGCCCTCGCGGCCGCCAGGCTGGCCGGATGGGAGGGCCTCGTGCGCGAGCAGCGGGCGTTCCTCGACGACTACTGGGCCGGCGCGGACGTCGAGGTCGAGGGCGACGCGGAGGTGCAGCAGGCCGTCCGGTTCGGGCTGTTCCACCTGCTGCAGGCGGGCGCCCGGCTGGAACGGCGGCCCATCCCGGGCAAGGGGCTGACCGGCTCGGGCTACGACGGCCACGCCTTCTGGGACACGGAGAGTTTCGTCCTCCCGGTTCTCACCTACACCTATCCGCGGGCGGCGGCGGACGCGCTGCGCTGGCGGCAGTCGATCCTGCCGAAGGCCGAGGACCGCGCCGAACAGCTGGGGCTCCACGGCACGGCCTTCCCCTGGCGGACCATCAACGGCGAGGAGTGCTCGGGATACTGGCCGGCCGGCACCGCGGCGTTCCACATCAACGCGGACATCGCCGACGCGGTCACGCGGTACGTCGACGCCACCGAGGACACCGCCTTCGAGCGGGACACCGGCGTGCCGCTGCTGGTCGGTACGGCCAGGCTCTGGTGCGCCCTCGGCCACCACGACGTCGACGGGCGGTATCGCATCGACGGGGTCACCGGCCCCGACGAGTACAGCGCGATCGCGGACAACAACGTCTACACCAACCTGATGGCCCAGCAGAACCTCCGCGCCGCGGCCGACGCCGCCACCCGTCACACCGACCACGCTCAGCAGCTCGGGGTCGGCCTGGAGGAAATCGCGATGTGGCGGGACGCCGCCTCCGCGATGTTCGTGCCCTATGACGAGCGGCTCGGCGTCCACGCGCAGAGCGAGGGCTTCACCGAACACGCGGTGTGGGACTTCGCCGCCACCAAGCCCGAGCAGTATCCGCTGCTGCTGCACGTGCCCTACTTCGACCTCTACCGCAAGCAGGTCGTCAAGCAGGCCGACCTCGTGCTCGCCATGCACTTGCGCGGCGACGCGTTCACCGCCGAGGAGAAGGCCCGCAACTTCGCCTACTACGAGGCTCTCACCGTCCGGGACTCGTCGCTGTCCGCCTGCACCCAGGCGGTGCTCGCCGCCGAGGTCGGTCAGCTCGACCTCGCCTACGACTACCTGGGCGAGGCGGCGCTGATGGACCTGCGCGACCTGGAGAACAACACCCGCGACGGGGTGCACATGGCCTCGCTCGCCGGGGCCTGGACGGCGCTCGTCGCCGGCTTCGGCGGGATGCGCGCCCGCCAGGGGCGGATTCGGTTCGCCCCCCGGCTGCCGTCCGGCATCACGCGGCTCGCCTTCCGGCTGCGTTATCGAGGACGCCTCCTGCGGGTGGACATCACCGCGGGCCAGACGAGCTACCGGCTCCTGGACGGCCCGCCGCTCACGCTGGAGCACCACGGCGACGAGTTCACCGTGGGCGACCACGCGGTGACCCGCCCCACCCCCATCACGCCCGACCCCACCGAACGGCTCCGCCAGCCTCCCGGCCGCGAGCCCATCCCCCGCCACACCCGCCTCTCCGCCCCTGACCTGGGCCCGTGAGGGCCATCCCCGGCTTGGTCCACGCCGGCCGTACAGCTAGAGAGCCGGTCAGGTAACCGAATTTCGCCGTGATCATGCAAGGTCTCCGCCGAACGGCTTCGCTCCCCTGTGTTCTCCGCAGCGTGAGTCAAGGGGCGAGACAGGACTTGACAGACATGGTCGGCTGACTAGATCTTCTTAATCATCAGATGAATTGACTCGCTAGCACCACCATTCGGGCAGAAGTGCCGAGAAATCGTGGCCGCTGACGCAGATTCATCGGATGTCTTTGTTGCTTCGCTGCGTCCGTCACCGTGGACCGCCTTCAAGGAGGTTTCTCTTCTGACCCTGACCCCTCTCACCAACTACACCTTCTCGCGCTCCCTCGGAAGGATCCGCCCGATGACCGAAATCTCACGCCGCGCCTTCGTCCTCGGCGCGGGAGCCTCCGCCGTGGTCATGACCTCCCCCGCCGCGTGGGCCGCGGCCGTGCCGGAGGGAAGGGACGTGCACGGGGAGGTCCTGCGTGACGCCACCATGGTCTGGAAGCGGCTGCCGAGTGGCTGGCAGAACGGGCCGTTCCTAGGCAACGGGTTTCTCGGAGTGCACGTCTACAACAAGGGTGGCGAGGGGAACGTTCTGCGGTTCATGCTGAACCACTCCCTCGTGCAGGATCAGCGTGGGCAGTGGGAGGCGGCGATCGGGTACTCAAGGCTGCCCATCGGCTACCTGACGCTGACCTTCGCCGGTACGGTCACGGCGGTGGACTGGCGGCTGGACCTGGAGAGGGCCGAACTGACCGGGACCGTGACGACCACCTTGGGCAGCGTCCGGCTCAGCGCGCTCGTGCTCAGCCATCGCGGCGTGCTGCTGGTGTCCACGACGCCGAGCCCTGGAGAGGAGTCGGTGGTGTGGGGGTTCACGCCGCTGCCGTCATACACGACCAGGACGATCCGGCGTCCGCCCGAATACAGCGGCAATCCCGAGCCGGTGGTCGCCGACGGGTACGTCGAGCAGCCCATGCACGCCGGAGGCGGGTACACCACGGCCTGGCGTGAGGTCAGGAACGGGACCGAGCGAGTGCTCGCGGCAACCATCGTTTACGGGTACCCGGATTCGACGGGGGTCGAGGAGGCGGTGCGGAACGTACGCCACGTGCTCGACGGGAACCCGGAGGCGCACGTCCTGGTCCATCGGCGGTGGTGGCAGCGGTTCTACCGGCGCAGCCTGGTGTCGATTCCGGACAAGCTCCTGCAGCGGTTCTACTGGATCCAGCTCTACAAGATAGCCTCGGCCACCAGAGCAAACGCGCCTGTGGTGACCGAGTGGGGCCCGTGGTTCCCCGAGGCGGGAAACAGCTGGACCAACATCTGGTGGAATCTCAACGTCCAAGTCTCCTATCCGCTGATCAACGGCTCGAATCACCCGGAATTGGATGCCATAACTACGACTTTCCGGAAATATCGTGAAAATCTGGAGCTTAACGTAAATCCGGATTATCGCGATGGGAAGTCATACGCGCTGTGCCATCCGGGCGACCACATGCTCAGACCGGGGCCGCGATACGTCGGCGTGCCAGGCGTGAGCCCGAACGACCACACGGGCAACCTTACCTGGGGCATGCACAACGTCTGGCTCGCGTACCGCCACAGCATGGACGACCGCGTGCTGCGCGAGGTCCTCCACCCCATCCTCACCGGTGCGATCAACTACTACGCCCGCTTTCTCGTAGAAGGCTCGGACGGCAGGCTGCACCTGCCCGAGACCCGCTCCCCCGAGTACGCGAACGCCTCCGACGCCACCTACGACCTCTCGCTCATCCGCTGGGGCTGCCGCACCCTCCTCGACAGCGCCGACCGGCTACGCCTGGACGACCCGCTCAGGCCCCGGTGGCAGGAGATCCTCACGCGGCTGGTGCCGTACCACGCGGGCGAGCAAGGAGTAATGATCGGGGCGAACGTGCCGTTAGCGGAGTCGCACCGGCACTACTCGCACCTGCTCTGGCTGTATCCGCTGCAGGAGTCGCTCGACAGGCGCAGCTTTGAGCACTGGGCAAGCATGCGGGAGCGGTGGCACGGCTACAGCTTCGCAGCGGCCTCCTCGATGGAGACGCTGTTCGGCAATCCGGAGGAGGCGCTCTCGTACCTGCGCTTCTTCATCGACGGCAACGTCGTGGACAACTGCGCCATCACCCCCAACACCATGTACAGAGAAGGCGGCAACCTCGCCATCGAGAGCCCGCTGGCCGCTGCCCAGTCAGTGCTCGACATGCTGATACAGAGCCACGGAGGGGTGGTCACGGTGTTCCCCGCCGTCTCCGCGACCTGGGCCGACGTCTCAATCGAACGACTGCGCACGCAGGGCGCGTTCTTGGTGGACGCCTGGCGCAGCGACAGTCGTACCGAATGGATCAGGATCCGCAGCGAGGCGGGTGAGCCGCTGCGGATCCGGCACGGCGTCGAGGGCCCGATCGAAGTCCGCGATGAGTACGGCAAATCCCTGCCATATCGGGGAACGGAAACGATCGAGATTCCGCTGCGCAGAGGCGAGACGGCACTGATCACTCGGCAAGGTCAGCGTCCATCACGGCCACAAGACGTCCCGGCCAATGGCAGCTCCCCCGCGTGGGGGTTGCCGTAGGAGCAGGCGCAGGTAGCCGCCCTACAGCATGGCCTGCATGGACGCGGCGGCCTGCTGGCCCAGCGTGGTCGGCTGGATATAGGGCTGCTCGGCCATGATGGCATCCCAGTTGTCGCGGATGGCCTCGATGGTGAGGTCGTCCGTACGCCAGCCGGGCCCCTCGGCGACGAACACGCGGGCGACCCGGCCGGCGCCGACCGAGAACACCTCGCCCGTGGTCTCGCAGCTCTCGTGGGCGAGATAGGCGACGAGCGGGCTGACCCGCTCCGGGGTGAACCTGGCCTCGAACTCGGCCGGGAGGAGTTCCTCCGTCATGCGCGTCCAGGCGACCGGAGCGATCGCGTTGGCCTTGATGTTGGCCCTGGCGCCCTCGATGCCGAGTGTCTTGGTCAGGCCGACCAGGCCCATCTTGGCCGTGGAGTAGTTGGCCTGGCCGAAGTTGCCGAACAGCCCGGCCGGCGAGGAGGTGTTCACGATCCGGCCGTAGGCCTGCTCCTTCATGTGCGAGAACGCCGCCCGGCTCACCAGGAAGGAGCCGCGCACGTGTACGGCCAGCACGGCGTCGAACTCCTCGACGCTCATCTTGCCGAACGACCTGTCCCTGAGGATCCCGGCGTTGTTGACGACGATGTCGATCCGGCCGAAGGTGTCGAGCGCCGCCTGCACGATGGCCTGGGCGCCCTCCGGCGTGGACACGTTGTCGGCGTTGGCGAGCGCCTCTCCCCCGTTCTTGGTGATCAGCTCGACGACCTCGGCCGCCGGTCCGGTCGACGCGCCGGAGCCGTCGAGGGCGCCGCCGAGGTCGTTCACGACCACCTTGGCTCCCCGCTCGGCGAGCAGGAGCGCGTGCGAGCGGCCGAGTCCATGTCCCGCGCCGGTGACGACCGCGACCTTGCCGTCGAACCTGAGATCCTGCATGGCCTCCACCCTTCGAGGAGAACAACATTCTAGTTGCCCAAACAATAGCTTGCCGATCGCGACAAGGCAGTAGTCGGCAACACACCACCGCGGATAGTGATCAATCCTGTGAAAATCTGCTATAGTTCTGGGCCCCGACGGGCGTGGGTCAACGACGACACCCTCCCAGCACGGCCCCCGCCCAGAGCGACCTGGCTGGAGGCCACGCATGCCCTCATCTCAGCCCCTGCGCGTGGTCCAGTGGGCCACGGGCGCAGTCGGGGGATACGCGTTGCGCAGCGTGATCACACGTAAGGAGTTCGATCTCGCGGGTGTGCTCGTCTACGACCCCGACAAGGTGGGGCGAGACGCCGGAGAGCTGGTCGGCCTGAGCCCCGCCGGCGTGACCTGCACCGACGACGTCGAGCAGATCTTCGCGCTGGAGGCGGACTGCGTGCTCCACATGCCGCTGCCCGCGTCCTACTTCGGCGGCGACCACGCGACCGACATCGAGACCATCTGCGCTCTGCTGTCCTCGGGCAAGAACGTCATCACCACCACCGGCTTCGTCTATCCCCAGGCGTACGGCCCCGGCGTCGTCGAGCGCCTGGAGGCGGCCTGCGCCCGTGGCGGGACCTCGCTGCACGGAACCGGCATCAACCCCGGGTTCATGAGCGACCTGCTGCCGCTCGCGCTGACCGGGTTGTCGGCCCGGCTCGACCACATCTACGTCCGGGAGTCGTCGGACTATCGCGGTCATCCGTCCCGGCAGATCGTCACCGACCTGATCGGCTTCTCCCGGGCGCCGAAGGACTACGCCGGAGCCGTACGGCCCTTCCGCGCCTTCCAGCGGTCACTCTTCGCCGAGAGCGTCCAACTCGTGGCCACCGCACTCGGGGTGGAGCTCGACGAGATCGAGGAGACCGACGAATACGAGCTGGCCGCCGAGGAGTTCGAGATCGCGGCGGGCGTGGTACTGCCCGGCACGGTGTGCGCCTCCCGTTGGATGTTCACCGGTCTCGTGCGCAGCAGGCCGTTCATGACGGTCGAATGCATCTACAAGGCCGACGCCGAGAGGGTCGCCCGATGGGCGGACCCGGGGTTCGCGATCCACATCGAGGGACAGCCGACCATGGCCATCACGATCGACGAGGTCACCCACGGCCTGGCCGGGGCCGCCGCGCACGCGGTCAACTCGATCGCCTCCGTGTGCGCGGCCCCGCCCGGCATCCGCACGTTCCTCGACCTCCCCCTCGCGACCGGCCGCGGCGCCGTCCGCCTGGCCTGACCTCCGACCCCGTGACCGGCCGGCGGGGCGAGGGTCAGTACGGCAGGAAGCGGCCGAACCTGCCTTGGTGATAGAGGAGAGGGCGGCCCGGCGTGCCAACGTTCGTCGAGGTCACCAGGCCGACCACGAGGATGTGGTCGCCCACCTCGACCGTGTGGTGGGGGCGGCAGACCAGGTGGGCGGACACGTCCTCGAGCAGCGGCACGTCCTCCGGCCCCGGAGTCCACCGGGTGGGGTGGGCGAACCGGTCGACGCTCCTGTTCGCGAACCTCGCGGCGAGATCGGCCTGATCGCTGGCGAGCACGTTCACCGCGAAGTGCTCGGCCCGCCGCAGCCACGGCCAGGTCGTGGAGGACTGCGCCACATAGAACGACACCAGCGGCGGCGCCAGGCTGACCGACGAGAACGACGTGGCGGTCAGCCCAACCGGCACGCCCTCCGGCCGTGCGGTCACCACGACGACTCCCGCCGCGTGTACGGCGAGCGCCCGGCGGAACTCGTCGCCGTCGACGTGCTCGGCGTCATGGGGGGATACGAGGCGGAGCCGCGCCGGGGCCGGGTCCTCCGACGTCGACGGGGCCGGATTCTCCGGGGGAGAGCCGTAGAGGGCTGTCATTTCCGTTCCTCCCAATGCGACGTCATACGATCTAACGCTTCAGGGCCCGAGGTCTTCCCAGACACCTCACGACCCGGCGTCTTCCCAGGCCACACCGCACGAGCCGACGTCTCCCCGGGCCGCGACGCCCGGTGTGGTCCTCTGGCCGTCATGCGGGCACCTCCTGACGGAACGACAGCTGGCGGGCCACCACGCCGGCCCACTTCTCCAGCACATCATCCAGATCGGGAATTTGGGACTCCAGAATTGCGAGCCCTGGGGTCGGCACGAACGCGCCGAGCTCGACCAGGAGGGGCCGCAGGTGCACCTCCACGGCGAGCGCGTGCTTGGCGTCGCCCATGACCAGCAGCGGCAGCGCCGCCTTTCCCGCCAGCGCCTGATGCGGCAGTTTGTCGAGGAACGCCTTGAGCAGCCCGGTGTAGGTGCCCTTGTAGGTCGGGCTGGCGACCACCAGGACGTCCGCGTCGCGGACCAGTTCCAGCGCGACCTCCACACCCGGCGACGGCTCGGGGGCGAACAGGTGCGGCGCGAGCCCGGCGAGGTCCACCGTGTCGATCAGCTCCGCGCCGACCGGCACCGGGTCAAACCGCTCCATACCGACTGGCTCCGTGACGACCAACTCCGTGCCGAGCAGCCCCGCGAGGGCGGCCGGCACGTTGAGCTCCGCTCCGGGCGATGTCGCCGATCCGGCGGCGGGGCCGTTCGGCGGGGAGCCGCCGTTCGCCACCGGGCCGGGACCGAGCCGCCTCGCCAGCGCTTCGGCCGCGCGGACGGCCACGGCCAGCGTGCGGGATCCGTCCCTCGGGTTCCCCACCAGCGTCACGATGCTCATCACGTTCTCCTTACTTGAGCCGGGGCTTTCGTGATACCCCGCCGGCCGGCGGTCACGAGGCGACCACCACCGTGTCGTTCACCGTGTTCTCCGCCCTGGTTTCTCCCGTGCTGTCCGCCGTGTCGCCGGAAGGGCCCTCTGCGGGCTTCGCGGCGTAACGGCTGACGGGGCGGGCCAGGCCGTAGTTGTCTCGCAGGGTCTGTCCCTCGTACTCGTACCGGAACAGCCCCCTGGCCTGGAGCACGGGGACCACGTGGTCCACGAAGTCCTCCAGGCCGCTCGGCAGGATGGGCGGCATGATGTTGAACCCGTCGGCCGCGCCGTTGACGAACCACTCCTGGATCTGGTCGGCGACCTGCTCCGGGGTTCCGGCGACCACGCGGTGCCCGCGGCCGCCCGCGAGCCTGCCGATGAGCTGGCGGAGGGTCAGGTGCTCCCGCCGGGCCAGGTCGGTGACGAGCTTCAGCCGGCTCTGCTGGCCCTCGGTCTGCCGCGTGATCTCGGGCAGCGGCTCGTCCAGCGGGTGCTCCGACAGGTCGACGCCGAGGATGTTGGACAGCTGGGCCACGCCGTACGCCGGGATGGTGAGGTCTTCCAGCTCCTTCTCCAGCCGGAGCGCCTCCTGCTCGGTGGATCCGAGGATGGGCGAGATGCCGGGGAGGATGACGATCTCCTCGGGCCGCCTGCCGTACCGGGACGCCCGCGCCTTGAGGTCGGCGTAGAACTCCTGGCCCTCCTCAAGGGTCTGCTGGGCGGTGAAGACCGCCTCGGCGTGCCGCGCGGCGAACTCCCTGCCGTCCTCGGACGAGCCCGCCTGGACGAGCAGCGGGCGGCCCTGGGGCGGACGCTGGGTGTTGAGCGGGCCCTTCACCCGGAAGTGGTCGCCCGTGTGCTCGATCTGGTGGATCTTGCCGGTGTCGGCGTAGACGCCGGCGGCCCGGTCGCCGAGGACCGCGTCGTCCTCCCAGCTGTCCCATAGCTTGGTGACGACGTCGAGAAACTCGGAGGCGCGCTCGTAACGCTGCCGGTGTGCGGGACGGTCGATGCCGAAGTTGTGGGCCTCGGCCTCTCCGGCGGAGGTCACGATGTTCCAGCCCGCCCGGCCCTCGCTGATGTGGTCGAGCGAGGCGAACTTGCGGGCGACGTGGAACGGCTCGTTGTACGTCGTGGACACGGTCGCGATCAGCCCGACGTGGTCGGTGACGGCGGCCAGCGCCGACAACAGCGTCAGGGGCTCGAGCCCGCCCAGCGCGTTGTGCTTCACGTTGCCCCACAGCGCGAGGCCGTCGGCCAGGAACACCGAGTCGAGCCTACCCCGCTCCGCGATCCTGGCAAGGTTCTGGTAGTGACGGACGTCGGTCAGCCGGTCCGGCTCGCTGAGGGGATGCCGCCAGGCCGCCTCGTGGTGCCCGACCCCCATCAGGAAGGCGTTGAGGTGCAGTTTCCTGGTCATGTGGTCCTCCACGTGGAAAATCGACGCTCCAGATGGACCAGGAGCTGGTTGAAGAGCAGGCCGATCACCGAGATTGTGATGATCCCGGCGTACATGTCGTAGATCCGGAAACTCGACTGGGCGGCGTTGATGAGGTAGCCGAGCCCCGCCTTGGCGCCTACCATCTCGGCGAACAGGAGCACGAGTATCGAGTACGCCCCGGCGAGCCGGATGCCCGTGAAGATCGTCGGGACGGCGGCGGGCAGCAGCACCTTCTGGAACAGCCGGATCGAGGAGAGGCCCATCGACCTGGCCGACTTGATCAGTAGCGGGTCGACGGTCTTCACGCCGCTGATCGTGTTCAGCAGGATCGGCCAGGAGCAGGCGTAGAAGACGAAGGCGACCTTCGACGTCTCCCCGATACCGAGGATGAGGGTGAAGACCGGCAGCAGGGCCACCGGCGAGGTGTTGCGGAACAGCTCCAGCACCGGGCTGACGAACTCGGCCACCGGCTTGTACCAGCCGATCAGCAGCCCGAGCGGGATCGCCGCCACGATGGCCAGGCCGAATCCGGCGAGCGACCGGACCAGGCTGGCCTGCGTGTGGTCGAGCAGCTCGCCGCTGCGCAGCAGGCCGTACCACGCGACGAGGTCCTCGGACACGGGCGGCAGGAAGACGCGGTCGACCACTCCCGTCCGGGGCAGGACCTCCCAGAGCGCCAGCAGCAGCCCGACGGCCAATGATCGCTTGCCGAGGCCGCCTGCCGCCCGCAGGCGGCGGGCTGCCCGAGACCTGCGCGACGGCGCGGCACCCCGCGCGGGCGCGGTGACGGCCGTGTCCGGGGCCGGTCTCCCGGCCGTCACTCCCGGGCCGGCCGCTGTGCCGGGGCGCGCGGCCGTACGCGAGGGGACGGGACCTGAGGTCAGGGTGTCAGCCAACGCCCGCCACCTCCTGCGCCCGCGCGGCGGCGACCTCGTCGCGCAGCAGGGTCCACAGCTGATGGCGGTACTCGCCGAACGCCGGATCGGCCCGCAGGTCGCCCTCGCGGGTGTCGAACTCCACGCCGATGACCTGCTTGATCCGGCCCGGCCGGGAGGTCATGACCGCCACCCGCTGGCCGAGGTACACGGCCTCGTCGATCCCATGGGTGATGAAGATGATCGTCTTTCCGGTCTTCTCCCAGATGCTCAGCAGTTCCTCCTGGAGCGACTCACGGGTCTGGGCGTCGAGCGCGGCGAACGGCTCGTCCATCAGCAGCACGTCGGGGTCGAACGCGAGACTCCGGGCGATGGCCACCCGCTGCCGCATGCCGCCCGACAGCTCGTGGGGATATCGCTGGTCGAACCCGGTCAGCCCCACGAGGTCGAGGTAGTGCCGCGCCTTCTCCGCCCGCTCCTTCTTGGCGACTCCCTTGGCCTCCAGGCCGAACTCGATGTTGGCCAGAGCCGTACGCCACGGGAACAGCGCGTACTGCTGGAAGACGATCCCCCTGTCCAGGCCCGGACCGGTGATGCGAGTGCCGTCGAGGAGGATCTCGCCCGAGGTGGGGGCGGCCAGGCCGGCGACGAGGTCGAGGAGCGTCGACTTGCCGCAGCCGCTGGGGCCGACGAGGGTCAGGAACTCGCCCTCGCGCACGTCGAGGGTCACGTCCTCGATGGCGGTGAACACCTCGGCGGAGTCCCGGACCTGGAAGACCTTGCTCACCCCGCGAATCCCGATCTTCGTGCCGCCCGTACGGCTCTCGCTCGAGGCGGTCACTGGGCACTCCCGTTGGCGTAGGAGTTGAAGGAATTGGTGTAGAGGTCTGAGAGCTTCACCTGGCCGGGCTGAAGCTCGCCCTCCCGCTGGAGCCAGTCGATCCACGTCTGGAAGTCCTTGTCGCCGATCAGGCCCCCCTTGGCGGAGACGCCGTAGCTCTTCCAGTAGCCGATTGCCGTGGCGTCCTCGCTGCGCTTGCGCTTGGCGATGATGGACTTGAACCGGGCGACGACCTCGTCACGCGGGTGGGTCTTGCTCCACTCGATCGCCTTGGCGACCCCGGTGACGAAGGTCCGGGTCGTGGCCGGGTTCTTGGCGATGAAGTCGTCGCGCAGGACGTAGGTCCCGGCGTTGAAGGCGCCGAGCAGCTCGTAGTCGGTGAAGAGCGGGTGGATGCCCCCGCGTTCGAGAGCCTTGTCCCGCAGGATCCCGCCGAGCGTGCCCACGTCGATCTGCTTCTGCCGGAGCGCCTGCTCGGTATTCACCGGGGGCGTGACGACCAACTCGACCTGCTTGATCTCCTCCTTGGTCAGCCCGGCGCGCTTCAGGTACTCCTTGATGACCGCCTCATGGTGCGCGCCGAGGGTGTTGACCGCGATTTTCTTGCCGATCAGGTCGCGCGCGGTCTTGATCGGGCTGCCGTCGAGGACGTAGTAGCCGTTGTAGGCGTCCTTGTCCGAGCCGTAGTAGCTGATGACGGCCTTGATCGGCGCCTTCGCGGCGACGAGCTTGATGACCGCGCCGTTGAACGCGCCGCCGAAGTCGGTCTGCCCGGTCGCGGCCGACTGGATGTCCTGGGGGCCGCTGATCGTGTTGCCGACCCACTTGAGCTTGACCTTGCCCAGGTAGCCGAGGTCCTCGGCGAGCTCGGGAGGGGTGACGGCGCCGACGCTGCCCTGGTAGCGCAGCTCGGTGACCTCTCCGTCACCGGACGCGCCTCCGGACGACCCGCAGGCGCTGAGCGCGACGAGAAACGTAAAGACTAGGACTAATCTGAACTTGTTCATGGAAACCCTCAGAGCTGTACGCGCTGGCTCGCGCGGCCGATCCGGTCGCGCGGCGGGGGATAGGAAGGGGGGAGGAGCCGCCCACGTCGATGGGGCGGCCTGCCCGTCTCCGGGACGGGGGTCTTTCCTAGAAGGCGCGGCGACACTGGGCGCTGACCACGTGGCCGAAGTCCACGTGAGCGCGCCGGATCAAGTACAAGCCCTGGCTCATACCGGAGACGCTAAACGCATCCGGGAGCATAGTCAACAATTCCTACTGGATTTACATAGAATGCCCTTGAGGCGACACTCAACGTGAACGCCTCATCTCCGGGCCTCTCAGGTCGTGATCGCGTGCCAGGCGGCGCCGGCCTCCACCGACTGCTCGAAGCCGGTCGTCAGCTCGATGGGGAGGGCGGCCAGCGACGGGCGCGTCCGAAGCAGACCGGCGCGCAGCGGAGGGGCGACGAGGTCGAACGAGGCCGCGATGCCGCCGCCGAGCACCAGCGCCTCCGCCTCGAAGTCCGCCAGCCAGGGGGCGAGAGCGCGTCCCAGCGCCGTCAGCGGTGTGGAGAGGGACTCCGCGGCGCCGGGATCGCCCGCCCGCGCGAGCCCCGCCAGTGTGGCCACGTCGGTGGCACCCCTGGCGGACCGCCGCCGGTATCGGGCGAGGATCGCGCGCCGGCTGACCACGTCCTCCAGAGGGGCGCCGTCGATGCGGAGGAGATCCGCGCGTCCCTCCGGCGGTACGCCGATCCCCTCCGTCACCACCCGGCCACCGGCGACGAACGCGGACCCGACGCCGGTGCCGAGGGTGATCGCGACCCCGCGCCGACGTCCGGCCAGGACCCCGCGGCGGAGCTCTCCCAGCGCGAAGGCGACGGCGTCGTTGAGGAAGACGATCCGCTCAGGTGCGGGATCCAGCGCGCGGGTCAGCGCCGCCCGGACGTCCACGCCGTCGAGCCCGTCGAACTTCCCCACGTCGCGGAACCGCCCGATGCCCGTGGCGTACTCGAACGGCCCCGGCATCGCGATGCCGACCGTACGGCCGGACATCGAGCCGAGCGTGTCGAGAGCCGACGCCAGCGTGCCGACGATCTCGCCGGCCGTGCCCTTGGCGTCCAGGCCGCGACGGTGCCGCGACCCCGCGACGGTCGTCCAGGTGCGGGTCTCCACCAGGGCGGCGGTGACGTGGGTGCCGCCCACGTCCAGCGTGGCCACCGCCGGCGCACTCTCCAGGCCCGTCCCCACGTCCCTCAACGGACGAGAGCCTTGACGAGACGGGCGGGCTGATCGTCGGCCGTCACGCGGTAGGGGCCCACGGCCGCGGGCACGACGATCGTCTCCGCATAGGCCAGCGGGTGCCGTCCTTCGGCGGTCTCCAGGACGACACCGTCGCCCTCGACCACGTTGAGGACATGGAACCGCCCATCGGTGTCCTGCCGCGCGGCTCTTCCGGCGTCGATCCGGAGCCTGCGGACCTCGAAGAACATCTCGGGCAGGGAACCGAGCACCTCTTCCTCCCACCCGTCGCCACGGCTGAGGACCTGCGGCTGCTGCACGAGATCCGTGGCCACGGCGGGACCGCTCCGCCTCCGGTTGAGGTTCCGGAAGGCGTGGGAGACATGGACGGGGCGCTGCGCACCGTCGCCGTCCCGGCGCAGCCAGTCGTAGAACCGCAGGGAGTAGAGGTAGGGGGTCGCGCTGACCTCCAGCACCACGTTGCCCTTGCCGCTGCCGTGGGGAGTCCCGGCGGGGATGAGGAAGAGCCGATGCAGCTCCGCGGGGAAGGTCTGGACGAACCGCTCGACGTCGAAGGGCAGGCCGTGGTCGTCCGCCGCGTGGGCGAGCCGCTCGAACTCGGCCAGGTCGACGTCCTCCCGCAGGCCGAGGTACACGACGGCGTCCTCGCCGCCGACCATCATGTAGTAGGTCTCGTGCTGCGTGTACGGCCAGCCGAACACGTCGCGCATGTAGTCGTCGCGGGGATGGCAGTGCACGGACAGGCTGCCGCCGCCCACCGTGTCGAGGTAGTCGAACCGGATGGGGAACGAGCTTCCGAACCGCTCGTGCACGGCCTCCCCCAGCACGGCGTGCGGCCGTAGGGCCACCAGGAGCTGGAAGGGGACCTCCACGGCCGCCCGGCCGCGCTCACCCAGCAGGATGCCGCTCTCCGGCGCGATCAGCTCGTAGCCGAGGGCGGTGTTGCGGCCCTCCGACGGGAAGCCGAGCGTGCCCTTCGCCCACTGGCCGCCCCACGAGGTGGTGTTGAACGTGGGACGGGTCCGGAACGGCCCGCCGGCGAGGGCGGCCAGGCTGTCCCTCAGGTCGTCCCCGCGGATGGACGTGGGGAACGCCGCGTCCCGGGTGTCGATCCAGAGATCGACGGTCTCCGCGAGGGCGTCGCGGTGCCGGTCGAGCAGGGGCCAGTCGATGTAGAAGAGACGCCGGGTCGTCGGCGGCCCGTCGTCCGGCCGCTGCCCGACGTTCCGCTCCCGGCCCGCCGCGACGGCGCTCTCCGCGTACCTCTTGGGAAGGTCGGCGTACCAAATGGCATCCGGGCCCGCCAGGCTCGCGCCGGGGCCGTACACCAGCATGAGGTCCCGGGCCATCGAATCTGGCCCGCCCGTGTGAAGAGGCACGTCGTCGAACAGGTCGGCGAGCGTGCCGCCGGGCAGGGTGGCGAAGTCGGGGTCGTCGGCGAGCTCCTCTACCGGCGCGGTCCTGCGCACGACCTCCTTCCACTCGACCATGTGGTCGCGCGCGTCGAGGACGCGCACCCGGATGCCCCGCTGCTCGGCGGCCTTCCGCAGGCCGCTGACCAGCGCCGCCCAGTCGAGGATCTGCGGGCCGTCCACAGCCAGCACTCCCCCGCCCGGCAACTCGGCCGCCAGGGCGTCCCAGCCGCCGCGAACGCCCGCGCCGAGAGCGGGATAGGTCGGTTCCGGATCGTACGGACGGACGGTGGACACGGGGTCACATCACCTTCGGGGTCGTGAGAAAGCTAGGAGAGGGTGGGTGCGGGGCTCGTCAGCCCTTGACGGCGCCGCCGATCTGCCCCGCCCGCAGATAGCGCTGAGCGACGAGGAAGATCACCAAGATCGGCCCGACGGTGATGAGCGCGGCCAGCGCCGCCTCCGGCTGGTGGATCGGCAGCGTCGTCGCGCCGTACGACGGGTTGACTGCGCCGGTGGAGCTGATCAGGGTCTGCAGGCCGAGCTGGAGGTTGTACCTGCCGTCGTCGGACAGCATGACGAACGGCAGGAAGTACTGGTTCCAGGCCTGTACGAAGCAGAAGAAGCCGGTGAGTCCGAGGGCCTGACGGCCCAGCGGAAGCCCGAGGGACAGGAAGGCCCGCCACTCCGACGCGCCGTCCAGCCGGGCGGCCTCGACGAGGCTGCGCGGCAGATTGTCGTTGTAGTACAGGTACGTCAGGTAGACCCCGAAGGGGAAGAACGCGCTCGGCAGCACGACCGACCAGATGGAGTCGATCAGCTGGAGCTTCACCATCTCCAGGTAGAGCGGAAGGATCAGCGCGGCCTGCGGGATGATCATGGTCACCAGGGTGGCGTTCAGCACCAGCCGCCGCCCCGGGAAGTCGTACATCGCGAGGGCGTATCCGGCGGGGGCCACCATGAGCAGCGAGAGCACCACCGCCCCCATCGAGTAGCCCAGCGAGTTGGCGAGCCACTTCAGGACCAGCCCGTCGCCGAACGTCATCAGGTTGGACCACGAGCGGCCGAGGTCGGCGAACGAGCCGAACGTCAGCGACGAGCCGGAGGTCAGCCGGTCGCGCGTGTGGGTCGGCGCGAGCAGGAGCCACAGCAGCGGGATGACGAACGCGGCGGCGGAGACGAGCATCACGACCGCCCCGACGACCGAGCCGGCGCGGCGCGGGAGTCGCCCCGAGCCGGTGTCCGGTGCGGCCGTCGTGGCGGTGCTCGCGTGCAGCGCGGTCATCGCGCCCCCTTCCTGGCGCCGGTCGCGTAGAGATCGGTCTTGGCGATCACGATCGCCGCCACCAGCAGGCCCACCCCGAGCAGCATCAGCGACAGGGAGGCGGCCATGCCGAAGTTCCCCCGCTGTGTCGCGAAGAAGTAGGCGAGCTGGTTCACCGACCACGTCTCGCTGACCTGGCTGGTGAACGCCGAGCGCAGCACCTGCGGCTCGACGAAGATCTGCGTGCCGTACGCGAAACTGGAGATGAGCATGAGGGAGAGCTGCGGCCGGATGTGCCGCAGCTTGATGTACCTCGTCACCTGCCAGGCGGTGGCCCCGTCGACGCGTGCGGCTTCGAGGATCTCGGGGGGCACCGTGTTGAGCGCGGCGTACACCACGACGATCCAGCCTCCGGCGGTGACCGTCGTGGCCATCACCGTCAGCACGACGGGGAGCCCCTGCCCGGACAGGAGATCGGTTCCGGAGGACACGCCCGCGAGCCGCAGCAGCGGCGAGAACGGGCTGATCCCCGGGCTGAGCATGAACAGCCACAGCAGGGCCGCCGCCGCACCGGTGACGGCCCCGGGCAGGTACCACGCGAAGCGGCTCGCCGCCGACAGCCGCCCACCGCGCTGGTGGGCGAGCAGCGACAGCCCGGTCACCAGCACCAGCATGGTGGGCAGCCAGAGGCCGAGGTACGTTCCCACGTTCCGCACCGACGGCAGGAGCCGCGCGTCGGCCAGGACCGCCGTCCAGTTGGCGAGGCCGGCGAAGGCCGCCTCGGGGGTCTCGAACGAGACCCACACCGCGTAGACGGCGGGCGCCACGCCGAACACGGCGAGGAAGATCAGGTATGGCGCGAGGAACAGGTACGGGGCGGCGTGCCGCTTCCGTGGCTGCGTCATTGGACCACCGTGTAACCCGCGTCCTTCGCCGCCTGGGTCAGCTGCTCGGCGTACTTCGGCAGCAGGCCGGCGAGCGGCTGCTTGTCCTGGATGCCCTTGGCGACCGTCTCGTTGTAGCCGTTGATGACCGTCGCCGCGTAGCGGGTGTACTTCCAGTTCTCGCGGATCAGGTCGGCCTGCGCCTCGAAGACGGGCGAGGGGTCCTCGGCGTAGTAGGGGTCGTTCGCCTTGCCCGCCATCCAGGCCTTGGCCGCCGGGCGGAAGGCCGGGTAGGTCGGCTGCTTGCTCTGCAGGCCGACGTCGGTCGTGAGCCAGGTGATCAGGTCGACCGCGCCCTGCGGGTTGGCGGCGTGCTTGCCCACGGCCCAGACCCCGCCCCCCACGGCGCCGGAGTATCCGGTGCTCTCACCTTCCCAGGTGGGCATCGGGGCAGCGGCGAGCTGGCCGGCCGGGGTCTTGTAGGTCGGCTTGAAGGCGAAGTCCCCCGCCCACGACGCGAACGGAAGCATCAGAATCTTCCGCTTGGTGCCGAGGGCGACGAACGCCGGGTCGAACTCGTCGAGCCGCGACACCGAGCCGTTGTCCAGCATCGGCTGGAGCAGGTCGTTGACCCGCGTGCACTCCACCGCCGTGGCGTTGATGCGGACCGTGGTGCTCGACTGGGCGTCGGTCATCGGGCAGCCGCTCGACTGGTAGTAGGTGAACAGCATGCCGTGCGCGCCGAGGGCGCCCACCACGTATCCCGGGTGGTCGGCGGCCACCTTGGCGCCGAGCTCCTGGTACTCCTTCCAGGTCTTCGGCACCGCGTAGCCGAACTGCTTCATCAGGCCCTTGTCGTACCAGAGCACGGTCTGGGCGATGTCGTTCTGCAGGCAGTAGAGGTGGCCCTCGATCGTGCAGTTGGAGACGGAGCTCTTGGCGAATTGGCCGACGACGTCCTGCTTGACCTTCCCGTCCAGCGGAGCCGCCCAGTCGTACGGCTTGGCCTGCAACGTCGCGATGTTCTCCCCCGTGAACACGACGTCGGGCCAGCCCCGCCCCGACCGGTTGGCCAGCTGGACCTTGGTTTCGATGTAACCGGACTCGTTCGGGATGGTGACCAGGTCGATCTTCGCGGCGGGATGCGCCTTCTGGTACTCCTGCACCATCGGGACGCGGGTCGCGTCCGCCCAGACCACGATCTTGGCGTTCGGGTCGGCGGAGGGTCGCGCCGCGGCCGTCCCGCCACCGCCGGTGCCGCAGGCGGCGAGCGCGAGAGCGGCGGCGAGGGCGGTGCCGGCAGTGGTGGTGGCGGTGCTCACGGCACGGACGCGTGGTCGACTGCTCATGGGGGACCCCTTCGTTCGGGTGGGACGCAGCCGTCCGAGTGATGTATCAGATCTATTGGTCTCACCATGGAGATCTGATGGCTGTTGGAGCGTAAGTATTCGAGCGCCCTACCCGGAATGTCAAGGACGGATCCGGCAAATAGATCGGGTCTATTTCCAATCTGTTGCTGATGTGCCATGCTGCTCGCGGATAGATCTGATACTTCCAGTGGCGCCGTATCGAGAGGACGACATGAGCCCACGCCCCGCCCCCGACGAGGGCGCCTCCCCGCCCGAGCCGGCTCCCGCGCCGACGAGCTACCGCCCCGGCTACGAGCTCGTGGCCGAACGGTTGCTGGCCTACATCGCCGAGGAGAAGCTCCAGCCAGGAGACCGTCTTCCAACCGAGCAGCGGCTGGCGGAGATCTTCCAGTCGGGCAGGTCGGTCACCCGCGAGGCCATCAAGGTCCTGGCGGCGATGGGCCGGATCAAAGTGCGCAAAGGTGCGGGAATCTTCGTCGCGGTGCCCTCGAACGCCGTCGCCGAGGAACAGGTGGCCTACTTCCAGCCGACCAACCTGGAACACGTCCTCATGATGTTCGACCATCGGCGGCTCATCGAGGGAGAGACCGCGCGCCGGTCCGCCGGCCTCGCGACCCCGCTTCAGGTGCGCGCGATCCGCGAGGCGGCGGAGCAGTCCCTCAACGCCGCCCCCGGATCCGACCACCGTGAGTTCGCGCGCTTCGACCGGCTCTTCCACGACGCCGTCGCCGCCGCCTCCGGCAACGTGTTCCTCCAGGCGGCGGTCACGACCCTGCGGGACTTCGCGCAGCAGTCGGACCTGCTCCTCTTCCACGGCGACCTGCCCGGGTCGCTGACCGTCGCGGCCCGCCAGCACCTCGCCGTCGCCGAGGCCATCGCCTCCGGCGAGCCCGAGGCGGCCGCCGCCGCGATGGTCGCGCACATCGACACGACGCAGGCGCAGTTCGAACGCAAGATCAGAGACCGGCTGCTCAACGTCGTCGGCGAGCCCAGGGATGAGTCATGAGCGGGACCACGATCCGGGACGTCTGGGTGGAGCTGGTCCGGCTGCCCGCCCAACCGGATCTCCACTGGCGGGACGGCCTGCCCGGCCCCGAGCCGGAACGCACCGGCGGCGTCCTGAAGATCCGCACCGAGGACGGAGTGGTGGGCTCCGCGCCCACGCCCCGCGGCGTCATCGCCGCCGATCTCGTCGAGCGGCGGGTCCGCGACGAGCTGGTCGGCCAGGACGCGCTGCGCCGCGAATGGCTCTGGCACCGCATGTGGGAGCTCGACCGGATCGAGGAGTTTCCGCTGTACTTCCTCGGCCTGGTCGACGTCGCGCTGTGGGACATCGCCGGCCGGCTCGCGGGGCTGCCCGTGCACGAACTCGTCGGCAACTTCCGCGACGCCATCCCGGCCTACGCGTCCACCGTGACCTACGGGTCGATCGAGGAGTATCTCGACGTCGCCGACCAGTGCGTCGAGCGCGGCTTCGGCGCGATCAAGCTTCACGCCTGGGGGGACGTCGACCGCGACGCCGAGCTGGCGCGCAGGCTGCGCGAGCACGTCGGGGACGGCTTCCCGCTGATGTACGACGGCTCCGCCGGCTTCGACCTGGCCGACGCGGTCCGGCTCGGGCGGGCGCTCTCCGACCTCGGCTACCTCTGGTACGAGGAGCCGATGCGGGAGTTCAACATCACGAGCCACCGATGGCTGGCCGAGCGGGTGCCGGTGCCCCTCCTGGTGGGGGAGACGAGCGACGGCTCCCACATGAACATCGCCGACTTCATCAGCTCCGGCACCGCCACCTACGTCCGGACCTCCGCCATCTTCAAGGGCGGAGTCACCGGCGCCATGCGCATCGCCCACCTGGCCGAGAGCTTCGGGCTCCGCGCCGAGGTGCACGGCATGGGCGTCGTCAACCAGCACCTGTGCATGTCGATCCCCAACACGACCTACTACGAGGCGCTGGTCTGGGGAAACCCCATCGTCACCGACCCCTCCGTCGGCGCCGACGGCATGGTCCGCGCGGCCACCGAGCCCGGCTTCGGCGACCCCGTCGCCTGAGCCCCCATCACCCCGCCCCCTTCTCACAACCCCTGTCCCTTCTCACAACCCCCTTGCACAAAGCCCTTCTCGAAGGGCCCTTCTCTAAGGCGAACCGATGGTTCCATGGCACCGCCTCTCGCGGCGTTCGAGACTTCTCCTCCTCTCCGCCGTCGTCACTCTCCCGCTCATCCCCTCCTCCATCTCCGTGACCGCGACGGGCGCGAGCGCGGACGGCGCGACCGACTTCTACGTCTCCGTACGCGGTGACGACGGCGGCCCCGGCACCCGGGACCGGCCCTTCAAGACCCTGGAGCGCGCCCGCGACGCCGTGCGCGGCGTCAACGGTCAGATGAACCAGGACGTCGTCGTTCACATCGGCGACGGCACATACGTGCTGGACAGGCCGCTGGAGCTCACCGCGGCCGATTCCGGCGCCAACGGCCACGACGTCATCTACCGGGCGCTGCCCGGCCGTCACCCGGTGATCAGCGGCGGCCGTACGATCACCGGCTGGACGCTGTACGACGCGGCCAAGAACATCTACCGCGCCGACGCCGGTGATCTCGACACCCGGCAGCTCTACGTGGACGGCAAGCGCGCCACCCGGGCCCGCACGCCCGACAACCCGGCGACGTTCACCAAGACCGCCACCGGGTTCACCACGTCGGACCCGGCGATGGCCGCCTGGAAGAACCAGTCCGGCATCGAGATCGTGAGCCGGAAGGACTGGAAGCTCCTCCGCTGCCCGGTGGCGTCCATCACCGGGTCGGACATCACCGTGCGGGAGCCGTGCTGGCACAACGCCAACCTGCACACCGGCATCGGCATGGAGCAGCCCACCTGGATCGAGAACGCCTACGAGCTGATCGACCAGCCCGGGGAGTGGTACCTCGACAAGGGCGCCCACGCCCTCTACTACAAGCCCCTGGCCGGCCAGGACCCGCGCACGGTGACCGTAGTGGCCGGAAAGCTGGAGTCGCTGATCAAGGGCACCGGAACGGTCAGCGCGCCGATTCACAACATCCGCTTCGAGGGGCTGACCTTCTCCCACTCCACCTGGCTCGCGCCGAACACCGACGAGGGCTACGCCGACGTGCAGGCCGGCTTCCACATCGTCGGGGCCGACAACCCGAACTTCGACGCGACCCGTGACCTGTGGGCCAAGACGCCCGCCGCGGTGACGTTCGAGAACGACCGCGACATCACCTTCAAGCGCAACGTCTTCACCCAGCTCGGCGCCGCCGGGCTCAACCTCGACGCCGGCACCAAGGACGCCAAGGTCAAGGGCAACCGGTTCGCCGACATCTCCTCCGCCGGCATCCAGCTCGGCGGCATCTCCGCCGGCGACCACCACCCCGACGACCCCCGGCGGGTGACCGAGGACAACACGCTCGCCGACAACGTCGTGACGAACGTCGCCGCCGAGTACGCCGACGCCGTGGGCATCTTCGTGGGCTACACGACGAGGACCTCCGTCACCCACAACAAGCTGTACGACCTGCCGTACAGCGCGATCTCCATCGGCTGGGGCTTCGGGCTGACCGACCCGGCGGGCAACCCGTCCTACCCGGGCAACTCCGGCGTCCCGATCTACGACACGCCGACGACGAGTATCGGCAGCACCATTCAGACGAACCTGATCTACGATGTGATGAAGAAGCTGTCCGACGGCGGCGGGATTTACCACCTCGGCGCAGACCCCGGCACTGTGATCTCGCGCAACTACATCCACGACGTCGGAGACACGGGCTACGGCCCCATCTACCTCGACGAGGGCAGCCGCTACGTCCGGGTCACCGAGAACGCGCTCTGCCGCCTCAAGGTCAGGTGGCTCCTGATCAACGGCGGCGGGGCCCGGCACAACACGGCGGAGTACAACTTCACCGACAACGCCACGACGGCCCTGCAGGGCAGCCCCAACAACGTCGTCGCGAACAACACGACGGTCTCGGGCTGCGACGCGCTCCCGGCGTCCGTGACCGGCGAGGCCGGGCTCGAACCCGCCTTCCGCGACCTCGACCCCGGCCAGCCGTCCGCGGACCACACCGCCCCGAGCGCGCCCACGGGGCTCCAGGCGTCCGCCGTCCTCCCCACGGTCGCCGACCTGAGCTGGACCCCGTCGACCGACGACACGGGCGTGACCGGCTACGAGATCTACCGCGACGGCCGGCTCGTCAGCGCGGGGGCGTCCTCCCCCGTGCGGATCAGCGGCCTGACCCCCGGCAGCACCTACCCGTACACCGTCCGGGCACGTGACACCGCCGGCAACCTGTCGGACGAGAGCACGCCGGTGGTGCTGACCATGCCGGGCGCCGTCAACCTCGCCCTGGGCAAGACGGCCACCGCCTCCTCCGAGTTCTCGTCCGACTACACCCCGGCCAAGGCCGTCGACGGCTCCATGAGCAGCCGATGGGCCCAGGGATCCGGGCTGCCCGACCCGTCCTGGCTCCAGGTGGACCTCGGGTCGGTCAAGCAGATCACCGCGGTCGTGACGACCTTCGAGAAGTCGAACGGCTACAAGTACAAGATCGAGTACTCGGCCGACTCCGGCGAACCGGCCAACTGGAGCACGCTGGACGACCACACCTCCACCTACACCACCGCCCAGACGAACTACTCGCTGAGTGGCAGCGCGGTGAACGCCCGCTACATCCGCATCACCGTCACCGACTCCAGCTGGAACGGCGGCAGCGTCTTCGAGCTCGCCGCCTACGGCCCGACCAGCTGAGGCCGGATCTCACGAAACACCACGGGCGCCCTCGTCACCAGACGGGGGCGCCCGTGCCGTACGTGGGAACTGCCTACGCCCGGCCGGCCGGGTGCCAGATGTCCGGTTCCCCGGGGACACGGGACACCAGCCCGCGGGCCTCCAGCCACACGAGGTGGGCGAGCGTCTCGTTGTTGGCGCTCCGCTGCATGAACGGGGGGATCGTCTCCCACGGCCGCGACCACGTCAGCCGGGTGGCGAGCTCCCAGCACGTGCTGCCGCCGGACTCTGCGAGGACCCGCTCGACCTCCGTGAGCCGCTCCTCGTGGTGGCCGATCACGTAGTCGACCCGGTCCGCCAGCTCCAGGAACCGGAACTCGTGGGCGGGCAGCACCTCGTCCACGTCGAGCTTGCCGACGGCCCGCAGGGAGTCGAGGTAGTCGGCGAGCGGGTTCGCCGACGACTGAGGGTGCACCGCGACGATCGGAGTGATCTTGGCGAGCACGTGGTCGCCGGAGAAGAGCAGCCTGCGCTCCGGCTCGACGAAGCACAGGTGGCCAGGCGAATGCCCCGGCGTCCAGATCGCCCGGACGTCCCATCCCGGCAGGTCGAGCCGGTCGCCGTCCTCGATCAGGCGATCGGGCGCGGCCATCGTCACGAGCTGGCGGAGGAACATCGAGGCCCCGGCCAGCTCCTGGGCCGTCAGGGGCGGCACGCCGCACCTGAGCAGCAGCTTCCGCTCCCGGTCCGCCAGCGCGTCGATGGCCGACTCGTCGTAGCGGTCGTGGAGCAGCCGCGCGTCCGCCGGGTGCAGCCCGATCCACGCGCCCGACACCTCCCGGATCCGCCCCGCCAGGCCGTAGTGGTCCGGATGGATGTGCGTGACGAGCACCGCCTTGACGTCGGTGACCTCGTATCCCGCGGTCCGGAGACCGGCCTCCAGCGCTTCGTACGCCTCGTCGGTGTTCCACCCGGCGTCGATGATCGCGACGCCGCCGGAGATCTCCAGCGCGTAGACCAGGACGTACCGCAGGGGGTTGATGGGGATGGGCACCGGGATGGACCACAGGCCCGGCCGCACGCGTTCCACCTCGGGCAGCGTCCTGCCGAGCCACGCGGCGCGCTGCTCCTCGCTCGCCGCCGTCACCATCACCTTGGTCACCTTGGTCATCCCGTCGCACCCCTTTCGCACCCCCGATTGTGCCCCCTCACCGAATAACGTTCTACTGCAGGTGCCGTACAGCGAGCGGAGCCCGAGTCCCACCAGCCGAGAGCCCCCCACCCTCCGCCGTGATCATGCACACCTTCCCTGCCAATGGCTCCTACCTGCGCATCACCACTTCGTGATCATGCGCGGGTTCCCGGGTACCGTCCCCCACCTGCGGCTTGCCGATTGGTGATCATGCAGTTGCTTGACCTCGCGCCATGCATGGTCACGAACCGTGTTTCCGCAGGCCGAGCGCCGCCGGAAGGACTTTGTGCATGATCACGAACAGCGTTTGCCCAGCTCGCGCCTCTTCCCGGGAACCTGTGCATGATCACGCCGGACTTGGGCGGTCGGGTGGGCTCTAACCTGGGGGCGTGATCGACGACATCCGGGTGGACCCCGCCGTCACCGCGCTGCGCCCCGACTTCGCCGTGCTGGTCATCGGCGCGTACGGCCTGCGCAACGGGCCCTCTGACGACAGGTCGCGCGGCTGGCTCGCCGACGCGGCGGCGGAAGCCGTACCGCTCGACCACGAGAAGATCGAGGCGTGGCGCGCGGCCTACCGGGCGTTCGGCGCCAAGCCGCAGCGGACCCGGCCGTCGGTCGACGCCCTCATCCGCCGGATGCCGCTCCCCGAGATCAACCTCGTGGTCGACGCCTACAACGCCGTGTCCGTACGGCACGGCCTGCCGATCGGCGGCGAGGACCTGGGCCGCTACGAGGGCCACGCCCGCCTGGTCCGGGCGGCGGGCGACGAGCCGTCCGACGAGGCGCTCGGCGACCCCGAGATCGGCGAGGTCGTCTGGCGCGACGACGCGGGCGTCACCTGCCGGCGGTGGAACTGGCGGCAGTGCGTCCGCACGAGGATCACCGAGGAGACCGTGGACGCGCTGTTCCTGCTGGAACGGCTGGAGCCGCTCTCGCTCGGCGAGCTGGACGCCGCCGGCGCGGAGCTGGCCGGGCTACTGACCGCCATCACGCCGGAAATCCGGGTGGAGACCCGCCTGATCAGCGGCGACGCCAGTGTGACCATGCGGTAAGTGTCACCTCACCACCCAGACGGACTACCCGCGCGTGACCTGTTTGATCGGTCCTGGGAGGATGGACCGGGACCTGCGGCCTCAGGGGCGCACCTCACTGTTCAGGGCGAGTAGCCTTGGACAGGTTCATCTAACATCAACGCCGATCTGCGGAAGAAGGCGATTTCCGCCGTGTCGTCTGAGTCGTCGCGGACAAACCCGCTGGCAAGCTTCGGGCAAAACGAGTGGCTTGTCGACGAGCTCTATCAGAAGTATCTCGAAGATCCCGAGTCTGTGGACAAGGCCTGGTGGCACTTCTTCGCTGACTACAACGGAACGGGGAAGTCAGCTTCCCCCAAGACCCCCAACGGAACGTCGAACGGCGCAACCGCCGTCGCTCCCCCTCCCCCCGCTGCTCCGGCCCCCGCCGCTCCGGTGACCCCGGCGCCGCAGACGGCTCCGCAGGCGCCCGCTCCGCAGGCGAAGGCGCAGCCCGCTGCCGCTCCGGAGAAGCCCAAGGCCGCCACCCCGGTGCCGGTCGGCGCGGCCGAGGAGAAGCTGCGCGGCGCCGCCGCCCGCACGGCCCTCAACATGGAGGCCTCGCTGGCGGTTCCGACGGCGACCAGCGTGCGGGCCGTTCCCGCGAAGCTACTCATCGACAACCGCATCGTGATCAACAACCACCTCTCCCGCGGGCGCGGCGGCAAGATCTCCTTCACGCACCTGATCGGCTTCGCGATCGTCAAGGCGCTCAAGGCGATGCCCGAGATGAACCACTCCTACGCCGAGGTGGACGGCAAGCCGGTCCTCGTCAAGCCGGAACACGTCGGCCTCGGCCTAGCCATCGACGTGCAGAAGAGCGACGGCAGCCGCCAGCTCCTCGTGCCGTCGATCAAGGCCGCCGAAGCGATGGACTTCCGCAAGTTCTGGGTGGCCTACGAGGACGTGGTCCGCAAGGCCCGCGCCGGGAAGCTCGGCGTCGAGGACTTCCAGGGCACCACGATCTCGCTGACCAACCCCGGCACGATCGGCACCGTCCACTCGGTGCCGCGCCTGATGCCCGGCCAGGGCACGATCATCGGCGTCGGCGCGATGGAGTACCCGGCCGAGTACCAGGGCGCGTCGGAGGAGACGCTGTCCCGCCTGGCGATCAGCAAGGTCATGACGCTGACCTCCACGTACGACCACCGGATCATCCAGGGCGCCCAGTCGGGTGACTTCCTGCGCCGGATCCACCAGCTGCTGCTCGGGGCCGACGGCTTCTACGACGAGGTCTTCGAGTCGCTCCGCATTCCGTACGAGCCGATCCGCTGGGTCCAGGACATCTCGGCCACCCACGACGACGACGTGGCCAAGTCCGCCCGGGTCATCGAGCTGATCCACGCCTACCGTGTCCGCGGCCACCTCATGGCCGACACCGACCCGCTGGAGTACCGCCAGCGCAAGCACCCCGACCTCGACATCAAGTCCCACGGCCTGACCCTGTGGGACTTGGAGCGCGAGTTCGCGACCGGCGGCTTCGGCGGCCGCCCCCTCATGAAGCTGCGCGACATCCTCGGTGTGCTCCGCGACACCTACTGCCGCACGGTCGGCATCGAGTACATGCACATCCAGAACCCCGAAGAGCGGGCCTGGATCCAGGCGCGGGTGGAGAAGCCGCACGCCAAGCCGGGGCGTGAGGAACAGCTCAACATCCTGCGCCGCCTCAACACCGCCGAGGCGTTCGAGACCTTCCTCCAGACCAAGTACGTCGGGCAGAAGCGGTTCTCGCTCGAAGGCGGCGAGTCGCTCATCCCGCTGCTCGACTCCGTCATCAGCTCGGCCGCCTCCGACAGCCTCGACGAGGTCGTCATCGGCATGGCGCACCGCGGCCGGCTCAACGTGCTGGCCAACATCGTCGGCAAGTCCTACGCCCAGATCTTCGGCGAGTTCGAGGGCAACCTCGACCCGCGCAGCGCGCACGGCTCCGGCGACGTGAAGTACCACCTCGGGGCCGCGGGCGACTTCGTCGCCGCGGACGGCACCAAGATCGCCGCTTCGGTGGTGGCCAACCCGTCCCACCTGGAGGCCGTCGACCCCGTCCTCGAAGGCGTGGTCCGGGCCAAGCAGGACCTCCTGGAGCGTGGCGAGGAGGGCTTCACCGTCCTCCCCGTGCTCGTCCACGGCGACGCGGCGTTCGCCGGCCAGGGCGTGGTCGCCGAGACGCTGCACCTGTCGCAGCTTCGCGGCTACCGCACCGGCGGCACGGTCCACATCGTGGTCAACAACCAGGTCGGCTTCACCACCAGCCCGGCCAGCTCGCGCTCCTCCGTCTACGCCACGGACGTCGCCCGGATGATCCAGGCGCCGATCTTCCACGTGAACGGCGACGACCCCGAGGCCGTGGTCCGCGTCGGCAGGCTCGCCTACGAATACCGCCAGGCGTTCCGCAAGGACGTGGTCATCGACCTGGTCTGCTACCGGCGGCGGGGCCACAACGAGGCGGACAACCCGAGCTTCACCCAGCCGCTGATGTACGACCTGATCGACGCCAAGCGGTCCACCCGCAAGCTCTACACCGAGGCGCTGATCGGCCGCGGCGACATCACCGTCGAGGAGGCCGAGCAGGCGCTCCGCGACTACCATGAGCAACTGGAGCGGGCCTTCACCGAGACCCGCGAGGCCACCAAGCGGCCGCTGGAGCCGGGCGCGGTCGTCGCGCCGGAGCCGGACGAGCTGATCCCGTGGTCGCACGAGGACACCAAGACGGCCATCTCCGAGGAGACGGTCAAGCGGGTCATCGACACCCAGCTCAACCTGCCCGAGGGCTTCACGGTGCACCCGCGCCTCGCCCCGGTTCTCCAGCGCCGCGGCGCCATGATCACCGAGGACGCGATCGACTGGGCCACCGGCGAGACGCTCGCCTTCGGTTCGCTTCTGATCGACGGGCACCCCGTCCGCATGGCCGGGCAGGACTCCCGCCGGGGCACCTTCGGCCAGCGGCACGCCGTGCTCGTCGACCGGGTGACCGGTGAGGACCACACCCCGCTCAAGGCGTTCAACCAGGAGACCGCGAAGTTCTACATCTACGACTCGCTGCTGAGCGAGTTCGCGGCGATGGGCTTCGAATACGGCTACAGCGTGGTCAGGCCGGACGCCCTGGTCGTCTGGGAGGCCCAGTTCGGCGACTTCGCCGACGGCGCCCAGTCGATCATCGACGAGTTCATCTCGTCGGGCGAGCAGAAGTGGGGCCAGCGCTCCTCGGTCGTGCTGCTCCTGCCGCACGGCTACGAGGGCCAGGGCCCTGACCACACCTCCGCCCGCATCGAGCGCTACCTGCAGATGTGCGCGCTGGACAACATGACCGTGGCCCAGCCCACCACCCCGGCGAACTACTTCCACCTGCTCCGCTGGCAGGTGCTGTCGAACCGCCGCAAGCCGCTGATCGTGTTCACGCCCAAGTCGCTGCTGCGGTCCAAGGCCGCGGCGTCGGCGACGGCCGAGTTCACCTCCGGCGCCTTCCAGCCGGTCATCGGCGACGCGAGCGTCGACCCGTCGGCGGTCACCAAGGTCGTCGTCTGCTCCGGCAGGATCTACTACGACCTCCTCGCGGGGCGGGAGAAGGCCGGGCGCAAGGACGTGGCGCTCGTCCGCCTGGAGCGGCTCTACCCGTTCCCGGAGAACCCGCTGAAGGCCGAGCTGGCGCGGTACAGCGACAGCGTCGAGCTCGTGTGGGCGCAGGACGAGCCGGTCAACATGGGCCCCTGGCCGTACCTCACGCTCAAGATGGTGGAGAAGCCGGAGCTGTTCGGCGGCCTCACCATGCGGCGCGTCTCCCGCACGCCGAACTCGTCGCCCGCGACGGGCTCCCACTCCAAGCACGACGCCGAGGTGGCCGCGATCCTCAACGCCATCTTCGGCTAGCGCGGAGGGCGCGAGCCGTACGACACCATGGAAGTCCCCCACGGTCCCGCTGTGGGGGACTTCCCCGTAACTGGAGCAGACAGCAGCATGTACTTCACCGACAGGGGCATCGAGGAGCTCGTCGACCGGCGCGGCGACGAGGAGGTCAGCGTGGGCTGGCTGGCCGAGCGGCTGCGCGAGTTCGTCGACCTCAATCCCGAGTTCGAGATCCCCGTCGAACGGCTGGCCACCTGGCTCGCCCGCCTCGACGAGGACGACTGACAGACCAGGACGACCGACAGACGGGGGCGACTGACAGACGCCGCCACGAGACGCCTGTTTCGCGTACGGCATCACCCCGAGAAACGCGATACATCTTGACTTTCCCCAGACGCGACATATCGTGTTCTTAGGGCGGGTGAACCTGTCCTCACGCCCGGACCAAGGGCGGTGAAGTTCGCGTCGAAGGGCCGGTGCAATGCCTAGTTGGTCGATCGAGAAACCCGAACAGCTCACATTCGGCCCGGTCACCGGGTTGAGTGTGCGCATCGTGGCCGGCCGCCTGGCCGTCCTCGCCAGTGATGGGCCACCCACCCTTGAGGTGACCGACATCCGCACGCCGCCGCTGATCGTGACGCACGACGACGACGGCCGCCTCACCGTGACGTACAAGGACCTGACCTGGGACGGCATCCTGGGCTGGTTGCGGCCCGGCTCGCGGTCCACCACGCTCACGCTGACCGTGCCGAGGGACTGCCCGGTGCAGGCCGGTGTCATCACCGCCTCCGCCGTGGTCGCCGGGCTGGAGGGCCGCACGAGCGTCAAGAGCGTCTCCGGTGAGATCGTCCTGGACGGCGTGAGCGGCGACGTCCACGCCGAGACGGTCTCCGGTTCGGTGGAGAGCCGCGGTCTGGCCGGCGATCTGTCGTTCAGCAGCGTCTCGGGCGAGCTGACCGTCGCCGGAGGGACCCCGCGGCGGCTGCGCGCCAACACCGTTTCCGGTGGGATCACCACCGATCTGGAGCTCACTCCGACCGGCCATGTCACGCTGAACAGCATCTCCGGCAGCGTGGTCGTACGGCTCCCGCGGACCGCCGACAGCGACGTGACCATCCGCTCGACCTCGGGCAGGATCGAATCCGCCTTCCCCGAGCTGCGGAGCGTGAGCCACCCGGGGATCAGGTCCATCACCGGCCGCCTCGGCGGAGGCATGGCCTCCCTCTCGGCCACCACGGTGTCCGGCGACATCACCCTGCTGAGCGGGCAACCCGCCACCATTGCGCACGAGGAGGCGGAATGAGTCCGGTGTTCGGGCATGGACGGCTCCGGCTTTACCTGCTGAAGCTGCTTGAGGAGAGCCCACGACATGGCTACGAGGTGATCCGGCTCCTGCAGGACCGCTTCCTCGGCGTCTACTCCCCCTCCCCGGGGACGATCTATCCCCGGCTCGCGCGGCTGGAGGAGGAGGGCCTGGTCACCCACGAGGTCGTGGACGGCAAGAAGGTCTTCACCCTCACCGACAAGGGCAGGCGCGAGCTGAACGACCGGATGGACGAGCTCGCCGAGCTGGAGCAGGAGATCACTGCCTCCGTCCAGGACATCGCCCGTGAGGTCAAGGAGGACGTGCGGCAGACCGTACGGTCGCTCCGCCACGAGCTCACCCAGATGGCCAGGGACATCAACAAGGACGCCGCGCGGGAGAACCGCGACGCCTGGCGGGAGCAGAAGGAGGAGTGGCGGCGGCAGCGTCAGCAGGCCAAGGACACGCTCCGCCAGCAGAAGGAGGAGTGGCGCCACCACAAGGAGCGGCTGCGCGAGGAGACCGAGCGCTGGCAGCGAGACTGGCGTCGCATCTGGGAGGAGACCTGGTCCCTGACCGGGCAGCCGCCCCAGAGGGACGGCGGCCCGGTCCACGACGCCGAGCTCGGGCGCTTGCTCGCCGACTTCGTCGCGGAGATCAGGCGGGAGGCCAGCGAGGGCGGGGTCACCGAAGCCTCGCTCACGCAGTGCCGGGCCGTCCTGGACGAGGCCGCCCAGCGTATCCGCGACACCCTCCGCCCCTGACCCTCGTCCGTCTCGTGAAAGGAGCGGCGATGAGCCCGTACGGCTGGCGCAACCCGTTCCTGCGGCTGCCGCCTCCCCCGCCGCGCGAAGCCCCTGAGGCCGCTCAGACCGGGGCCCTCCGGTTGGAGGCCCCTCCGCAGGAGCCCGCCCTGTTGGAGGGCGCCCCCTTCGAGGCCGTCCTCCCGGAGTGGCGGGCCCTTCTCGACGTATAGACGTATAGCGGATCAGACAGCGGATCAGACGGTGAAGACGATCTTCCCGAAGAGGTCGCCCTGGTGCATCGCGTTGAAGCCGTCCTTGGCCTGAGCCAGCGGGAGGACGCGGTCGATGACCGGCCGCACTCCTGTCTGCTCCAGGAAGACCGCCAGTCTGGCGAGCTGTTCGCGGGTGCCCATCGTCGACCCGATGATGGACTTCTGCAGGAAGAAGACCTGGGCGAGCTGCGTGGGAGCCACCAGGCCACTCGTGGCCCCGCAGGTCACGATCCGGCCGCCGGGGCGCAGCGCGCTCAGCGAGTGGTTCCAGGTGGCTTCGCCGACCGTCTCCATCACGGCGTCGACTCGCTCGGGCAACCTCGCGCCCGTCTCGAACACCCGGTCGGCGCCCAACTCCAGGGCTCGGGCGCGCTTCTCCTCTGAGCGGCTCGTCGCCCACATCCGGAACCCTCCGGCACGGCCGAGCGCGATCAGAGCCGTGGCCACACCGCCACCTGCGCCCTGGACCAGCACGGTCGAGCCCGGCTCCAGCCCGGCCTTGTCGAAGAGCATGCGATAGGCCGTCAGCCAGGCCGTGGGCAGGCAGGCGGCCTCCTCGAAGGTGATCGCCGCCGGCTTGGGGACGAGGTTGCGCCTCGGAACCGCGACCTTCTCGGCGAACGTTCCGTCGTGGACCTCCGACAGAAGCGAACGTTTGGGGTCGAGGGTCTCGTCGCCGTTCACCGGTGTGCCGATGACCGAGTGGACGATCACCTCGTTGCCGTCCTCGTCGAGGCCGGCGGCGTCACAGCCGAGGACCATGGGCAGCTGCTCCTGGCGGATGCCCGTGCCCTTGAGCGTCCAGAGGTCGTGGTGATTCAGCGCGGCGGCCTTGACGGTGACCGTCGTCCACCCGTCGGGGACCGTGGGCTCGGGATGTTCCCCCAGCGTCAGGCCCTTGAGCGGGTTGTCCGGGTCGGTCTGCGTGGCGGTTACGGCGAACATGCCAGAACATTACTCCGCCACCGCACCAAGATCGCGTCAGGGGATCGCCGCCACCCCGAACCCCGCACGGGCGCAGCAGGAGAGGCGTCAGTTGAGGGGATGCCTCGATCGGAGCCCGGGGAAGATCGCGAAGTCCTTGTCGCAGGTGATGAACTCACATCCATGCTCGATGGCGAGGGCCGCGAGGTAGGCGTCCGGGATCAGCTTCCCCGCTGCCCGTGTCTCCTTGCAAAGGCGGGTGAAGATCCCCCAGTGCCGCCCCCCGGGATTCACGATGGTGGCATGCGGCTGGTTGCGGATCTGGTCGGCGAAGAGCAACGCGTCCTCGGTCCTGCTGCGGTTCGGGAGGCGGGGCAGGGTCACGATACGGATGAACCCGTTCACCACCATGTCCGTCACCGCATACGGCTCGTCACCATGGACGAGGTCTTCGAGATACGCCCGGTACTCCGTGTGCCGCTCAGCGTCCCGTCGATGGGCGTTGACGAGAATGTTCACGTCGAGCAGCCTCATCCCGCATTACCTCCAAGTAGTGCTCGGTGTCCTCCTGCAGCAACATTTCCTTGATCGCGCCGGGGCTCAGATCGACCAGGCCCTGATCTAGGGCATCACCAGCCGTGACAAGCTCCACCCGGGGGCGTTCGCTCACGGTGGCCGCCCGGCCGAGCAACTGTTTCAACGCGTCCTCCATTACTGAGTTGAGGCTTCGGCCGTTTCGGGCCGCGAACGCCTTGGCCTCGTTGAGAAGGGTCTCGTCGATTCGCACCGTGGTTCTCCGCACGGCTCCAGCGTCCTCGCCCGACATGTTTATGTCAACACGAAAAGTAATGGGTCAGTCACTGAACTCAAGTATTTTCGAAAAGGTGTCCGAAAGGTGGTGAATGTCGCCAACTCCCCGACGGTGCGTGACAATCGGCACATGGCGGCGTTGCTCACTGGGGCGATTGAGATGCCCGATGGCATCTGGGTGCGCGGGCGGGGCCTGCGGGCTCCCGCGCCGGACGGACCTCTTCCCCAGTTCGGGCTCTACTTGGGCTCCGCCCGGCTGCGGCGCCGCCATGATGCGACCCTGGAGTGGCCGCACGAGTGGGTTCGCTGGCCCGACTTCCTGCTGCCTCTGGACTGGAACGCCGCCGCCGCGTCGATCGTCGACCTGCGCGAGCGTGCCCGCATGGAACGGCGGGTCGAGGTGGCCTGCAACGGAGGCGTCGGCCGTACCGGCACGGTCATGGCCTGCCTCGCCACACTCGCGGGCCTGCCGCCGGGGGAGGCCGTCGCCTGGGTCCGCGAGCACTACAACCACCGCGCGGTCGAGACCCCCTGGCAGCGCCGCTGGGTGACCTGGTTCTCCACGAACAGGCCGTCCGATTTGTGACGAGGATCGACCTGCGGGACGAGACAAAACCCGCGATGCGGATCCATATCAATGAGAAGAAAGACCCGTCAAGAATCGCCGGTAAACCGGGAGGGCGATCCGCGCGACCGCCCGCCCAGATGGTCGCTGAGCTGCGCGGATGGCACCCATAACCACTCGGCATCGATAACGGATAGGCCAATCTCCTGATTGTTCTGGTTATATCCGGAGCAAGAGGAAAGATCGGCTCATTAATGTTCGGAGCGTTTTCCTGACGAATGGGACGCACCCTCAAACGTCCCGGGGAAAGGAGCTCCATGATTTCCCGAGCACGGCGCCTCGCCATCCCCCTCGCCGGATCGCTTCTCGCGTTCGGCGTGGTCGGCGCCACCCAGTCGGCCTCCAGCGCTGCGGCCATCAGCGCCGGGCCGAACGACGTCACCGCCAAGCCGGCGTCGGAGTCGGCCAGCGACGCGGTCGCCTTCTGGTCACCCGAGAGGCTGCGGGCGGCCAAGGACTACACCGAGGAACTCGGCAACTCCGTCAAGGGCTTCGGCAAGGTCAGCAAGGCGACCCCCGACGGCAAGCCCGGCGTCGTCCCGCCGATCGGCGAGGAGAAGGGGACGTCTGGCAAGACCAAGCAGGTCAACCTGCCGAACACGGTCGGCCGGGTGTTCTTCACGCTGCCCGGTCAGAACCCGCTGGACCCGAGGAGCTGGAAGTACTGCTCCGGCACGTCGGTCCAGAGCCGGTACCACAACGTCGTGGCGACCGCCGGGCACTGCATCTACGACCCGGTGACCAACGACTTCTACGACCACTGGGTCTTCATCCCGTCGTACTGGGACGGCGACCAGGCGTGGGAGGGCAAGGCGCCCTACGGCATCTACCCGGCGCAGTGGTTCCAGGCGCACGACGACTTCGTGGTGAAGGAGGACTACGACTACGACTACGCGTTCGTCAACGTCGCCTCCGGCTTCAAGATCAAGTGGCAGAAGGTCGGCAACACCTGGCAGCTCACCAAGACGGCCGTCGGCCGCCTGGGCGACAACGTCGGCGGCCAGGGCCTGACCTGGAACCGCAGCACGAAGGTGAAGGTCTTCTCGTTCGGCTACCCGGCCGGCCCGCACCCGGACGGCGACCGGCCGTTCACCGGGCGCACGATGAAGTGGTGCTACGGCCAGACCGGCGCCATGCCGGCGGCTCCCAAGTACAACATCCAGGAGCACATCGGGTTCAAGTGCGGCATGACCGCCGGCGCCAGCGGCGGTCCCTGGCTGTACAACTACAAGAGCAAGAGCCGGACCGGTTACCTCAACGGCATCAACAGCGTGGCTTGGGACACCGACGGCAACGACCGCTACGACAGGATCTCGTCGCCGTACTTCAACGGTGAGACCTACGACGTCTACAAGGTGGCCGCCAACCGGTGGACTCCCTGACGCCTGAGCGCCGCGTTCACCCGCACGGGCACTGATCCGTACGCGGTGACACGCGCTCTCTGACCGCACGGCCATTCGGTCAGGCGTCGAGGGCCCGGTGGACGTCCATCCACCGGGCCCTCTTCGCAAGCGGCTCAGATGTCGAAGATCGAGCCCGCCGTCGAGCGCAGCTCGCAGGCGTTGCCGAAGGTGTGCTCGAAGCGGACGAACCTGCCGTCCCAGATCCCGGTCGCCGTGACCGTGACTGGACTGAACATCATCGGGCAGTAGGTGTCGCGGCTCGGCTGAAGGTTGGCCGGGTCGCCCTTGGCCTTCTCGAGGAGGTCACACGCCTCGGTCCGCGCGAGTCGGGCGCCGGCCGTCGGTGTGCAGCTCAGAAGGGCGTAGCGCTCCGGCGGCTGCGCCTTCTCTCCGCTCGCGGAAGTCAGGATCATCGCCCGCACGCGAGGCGCGGCGAGATGGGATGTGGTCACCGGCGCATTGGTCGTTCGCGCGGCCGCCGACGGCTGCGGCGGTGGAGGCACCGTCGTGGCGAAAGCGGTCGCGGGGCCGGCGGCGATAGCCGTACTGGCCAGTAGAGCAAGGAGTGGCTTCATTCGATCCCCCCGGTTTCGGCTGGTCGTCAGCCTTGCCGGAGGGGTACCTGCGGGCAAGCGTCCACTCCGCGCCCATGGGCAAATCTGACGTCCCCTAGATCCCTTCGGTTCCACTGGTTTCATAACGAGCTGGCCAAGAAGCTGGGCCGTAACCGTGTTGATCTGGAAAAATCACCCCTTACGATCGATATCCCCACGCCGGAAGGTTCCCAGTGGCCAGGCACCTCGCGCTCAGCATCGGTGGCGTCGTCGCCGCCGCGAGCGTGGTCGCCATGCTCGTGAACCCCGGTACGGCGGCGCCGGCGTCAATGCGGCCCGTCTCGGGAGGCACGTCGATCTCCCTCAAGGACATCTCGCTCAGGGACGGGGTCAGCTCGTTCGCCCTGGCCCCTTCGGCGGCCGACATGCAGCGGGTCGCGTCCTACTGGAGCCCCGAGCGGCTCAAGCAGGCCAGCATCTACGAGCCCAGCACCAAGCCGTCGCCCACCGCGAAGACCTCGACCTCCGCCCTTGAGGTGGGGCCCGCGCTCAGCGCCAGGCCGACCACCGCCAGCGCCGCCCACGGCAGCGCCAAGGATCCGAGCGTGCCGCCCATGGTCGGCAAAGTGTTCTTCAAGGTCGGCGACAAGGAGTACTGGTGTTCCGCCTCAGCGGTGCACTCGCCGTACAAGAACCTGGTCGCGACGGCGGGGCACTGCGCGTTCTCCCTGCCGCAGGACAAGCCGGTCGAGGACTGGATCTTCATCCCGTCCTACCACGAGGGCAAGGCCGACGCCGGGATCTACGTCGGTCACACGCTCTACATGCACGAGGACTTCGCGGGGCAGGGCGACTTCGACCGCGACTACGCCTTCGTCACCGTGCACCGCGGCTTCACCTGGCAGCCCTACACCGCGGGAGGCAAGGTGCAGTATCGGTCGGTCGACGCCGGGCTGCTCGAGGACAAGGTGGGCGCCTTCCTCTTCTCCTCCAACAAGCCGATCGGGCGCGGCGTCTTCGCCTTCGGCTACCCGGCCGGCGCGCAGCCCGACGGCAGCCGGCCCTACTCGGGGCAGACGGTAAAGATGTGCTACGGCGTCACCGAGAAGCGCTTCGCCGCGGCCCCGACGTGGCAGGTCGAGCATGGAGTACGCCTCCCGGACTGCGCCTTCACCTCGGGAGCCAGCGGCGGCCCCTGGGTGATCGGCTACAACAGCGCCAAGAAGACCGGGTATCTCAACGGGATCACCAGCCTGACCTGGAACCTGAACGGCGGGGGCCGGGTGGACGCCATCTCCTCGCCCTACTTCAACACGCTCACCCAGCGCGTCTACCAGCGGGCCACCCGTCAGTCCACAAGCTGATCACCCATCCCGCACGCCCGCGCTCACCCCGCCCAACCGGAAGGCCCGGCTCTCCCGCCGGGCCTTTTCCATGCCGTACGGCTGCCGCGAACGCCGCACCCAAAGAGGATTAGACGCGATATGTCCTGAAACGGTGCCATGACCTCTCTGTGATTTACATCACATGATGCACTCGGCCGCCGTCGCGACACCCGGCCGACTTGACCGAGAAGTCCCCGGACACCACCTGCGCGAACGTCACAAGATGATCTCGAAGCTGACTCCCGTTGTGAAGTATCACGGAAAAGTCACGCCGCTCAAGCGGGTCCAGATGGGTAAAGCGCTCGTAAATCCGGAGGGTAGTGTCCTGACTATCCCTTTACTGACGGATGGGGCGCACGTGGCGTCCCGCTATATCCCCAGGAGTTTCATGAACACCCGAGTCAAGCGCCTGATCCTCCCCATCGGGGGCGTCGCCGCCGCCGGCCTCATCGGGGCCACCCTGGCAGCGCCCGCTCAGGCCGCCGGTGACACGGCCTCGGACCCGCTGGCCACCAGCGGAATCGCCGCCAAGAACGTGGTCGCCTACTGGCTGAACCAGAAGGCGGCCAACCTCGTCAACGCGACGCCGTACGAGACCCAGGTCGTCGCCAAGCACATCTCCACCGGTGGACCCTCGGCCGACAGCAAGCCCGGCGTCGTCCCCGCGATCGGTGACGAGAAGAAGTCCGGCGGCTCGTCCAAGAACGTCAACCTGCCCCGCACGACCGGCAAGGTCTTCTTCCGGGGCGCCGACGGCCGGCCGCACTGGTGCACCGCCACCTCGGTCCAGGCGCACTACCGCAACCTGGTCGCCACGGCCGGGCACTGCGTCTACGACACCGACAGCAACGCCGCCACCCTCGACCGCTGGGTCTTCATCCCGGGTTACTACCAGGGCAAGGCGCCCTGGGGCATCTACGTCGGCAAGCAGGCCTTCACGCACTACGACTTCGACGTGTACGAGGACGGCGACCGCGACTACGCGTTCGTGACCGTCTACAACGGCATCAAGGCCGGTCCGGGCACCAACCTGCGCGACACCGCGGAATGGGACTGGAAGCAGGTCGACAAGGCGACCTACGACAAGTACGACCACCACATCCGCAAGTCCAAGGACGGCAAGTACTACGTCCTCAAGTTCGTCGACCTCGGCCGGCTCGGTGACAACGTCGGCGGGCAGGGTCTGGCCTACAACCAGAAGCTCGGCAAGTCCGTCTACGTGTTCGGCTACCCGAGCGGGTCGCACCCGGACGGCAACTACGCCTTCTCCGGCAAGACCCTCAAGTGGTCGTACGGCAAGACGTTCGCGGCCAAGGCCCCCGCGGTCAAGGCCGAGGAACTGGTCGGCGTGAAGTCCTCCTTCACCGGTGAGGGCTCCTCGGGCTCCGCCTGGCTGCTCAACTACAAGAACAGCCGCCGCCTCGGCTACCTCAACGGCGTCACCAGCGGCGTCGCCGACACCAACGGCAACAAGCGCATCGACACCAGCGTCTCCCCGTACTTCGACGGCGAGCTGTACGGCGTCTACAAGGCCGCCGCGAACGTCTGGTCCGGCTCCATCGCCTAGTCACCCGTATACGACTTGATCGCATAGCCGTCCCACGGCTTGCTCGTTCGGTCGTCTCGGCACCCCCCAGCAGAGGGCCCGGTCGTCATCGGCCGGGCCTTCTTGCTGCCCGGCGTACCCCTGGCCATACCGCCTCGCCGGTCGCCGCCGCGGCCTCCTTGGCGTCGCCTGTGCGGGCCGGCACGAACTACCGCGTGTGCGGCAGCCGCGTCACCCGCCATCCGAAAACGGGCGGTTGACAAGGGCCTGCGCGCGCCGACGGCGACCGTACCCTTCTCGCCATCGAGGACTGCCCTGTGATCCAGGATGGCGCGGAGGGCATCGCTCAACGTGCGGCCGCGGCCTCGGCCTCGGCCAGCGGGGGCAGATGCCGGATGGTGGGGCTCAACGTGGCGCCCAAAGCCACGACCGCCATGACGGACGCGATCGACAGCAGGGCGGCCGTCACACCCCAGCGGTCCAGGATCAGTCCCGAGGCGAGCGGCCCGACCGGGGTCACCGCGCTGCCGAAGAGGGCGAGGCTGCTGATCACTCGGCCCTGCAAGTGGTCGGGCGTGATGGTCATCTGGTAGGTGTACAAGATCGCGTTGGCCGCCGGGGCCAGGAAGAACGCCGCGGCCAGCAGCGGCCCGATGGCCCAGGCGGTGGGATGGACGGCCATCGCGGGGATGGCCGCGGCGGCCACCCAGAACATCGCCAGGACGACCGACGCCGGGTTGCGCCGCTGCAGCCGTGCAGCGGCCAGCGCGCCCAGCAGTCCTCCGGCGCCGGAGATCGCCATCATGAGGCCGACATCGGCCGGTGCCGCGCCGCTCTGCCGGGCGGCGACGATCGCGGTGAGGGTCAGCGCGGAGAACACCAGGCTGAAGCCCGCGGCCGTCACCAGCAGGACGCGCAGGAACCGCTGCCGCCAGGTCCAGCGCAGGCCCTCGGCGATGTCGCGCAGGAGAGTGCGCGACCGGTCCGCGACCGCGGTGGCGGGCGTCGGGGATTGGATGGCCAGGACCGCGGCGAAGGACACCAGATAGGCCAGGAGCTCTCCGGCAAGAGGGACAGTTCTCCCAAGGTTGAACAGCAGGCCACCCAGCGGAGGACCGGCGATCGACGCTCCGTACTGGCGTGCCTCGTTGTGCGCGAGGGCCTGAGGCAGGTGTTCGGCGGGAACCACGCGCCGTAGCATCGCCGTCTCCGCCGGGTGGAAGAACACCCCGCATGCGGCGCTGATCACAGCCGCGGCCAGCAGCATCCGCCAGTCGAGCAACCCGAGCAGCGAACCGGCGACGGTGGCGGCGGCGAGAGCGGCTCGCACGAGATCGCAGCTCAGCATCGTGCGCCTCCGATCCCACCGGTCGACCAGGGCGCCCGCCGGCAGACGCAGCGCGATGCCGGCGGCCATTGCGGCGGAGCCGATCAGCCCTGCCTGGACGGCTGAACCGGTCAGTTCCAGCGCCAGCAGGGGGTAGGCGACGGAGGCGACCTGGACACCCAGGGTCGAGGCCAAGGTGGCGCTCCAGAGCCGGACGAAGTCACGGTGGCGGCGCAGCGGCTCACTCATGATCGCGAGTATGTACGTATTTACAAAAATGTACAACTTTGACGTGTGCGGACCTGCAGTACTGTGCAGACATGGATGCCGAGGCAGTGCCCTTCACCGAGGCGCGCGCCCAGTTGGCCGAGCTGATGGGGCGGGTGGCCTACGGTGGCGAGCGGATCGTGCTCAGCCGCCATGGCAAACCGGTGGTCGCTTTGGTGTCGATCGCCGATCTGGAAAGGCTTCAGGCGCTGGACGGCGGCGGCGCTGAGCAGATCATCACCCTGGGGCGGTCGTCGTTCGACCATGCCGGGCCACCGGCTGCTGCACCGCCACGCCGTCCGGACATCGCGGCACAGGACAGTCCGCCGGGCGACGCCTCCCGCTGAATCTCCTCCGCACCGCGTGTGTACGCGGTGGCCCGCTTATCTGTGCTCTTCACGCGGAGTACGGGGACGAGCAATTCACCCCTGCCTCGCCGAGTGGGGTTATGACGTTGTGAGCACTGGGTGCCGTCGGTCACTGTGTCCACAATCTGGCCTGGCCGAAGCCCTCGGTGGTCAGGAAGTGCCACAGCGCATCCGGGGCGGCGGAGGGCTGAGGGCGCGGTCAGCGAGCTGCAAGCGCGGTGAAAGCGCTCATTCGTACCTTTTGCGCAGCACCCTCGCTTCTCCTCTAAGGAGTCCCATGCACACCCGGGCCAAGCACCTCATCCTCCCCGCCATCGCGGCCGGCCTCCTCGGCTCCGCCCTGATCGCCCCCTCCGCCGCTTCCGCCGCTCCCGACACCGCCTCCGACCCCCTGGCCGGCAGCGGCATCGCGGCCTGGAACGTCGCCGCCTTCTGGTACGCCGAGAGCAAGGCCAACCTGATCGCGGCCACGCCGTACACGGTCGAGACCCAGGTCGTGGCCAAGCACGTCTCCAAGGGCGGCCCGGCCGCCGACGGCAAGCCAGGCAAGGTCGAGCCCATCGGCGGCAAGCCGAGCGGCCTCTCCAAGAACGTCAACCTGCCGAAGACCACCGGCAAGGTGTTCTTCCTCGACGCCGACGAGAAGCCCCACTGGTGCACCGCGACCTCGCTCCAGTCGCACTACCGCAACCTGGTCGCCACGGCCGGGCACTGCGTCTACGACACCGAGTCCAACGCGGCCACGTTCAAGTACTGGGTCTTCGTGCCGGGTTACTACCAGGGCAAGACCCCGTGGGGCATCTACGTCGGCAAGCAGGCGTTCACGCACTACGACTTCGACGTCTACGAGGACTTCGACCGTGACTACGCCTTCGTCACCGTCTACAACGCTCTGAAGGCCCCGCACGACGGCGGCGCCCTCCCCGGCGACTGGAAGAAGGTCTCCAAGGCGCAGTACGACAAGTACCGCAGCTACGGCACCTACACCCCCGCGGTCAACCAGTTCACCAAGAAGGACCTGCACGGCCCCGGTACGGCCGACGACGAGTACTTCATCTGGAAGTTCGTCGACGGCGGCCGTCTCGGCGACAACGTCGGCGGCCAGGGCCTCGCGTACAACCAGAAGAAGGGCGGCAACGTCTACGTCTTCGGCTACCCCAGCGGGTCGCACCCGGACGGCAACTACGCCTTCACCGGCAAGACCCAGAAGTGGTGCTACGGCAAGACCTGGGCGGCCGCGTCGTCCGACATCAAGGCCCAGGAGCTGCTGGCCGTGAAGTGCCCCTTCACCGGTGAGGGCGCCTCAGGCTCGGCATGGCTGTACAAGTACAGCAACCCGACCCGCAAGGGCTACCTGAACGGTCTCACCATCGCGGTGTCGGACACCGACGACAACCAGCGCATCGACACCAGCCTGTCGCCGTACTTCGACGGCGAGCTCTACGACATCTACAAGCACGCCGCCAACCTCTGGTCGGGCTCCATCGCCTAGACCGTTAGATCCTCTTGATCCCCGCAGGGCCCGGCCGCCATCAGCCGGGCCCTGCGCCGTCGTGATCAGGCCTGCGCGGCGTTGCCGGTGAGGCGATAGACCGTGTAGGTCCCCCGCCCTCCCGCGATGACGACGCTTCCCTGCTCGCGGAGCAACTGGAGCGCGTAATGGACCTGGCGGGACGACAGCGCCGTGGCAGTGGCCAGCTCCGCCAGGGTCGCGGGCCCTCTCTCCAGCACCTCACGCACGGCGGCGGCGTTGGCTGCCCGGGCACCCCGGATCCGCGGCTTCGAAGTGGACCTCGCCCGCTCGGGCACGTGCTCAGCGGCATCCGCTCGCCGGTCAAGTGCGTCAGCAAGGCGATACGCGCGTCCGCCGCCCGCGCCGATGGCTTCCGCCACGCCAACCCGGACAAGAGCCGACAACGTGGCCGTCGCCTCTCGGGAGTCCATGGGAAACGCTTCTCGCAGGCTCTTGTTCGTCCAGATGCACCGTGCCGCATGGCCACCAGAGCGTGCCGCTGCCGGTCAGTGAACCTGGCTGCTTTCGAAATGCCGGCGAGCCAGTGCAGGTCCTCTTCCGCCAGCAAGACATGGTCCGGAACGCGCACCGTGAACCTGATCCCCTGGTCATGGAAGCGGGGCGGCACCATGCCGGCCTGATGCAAGCTGGAAAGGATCCTCGGGATCCCTGACGCCAACGCCTCTACGACCCGGTAGTCCTTGCCGAAACGGACGTTCTGGCAGATGCGGACCAGCCAAGCGTTCCTGGTGGAGGTCACGCCGGTCTTGCCGAGCCGATCTGACGTCAGTCCCCAGAGGCCGCCGGGATTGCTCAAGACGAGCTGGCTCTGGTCCAGTTTGAGAGTGATCGGCTCGGTCAGAGCGTGCGGTCCGAGATCCCGATGGACCAGCGCGTTCGAGAGAAGCTCACGGACCGCCTCGACGGGATATCCGGGTTCGTCACGGCTGTGCCCCCCAGCGAATCTGATTCGCGTCCGAGTATTACGCTGCACCCAGCGAAGAGCTTGCCCGTCAGAGCGAAGCCGTCTTCCTCGTCCAGGCCGAAGATGACGAGCCCGCCGCCAGTGCCTGGCGTTCCGAGCCGTCGCCCGGGAGTGGCACGCGGTACGGCCAGCGAAGGGCTGTGGGGCCCGCCGGAGCCTTGCTTTTGGCATTCCATGCCAAAGAGATGCGGCACTTTCGTGTAAACCAAAGGCATCCGATAAACGACGTTGCCCGATAGCTGCCCGTTCAGAGACGAACGGCGACAGGGGTTTCAAAGCTCCGGGGCTCTTTCCTTACGCCGCAATGAGCCGGTGCGCCCTGGAGGCATGGAAGCGCCGCGTCCCCACGGGGCCGGCGACAGGCGTCGGGGCGCCCAGTGATCGACAGAGTGGCGGGATGACTACGAAAACACTGTTCAGACGGCTTGCGCAGCGGCCGAACACAGTCGTGCACGATGGGCCGAGCCATCACGATCGAGGCGCCGTGGGCGACAGGAACCGCACTGGTTCCCCTTCAGGGCCGTGATCCTCGTCACAGTTTTTGACCACAAAGTCTTGTGGAACCAGTCGACAAACCGGGGCAGAAAAGGGCTCGGAGATCGCCAAGCTGCCTCAATGCCTGAGCACCCCCGACCGGCATTCGGTTTTTCTCCCCGACACTAAATAACGGAATGGTCACGGCAGCCTGAACGCCCTCTGCGGGGGGCTTTATGCCGCTTTTACCGGCGAAACAGCGGCTGTAGAGTCTGCGCATCCCTTTCCTGACGCATGGGGCGCATGAGGCGTCCCACGACAGACCAAGGAGTTCCCCCATGAAGCGCGCTCTCGCCTTCGGTGGCATCGTCGCCACCGCCGGCCTCCTGGCCGCGGGCCTCGCCGCCCCGGCTCAGGCCACGCCGCAGGACGTCGCCAGCAAGCCCCTTGCCGACAGCGGCATCGCGGCCTGGAACGTCACGGCGTTCTGGCTGGCCCAGGGTGCGGCGAACCTGATCAACGCCACGCCGTACGACGTCGAGACGAAGGTCGTCGCCAAGCACATCAGCAAGGGCGGCCCGGCTCCCGACAGCAAGCCCGGTGTGGTTCCGGCGATCGGCGACGAGAAGAAGGTCGCGGCCAAGTCGAAGAACATCAACCTGCCCAAGACCACGGGCAAGGTGTTCTTCGTGGGCTCCGACGGCCGCCCGCACTGGTGCACCGCCACCTCGGTGCAGTCGGCGTACCACAACCTCGTCGCCACGGCCGGACACTGCGTGTACGACACCGAGTCGAACGCCGCGACCCTGGACTACTGGGTGTTCATCCCGGGTTACTACCAGGGCAAGACCCCGTGGGGCATCTACGTCGGCAAGCAGGCCTTCACGCACTACGACTACGACGTGTACGAGGACGGCGACCGCGACTACGCGTTCGTCACCGTCTACAACGGCCTCAAGGGCACCCACGACGGCGACGCCGTCTACGGCCACTGGGTCGAGACCGACTGGAAGACCTTCCACTCGTACAAGAAGTACCTCGGAGACCGTGGCTGGCTCAAGGACCAGACCAAGCTCCTCTTCACCGACAAGGCGCAGCGGCACTTCTACATCTGGGCCTTCGAGGACGCGGGTCGCCTGGGTGACAACGTCGGTGGGCAGGGTCTGGCCTACAACCAGAAGATCGGCCAGCCGGTCTTCGTCTTCGGCTACCCGAGCGGGTCTCACCCGGACGGCAACTACGCCTACTCCGGCAAGACCCTCAAGTGGAGCTACGGCAAGACCTTCAAGGCGACCGCTGCCTCCATCAAGGCCGAGGAGCTCCAGGCCGTGAAGTCCTCCTTCACCGGCGAGGGCGCCCTCGGTTCCGCGTGGCTGCTGAAGTACAGCAACGGCCGTCGTCTCGGCTACCTGAACGGTGTCACCATCGGCGTCTCCGACACCGACGGCAACGACCGTTACGACACCAGCATCTCCCCGTACTTCGACGGCGAGCTCTACGGCGTCTACGGTGCGGCCAAGAACCTCTGGTCCGGCTCGATCGCCACGCCGACCGGAACCCCGGCCAACCCGCCCTCGCCCTCGCCCTCTCCCTCGGCGACGCCCTCTCCCTCGGCGACGCCGTCGGCGCCCCCCGCGTAAGTCCGCTCGCAAATTGGCCCGGCCGCCAGCCGGGCCTTTTTGTTTTCCTGGGTAAGGCGCCTTTCCGTGGCTAAGGCTCACCGTCGTGTCAGCATCTCCGGCTTCCACAGGTGACAGTCACAAGAAACTCGTGGCGCTCTGATGTAAACCAAATGCCCCGGTCGGACGACGGCGTAAAACGTCCCCTTTCGGCTCGCCACTACCACGCAGCAGCAGGTCAGCCGGTGATCAGACTTCCTACAGGAACCATGTGATATGCATCACACACACAGGTGACAGGCTTTCCGCACCGCCAGTAAGCATTCGTCAGAGGGACTGTGGAATTGGCGCACGCTGCGGAAACAGGTACTGATCGTCAACCACAGACTGGCTGTCATCCTGTCAACCCGAAAATAAGAGCCAGCCGTCGGCGAGCTAGCTGCAAGAAACTCTTCTGTAACGCCTTAAACGGGCCTTATATGCGCTATCTTCTGCCTATCCCTTTACTGACGCATGGGGCGCATGAGGCGTCCCACGACAGACCAAGGAGTTCCCCCATGAAGCGCACTCTCGCCTTCGGTGGCGTTGTCGCCACCGCCGGCCTCCTGGCCGCGGGCCTCGCCGCCCCGGCTCAGGCCACTCCTCAGGACGTCGCCAGCGACGCTCTCGCGACCAACGGCATCGCGGCCTGGGCCACGGTTGCCTACTGGTACAACAACGAGTACGCGAACCTGATCAACGCCACGCCGTACGACGTCGAGACCAAGGTCGTCGCCAAGCACATCAGCAAGGGCGGCCCGGCTCCCGACAGCAAGCCCGGTGTGGTTCCGGCGATCGGCGACGAGAAGAAGGTCGCCGCCAAGTCCAAGAACATCAACCTGCCCAAGACCACGGGCAAGGTGTTCTTCGATGGCGCCGACGGCCGCCCCCACTGGTGCACCGCCACCTCGGTGCAGTCCGCGTACCACAACCTGGTCGCGACCGCTGGTCACTGTGTCTACGACACGGAGAGCAACGCCACCACCCTGGAGAACTGGGTCTTCGTCCCGGGTTACTACCAGGGCAAGACTCCGTGGGGCATCTACGTGGGTAAGCAGGCCTTCACCCACTACGACTTCGACGTGTACGAGGACGGCGACCGCGACTACGCGTTCGTCACCGTGTACAACGGTCTTGGGATCGGCCACGACGGTCTCTCCGACCCCGAGGCGGCTCCCGGCGAGTGGTACGAGGTCTCGAAGGCGACCTACCTGCAGTTCCCCCAGGAGTACCGCGACAAGAAGCACTACTGCCACGAGGTCGTCAAGGACGGCAAGACGCACTACTTCGTCTGGAAGTTCGTGGACGTCGGCCGCCTGGGTGACAACGTCGGTGGGCAGGGTCTGGCCTACAACCAGAAGATCGGCCAGCCGGTCTTCGTGTTCGGCTACCCGAGCGGGTCGCACCCGGACGGCAACTACGCCTACTCCGGCAAGACCCTCAAGTGGAGCTACGGCAAGACCTTCAAGGCGACCGCGGCCTCCATCAAGGCCGAGGAGCTCCAGGCCGTGAAGTCCTCCTTCACCGGCGAGGGCGCCCTCGGCTCGGCGTGGCTGCTCAAGTACAGCAACGGCCGTCGTCTCGGCTACCTGAACGGTGTCACCATCGGCGTCTCCGACACCGACGGCAACGACCGTTACGACACCAGCATCTCCCCGTACTTCGACGGCGAGCTCTACGGCGTCTACGGCGCGGCCAAGAACCTCTGGTCCGGCTCGATCGCCTTCCCGGTCGAGTCGCCCGCTCTGCACTAGTTCCGGCTCAGGGGTCCAAACCCTGATTCGAAACGCGCATCACCTTAAGGGCCCGGCTGTTAAGCCGGGCCCTTTCGGCTTTCCGGCGCCGGTTCGGATCGGCACACGCGGACGACGGCTTCGACCGCACGCCCGAGAATCCACGGGTCGGCCGGGATCGCGTGAAACGGATGCACGCCGGACCAGCAATGCCGAGAGGCTCTCTCCTCCATGTCTTCCAGGGGAAACATGTGAGGCTCTTCCAGCGGAGCTGCGAACGGCGATCTCGCAGGTGATGGCGCACACCCGAGGTGACGGCGCCTGCTGGGGCGGGTCGTCAAGCACATTTAGACGCCCACCAACGGTGAGCGGTGCCATCCAAGAGGTGTGATTTACATCACACTCTATTTATTGATCTTAGTCAGAATCATCCTCATTGTCATGAAAAGAAGTGTTCCCGAGTGGAGCTAGCTGGGCGAACAAGCGAAATCCATCGCTGACTTGAAAGCTTGCGGTCCGTCAGTCATGTAACGCGAACATCTCGACCATCAGGCCGTCCGATGAGCTGGGAAAGCAGGGCTACCAGATGAAGATCGCGATATATGGTGCTCACTATCCCTTTACTGACGCATGGGACGTACGAGGCGTTCCACGACAGAGCAAGGAGCTCCCCCATGAAGCGCACTCTCGCCTTCGGTGGCCTCGTCGCCACCGCCGGCCTCCTGGCCTCCGGCCTGGCCGCCCCGGCTCAGGCCTCCGGTGACGTCGCCAGCGCCCCCCTGGCCGCCACCGGTATCCAGGCCAAGAACATCGCCGCGTTCTGGCTGGCCGAGAACGCGGCCAACCTGATCAACGCCACGCCGTACGACGTCGAGACGAAGGTCGTCGCCAAGCACATCAGCAAGGGCGGCCCGGCTCCCGACAGCAAGCCCGGTGTCGTGCCGGCGATCGGCGACGAGAAGAAGGTCGCCGCCAAGTCGAAGAACATCAACCTGCCCAAGACCACGGGCAAGGTGTTCTTCGCCGACGGGTTCAAGTGGGTCAAGGGCCCCCGCGAGCACTGGTACCCGCAGGCCGTGAACCCGCACTGGTGCACCGCCACGTCGGTCCAGTCGGCGTACCACAACCTGGTTGCCACCGCCGGTCACTGCGTGTACGACACGGAGTCGAACAAGGCGACGCTGAACTACTGGGTCTTCATCCCGGGTTACTACCAGGGCAAGACCCCGTGGGGCATCTACGTCGGCAAGCAGGCGTTCACGCACTACGACTACGACGTGTACGAGGACGGCGACCGCGACTACGCGTTCGTCACCGTCTACAACGGCATCAAGTTCCCCCACGACGGCTTCGCCGGCATCTGGCAGCTGATCAAGGACCACAAGTGGGACGAGCTGAAGCAGTACGCCGGGTTCCAGGAGACCGACGCGGCCACCTATCAGGCGTACCACGACGAGGACGCTCTGCCCCACTACACCTCCGGCGGCAAGTACTACGTCTGGAAGTTCGCTGACGCCGGTCGCCTGGGTGACAACGTCGGTGGGCAGGGTCTGGCCTACAACCAGAAGATCGGCCAGCCGGTCTTCGTGTTCGGCTACCCGAGCGGGTCGCACCCGGACGGCAACTACGCCTACTCCGGCAAGACCCTCAAGTGGAGCTACGGCAAGACCTTCAAGGCGACCGCGGCCTCCATCAAGGCCGAGGAGCTCCAGGCCGTGAAGTCCTCCTTCACCGGCGAGGGCGCCCTCGGTTCCGCGTGGCTGCTCAAGTACAGCAACGGCCGTCGTCTCGGCTACCTGAACGGTGTCACCATCGGCGTCTCCGACACCGACGGCAACGACCGTTACGACACCAGCATCTCCCCGTACTTCGACGGCGAGCTCTACGGCGTCTACGGCGCGGCCAAGAACCTCTGGTCCGGCTCGATCGCCTAACCTCCCGCCTGCGGAGACAAAGCGATCAGTGAGTCAGTGACTCACACGGCATCACAGCATCACCGCATCACCGCAGGGCCCGGCTGCTTCCCAGCCGGGCCCTGCGCCATGTCACAGCGAAGACGCGGCGAAGCCGGCTCAGGCTCTGTATGCTGCGCAGTGATTCGAGGCCCCGGCGCACAGCGCCGGGGCCTCGCGCCGTTTGAGGCCCTTAGACGTAAGGCACACGCGATCGGTGCCAGGACATCAATGTGAGTTACATCACACACTTTGGTCTCCACAGTAACTCAGGCCACAACGAACCCAAATTACTCAAGGTCACAATCTGACCCTTGATCTGCGGAGATATCCACCCGTGCGGCAAAGATCCCGAACCGCCTTAGAGGTAACGGAAAGGTCTCGGCGTCGCCGGTGGTCATGAACGTCAGTCAAGCGGCTTCCGCCTCGCAAGATCGCGCCTGTATCTTCCTGGCTATCCCTTTCCTGACGCATGGGACGCATGAGGCGTCTCACGACAGACCAAGGAGTTCCCCCATGAAGCGCACTCTCGCCTTCGGTGGCCTCGTCGCCACCGCCGGCCTCCTGGCCTCGGGCCTCGCCGCCCCGGCTCAGGCCGCGGGTGACGTCGCCAGCAAGCCGCTCGCCTCGACCGGTATCGCCGCGAAGAACATCGTGGCCTACTGGTACGCGAACGACGCGGCCAACCTGATCGGCGCCACGCCGTACAACGTCGAGACCAAGGTCGTCGCCAAGCACATCAGCAAGGGCGGCCCGGCTCCCGACAGCAAGCCCGGCATCGTGCCGGCCATCGGTGACGAGAAGAAGGTCGCCGCCAAGTCGAAGAACATCAACCTGCCCAAGACCACGGGCAAGGTCTTCTTCGAGGGCGCTGACAAGAAGCCGCACTGGTGCTCGGCCACCTCGGTGCAGTCCGCGTACCACAACCTGGTCGCGACCGCTGGTCACTGTGTCTACGACACGGACTCCAACGCCGCCACGCTCGACAACTGGGTCTTCATCCCGGGTTACTACCAGGGCAAGACCCCGTGGGGCATCTACGTGGGTAAGCAGGCCTTCACCCACTACGACTACGACGTGTACGAGGACGGCGACCGCGACTACGCGTTCGTCACCGTGTACAACGGTCTGAAGGCCCCGCACGACGGTGTGCCGCACGGCGACGACACGCCGAAGAAGTCGCCCACCGGCGGGACCGGCTGGGAGAACATCGGCAGCTGGACCGAGGTCACGAAGGACGTCTACGACCAGTACAAGGGCTACGACACCTTCATCGGTGACATCGCCAGCGTGTACGGTCCGGACTACAACGACTTCGACAAGGACGGGAACAAGACCGAGGAGTTCCAGCACTACTTCGTCTGGAAGTTCGTCGACGCTGGTCGCCTGGGTGACAACGTCGGTGGGCAGGGTCTGGCCTACAACCAGAAGATCGGCCAGCCGGTCTTCGTGTTCGGCTACCCGAGCGGGTCGCACCCGGACGGCAACTACGCCTACTCCGGCAAGACCCTCAAGTGGAGCTACGGCAAGACCTTCAAGGCGACCGCGGCCTCCATCAAGGCCGAGGAGCTCCAGGCCGTGAAGTCCTCCTTCACCGGTGAGGGCGCCCTCGGTTCGTCCTGGCTGCTCAAGTACAGCAACGGCCGTCGTCTCGGCTACCTGAACGGTGTCACCATCGGCGTCTCCGACACCGACGGCAACGACCGTTACGACACCAGCATCTCCCCGTACTTCGACGGTGAGCTGTACGGCGTCTACAGCGCGGCCAAGAACCTCTGGTCCGGCTCGATCGCCTAACCTCCGGCCTGCGGAGAAAAGCGATCACCCAGTCAGGGGTCCAAACCCTGACTGACTGCTTCACCACGGGGCTCGGCTCACCGCCGGGCCCCGTGCCATTCCCAGCCGCATAAGGCCGCATACGAGGTGCCCGTATGCGCCCAGCGATCGAGGCCCCGGCGACAGCGCCGGGGCCTCGTGCCGTTGAGGAGCCTTAGACGTACATCGCACTCGATCGGTGCCATGACATTAATGTGATTTACATCACATATTGAATGGCGTCAATCAGCACCATAGCCGCAACATGCTCATACAACCTCAGGTCTCCCCCGACTTCTGATCTGCGGATATGTCGGTCTCGACGGCAGAGAGCGCAGTCGCGACCCCGCATAACGGAAAGATCTCGGCGTCCTTCGTGGTCACAGACCGCAGTCAACCGCCTTCCATGCCGCAAGATCAATCACTATGGTCCTGACTATCCCTTTACTGACGCATGGGACGCATGAGGCGTACCACGACAGACCAAGAGGAGTCTCCCCCCATGAAGCGCACTGTCGCCTTCGGTGGCATCGTCGCCGCCGCCGGCCTCCTGGCCGCCGGTCTCACCACTCCCGCTCAGGCCTCCGGTGACGTCGCCAGCGACCCGCTGGCCTCGACCGGCATCGCCGCCTGGGGCGTCGCCGGGTTCTGGTACGCGCAGGACGGCGCCAACCTGGTCAACGCCACGCCGTACAACGCGGAGACCAAGGTCGTCGCCAAGCACATCAGCAAGGGCGGCCCGGCTCCCGACAGCAAGCCCGGCATCGTCCCGGCCATCGGCGACGAGAAGAAGACCGCCGCCAAGTCGAAGAACATCAACCTGCCCAAGACCACCGGCAAGGTGTTCTTCGTGGGCGCCGACGACAAGACGCCGCACTGGTGCACCGCCACCTCGGTGCAGTCCGCGTACCACAACCTCGTCGCGACCGCCGGCCACTGTGTCTACGACACGGAGAGCAACGCCGCCACGCTGAAGAACTGGGTGTTCGTCCCGGGTTACTACCAGGGCAAGACCCCGTGGGGCATCTACGTCGGCAAGCAGGCCTTCACCCACTACGACTTCGACGTGTACGAGGACGGGGACCGCGACTACGCGTTCGTCACCGTCTACAACGGCCTCAAGGCCCCGCACGACGGGCGCGACGTCGAGCACACCTTCGTCCAGGTCTCCGAGGACGCGTACAACAAGTACCGCGCCGCCGCCCCGAACGCCTACGTGGCCGACAGCTGGACCCACAAGGAGCAGGTCAAGGACGTCGACGATGTCGACAAGGACGGCAACAAGGAAGAGCTGATCACCAAGTACTACGTCGCCAAGTTCACGGACGCCGGTCGCCTCGGTGACAACGTCGGCGGTCAGGGCCTCGCCTACAACCAGAAGATCGGCTCGCCGGTCTTCGTCTTCGGTTACCCGAGCGGGTCGCACCCGGACGGGCAGCACGCCTTCTCCGGCAAGACCCTCAAGTGGTCGTACGGCAAGACCTTCAAGGCGACCGCCGCGGCGATCAAGGCCGAGGAGCTGCAGGGCGTGAAGTCGTCCTTCACCGGTGAGGGCGCCCTCGGTTCGTCCTGGCTGCTGAAGTACAACAACGGCCGTCGTCTCGGCTACCTGAACGGTGTCACCATCGCCGTTTCGGACACCGACGGCAACGACCGCTACGACACCAGCGTCTCCCCGTACTTCGACGGCGAGCTCTACGGTGTCTACAGCGCGGCCAAGAACCTCTGGTCCGGCTCGATCGCCTAGTCTCCGGCTACGGAGATGACAGGGGGCTCGCGCCCCTGACTCACCACTTCACCCACAGGGTCCGGCTTTCCCGCCGGACCCTGTGCCGTTTCCGGATATATCCATCACCGGCTGCGCCGCAGGATTCGTATCCGACATGAAATCTGTGCGCTGTATGTTCCCTTGCATCCCTTTACTGACGATGGGGCGCAGGAGACGTTCCACGTACAGCGCGAGGAGTTCTCTTGCTGCGCATCCTCATCACAGGTGTGATGGCGGTGGGGCTGCTCGGAGCCGCCGTTCAGGCTCCCGCCCGCGCCTACGACATCACCGCGACCGACGTCCTCGCCACGCAGGCGCAGGTCGCGTCGGTGCTCGCCTATTGGCTGAACGGCGACGGCCAGGCCCTCGCCGCCGCCACGCCGTACCTGCCGGAGAGCGGGATGGCGGCGAGGCGTGCTTTCACGGGCGGCCCGGCCCCCGACGGGCGGCCCGGCCTCGTCCCCGGCGGGGACCCGGAGCACACGGCCGCGACCCGATCCAAGAACGTCAACCTGCCCAGGACCACCGGCAAGGTGTTCTTCCTCGGCGCGGACGGCAGGCCGCACTGGTGCTCGGCCACCTCCGTCCAGGCCGACTACCGGAACCTCGTCGCCACGGCCGGCCACTGCGTCTACGACATCGGATCCGCCGCGACGTCCCCGGCCGCGACGTTGAAGGACTGGGTGTTCGTTCCGGGCTACTACCAGCGGAGGACGCCCTTCGGCGTGTACGTCGGCAAGCAGGCGTTCACCCATCACGACTTCGCGACATACCGGGACTTCGACCGCGACTACGCCTTCGTCACCGTGTACAACGGGCTCGCGCCGAGCTGGGTCAGGTCTCTCAACGAAGCCCAGTACAACGCGTTCAGCGGCGGCGTGAAGTACAAGGTCCGGTCGCGCACGGCGACAACGTACGTCGGCGTCAGGCTCACCGACGCCGGCCGCCTCGGCGATCGGGTCGGCGGACAGGGCCTCGCCTACAACCAGCAGGTCGGCAGGCCCGTTTTCCTCTTCGGGTACCCCACCGGCACGCTCCCTCCCGGGAACGCGCAGCAGCCCGGCCGCGCCCTCAGATGGTCGTACGGCAGGCCGTTCAAGGCGCAGGACCTCTCCGTCAAGGCGGAGGAACTGGTCGGCGTGCGGTCGGGGGTCATGGACGCCTCGGGAGCCGCGTGGCTGGCCGGATACCGGAACAGCCGCCGCCTGGGTTACTTGAACGGTCTCACTCTCGGCGTTTCGGACGCCGACGGGGATGACCGCGCCGACACGAGCGTCTCGGCCTATTTCGACGGCGAACTCTACGGTGTCTACAGCGCGGCCCGTCACCTGTGGTCCGGCTCCGTCCCGTTCAACGGGGCATACGAGGTCACGAGGCCGGTTCGCTCGCTTCTCTAAGTGCTCTCCAAGGCCGAAAGCCCACCCTTACGCATGCCCGAAAAAGGGACTTCGGCATGCGCGGCAGCGACATTGACGCAGGTCGCCAAGTTACGAAAGCCATACAGAACGAGAAACTTCCAAATTATCGCGATCTCTTCTTATGTCGGACTTATCGCCAGGTGCCTCCGTGCTGTAAGTTCCTTGACATCCCTTTACTGACGCATGGGGCGCAAGTGGCGTCCCACGTACAGCGCGAGGAGCGAACCCCTCATGAAGAAGCGCGTGCTTCTCCCCCTCAGCGGCGCGATCGCCGCTGCCGGCCTCGCGGCCGCATCCCTGACGGTGCCGGCCCAGGCCGCACCGACCACGGCCACCGCGAAGCTCGCCTCCCCCTCGGAGGCAACGAAGATCGTCAAGTTCTGGCTGACCGGTGGTGGCGCGAAGCTCAAGGCCGCCGACCCGTACGGCCTGGAGCACAAGGTCGTGCCCAAGCACGTCTCCACCGGAGCGCCGGCGGCGGACGGCAAGCCGGGAATCGTGCCGGCGATCGGTGACGAGAAGAAGACGGCCGCCAAGTCGAAGAACGTCAACCTTCCGAAGACCGTCGGACGGGTGTTCTTCAGCATCGGCGACGGCGTCTACTCCTGCTCCGCCTCCTCGATCCAGTCGCAGTACCGCAACCTGGTCGCCACGGCCGGGCACTGTGTCTACGACATCGACGGCAACGGCCAGGTCGTGGACGACTGGGTGTTCATCCCCGGTTACTACGACGGCAAGGCGCCGTGGGGCATCTACATCGGCAAGCAGGCCTTCACCCACTACGACTTCGACGTCTACGAGGACGCGGACCGTGACTACTCCTTCGTCACGGTCTACAACGGCATCGGCTACGACGAGATCAACGACAAGCTGGTCGACCTCGGCCCGCTGGGCAACAAGGTCGGCGGTCAGGGCCTCGCCTACAACCAGAAGATCGGCCAGCCGGTCTTCGTGTTCGGCTACCCGGCAGCTCCGCACGACGACGGCAACTACGTCTGGACCGGCGAGAAGCTGAAGTGGTGCTACGGCAAGACCTTCGGCCCGGTCAGCGAGGCGTCGGTCAAGGTCGAGGAGCAGATCGGCCTGAAGTGCGCCATGACCGGCGGGTCCTCGGGTGGCCCCTGGATCCTGAAGTACAGCAGCGCCCGTCGTCTCGGCTACATCAACGGCGTCACCAGCCTCGGCGGGGACACCGACAACAACAACCGTAGCGACCTGATCACCTCGGCGTACTTCGACGGCGAGACCTACGGCGTCTACAAGGCCGCCTACCCCCTCTGGTCCGGCTCGCTCGTCCGCGCGGACGGCACCATCGGCCTGACCGAGGTTCCGTCGCACTGAGCATGCCGGTACTAGGCCGTTTTCATAAGCGGTGAACCAAGCAGAGGCCCGGCCGTTTCGGCCGGGCCTCTCGCATTTGGCGCCTTTGCGGCAGGTTTAGACGTGAGCCGCTAGCGGTCCGTGCCCACCGCAAACTGTGATGCTTGTCACACCGAGGAGCGGCAACATTCTTGGAACCGTCCTAACGGTATTTCCGGACAATGCCCCGTTCACCAGCCCATCTGCGGAAATATCACGATTCGATGCCGACTGACTGAGTGCCGATAAATATCTAATCAGTAACAGCATGATATCGGCGCGGTAAGCGTGAGGAAGGGCTCGAATGCCCCTTCGGGCCACAAGATCTTCAATGTAGGGTTTCGATCAACCTTTACTGACGGATGGGACGCAAGAGGCGTTCCACGACAGCGCGAGGAGCATCCCCCTATGAAGAAGCGTCTGCTTCTCCCTCTCGGCGGCGTTGTCGCCACCGGCCTGCTCAGCTCGGCCCTCGTCACCCCGGCTCAGGCCTCCGGTGACGTGGCCGGCACCCCCCTGGCCAGCCAGACGGCCGCCTGGCAGATCGCCGCGTTCTGGTACGGCGAGCACAAGGCCAACCTGATCGGCGCCACGCCGTACGACGTGGAGACCAAGGTCGTCGCCAAGCACGTCTCGACCGGCGGTCCCTCCGCGGACAGCAAGCCCGGCGTGGTCCCGGCGATCGGCGACGAGAAGAAGTCGGCTTCCAAGTCGAAGAACGTCAACCTGCCCAAGACCACGGGCAAGGTGTTCTTCCTCGGCTCCGACGGCGAGCCGCACTGGTGCACCGCCACCTCCGTGCAGTCGCAGTACCACAACCTGGTCGCCACGGCCGGGCACTGCGTCTACGACACCGAGTCGAACGACGAGACGCTCGACTACTGGGTCTTCATCCCGGGTTACTACCAGGGCAAGACCCCGTGGGGCATCTACGTGGGTAAGCAGGCCTTCACCCACTACGACTACGACGTCTACGAGGACGGCGACCGCGACTACGCGTTCGTCACCGTCTACAACGGTGTCCTGCCCAACAGCGGGGCCGGCGAGGTCACGGCCAAGGAGTACGACAAGTACCCCAACGACGACCGCCTTGTGAAGCCGGACGTCAAGTACTACGAGACCCTCGCCGAGGCGAAGGCCCACCAGGGCAAGGGCGAGATCGACGCCGTCCTCGACACCAAGCACCCGGTGGCGGCCGGGACCCCCGAGTCCAAGACCGTCCAGGTGACGAAGGACGCCTACCTCACGGCCAAGGGCGTCGACCCCAAGGCCGCGGACGTGAGCGAGGACGAGAGCAAGCAGTTCGAGATCCACACCACGAAGGCTCCGAAGGACGTCCCGTTCCTCAGCGAGGACGGGAAGAAGGAGTACTACAAGGTCGAGGAGATCTCGGAGCCGACCGAGACGGTGACCCCGACGGCGTCGCCCAGCGCCACGCCGACGGAGACCCCGGCTCCGGCCAAGAAGTACAAGTACTACTACCGCACCTTCGCGGCGAACTACGACCTGGACTTCAAGGTCACCCGGTTCTACGTCCGGACCTTCACCGACGTCGGCCGCCTCGGCGACAACGTCGGCGGGCAGGGCCTGGCCTACAACCAGAAGATCGGCAAGCCGGTCTTCGTCTTCGGCTACCCGAGCGGCTCGCACCCGGACGGCAACTACGCCTACTCCGGCGCCACGCTCAAGTGGTCGTACGGCAAGACCTTCGCCGCCAAGGCCGCGGCCATCAAGGGCGAGGAGCTCGTCGGGGTGAAGTCGTCCTTCACCGGTGAGGGCTCCATCGGGTCGTCCTGGCTGCTCAACTACAGCAGCAACCGCCGCCTCGGTTACCTCAACGGTGTGACGATCGGCATCTCCGACACCGACAAGAACAACCGCATCGACACCAGCATCTCGCCGTACTTCGACGGTGAGCTGTACGGCGTCTACAAGGCGGCCGCGCACCTCTGGTCCGGCAGCATCGTCGCCAAGTACTGATCCCACCGGTAGTCGCCGGCGGCGTGGTGCCCGCCGCCGGCGCGGTGGCAGCGCTTGACCCGCAGGGCCCGGCTTTCCCAAGCCGGGCCCTGCGCCCTTTCACTGACTGTTCAGGCCCTCGCGAGCACCGCCGCGACGCGGGGCTCCGCGGCGTACGGCTCCAGCCGCTTCCGCATGTCCGCGACGTACGACCTGGTCCGGACGGACTGGAGACCCTGCGCGACGTCGAGGGCCGAGGCGGCGGCCGTGCACGCCTCCTCCAGCTCTCCCTGCTGCAGGAGGGCCGACGCCAGGAGCGAGAGGTTGAACATCTTGCCGCGGACGTAGCGCCCGTCCATCCGCAGCGACCGTCTCGCCTGCCGTACGGCCGCGGCCCCGTCGCCGAGGTCGCGCAGGCAGAGGGCCGACTTGGCGGCGAGATACGCCTCGTCGAAGTAGCCGATCCACTTGGGCTCGTTCCCGGGAGAGCGCCGGTCGAAGGCCACCTCGGCGCGGTGGAGCGAGGCGGCGCACGCCGCGCCGTCCCCGAGCAGCGCGAACGCGTGCGCCTCCAGGACGCGCGCCTCGGCCAGCAGCGAGAACACCCCCGACCGCTCCGCCGCCATCGCCGCCGCCCTGGCCAGGTCGAGGCCGTGGCGGGGCCGGCCGATGTAGAGCGCCTGGTGGCTCATGCCCGCCAGGATCTCCCCGCCCAGCCCGTGGTCGCCCGCGCCGCGCGCCAGCCCGAGCGCCTGGATCAGGTAGCGCTGCGCGATGCCGTGCTGCTCCAGGTCATAGGCCATCCACCCGGCGAGCCTGGTCAGCTCGGCGGCCGCGGTCGCGAGCGCGCGACCGGTGGCCTCGCCGTACGCGCCGTCCCGGAGAAGAGGCGTCACGGCCGTGTCCAGATATTTCACGACGGGCCCGCGGATGCTGCCGCCGCCGAATCGGTTGTCCAACTCGCTGAACGAGCGGGTGACCTCGCGGATCGCGGTCACGTCGGAGACGCCCACCCTGCGGGGGCCGTCCGCGGAGAGCCGCTCCTCGGCGGGGATCGTCAGCCAGCGGGCGATCCCGGCCGAACCCGCTCCCAGGGCGAAGGTGGAGTCGAGCAGGAACTTCCGCCGCTCGACGTCGGCCCTCCACAGTGCTGTCACGCTTGCCACACCCTCCTGCCACGAATGGGGGAACTCCTGTCCGAGGTCGAGAGGGACTGCTCCGCGTGACATGCCGATGTCCTCGGTGGACACCGGCTTCCCCAGCCGCAGGGAGAAGATCTCCGCCAGCAGCTTGGGCACCGGATCACGCGGGCGCTGGCCGCCGATCCAGCGCAGCACCGAGCCGTGGTCGTATCTCATCCCGGCCAGCCCGCGGGTCAGGCCGAGATCGTTGAGCCGGCGGGCCAGCCCCTTGCGGGACAGGCCCGCATCGGCGAGGTGCTGCTGGAGTAGCCGGTTGGGTTCGCGTCGCATCGCTCTCCTCACCACGCGACAGGCATAGCCGGTTGGTAACGGAGAGCTCTCTTTATAGCACGTACCGTGAACCCCCCCAAGGGATTCCCAAATCTTCGCCGACCATCCCAGGGAAACTCGGGAACTCGTCGTCGCATCCCCCGCGAAAGCAACAGGGTCGTGATCATGCACTCCAAAAATGCATGATCACGACCCATGACTTCGCAGGCCGTACGGCACGCGCGGCAAGCCGCGCATGATCACGTCAAGAGTTGGGCGAGGCGGGAACCCTGCCGGGGAACCTGTGCATGATCACGCCGGGAGGTCAGAGTTTGCGGGCGACACCGTCCTGGCGGGCCTGCGCGGCCACGGCGGCGGTGACCGCGGGCGCCACCCGGCCGTCGAACGGCGAGGGGATCACGTAGCTCTCGGACAGCTCGTCCCCCACCACCGCCGCCAGCGCCGAGGCGGCCGCGACCTTCATGTTCTCGGTGATCGTCGTGGCCCGCACGTCGAGCGCGCCCCGGAAGACCCCGGGGAAGGCGAGCACGTTGTTGATCTGGTTGGGGAAGTCGGACCGCCCGGTGGCCACGACCCGCGCGTAGCGGGCCGCCACGGACGGCTCCACCTCGGGCGTCGGGTTGGAGAGCGCGAAGACGATCGAGTCCGGCGCCATCGAGGCGATGGCCCCCTCGGAGACCGTCGAGCCCGACAGGCCGATGAACACGTCGGCGCCGGCGAGGGCCTGCTCGGTCGAGCCGGTGAGGCGGGCCTTGTTGGTGTCGCGGGCGAGCGCCTCCTTGACCGGGTTGAGCCCTTCCCGGCCGGAGTAGAGGATGCCCTTCGAGTCGGAGACCGCGATGTCGCCTATGCCGGCGTTGAGCAGGATCCGCGTGACAGCCACGCCGGAGGCCCCGGCGCCGGCCACGACCGCGCGCAGCTCGCCCAGGGAGCGCCCGGTCAGGCGGGCAGCGTTCTGCAGCGCCGCCAGCGCCACGATGGCCGTGCCGTGCTGGTCGTCATGGAAGACGGGGATGTCGAGCAGCTCCCGCAGCCGGTCCTCCACCTCGAAGCAACGCGGAGCGCTGATGTCTTCCAGGTTGATGCCGCCGAACGAGGGTGCGAGCCGGACCACGGTCTCGACCAGGCCGTCGACGTCGGTGCAGTCGAGGCAGATCGGCACCGCGTCGACGTTGCCGAACTCCTTGAACAGAAGCGCCTTGCCCTCCATGACCGGCATGGCGGCGGCGGGCCCGATGTCGCCGAGGCCGAGGACGGCCGTGCCGTCGGAGACCACGGCCACGACGTTGGAGACCCAGGTGTAGTCGTTGACCAGCTCGGGGCTGTCGGCGATCGCCGTGCAGACACGGGCGACGCCCGGCGTGTAGGCGAGAGAGAGGTCGTCCGCGTTACGGACGGGGATGGTGGAGCGGACCTCCAGCTTGCCGCCGCGGTGCAGCGCGAAAGCGGGATCCAGGTCGAGAGATGCCAAGGAGACAGATGAAACGGTCACAGCGACCCCAGTGTCGAAAGGACGAAACCTTCGGTAGACGCCGACAAGAGAACGAAAGCCCAGGCTTCGGTAGCCGCCGGAGGCCGTCGTCGTTGACGGTCGTCTCTTGAGGGGGGTACGGGGGTCACCCGTCTCCTGATTGTGCCACATGACCGAACGGCCGCCCATTGTTAGGCGGGCCACAGCTGTTAGGCGGGCCACAGCCGATTCCCGGGGGGAGTTCCCCGGACATGCCGTCCATGTAATACTCGGAGCCAGGATTGGTCCCTTACACCCCCTAGGTCGTCCCGTTGGACTTGACGTCATATGCCGAGCTGGCCGTCCTGCTGGTCAACCGAGCCGACGAGCTCAGGACTTTGGACACGCTGCGCGAGCTTCTGCGGGGGACGGGGCGCACCGAGGCGGCCGCCCGGGTCACGCGCCGCGACCTCGACGCCCTGCTGGAGCTCCGGGAGGAGCTGGCCGGCGCCTTCGAGTCCGCCGCCGCCGGCGACGAGGCCGACGTGGTGGAGCGGCTCAACGGCCTGCTCGTCCGCCATCCCGTCCATCCCCAGATCTCCGGCCATGACGGCCAGCCCTGGCACATGCACCTGACCGAGGGCGGGCGAGTGGCCGACGCCCTCGCCGTGGGCTCGGTCATGGGCCTGGCCAGCGTCGTCACCCGCCTGGGCGTCAACCGGCTGGGCATCTGCCAGGCGGCGGCGTGCCACAACGCCTACCTGGACACCTCTTCCAACCGGTCCAGGCGCTACTGCTCCGAGCGGTGCGCCAGCCGGTCCAACGTGGCCGCTTACCGCGCGCGCAAGCGCGGCGCCTGACCGGGACTGGAAGCCCGCGGATCCCGCCCAGCCGGGGACCCGGGCTCAGCCGCGGACCCGGGCTCAGCCGGGGGCGCGGGGGAACCGGCGGAAGGGGCGGGGCCAGTAGCGCAGCACGACCCGGCCGACGATCTCCGTCGCCGGGACCGCGCCGAAGTTCCAGCTGTCCTGCCGGCCGACGGCCCGCTGGTTGTCGCTCTCCAGCCACCAGCCGTCCTCGGTGAGCCGGAACGCCCGCTTGACGATCAAGCCGTGCGGTCTCCTGGCGACCACGACATCACCAGGCCTGATCACGGCGCCGCGCCGTACCAGCAGCCAGTCTCCGGGCCGCAGCACGGGCAGCATCGAGTCGCCGACGACACTGACGGCGGTGAGCACATCCCCCTCCTCGCGCGAGTTTCAGGACGAGTAAGGTCGGTACTTGGACAGTGCTGTTACCAGCATTCCTAAGGAAGGATTCCGATGCTCGCACGACTGCTGCGACCGAAGCACGAGGCGTCCGCCCACTGCGACCTGCCGTGCGGGGTCTACGACCCGGCCCAGGCCCGCATTGAGGCCGAGTCGGTCAAGGCGATCATTAAGAAGTACGCCGACAGCGACGACCCGGTCTTCCGGACTCGGGCCCTGATCATCAAGGAACAGCGCGCGGAGCTGGTCAAGCACCACCTGTGGGTGCTGTGGACCGACTACTTCAAGCCCCCGCACCTTGAGCAGTACCCGCAGCTGCACCAGCTCTTCTGGGACGCGACCAAGCTGGCGGGCGCGGCCGGTGGCAAGGGCACCGTGGACCCCGCCCAGGCTGACGAGCTGCTCGCCAAGATCGACGAGATCGCCAAGATCTTCTGGGAGACCAAGGCGGCCTGAGCCGTGCGATCCATGGCCCCGCCGGTTCCCGAGACCGCGCGGGGCCAGATCGTTAAACGCAGGCGAAGCTGCGGAGGGAATTTACCAGGAGTTACCCCCAAGATCACCACAAACGGCGCGTCCGAGCGGAGCAACAGAGGACGAGTGGCGGTAGGTTGCAGACAGCGGCACTGAGCCGGCTCGAAGGGGCGAGGAGGAACGTGACCGAGGAAACCGAGACGCCTGCGGTGGATCTGACCGGGATCCGTGACGCTGTGAGTGTCCGGCTGCCCGCCGTGAGCGCCTATCTCTCCGTGCTGCGTACGGCTACGGCCGGGCTCGCGGCACGGCTCGACTTCACCCTCGATCAGATCGAGGATCTCCGCATCGCGGTGGACGAGGCGTGCGCCATGCTGCTGCGCCACGCGGTGCCCGGAACCGACCTCCTGGCGGAGTTCGAGCTCACGGGGCAGGAGATGACGGTCCGCGTGGAGGTCAGCACGGTCGGCGTCAGCGCTCCCAAGCGCGACGACTTCGCCTGGATGGTGCTCACCGCCCTGGCCGACGACGTGGACGCCACCTCCGATCACCCGGACCACATGGCCATCGTGCTGCGTAAGCGCCGAGGCACAGCGAGGCCGGCGTGACGGAGAGGACTCGTGCCATGGCCTCCGGCGACTCGGCGGTGCCGGACCGCGTGCGGGCGCGCACGCTCTTCGGGGAGCTGTCGGAGCTGCCGGCAGACGACCCCAGGCGTCAGCGCATCCGGGACGAGCTCGTGGAGCTCCATCTGCCGCTGGTGGAATACCTCGCGCGCCGGTTCCGGAACCGCGGCGAGTGGCTCGACGACCTCACGCAGGTCGCCACGATCGGTCTGATCAAGTCGATCGACCGGTTCGATCTGGCGCGTGGAGTGGAGTTCTCCACATACGCCACGCCGACCATCGTCGGCGAGATCAAGCGTCACTTCCGGGACAAGGGCTGGGCGGTCCGCGTGCCGCGCCGCCTACAGGAGCTGAAGCTCTCGCTGACCAAGGCGATCAGCGAGCTGTCCCAGCGGGAGAGCCGCGCCCCCACGGTCGCCGAGCTCGCCGCGCACCTGCAGATGACCGAGGAAGAGGTGCTCGAGGGCCTGGAGTCGGCGAACGCCTACTCGACGGTCTCCCTCGACGCCCCTGACTCGGGCGACGACGACGCGCCCGCCGTGTCGGACTCGCTGGGCATCGTGGACGAGTCCCTCGAAGGCGTCGAGTATCGGGAGTCGCTCAAACCGCTGCTGGAGCGGCTGCCTCCGCGCGAGAAGCGGATCCTGCTGCTGCGCTTCTTCGGGAACATGACGCAGTCCCAGATCGCGACCGAGCTGGGCATCTCGCAGATGCACGTCTCCCGGCTGCTCGCGCGGACGCTGGCCCAGCTCCGCGAGGGCCTGACCGCCGAGGACTGACTCGAAGAAGACTAGTCCGGAGATCCCGGGGAGTCTCCCGTGGAGCCGTCCTCGCCCATCAGCGCATGCGTGGACTGAGGGGCGAGGAGCGACACGAGCACGATCACGGCCGCCACGACAAGAGGAACACCGAAGGCGTACTGCCGGGACCCGATCAGCGAGATCGCGACCGGCAGGATGAAGATCTGCGTCACCACGCCAGGCCCCCTGCTCCAGCGGAGGGCCTGCCACACTCCCCACGCGACCCAGCCGATCCCGGCGCCGGCCAGCATGCCGAACGCCGCCTCGGCCAGGGCGCTGGACATGTCCGAGGGCTTGCCGATCAGGGTTTCGACGGCGACGTAACCCCCCAGGACCAAGCCGAGGAGGCCCTCGGCTGCCAGGACGGCCGCCGCGACGGCCAGGGTGGCGGGACGGCGGGCAGGACTGCTGATCACATCGCCCAACCCTACCCGTGCCGGTCGGCGGCCTCTTCGTAAGGCGTCGTCGGCCATCGCGGTAAAGCGTCGTTTAACCTTCAAGACATGCGGGCTCTTCTCCTCGTCAATCCGAAGGCGACGTCGACGCACCAGCGCACGAGGGATGTGCTGATCCGGGCGCTCGGCGCCGCCGTGGACCTCTCGGTCGAGGAGACGGCCTACCGCGGGCACGCGGCCGTCCTCGCCGGCACGGCTCACGCGAAGGGTTTCGAGGCGGTGGCCGTCCTCGGCGGCGACGGCACGATCAACGAGACCGTCAATGGGCTGCTGGAGGGGCAGCCGGACGAGCGCGCCGCCGAACGACCGGCGCTGATCGTCATTCCCGGCGGCAGCGCCAACGTCTTCGCACGCGCGCTCGGCCTGCCCAACAACCCGGTCGAGGCGACCGGCGCGGTCCTGGAGGCGCTGCGCGACGAGCGAAGGAAAATCATCGGGCTTGGCAAGGCGATCTGGCACGATGAGGTTTCAGGCCCGGATCCCGGGGCAGATGCGGACTCAGACCACCACCGGTCCCGATATTTCACATTCTGCGCTGGCTTGGGATACGACGCCGAGGTCGTCCGGGCCGTGGAGGGGATGCGAAGCGCTGGATTACGGGCGCTGCCGTCCCTCTACGTCAACACGGCGGTCAGGCACTTCTTCGTGACCGATCGCCACCGCCCCGCCATGCGGCTGAGGCGCCCGGACCAGCGCGACGTGGAGGGCCTCTTCATGGCGATCGTGTCCAACACGTCGCCATGGACCTACGCCGGATCACGTCCGATCAACCCGACGCCGTGGGCGAGCTTCGAGACGGGTCTCGATCTTCTCGGCCTCCGGAAGATGGGTCTGCCGACCTTGCTCAGGCTCGCCAGGCAGATCGTCGCGGAGCGCCGGGGATTGCCGACAGGTAAACACCTGGTCCAGGTTCATGACGAGGCCGAGTTCACCCTCCTCGCGTCCCGGCCGGTCGCCTTCCAGCTCGATGGCGATTACCTGGGCGAACACGAATGGGTGGTATTCCGTTCTATCCCGGATGCGTTACAAGTCCTGGTCTAGCTCGTTACATGTAGTCATAGTGTGACGTATCCGACAGCCATGGGGGGCAAAACCTTGTCCCAAACCTCTTGTGTGGTGTTGGCATGGCTGAAAAGCTGAAGTACGACGTCGGAACGTAGGACCTTTACGGAGGCTACAGCTTCCGGAAGCGCCCCGGCGATCATGTGGACAAGCCCGGCCCGAACCATAGCACCGGGCAAGTCCACGCATTAGCTAGTGAAAGAGTTCACAAAGTTGTCGGCTGAGGAGCCGCGGAGGCTCCACTTTACGAAGGAGTGGAACGCATGGACTGGCGCCACCGCGCTGCCTGCCGTGACGTGGACCCCGAGTTGTTCTTCCCGATCGGGAACACCGGTCCCGCGCTCATGCAGATCGAAGAGGCCAAGCAGGTCTGCCGACAGTGCTCCGTCACCGAGTCCTGCCTGAAGTGGGCCCTGGAGTCCGGTCAGGACGCCGGCGTCTGGGGTGGACTCAGTGAGGACGAGCGCCGCGCCCTCAAGCGCCGTACGGCTCGCGCCCGCGCTCGAGCGGGCGTCTGATCTCCAGAAACCCGGCACTTCAGACGACCTCCGGAAACCCGACCTTCAGAAGCCCCCGACGACAACACGGGTTCGGTGAATGCCATCAGTGCCGGCATTCACCGAATTGCGGTCCAGGCCGGTTCACCCAGTAGAGCCCGCGTCACATTAGACCGTTCGCCACGTTGGGCCGGTCGTTCACAAACACCGAGCTGAGCTCCAGTGCAACGCGAACCACACTGCTTACCGCTTTCCCTGTCCAGGGACATCACTCTCATCCTGTTTGCACCGGAATGCTCAAAATGACTTCGGTGCCTCCGCCCTGCCTCCGCTCGACGGCCAGACGGCCTGACAGCTCGCCGACGACCAGCGTCCGGACGATCTGCAACCCCAGGCTCGCGGTCGACTCCAGGTCGAAGTCGGTGGGCAGCCCCTTGCCGTCGTCCGCCACCACCACCTCCAACCGGTCGAGGTCACGCGACACCATGACCTGAACGTTGCCGGACTTGTGCGAGAAGCCGTGCTCAACGGCATTCTGCAACAGCTCGGTGAGGACCATCGCGATCGGGGTGGCCACAGCGGCCGGCAGCACCCCGAAGCTGCCGATGCGCTTGGGCAGGACCTGCGCGACGGAGACCTCCGCCGTCATGGCGATGACCCGGTCCGCGATGTCGTCGAACTCCACCATCTCCTCGGGCATCTGCGCGAGGATCTCGTGCACGATCGCGATCGAGCCCACCCGCCGGACGGCCTCGCTGAGCGCTTCCTGCCCCTCCGGGTTGTTGAGCCTGCGCGCCTGCAGCCGGAGCAGGGCCGCGACCGTCTGCAGGTTGTTCTTCACGCGATGGTGGATCTCGCGGATCGTCGCGTCCTTGGTCAGCAGCTCCCGCTCGCGGCGGCGCAGCTCGGTCACGTCGCGCACGAGCACCAGAGCGCCGATCCTGCCCCCGCCGACGATCAGCGGGATCGCCCTGAGCTGCACCACCGTGCCGCCCTTTTCCACTTCGGTCTCCCGAGGTGCCCGTCCACTGGCGACGAGCATCAGGTCCTCGTTGATGGGCTCGTCCGAATAGCAGAGGTCGGCGGTGGTCTTGCCGAGGTCGGCCCCCACCAGGTCGGCGTGCAGGCCGAGGCGGCGGTAGGCCGACAGCGCGTTCGGGGAGGCGTAGGTCACCCGGCCCGCCCGGTCGAGCCGGAGCAGCCCGTCGCCCACCCGGGGCGAGCGGACCAGGATCGGCTCCTCCTCCGGGAAGGGGAACCGCCCCTCGGCGACCATCTGGGCCAGGTCTGAGGCGCTCTGCAGGTAGGTCAGCTCCAGCCGGGACGGCGTGCGGGCCGACGACAGGTTGGTCGAGCGCTGGATGACCCCGAGGAACCGGCCGGTCAGGCCCCGCCGTACCGGGATGGTCTCCTCGCGGACGGGCACACCGCTCGACCAGTCGGGATCGCCCTCGCGGCAGATCCGGTGCTCGTTCCACGCGATGTCGATGAGGGGCCGCTCCCCCTTGGCGACGACCATGCCGACGACGTCGTCGTGATACACCGTGGGGCCCGTGGTCGGACGCATCTGGGCCACCGCCACCCACCCCTCGCCGTTCTGGTGCGGGATCCAGAGGATCAGGTCGGCGAAGGACAGGTCGGCGAGCAGCTGCCAGTCCGAGACCAGAGAGTGGATCCAGTCCAGGTCAGCGGAGTCGAGCGCGGTGTGACGGGTCACCAGGTCGCTGAGAGTCGGCACGTGTGAATGATGCGCCGGGATGCCTCCCGAAAGCGAATCGACCTCCCCCACCTGGCAAGATGCACTCCATGACAGGGCCGATCGACAGATTGCGCACGGCTGCCGCCGAACGGGAGGCCGCCGGGCTGCGGCGCGCCCTGCGCCCACGCACCCCCGACCACGACGGCCTTCTCGACCTGGCCTCCAACGACTACCTGGGCCTTTCCCGCGACGAGCGGCTGGTCGAGGCCGCCGTGCGGGCCACCCGGGAGTGGGGCACGGGCTCGACCGGGTCGCGGCTCGTCACGGGGACCACGCTGCTCCACGCGGAGCTGGAGGACCGGCTGGCCGCCTTCACCGGTGCCGCCCGGGCGCTGGTGTTCTCCTCCGGCTATCTGGCCAACCTGGCCGCCGTCGCGGCGCTCGCCCGTGGCGGCCTGGTGGTCTCCGACTCGGGCAACCACGCCTCGATCGTGGACGCCTGCCGCCTCTCGCGGGCGCGTGTCGTGGTGACGCCGCACGGCGACGTGGAGGCGGTGGCCAAGGTCCTGGCCGAGCGCGCCGAGGATCACGCGGTCGTGGTGACCGACGCCGTGTTCTCCGTGGACGGCGACCTCGCGCCGCTCCGGGAGCTGCACGCGGCAGCCGTACGGCACGGGGCCCTTCTGGTGGTGGACGAGGCGCACGCGCTGGGCGTCGTCGGCGAGCAGGGCAGGGGCGCGGTGCACGCCGCCGGGCTCGCGAGGGATTCTGACGTTGTGAGAACCGTCACGCTCTCCAAGTCGCTGGGGTCGCAGGGCGGTGCGGTGCTGGGCGCCTCCGAGGTGATCGAGACGCTGATCGACACGGGCCGCTCCTTCATCTTCGACACCGGGCTCGCCCCCGGCTGCGCCGGAGCGGCCCTGGCGGCGCTCGGCATCCTGGAAAGCACTCCTGACCTGCCCGGACGGGCTCGGTCGCGCGCCCACGAGCTCGCCGCGATGGCCCGGGAGCTGGGCCTGGAGTCGGGCGATCCGGCGGCGGCCGTGGTGCCGGTCGTCCTCGGCCCGCCACAGCTCGCGGTGGCGGCCGCCGCCCTGTGTGCGGACCACGGCGTCCGCGTGGGATGCTTCCGCCCACCATCGGTTCCCCATGGCCGGTCTTGTCTCAGGTTGACCGCTCGGGCCAATCTGGGGTCCGATGATCTCGCGGTGGTCAGGGGCGCGCTCACCGCTGTGGCCGAGGCGAAGGTGGACATGTGACGGAGCGCAGCGAGGACTCCCCCAGGGTTCCCAAGTACTACGACGTGAAGCGGAACCTGCTGGAGCTCACCAAGACCCTGTCTCCGGGGAGCGCTCTCCCCCCGGAGCGGACGCTCGCCGTGCGTTTCGAGACCTCCCGCACGACCGTGCGGCAGGCACTCTCCGAGCTGGTGGTCGAGGGCAGGCTGCTGCGGATCCAGGGCAAGGGCACCTTCGTGGCCCAGCCCAAGGTCGCCCAGGTGCTCCAGCTCACGTCGTACACCGGTGACCTGCGCACCGTCGGCCTCGAACCCGACACGAAGATCCTCGACATCAGCTACATCACCGCCGACGAGGCCCTCGGACGGCGGCTCGCGATCAACCCTGGCGGTCGGGTCCTGCGCATCCACCGCCTCCGCCTGGCCAACGGCGAGCCGATGTCGATCGACACCACCCACCTGTCCGCCCGCCGGTTCCCCCGGCTGCGGCGGGAGCTCGAAGGGCACTCCTCGCTGTACGAGACGCTGCACAACGCCTACAACGTGCGGCTGACCGACGCCGAGGAGGTCATAGAGACCGTGCTGGCCACGCCGTACGACGCGCAGGTCCTCGGGGTGGACGTCGGCCTGCCCATGCTGCTGCTCACGCGCCATGCCTTCGACGCCGACGGCAACCCGGTCGAGTACGCCCAGTCCCTCTACCGCGGCGACCGCTACAAGTTCGTCACCCGACTCAGACGTCCCTGATTACGGCTTTCGCCCGCCCGGCCCCTCCGCCGCCACCTCACATCGCCGCACGAGGCGCTCCTCCTGCCCCCAGCGACCGCCGTCACGGCCTACGCTGCGGTGGATGAGCATTCTCGTTGTCACGGGGACGGACACCGGCGTCGGGAAGACGGTCGTCACGGCCGCGATAGCCGTGCTGGGCAGGGAACGGGGCGCGACGGTCGCCGTGGTGAAGCCGGCGCAGACGGGGGTGGCGCCCGGGGAGCCGGGCGATCTGGACGACGTGATCAGGCTCTCGGGCGTGACGACGACGTTCGAGCTGGCCCGCTACCCCGACCCGCTGTCCCCGGCCGCCGCAGCCCGCGTCTCGGGCCTCCCCACGCTGTCGCTCGCCTCGGCGGCCGCCCGCATCCGGGAGCTCGCCGAGTCGCACCGGCTGGTGGTCGTGGAGGGGGCCGGAGGGCTGCTCGTCCGCTTCGACGAGGACGGGGCCACGCTGGCGGATCTGGCGAGATCCCTTCAGGCGCCGGTGGTCGTCGTGGCCAGGGCCGGGCTGGGCACGCTGAACCACACCGCGCTGACGCTGGAGGCGATGGCGGGCAGGGGGCTCGACCTCGCCGGGGTGGTGATCGGCTCGTGGCCCGCCGAGCCGGGGCTCGCCGACCGGTGCAACGTCGCCGACCTGGAGATGCTGGCCGCCCGGCCGCTCGCCGGCGCGCTCCCCGAAGGAGCGGGTGCCCTTGACCAGGCGACTTTCGCCCGCGTGGCCCGCGCCGGACTCGCCCCGGCGCTCGGGGGGGTGTTCAATCCCGCCGGATTCCGCTCGACCCTTAAGCTTTCCCCGTGACCGAGACTTCACCTTCGACCCCACAGTGGCCTGAACACACGAGCGCCTCCGAGGCGCCGGCGAGCAGCGGAGCGGAGCGCGACCAGGTGAACGCAGACATCATCGAGATCGCCCGGGTCCAGGTGTTGGAGGAGGGCCGGGGCCTCGACGCGGCCCAGGCGCTGGAGTGCCTCCGGCTGCCGGACGAGCGCCTTCCCGAGTTGCTCGCCCTGGCTCACGAAGTCCGGATGAAGTGGTGCGGCCCCGAGGTGGAGGTCGAGGGGATCATCTCCCTCAAGACCGGCGGCTGCCCGGAGGACTGCCACTTCTGCTCCCAGTCGGGCCAGTTCTCCTCCCCGGTCCGTGCGGCGTGGCTGGACATCCCGTCGCTGGTCCAGGCGGCGGTCGAGACGGCGCGGACGGGGGCGACCGAGTTCTGCATCGTCGCGGCCGTGCGCGGCCCCGACCAGCGCCTCATGGACCAGGTGCGCGACGGCGTGAAGGCGATCCGCGAGGCCGTCGACATCAACGTCGCCTGCTCGCTCGGCATGCTCACGCAGGCGCAGGTCGACGAGCTCGCCGAGATGGGCGTCCACCGCTACAACCACAACCTGGAGACCGCCCGGTCGCACTTCTCCCACGTGGTGACCACCCACACGTGGGAGGAACGGTGGGACACCTGTCTCATGGTCCGCGAGGCCGGCATGGAGCTGTGCTGCGGCGGCATCGTCGGCATGGGCGAGACGCTGGAGCAGCGGGCCGAGTTCGCCGCGCAGCTCGGCGAGCTGGAGCCCGACGAGGTGCCGCTCAACTTCCTCAACCCGCGCCCCGGCACGCCGTTCGCCGATTATCCGCTGCTGGAGGGCGCCGAGGCGCTGAAGACGATCGCGACGTTCCGTCTCGCCCTGCCGCGCACGATCCTGCGATACGCGGGCGGGCGCGAGCTGACGCTCGGCGACCTCGGCACCCGCGACGGCATGCTGGGCGGCATCAACGCGATCATCGTGGGCAACTACCTGACCACGCTCGGCCGGGCGCCCGAGCAGGACCTGGGACTTCTGGCCGACCTGAAAATGCCGATCAAGGCACTGTCCCAGACCCTGTAAGGGGTGTTACAGACGGCGTTTCGGGGCAGGGTCTGCCAGATCAGCAGGCCCCTGTCCGGCTAAGTGACTGACTGGTAGGTTCACGGCATGGAGTCCCCCAAGCACGCAGGCGACATAGCGGTCGCCGTATCCCAGGCCTACGGCGTGGACACGATGTTCACGCTCTCCGGCGGGCACGTCTTCCCCCTGTACGACGGGGCGGTCCATGAGAACATGCGCATTCTCGACGTGCGACACGAGCAGAGCGCGGTCTTCGCGGCCGAGGCGACGGCCCGGCTGACCCGCCAACCGGGGCTGGCGGTGCTGACCGCCGGTCCCGGCATCACCAACGGCGTCTCGGGCGTCGCGACGGCACACTTCAACGGCTCGCCCGTCGTCGTGCTCGGCGGCCGGGCGCCCCGGTCCCGCTGGGGCTCGGGGGCACTCCAGGAAATGGACCACCCGCCGCTGTTCGAGCCGATCACCAAACTCGCCTTCACCGGCTCGGGGGCCGACTCCATCGGCCAGGACGTCGAGATGGCATTCCGTACGGCTCTCGCGCCGCACCGCGGGCCGGTCTTCCTCGACTTCTACATGGATGACCTGTTCTCGCCTTCGGGCGAGCACGAGACGGAGACCCTGACCCCGTCGCCGCTGGAGCCCGACCCCGAGGCGCTGGCCTCGATCGCCCGGCTGATCGCCGAGGCCGAGCGGCCGGTGCTGGTGCTCGGCTCCGACGTGTGGATGGACCGCGCCGAGGAGGCCGCGCGGGACTTCGCCGAGGAGTACCGCCTGCCGGTGATCCCCAACGGCCAGGGCCGCGGCATCCTCCCCGCCGGTCACGAGCTGCTCGTCACCCGGGCCCGCGGCATGGCCTTCGGCCAGGCCGACCTCGTCATCGTCGTCGGCACGCCGCTCGACTTCCGCCTGGGCTACGGCTGGTTCGGGGGCAAGGACGGCGCGCCGCTGGCGAAGGTCGTCCACATCAGCGACGCCCCCTCCCAGCTCGCGACGCACACCGGCCTCGCCGGGGCCGCGGCCGGCGACCTGTCCGTCCTGTTCTGGGGCCTCGGCGCGGCCTGCGGCACCGTCGGCGTGAACCCGAAGGCGTACGCGCCGTGGGTGACCGCCCTCGCGGAGGCGGCCGCCGCCGCGATCGTCGGCGACACCCCGCTGCTGGAGTCCGACTCCGACCCGATCCATCCCATGCGGATCTACGGCGAGCTGGGCAAGCTGCTGGCCGACGACGCGGTGGTCATCGGCGACGGCGGCGACTTCGTGTCCTACGCCGGGAAGTACGTCGAGCCGCGCAGGCCGGGCAACTGGCTCGACCCGGGCCCGTACGGCTGCCTGGGCACCGGCCTGGGCTACTCCATCGCGGCGCGGCTGGCCCGGCCGTCGTCACAGGTCGTGCTGCTGCTCGGCGACGGAGCCGCCGGATTCTCGCTGATGGACGTGGACACCCTCGTCCGGCACAAGCTGCCGGTCGTCATGATCTGCGGCAACAACGGCATGTGGGGCCTGGAGAAGCACCCCATGCAGATGCTGTACGGCTACGACGTGGCCGCCGATCTGCAGCCGCAGTGCCGCTACGACCAGGTTGTGACCGCGCTCGGTGGTGGCGGCGAGCTGGTGACCTCCCCGGCCGAGATCGGCCCCGCGCTGCGCCGGGCGTTCGACTCGGGCGTGCCGTACCTGGTGAACATCGCCACCGACCCGGAGATCGCCTACCCCCGGAGCACCACCGGCGTGTGACGGCGGGAGCCCTGCCCCCTGGCTCAGGGGGTGGGGCTCACCGACGGGCTCGGCGTGGCACTGGGGCTGGGAGACGCGCACGGCTTCCTGAGTACGAAGATCCTGACGACGGACTTCTCGGCCGCGAGCGCTCCCGAAGCAGGGGATTGGCCGGTCACCGGGCTCCGGCAATCTCCGTCGCCGGAGTATTTGACGGTGGCCCTGAAACCGGCCTTTTGCAGCTTGGCCGTCGCCGCGCCCTCGCTGAGCCCCCTCACCAGCGGAACCCTCAGCATGTTCGCGGTGTCGCTTGGCGAAGGACTCGGCGACGGTGAGTCACTGGGGGTAGGACTGGGCGACGGTGTTCTGGTCGGCGTCGGGGTCGGGGTGTGCGAGACGTAGGACTTCGTGTGGGTGGGCGTCGGGCTCGACCGCGGAGGGGTCCTGGACGGCGAATGGGCCGGGGTGCTGGGGGTTTCGACGGTCAAGGGCGGCGTGCTCGGCTCGCCGACCCGGCCGGAGCCGGCGGAGGCCAGATTGACCCCAAGCGCCGCGAGACCGACGACCACGACGGAGCCGGCGACCCCGGCCACGATCAGCCCCGAACGTCTCTTCTTCTGAACCGCCTGGTGACGCGAGGACCGCGACCCGGGCTGCGGCGCCTCCACGGTCGCGGGCGGTACGGCGGTGCCGCCGCTCCAGGTGTCCCTCGTGACCCGATAGGTGGGCGCCTCTCCCGTGAACGCCGGGTCGGCGTAGGGGCGCTCGGGGTAGGCGGGCTCCGCCTGGGTCGAGGCGGACCCGAGATCGAGGGCGGCCGCCATGCCCTGCCGGCCGTAGCCGCCCGTCGCGGGAGCCGTACCTGGGTCGAAGGCTCCCCCCAGGGCGACGGACTGCCGGGCGGCCTGGCTCATGGCGGCGGCGGACGGCCAGCGGCGGGCCGGGTCCTTGGACATCGCCCGCTCCACGACAGCACGCACCGCGGGCGGCACGTCGGCCGGTAACGGCGGAGGCTCCTCGCGGATGTGCTTGAGCGCGATCGTCACCGGGGTGTCGCCGTCGAACGGCCTGCGCCCGGCCACGCACTCATAGGCCACGACGCCCAGGGCGTAGATGTCCACGGCGGGGGTGACCGGAGCGCCCTCGGCCTGCTCGGGGGCGCAGTACGCCGCGGTGCCGAGGACCATGCCAGCGTCGGTGAGGCGGCTGTTGGCGTCCGCGCGGGCGATGCCGAAGTCAGTGAGGACCAGCGTGCCGTCCGGGCGGACCAGGAGGTTGCCGGGCTTGATGTCGCGGTGGACGATCCCCCGGTCGTGGACCGCCTGCAGAGCCGCCGCGGCCTGCGCGATCAACTCCATCGCGGGCTCGGGCCCGAGCCGGCCGAGCCGCATGAGCAGCCGGTCGAGGGGTTCGCCGTCGACGAACCTCATCACGAGGTAGGCGGTCGGCCCGTCGCCGGGGACGTCGGTGACGCCGTAGTCGTACACGTCGACCACGCCGGGGTGGTTGACCGTCGCCATCGCGCGGGCCTCGCCCTGGAACCTGACGGCGAAGCCGGGGTCGTCGAGACGGCCGGGAAGCAGTACCTTGACCGCGACGGTGCGTGCGAGGACGGTGTCCTCACCCCGCCACACCTCGCCCATGCCCCCGGCGCCGAGCCGGGCGTCCAGCCGGTAACGCCCAGCCAGGGTCGTCCCTTGGGCCACCATTTGTGCCCCATACCCCCTAAGTAACTTCAGCCCCGAAGGTGTCCAACCAAGCAGGCTCGGGTCGCGGGAAGGTCACGACCTGATCACAGAAGCCTGAACGGACACGGCTCCCGCCCCCGGGGTCAGGCCAGAGAGCTTAGCGGTTACCCCGCCGTGCTGCCGTGCTCGGAGCAGCGGGCGGACCAGCTCCGGGGAGTCACCTGGACGACCATCCGGCGGCGGCACCGCGCGCAGTAGCGTGGCGGCTCCATCGCCCGGGCGGCCCGGCAGGCCGCGTGGTTACCCTCGGCGGCGGGCCTGCCGCAGTGATCGCAGTAGAGGTCCACGGTCCCCCAGCCTAGCCGGGGTCCCGGACGGTTTCCGGCAGATCCCGCCAACCCCCCTGCGCGTGATCATGCACGAATTCCCAGACATGGGTGGCGAGCTGCGCATACTCCACACGTGATCATGCACGGATGCCTGCACGAGGATCGCGAGCTGCGCATACACCACGCGTGATCATGCATTGGTGGGGTCATGGCTGTAACGAGCCGACACGATCAGGGATGGGGGGCTCACTGACGCGCGAGGAACCTCTGACGGTCCACGACGACCCGCTCGATCCTGCCGACGCCGACCAGGACGCCGGTCTTGTCGACGGCCCTGATCGAGAAGACCAGCCGCCTACCGTCCACCTCGGTCAGCTCGGCGCTTATCTCGACGTGCATGCCGACCGGGCTCGGCGCGAGGTGCTCAAGCTCCACCTTCGTGCCGACCGAGGTCTGACCGGGGTCCAGGTACTGCTGAACCGCCTTCACGGTGGCCCCTTCGGCGAAGGACAGCAGCCGCGGCGTGCCCAGGACGGGCACGTCACCGCTGCCGACCCGGATCGCGGTGTCCTCCCGCTCGACCATGATGAGGACCTCGGCACGCAGCCCTGGAGCAAGTCTCATGCGCGCCAGCCTATTAGGTCTCGTCCGCCTGGATCTTCGAGTCCGATGCGCGGCGGCCCTGACCACTCCGTCGTAGCCATGCATGACTGACGCGCGAGTCGACACGCCCGGCCGGGAATCTCTACATGGTCACGTACGGCTTCGGGGCAGCTTGGCAGACCTGCCCGGGAATCCGTGCATGATCACGCACGGCTTCGGCGCAGCTCGGCAGACCTGCCCGGGAATCCGCGCATGATCACGCCCGGGATTTGGCGGGCGGGGGGTTACTCGATGACGGCGATCAGGTCGCCCTCCTGGATGACATCACCTTCGGCGACCTTGAGCTGGGCCACCACGCCGGAGTCCTCGGCCAGGACCGGGATCTCCATCTTCATCGACTCGAGGATGACGAGCGTGTCGCCCTCATCGACGGCGTCGCCCTCACTCACCACGACTTTCCAGACGTTCGCCACCATCTCAGCGCGTACCTCAGCCACCCGCGAACTCCCCTCAATCGACGAATCAAACTATCGGGCTTGCCTCATCTTGGAGACCAGTCCCGTGTCGTAGTCCCCGGTCATGAATTCGGGGTTGTCCAGCAACTCGGCGCAGAAGGGCAGGTTGTTCTTCGGCCCCTCGACCCTGAACGCGGCGACAGCCGTACGAGCCAGGCCCAGTGCCTCCTCGCGGGTGGCGCCGTGGACGCAGAGCTTGGCCATCAGCGGGTCGTAGAACGGGGTCACCGTGTTTCCCGCGACATAGCCGGAATCGACCCGGACGCCCTCACCCGACGGCTCCTCCCACACGTCGATCTTGCCAGGCCCGGGGAAAAACCGCTTGGGATCCTCGGCATACACCCGGAATTCGATCGCGTGCCCGCTCGGCCGCGTCTCCACGGCGTAGACCTCGCCCGCGGCGATGCGGATCTGGTGCTCCACCAGATCGAGGCCGGTGACGAGTTCGGTGACCGGGTGCTCCACCTGCAGGCGGGTGTTCATCTCCAGGAACACGAAGTCCTGCGCGTCGGCGTCCACGAGGCACTCCACGGTGCCGGCGCCGCGATATCCGACGGTCTCTCCCGCCCGTACGGCTGCCGCCAGCATGCGCGCGCGGAGCTCCGGGGTGATGCCGGGCGACGGGCTCTCCTCGACGACCTTCTGGTGGCGCCGCTGGACCGAGCAGTCACGCTCGCCCAGCGCGATCACTGTCCCGTCGGCCAGACCCAGGATCTGCACCTCGACATGCCGCGCCCGCTCGATATAACGCTCCAGCAGGATCGCCGGGCCCGCCCCCTCCGCCCCGCCGAAACGAGCGGCCGCGCGGGAGGCCTGCTCGAAGGCCTTGGCCAGCGAGTCCTCGTCATGCGCGACCCCCATGCCGATCCCGCCGCCACCTCCGGCGGCCTTGACCATGACCGGGTAGCCGATCTTCTCCGCGGCCCGCACGGCCCCCGCGAGATCCGTCACCGGTTCGCGGGTCCCGGCGGCGACCGGGACGCCGGCCTCCTCCATCAGGTTCCGCGCGTTGATCTTGTCGCCCATCCGCTCGATGGCGTCGGGGTCCGGGCCGATCCAGACGAGGCCCGCGTCGACGACCGCGCGGGCGAAGGCCGCGTTCTCGGCGAGGAAGCCGTATCCGGGATGGACGGCTTGCGCCCCCGCGGCACGGGCGGCGTCGATGACCTTGCTCACGTCGAGGTAGCTCTGCGCCGGGCTCGCTGGGCCGAGCAGGACGGCCTCGTCCGCCTCGGCCACGAAGGGCAGTTCGGCGTCCGCCTCCGAGTGGACCACGATCGCGCGCAGCCCCATCCGCCGGACCGTGCGGATGATCCGCCGGGCGATTTCACCGCGGTTGGCGACAAGCACTGAGTCGAACACGCAGCCAACTTTATGGGGATCCCCCGCTCGGACCCCCCGCCCGTTTCCAACTGAACCCGACGGGCGAATCTGTAGGGTCGCCACAAAAACAACCCCCTCGGCGCGCCGCAGAGGGGCTCTCCGTAAGACGTCTGCTACAAGCGTGTTACGAGGACGAGCCGGTCGACGACGCGGGCCATGGCCTCCACGACCGCGGGGTCGTACTCCGCGCCCCCGTCGAGGCGGAGCCGTTCGAGCGCGGCCGCCGCCCTGTCTCTGTCGGTGGAGCCGCCCACCAGATCGTCGTACGCGTTGGCGGCCTTGATGATCCTGCTGGCCGCGGGGGGCGAGTCGCCGACGGGGTCGCACTGCCGCTCGACGATCTCCGCGACACCGTGGAGGACGCCGGTCTTCCTGATCACCTCGGCCCCGAGCTCGGCGATGCGCCTCGCCTGCGCCGGGTCGGTCAGCACGGTGGCCCCGCCCGGGATCGGGTCGCGCAGCGAGAGCTGGCCGATGTCGTGCATGAGCGCCGCGTACTCCAGCTCCAGCAACTGGGGCTCGGACATCCCGAGCTCCCGGCCGATGGCGAGGGCGAGCTGGCTGACCCTCCGGGAGTGGCCGGGCTCGACGTATCCGCCGACTTCGGTGACCCGGCTCAGCGCCCGCACGGTCTGCAGGTAGGTCGCCCGGATCCCGGCGTACTTCCGGAACGCGACCTGCGTGACCAGCAGCGGCGCCGCGAACGCCGGCAGCGCGGTCATGTCCATGCTGTGCGACGCCAGCACGAGCAGCATCCCCGACGCGGCGACGGCCGCGCCGAGCGGCCCGCCCATCCGGATCTCGTCCCGTACGGCCACGCGGAAGGCGGTCCGGACCTGCTCGGCCCGCAGCATCGCCGCGATCACCACGTCGGCCGTCAGCATGACGGCGCTGAGGACGGCCATCACGCCCAGGGCCGGCCACCAGTCGCCCTCCAGGGCCACTCGGCGGAGCGGGCCGGCCAGCGGGCGGTAGGCGAAGGCCAGCAGCGAGCCCGCCAGCAGCCTCCTGGCCATCGCGTCCAGGCGCGGGGGGCGGCCGACCGCCAGGTGTGGCAGCCCACCCGCGATCATCCCCACCGACATGACCGCGACGACCTGCAGCGCCGAGTGGTCCGCCGGGCGGCCGCCGACGTCGAGCAGAAGCGCGTAGCCCAGCGCGGCGGCCGTGGAGACCGGGGCGACCTCGCGGTTGCCGGGCATCGTCAGCCGGGCCAGCTCGCCCGCCGCGATCAGCACGCCGAACCCGATCGCCACCTGCGAGTCGGCCAGCCCGACGGCGGCCGTGTGGGAGATCCCCGCCACAGTCAGCATCCCGGCCGCGCAGATCAGCAGGAGCTGCCCGGAGTCGAGCCCGTGCGCCGCCCTCGCCGTCGCCATCCGCCGCTCTCTCACCGCTCCGACACCACCTGGATGGGGGTCGTGGGGTCGTCGTGATCCTTGGCGGTGGTCTCGACGGCGTCGTCCGGCGGAGCCGGGACGGCCTCCGGCGGGTTCCAGCCGTCGCGGCTGAGCGCCTTGATGAACGTGCCGACCATGACGGGATCGAACTGGGTGCCGGCGTTCTTCCGCAGCTCGGCCACGGCCACGTCGACGGGCTTCGCCTTCCGGTAGGCCCGGTCCGACGTCATCGAGTCGAAGGCGTCGGCCACCGCGATGATCCTGGCGAACTCCGGGATCTCCGACCCGGCCAGCCCCATCGGATAGCCCTTGCCGTCGTGCCGCTCGTGGTGGTGCATGATCCCGGCGAACGCCTCGTCGAGGAAGTCGATGCCCCGGACGATCTCCAGGCCGCGCATCGGGTGCAGCTGGATCGCGGCGAACTCCTCCTCGGTGAGGTCGCCGTCCTTCTGCAGGACCTTGGTGGGCACGCCCAGCTTGCCCACGTCGTGGAGCATCCCGGCGTACCGGATCGCGCGGAGCCGCTCGGTCCCCATCCCGATCTCCTCGGCGATCATGGAGGAGGCGGCCGAGACGCGGGTGCAGTGGCCGCGCGTGTAGTAGTCCTTGGTCTCCACGGCCTGGCACAGGGCCGCGATCGTCGCGTCGTAGGACCGCTGCTCGGCGTGGTAGTGCCCCAGCGCCCAGCGGGCGACGAACAGCGGCAGCAGCACGAGCACGGTGGAGATCGACTGGACCGTGGCCCAGAGCCCGGCGATCAGCAGGCCGAAGGTGGCGTAGCCGACGATCGACCCCAGGAACTGGACGATGCCGCGCAGCGAGACCTGGTTCCTGCCGACCCCGGCGACCAGCAGGAGGATGATCGCGGTCAACATGAAGTTGATCGCGACGAAGGCCGCCGTGGCCGCGCCGTACGGGACGATGATGCCCGGGAAGTCGGTGATCTCCGGGAGGCCGACGGTGCCGCCGGCCAGCGTGAACGCCCATCCCGCCGCGTAGCCGCAGATCACGAACTGGGCGCCGTTGAAGAGCCGCTTCACGACCGGCAGGCCGGGCCGTACGCTCACGACCGCCATGAGGCCCACGAGCGCAGCCCCGAGGGGGCCGACGAGGACGACGGCCGCCAGGGCGGCGGAGTAGCTCACCGACACGGCGGCCTGTGGCACGTTGAGCAGCGTCGGCACGGACTCGCACACCAGGAACAGCAGCGCGAGCACGATCAGCCTGGACCACTCGACCTGGTCGTACCACTTCGGCATGGTGACGCTCCGCGCCAGCAGGAAGCCGGCGGTCCCGATCAGCGCGACGAAGTAGACCTTGGCAGGCCACGGCAGTTCCCGCAATGCGGCCCCCTCAGGCGAGAAGGCCTATGGATCCAGCGTGCACTGAGAAGATCCACAGGCATTGGCCGACACGACTCACGTCCAGGAGATCCCCGGACTTCCGGTGACCACGCCGGCCAGGATGATGACCGGAGTGAGCAGCGCCAGCGCGGCCAGCAATCGGACGATGGATTTCCCAAGCATGTGCCGCCTCCACATCGATTCGCCACTCAGGCTACAGAACCCCGCACGTCCGGTCAGGGATGTCGGCGCTTCGCGGCCAAACCGTAATCAAGCCATCACGCTGAGTTGAATTATCCGGATTTATCTCCCCGGGGCGATCATGACGTGATCATGCACGGATTCCCGGCGGTCCCGGCTGGCCTGCGCCGACACCTATCGTGATCATGCAAGAGTTCCCGCAGTCACCTGCCAAACTGCGCGAATACTCTTCGTGATCATGCACGGAGCGTCCCGGCCGGGTGCCAACAATTCGGGCATTTGGTCGTCGATATCCGGCGCCGCCCGAGTGAGCGGTCAGGACCGGTCGCGGGCCCATTCGACGGTGGCCTTGAGCCCCTGGGGCAGGTCGTGCCTCGGGCGCCAGCCGAGCGTTTCGAGGGCGGGCGCGGGGTCGACCGCCATGGCGGGAAGGTCGCCGAGGCGCGGCGGCTCGAAGGCCGGCTCGTCCGGAGCGCCGGCCGCGGCGGCGACCAGCGAGTGGAGCTCGCGGTCGGTGGTCTGCAGGCCGGTCCCGAGGTTGAAGCGCCGGCCGTTGCCGTCCGGACCGCAGGCGCGGGCGAAGCCGTCGACCACGTCCTCGACGAAGATGTAGTCCCTGGTCTGCGAGCCGTCGCCGTACAGGACCGTGGGCCTTCCGGACAGCAGGGCGTCAGTGAAGATCGCGACGACGCCCGCCTCGCCGTCGGGCGACTGACGCGGGCCGTAGACGTTCGAGAGCACCAGCGTGGTGTATTCAAGCCCATAAAGCCCGCTATACGCGGACAAATAGGTTTCCCCGCTGAGCTTGGAGGCGGCGTACGGCGAGCGGGGATCGGTGGGGGCGTCCCCCGGGACGGGGATGACGGCCGGCCTGCCGTACACGGCGACGGAGGAGGCGAAGACCACCTTGCGCGTCCCCGCCCGCCGGGCGGCCTCCAGCACGTTGACCGTGCCCTCGACGTTCAGCCTGGCGTCGTGGACCGGGTCGGCGACGCTCTTGCGGACGCTGATCTGCGCGGCCAGGTGGCAGACCACCTCCGGCCGCCACTGCTCGGCCAGCGACCCGAGCGCCGGATCCCTGACGTCCATGACATGGAGCGGAGCCTGAGGATTGCGGTTCCGCCCGGAGGAGAGATCGTCCACGACGGCGACCTCGTGCCCGTCGGAGATCAGCCGATCGACCAGGGTCGACCCGATGAACCCCGCTCCGCCAGTGACCAGTGCCCGCATGTCCCCGCCCTTCCAGAGATGTAAGGGCTGATCTTAATCGGCGAGCTGGATGCGGACCTGTTCGATACGGGTCATGACCTTGGCCCGCAGGTCCTCCGGGACCGGGTCGCATCCGCAGTGCTTGGCCACGAGCTGTTTGACGACCTTCTCCAGGCCGTACTCCTCGAGGCACGGGTGGCACTCGTCGAGGTGCTGTCTTATGTCCGCGCAGCCGCTGTCGTCCAGCTCGCCGTCGAGGTAGCTGTAGACGCGGTCAAGGACTTCGCTACACGGCGTGTCGTGGTGGTTCCCGCAGCTCATCGCTCCTCCTGGCCAAGCGACTCGTCGAGACCTCCGCCGCGGGAGTCCGACCGTACGAGCCCGCGGTCGCGCGCGTAGTCCTCGAGTTGCGTCCGCAGTTGCCGCCGACCGCGGTGCAGGCGCGACATCACGGTCCCGATGGGGGTCCCCATGATGTCGGCGATCTCCTTGTAGGGGAAGCCCTCCACGTCGGCGAGATACACGGCGATGCGGAATTCCTCCGGAAGCGCGGCCAGCGCGTTCTTCACATCGCTGTCGGGCAGGTGCTCCAGCGCCTCGATCTCGGCGGACTTGAGACCGCTCGACGTGTGCGACTCCGCCCGCGCGAGCTGCCAGTCCTCGATCTCCTCGGTGCCGGCCTGCTTCGGCTCCCGCTGCTTCTTGCGGTAGCTGTTGATGAAGGTGTTGGTGAGAATGCGGTAGAGCCAGGCCTTGAGGTTCGTCCCCTCCTGGAACTGGTGGAACGAGGCGAAGGCCTTGGCGAACGTCTCCTGAAGGAGGTCTTCCGCATCCGCTGGGTTACGGGTCATCCGGAGCGCGGCGGAGTAGAGCTGGTCGAGATACGGCATGACATCCCGCTCGAACCGCTCACTGCGCTGCTCCAGAGTCTCCTCGACTGTCTTGGAGACCGGACCCACCCCCTTCAGAACGCCGTACCCAGCCGAGAATACCGGGCCGAGGTAGGCGGGGTCGCCGGGGGCTTCCGGCAGCACCAACGTGTTCATGCTCATCTGCAACAGGGCGGGCGTAGAGTCTGTTCCCGGTGCGGTTTGAGGTGACGAACGCCCCGCTGCGGGGAAAAACCTACGTACCGGCTGGTAGCCCGGAAACCGACGTCCAGGAGCCGCTCGTGCTGCCTATTCCGGCCAACGAACTGAATGGCTCGGGCGCCCTCGGGCCCTACTGGACCTTTTATCACGCTGTGGTCGCCGAGCAACTGCGCCAGTGGCTCCCCGATCGCCCGTCCCTCCTGCTGGACCTGTCCGGGGGCCGCGGCCGGGGGCCGGCCCAGGCGGCCCGCGCCGGGCACCGCGTGATCGAGGTGCTGGACTTCCGCAAACCGGCGGAACCGTGGCTGCGGGACGCCTCCGACCGCATCCAGAAGGTCCGCGCCGACGACCTCGGGTTCCTGCCGGACGGGTCCGTCGATGCGGTGATCGCTGAGGAGCGGGTGCTCTCGGTCGAGATCATGACCGAGTCGGTCCTGGAAGACGTGTTCCGGGTGCTGAAGCCGGGCGGCCGGGTGCTGATGTGCGTCGACTCGCTCGTGCTCGGTATGGCCATCCTCGCCGAGCAGAACTACTGGGCCCACCTGTGCCAGACGGGCGAGGTCATGCTCATCCCCTGGCCCGACGGCAGCATCACCCGGTGCTTCACGAGCGGCCAGGTGCGGGAGCTGATCACGGGCGCGGGGCTCGAGGTCGAGTGGATCCGCCCCAGAACGGTCCTGTCCCCCTCGACCGTCGACCACGTGCTCGGCTCCGACAGCCGCTCGCTCGCCTGGCTCGTCCGCACGGAACTGGAGACCCAGTCTGACGACGACGACACCGTGGGCATCCATCTCGTCGCCAGCGCCAGGAAGCCCCTGTGAGGCCGCCGAGCCGTAAGGACACGCGCGGGCATCACACCGCTCAGCGGCGGCGCTCGATCTTGGACTGGCACTGGACGCAGCGGGCCGCCTCGGGCCGCGCCTCCAGCCTGCCCTCGGGGACCGGCCTGCCGCAGTCCACGCACCGCCCGTAGCCGCCGTCGTCGAGCCGCCTGAGTGCCGCCAGTACGGCGGTGCGCTGCCGGGAGGCGACGTCCAGCATGGCCTGTGTCCGGTCGGCGTCGTTCAGGTCGGCGCCCGCGTCGGCGGGGGATCTTTCCTGCGGGGCGACCGGATCCCTCTTCAGCACCCCGATGGATCGATCGAGCTCTTCGAGCATGCTTTCCAGGCGCATACGCGCGGTCGCGACGTCCACGAATCCGCACCTCCGGGAGTGGGGGGAACCCGCCGAGGAGCCCCGGTCTCCTCACAGGTCGGAATTTATTACGGTGTGGTGAACCGCTTCCTCACCGGATGCCCGTTCGGCGCCGCGCTTACACCAACGGCTTCCTAGAAGAGCGCGCTGGTGTCCCCACCTTCGGGCTCGATGGGGTCGACCAGCTCGGGGCCGTTGTTGCGCACGTCGTTCACCGACGTGGACACCGGATGGGCCACGAGCCTGTCGGGGCCGGCGGGCACCAGAAGCCCTCTCGCGTCCGTCACCCGGGGATCGAGCCACTCCGCCCAGCGCTCCCGCTCGACCATCATCGGCATCCGGTCGTGGATGTGCCCCAGCTTGTCCTCGGCCGTCGTCGTGATGACCGTGCACGTGCACAGCCACTTGAGCGGATCGTCGTCGGCCCGGGACGGGTCCTTCCAGAACTCGTACAGCCCCGCCATCGCGAGCACGCCGCCGTCCCCGGGATGGATGAAGTAGGGCTGCTTCTTCTTTCCCTCCACCGGCATCCACTCGAAGTAGCCGTCGGCCGGAAGCAGGCACCGCCTCGACGCCAGCGCCCTGCGGTACGCGGGCTTCTCCGCCACCGTCTCTACCCGCGCGTTGATGAGCCTCGACCCGATCGAGGGGTCCTTCGCCCAACTGGGCACCAGCCCCCACCTCACCACGCGGATCTGCCTGATCGGCCGGTCCGTACGGCTCTCGCCCTCCACCTTGGGGACGCGGCTCATCACCGCGTAGACCTCCTTGGTCGGCGCGACGTTGTAGTCCGGGCGCAGGTCGGTGTCCGGGACCCCGTCCAGCTCGACCTCGAACTCCTCCATCAGCTCATGCTTCTTCCGCGCCGACGCGTACCTCCCGCACATGCCCTTAGATTGCCATCCCTTTGCCGCCCGCGCGCGGGCGTGCACGGGCCGTGCGCGGCCCGTGCGGCTCTGGAGGGCACGACGATAAGCTTCTGGGCATGGCCTCTCCGCAGCCCGCGTCCGGCGGCGCCGACCCGCACGAGTCCTCGCACGGCGACGAGCACCGCGACGAGCACCGCGACGAGCACCGCGACGAGCACCGCGACGAGCGCGGCGCCCCGATGAACGGCGCCGCCGTTTCGGGCGCCGGGGCGCATTGGCCCGCCCCGACCGTGACCGAGCCGGTCCATGCGACCGTCCGCCTGCCCGGGTCGAAGTCCGTGACCAACCGGGTGCTTCTCCTGGCCGCGCTGGCCGACGCCCCCGGCACCGTACGGCGCGCCCTCCGCAGCAGGGACGCCGACCTGATGGTGGCAGCGCTGCGGTCCCTGGGCGCGGAGATGACCCCGTCGAACCAGAGCACGTCGAGCGTGGACTGGGCGATCACTCCCCGGCCCGTCACGGGCGGTGTGTCGATCGACGTCGGCCTGGCCGGCACGGTCATGCGGTTCGTCCCGGCGGTGGCCGCGCTCGCCGACGGCCCGGTGTTCTTCGACGGCGACCCGCACGCCCGCAAGCGGCCGATGGGCCCCATCCTCGGCGCGCTGCGCTCGCTCGGCGCGTCGATCGACAACGACGCCCTGCCGTTCACGATCCGCGGACCGGTGCCGGGCGGCGAGGTCGTCCTGGACGCCTCGATCTCCTCGCAGATGGTGTCGGGCCTCCTCCTCACCGGCGCCCGTTTCGAGAAGGGCCTGACCGTGCGGCACAGCGGCCCGCCCGTGCCGTCGATGCCGCACATCGCGATGACCATTCAGCTGCTCCGCCAGGCCGGCGTGCGGGTGGACGACTCCGAGGCCGACGTGTGGCGCGTCGAACCCGGCCCGATCCGAGCGAGGGACGTCACGGTCGAGCCCGACCTGTCCAACGCCGCCCCCTTCCTGGCCGCCGCGCTCGTCACCGGCGGCACCGTGGTCATCCCGGACTGGCCGGAGGAGACCACGCAGGGCGGCGACCAGCTCCGGCACCTGCTCGCGGAGATGGGCGCCACGGTGACACGCCTGCCCCACGGGCTCGAGGTGACGGGCACCGGCCACGTGGGCGGCGTCGACGCGGACCTGCACGAGGTCAGCGAACTCACCCCGACCATCGCCGCGCTGGCCGCGCTGGCGGACGGCCCGACCCGGATCAGGGGCGTCGCCCACATCCGCGGGCACGAGACCGACCGCCTCGCCGCGCTGGCCACGGAGATCAACCGGCTGGGCGGCGACGCCCGCGAGACGGCCGACGGCCTGGAGATCCACCCGAGGCCGCTGTCGGGCGGGGTGTTCCACTCCTACGACGACCACCGGATGGCCACGGCGGGCGCGGTGATCGGCCTGGTCGTGCCCGGCGTCGAGGTGGAGAACATCGCCACCACCGCGAAGACCCTCCCCGAGTTCGCCGGCATGTGGACCGCCATGCTGGGCGGCGCACGGTGATGGACGGCACGGCGGTGACTACGAGGGCTCAGGCGTACGCCGTCCCCCTGGTCGAGGCCGATGCCCGCGCGAGACGATCGGGGCGGGGGCGCTGAGAAAGCGGCAGTACGACGAGGACGACGTCAGGGTCAGACCGGGAAAGGGGTCCCGGCCCCGGACGCGGATCCGTCCTGCCCACGAACAAGCCGTCGAGGGGTTCGTCGTGGCCGTCGACCGCGGCCGCTACACCTGCCTGGTCGGCGACGGCATCCCCCAACCCCGTGACCACGGAACCGGAGACCACGGAACCGGAGACCACGAGGCCGGTCGGTCCGGGCCCGGCGAGCGAGTGATCGACGGGCAGGTGATCGGCGAGCACGGGTCGCATGACGGAGCGGCCGCCGGCGGCCGCCGGGCGCGAGGAGGGCGTCGCGGGAAGAAGGGCAAGCCCACCTTGGTCGTCGCGATGAAGGCCCGGGAGCTCGGCCGCAAGGGCATCGTGGTCGGCGACAGGGTGGCCCTGGTGGGCGACGTGACCGGACAGCCGGACACGCTGGCGCGGATCGTGCGCGTGGAGGAGCGCAGCTCCATGCTGCGCCGCAGCGCCGACGACATCGACGACATCGAACGGCCGATCGTCGCCAACGCCGACCAGCTCGTCATCGTCACCGCGCTCGCCGACCCTCCGCCGCGCCCTCGGATGATCGACCGGATGCTGGTCGCCGCGTTCGACGCGGACATCGACCCGCTTCTCTGCCTCACGAAGGCCGACCTCGCACCGGCCGGCGACCTGGTAGCCCTCTACGAGCCGCTCGGCGTGCCGTACCTCGTGGTGCAAAAGGGCGGATCCCTCGACGAACTGCGGGAGAGGCTGACGGACCGGATGAGCGTGCTCGTCGGTCACTCCGGTGTCGGGAAGTCGACGCTGGTCAACGCCCTCGTGCCGCACGCGGACCGGGCCGTGTCGCATGTGAACGCGGTGACCGGCAGGGGCAGGCACACCTCCACGTCGGCCGTCGCGCTGGAGCTCCCCGAGGGCGGCTGGATCATCGACACGCCCGGGGTGCGAAGCTTCGGACTGGCGCATGTGTCCGTCGAGACCGTGCTGGCGGCCTTCCCCGACCTGAACGAGGCCACGGTCGACTGTCCGAAAGGCTGCACCCATCTGGGCGAGGAGTGCGCCCTGAACCGTTTCGTCGCGGAGGGCCACGCCGAGCCCGCGCGGCTGGAGTCGCTCAGGCGCCTGCTGGCCAGCCGCGAGGGATCGGACGACGACTGACCGGCCCGGCGACTCCCCCGATCAGCGGTTGGGGCGAAGGGTCCAGGAGACGGTCATCTCCGAGACGACGACCCCTTCGGCGTCGCGGATGTCGACGGCCACGTCGAACTCGGGCCGCCTGCCCTCGTCCAACTGGGCGACGACCCCGGTGCGATCGGCCCGCAGGGTCGCCGAAGCGGTCACCTCGCCCTTGGCCAGCTTCAGATAGCGAATCTGGGCGACCGTGGCCAGCGGCACGGCCCGGGAGAGCTGGTCGCCGAACGCGGACAGCATGGCCGCCCCCGACGCCGACTCCGCGAGGGAGAACAGGGCTCCGGCGTGCGGGCCGCCCACGTGGTTGTGCAGATCGGCGCGGTCGGGCATGCGGGCGACAGCCGTACCGGAGCCGACCGAGTCGAACCAGATCCCGAGCAGCCGCGCGAACGGCACGCTGTCGAGCATGAAGGCGGCGATGTCCATGGCCGGATGTTACCGACAAGTACGCTTTGGAGCGATCCGGGACCTGATGCGAGCGGGCTCCGGCACGATAACTTGGGGCCTGTGGTGGGATATAGCGACGATCTGCGTCTCGCGCACGTGATGGCGGACGCCGCCGATGACATCACGATGCGCCGTTTCAAAGCCGTGGACCTGAAGGTCGACACCAAGCCCGACCTCACGCCGGTCAGCGACGCCGACCGGGCCGTCGAGGAGGCCATCCGCGGCACGCTGCGCCGGGCCCGCCCGCGCGACGCCATCGTGGGTGAGGAGTTCGGCCGCACCGGATACGGCATGCGCTCGTGGGTCATCGACCCCATCGACGGCACCAAGAACTACGTCCGCGGGGTCCCCGTGTGGGCCACCCTCATCGCGCTGATGGAGGAGGGCAAGGTCGTCGTCGGCGTCGTCTCGGCGCCCGCGCTCAGCCGCCGCTGGTGGGCCGCCAAGGAGGGCGGCTCGTGGACCGGGCGCAGCCTGACGAAGGCCACCCGCTGCCAGGTCTCCTCCGTCGGCCGCCTCGACGACGCGTCGTTCGCCTACTCCGACCTCGCGGAGTGGGAGAAGGACAACCGGCTCGACGGCTTCCTCGACCTGACCAGGCAGGTTTGGCGGACGCGCGGCTACGGCGACTTCTGGTCACACATGATGGTCGCCGAGGGCGCCGTGGACATCTCGGCCGAGCCGGAGCTCTCCCCGTGGGACATGGCCGCGCTCACCGTCATCGTCGAGGAGGCCGGCGGCACCTGCACCGCGGTCGACGGCACCTCTCCCCTCGACACGGGCAGCATGGTCTGCACGAACGGCCTGCTCCACGGCGAGGTCCTCAAGCGCCTGTCCCGCGGGTAGCCTTCGCGAGCTTCCGACGGGCCCCGGGCTCACGGGCCGGTGACACATCAGCCCGGGCGGCCGGAGACCGGCGATCAGTCGGAGACGAGGCGGTAACCCACTCCGCGGACCGTCTGGATCATCTTGTCCTCGTCGTCACCGAGCCTGGCCCGGAGCCGCTTGACGTGGACGGCGATCGTGTTCGTGGACATGGTGTCCGCGGAATGCCACACATTGCGCATGATCTGCTCGCGGGTGACGGTCCGGTTGGCGTTGCGCATCAGATAGTGCAGCAGCTCGAACTCCCGCAGCGGCAGGTGGACGATCCGGCCCGCGACCTTCACCTGATACGCCGTGACGTCCAGCTCGACGTCGCCGATGGTCAACACGGTCCGGTGCGGCCCCTGGCGCCGGAAGGCCGCCTGCACCAGGGGAAGAAGCTCGGGCACGCGGTACGGCCTGGCCACGCAGGCTGTCGCGCCCGCCTCCAGGGCCTGAAGAGCCTGCTCGGCATCGCTCCCGAAATCGATGCCGAGCAGCACGGGCACGGCTCGGGCGAGCCGTACGGCGCGGACGAAGTCGACCGGGCCGACGATGGGAAGGGAGGCGCAGATCAGCACGGCGTCAGGCCGGAGAGCTCCGGCCTGAAGCAGGGCCTGGGCGCCGTCCGGCACGCCGGTCACGTCGACGCCTTCGGCTTCCAGCGCGGCCGCGAGCTTCTGTATCAGGCCGGCGTCCGGATCGGCCACCAGGAGCATGGGCGCCGACCGAGTGTCCCCCTCCACTGCGGGTGCCGTCACCCGGATCCTCCTATGCGGTTAACCGAAGCGCCCGGTGATGTAGTCCTCGGTCGCCTTCTTGGCCGGGTTGGTGAAGATCTTCGAGGTCTCGTCCATCTCGACGAGCATGCCGGGCTGGCCCTGCGCCGCGAGGTTGAAAAACGCCGTCTTGTCGCTGACCCGGGCGGCCTGCTGCATGTTGTGCGTCACGATGACGATCGTGTAGTCCAGCTTCAGCCGGGAGATCAGATCCTCGATCGCCAGGGTGGAGATCGGGTCCAGAGCCGAGCAGGGCTCGTCCATGAGCAGGACCTGCGGACGTACGGCGATCGCCCGCGCGATGCACAGACGCTGCTGCTGTCCGCCGGAGAGGCCGGCGCCGGGCTTGCCCAGCCGGTCCTTGACCTCGTTCCACAGGTTGGCGCCCTTGAGGGACTCCTCGACGATGCCGTTCAGCTCCGACCTGGAGAACCGGCCGTTGAGCCGGAGCCCCGCCGCCACATTGTCGAAGATCGACATGGTGGGGAACGGGTTGGGCCGCTGGAAGACCATGCCGATGGTCCGGCGCACGGACACCGGGTCGACGTTCGGGCCGTAGAGGTCCTCGTCCTCCAGCCGGACCTTCCCTTCGACGCGAGCGCCGGGGATCACCTCGTGCATGCGGTTCAGGGTCCGGAGGAACGTCGACTTGCCGCATCCCGACGGGCCGATGAACGCCGTGACTGCGCGCGGCTCGATCGTCATCGTGACGCCGGCGATCGCCTTGTGCGACCCGTAATAGGCGTCGAGGTCTGAGACCTCGATCTGCTTGGCCATCTCAGGACCCCCTCTTCGCGGGCGAACGCCACCATGAGATGAGGCGTGCGACCAGGTTGAGCAGCATGACGATAAGGATCAGGGTCAGCGCCCCGGCCCAGGCGCGGTCGATGGCGGTGTCCGTCGGACGGCCCGCCTGATCGAAGACGTACAGCGGAAGACCCATCTGCGGCCCGTGGAACGGGTCGGTGTTGATGGAGTCGGTGATGAAGACCGTGAGCAGCAGCGGCGCGGTCTCGCCCGCCACACGGGCGACGGCCAGCATGACGCCGGTCACGATGCCGGTGAAGGCGGTGGGCAGGACGACCTTGACGATGGTCCGCCACTTGGGCACGCCCAGCGCGTAGGACGCCTCGCGTAGCTCGTTCGGGACGAGACGCAGCATCTCCTCTGCGGATCTGACCACCACCGGCATCATCAGGATCGACAGCGCCAGCGCTCCGGCGAAGCCCGAGAAGGACATGCCGAGCACGAGGACCCAGAAGGCCAGGACGAACAGGCCGGAAACGACGGACGGGACGCCGGTCATGACGTCCACGAAGAAGCTGATGATGCGCGAAAGGCGGCCGCCGTTGCCGTACTCCACGAGGTAGATCGCGGTGAGCAGGCCGAGGGGGACCGCGATGAGCGACGCCAGGAGCACCTGTTCCAGCGTGCCGACGATCGCGTGGTAGGCGCCTCCGCCGGCGTCCCGGGCGCCGATGTTGCGCATCGAATGGGTGAGGAACTCCACGTCGAAACGCTTGAGGCCGTTCTTGACGACGAGCCACAGCACCGACAGGAGCGGGATGACCGCGACGGCGAACGCCAGGTAGACGAGGACCTGTACGGCCCGGTCCTTGACTCGCCGGCCGGCCGAGATGGGCTGGATTCCAGTCTGCACGGTCACGCTGCGGCCCTCGCGTACTCCTTGCGCCGGGCGATGACGAGGCGAGCGGCCATGTTCACCAGCAGGGTGATGACGAACAGGACGAGCCCGGACGCGATGAGCGCGCCGCGGCCGACCTCTGTGGCCTCGCCGAAGCCGTTGGCGATGTTGGCGGCGATGCTGTTGCCGTTCGCGCTGAGGATGCGGAACGAGATGTTGAAGGTCGCCGGGAAGATGAGGGCGACGGCGATCGTCTCGCCCATGGCCCGGCCGAGGCCGAGCATCGCGGCGCTGATGACGCCGGGACGCCCGAACGGCAGGACCGCCATCCTGATCATCTCCCAGCGGGTGGCGCCGAGCGCCAGCGCCGCCTCCTCCTGGATCTTCGGCGCCTGCAGGAACACCTCACGCGAGATCGCGGCGATGATGGGGAGGATCATGATCGCGAGCACGAGTGACGCGGTGAGCATGCTCTTGCCGACCACCTGGTCGCCGCCGAAGATCGGGATCCAGCCGAAGTAGGTGTTGAGGAACTTCGAGGGTCCCAGCATGAAGGGGACGAGGAAGGTGACTCCCCACAGGCCGTAGACGACGCTGGGGACGGCCGCCAGGAGGTCGACCACGTAGCCCAGGAGCGACGCGAGACGGCGGGGCGCGTAGTGGGAGATGAACAGCGCCACGCCCACGGCCACCGGCGTGGCGATGATGAGAGCCAGGAACGAGCTCAGCACGGTTCCGAAGGCCAGCGAGCCGATTCCGAACGCGGGCTCGGTGGCGTTGGGAGACCAGGTCAGCTCGGTGAGGAAGTGGGCCGTGTTCGCCTGGAGCGCGGGAATGGCCTTGATGATCAGGAAGACCCCGATCGCCGCCATGACCGCCAGCAAGATGACGCCCGCGCCCGTCGAGACGAACCGGAACGGGCCGTCGCCGCGGCTGCGCCGGAAGGCGGACCGGCGCACGGCCGGCCCGCCTTCGCTGGTACGAAGTGACGTGGCCATCAGGGTTAGGAGATCGCCTCGACAGCGGTGCGGACCTTGGAGACGAGGCTGGCCGGCAGCGGGGCGTAGCCCAGACCGGTCAGAGCCTGCTGACCCGCGTCGCTCGCGGTGTAGGTCAGGAAGGACTTGACCAGCTTGGAGTCGTCGGCCGACAGACCCTTCTCACAGGTGATCTCGTAGGTCACCAGGACGATCGGGTAGGCGCCCGCGGCCTTGGTGGCGTAGTCGATCGAAAGCTTGAGGTCGTTGCCCGTGCCCTTGATCTCGGCGGCCTCGATCGTCTTGGACGCGCTCTCGGGGGTCAGCTCGACGAACTCGCCGGAGCCGTTGGCGACCTTGGCCTTCTGGAGCTGCGAGTTCTCCGCGAAGGAGAGCTCGACGTAGCTGACCGCGCCCTCGGTGCTCTTCACCGACGCGGCGATCTGGTCGGAACCCTTGGCGCCCTGGCCCTGAGCCTCGGCCGGCCACGCCTTCGCGGGCTCGTACGGCCAGTCGGCGGTCGCCTTGAGGAACTTGGTGAAGTTCGCGCTGGTGCCCGACTCGTCCGAGCGGTGGAACGCCTGGATCGCGGTCGAGGGCAGCTTGGCGTTGGGGTTGTCCGCCTTGATGGCGGCGTCGTCCCACTTGGTGATCTTGCTGTTGAAGATCCCGCCGATCGTCTTCGGCGAAAGCTGGAGGCCGTCCACGCCGGGCAAGTTGTAGACGACGGCGACCGGACCGGTGACCATCGGCAGGTTGATCGCCTTGCCGGTCTTGCAGCGGGCGTCGGCCTGCGTGGGCTCGTTCTTGGTGTCGTCAAGCGCCGAGTCGGAGCCGGCGAAGGCGACGGTGCCCTGGATGAAAGACTGGACGCCAGCGCCGGAGCCGCTGGGCTGGTAGTTGATGCTCACTCCGGGGTTCGAGGACTGGAAGGACTTCTTCCACTCCGCGATCGCGTTCGCCTGAGCCGAGGAGCCGGCGGCGTTGATGGTGCCCTTGAGGCTGCCGTCGCCCTGCGGTGCTGCGCTGGATCCCCCACCAGCGTTGTCGTCGGTGCCGCACGCAGCGAGCGAGAGCACGCCGGCGATGGCGGCTACGGCGAGCCGGCCTGCATACTTCACGGTTGTTCCTCCCAGTTGTCTCTCAACATCAGGGACGGTAGGGAGCAAAGGTGACCTAATCCCCTGTTAAAGGTGAACGAGTGGTGAACGCACCGGGTCGCTCTTGTAGTGATCGTCCAAGATAACGAGCAGGTCACGCCGGGTATGGGAGAGCATTGGTTCATGAAGCGCGTATGTCTGGTCTGCATGGGGAACATCTGCCGCTCGCCGATGGCGGAGGTCGTGCTGCGGCGCACGCTTGAGGACAGGGGGCTCGATGTCGTGGTGGACAGCGCCGGGACCGGCGGCTGGCACGCGGGCGACCCCATGGACGAACGGGCCCACAAGGCCCTCGCCGAGCACGGCTACGACGGGTCCGGCCACCGTGCCCGCCAGTTCGACCCGGCCTGGTTCGCCGAGCGTGACCTGATCCTCGTGATGGACAGGGACAACCTGCGCGCGGTGCGCCGGATCGCCCCGCCCGGGGCCGACGTGCGGCTCTTCCGCTCCTTCGACCCGGCCGCGCCCGAGGGTGCCGAGGTTCCCGATCCTTACTACGGCGGCCCGGAGGGCTTCGCCGAAGTGCTACGAATGGTCAAGGCCGCGTCCGAGGGATTGGCGAAGCATCTTGAAGATCATTAGAGATCTCGGCACGAGCCACGCGTGGACCCTCCACGAAGCCCGTCTGAGCGACGGCCGGAGAGCCTTCGTCAAAACCGGCGCCCCTGGGTTGAGGACGCCGGCCACTGTCGCGTCGAGTTCCACCGCCGGCAGCGGTGCCGGGGGTGCCGGCTTCACCGCCGAAGCGGCGGGGCTTCGCTGGCTGGCCGAGCCGAAGGCCGTGGCCGTACCCGAGGTCATCGACGCGGACCGCGACCTTCTCGTGCTCGAGTGGATCGAGACTGGGCCGGCGACCGCCGCGGCGGCGGAACGGTTCGGACGTGAACTGGCCGCCCTCCACGGGGCCGGCGCGCCCGAGTTCGGAGCGCCGTGGCCCGGCTTCATCGCCGAACTACCCATGGACAACGCGCCGGCTCCGGACTGGCCGTCGTTCTACGTCTCCCGACGGGTCCTTCCGTTCGTACGGCTCGCGCGTGACAGTGGCCAACTGTCCCCGGCCGATGTCGAGCTGATCGAGGAGGCCTGTGCCTACATTCCGGAGGTATCCGGTCCCGCCGAGCCGCCCAGCCGAATTCACGGCGACCTCTGGAACGGCAACCTCCTCTGGAGCGCCGCACCTTCCCAGGGCGTGTCGCGCGTCGTGCTCATCGACCCCGCCGCCCACGGCGGCCATCGCGAGACCGACCTGGCGATGCTGGCTCTCTTCGGCGCGCCCCACCTTGGGACGATCCGCGGTGCATACCGGGAAGCCGCTCCGCTGAACGACGGCTGGCGCGAGCGCGTCCCGCTGCACCAGCTCCATCCGCTGGCCGTGCACGTCTGTTTGTACGGCGAGGCGTACCGGGGAAGCCTGCTCACCGCAGCGTCCGAGGTCCTCGCCCTGTGAAACCGCTATTTGCGTGGGTACGCGACCGGCACGATGCCGGGTGGCGCCGTCCGTAGCTATGGGGCGGGCCCGATGGCCGGCATGGTGCGGTACGGGCATGGACACGGCATGGACACGGGCGTGATGCGCGGCGTGGTGCTGTCGGTGGCTATGCGCGGGCGTGATGCTCGGCACGGTGCTGTCGGTGGGTATGCGCGGGCGTGGTGCTGGGGTGGGCGCGATGCTGTCGGCGGCTATGGGGCGAGGGCGGGATGCCGGGCAGGGTGCTGTGCTGTCCGTAGGCACGGTGTCGGGCGGGTGTTCCGGCCGGCCGTGATAGTCGCGGTCTGGTGAGGCCGCGTCCGCGGCCCTTCGCGGGCGCGGTGGTCTCGGGCACGGTCTTACGCCGGCCTCCACACCCACCCGCCCCCGCGCCAACCTGCCGCGCCGCACCTGCTCCTGCGCGCCCCGGCGCCGTGCCCGCTCTGTCGCGCCCACCGCCCCGCGCCGATCTATCCTGCCGGGCCCGGGCCAATATCTCCCGCCGGGCCCGCTCGGCTCTCCGCCGTGGCCGCTCCCGCGCCGCTTCTCCGAAATGGCCCCGGAAATAGAGAAAGCCACCCCGGCTGGGATGGCTTCCTCAAAAG
>NZ_JAOEGB010000089.1 GCF_025420585.1 Planotetraspora sp. A-T 1434 | reverse complement strand
ACGCCAGGTCAGTGGGTGGCGAAGAAGTCGGTGATGGCGGTGGCGAGGGCTTCGGGGGAGGCGTCGTGGCCCTGGCCTTCGAGGACTTGGTGGTGGCCGTCGGGGAGGGTGGCGGCGACGGCTTCGCCGGCCTTGAGCATCCAGGGGGCGCTTGCTCCGCCGCTGAGGACGAGGGTGGGCGCGGTGATGGAGGCGATCTTGCCGGTGGGCAGGGCGTTGCCGGGTCCGACGACGGCGGCCTCGTAGACCAGGGTGTGGGCGACGGCTTCCATGCCGGCCCAGAAGGGGGAGGTGCGCATCTGGTCGAGCATCTCGGCGGGCACTTCGGCGGCGTGGGTCATGAACTTCTCGACGACCTCGCCGCGGCGGTCTTGGGCGATCAGGTCGGCGAGGTGGTTTTCGAAGTCCTCGGGGATGGGGGTGCGGGCGCCTTCGACGATGTAGGGCGGGTCGTAGATGGCGAGCTTGGTGATGGCCAGGCCGTGCGCGGCGGCCTGCAGGGCCAGCGCGCCGCCGGAGGAGCCGCCGAAGACCTGTGCTTCGCCGCCGGCGTGCTTGATGACCGCGGCGAGGTCTTCGATCTCGCGTTCCACGGCGTAGGGCGCGGTGTCGCCGCTGCCGCCCCGGCCGCGGCGGTCGTAGTTGTAGACGGTGAAGTTCGGGGACAGGGCGGCGGCCAGGCCGGCCCAGATCGGGTGGGACCGATCGGCGAACCCGCCCTGCACGAGGATGACCGCCGGTCCCGTACCCGACTGATCGAACGCGATGGTGGTGCCGTCTGCCGACGTAACGTCCATGGGGATCTCTCTCTGGTAGCTGACCGACT
>NZ_JAOEGB010000088.1 GCF_025420585.1 Planotetraspora sp. A-T 1434 | reverse complement strand
GAGGACTTCTCCGGAACCATGTCCCTGTCGTTCCGGGATCACAGGTTCGAGCCGCCCAAGTACTCAGTCGATGAGTGCAAAGACAAGGACATGACCTACTCCGCCCCGATGTTCGTGACGGCGGAGTTCATCAATAACACCACCGGTGAGATCAAGAGCCAGACGGTGTTCATGGGCGACTTCCCGCTCATGACGTCGAAGGGCACGTTCATCATCAACGGCACCGAGCGTGTCGTGGTCTCCCAGTTGGTGCGGTCCCCGGGTGTCTACTTCGACCGTTCGGTCGACAAGACCTCCGACAAGGACCTGTTCGGCTGCCGGGTGATCCCGTCTCGTGGCGCGTGGCTCGAGTTCGAGATCGACAAGCGTGACAGTGTCGGCGTGCGCATCGACCGTAAGCGCAAGCAGCCCGTCACGGTGCTGCTCAAGGCACTGGGATGGACCAAAGAGCAGATCCTGGAGCGCTTCGGCCAGTACGAGTCGATGCGGGCCACCCTGGAGAAGGACCACACCTCCGGCCAGGATGACGCGCTGCTCGACATCTACCGCAAGCTGCGTCCCGGCGAGCCCCCGACCCGGGAGTCCGCCCAGACGCTGCTGGAGAACCTGTACTTCAACCCGAAGCGTTACGACCTGGCCAAGGTGGGTCGCTACAAGATCAACAAGAAGCTGGGCGTCGACTCCGACATCACCCAGGGCACGCTGACCGACGAGGACATCGTGGCCACGATCGAGTACATCGTCCGGCTGCACGCCGGTGAGGACTCGATGGGCCCCGACGGCTCGGTGATCGTCGAGACCGACGACATCGACCACTTCGGCAACCG
>NZ_JAOEGB010000087.1 GCF_025420585.1 Planotetraspora sp. A-T 1434 | reverse complement strand
GTTGGGGGAGACGTGGGCGTGGTTTGCCGGGATGGCGCCGGGTGGGCGTGCGGCCTCGGGGGTGGCGTGGGCGTTCGGCCGGTTGGGGCGGCTGCCGGCGGCCCATGTGCTGGATGCGGTCGCGGCGGCGCGGCGGATCGCCTCCTGGGCGCAGGGCGTGGAGATGATGGCCGCGGTGGAGCTGTTCGAGCGGCCCGGCCTGCGGGAGGACGGCTCGCCGTTGCCCGGGCCGTTGGCGGCGGTGCACCGTGACAGTGTGCTGGAGGAGATCGCGGCCAAGCTGCGGGTGACCTCCGGCACGGCCGCCTACCTGGTCGCGCAGGGCACGACCCTGCGCCGGCGGTTCCCGCGGGTGCTGGCGTTGCTGCTTTCGGGGCGGCTGGACATCCCGAAGGTCAACGCGTTCGTCAACGGGTGCGCGTTCGTCTCCGACGAGCACGCCGCCCTGGTGCAGGACCGGCTCATCGATGTGGCGGAGGCGCTGACCTCGGGGCAGCTGCGGTCGAAGATCGCCAAGCTGGTGATCGACGTGGACCCGGAGGCGGCCGAGCGGCGGCGCCGGGCGGGTGAGGCGCGGGTGCGGATGTCGGTGTGGCGCAACGCCGAAAAGGGCACCGCGACGTTCGCTTTGGCGGACTCGCCGTTGTTGTGGGCGCTGGCGGCCTCCCAGCGGGTCGACGGGCTGGCCCGCCGCGCCCGCACCCAAGGCGACCAGCGCCCGCTGGAACGGCTGCGGGTCCTGATCGCCTACCGGCTCCTGCTCGGCTACGACCCCGAAACCCTCAGCCGGCTCCCCCAAGACGGCCCCAACCCCGACCACCCCACCCCCAC
>NZ_JAOEGB010000086.1 GCF_025420585.1 Planotetraspora sp. A-T 1434 | reverse complement strand
CACTGTACGTGAAGATCGACGACGAGATCGGAGGAACCCGGTGCATGGGCAGACCGCCACTGCTCAGCGACTCCGAACTCGTCTGCCTGGCCGTGGCCCAAGCCCTGCTCGGGCACCACTCCGAAGCCCGCTGGCTACGTTTCGCCCGCAAACACCTGTCCGGCATGTTCCCGTACCTGCCCCAGCAGTCGGGCTACAACAAACGCCTGCGCGCGGCGTTGCCCCTGGTCAAGCGGGTGATCCGGGAACTGGCCATAGACAGCGACTTCTGGTTCGACAACCACTGGATCGTCGACTCCACGCCGGTGCCGTGCGGAATGTCGCGCCCGACCGTGCAGCGCTCCAACCTGGCCGGCTGGGCCGGCTACGGCTACTGTGCCTCGCACTCGCGGTTCTTCTGGGGTCTGCGGCTGTACCTGGTGTGCACCCCGACCGGCATGCCGATCCTGTGGGCCCTGGCCAACCCGAAGATCGGCGAACGCGAGGTGCTGGCCGCGATGCTGGAGATCGACGCCGGCCTGGTCGCCGCACGCGAGGGCATCTTGCTCATCTCCGACAAGGGCTTCGCCTCCACGCCCTTCGAAAAGGACCTCGCCGAACAGGGCATCGAACTGCTGCGGCCCTCCCGCAAACGCGAGAAGGCACGCTACGGAGAACCGATGCTCAAGAAGGTCCGCCAGCTCATCGAGTCGGTCAACGACACCCTCAAGGGTCAGCTCGACCTGGAACAACACGGCGGGCGGACCTTCGAGGGCGTCGCAATCCGGGTCGCCCAACGCATTCTCGCCATGGCCTCCGCGATCTGGCACAACAACAAGACCGGAGCCCCGGTAACCCGATCGCTGACCGCCTACGACCACTGATCACATTGGACTTACTCGTCTAGG
>NZ_JAOEGB010000085.1 GCF_025420585.1 Planotetraspora sp. A-T 1434 | reverse complement strand
GCCCCCGGCCGTCCACCACCCGGAACGCCTGACCCGACAACGGCACACCGTACGGAATCGACGTCCAGTGCGCCGGAACCTCCCGCACCTCGTGGAAGTTGGACCAGACCCCGGCCTCGGTCGCGCCGCCGAGGGCGATCAGCCGGGCGCCGGGGTTCCGGGCCACGAGCCGTTCGCGCAGGTCGAGGCCGACCCAGTCGCCGGAGACGAGAGCGAGGGAGAGCCGTCCGAGGTCGCGGTCACCGGCGGTCACCAGCAGCATGTCGAGCAGCGCGGGAACCGTGTTCCACACGGTGACGTCGTGGCGGTGGATGAGATCGAGCCAGACCTGCGGGTCGCGGCGGCTGCCCTCGTCGATCACGACCACCGCCCCGCCGACCCCCAGCAGGCCGAAAATGTCAAACACCGACAAATCGAAATCCAAAGCGGAAACGGCCAGCACCCGATCGCCGGCATCGATGCCGAATCGGCGGCGCACATCCACGAGCGTGTTCATCGCCGCCCGATGCGCCACCTCCACACCCTTCGGCTCCCCGGTCGACCCCGACGTGAAAATCACATACGCCACCTGCTCATCGCCGATGTCCACTGGCCCGACCAGCGGCTCCGCCTCCGCTTGGAGCGCCGCCTCGTCCACCACACACCGCACCCCGGCCCGAGCGAAAATCCGCTCCCGCCGCAACACCGGCTGATCAACCCCCACCGGCACATACACCCCACCAGCCGCCAACACCCCCAACACCGCGACAACCTGACCCACACCCTTCGGGACACACACCCCTACCGCGTCCCCCGCAGTCACCCCACGACCGGCCAGCCACCCCGCCACCCGCAACGCCCGCGCCCGCAACTCCCCGAACGACACGGAAACGCCGTCGCCCACCACG
>NZ_JAOEGB010000084.1 GCF_025420585.1 Planotetraspora sp. A-T 1434 | reverse complement strand
GGTGGTGGGTGATGGGGTGTGGGTGACGTTCGGGGAGTTGCGGGCGCGGGCGTTGCGGCTGGCGGGGTGGTTGGCGGCTCGGGGTGTGGGGGCCGGGGATGCGGTGGGGGTGTGTGTTCCTAAGGGTGTGGGTCAGGTCGTGGCCGTGTTGGGGGTGTTGGCGGCTGGTGCGGTGTATGTGCCGGTGGGGGTGGATCAGCCGGTGTTGCGGCGGGAGCGGATCTTTGAGCGGGCGGGGGTGCGGTGTGTGGTGGACGAGGCCGTGCTTGCGGCGGATGCGGAGCCGTTGAGCGGGCCGGTGGTGGTGCCGGATGAGCAGGTGGCGTATGTGATTTTCACGTCGGGGTCGACGGGGGAGCCGAAGGGTGTGGAGGTGGCGCATCGGGCGGCGATGAACACGCTCGTGGATGTGCGCCGGCGGTTCGGGGTGGGGCCGGGGGATCGGGTTTTGGCGGTGTCGGCGCTGGATTTCGATTTGTCGGTGTTCGACATTTTCGGCCTGCTGGGGGTCGGCGGGGCGGTGGTGGTGATCGACGAGGACGGCCGCCGCGACCCGCAGGTCTGGCTCGACCTCATCCACCGCCACGACGTCACCGTGTGGCAGACGGTCCCCGCCCTGCTCGACATGCTCCTCACCGCCGCCGAGGACGACCCCGGCCGGGGTCTCGGCAAACTGAGGATCGCCCTGCTCGGCGGCGACTGGGTCGGCCTCGACCTGCGCGAACGGCTCGTGGCCCGGGACCCCGGCGCCCGCCTGATCGCCCTCGGCGGCACCACGGAGACCGCCATCCATTCCTCCGTCTTCGAGGTGCGCGAGGTTCCCGCGCACTGGACGTCGATTCCGTACGGCGTGCCGTTGTCGGGTCAGGCGTTCCGGGTGGTGGACGGCCGGGGGA
>NZ_JAOEGB010000083.1 GCF_025420585.1 Planotetraspora sp. A-T 1434 | reverse complement strand
GGATCTTGAAGTGCCGACCTGGTCAAACAGCGCGACCGCCAGTCCCAGCTGAGCGTCTCTCTCCCCCTGACGCGACAGTCGGGCCATCAGCACGGCCACCGCTAAAAACAAAATCCGGTTCGGTCGCGTAGCGACCGAACCGGATTTACGAAAGATCGAGGCTAGTTGTAGCAGGGGTAGACGCCATCGATGTAGTTGTTGTAAGGACTACCCAGCAGGGATTGCTGTGAATACGCTCCAGCCGAACTGAATTTCCATGCCCAAAATTCTTCCCAGTTGTAAAAGTCGCCGGCTGTGCCCGGCGTCTGGTTGTTGATGTATGAACTCAGCCTGTCATTAAGGCCCACGTCGCCGAGGTTGTAGAATTTGCAGGTGTAGAGCTGCATCATGAGCCCAGTGTAACCGGTGCCGTCGTACAGGCACATATATTTATAGGGGCATGACGCGAACGCCGAAATTGGCTCGGCTGCGTTGATCGCTCGCGCGACCTTCTCTCCGGGTAACGGGAGCGTGATGAGGGCGTCGCCGTCCGCCGTGCGGATCTGGTTGGCGCTGACCTGGACCGCGCCAGGTTTCATCCTCTTCATCTGATCATCAACCTGGGACTGCAAGCTGTGCGACTGCTGCTCTGTGAGCCCCGCCGCCGCTGCCTGGGCCGCGTAGGCATTTACTGGACTCGCGGAGGCGGCGCTCGCCCCACCGAGCGAAATCGCGGCCAGCGTCCCGGCCATGCCGATAAACGCAAAGAAGCGTCTTAGTTTTACCATTGCGATAACTCCCTTTTCTCACTGCCCGTTTCTGAATGTTCGGTGGCGTCGTCTGCACCTCGGTCACGGTCGAGCCGTCTGGGAGCTCCCGGACGATCCGCTTGACCACCGGATGCCCTGTTTGTGGATACGCAACGAGGTT
>NZ_JAOEGB010000082.1 GCF_025420585.1 Planotetraspora sp. A-T 1434 | reverse complement strand
CCCTGCTTGTAGAGATCGTCGGGGCTGCCCGGGTCCTGCGGGATGTAGACGCCGACGACGCCGATCGAGCCGGCGAACTTGACCGACTTGACCAGGTTGTTAAGCGTCATGTTGGGGTGCTCGTGCCCCTGCGGGTCGTGCGCCTGGTAGCCCACGCACTCGCAGCCCCGGTCGGCGCCCAGGCCCTTGGTGAGCTCCATGACCTGATCGACGGGCGACACCTTGGAGTCGTCGATCGCGATCGCGCCGATCTCCTCGGCCTTGGCGAGCCGGTCCGGATGGCGGTCGACGACCATGACCCTGCTCGCGCTCTTGAGCGTGGCGGAGTAGGCCGCCATCAGGCCGACAGGCCCCGCGCCGTAGATCACGACGCTGTCGCCGGGCTGGACGCACGCGAGCTGGGTGGCGTGCCAGCCGGTCGGGAAGATGTCGGCGAGCATGACGTAGTCCGTCTGCCTCTCCCTGGCGTCGTCGGGAAGCACCAGGCAGTTGAAGTCGCCGTACGGCACGCGCAGGAACTCGGCCTGGCCGCCGTTGTAGGGCCCCATGTCCGCGAAGCCGTACGCCGCCCCGGCCATGCCCGGCTCGGGATTGGTGGTGAGGCAGTAGGCCGTCAGGCCCTTCTCGCAGTTCGCGCAGAAGCCGCACGAGATGTTGAACGGGATGCAGACCAGGTCGCCGACGCGGACCCGGTCGACCGCCTCGCCCACCTCGACCACTTCGCCGAGGTTCTCGTGGCCGAGGACTCGGCCTGTCTCGAAGTCGGTCCGGCCTTCGTACATGTGCAGGTCCGACCCGCAGATGTTGGTCGTGGTGATGCGGACCAGGACATCGGTTGGCCGCTCGATCCGGGCGTCCGGAACGTCCTCGACCCTTACCGTACGAGGACCCTCGTATACGACTGCTCTCATGATT
>NZ_JAOEGB010000081.1 GCF_025420585.1 Planotetraspora sp. A-T 1434 | reverse complement strand
GTGAGACGTGTGGAAAGGTCGTAGACCATCGCCGAGACCGCTTGTTCGAGTGATAGTCCATCGGAGTTGTCGGCCCGTTCGACGCAGCCGAGGATCAACGCCAGGCGCCCGGTTCCCAGCAAGGAGCGCCGCCTGAGGTGATCGATTATGCCGACGTCGGGATCGATAAGGGCACGGAGCGCAATCCCCTCGGTCAGCGCCGTCATCAGAGCGACCAAGGCGTCAAGCGTGAGACCGGTGCGCAGCCGCAGACCCCGAGCCCGGAGGATCTCTGCGAAGCCCTCTTTCCACGGCGCAACGATCCCGTGATGGTTCTCGGCCATGGCTTTCCGGATGGTGTCATCGCCGTCGGCTGCCGCGACGGCGATGAGCTCGAGCCGGAACTTCGGCCTGTCGATCAGCGTCATCAAGTCCCCGTAGCCCAGATCGTGCACGGCTTGGACGAAATGCGGGCCCTCGATGATCTGCTCGATGACGTCGGCGGCCTCGGTGGTGTCGCAATGGGTGGGCTGGTACTGCGACCACAGCCCAAAACGCAGCAGATCAGCGATGAAGTCTGAATGAGATCTCCAGGTGCTTCGCATCGTGGAGACGCTGCCCATCTGCGGGAACGGGGCAGGGTTATTGGCCACCTCCGCGGCCACCGCGCGCTGTGACAGGAAACTCAGCACCGGGCGATCAATGGAGTTCTCATCGTCCACATCACTGGGTGTGCGGGTGGCACCCGGGCCGAGATTACGTTCGATCAGCCGCATGGCCGCCGCGAGATAGGCCGCGGTGACCGGGTCGTTGGCCAGCCTGGTACGGCTGAAGGCCGTACGGCGGTCAAGTCGCCGCAGGACCTGCGAGAGGTCCTGATTGTAGGGGTGGGGAAGTTGCTGTTTCAGCGTCTGCTGCTTATCAGCCACGCCGCCCATAATCCGCCGGTATAGCCGGGCGTGTCCAGGTGCGCAGCTGCGCGGTAGTACGCAGCTGCGCCCTCTCAGCCGCGCCCGCGCACCTGGGTGCCAGACAACCCACGTCGTTTTGAAGAGGATTAAGCCCTGTCGGGGCAATC
>NZ_JAOEGB010000080.1 GCF_025420585.1 Planotetraspora sp. A-T 1434 | reverse complement strand
AAGCACCGGCAGACCCGCCGCCTCACCCCGCACCCCGGCGCCGTACAACACGCCGAGCTCCTCCGCCAGCACCCCCATCGACCACCCATCGGTCACGATGTGATGCAGCGCCAGGGTCAGGACATGCTCGCCGGCGGCGAGACGCACCAGGCCCGGCCGCAGCAGCGGACCCCGCCGCAGATCGAAGGGGCGGGCGCGCTCGGCGGACAGCAGGCGGCCCAGTTCGGCCTCACGTTCCGGCCCCGGCAGGGCCGAGAGGTCCCGTACGGGCAGGTCCACGTCGTACGGCGGGTGCACCACCTGCACACCCCGGCCGTCCACCTCCTCGAACGTCGTGCGCAACGACTCATGCCGGGCCACCAGCCCGCTCAACGCCGACCGCAGCGCCGGCACGTCGAGTGAGCCCCGCAGCCGCAGCCCGGCGAACGTGACGTATTCGCCGCTGTCCGGCTCGAACTCGTGCAGGAACCACAGCCGCTGCTGCGCGAACGACAGCGGCAGCTCGCCGTCGCGGGGCACGGGACGCATGGCCGGCCCGTCCTCCGCCGACCCCGGCAGCGCGGCGGCGAGCCGGGCGACGGTGGGATGGGTGAACACCGCGCGGGGGGAGATCTCCACGCCGAAGGTGGCCCGCAGCCGGGCGGTCACCCTGATGCTCAGGATCGAGTCGCCGCCCAGCTCGAAGAAGTTGTCCTCGGCGCCGACCCGCTCGACGCCCAGCACCTCGGACCAGATGCCGGCCACCGCGCGCTCCGCGTCGGTGCGCGGCGCCACATAGGTCCGGGTAACCGCGCCCCACTCGGGCGCGGGCAGGGCTCGCCGGTCCAGTTTCCCGTTCACGGTGCGCGGCACCGCGTCCAGCGTGACGAACGCCGAGGGGATCATGTGGTCGGGCAGCGATCCGGCGAGCCGTTCACGCAGCACGGAACCGGACGGCTCGGGGTGTCCGGGCGCCACGACGACGTAGGCCACGAGGCGCGCGACACCGGGCTGGTCCTCGCGGGCCACCACGACCGCCTCGGCCACGTCCGGGGAGGCGAGCAGCGCCGCCTGCACCTCTCCGGGCTCGATGCGGAA
>NZ_JAOEGB010000008.1 GCF_025420585.1 Planotetraspora sp. A-T 1434 | reverse complement strand
GGAAGCCCCACGTCTCCGAGGTTCCCGGGAAACCCTGCATGATCACGGCGACGGGTGGGTGGCCGGGTCACTAGTGGCGGAGCCGGGAGCGGAGCGCCTCGGTGTCCTCCGAGGTCCAGCCGTGGGCGTCGAGCCAGCCGGACGGGCCGCCGAACCTGTCGTCGAGCGTGGCGAGGAACTGCGCCATGTACTCGGGCCGGGGGAGGTGGCTGTCGGTGGGCTTGGAGTCCAGGTCGGCCCGGTAGGTCTCGCTGGCCCGCAGCCTCGCCAGGATCCTCTCCAGGCGCTCGCCGGTCGCCACGTAGTCCGCGATGATCGCCTCGCGGGTGACCCCCGCGACCGCCAGCGCCAGCGCGCTCACGACCCCGGTGCGGTCCTTGCCCGCCGCGCAGTGGACCAGCGCCAGGCCGTCCTCGCGGGCGAGCACCCGCAGCGCGGCCACGACCGAGTCGGGGCGGTCGCGCAGGTAGCCGTAGTAGAAGCCGGTGACGCGCAGCTCCGCGAAGGCCTCGTCCTCACGCTCGTCCTGCCACGGCAGGGCCCGGTCGTCGATCGTGTCCGCCTCGACGTCCGTGAAGCGGCCGCCCTCGGAGAACAGGCTGAGGTGGTGGATGCCGAGCTCAGGCATCCGGGTGAGCGGTCCGGGCCCCTCCAGCCGGACCTCCGCGTCCGACCGGAGGTCGACCACGTGCCGCAGTTTGAGATCGGCGACGAGCTGGGTGACATCTCTGCCGGTCAGCCCCTGGAGGTTGTCACCCCGCAGGATCCGCCCGAACCGGGTCGTCCCTCCGTCGGTGGTGGGGAGGCCGCCGAGGTCCCGTACGTTGACCGCGCCTTCCAGGACTATCCAACGCTCTTGTTCGTTCATCGCCCACGAGCCTATCCGCCGCGATGGACCGCCAGATGACGACGGCGTGGCCGCCGGCTGTCATCGGCGACGGACCCGCCTGGGCCGTGCGCGATCGAGGCCGAGGCGATCGGGTTTACACAGGTGAGTCTCATTCTCCGCTGCCACTGGCAAAACAGCCGTAAGGTAAGGCGTCGCGGACGCCGTTCCGCCTGCGCACGCCGAGCACGCCGCTCACCCCGAAGCCACAACCCTCGCGGTTCACATTCTTGGAGGAATCGGATGGCACGGCCGGCTCACCGGTTGACCGTGATCGCCCTGGCTCTCGCCGCGTCGCTGGCGGCCATGCTCCCCGCCGCCCCGGCGGAGGCGGGCGCCCATGCCCCCCGGAAGCCCGCGAGCCATCTGGTCGGCACGTGGACGGCGGCGAGCGACCGGCTGATGACGGCCATCGGCGGCCAGACCGTCCGGATGATCGTGCACACCAGCGTCGGAGGGGCCGACCTGCGCATCCGCCTGTCGAACGTGTTCGGGGCCGCGCCCGTCACCTTCAAGAGCGTCCACGTCGGCATCCAGGCGTACGGGGCGGAGATCCTCACGGACACCAACCAGCCGGTGACCTTCGGCGGCCACAAGTCGGTGACCGTGCCGCGTGGGCGGGCCGCCTGGAGCGACCCCCTCCCCGGCAAGGTCTCGGGCGGCCAGAACGTGGTGGTCAGCCTGTACGTGCCCGCCAACGTCCAGGGGGTCACCGGCCACGACCGGGCCTACGCGACGACGTTCCTGTCCGAGCCGGGCGACTACGCGGCCGACGAGACCGCGGACGGGTTCAGCTACACCAGCAACCAGTGGTACTTCCTGGACCGCATCGCCGTCGAGGCCGCACCCGCCGTCGGGTCGGTCGTCGCGTTCGGCGACTCCCTGACCGACGGCACCGGCCAGAGCAACGACGCCAACCGCCGGTGGACCGACTACCTCTACCACCGGGTCGTACGGCTCTCCGCGCCGAGGAGGATGGGTGTCCTCAACGCCGGAATCGCAGGGAATCGAATGCTCTACCCGAACGTGGGTCCGAGCGGCCTCCACCGGTTCTACCGGGACGCCCTCTCTCAGCCGGGCGTGCGGACGGTCGTCATCTACGAGGGCATCAACGACATCTCCCGCGGCTACTACACCTCGGCCAAGCCGCTGATCTACGCGTACCGGAAGATGATCAAGCTGGCGCACGCCAGGAAGCTGCGGGTCATCGGCGGCACGCTGACGCCGTTCTACGGCTTCGGCACCTGGACGGAGGAGCGGGAGGAGATCCGCCAGCAGGTCAACAGATGGATCAGGACCAGCCGAGCCTTCGACGGGGTCGCCGACTTCGACAAGGCCGTCCGCGACCCCGAGATCCCCGAGCAGCTCGCCGCGGCGTACGACCACGGGGACCACCTGCACATGAGCGACGCCGGACGCCGACAGCTGGCCTACGCCGTCGATCTCCGGCAGCTCTGAGCCGCACCCGGCGGCTTCAGCCGTACCGGACGGCGGTCACGATCGCTACGGTATGACCCATGGTCGCCCCCCTGGACCCGGATGATCCGCGCGCGCTCGGCGAGTTCCGGCTGAACGGACGCCTCGGCGAGGGTGGCCAGGGAGTCGTCTACCTCGGGCACACCCCCGGCGGCGAGCCGGTCGCGGTGAAGATCCTCAAGGCCGGGCTCGATCCCGCCGTGCGGGAGCGGCTCACCCGCGAACTGGACGCGATGCGCAGCGTCGCCCCGTTCTGTACCGCCCGCGTGATCACCGCCGTCGTCGAGGGGCGCGAGCCGTACGTCGTGAGCGAGTTCATCGACGGGCCATCCCTGCAGCAGCGGGTCTCCACGGGCGGTCCGTTGCGGGGTGGCGAGCTCGACAGGCTCGCGGTCGGTACGGCCACGGCCCTGGCGGCCATCCACGGGGCGGGGATCGTCCACCGCGACTTCAAGCCCGGCAACGTGCTGCTCGGGCCCGACGGCCCGCGCGTGGTGGACTTCGGCATCGCCCGGCAGGGCGAGAGCGACACCATTACGGCGGGGCCGATCGGCACCCCCGCCTACCTCGCTCCCGAGCAGATCGCCGGGCATCCGGCGTCCCCCGCGTCCGACGTGTTCGCGTGGGGCGCCACGATGGTCTTCGCCGCCACGGGACGCCCGGCGTTCGGGGCCGACAGCGTGGCCTCGGTCCTGCACCGGATCATGACGACCCACCCGGACGTGTCCGCCGTGCCGGCGTCCCTACGCTCGGTGGTGGAGCGCTGCCTGGACAAGGATCCGGCGGCGCGGCCGACCTCCCGCGACCTGCTCCTTGAGCTCGTGGGCTCGGCCCGCGACCCGCTTGGCGCGGGCACGGCGGCCGCCGTCTCCCCCGGCCCGGCGGGGCGGCCGGGCGTACAGCCCGCGAGTCACGGCGGAGCGCAGCGGACGGGTTACCAAGGCGAGCAGACGTCCGGTCATCCGGGTGGCGAGCCCGGCGCACACTGGACGGGGCCGCCCGCGAGTCAGCTGACGGGCCATGGGGCGCCGGCGACCGAGCCGCGGCTGACGCGGCGTAAATCCCGGGCAGGTGTCATCACCGGGACAGCCGCCGCCACGGCCGCTCTCGCGGTCACCGCCGCGCTGCTCGTGCCCCGCCTGCTGCCCTCGTCCGGTACGGCTGCCGCCAGTTCGCCGGCGCCGTCGGCCGCGTCCTCCGCCGGGGCGAAGACGCCCACCGCGAGCGGCACCGCGACCGACACGGCGGACGGCACGGCGACCGGCACAGCGGACGGCACGGCGACTCCGGCGAGCACACAAAGCACCGGGGACACGACCACCGGCGACACCGGCGGCGGGGGGAAGGGCGCGACCATTCCGGCGGCGTTCGCCGGCACCTGGCGGGGGCACATCACGCCGACCCCCGCGGGCTTCACGGACGAGTACGACATCGAGATCGTGCTGCGGCGAGGGCAGGACAAGGGAAGGTGGAAGGAGCCGGCCAACTCCTGCGACGGGACGTTGACGCTGATCGGCGCGACCGGCTCGGAGGCGACCTTCCTGCTCCGAAACGCAGGTGACTGCGTCCCGGGCACAGTGAACCTCACGACGAAGGGCGCGACGCTCGCCTACGAGTGGAACGACGACCTGGGCGTCCTGAAGTACAACGGCCTACTCGCCAAGGTCGGCTGACCCTGCCGGCTCGGACCCGCCCATCCGAATGCTGGGGTCCCTGTTGGACAGGGGGACTCGCGGGCGGTGTGAGCCGCCCCGAGCCGGGTAGTGCCGGGGTTCCACCCCGAGGAGGAACCATGGCAACGGACGTCATCAGCCTGATCACGGCCGATCACCGCGATGTCGAATCGCTCTTCGAGCGGCTCCAGAAGATGCCGGAGAACCGCCCGGCACTCCTGGCGGAGCTGGCCGCGAAGTTCATCGCGCACGCGCGGGCGGAGGAGGACAAGGTCTACTCCGCGCTCGCCAAGGCACGGCCGGAGGACAGGCAGGAGGTCCACCACGGCGAGGAGGAGCACCACGAGGCCGAGGAGATCCTCAGCGCGCTGCTCCAGGCGGACCCCGACGGGCCGGAGTTCGACACGCTGCTCCAGGAGATGGTCGAGGCGGTCTCGCACCACGTGCAGGAGGAAGAGACCGAGATTCTCCCCGACCTGGCGAAGGCACTTCCCCCCGAGAAGCTCGCGGAGCTGGGCCGTGTGTTCAGCCGGCGGAAGGCCGAGGAGCTCCAGACTCCGCCGAAGCCCCTGGTGCGGACCAAGGAGCAGCTGCTGGAGAAGGCCGAGGAGCTCGACATCCCCGGCCGCGCGCAGATGACCAAGGACGAGCTGCTGAAGGCCATCAAGGCGAAGAAGCAGCAGCAGTAGGGCGCCCCCGGAGGCGCCGGTGCCGGGCCCCGGCTGGCCGGGCTCCTGGGCTGCCTGGCCGGGCTCCTGGGCTGCCGGGGCTGTCGACGCTTGGGTTGTCTGGGGCGCGGTCATAGGCATCCGTACAGCGCGCCGACTATGAGGGTCCATCGAGGGTCGGGGCCGGAGGGGCTGAAGATGAGACGGTTCGGCGTATAGCCGAAGGCGATCTCCGCGTCCGGGTCGGCGAAGCCGAGCGCTCCTCCCGACCCGCTGTGCCCGAACGCGCGTGGGCTGGGAGCGAAGGGACGCATCTCGTTGGGCAGCATGTACCCCAGGCCGAAGCGCGTCCGGCCCAGAAGGACTTCGTCGTCTCCCTCGCTCCACACCTCGGTGTACCGGTCCAACGCCTCCCTCCCGACGATCTCACCGGACAGGAGCCCGCCGTACAACGTGGCGAGCGCTCTGGCGCTGGGCGCCACGGTCAGGGCGCCACGGTCAGGCGAGACGGGCGACGAGGTCGGCGAGGCCGTCCACGACGAGATCCGCCTCGGCGGCGTCGACCCGCTCGGCGTGGAGGAAGCCCCAGGGCCCTCGCCGAAGCAGGGCAGTCCTCATGCCGGCCCTCTTGGCGGGCAGCACGTCGTTGTCGAGCCGGTCGCCCACGTAGAGGATCTCCCCTGTGGCGCACCCGGCCACCGCCGCGACCTTGGCGAAGAACCCGGGGTCGGGCTTCTCCACCTCCCAGGCCGCCGATGTGTGTATGGCGTCCACGGGCAGGTCCATCGCGACGAGGGCGCTGTAGGCCTGCGGCGGCTGGTTGCCGGCGACGATGAGCTGATATCCGGCGTCGCGCAGGGCCGCGAGGCTGTGCCGTACGTCGGGATAGAGGTCTTCCGCGTCGAAGTTCTCGCGGAGGCCCTCCGGGTCCTCCTCCCGCCAGGCCGCGATCTCGGCCTCCACGTCGATGCCCGGACGGATGAGCTCGAACGCGTCCCCGTGCGGCCGGTCGAGCGCGGCCATGCCTCCGAGCACGCCCATGAAGGTCAGCCGGGGCACTCCGAGCCGGTCCGCCCAGCGCCCCCAGATCCGCGTCTCGTCGATCAGCGTCTCGCCCACGTCGAACACCAGCGCCCGGACCACGGTGGTTCCTCCGCATTCGTCACTATTTCTCCTCTGGAGCAACTCTAGGGCGGCCCAAGCGAGGCTTTCACCCCGTCGTAGAGTCGCCATCCATGAGCGAGACTCGGTTTTCCGTGAACGGGATGGTGTGCACCGTCGACCACCTGGCCTCAGCGGCGGGAGTCGCCATGCTGGACAGGGGCGGCAACGCCGTCGACGCCGCGATCGCGGCCAACGCCGTGCTCACCGTCACCGCTCCGCACATGTGCGGGCTGGGCGGCGACCTGTTCGCCCTGGTCCACGACGGCTCGACGGCCGCGCTCAACGCGTCGGGCCGGTCCGGCTCGGGGGCTGACCCGGAGCGGCTCCGGGCCGAGGGCCGGGACCGGATGCCGCACCTGCAGGACATCCGGTCGGTCCCGGTGCCCGGGTGCGCCGACGGGTGGATCGCCCTGCACGAGCGCTACGCCCGGCTGCCGCTCGGCGACCTTCTCGCTCCGGCCGTACGGCACGCCAGGGGCGGCTTCCCGGCCTCGCCGTTCCTCGCTCCCGGCGGCGAGTTCATCGGGTCGCTCCCCGGAGCCGGGGACTTCGCCGCCGCCAGGCAGCCGGGTGACGTGATCCGCCGTCCCGGCGTCGCGCGGACGCTGGAAGCGCTCGCCTCCGGCGGGCGGGCGGCCTTCTACGAGGGCGAGTTCGGCGAGGGCCTGCTCGCGCTCGGCGGCGGCGAGTACGTCCCGGAGGACCTGGCCCGGCCGAACGCCGACTGGGTCGAGCCCCTCCAGGTCGAGGCGTTCGGCCACCGGGTGTGGACGATCCCGCCGAACTCCCAGGGCTACCTTCTGCTGCTGGCCCTCGCGATCATCGCCAAGCTTGACCTCCCGGACGACCCGGCCGACCCGCGCTGGGCGCACCTGCTCGTGGAGTCCGCGCGGGCCGCCGGGCACGACCGCCTCGACGTGCTGCACGAGGGCGCCGTCGCTCCACTCGGCTCGGCCGACGATCGGCGGGCGCTCATCGACCCGGAGCGCCGTACGGCGTTCCACGACCACGGCGCGCGCGGCGACACGACTTACCTGTGCGTCGTCGACGGCGACGGCATGGGCGTGTCGCTCATCCAGTCGAACGCCGCGGGCTTCGGCAGCCTCCTCTTCGAGCCCAACACCGGGATCAACCTGCACAACCGCGGCATCGGCTTCAACCTCACACCAGGCCACCCCGCCGAGTACGGCCCGCGCAGGCGGCCCCCGCACACCCTGGCACCGGCGCTGATCACCGGGCCCGGCGGCTCGCTGCGGTCGGTCGTCGGCACGATGGGCGGCGACGCCCAGCCGCAGATCCTTCTGCAGCTCGTCACCCGGCTCCTGGGCCACGGGGAGAACGCCGGTCAGGTGATCGGCGCGCCGCGCTGGGCGCTGACGACCGGCGACACGGGGTTCGGCACGTGGCCGGAGGCGGCCGTCGTCGAGGTCGAGGACGGCGCCCCCTGGGCTGCGGGTCTGCGGGAGCGCGGCCACACCGTGGCGGCCGTGCCGTACGGGTCGAACTTCGGGCACGCCCACCTGATCGACGTGCTGCCGTCCGGCGTGCTCGCGGGAGCCGCCGACCCCCGCGCCCTCATCGGCGGCGCACTGGGGAGATAGTGCCGGGCGGGGTACGGCGGGGCGGTTCGGCGCGGGGGCGGGTGGGCGTGGAGGCCGGCGTAAGACCGTGCCAGAGACCACCGCGCCCGCGAAGGGCCGCGAACGCGGCCTCACCGGACCGCGACTGTCACGGCCGGCCGGAACACCCGGCCGACACCGTGCCTACGGACGGCACCGCCGACCTACCGCCGGGGCGGCGCCATGACGGGGCTCACCTCCGCTAGATCGCGTCGATGGCCTTGCGGATGCGCTTCTCCGAGATGGGGGTCGGCGTGCCCAGCTGCTGGGCGAAGAAGCTCACGCGCAGCTCCTCGATCATCCATCGGATGTCCTGTACGGCTTTCGCGTCCCGGTCGCCGGGCTTCAGCCGGTCGAGCAGGTCGCGGTAGTCGTCCTCGACATCGTGGATCTTGTGCATCCACTCACGGTCACGGCGGGGGTCGTCGGGCAGCTTCTCCAGGCGGCGCTCGACCGCCCGCAGGTAGCGGTGCAGGTCGGGCAGCCGGGCGTAGCCGGCGGCGGTGACGAAGCCGGGGTAGACGAGCGAGCCGAGCTGCTCCTTGATGTCGGAGCGGATGTCGGCGACGGCCTCCGCGAGGCCGTCGACGCCGTTCTGCGCGGTGTGCCAGGTCGCGAGGATCCGCTCGACCCTGGAGACGACCTCCTCGGTCGTGTCGAACAGCGACGCCCGCACGTGATCGCGGAGCCGGTCGAAGCCGGCCTCGTCCCATGCCGGTCCCCCGGCCTCGGCGATCAGCTTGTCGGCGGCGCAGGCCGTGCAGTCGTCGAACAGCGCGGGGGCGCTCCCGTGCGGGCTGCGGCTGAGAGCGAGCTTCTGGGCGGTGGCGAGCCCGCGCAGGATGGCCTTCGCGGGGCTCACCACATTGAGCAGCACCAGCCGCCGGGTGCCCGCCCACATGGCCCGCCGCTGCTCGGCCTCCGTCTCGAACATCCGGACGGCGACGCTGTCCGTCGTGTCGACCAGCGCCGGATAGGCCCGCATCCTGCCCTGCTCGAAGACCTTGGGCAGCGTGCCGATGGTCCAGCTCCGCAGGCCGTCGCGCTCCAGGTCGTCGGCCGCCTTCGACAGCGTGGCGCGCAGCTTGGGGGCGAGGCGGCGCTTGAGCGCCTCCAGGTCCTTGTCCTCGGCGACCGTCCGTTTCCGGTCGTCGACGACCCGGTAGGTGATCCGCAGGTGCTCGGGCACCTGGTCGAGCGCCCACGCCTCGCGCGGCACGGTCACGCCGGTCATCCGGTGCAGTTCCCGCTCCAGCGCGCCGAGGATCGGCTCGCCGCCGGGCTCCACGTGTTCGAGTACGGCTTTCGCGTAGTTGGGCGCGGGGACGAAGTTGCGCCGCAGCGGTTTGGGAAGCGACCTGATGAGCGCGGTGACCAGGTCTTCCCGGAGGCCGGGGATCTGCCAGTCGAAGCCGGCGGGGTCGACCTGGTTGAGCACGGCGAGCGGGATGTGAACGGTCACGCCGTCGGCCACGCCCCCCGCTCCCCCGTCAGCCGCCGCGTCGGCACCTCGGCCGGCCACCCCGGCGGCAGCTCCCCCGGCGGCGCCCGGCTCGAACCGGTAGGTCAGCCGCATGCGGTGCCCGTTCTGCCGCCACGCGTCGGGGTAGTCGCGGGCGCTGACCCCGGCGCTGGAGTTGACCAGCATCTCCGGCGTGAACGTCAGCAGGTCGGGCGTGGTGGCCGCGGTCTTCTTCCACCAGCTGTCGAAGTGGCGCCCGGAGACGACCTCGGCGGGGATCCGCTCGTCGTAGAAGTCGAAGAGGGTCTCGTCGTCCACGAGGATGTCCCGGCGCCGGGCCTTCTCCTCGAGCTGCTCGACCTCCTGCAGCAGCTTGCGGTTGTCGTGGAAGAACCTGTGGTGGGTCCGCCAGTCGCCGTCGACCAGGGCGTGGCGGATGAACAGCTCGCGGCTCAGCTCCGGGTCGATCCGGCCGTAGTTGACCTTGCGCTCGGTCACGATCGGCACGCCGTACAGGGTGACCTTCTCCAGGGCCACGACGGCGGCCTGGTCCTTCTCCCAGTGCGGCTCGCTGTAGGTGCGCTTGACGAGGTGCTGGGCGAGCGCCTCTATCCACTGCGGTTCGATCTTGGCGTTGACCCGGGCCCAGAGCCGCGACGTCTCCACGAGCTCCGCCGACATGACCCACTGGGGCTGTGACTTCGCGAGCGCCGACCCCGGGAAGATCGCGAACCGGGCGTTCCGGGCGCCGATGTACTCCGTCATGGGCCGCCGCTGGCCGTCCTGCCTGCGCTTGGCCTCGACGTCCTTGACGCCGATGTGCGACAGCAGGCCCGGCAGCAGCGACTGGTGGATCCGCTGGGGATCGGCGTCGACGCTGTTGGGGGTGATGCCGAGGGTCTTGGCGACCTGGCGGATCTGGCTGTCGATGTCCTGCCATTCCCGCACGCGCAGATAGTTGAGGAATTCCGACTTGCACAGCCGGCGGAACGCGCTGGAGGACAGCTCCCGCTGCTGCTCCCGGATGTAGTTCCACAGGTTGAGATATGTCAGGAAGTCGGATTCCTTGTCGGCGAAGCGGCGGTGCTTCTCGTCGGCCGCCTGCTGCTTGTCCGCCGGCCGTTCGCGCGGGTCCTGGATCGAGAGGGCCGCCGCGATGACCATGACCTCGCGGGCGCAGCCGTTCCTGTCGGCCTCCAGGACCATGCGGGCCAGCCGCGGGTCCACGGGGAGCTGCGCCAGCTTCCGCCCGAGCGGCGTGAGCTGTGCCTCCCTCTGTGCCTCCCTCTGTGCCTCCCTCTGTGCCCCCCTCTGCGCTCCCGCCCGGGCATCCCGCTGCGGGGCCGCCTGCCTGTCGCCCGGCGACGCGGCCGCCAGCGCGCCCAGCTCGTGCAGCAGGTTGACGCCGTCGCGGATCTGGCGGCTGTCCGGCGGCTCGACGAACGGGAAGGCCGCGATGTCGCCCAGGCCCAGAGAGGTCATCTGCAGGATGACGCTCGCCAGGTTCGTACGGAGGATCTCCGGATCGGTGAACTCCGGCCGGGAGGCGAAGTCCTCCTCCGAGTAGAGCCGGATGCAGATGCCGTCGGAGGTCCGGCCGCAACGGCCCTTCCGCTGGTTGGCCGACGCCTGCGAGATCGGCTCGATCGGGAGCCGCTGCACCTTGAGCCGGTGGCTGTACCGGGAGATCCGCGCCGTGCCGGGGTCGATGACGTACTTGATGCCCGGCACGGTCAGCGAGGTCTCCGCCACGTTGGTCGCCAGCACGATCCGGCGGCCCCGGTGGGTCTGGAAGACGCGGTGCTGCTCGGCCGCCGACAGGCGCGCGTACAGCGGGAGGACCTCCTCCCTGCGGCCCTTGAGCGCGTCGGCCGTGTCGCGGATCTCCCGCTCGCCGCTGAGGAACACCAGGATGTCGCCCGGTCCCTCGGCGCTCAGCTCGTCCACGGCGTCGACGATGGCCTGCGTCTGGTCGTCGTCCTCCTCGATCGGGCGGTGTCGCACCTCGACGGGGTAGGTCCGGCCGGAGACCTCGACGATCGGCGCGCCCTCCCCCGTGCCGGAGGCCGCGAAATGCCGGGAGAACCGCTCGGGGTCGATGGTCGCCGAGGTGATGACGACCTTGAGGTCGGGCCGCCTCGGCAGAAGCTGCTTGACGTAGCCCAGGATGAAGTCGATGTTGAGGCTGCGCTCGTGCGCCTCGTCGATGATCAGCGTGTCGTACTGCAGCAGGAGCGGGTCGGTCTGCATCTCCGCCAGGAGGATGCCGTCGGTCATCAGCTTGACCAGTGTCCCGTCGCTGGAGTGGTCGGTGAACCTGACCTTGTAACCGACCGCCTCCCCCAGCGGGATCGACAGCTCCTCGGCGATGCGCTCGGCGACCGTGCGCGCCGCGATCCGGCGGGGCTGGGTGTGCCCGATGAGCCCGTGGACGCCCCGGCCCAGCTCCAGGCAGATCTTCGGAAGCTGGGTCGTCTTGCCCGAGCCGGTCTCGCCCGCCACGATGACGACCTGGTTGTCGCGGATCGCTTCGAGCAGGTCGTCCTTGCGCTGGCTGACCGGCAGGCCGGGCGGGTAGCTGAGGATCGGGACGGCCTCCCGGCGCGCCGCGACGCGCCGCTCGGCGGCCTCGATGTCGCCGGTGATTTCCCGGACGACGGCCTGGCGTGATTTGCCGTCACGCACCTTGCGCATGCCGTCGATACGGCGGCGCAGCCTGCGCTCATCACGCAGCATGAGGCCGGGCAGGCGGCCTTGGAGATCGGCGAGCATGTTCATTCCATGCTCAAGGATAGGCAACCGCCCCCACCGCTCCGCCAACCGTTTTCGAACATCAAGATCGTTTGACCCGTGCGGCCGGTAGGGACGGCCGGGGCGGCCGGGGGCGCGCCCCTCTCCGGCGCCGCCCCGGGCTCAGGCACTTCCCCGGTGACGGCCCCCGCCCGTCGCCGCCCTCCAATCACGCCCCGACGGTTATCCGCGCGGCGGCTGGTACTTGTAGCCGACGTTCCGCACCGTCACGACCCGGTCGGCGTGGCGGCCCAGCTTGCGGCGCAGCCGGAGCACGTGGACGTCGACCGTCCGCACGCCCTCGTCGCCGTACCGATCCCACACCGCCGCCATGAGCTGGCGGCGGTTGAAGACCCGGCCCGGAGCGGAGGACAGGTAGTCGAGCAGCTCGAACTCCCTGAAGGTCAGTTCGATCTCCTCTCCGTCCACCCGCACCACGCGTGCCGCGCGGTCGATGACCACGTCCTCCGCCGGGGCGGCCGGCCGGGCCTGCCGCAGGTGCACGCTCTGCCCGCGCTCGCCCTGCCGTACGGCCTGGGCGTGCGGAACGCTCGGGGAGGAGGACTCTGTGAACTGGGCGGATTGGACGATCTGGGCCGCCTGCGAGAGCTGGACGGCTTCGAGCGCCTGCCGTCCGCCCTCCATCGGCACCATGTGCCCGACGATCACGAGCGCGGCGTCGACTCCGGGGATCGGCAGCACGCTGAGCACGGTCCCCTCCTCGATCGGCGGCAGCTCGCCACCCGGACTGCGGCCCTTCTCGTGACCCTGCTCTCGCTGGCGTGCGGCGAAGTCGATGACATGGGACATTCGCGATTCTCCTTGCCTGATGACGGTCTGCCGGGTTGGGGTGGAGCCGGCGATCAACAGGCGGCGCCGCAGACGCGGAGCAGATCGATGTGACGACGCTCGGTCAGTCCTCGCCATGAAGTCATGACGCCATCGTGACACGAACATTCCATGCTGTTCAAGTAGGGAAAAGGGGTATTACCAGAGTTGGCCGAAATAGAACCGGAGACTATGGTCGTCGACGCGCTCGGCGCTGATGCCGTACGGCTGCCGCTGGGGGTCGGTGCTCGTGCCGCTCGGGAGCCGTCCGCTCCGACGGTCCGTTTCGCGGGAGACAGGGCTCAGCTCGCCGGAGCCGGGTGCCCGGCCGCCGCGGCCATGGCGGCGCCGATGATCCCGGCCTCGTTCAGCAGTACGGCCGGCACGACCGGGGTGTCACCGAGGTCGATCAGCGGCAGGAACCTGTCCGCCTTCTTGCTGACGCCGCCTCCGACGATGATGAGGCTGGGCCACAGCAGGTCGCGCATGTGGACGAGGTACTCCTCCACGTGGGCGGCCCACTTCTCCCAGCTCAGGTCATGGGCCTCCCGCGCGTGGTCGGACGCCCGGTGCTCGGCCTCCTTGCCGCGGATCTCCACGTGGCCGAACTCGGTGTTGGGCACCAGCCTGCCGCCGGTGAACAGCGCGCTGCCGATGCCGGTGCCGAAGGTCAGCATCAGCACGACCCCCGCATGGCCGCGCCCGGCGCCGAAGGCGACCTCGGCGATGCCCGCCGCGTCGGCGTCGTTGAGCACTGCGACGCCCTCGCCGAACAGTTCGCTCGTCTTGACGCCGATCCAGGAGCGATCCACGTTGGCGGCCGTCCGGATCACCCCGTCCCGCACCACGCCCGGGTAGGTCACACCGACGGGACCACTCCACGAGAAGTGCTCCATGATCAGCTTGACGGTCTCGGCGACGGCCGCGGGAGACGACGGGACCGGGGTGGGGATGCGGAAGCGCTCTCGCGTGAGCCGGCCCGCGACGGTGTCCACCGTAGCGCCCTTGATCCCCGAGCCGCCGATGTCGATGCCCAGCACTTCCATGACTTCCTCGGCTTCCTCGACTGCTCCAGGGGTCCGGCGATCACGCTACCCCTCCACCCGGGATTATGCGCTTGATCATGCTGCTCCTTGGCGTGTTACGACATGGTCGCCGGGTATCGATAAAAGGGGAGAAATCACCACAAGGGGGACGAAATGATCAGCACCCTTCATCGGATGGGGCTACGCTCCAACATGATGTACATGGCCGGCATGGCCTCGATCGGCCTCTCAGTCGCTTCGTGGTTCGTCTCCAAGGAGTACGAGTCGGCCGGGCTGGACCGGGCGGACCGCTGGGCCCTCTTCGTGGGCGAGTGGGCGCCGACGTTCTTCGCCATGGGGGTCGCCCTTCGCATCGAGGAGACCCACGTCGAGAAGGGGCGCGAGACCGCGGAGTGGGAGGAGCAGGCAGCCGAGCACGGCATCCGTCGTCCGTCCCGCGCGGGCGTCTAACGGCGTCTTCTCACGTCGACGGCCCCGGGTGGGCGCGGGCCCCCGTCAAGGGGCGTCCGGCTTCGCCCACCTCGGGTGCTCCGCCGCGGATCCCCTCGCAGCCGGGTGACCCCGTCGTGAGCCGAAGTGGGACGTGCCGGTGGTGAACGCGCGAGCCGCCGAGATCGCGGCGTGGCTCACGGACCGTCCCGCCCGAGCCGGGGACACCCGGGTCCTCGCCATAGAGGGACGCTCGGGAGCCGGCAAATCGACCCTCGCCGCGGCCGTCGCGGCCGAGCTGCCCGCGCCGGTGATCCGGATGGACGACCTCTACGACGGGTGGGACGGCCTTCTTCCCGGGATGGACGCCCTGCTGGAATGGGTGCTCCAGCCGCTCGCGCGGGGCCGGACGGCACGCTGGCGCCGCTACGACTGGGACCGCGACCGGTACGCCGAGTGGCACGAGCTGCCCCACACCGGCGCGCTCGTCATCGAGGGCGTCGGTTCCGGCGCGGGCCGGGCTTCGCCGTACCTGAGCGGGCTTGTGTGGCTCGAGGCGGACGGCGACGTGCGCAGGAAGCGGGCGCTGGCACGTGACGGCGACCTCTACGTTCCCCACTGGTCGCGCTGGGCGGCCCAGGAGGAGCGCTACTACGCCTCGGACGACGTCCGCTCACGCGCCGACCTCATCATCGTCACCGGCTGACGGACCGGTGGAGCTCGGCCCCGGCCTCCCCAGGCGGCTCATTCCGGCCCGTGCCCGGGTCCCCGCTCCCCGACGGTGGCCAGCAGCATGAGGATCGCAGCCTGCGCCAGCGTCGCCGGGGCGAGAGGCGGAGACGGCCCGACGGTCTTGGTGAGCGCGTACCACCAGCGGGTGGTCCAGGGCAGGGCGTCCCATGTGGTGGCGTACCGCTGGTCCAGCGGCCCCGCGGCGTAGTTGGCCGACACGTGCTCGTAGATCCCGAAGAGTGAGAGCAGCAGGACGACCCCCGCCAGCCCGCGAATCCACGCGATGACCCCTCGGCGGCGCCGCGAACCGTAGAGCGCGACGGTGAGGGCGAGCAGGACGAGCGCGCCCCAGGGGACGAGTTGCACGGCGGTCCGCCAGTGTCGCTCAGTGGCCAGCTCGAAGGCGGTCCCCACGATGTCGACGACGGTGAGCGCGACAAGGCCCAGGCGCACCAGGCGCTGGGCGTCATCCCCCCGTACGGTTCTCACGGCCTCGTCCCGGATGTGACGGCTACGCGCACCCCTCAGGGCTTCAGGGCTGAGATGATCTTTGCCAGCGTGTCTTCCCCGGGGTGGTATTTGGCGAGGTTCCGCCGCAGTTTGGCCAACGTCGGATCGTTCGCCGGATACAGTCGATATTCGATCACCTCATCCGCCCACCGGCCGGGGTTGGGCACCTTCGCGGCCTTGAGAGCCGCCGCGATCTCCGCCTCGCTCGCGGTGTTGGCCGAGACCTTGCGCACCTGAGCCGCTCCGCTCTTGGCCGGGCCGGCGCTCTGTGTTGTGCTCGGTCGAGCCTTGTTCACCTTCTGGCCTGCGCCGCCGCCCTGATCACCGCATCCGGCCACCGCCGATCCGAGCACGGCGACCGCGACTGCCGCTGACAGCAGGGCCGGCCTGACCTGTGACAGCTTCACGTCTTCCCCCGGAACTCCCCAGCCGCCCAGAGCGGCTGCCCACTACGGCAGCGTCCCGGCGGGCGGTCGCGGCATGCGTGCTCATACCGAGTTCTGGAACAGCGATGGGGGAATTGTTGCCTCCGCCGCGGTTCTGGCTCCCCTACGGGCCCACCGACACCGCACCGCGGCCCGCCTACGGGGGACTATTCGAGGCTGGAGCGGTACTCCTCGTCGGACACGGGCCCGTGCCAGTGGGTCTTTCCGCTCGCCGTGACGGCGATGTGGACGAGGGTGTCGTCGGCGACGGCGCCGTGCCAGTGCTTCTCTCCGGGCTGCACGTGGATCCAGTCCCCGGGGCCCACCTCGGTTCCCCTGCTTTCGCCCCATCGCGTGATGACACCTCGTCCTGACAGCACGTACAGCGCCTGCTCCCCGTCGTGCGTATGCCAGCCGGAGCGCGCCTCGGGGTCATAGGAGAAGCGCTGGGCCCGCAGGCCGTCCGGCTGAACCGCCTCGAGAGCGGGGGCCTCCCAGACACCGTCCGTGAACCTGTCCGGTCCCGGCCTGCTGACTTTGATCTCGTTCTCGCGCACGAACCTCATCGCGACCCTCCGCTACGACGAACCATCGGGACTCCCAGCCATCGGACTCGAACACCGTGGCGACACGATCCCCGCCAGTCAACCCCCTTCCCATCGGCGTATGGATAAGGCGGCATACGCGGCGGCCGGCGGACTTCGTCAGGCATGACCTACCCGAGCTGGCCGGCGACGGACTTGGCCCAGGCCCGGACCTGTTCGGGGTTGCGGAAGTCGCCGGCCATCGTCCGTGCCATGGCGGAGGCGGGGAATCCCCGCGCGTCCGCCGCGAGGCGGCCTCCGAAGGTCATGTGGCCGATGGCGCCCAGCCGGGCCATCCACTTGGCCGCCTTCCGCACCGGAGGGATGTCCTTCTCCTCGGCGGAACGGTCGAGGGGACCGCTGCTGAACATCCAGACCGACGACGACTGAAGCGTCTTCTCGTGGCGGCGGGCGAACCGCCGGGCGTCCCTGTGCCAGGAGCCCATGTAGACCGCGCCGCCGAGTATCACGGCGTCGTAGCCACGCGCGTCGACCGCCGCATCCGCCGAGAGCACGTCCACCTGGTGGCCTTCCTCCCGTAACGCCGCGCCTATCCACTCGGCGATCTCCGCCGTCGAGCCTCTCTTCGAGCCGTACGCCACGAGCACTCGTGCCATGACACTCATCTCCTTCGACAGGCGGGAGGCCGGCTCCCACAACCCGCCAGACCGGTCATCGCCCTGTTTCGCCTGGCCGGACGATCGCGACGGGGCAGTGCGCCCGGTAGAGGACGCCGTGGCTGACCGAGCCGAGCAGCGCTCCGCCGAACCCGCCACGCCCCCTCGACCCCACGACGACCAGGTCGGCGGTCCGCGAGGCGTCCGCCAGGGCGGGGATCGGGTGCCCGCAGACGGCCGACTCGACCAGCGGGACGTCGGGATGTTTGTCACGCCACGGAGCCAGCCGCTGCCCCGCCGCACTCGACTCCCGGTCGAAGATCTCCCCCATCTCCCGCGTGTAGCCGACGGCGAAGGGCGAGAACATCGGGATGTCCCAGGCGTACACCGCGCGCACGCGGGCCTGCCGCAGCCTGGCCTCCTCGAACGCGAAGTCCACGGCCGCCTCGGAATGGGGAGATCCGTCGAAGCCGACGACGACCTCGCCGTACACGGTCTGCTGGGTTCTCCGGACGACGACCAGGGGAGCGACCGCGTGCGTGGCGAGTCCCAGTCCGACGGATCCGAGGACGAGCCCCGCGAAGCCGCCCATGCCCCGGCTCCCGAGGACCGTGACGCCGGCCCGCGCGGACTCGGTCATGAGACGTTCGATGACGGCTCCCGTGACGAGGCCCGTGGTCACGTCGAGGCCGGGCGCGCGCTGCCGGGCCCGGTCAGCGGCCAGGGCCAGCACGCCCTCGCAGTGCTCGGTCAGCGACTCGCCGAAGCCCTCGACGCCGTGGAAGGGGTGCTCGTTGGCCCACGGCTCCCGCACGTGGACGATCCTGAGCCTGGCGCCTCTCCTGTGGGCGTCGTCGGCGGCCCAGTCGACTGCGGCCAGAGCGGGCCTGGATCCGTCTACGGCGGCCACGATGAGTCCGGCCATGATCGATCTCCTCCGGGGTAGGTCTGCGAATTCATGACATCCCGGCGGAGCAGGCCCGCACAGTGGCCGAACGGCCCTGACACAAGGGACCTCCGACTCATGTGCCTCATGCCGTATGGCGATGTGATGGAGGCGTAGGTCAAGAGAAGACGGAGGTAGGGCTTATGAGCGTACCGATGCGGCGGGAATCGAGAGGGCTCGTTCCCGAACTCTTCGACTGGCTGGAGGCACCGCTCGCCGCGCTGCGGCCGGTGACAGGACAGCCGATCCGGTTCGAGGACTACGTCAAGGAGGGCCGGTACGTCCTGCGTGCCGAACTCCCCGGGATCGACCCCGAGAAGGACCTTGAGATCACTGTGGCCAACGGCGTTCTGACCATCCACGCCGAGCGGCGTCACGAGGAGCGGCACGCGTATCGGACCGAGTTCCGGTACGGCGCGTTCACCCGCTCCATCCCGCTGCCGCCCAACGCGGACGAGCGGAACATCAAGGCCACCTATGACCAGGGAATTCTCGAAGTCATGGTGCAGCTCACCGCCGAGGAGGAAGAGGGCCGGCGGATCCGCGTCGAGAGGCCCGGCGAGCAGGCGCAGCTTGGCGAGCAGCAGGTCCAGCAGCCCGGGGAGAGGGCTGAGGAGACGGCCGAGTTCGCCGGCCGGCCGGCAGAGGGGTCAGCGGAGTTCGGCGAGCAGCCGGCCGAGTCCTCCGCGCAGTATGGCGAGCAGTATGGCGACCTGCCCTCCGACCAGTCCGGCAGCCAGCCGGGCACGGAGAGCTGAGCTCCCCCCTTCAAGACGGGCCCGTCCGGCCGGGGCGGGCCCGGCTTGGGCTTCGAGGCGGCCGATCGGGCGCGCGATGACGCGAAACCTCATGGCAGGGGCGTCTCTCACTGTGCGTGTTGTCGTGTTGTCACTGTGCCCGGCGGGCCGGAACCGGGTCAGGAGCGGACGACGGCGACCGGGCAGTGGGCGTGGTGCAGGACGGCGCGGCTGACGGAGCCGAGCACGACGGATCCCAGGGCGCCGCGGCCGTGGGACCCGACCACGAGCAGGTCGGCCTTGCTCGACGCGTCGGTGAGCGCGTCGACCGGATGCGCGAACAGGACGTCCTCCGTCACGGGCACGTCGGGGTAGTCGCTCCGCCACACGTCGATCTTCTGGGTTGCGGCCCGTTGCTGGGCGTCCCGGACCTCGTCCATGTCGTAGGTGATCTCGGTCGCGAAGGCGTGCACGGGGAACTGCCACGCGAAGATCGCGCGAAGCGCGCTTCCGCGGAGCCTGGCCTCCTCGAACGCGTACGCCACGGCGGGCTCGCATTCGTCGGAGTCGTCGATGCCCACGACGACCTCCCCGTGCGTGTCCTCCCATCCGGGGCGTACGACCACAACCGGGCCGTGGGCCTGACCGGCCACGTGCGTGCTGACCGAGCCGACCACGATCCCGGCGAAGCCTCCCAGCCCCCTGCTGCCCAGGACGACCTCGGTCGCCCCTTTGGCCTTGTCACGAAGGACCTTGGCCGGCAGGCCCTCGATGATCTCCGCACTGACCGTCACGCCGGGCTGACGCCTGCGCACGACCGCCTCGGCCTGGGCCAGCGCGCGCTCGGCGTGCGTGGCCAGCGGATCACCTTCGTACGACGGGAACTTCGCGATGCCGTACGCCCAGCGGTCGACAACGGAGACCAGGCGCAACGGGCGCCCCCGGCGGGCCGCGTCGTCCGCGGCCCACTCGGCTGCGGCCAGCGCGTTGGGCGAGCCGTCCGTGCCCACGATGATCGGATCGGTCATGGCTTCCTCCTTTTCCCCATGGGACCTTGCCGCCGAAAGGGTTTCCCAGGGCCGGAGGTCCCGAGCTCCGCGGCCCAAAGGCGGCTCTTACCTACGGCAGGCCGTACCGGGTCGAAAGTCCCTTCCAGCGGCCCGATCGCCGGAGGGATGCTGGATGCCGGGAGGTGTTCGTCATGAAGACCAAACGATGGACTGTGGAGATCTTCCTCAACGAGGACGACAACGACGACGTCACCACCGCGACCGCCGTGCTGTACACGGGGGCGGGCAGGAGGCACGAGAGCGTCGGCCACGCCCGCCGGAACCCGTCTGACCGGCCGGTCCCGGAGATCGGCGACGAACTGGCGGCGGGGCGCGCTCTTTCCGACATGTCGGCCAAGCTGATCGGCGACGGCGCGGAGGACGTCGCCCAGATGGCCGGACCGGCGTACGAGACGCACTGACCCCCGGGACACGATCGACGGCAGACGACCCCGGTCGTGCCGCCCGGACCGGCCCCGAGGGCGGGTGAGCCGGCAGGCTGGGGGTCGTGAGACTCGGAGCGCGGTCGCCGGGCTGGGGCTGACATCTTTGGCTCGGGCTGACGTGGCCGGGCTCGGGGGTGACAAGTCGCCGGGCGCGGACTGACGTCGCCAGGCTCGGACTGACGTCGCCGGGCTCGGTGGCGACGAGTCGCCGGGCTCCGGCTGACCGCTGCGCGGGGCCGGGGAGACCGCGTACGAGTCCCAGAAGTCACTCCTCACGGGTGACCTCCTCCGGGGCCTTGTCCTCGCGGATTCCCCGCCACGAGGGATGGCGGAGCCGGTGCTCGCCGGTCCATTCGGCGTACTGGACCTCGCCCACGAGGACGGGCTCCACCCAGTGCGCGCCCCGGGCCTCCTCTCGTGGCGGCTCCTCGTCGTAGGGCGGCGTGTCCCGCTCCAGCGACGCGAGCCGTTCGGCCAGGTCGCGAAGGGTCGCCTCGGTGAATCCCGTCCCGACACTCCCCGCGTAGCGGAAGCGACCCTGGTCGTACACGCCCACGAGCAGCGACCCGATCATGCCGCGGCGGCGTCCCTCCCCGGGTTTCCAGCCGCCCACGACGACCTCCTGGGTGCGGAAGTTCTTGACCTTCACCCAGTCCGGAGACCGCCTGCCGGGCCGGTACGGCGAGGTCAGCCGCTTGGCGACCACTCCCTCGAAGCCCAGCCGGCGCGACTCGGCGAGGGCGTGGACGCCACCGTCCCGGTAGTACGGCGGGACGTCCCAGTGCGCTCCCCTCTCCACGAGCTGCTCCAGGAGGCCGCGGCGAGCGGTGTACGGCATGGCGATCGAGGACGCCGCGTTCACGTGCAGCACGTCGAACAGCAGGAAAGTAACCGGCACCGTCGTCATCAGCTGAGCGATCTTCACCTCGTGCCGCTGGTGCATCCGCGGCTGCAACGCCTCGAACGACGGCCTGCCCCGCTCGTCGAACGCCACGATCTCCCCGTCGAGCACGAGATCGTGGCCGCCCACGGCTCTGGCGAGCCCGAGCGTCTCCGGGTACGCCGCGGTGATGTCCTTGGCGTTCCTGGAGATCAGCCGGAGCCTGCCGCCCTCGATGTAGGCCAGCGCCCTGACGCCGTCCCACTTCATCTCGTGGGCGTAGCAATCATCGGGCTCCGGCATCGTCCCGAGCTGCGCCAGCATCGGGGAGTACACCGGCAGTCCGCTGCCCATGGCGGACCTTCAGTCGATCAGGTCGGTGCCCTGTTGGTCGATGAAGAGCCCGGCGGCGCGCATCTCCTCGGCGAGCCAGGCGAGCGGGCCTCCCGGCGGCACGCCGTTCCCGGCCACCATGCCGTCCGCCTGCACCATGCCGTCCGCCTGCACCATTCCGCCCGGCTGCACGATGCCCTGCCCACCGGCCAGGCCGTACCCGGAAACCATCCCGTACCCCGAGACCATGCCCTGTCCTGGGAGCACACCGTACTCAAAGCCCATGCCGTGCCCGGCGGCCATGCCGTACGGGAAGACCACGCCGTACCCGGGGACCACGCCGTTCGCCATCATCACGCCGTCACCGATCACCATGTTGTGCCCGGCCACCGCCCCATTCCCCGGAATCATGCCGTTGGGGGGCGCGGTGACGTTCCCGATCAGCATGCCGTTCGCGGCTCCCACCACGCCGCTCCCGGGCACGGGTTCGGCCCCGGGAAGGGGCCCGTTTCCCAGGACCGGCCCATTTCCCGAGGCAGCCCCGTACCCGGAGACAGGGCCGTGTGCGGAGGCGTAACCGTGCGCGGAGACAGGGCCGTTCCCAGAGGCGTAACCGTGTCCGTTGATCGGGCCGCTACCCGAGGACTGCCCTCCCGCGGCGGCCTGCCCCTGCCCCGGATGCGCGGCCGGAACGATCAGCCCGGCCCAGAGCATCTCGGCGGTGAGCTGGCCGAGCAGACCCTGCACCTCACCGGCTTGCGGCGCGACGTGCGCCAGCGCCGGCGCGAGGGCGAGCACCGCGTTCGGCAGGCCCGCTCCCGTGCGGTACGGGTCACCCAGGTCCAGAGCGATACAGCTCGACTTGATGATCTGGAACAGGCGGTCCACCCGGCGGGCGTCGCGCCCGCTGTAGCCGTTCCTGAAGTCGCCATGGTGCGCCAGCACGAGGGCCGCCAGACCGGAGACGTGCGGGGCGGCCATGGACGTGCCGTCCAAGGCGGCGTAGGAGTCCGGTGGAACGGCGGACAGCACGGCCACGCCGGGCGCGCAGACGTCGACCTCGGGCCCATGGCAGCTGAACCGGGCCGAGAAGTATCCCTCACCGGTCCATGGCCGCAGGATCTCCGCGGCGTGCGACGAACCGACCGGAAAGGCGTCGGCCTTGCCGATGGCCGCCACGGTGAGGACGCTCGGCAGGTTGCCGGGGAAGCCGACCGGACCGCCGTCGTTGCCCGCGGCGACGACGCAGGCCACCCCCGCGTCGCGGGCCTGGTCGATCTTGGCGGCGACGAGCTGGGAGGGACGCCTGCTTCCCAGGCTGAGGTTCACGATGTCGATCGCCTGCTCGATGCAGTAGTCGAGCGCCTCGATGAGATCGCTGAACCGGCCTCCAGGGAAGATCTTGCAGGCGTGGACCTCAGCCTCGACTGCGAAACCGACGACGCCCCGGCCGTTGTCCGCACCGCTGATGATCCCCGCGCAGGGCGAGCCGTGGGAGGTCGTGTCCACCGCCCAGCCGTCAGGGTTGCGTCCCACCAGATCGATTCCGGCCGTCACCCGGCCGAGCAGATCGGGATGGTCCGTGGCCGTCCCCGAGTCCACGATGGCGATCTTGACTCCGGTGCCGCGGAAGGTCGGAGGCAGCCGGTCGAGGCTCATCGCCTGCTGACCCCAGCCGAAGACCTGCCGGCCGGGAAAGCCCTCGAACGTGTCCGACAGCTCCGTGAGCTCGATCAGGTTGTCCCTGGTCGTCGACAGGGCCGGCCGGTCGAGCCTGCGACTCCAGTAGCCCGAGCGCGGTTTGACCACCACACCGGCGATGGACTCCGGCGTCTCCCCCACCATCGTGACCGTCGCGCGGCCGTCGGCTCCCGTCACGGCCTGGGCCGGCCAGCCGTACCCGGTGACGAACACGGTCGCCGCCGGAACCGGCTTGCCCTCGGCGTCCCGGACCAGGAAGGTGAAGGTGCTCTCGAGCCCCACAGGCAGGACGGCCGCCGCGGCCCGCCGCTTCCGGGGCGCCATGGGCACTTCGGTGCAGGTGAGCAGCCGGTCCCGTTCGATGTGCACCTGGGGCAGGCGTCGCCGCAGGTCAAGCGCGTGCTGGGCGGACATGTCCACGACCACGACGGCGGGGAACCCGTTCCCCGCCCGCGCCGGAATGAGGCGGTGCACGCGCACCTCGGGGTCGTCCTCCAGCAGCCTGTGCACGGCGCCCCCGTCGAGAGCCGGCCCGCCCACACCAATGGCCGCGAGGTACGGCTCGGGCAGCGCCGCGACCATGTAGCGCCGAGGACGGGGCTCCACAACCTGCGGTCCCTGCCGCGGTGTCTGCCTCGCCCGGTTGGGGGCGGGCGTGCGGGGCTCCTCGGTTTCGTTCCTGGGCTTCTCGTTGCTGGTCACTACCGTCTCGACTCTCCCCAGCTCACGCTGGTCTCGCTGGCCGCGCCCGCAGGCTCGACGAGGAATCGGGCTCAATCGTCACCGGCGGCCCACAGCATCGCCGGCGAACGGCGGCAAGGGGGCGAACGCCGGGCCGTCCTCCGCTTACGATCCTTCCGATCAGTACGGCAGGGGCCCGGACCGGCCACCGACCGGTCCGGGCGCTCTGTGAGCGAGTCACAGTGGTGGGCCGCTGGGCCGCCCGGCGTTGACGGCGCCGTTGCCGTCACCGCCGGTGCTCGTCCTGGCGTCGCCGCTCGTGCTGTCACCGCCGCCGCAGGCGCCGTCGACGATGCTCAGGACGAACTGGATCTGGGCCATGCACTCCTCATGCCGGCCGATCCGGTACATCTGCACCGCCTGGACGAGCAGCGGGATGACCCCGGCGATCCGCGGCGCCTGCGGGAGCGACGCCTGCAGCCAGCCGTACAGCTGCTGTAGGGTCACCGCGCACTGCGCCTGCAGCGGGCCGAGCGGCCCGGGCTGCTCGGGCTGCCCGGGCTGCCCGGGCTGCCCGGGGACCGGCCCCATCGCCGGTCCCATCGCCGCTGCCATTGCCGGTCCCATCGTGGGGCCCATCGTGGGGCCCATCGTGGGGCCCATCGTGGGGCCCATCGCCGGGCTGCCCGCCAGGCCGACCGCCGGACTCACCATCAGGCCGACCGCGGGGCCGGCCGCCGGACTCCCCGCCAGGCCGGCCCCGGGACCAAGCCCCGGACCGAGCCCCGGATTGAGCCCCGGATTGAGCCCCGGATTGAGCGCCGGACCGAGCGCCGGATTGACCGCGAGGCCAACCGCAGGGCCAGCCACGCCAGCCAGGCCAGCCAGGCCAGCCGACGGACCGGTCACCGGTCCCATGGCGGGATTGGCGTCCACGCCGGCTCCGTCCGGGATGGCACCGGGTCCCGGTGGCCGCTCACCCGTCGGGTCCACCACGCGCCTCCGCTCAGAGCCCGGCGCCGGCCGGCACCGGAGCCTGCTGATAGGCAGCCTGCTGATACGGGGCCTGCTGGTGGGCCTGGCCGACCTGCTGGGTCATCTGGCCCTGGGCGGCCGAGAACGGCTGCTGGCCGTACTGCTGCCCGAGCTGGCCATACAGCTGGCCCAGCAGACCGAGCTGCGGACCGTGCTGCTGGCCGAGCTGCCCGACCTGACCGACCTGACCGACCTGACCGACTTGGCCGGGGTGCTGGCCGTACGCCTGGGCAACCTGCGGGCCGTACATCTGGCCGACTTGCCCAAGGTGGTTGGCCTGCCCGAGCTGCCCAAGCTGGGCGAGGTGGTTGAGGTGGTTGAGCTGCGGACCGTACTGCTGGCCGATCTGACCGAGCTGCCCGACCTGACCGACCTGACCGACCTGACCGGGGTGCTGGCCGTACGCCTGGGCAACCTGCGGGCCGTACATCTGGCCGAGCTGCCCCAGTTGCTGGAGCTGCCCGTGCTGCCCGAGCTGCCCGAGCTGCCCGAGGTGGTTGACCTGCCCGAGCTGGCCAACCTGCTGCCCATACTGCTGAGCCAGGTGGTTGAGCTGCGGGCCGTACTGCTGGGCCAGGTGGTTCAGATGGCCGAGCTGACCGTACTGCTGACCGATCTGGCCGCCGTGCTGCGGGATCTGCTGGGCGACCTGCTGCTGGATCTGGTGGACGTACTGGACGTTCTCCAGGATCTGGCGGGCGGTCGGAGCGCCGTACCGGACGCCAAGGCGAGCGATCTTGGCCCAGAACGTCAGCGGGCTCACCAGGTGCTCCTGCGGGAGGATCTGCTCCTCCTGCTGAACATCGTTCACCGCGGTCGGGAACGCCGGCTGCGCGCCCATCGCCTGCTGACCCACCAACTGCGGGACCTGCATGCCCAACTGCTGCACGAGGTGCTGCGGCAGTTGCATGGCGTACTGCTGAGCCTGCTGGAGCTGAAGCTGGTGCTGGCACTGGACGTTGTCCAGGATCTGCCTGACGGCCGGAGCGCCATACCTGACGCCATACCGCGCGAGCTTGTTCCAGAAGCTCAGCGGGCTGAGCAGGTGCTCCTGAGGCAGGATCTGCTCCTCCTGCTGGATCGCCTGCCCGAGTGGCGACACCTGCTGCTGACCCGGCACCTGCGAAATCTGCTGGCCGTACGCCTGTCCCGGTTGCTGGGCGTACGGCTGGCCGACCTGCGGCTGGCCGTATGACTGAGCGAACGGCTGGGCGTAGAGCGGCGGTTGGAGAGGTTGATGCTGGGGTGCGAACTGCTGCTGAGCGGCGTATCCCACGGGGGCGGGCATGTAGGTGGGTTGCATGGCTGTGAACGTCATTGTCACTCCTTCGAGCCGGGGTAGGTCTGGCTCAGTCGCCCTTGTGATTACATAGCGTGACAAGTCAGGCACACAATGCCATGGCCGTAATGGTCTCCCCAAGCCGTTCTTGGTCAACTTGATAGGTTGTTGACGATCACCGGAAAACCACGTCAGGGGGAAAGACGCATGAACGATCTGCCCATCTGCGTGACATGCGGGGTCCAGTACGGCGCAAGCCGCGACAACTGCCCGATATGTGAGGACGAGCGGCAGTACGTCGGCTGGGACGGTCAGCGCTGGACGACCCTCAACGAGCTGCGCGAGGCCGGCCACCGAGCCAGGATCGAGGACGAGGGACCGGGAGTAGTCGGCGTCGGCACGGAGCCTCCGACCGCCATCGGCCAGCGGGCGCTGCTGGTGCGCACGCCGTCGGGCAACGTCCTGTGGGACATGGTCACCCACCTCGACGACGACGTGATCCGGCAGGTCAGGGAGCTCGGCGGGATCCGGGCCATCGCGATCAGCCACCCCCACTTCTACGGCAGCATGGTCGACTGGGCGCACGCGTTCGACGCGCCGATCTACATCCACGCCGCCGACCGGCAATGGGTGGCGCGGCATGACGACTCGGTCGTGTTCTGGGAGGGCGACACCCTGGAGATCGCGGACGGCCTCACCCTGATCAACGCCGGGGTGCACTTCGCGGGCGGACAGGTGATGCACTGGCGCGACGGCCGGGAAGGCGCCCTGTTCTCGGGGGACATCTTCCAGGTCGTGAAGGACCGCCGCTGGGTCAGCTTCATGTACAGCTATCCGAACTACATTCCCGAGCGCCCGAGGACCGTCCGGCGCGCCCTCTCGTTGCTGGAGCCGTACGCCTTCGGCCGTGTTTACGGAGCGTGGTGGCGGCACATCGTGGACACCGACGGCGCCGAGGCGGTTCGCCGTTCGTCCGACCGCTACCTGAGCTTCGCCCTGGACGACGCCGAGCCTGACCATCCGGCTGGGTGACGCCGGCAGATCTCCGTGGCAATCTCCCTGGACACCGCCAGACCGGACCTTCTCCATGAGGGACTCCGTACCGGACCAAAGGCCGAAAACCTGGTGACGATAGGGTCGGCGATGCAGCACCGCCGGCATCTCACACGGCATCTCACACGGCATCTCACAGGGGGGATCTCATGAGCCTGCCCAGCGTCGGCACGTCGCCCGACCAGGCTCTGCAGGCCGTCATCGCGCCGCTCAGCCGCAACGCGATCTTCATCATCGTGACCGTGAACCCTGACGAGGACAGTCGCGCGACCGTGCGTGACCTGTGCGCCGACCTTCCCGGGCTCGTCCGGTCGGTGTCCTTCCGCGACATCGAAGCGCGGCTGTCGTGCGTCGTCGGCTTCGGAGCCGACGCCTGGGACCGGCTGTTCGAGGTCCCCCGCCCGGCCGAGCTGCACCCGTTCCGGGAGATCCACGGCGTCCACCACGCCCCGTCGACCCCCGGCGACCTGCTGTTCCACCTGCGCGCCAAGCGGATGGACCTCTGCTTCGAGCTCGCCTCCCAGCTCCTTGACCGGATCTCCGGGGCCGTGTCCGGGGTCGACGAGGTCCACGGCTTCCGCTACTTCGACGACCGCGACCTGCTCGGCTTCGTGGACGGTACGGAGAATCCGACCGGAGGGGATGTCCCCGAGGCCGTGCTGATCGGGGAGGAAGATCCGGCGTTCGCGGGGAGCAGCTATGTCATCGTGCAGAAGTACCTGCACGACATGACCGCGTGGAACTCCCTGTCCACGGAGGCGCAGGAGCACGTCATCGGACGGACCAAGCTGACCAACATCGAGCTGGACGACACGGTGAAGCCGACCTGGGCGCACAGCGCGCTCACGACGATCACCGAGGACGGCCGCGAGATGCGGATCCTCCGTGACAACATGCCGTTCGGCAACGTCACCCAGGGCGAGTTCGGCACCTACTTCATCGGCTACGCGAAGTCGCCGGCCACGATCGAGAAGATGCTCGACAACATGTTCGTCGGCCGGCCTCCCGGCAACTACGACCGGATCCTCGACTTCTCCCGGCCGGTCACCGGATCGCTGTTCTTCGTGCCGTCCGTCCCGCTGCTGAAGAGCCTCGCCGAGGAGGACACGGCCGGAAGCGCGGCCGAGGAGGGGGCGCCCGCGACGGCGGGGCTCGCCGAGAACACCACAAGCACCACTGCGGCGAACGACGGCTCGCTGGGTGTCGGAACCTTGAAGGGAGTCCCGCAGACATGAACAACCTGCACCGCGAACTGGCGCCGATCTCGGACGCCGCCTGGGCCCAGATCGAGGAGGAGGCGAGCCGCACCTTCAAGCGTCATCTCGCCGGGCGGCGGGTCGTGGACGTCGTCGGCCCCTCGGGCCCGTCCCTGGCCGCCGTCGGGACCGGTCACCTGCGCCCGATCGACGCCCCCGCAGACGGCATCATCGCCCGGCAGCGTGACGCGGCCCACGTCGTCGAGCTGCGCCGCCCGTTCACCTTGAGCCGCGACGCGATCGACGACGTCGAGCGCGGATCGGGCGACTCCGACTGGCAGCCGGTCAAAGACGCCGCCCGCGCGATGGCCCTGGCCGAGGACCAGGCCATCTTCGAGGGCTATCTCTCCGGCGGCATCGTGGGCATCAGGCAGAGCAGCGGCGACGAGGCCCTGGCGCTGCCCGGCGACATCACGAAGTACCCGGACGCCATCGCGCAGGCCGTCAGCCGGCTCCGGATGGCCGGCGTGGACGGTCCGTACAGTGTGCTGCTGAGCGCCGACGCGTACACCGGGGTCAGCGAGACGAGCGACCACGGCTACCCGGTGCTGGAGCACATCCGGCGGATAGTAAGCGGCGACATCATCTGGGCTCCGGCGATCAGCGGCGCCATCGTGCTGACCACCCGGGGCGGCGACTTCGCGCTCCACCTCGGGCAGGACATCTCCATCGGCTACGACAGCCACACCGAGGCGGTCGTGCGGCTCTACCTGCAGGAGAGCTTCACCTTCCTGCCGCTCACGAGCGAGGCCGCCGTGGCGCTGCTCCCCCTCTGAGCGACGCTGGGATGCCGCAACGCTAGTCGTGCCTGAAAGCATGCCCTGCCGCGCGCGGCGTCCCGCGTGGCGACATTCCGTTCCCGTTCAGCCTCCAGCACAGTCGACTGACTGATCCCCGCCGGCGCGTCCGTGCCTATGGTCGGTCCATGACCTCGCCTGGATGGAGGAGCGATGAGGGATCTCGCACACAACCCCACGCTGGACCGCGCCGCCGTACCGATGGCCATCCCCCTGGGCGCGCCGGAATCGCTTGACGCCGAGCTCGTCGGTGACGGCGCGGCGCTGCTGTCCAGGGCCCTGCGACTGGGGCTTCCGGTCGCGTACGGCTTCGTGGTCCCGGCGGCGGCGATCAACGCGGAGGATTCCGGCATGCTGCCCGCACTACGGCAGGCCTGGGCGCGGACGAAGGGGCCCGTGCGCATCGCCCTGTCGGTGAGCAGCCCGTCCGGCGACGGCTTCGGCGCGGGCCCCCACTTCCACGACGGCAGCACCTGGAACGGCCTGCTCGACGGGCTGTGCGACGTCCTGCTGCACAACAACCTCGAGAATCCCTACGCCCGGTGGCGGCCATGGAGCATCGTGGTCCAGCGCGTGCCGGCCGTACACCGCTCGGTGCTGGCGATGAGCGGCCACCCGCTCAGGCGCCAACGCGGCACGAGCATCTGGACGAGCGTCCCGGAGACGGAGAACCCGGCCGAGAGCCTGGGCTGGATGGGACGCAGGCGGCTCCGCGCGCTCGCGCGCCAGACGGCCCGCACGCTGGGCCATCCGGTCGACATCGAGGTTGTCTACGACGCCCAGGGCATCGGACGGATCGTCGACTGCCGCTCCTACGGCGCCGCCCCCTGGGAGTAGCGTCGCGGTGCCTCCGGGCGCCGCCCGGCGATCCCGGGCAGCCGGGGGGCAGCAGTACGCCCTGACCCCCGGCTCACGCCTCGTCGGGAAGAAGATGCCGGAGATATCTGCCGGGAGCGGCGAAGAAGTCGCCACCGGTGGGCATCCGTAATCAGGAAACTCGCGTTATCACGAACCCCTGACGGCGCGTCATGCGTCTTACCCGACGACGAAGACCGCCGCTCCGGGAGCCAGACGATGGGACAACAGCAGGGCCCGCAAGGTTCACGCCAGTGGCCGGCAGGCCCCGGCGAGCCGCCGCCGCGCCCGGAACCGTACGGTCCCCCTTCAGGCCGGCACGGCCCCGCCGCGACGAAAGCGCGCCGCGACCCCGGGGTCCTTGTGGTCCTGGCAGGCACTGCCGTAATCGTCCTGTTCGGCGGCTACGCGGCCATCGTCGCCGTGGCGGACAACTCTGGAAGGCCGCAGGCCGTCATCGGCACCGCCCCGGCGACCACTCTTCCCGGCAGAGCGATCGGGCCAGAGGTTCGGCCATCGGTTCAGCCAAAGGTTCGGTCATCGGTTCGGCCAGAGGCCGGGCGAGAGCCGGCGAGCACGCGCCAGCCCGCCGCAGCCCTCGGCGACACCATTCCGCTCAAGGGCCTGGACCGTGCGCTCGAGGTGGCGGTGACGGTTAACAAGGTCATCATGGACGCCACCCCCAAGGACCCGTCCATGATGTCGCCAAACAACGGCGTGTTGGTCGCGGTGGAGGTCGAGCTCGACAACACGGGCGAGGTCCCCTACAGCGACACCCCCTCGGCAGGGGCCCTCCTGATCGACGACCGGGGCGTGCGGCACGGACCGGCGTTCTTCACCGATGTGCGCGAGGGGGACACATTGCAGCAGGTGACGGCCTTGGGACCTGGCAACAGCGTTTCAGGCGTCATCGTCTTCGAGACCCCGAGACGCAGGCGCCCGGCGACGTTCCAGTTCGCGCTGGACGGCGGGCTCGCCGGCCAGAAAGGCCAGTGGGCGATCAAAGAGTAAGAGACACCGACCCTCTTGGGCCTTGTTTTCGGCACCAGAGACGGCGGCTCCGGTCCTGGCCGGATCCGGAAGGCGGTCGGCGCGGAGACTTATGCCACTGACATCCACAGCGACCCTTCGCACTGGACAGTGGCTACACACGCGTGTAGCTTCCTATTCGTTCGGATAGTAAGCCATATGCACGTGTAGGGACAGGTGGCAGTGACGACGGCCGGACCGGACCCCGAAGACCTCACGGCTCGCGCTCGCATCAGGGACGCGGCGCTGCTGCACTTCGGTGAGCACGGGTTCGAGCGGGCGACGATCAGGGGGATCGCCGAGACCGCCGGTGTGTCCTCGGGCCTGGTGCGTCACCACTTCGGATCCAAGCAGGCGCTTCGCGAGGCGTGCGACGCTCACCTGGTCAAGGTGGTCCGGCGCCTCAACGACCAGGTCCGGGCCGACCCCGCGCCCGGCGACATCAATTACGTTGCCGCCTCCCGGACCGCGCTGGGGCCATACCAGCGATATCTGGCGCGGGCGCTGGCGGAGGGCTCCGCCGCGACGCTGTTCGACGAGATGGTCCAGATGACCGAGCAGTGGCTCGCCGAAGCCGACACGCGCCGTCCCGATCCTCCCGACGTCGACCGCAAGGACCGGGCGGCCGTGTTCACCGCGATGGCGCTGTCCATCACGGTCCTGCACCAGCACATATCGCGCGCCATGGGCGTCGAGGTGTTCAGCCCACAGGGGGACCTGCCGCTCGCCCGGGCCCTGATCGACGTCTACTCCCACCCGATGCTCAGCCTGGAAGACGCCTCTGTGATCCGGGCCGCTCTCGACAAGACGCAGGACGCGTCCCCCCGCACAGACCCCCACACAGACACTGGAGCCACGCTCCGCTGATTCGAGGAGCACCAACGATGACTGACGCCATCTCGGTGGCCAGGCTCGTCAAGACGTTCGGCCGGACCCGGGCGCTGGACGGTCTCGATCTCGTCGTAAGAACAGGTGAGGTTCACGGCTTCCTGGGGCCGAACGGCGCCGGCAAGACCACCACGATCCGGGTGCTCCTCGGCCTGCTGCGCGCCGACGCGGGGCAGGCGCGGGTGCTCGGCGGTGATCCCTGGCAGGACGCGGTACGGCTCCACCGCCGGCTGGCGTACGTCCCCGGCGACGTCAACCTGTGGCCCAACCTGTCCGGGGGCGAGGCCATCGACCTGTTCGGCGATCTGCGCGGCGGGCTGGACAAGGCCCGGCGCGCGGAACTGGTGGAGCGGTTCCATCTGGACCCGACGAAGCGATGCCGCACCTATTCCAAAGGCAACCGGCAGAAGGTGGCGCTGATCGCCGCGTTCGCCTCCGACGTGGAGCTGTTCATCCTGGACGAGCCGACCTCCGGGCTGGACCCGCTGATGGAGGCGGCGTTCCAGCAGACCGTCCGCGAGGTGAGCGGCAACGGCGCGACCGTGCTGCTGTCCAGCCACATCTTCTCCGAGGTGGAGGCCCTCTGCTCCAGGGTCAGCATCATCCGCGACGGGGTCACCGTCGAGTCGGGCACGCTGGAGGAGCTGCGCCACCTGACCCGGACCTCGATCGCCGTGGAGGCCTCACAGCCGATCAGCGGGCTGGCCGAGCTGCCGGGTGTGCATGACCTGGTGGCGGACACCACCCGGGCCCGGTTCGACGTGGACCCGGCGGAGCTGCCCCGCGTGCTGCGCCACCTTGCGGGCTTCGAGGTGCACACGCTGACGAGCCGGCCCCCGACGCTGGAGGAGCTCTTCATGCGCCACTACGGCGACGCGCCCGCCGCTCCCGAAGCCGCCGCGGAGGCGTCCCGGTGAGCGCCTACGCGGGCACCGGCCACCTGATCCGCCTCGCCGTACGCCGCGACCGCGTTCAGCTGCCGATCTGGATCATCGGCTCGGCCGCCGTGCTGGCGGCCGGCGCCGCCGCCGTGGCCGACGAGTTCCCGGCCGAGGCGGACCGGGTCACCGCGCTCCGGGGGGCCGGTGGGAGCCCCGCCGTCCTGCTGATGCGCGGCGCGCCGGTCGGCACCGACATCGGCGCACTGGTCAACTTCCGCAACTTCGCCTTCATGATGGTGCTCGCCGGGCTGATGAGCACCTTCGCGGTCGTACGGCACACGCGTCAGAACGAGGAGACCGGCCGAGCCGAGATGGTCGGCGCGGGCGCCGTGGGCCGGCACGCCGGACTGACCGCGGCGCTGGCCGTGACGCTCGGGGCCAACCTGCTGCTCGGCGCGGCGCTGACCGGCACCCTGCTGGGCGCCAAGCTGCCGGCGGACGGCGCGCTGGCGTTCGGCGCCGCATGCGCGGCGATCGGCATGGCGTTCGCCGGCCTCGCCGCGGTCGCCGCGCAGTTGTTCCAGAGCTCCCGCGCGGCGAACGCCTGCGCCGCCACCGCCGTCGGAGTGGCCTACCTGGTCCGCGGCATCGGCGACGCTCTCGGCGAGCGGGCGCCGGACGGCATCCAGGTGACCAGCAACTGGTTGTCCTGGCTCTCCCCCATCGGCTGGGGCATGCAGGTGCGCCCGTACGGCGGGGAGCGCTGGTGGGTCCTCGCCCTGCCCGTCGTGCTGCTCGCCGTGTGCGTGCTGGGCGCCTTCGCGCTGGTCGACCGGCGTGACCTGGGCGCCGGGCTGATCCCCGACCGGCCGGGCCCGGCGACCGGCTCGCGCGCGCTGCTGAGCCCGCTCGGGCTGGCGTGGCGGTTGCACCGCGGCTCGGCGCTCGGCTGGGTGATCGGCAGCGCGGCGTTCGGCGTGGGCATCGGCTCGCTCGGCGACGCGGTGAACGACGCCATGAGCGGCAACGCGGGCGCCACCCAGCTGATCGGCCAGCTCGCCGGCACGGCTGCCCCCGGCCTGGTGGACGTGTACTTCGCGGCGATGATGAACGTCTTCGGCGCGCTGGCGGCGGGCTTCGCCGTACAGACGCTGCTGCGGCTGCGCTCCGAGGAGGCCGGCGGGCGGGCGGAGGCCGTGCTGGCCACGGCCGTGGGCCGGGTCCGGTGGGTGGTCTCGCACCTGGCCTGCGCGGCCGGCGGCGCGGCGGCCATGCTGGTGTTCGCGGGTGCCGGAGCCGGGATCGCCGACGCCGCCGTCGGCGGTGACGAAGGGGTGATGACGCTGATCGGCGCGGGGCTGGCGCAGTTGCCGGCGGCGCTGACCGTGGCCGGGTTCGTGCTGCTGGTCTTCGGCGGACTGCCGCGGTTGCTCGTGACGCTCGCCTGGGCCGGGCTCGTGGTGAGCATCGCCTTCGGCCTGCTCGGAGACGTGCTGGGGCTGCCCCGGCAGGTGCGCGACCTGTCGCCGTTCAGCCACGTGCCGTCGATTCCGGCGGTGGACGCCACAGCCGGGCCGATCGTCGCGCTGGTGGCGGTCGCGGCGGTCCTCGCGGCGGCCGGGATGGCGCTGTTCCGGCGCCGCGACCTAGCCCCCTGACCTGGCCCCCTGACAGTACGGGTTCCCTCAGGCATCTGGAGGAGAGTCTGGCGGCGGGACGGATCCGGCCGGCACCGGAAGACCCGACCGCGCTCGAAGCTTGAGCATCCGAAGGAGGACCAGGCTCTACCTCAGCCACTCAAGGACGAAGCCTTGCTCCTCGCGGTCGTCCGGGAGCCGAGGCCCCCGCCGGAGGCGGAAGAACCGACGCGTCAGGGCGTACAGGACGATGAGGAGCGTGCCGGTAACACCAACAATGAAGGCGAGCACGCCAACGCCAACGACCAGCGGAGCGATGACCTCATAGGCCAGGCCGAAGAAGATGATCAAGTCGTTGAAGGACAAGGCGCGCTCCTCATCACACGACGCCGGCGATGACCGTGGTCACGACCTTGTGAACGGCTCCAGCCTCCGGCGGGACGCCTTTCCGGTCGGCGAACAGCAGATGCCCGGCTCCGATCAGCGTGGGAGCGAGCGTGTCGACGTCGGCATCGGCCGCGATGCGGCCCAGTTCCCGCTCGATGGTGAGGTAGGAGGCGATCATGGCCGCTGCTTCCGCGAGTATCGGGACGCCGGTCGGCCTGGCCTGGCGCAGCCGGGCGCGCAGGTCATCCCGGGAGGTGACGAGGCCGACGATCGCCACAGCGACCGACCCATGCGGGCGCGTTCGGCGACCCGGAGCAGTGGCGATTCGACTGGGAGCGGTCCTACACCCGCGACGAGTGGCTGGACCAGCTGCCCACCGTCGGCTTCCATGCTCAGCTCCCGCCGGCCAAGGTGCAGGAGGTGCTCTTGGGCATCGGCGCCGCCATCGACGCGGTGGGCGGCGGCTTCACGATGGGCTACGCCACGCTGGTGGTCACCGCGGCGCGAACCGGCGCCGCCTGACCCGCGGGGCAGCCTGCCACAGTCATCAGACGCCCTGCCCGGCCATCTGCGGGCGAAGCGGTCGCGGACGCCACGGAACTCAGCCAGAGCGCCACCGCATCGGCACGGGCCGGCACCCGGAACGCGAAGCCCCATCTGGTGAGACCTTTCGGCACCCTTTACCATCAGCCCAGTGCCGTCCCGTCGGGCAGGCGCGCTTTCCCCTTCACGTGGTGTGGCAGGTGTGCATGGACCCCCTGGCGGAATCCGATCCGAGAGAGATCGGCGGGTTCGTGCTTCAAGGGCGGCTGGGCTCCGGCGGGATGGGACGCGTCTACCTCGGCATGTCCCCCGCCGGGGAGCGGGTCGCGGTCAAGGTGATCAACGACGGGCTGCTGGACCACACGCAGATCCGCCGGCGATTCGCCGCCGAGGTCCAGGCGCTCAAGACCGTGTTCGGCCCCCGCGTCGCGGCCCTGGTCGCCGCCGACCCCCTGGCGGCGCGCCCCTGGCTGGCGGTGGAGTACGTGCCGGGCACCACGCTGAGCCAGTACGTGGCAGGCGACGGTCCGCTCGAACCGGCGCTCGCCGCGATCCTCGGAGCCACGCTTGCCGAAGGGCTGGCTACGATCCACACCGCGGGCCTCCTACACCGCGACCTCAAGCCGCACAACATCATCATGGGCGCCGAGGGGCCTATGATCATCGACTTCGGGCTGGCCGTCCTCGCCGAGCGCAGACACGCGATGACCGAGACCGGCGTGCTGGTGGGCACCCTGGTCTGCATGTCGCCGGAGCAGGCCAGCGGAGTGCGGGAGCTCACGGCGGCCACCGACGTGTACGCGCTGGGCGCCACGCTGGCCTACACCCTCACCGGCCGCTACCCGTATGAAGCGGACAACGTCGCCGCACTGGTCTACCGGATCATCTCTCCGGAAGTGCCGCCCGACCTCACCGGCGTGTCCCCCGAGTTGAAGAGCCTGCTGGAGGCCATGCTCGCGGTCGATCCGGCGGCCCGGCCCGGTCTGACCGAGGTAACCCGGCGCCTGGTCGGGGCCGTCTCCGCGGCCGGCCTGACCGTCACCGAGGCCCGCTCGCGCCTGGTGGCCGCCGCCACCACTTACATGGCACCGGCCTCGCCGTACCCGGAGCCCGAGCAGGCGGCGCGGCGGGAGGTCGCCCCCTCCGACGGGCGCCCCACTGAGCTGGACCGCTCCAGCCTGGCGCTGCGCTGGCCCTTCGTGGGGCGGCGGGCGGAGCTGGAGCAGCTCGACGACATCCTCGCCTCGGCGAACTGCAACGCCGTGCTCGTGACCGGTCCCTCCGGCGTGGGCAAGAGCCGGCTCGCGGAGGAGTTCCTCGCGCATGCCAGGGCCCGGGGGCACGCCGTCGCGCACGTCACAGCGACAGCGAGCGCCTCGGTCGTTCCCCTGTCGGCGCTCGGTCCGGTCCTGCCCGCCGGGCTCGACCTGACCGACCCGCACCGGATCTTCGACGCCGTCAAGGCCAGGATCGACGCGGCCGTAGCCTCGGGTCGTTTCGTCCTGGCGGTGGACGACATCGACCTGCTCGACGCCACCTCGCTGGCGTTGCTGGCCTACCTTCTCGCCGGCTCGCGGCTGTTCCTCGTCGCCACCAAACGCACTGAGGCCGTCACCCCGGACGCGCTGGAGGCGCTGTGGCGCAAGGGCAGCGCCCTGCGGGTCGAGATCCAGTCCCTCGACCGGCAGGGGTCCGACACGCTGCTCCATCTGGCGCTCGGCGGCCCCGTCGCCGCCCCGGCGGCGCACGCGCTGTGGGAGGCCAGCCAGGGCAACCTGCTGTACCTGCGCGAGCTCGTGCTGAACGCACAGGCGGACGGCGCGCTCGATGACGCCGACGGCGTGTGGCGTCTGCGTCGCCCCCTGGTGGCAGGCGCGGGGATGAACGACCTCGTCTCCCAGCGCCTCAAGGAACTGAGCCAGACGGAGCGCGCGAGCGTGGAGCTGCTCGCCCTGTGCCAGCCCCTCGGCCTCGACGACCTGCTCGCCCACACCCCGATCGAGGTGCTGACCCGGCTGGAGAACCTCGGGCTGATCGCGTTGCGCGAGGAGGGCCGCCGGCAGGAGGTCACGCTGGCCCATCCCCTGCACGCGAGAGCCGTACGGGAGTCGCTGCCGCGCCTGCGCGCGCGCTCGCTGCTGCTCGACCAGGTGAGCCGGGTCGAGGCGTACGGCGCACGGCGGCAGGCCGACCCGCTGCTGCTCGCCTCGTGGCGGCTGGACGCCACCGGAACCGCCGATCCCGAGCTGCTGATCCGCGCCGCGCTGCTCGCGCGGTACACGCACGACGTCGTACGGGCGGAGCGGCTGTCTCGGGCGGCGCTGCGGCACGGGCCCGACTGCCGTGCGGCGGTGTGCCTGGGCGAGTCCCTCGGGGAGCTGGGCCGCTTCGCGGAGGCGGAGGAGCAGCTGCGGGCGGCGACCGAGTACGCCCGTGGGGAGGACCTGGAGGCCGTCGCCGTCAGCCGGGCCATGAACCTGTTCTACGGGCTCGGCCGGGCTCGGGACGCCCTCGCATCGCTTCGCGCCGCGGCCCTGGCTGTAGGGCGGACGCCGGGGCTGGCGGCGGTCGAGGCGATGGTGCTCGCCGCGGATGGGAGGCCGGCTGAGGCGCTGGCCGCGGCGGGTGAGAAGGAGCCGCGCAATCGGCGGCATCTCGTGCTGTGGCTTCGGGCCCGGACGCACGCCCTGCTCGACGGCGGCCGGGTCGACGAGGCCGCCGAGCTGGGACAGCGGGCCTATGACGAGCATCGGCTGCTCCACGACCACACGAACGTCTCACATCCGGCGGGCGCGCTGATCACCGTCGCCGGCGCGCTGCTGGAGCAGGGCGCGATTGCCGAGGCCGAGCAGGCCGTACGGCTCGCTCAGGACAAGGCGCTCGACGACGAGGTGGGTTCGCTCGCCATGTGGTTACCGTGGCAGCTCGGCAGGATCGAGCTCGCGCGTGGGCGCCCTGCCGTCGCCGAGAAGCAGTTCCGCGAAGGGCTCAGCCAGGCGCGGGCAGGCGGCCAGCCCGTCGCCGAGCGGCTGCACCTCGCCGGGCTGCTGCTGGCTGCCGCATGGTCGGGCCGCACGGCCGGGCCGGAGATCTCCGCGCGGCTGGCGGAGCTTGACGGCCTGCCGTTCCGGCACCACGACGTCGACCGGGCCCAGGCCTGGGCCAAGGCCGCCGCGGGAAGCCTCCCGGAGGCACGCGCCCACCTCAGGGACGCGGCCCGCCGGTATCTCGCCACCGGCCAGGTGACGGCCGCCGCCGCGCTCCTCCACGACGTGGTGCGGCTCGGAGAGGCGGTCCCGTGGCTCCCAGCCATGCAGGGGCCGTACGCCGCGGTCCGGGTCGCGCACGCGGAGGCGCTCGGCCGGCGGGATCCGGAGGGCCTCGCCGCGGCGGGGTGGCGTTTCCATGCTCTGGGCGCGAACCTGCTCGCCGCGGAAGCCCTCACCGCCGCGGCAGGGCACGCCGGTCACCGCACGGCGGCCAGGCACATGCTGGCCGTGGCCGAGCTGCTGGAGAGGTGCGAGGGGGCGCGTACGCCCGGGATCGTGACTCCGGAAGGAGTCACTACCCTGAACGGCCGCGAACGGCAGGTGGCCAAGCTGGCCGCCCACGGACAGACCGGCCCGCAGATCGCCCGGAGCCTCGTGATCCCGGTCGACACGGTCGAGGGCGATCTGCGCAACGTGTACGCCAAACTGGGGGTCGATGGGGCCGCCGAGCTCTCCGCCCTGGTCCGACAGGAGGTCTGTACATGACGCCGGAGCAGATCGCGCTCGTGACAGGAGCCGTCGCGGCCCTCCGGCCCCGGATGGACGAGGTCGCCGACGACTTCTACTCCCGCCTGTTCGAGCGTCATCCGGAACTGCGGGAGCTGTTCTCTACGGACATGTCGCTGCAGCGGCGCAAGTTCGCCGACGAGCTGGAGATGATCGTCTTCGCGATCCCCGATTTCGGGTCGTTCCTCGAGCGGGCGCGCCAGCTCGGCGCACGGCACGCCACGTACGGCGTGCGGGTCGCGGATTACACCCGGGTCCGCGACGTGCTGTTCGAGGCCATCGCCGACGGTCTCGGGGATGGCTGGACGGACGAGACGAGGGCCGCCTGGCACAGCGCATACAACCTGATCACCGAGGCGATGCTCCTGGGCGGCGCGGCACCCGCCACCACGGGCCGCGTGCGGGGCCGCGAGTAGCCAATCAGGCGACCCGGCGGTCGCGGCGACATCCGATCGACAGCGACCATAGCCCGGGGGCGCCATCCTGGTCGCCGCCACGATTTGCACAGCGCAATGCTGGAGATCCGCATGGTCTGCTACGCGACCTCGCCGATCGGATCCCCGTACCGTTGCACGCCCGCATATTTGGCTTTATCACGATCGGCCCGGATTTGAGGCCCAGCCGGAGGCACGTAGTTTGCAGGTGTGCGTTTCTTACGTCGGGTCATCGTGTCGCTCGCTGCACTCGTCCTTACCGCACTTGCCGTGGTGACTGATCCAGGGCAAGTAGTAGCGGCTCTGTTCGGCAGGCGGAGAGGACAGGGGCGACATGCGAGCGGAGGCGGAATAACGGACCATCGTCCGGAGAGCACCGAAGGACCGCGAAGCAGTTGAGGCCTGTGGTCGGCGCCAGGGCCGGAGCGGCGGCGCGTTACGGGTCGGCGACTTGCTTGGATATGTGGTGGCTGGCGTGTGGCGCGCAGCGTGCGGACGACATCGCAGGGGGTACGGCAGCGCGGCGCGCCGCCGCTTGACCTCTACGAGAGTGATTCGGCAGACATAGCGGTCCATCATGAGATGCCACGATCACGGACGGGCTTGACTCGGAGGAGTCGGGCTGCTGGACTTGCCTGGGTCGTGGCGGGCGGGAAGATCAGGCCCTACCCCAGCCCTTACGGACCAACTCTTGCTCGTGGCGATCATCCCGGAGCCGAGACCCCCGCCGGAGGCGAAAAGTTCTTGCGGTTGGGGTTACGCCGTCCGATGATGGCTTTGCAGCTGATCACCAATGTTCCTGTAGCTCAACTGGATAGAGCGGCCCAAAACGCAGGGGTGTCATGCCAGAGGGTTGCGGATGCACCGGGACCGGGCCTGTGCGGGTAACCGTACGGGTTGGGGAACCTTAGCCCCCGGCAGGGAAGCGCGTTTTCCTCACCTGGCTACGTTGATGCGGGTTCGAGTCCCGTCAGGAACACTGCGATGTTCATCTCGAGTGGGTGACCAGCGTGATCGTGCGATTCCCATAAGCGCAATTCGGCAGACTTCGTTGAGGGTCTTCTCGTCGTGGGCGAGCCTGGCCAGGGGGTACCGGCAGAGGGCATGACCGATCATCGCGGAGGCGAGGCCCCCGCCGGAGGCGCTGTTTTGCCGCCTTGATCTCGCTCAGGGAGACTTTCGGGCAGGAGGCGACCATGTTGGCTGTGGCTTCAAATGACCTCAAGGACGCTCCGATCCCTGTGATTGTCTCCGTGATCGTGATCGGCGCGGCGTTGTTGGTCTGGGCCGTCGCGGCGATCCGCCGCTTACGGCACTTGCGAAGACGGGCCTACCAAACGACAGGATCGGTCATACGGAGGGAAGGCCTCGGAGCGCTTCGAGTCGTGTACGTAAGCCTGGATGGGCGGGAGCACGAGGCTGTCGTCTCCACCGGTACGGGGTAGGGGTTACGCGAATGGGCGGGGCGGCAGATGCCGTTGTTGGTCGATCCAGAGAATCCGAGTGAGCCTGTTGAGATGTCACCGTTGGGTGAGGGGACCTTTCAGGTGGGTGTCTTGCTGGTGCTGGGGGTCGTGGCCTTCCTGGGAGGGGTCGGGAACCTCGTCGTGCGTTTACTCGGGTAAGGAAGTTGTAGGGGCCGCGAAAGAACAAGATCGTCCGCGCCTGCTAATGGCACGTTAATGGCACGAGCCCCGTTTTCCCTGGTGGGAGACGGAGCTCTTTTCGCAGGTGGGCGGGACTGGGTTCGAACCAGTGACCCCTCGCTTGTAAGTCAACCCGGGGAGGGGCGGGACCTGCACAGGTACCGGCCTCGAGCTGGGCTTTCAGTACGTGGTAGCGCGCCGTTGTCCGGGCTCGTCCGTCCCTGTTGTCACCCAGATAGTCACTCAGCTCCTCCGACTGGGGGGACGAGCCTCCTCCGCCACTCGTTCAGACGTTTGCGCATCGTCTCGACCCGTTCGGGTGTCACACCGTAGGCGAGGAAGTCCCGGTCCGGGACCCGCTCAAGGTACGACAGAGCTTCAGCGAACATGAGTCTCTCGAACCCGGGATTGTGTTCTTCGGCGACGGACAAGAGCTGTTCTGTGGTGTAACGGCCACTGCTCAAGATCGCATCGATATCCAGGAAATCCCTGGGCGCCCACCGGTTGAACAGGGCGTCCATCTTGCCGGCCACGGCATCATCGGGGTGCAGCACTGGCCCAATCTCCAGCATGACCGGCGAGCGCGCTTGCCAGAACACCCCCAGATCCACCTTGCAACTGCCCCCCGCAGCGTCACTAACTTCCAGTTGCACCAGATCAGGCGTACGCAGCCGTACTTCGACCTGGAAGCCCTCCCTGCCATAGGCGTCAACAACGACTTGCTCGACCTGCTCCGGAGTTCCGCGCGAGGGCGTGAACAGGTCTATGTCCTCCGATGGGCGGGCACCCATGCCATGTAGCTGTACCGCGTGGCCGCCACCAAGAACGAACCCGTGCCGGGCGGCGACCTCCAAGCCGATACGCGCAAGACGCTCCTGCAGTCGATCCATCAGGCAGCGGAGCGATGCAATTGGGGGAACCGCTCTTCCCACAGCGCCCGGACCCGCCGGGCGGGTAGTAGCTCACCCCAGTGGCGCCTGAGCACCTCAGCGTTGAGAAGCACACGGAAATGCTCCTGACGCCCTTCCTCCAGCACGATCTTGTACAGTGCACTGCGATCGTATGGATCATCCAAATCGAAGCTGCGGCGGCCGCTCCACGCCAGCTCATGCGGGAGTGTCACCACGCCGTGTACCGGCCCAGCCAGCTCGTCCAGCGACTCGGCAACCGCATACGGCCGGACATCCGCATAGCTGAAGGGAGCATCACGCTGACCGTTCATACTCCCCAGTGTGCCCCACCGCGACCAGCATGACCCGCCGTATAACCATTCACACCGTCGCGCTCGGCGGCCGCAAAGCTTTCCTCCGTCGGCAGCTTGTGACCTCGGGAGGTGAGCCTCTTGCCTGAAGTTCAGCCAGTGGCAAGATGGTGCCTATGTCGATCACACGAAAGGGCTATGGCGCGTAGACGTCCGGCTCAGATCCGCGCCGATGCCCCGTGCCCTTGGCCGGCAACTGGCGCTCAGGTCGAGGTCATCTCTGGCTTGTCCCAGCGAGGTCGTGTCACAGTCGCTTGTCTGGAGCGCAAGCGCTATTGGCCGGGTGCTGCGGCAGAAGCACTGCGTGCCTGGTCGCTGTTCTTACGGGACCCGTGGCATCGCCTCTTCGATCCTGCGCAGTCGTGCGGGGTGATGCTCTGCTGTCCGGATCCCCTCGAGCTTCGCGAGATTTTGAACGCTGTCGTCCATGTCCTCCCGAGGAGGGATGCGCGTGTGCTCCGCAAAAGGATCGGCGAACTTGACGATCTCTGGTAGGCCTCACGTGCTAACCCGAGCCCGATGGCAGGGCAAGCAATCGTCAAGACCTGTGGATCAAAATCTTTAGGCGGCCGCAGATGGGGCGTCGGCGGCGGGTCGGTCCACCAGGATGCCGTTGATGAACATCGCTCCGGTCCGGACCAGGGCGACGAGGTGAGGTGCGTTGACCGCACGCCAGCGGGCCTGGCGCAAGGAACCCTTTCCAATAACTGGGTAGGGATAGAAGCCAGGGGTTATATTGCGAGGTGTGCGTGGGATGTAGTACTGCTAGAACCAGTCGAGGACTGGTTCCTCAAGCTCTGTGACACCGACCCGCATACTGCGACCTTGGTCGAACGGGCCATCGACCGGCTTGCCGAAGCCGGGCCAGCCTTAGGTCGCCCGCTTGTGGACACCCTGGAAGATGACGACCTGAACAATCTCAAGGAGTTGCGACCGGGTTCCCGAGGCCGTTCAGAGATCAGGATCGTGTTCGTCTTCGATCCTGACAGGGAAGCCATCCTTCTGGTGGCCGGCGACAAGGCAGGTCGATGGTCGCGCTGGTACCACGAAGCGATTCCGCTGGCCAAGCGACGTTATGCCCAATACCGTACAGACAAGGCGAAGGAGGATACGACATGAGCTCTGCTCGTAGCTGGCGGGAAGTCAAGGCGGAAGCACACCGCCGCCACCCTGAACTGGCCGATCCGGCCCTCCAGGCCGCCGCCGACGCCGAACTGGACGCTTTCGTGGCCGGACACCACCTGAAGGAACTACGCAAGGCACTGGGTAAGACCCAGGCCGATGTTGCCACCGCGTTGGGCATCTCGCAGTCCCGGGTCTCCCAGATCGAGAACGGAGATCCCGACGTCATGGAGTTGGAGACCCTTCGCGCCTATGCGACCGCCCTGGGAGGACACCTGCAGGTAACCATTAGCGTTGGCCCCCATTCCGTCAAGGTGGCCTGAGCCGCCACGCCCTCCAACCACCAGATTGCTGAGATGGCGCGTTGCAACTGGGGGTTTCCCGAGCAGTTACCTCCAAGCGGATACCCGCAACCCACCCCGTCAGGCGGCGGGAAGCCGCTCAGGGAACCGCTCTTCCCACAGCGCCCATACCCGTCGGACAGGCCCCTGCCTGTTTCCAGGTCAGCGCGTGGATGAACCAGTGACCCCTGATCGGAAATAACGACGGTCACATAGGCGCGACAACAGCCCGGCACCTGGCCGCGTTCGAGGGGATTAACAGTATGGACAGCCTTTTGAAGGCATAGTCACTCAGTCCGGGTATAACAAGATCGGTGAGAGTGAGTTTCACCAGGTGGGCGGTACTGGGTTCGAACCAGTGACCCCTCGCTTGTAAGGCGAGTGCTCTACCGCTGAGCTAACCGCCCGGACGGGACTACACCTTACGACACCAGGCCGCCTCTCAGCACATCGAGTGACCAGTCTTGCCCCATGTCGGGCGCTCCGGCGGCCCGCCAGCCGAGGATGGCGGCCCCGAACATCCCGGCGTGGACGCCCAGGGCGGCCGGGCGGAGCGGAGGCGGCTCCCGGAAGGCGAGGCGGGCGGCCAGCCGTTCCCACAGAGGGTCGAACAGCGCCCGGCCCGCCTCGGAGAGGCCGCCACCCAGAACGATCATGGACGGATCGAGCAGCAGGACATACGACGCCAGCGAGATGGCGAGAGCCTCCACCGCCTCGCAGAAGACCTCGCCGGCCGCCTCGTCGCCTTCGAGAGCGAGCGCCACGACCTCCTTGGCGGTGGCCGTACGGCCCGAGCGGGTCGTGAAGCGGCGGGCGACGGCGGACGCGGAGGCGTAGGTCTCCAGGCAGCCGATCTGGCCGCACGCGCACCGCTCTCCCGCCGGCCACACCGGGGTGTGGCCGATCTCCCCTCCCCAGCCGTTGGCGCCACCGTACGGCTCGCCTCTGATGACCACGGCCCCGGCGATACCGGTTCCTATAGGGAGGAACAGGAAGTCGTCGACGTCACGCCCCGCGCCGAACACGCTTTCCGCCAGGCCGCCGGTCCGCACGTCATGCCCGAGCCGCGCCGGGATGCCGGGGGGCACGAACGCCGTCGCGGGGACGTTGCGCCAGCCGATGTTGGCCGAGTACATGGCCGTGGAGGACGTCACGATGCCTGGTACGGCGAGGCCGACGCCGGCGGGCTGGGAACCGAACCGGGAGATGCCCAGCTCGACCAGCTCGTCCACGTAGGCGCGGATGGCCAGGACCACGGCCTCCGGGCCGCTCTCCCGGCCGGTGGCGCGGCCTTCCAGGGCCGTGACCTCGCCCCGCCGCGTGACCAGGCCGCCCTTCATGGCGGTTCCGCCCACGTCGAGGGCGACCACGTACTCTGAGGCCGCTGTCACGAGCGCCCGAGCACGCGGTTGAGGGCGGCCTCGACCTCCGCCGACAGGCCCGGTGCCTCGGTGGACCGGCTCGTCTCACTGGACGGCAGGCCGGCCGCCACCAGGTCGTCCGCCGGCCTGGCCTGCCGTACGGAACCGCAGGACCGGCATTCGACCTCGCCGAGGCGGCAGATCAGTGCGGAGGACCCGCACGAGGCGCACGTGTCGAGATCGAGGTCGTGCGCGCGCTGGCAGTCCGGGCAGACCAGGACCTGCGCCTCGTGGCGCACCCCCCGCTTCCACGGGCTCGCGCCGCGGACGGGATCGGTCTGCCGGGCCCCGCACCGATAGCAGGGCATGTTCGCCTCCAATAGGCTGTCCAGTAACGGATAAAACGGGGTAAATCGGTCGGGATAGGGCAGGTCGGGAGGACAGACAGGTCGGGATAGCTCAGACCGGGATAGGCCGGATTGGGATTCAGGATCAGAGTTCTTCGAGCACCTTGCGATACTCGGCGACGTCCCGCGGGGAGCCGATCTCATTGACGATCTTCCAGCGGACGACGCCCTCGCCGTCGAGGATGAAGGTGCCCCGGACGGCCTGGCCCCTCACGTCGTCGAACACACCGTACGCCTGTGCCACCCCGCCGTGTGGCCAGAAGTCCGACAGCAGCGGGAACGTGAATCGCTCCGCGTCCGCCCAGACGCGGTGGCTGAACATCGAGTCGACCGAGACGGTCAGCACCCGGACGTCGGCGGGCGCCGACGGGAGGAGCTCGTCACGGATCGCGCCCAGCTCGCCGTGGCACACCGGACTGAACGCCAAGGGGTAGAAGACCAGCACGACCTTGCTGCCCCGCAGGTCGGAAAGCCTGAGGGGGACGCCGTGCTGGTCCCTGAGCTCGAAGTCCGGAGCCCTCTCCCCGACCTCTACCGCCATGAGCAGTCCTTCCGGCTGTGATCCGCGCGTCATCCTGCCGTACGGCGTGTCGGGACCGTACGGCAGGGGATCAGCTCAGCGGCGAGCCTTGGGGGCGACGAGCCGCGTCCCCGACCAGTCCCTGGCGGCGCTCACGCTGCTCGTCTGGGACAGTCCCGCGGTTGTCGCGTCCTCGCCGATGTCGCTTGGCTCGACGTGGCCGTCTCGGCCCGCCTTCGGGGTCAGCAGCCAGATCTGGCCTCCGTCGGCGAGTGCGGTCATCGCGTCGCTGAGTGCGTCGAACAGATCACCGTCCCCGTCGCGCCACCACAACAGCACCACGTCGACGACGTCTTCGTACTCCTCGTCGACAAGCTCATTGCCGGTCAGCTCCTCGATGGACTGGCGCAGCGCCTCGTCGCTGTCCTCGTCCCAGCCGACTTCCTGCACCACCTGACCGGCTTTGAGGCCGAGTCGTTCGGCCAGGCCGCGCTCGCCCTGCGCCTGACCCGCGGTCGCGCTCACGTTCATCCCTCCTGCTTGGGTGGCCCCGCCTGTATATGCGGTTGTCCGGCTCTCTGAGAGCCATGCTTCGGCACAGTCCACACGCTGTGACCCACCGTCGTCAACGGTCGCCACGTCCGGTGACCCGCACCGTTATCTGCTAATCGGACAAAAATGACAAACGAACACGCCTGTCCGGGTTGTCGACGTTGAGATCGACGAGTGCGACCGACTGCCACGTCCCCAGGGCGAGCCTGCCACCCAGCACGGGAACCGTCGCGTACGGCGGAATGAACGCGGGCATGACATGCGATCTCCCATGCCCCCGGGAACCGTGCGCATGCCTCCACCGGTCGTCCGCCGGAAGCAGATCTCCGAGGGCGGCCAGCAGATCGTCGTCGCTGCCGGAACCGAGCTCGATGATCGCGATACCCGCCGTCGCGTGCGGCACGAAGACGTGCAAAAGCCCGTCTCCGCCGCATTCGCGCGCGAAATCCGCACACTCCCCTGTCATGTCATGCACCCGCTCCCGCGAGCCGGTGCGCACCTCGATCTCCCGCGATCTCACAGCGAGATACTACGACCCCCGCTGAGCTGGGACGACGACGGCGTCCGGACCTGGAAAGATCAAGGCCTCGTGCCCATCCTCGAAGCGCACCAGGAACGGCGGCTCGCCGCCGGGGCCGCGGACCTCGATGATCTCTCCGTGCTTGTCGTGCTCGCCGACGATGCTCCCGTGCACCAGGAGCCGGTCGCCCACCGATGCATGCATATCCATCCCCCCTCTCTCCTGAGCCTGGTACGGCTATCGCCACCTGGAAAGAGGAGAAACCTCTCCCTCCACAGGGGGAGGGACAACTCATACCAAAACGTTACGCTGCCGAGATGGGGCTCAGGGGCCGGATGGCCGCCTCCCACGCCATGGTCACGGCCGCCGCCGTGCCGATCGTCGAGGGCGTCCTCCACAGCCGGACGTGATCGAGGTGGCTCCGCCGTACGGGTGAACGGGTGCGCGTGGAGATCCACGACGCCGTCGAGCATCCAGAACCGCGGGTCGGCGGGGGCGCGGAGCCGTGCCTCTAGGCTTCCTCCCGGACCTTTCCCGCACATCGCCCCCGCGCGGGGGCGTGCGCTCCCCTTTCCGGGGGAGGAAGGCTGGAGGGGAGACCCGCCGCCAAGTCACTGTGGGCGGTTTGCAAAAATCGTCCTACCATCGGTGGTCTAGGCCATCAGTGACCTGCTGCCAGCCGGGACATCGTGGTTACCGGATAGTAGAGATGCGCTTTCCGAACCAAGGAGCAAGGATGGAAGGCGACCAGAGGAGCGGCGATCCAAGTAGGAACACATCGCAGCAGGCAATAGATTCACAAGACCGTAACCAAGTTCATTCTCGGAAGGCGAGACCCAGTGGCTTCCGGACGCCAGCGTTTCTCGATCATCAGCGACGGCCTACCCAGCCAGTTGCCTGATGTCGATCCGAGCGAGACCCAGGAATGGCTCGAATCGCTCGACAACGTCATCAAGACCGAGGGCCGCACCCGTGCCCGCTACCTGATGCTCCGGCTGCTGGAGCGTGCCCGCGAGCATCAGGTCGGCGTGCCCGGCCTGCGCAGCACGGACTACATCAATACGATCCCGCCGGAGCGGGAGCCCTGGTTCCCCGGGGATGAGTACGTCGAGCGCCGCATCCGGGCCTACATCCGGTGGAACGCGGCGGTCATGGTGACCCGGGCCAACGCGCGGACCAATGTCGGCGGCCACATCGCGACGTACGCGTCGGCGGCGTCGCTGTACGAGGTCGGCTTCAACCACTTCTTCCGCGGCAAGGACCACGGGGAGTCGGGCGACCAGGTCTTCATCCAGGGCCACGCGGCGCCGGGGATCTACGCCCGCGCCTTCCTGGAGGGCCGCCTGAACGAGTCGCAGCTCGACGCGTTCCGGCAGGAGCTGTCCCAGGGGTTCAAGGGCCTGCCGTCCTACCCCCACCCGCGTCTCATGCCGGACTTCTGGGAGTTCCCCACCGTCTCCATGGGGCTCGGGGCGATCGGCGCGATCTACCAGGCGCGGTTCAACCGTTACCTGCTGAGCCGCCAGATCAAGGACACCAGCCGCAGCCATGTGTGGTGCTTCCTGGGCGACGGCGAGATGGACGAGCCCGAGTCGCTCGGCGCGATCGGCGTCGCCGCCCGCGAGGAGCTTGACAACCTCACCTTCGTCATCAATTGCAACCTGCAGCGGCTCGACGGCCCAGTGCGCGGCAACGGCAAGATCATTCAGGAGCTGGAGTCGTACTTCCGCGGCGCCGGCTGGAACGTCATCAAGGTCGTCTGGGGCCGCGACTGGGACCCGCTGCTCGCGGCCGACGTCGACGGCGTGCTGGTCAACCAGATGAACACGACTCCCGACGGGCAGTACCAGACCTACTCGGTCGAGTCGGGCGGCTACATCCGCGAGAACTTCTTCGGCGGCGATCCCCGGCTGCGCAAGATGGTCGAGCACATGTCGGACGACGAGATCCGCAAGCTGTCGCGCGGCGGCCACGACTACCGCAAGGTCTACGCCGCGTTCAAGGCGGCCCGTGAGCACGTCGGCCAGCCGACGGTGATCCTCGCCCAGACCATCAAGGGCTGGACGCTGGGCAAGGACTTCGAGGCGCGCAACGCCACCCACCAGATGAAGAAGATGAGCAAGGCCGAGCTCAAGGAGTTCCGCGACCGGCTCTACCTGCCGATCCCGGACAAGGACCTCGAGGGCGACCTACCGCCGTACTTCCATCCGGGCGAGAACAACGACGAGATCGCCTACATGAACGAGCGCCGCGCCGCTCTGGGGGGCTACGTCCCGAAGCGGGTCGTGCGGGCCAAGCCGCTCAAACTCCCCGGCGACCCCGTCTACGCCGGCATGCGCAAGGGCTCGGGCAAGCAGAACGTCGCCACCACGATGGCGTTCGTCCGCCTGCTGAAGGACCTCATGCGGGACAAGGAGATCGGGGCGAGATTCGTGCCGGTCATCCCGGACGAGGCGCGCACCTTCGGCGTGGACGCGATGTTCCCGACGGCCAAGATCTACTCGCCGCACGGCCAGACCTACGAGGCGGTCGACCGGGAGCTCCTGCTCTCCTACAAGGAGTCGACCGAGGGCCAGATCCTGCACGAGGGGATCAGCGAGGCCGGCTCGATGGGCTCGGTCATCGCGGCGGGCAGCTCCTACGCCACGCACGGCGAGCACATGATCCCGGTCTACATCTTCTACTCGATGTTCGGGTTCCAGCGCACCGCCGACCAGATGTGGCAGCTCGCCGACCAGATGGGCCGCGGCTTCCTGCTCGGCGCCACGGCGGGCCGTACGACCCTGAACGGCGAGGGCCTGCAGCACGAGGACGGCCACACCCCGCTCATCGCCTCGACCAACCCGGCGGCCGTGTCCTACGACCCGGCGTGGGCGTTCGAGATCGCGCACATCGTCAAGGACGGCCTGCGCAGGATGTACGGGGACGACCCGGAGAACGTCTTTTACTACCTGACCGTCTACAACGAGCCCTACCCGCAGCCCGCGGAGCCGGCCGGGGTCGACGTCGAGGGCATCCTCAAGGGGCTCTACCTGTACGCGCCCGCGACCGGGGACGGCCCGAAGGCCAACATCCTGGTCTCCGGCGTGGCCGGGCCGTGGGGCCTGGAGGCCCAGCGGATGCTCGCCGAGGACTGGGGCGTCTCCGCCTCGGTATGGTCGGCGACCTCCTGGTCGGAGCTGCGCAGGGACGCCCTCGCCGCCGAGGAGCACAACCTGCTCAACCCCGACGCCGAGCAGCGCGTGCCGTACGTCACGAGCAAGCTGTCCGGGATCCCCGGGCCGTTCGTCGGCGTGAGCGACTACATGCGGGCGGTCCAGGACCAGATCGCCCAGTGGGTGCCCGGCGATTGGGCCTCGCTCGGCACCGACGGGTTCGGCCTGTCCGACACCCGTTCGGCGCTGCGCCGCCACTTCCACGTGGACGCGGCCTCGATCACCCTGGCCGTGCTGACCCAGCTCGTGAAGCGCGGCGAGGTCAAGCCGGAGGTCCTGAACGAGGCCATCGCCCGCTACCACCTCAAGAACGGCGTGACCGAGGTCATCAGCCAGCCCACCCCGGAGACCAACGACACCCAGTCCATGGGCGTCTAGTCTTCAGGTCTTCTCAAGACGGCCTCCGCTCCGGCGGGGGCCGTCTTCGTTTCGTACGGCACAGCCCTGGCCCCCGCGCAGGAAGCCCCAAGCCGCCTACAAGCCACGGACAAGACCACCCGTTCACGATTGCCCCCGTGAATGGAAATATCAGGACTTGCATTGGCAGATTGAGCAGGGGGCTGGTCGCAACGGCGGCGGTCGCCCTGGTGGCCCTTATCGCCGTGGCGCCGCCCGCCTCGGCGGACAGCGGCGACGACGTCCCGGTCGGGACGCGGCTGGCCGCCCGCACCCACCCGGCCGTGCAGCTCACCAGCCTGACCTATTCGGGCGAGGTGGTCGTGCCGACGGGCACCATCAAGCAGGGCCCGTTCAACCAGCTCGTCAACCAGGCCACGGTGGCGGTGCTCGACGGCAAGATCTCCTCGGACGAGCGGAGCATCGCCAAGTATCTCTTCCAGCAGATGGCGGCCGACGTCAACCGCTACCTCAAGCCGACGTCACCGGAGCGTACGGTCAAGGCCCAGGTCGGCGGGTTGTGCACGGGCTGGTGGGTCACGCCCGACGGCTACATGGTCACCGGCGCGCACTGCGTCGAGATGAGCGACCAGGAGCTGTCCGACGTCTTCGCCGCGCAGGCGCTGGAGAAGTTCAACAAGCAGGACGCCAAGTCCATCCTGAAGGACCTGCGCGGCATCTCGGCCGACGCGGAGATGGTCCAGCTCGCCCAGCAGATCTACGTGACCTTCAACAGCAGCCACCTCAAGATCCGCGGGCTGCAGAAGAGCCTTTCGGTGCTGCAGAGCCTGCCGGGCGGCGGTGTGGACAAGACGGCCAAGGCGGTCCCCGCCGAGCTGGTCTCCGTGGGCGAGAGCTACCCGGGCAAGGACTTCGCGCTGCTCAAGGTGAACGGCCAGCAGAACCTGCCGACCCTGCCGCTGGGTGACGACAGCGACGTCCAGACCGGCAACACGCTCTACATCAGCGGCTTCCCCGGCCTGGTCACCAACACCCCGTTCTTCAGCCTGGAGTCGAAGCTGGAGCCCGCGCTGACCGAGGGACCGTACAACGCGAAGCGGACCACCCAGGAAGGCGTGCCGTACATCCAGACGCAGGCCCCCTCCTACCACGGCAACTCGGGCGGCCCGGTCTTCAGCAAGGACGGCAAGGTGATCGGCATGCTGATCGCCGGGACGGTGAGCGACACGGGCGAGTCCTCGGAGAACGAGAGCTTCGTGCTCCCGGTGTCGATCATCAAGGAGAAGCTCAACGAGAAGAACATCAAGCCCGCCGAGTCGCTGACGACCCGCAGGTACAACGAGGCGCTCGACGACTTCTTCAAGCGCCACTACAAGGACGCGCTGCCCAAGTTCCGAGAGGTGCAGGCGCTCCACCCGAACCACCCGTACGTCGCCAAGTACATCAGCGACTCCCAGCAGGCCATCTCGTCGGGCAAGGACGAGACGCCGCAGCCCATGTGGCTGTGGATCGTGATCGGAGCGGGCGTGCTGCTCGCGATCCTCGGCGGCCTCGCCCTGCTGTCGATGATCCTGCGCCGCCGGAAGCGCGCCGCCACTCCCGCGACGTACGGCGGCGCCTACCCCGGGCCGGCCGGCGGGGCCTACCCGGCGAACGGCGGCTACGGGGTCAACGGCGGGATCAACGGCGGGATCAACGGTGGGATCAACGGTGGGATCAACGGTGGGATCAACGGTGGGATCAACGGTGGGGTCAACGGCGGCGGCTACGCGGGCAGCGTGGCGGCTCCGGCCTGGCAGCAGAGCCTGCCGGCGGGTGCCCAGCACCAGGCTCGTCAGCAGGCTCGTCAGCAGGCGCGGCACCAGGTCGAATACGACGTCCAGGCCCACGTCCAAGGCGCCGCCTGGGAGGACGTCCGGGGGAACGCGCGGCACGACGCTCAGGCGCCCGTTCAGCCCCCCGTTGAGGCACAGGCCGGGGCGTACGGCCAGCGGCCCGACGGCCCGACGCAGTACGTGCGGCCCATGCCGTCGCCGTACGGCAGGCTGGAGGAGCCGGTGCCCGGCCAGCCGAGCGCCGCGCAGGTGGCGGAGCTGGAACGGGAGCTTGCCGAGCTGCGCCGCCGGCTGGAGCAGCGCCCGCCGGGTGCGTGAACTCCGAACAGCCCCGGGGGAAGCACGCCCGGGAAGCATGCCCGCGGAGAAGCCGGCCCGCGGGGAGAAAGCCGGCCCGCGGAGAAGGGGCCGTCCGATCGCCCTCTGAGGCCCGGAGGGGAAGCGCCCGGGGGGAAGTGCCTGGGGAAGCACGGGACCGCGGCGGTCCCGGCGGGCGATCGGACGGCCTGGGGAGGCTCCGGCAGGTCAGGCGCCTGCCTCGGCGAAGATCCCGAAGGCGTTGCCGGAGGTGTCGTGGAGGTAGGCGAAGTCGGGGCCGCTGGTGTTGCCCAGCACCTTGTGAAGCACCTTGCCGCCGAGTGCCTCGACCTTCTCGCAGGTGGCGGCCACGTCCTCCACGAGAATGGTGAAGACGGCGTGGCCGGGGAACTGGCCACGCGTGCCGAAGACGCCCCCGCGAGGCTCGTCGTCATCCGGATAGCTGAGGATCCGATAGTCGATGCCCCCCGCCGCGGACTCCTCGTCCACCCGGAAGCGCCAGCCGAACAGCTCGCCGTAGAAGCGCTGAACGCTGTCCGGGTCGTCGCTCGCGACCTCGAACCATGCCACAGTGTTGACGGCCGGGGTGGTCATCACTCGTCTCCCTCGCTATCTGATGGCGCCGCCCTGACATCGTGAGCGGCGCCGGTCGTTCGCACGGATCGAGCTTCGCGGCCACTGGCGACAACCCCCTGTCGGAGTTTCCAGGCGGCTCAGAAACGGCTCCGCGTCCTCAGTCGAGGGCCGGACATCGGGTGATCATGTCTGGCACGTCGGAGTCGAAGTCCTCCAGGGGACGGCCCGGCACCGGCTCGCCGGTCAGCTCGGCGGCCGCGATCCGGTCCAGCCGGAACAGGCGGACGGCGTCCCTCAGGCGGCACCACGCCACCAGATACCACGAGCCGCTGCGTCCGCCGATGAACATCCCCGGCTCGACCTCCCTGGTGGTCAGTGAGCCGTTGGCGTCGCCGTACCGCATCCGCAGGACGACCCCCTTGAGCAGCGCCTCCTCGATGACCCGGCCGATCGATCCGGTGTAGCGGCGCTCGGGTGTCCCGGGTTTGTCCATGAGGATCTGCACGCGGGTCGCGAGCTGCCGCGCCCGCTCCGTCTCCTGGCCCGGCATCGCGGCGACGAGCTTGCGCAGGGCGCTGCGGGCGTCGTCCTCGAACGGCTGCTGGTCGGTGCGGCTCAGCGCGATGGCGACCGCCACCGCCTCGGCGGGAGTGAAGTTGAGCGGGGGAAGGGACATGCTTTTCTCGAGGGCGTAGCCGCCCCGGCGGCCGGCTTCGGCATAGATGGGGACTCCAGCCTGCTGCAGCGCCCCGATGTCCCGCTCGATGGTCCGCGAGCTCACCTCGAAACGCTCGGCGAGGGCGCGCGCGGACCGGCAGCGCGGGGCGATCGCCCGCAGGTCCTCAACGATCGCGTAGAGCCGGTCGGTACGGTTCACACGCGAGAAGATAGAACACACGACCGACAATTACGGCTCGCCGAAGCGTGACCCCGTCCGGCCAGCCGGAACCGTGGCACACCAGCACCGCGAAATCGCCATGACCGCGCCATGACCGCGCCATACGCGCCCCGTGCACGCCGCCCGCCGCGCCGCCGAGCCGCGCCGACCGCACACTCGAACCAGAAGACGGTCGGCCGGCTCGGGCGCGCGGTGGTCTTCTCCTCTCCGCTTCCTCTCCATCCGATTCCCCTCCCCCGTCCGGTGCCCTCCCCGTAAACGACGACCACGCGGGAATACGAAGGAACCCGCACCGGGCTCTGCGACCGGTGCGGGTTCCGTGGCGAGGACCGGCTATGGCCGGCCCCGCCGTCTCATCACTTGGTCACTGCTGGACGTCGATGTAGTCGACGTTGGGGCCGCCGTTGACCGTGGTCCCGGTGGCCTTGATGACGTTGGCCCCGGCGTTGAGGTTGACGTTGACCGTCTTGGTCTGCCAGGTGTCCCACGAACCCGTGCCCGCGAAGGCCAGCCCGCTCGACACCACCGTGCCGTTCACCGCGATGTCCATCGGCCGGTTGGTCGTCGTACCGTTCGCGAACCGCAGAGTCACCGTCGCCGGGCCCGCCGACGCCGCGTTCACCGTCCACTGCACGTAGCTCCCGGTCACGTTGTCATAGTTCACGTAACCCGTGCCCGAGAAGCCCGTGTGCGTGGTCTCCAGGATCCCCTGCGAGATCGTCGCGTTCTCGGCCTCGTACCGCGTGGGCGGCGGCGGAGGCGGCGCGGACGCGTTGACCTCGATGTAGTCGACGTTGGGGCCGCCGTTGACCGTGGTCCCGGTGGCCTTGATGACGTTGGCCCCGGCGTTCAGGTTGACGTTGACCGTCTTGGTCTGCCAGGTGTCCCACGAACCCGTGCCCGCGAAGGCCAGCCCGCTCGACACCACCGTGCCGTTGACCGCGATGTCCATCGGCCGGTTGGTCGTCGTACCGTTCGCGAACCGCAGAGTCACCGTCGCCGGGCCCGCCGACGCCGCGTTCACCGTCCACTGCACGTAGCTCCCGGTCACGTTGTCATAGTTCACGTAACCCGTGCCGGAGTAACCCGTGTGCAGGGTCTCCAGCACGCCCTGCGAGATCGTCGCGTTCTCGGCCTCATACCGGTTGTTCGGCGGCGGAGGCGGAGGGGCGGTCGCCCACGGCACCTGGGAGGACTTGTAGAAGTTGATGCCCATGACCGTCCAGCGCGGGCCCTGAGCGCCCAGGCGGGTCTTGAACGCGGTCCAGTCGTGCGTGGACCATGGGGACCATCCGAGCTCGGCGATGGCCGGGAGACGCGGGAACGCCATGTACTCGATGTCGTCCTCGGTGGCGATCGTCTCGGCCCACAGTGGCGCCTCGACGCCGAGCACGGCCGAGGCCGGGACGCCGCTCAGGTAGGCGCCCGGGTTCCACTCGTACGCCGTCTGGACCTCGATGTAGCCGGCCCAGTTCTGGCCCAGCGAGGTCGAGGAGTTGTACTTCATGTCGAGGTACGCCTTGTTGGCGGGCGACATGACGACCTTCGCCCCCAGGGACACGGCGTTGGTGACCGACGAGTCGGAGGTCGTCGTGCCCCAGTACTGCGCGATGCGGCCGGGCGAGTGCTGCACCCCCGAGGCGCCGATCTGGTGCCAGCCCATGACGGTCTTGCCGGCGCCCACGACCAGGGGCTGCACCCTGTTCATGAACGTGGTGTACTGCGAGGCCGAGGTGGAGGATGCCTCGTCACCACCGATGTGCAGGTAGGGGCCAGGGGTGATCGCCGCCAGCTCGGTCAGCACGTTGTTCACGAAGGTGTAGGTGCTTTCCTTCGACGTGCACAGCGAGCTGAACCCGACGTTGGTGCCGGTGTAGAGCGCCGGGGCGACGCCGTTGCAGTTCAGCTCGGCGTACGACGCGAGCGCGGCGTTGGTGTGGCCCGGCATGTCGATCTCGGGCACGATCGTGATCTGCCGCTGCGCGGCGTAGGCCACGATGTCCTGATACTGCGCCTTGGTGTAGTAACCGCCCGCTCCCCCGCCGACCTGGGTGCTGCCGCCGTACGTGGCCAGCCGCGGCCAGGAGTCCACGACGATCCGCCAGCCCTGGTCGTCGGACAGGTGCAGGTGCAGGTAATTGATCTTGTAGAGCGCGATCCGGTCCAGGTACCGCTTGACGGTCGCCACCGGGTGGAAGTGCCGCGCGACGTCGAGCATCGCGCCGCGGTACGCGAACCGCGGGTAGTCGACGATGTGCCCGCCGGGCGCCGTCCACGGCCCCGCGCCTACGGTGGCGCTCTCGATGGCCGCAGGCAGGAGCTGGCGGAGCGTCTGCACGCCGTTGAAGAGACCGGTCGCCGTCTGCGCCCTGATGACCACGGTGGTGGAGGTCACGTCAAGCTGGTAGCCCTGCGACCCGACGCTGGAGTCGGCCCCGCTGAGCAGCAGCGAGATGCCGCTAGTGGGAGTGCCGGACGCGTCCGCCACCGGCAGCGCGTAGCCGGTGGAGGGCCGGAGGATCCCGGCCAGGTAGTTGCCGACGTCGGCCGCCGGGGTCGAGCCGGCCTCGGTGAAGATCGAGGCGCTGGACGGCAGCGTGTAGGTCACGCCGCTGGCCGGCTGTGAGGTGACCGGGGCGGGCACCACATCGGCGAACGACGCCGCGGCGGCGGGCGTCGCGGTGGTCAGCACCGCCAGGCCTGCGCCGGCGGCGAGGAGTGCGGCCGTCATCAGGGCCGCGGTGAGTCGGGCGAGCGGAGACCGCCGCCACGAGGGGGGATTGGGGGGTACGGCGGGCCTCATGGCGTCCTCCGCGGAGTGCAAGTAATTAATTAGTAAGGGTTCCTTACAGACGCCGGAGCGTCAAGGATCACTTGAGCCGCGCGGGGGCGAGCATGATCACGTGACCCGTCGCGGCTGGTCAACGCCTGCGCGGCGGAACCTGTGCATGATCACGCGAATGGAGGGGGCCGGTCAGAGGGCCAATCCAGGAACCTGTGCATGATCACGCCGGGGGGTGGGGGGCTCGGGGAAGCGCTCGGCCGTGACGACGGCCGACAGGATCCGGTCGAGGCGGAACACCCGCACCTCCTCGCGGAGCCTGCACCACGCCACCAGGTACCAGCGGCCTCCCCTGCCGCCGAGGCAGATGCTCGGCTCGACCTTCCTGGAGGTCACCACGCCCTTGCCGTCGACGTACTCGATGAGCAGCACCCGCCGCCCGAGCAGGGCCCGGTCGATCGCGCGCTTGACCATCTCGACGCGGGCGAAGGTGTACCCGCCCGGGTCGAGCTGGATGGGAACGCCCGCCTCGCGGAGCTTGGCGACATCCCGGACGACGGTCCGCTTGCTGACTCCGAGACGCGACGCCAGCTCACGGGCGGATAGGGATCCGGCGGTGCGGAGCTCCTCCACCAGGGCGTCGCGACGATGCATGACTTGAAGCTACGCCGACCCAACCGGCGAAACCGCCCGAAAACGCCTCACCCAGAGGCCACAGCACCATCACCCCATGACCGGGTGTTGATGATCCGTTCAGGCTCGATCCCGCACTGTACGGCTCTCGCGCAGCCGAACCGCTGCCAGTCGAGCTGACCGGGGGCGTGCGCGTCGGAGTCGATCGAGAACTCGCAGCCCATCTCGTAGGCCAGCCGCAGCAGCCGCTTGGGCGGGTCAAGCCGGTCGGGCCTGGAGTTGATCTCGACGGCCACGCCGAACTGCCGGCACGCCTCGAACACGATCTCCGCGTCGAACTTGGACTCCGGGCGCAGGCCGCCCCGCTTGCCGCCCGCCTGGACGATCCGGCCCGTGCAGTGGCCGAGCACGTCCACGTGCGGGTTCGCGATGGCCATCACCATCCGCCGCGTCATGTCCTCGGCGTCCATCCTGAGCAGGGAGTGGACGCTGGCCACGACGACGTCGAGCCGTTCCAGCAGCTCGGGCCGCTGGTCCAGGGAGCCGTCGGCCTTGATGTCCACCTCGATGCCGGTGAGAATGCGGAAGGGGTCGCCCGACCCCGCGAAGCCGGCGTTCAGCTCCTCGACCACGTCGAGCTGCCTGCGCAGCCGGTCGGCCGACAGGCCGTTCGCGACGCTCAGCCGGGGCGAGTGGTCGGTGAGCGCGAGGTACTCGTGACCAAGCTCCCGGGCGGCCGCGGCCATCTCCTCGATGGGCGATCCGCCGTCCGACCAGTCGGAGTGGCTGTGCAGATCCCCCTTGAGCGCCGCCCGCATGGCCGACGTCGCCTCGTCCAGATCGACGTCCTTGGTGTCCTCCATGCGCCTGAGGTAGGTCGGCACTTCACCGTTCAGCGCCTCGGCGATCGCCAGGGCGGTCACCTTGCCGATGCCCTTCAGGTCGGCCAGGCCGCCGGTCCGGGCGAGCCGTACGAGCTCGTCACGCGGGATGGCGGCGATGGTGTCGGCGGCGCCGCGGAAGGCGCGGACGCGATAGGTCGGCTCGCCCGCCCGCTCCAGCAGGTAGGCGATCCTTTTCAGAGCCTCGACCGGATCCACACCGGCACGCTACCCGAGCCCGGATCACGCACGCGCGGCATGCGTGGAGACATGGACTGTCTCGTTCGTTTGGAACGCGGTAATCTGTCCCGATCTCGACCGCAGGAGCCCGATGGCACAACCCGGGGAGCATCCCCACCCAGACCCCCACCCGCTGGCGATGAGCTCTCCGGGGAAGCCCGGTCGGACGCCGCCGCCTCCGCCGTCGAGCGGCATCAAGTCCTCCACCGCGATCAAGCTCGGCACGCTGGGCGTCCTGTCCACGCTCGTCGTCGGCTTCTGCGCGGCGCAGAACAACTACGAGGAGGTCGGCGCGGACTGCGTGGACATGTCCAGCCGCCAGCCCGACGGGTCCTACACCGTCGTCGACGACGACTTCTGCGACGATGACGATCATCACCACTACCACGGCTCGCGCGGCGCCTACGGGTGGTACTACGGCGGCAGCCATCGCGGCGGGCGCGTGTCGAGGGGCAGCACGATCAGGCCGGCGGACACCGAGATCACGACGCGGTCGGGCCGGGTCATCCAGCGCGGCGGTTTCGGGTTCCACTCCGGTGGCGGCGGCTGACGCATGCGGAGGGAACGCGCGCGGCCGCGCGAGGGCTGGTCGGACATCATCGAGTCGCAGGGGCTCGCCTTCCACCGCTCGGCTCACCCCGAGGGCCTCGCCCGGCCGTACTGGGACGAGAGCGTCCATTACGTCTTCACCATGGACGAGGTCCTCGCCCTGGAGAGCCAGGTCGAGGAGCTGCACGAGATGTGCCTGGCGGCGGCCGAGCACGTCGTCGCCACCGGCCGGCTCGCCGACTTCGGCATCCCGCCCGCGTGCCGTACGGCTGTCGCCGAGTCGTGGCGGCGGCGCGACCAGCACGTCTTCGGCCGGTTCGACCTGCGGTACGACGGGACGGGCCCGGCCAAGCTGCTGGAGTACAACGCGGACACGCCCACGAGCCTGGTCGAGAGCGCGGTCGTGCAGTGGTTCTGGCTGCGCGACGTCTTTCCGGGCGACGACCAGTGGAACTCGCTGCACGAGCGGCTCGTCGGCCACTGGAAGACGCTCACGCTGCCGACCGGCCCCGTCCACTTCGCCTGGACGAACGCCGACGAGACCGGCGAGGAGGTCATGACGCTCGGCTACCTCCAGGAGACCGCCGAGCAGGCCGGGCTCACCACGGTCGCCGTCGCCATGGAGGACATCGGCTGGGACGCGCTCAACCGGCGGTTCGTCGACATGGAACACCGGGTGATGCGGTCGCTGTGCAAGCTCTACCCCTGGGAGTGGATCGTCGCCGAGCCGTTCGGCCCGCATGCCCTGGACCAGCAGATCTCCATGGCCTGGATCGAGCCGCTGTGGAAGATGCTGCTGTCCAACAAGGCGCTGCTGGCCGTCCTGTGGGAGCTGTACCCCGGCCACCCCAACCTGCTGCCCGCCTATCTGGGCGGCCCGCGCGAGCTCGCCGACACATCCGGATATATCGAGAAACCGCTGCTGGGACGCGAGGGCGCCTCCATGCGGATCGTCACGCCCGGCGCCGGAGAGCAGGTGCGGACCGGCGGCGACTACGGCGCCGAGGGCTTCGTCTACCAGGAGTTCCTGGCGCTTCCCGACTTCGACGGCTGGCGGCCGGTGCTCGGCGCCTGGGTCGTCGGCGACGAGTCCGCCGGGCTGGGCATCCGGGAGACCTCCGGCCTGATCACCGATGACACCTCCTCATTCGTCCCCCACCGCATCCACGGCTGAAAGCGACCCGGCTATGAACACCGGCATGAACACCGGCTTGAACACCGGCATGAACACCGCCCCCTCCACCTCGCTCGCCTCCGTCCTCGGGCATGGCTCGCTGGCGATCCTCGCCTACGCGATCCTCGGCGTGCTGCTGCTCGTCGCCGGGTTCTACGTCATCGACCTCGCCACGCCCGGACGCCTCAGCAAGGTGATCCGCACCGACCGCAACCCCAACGCGACGCTCCTGACCGCCTCCAGCCTGGCCGCCGTCGGGCTGATCGTGGCGGCCTCGATCTGGTCGTCCGGCGGCGCGCTGCGGGACGGCCTGCTCGCGACCCTGGTCTTCGGCCTGGTCGGCATCGCCGTACAGACCCTCGGCATGATCGTGTTCGACAAGATCGCCGGGATCTCGGTCCGGGAGCTCGCGCACGAGGCCACCCTGCAGCCGGCCGCCGTCCTCCTCGCCGTCACCCATTTCGTCATCGGCCTCATCACCGCCGTCGCCGTCATCTGATCACGGCTCCGCCGGTCGGGCGGACGCGTCGTGGCCCACTACGGAACCACCTTGGCGGGTTGCCCTGAGGGGGACGTCCTGTGAAGGACCACGTAACCGTCACGGTAGAAGACGACCTCGTAGCCCATTGCCACGAGTTCATCCGCCCTCTGCTTCTCCTCGTCTGTAGAGTGCCACGGGAAGCTGATGCGGGCGACGTCCGCCACTATCCAGTCCGCCACGGGTGGCAGGTCGCCCCAGTTCAGGACCGTCGTACGTCCGGACAGGCGCGGACCGATATTGTTGGCCGCCTCGACCACGACTCCATCCGGCACCACCTTGATCGCCTCATCCGCGGCGATCACGTCCGGACCCCTCTCATAGAACTGCGGCTCGATGAGCTGGTAGAAGGGGAATCGCGGCACCAGCGTGAGCGCCGCCACGAACACTCCGGCCGCCCAGGTGAGGGCCCAGGTCCGAGTGCCCACACGGCGCCCCATCCACTGGGCCAGCCGGGCGGTGCCGTCCACGCCGGCGCACAGAATGATGACCACGGTGAAGGCGTTGTACTGAAAGTCCGATGCCCACCAGTTCGGGATGTCCGACAGCATCCGCTCGAGGAAGTGTGGCAGCGCCATCAGCATCAATGGTGAGAAAAGGCAGGTCAGCAAGGCAGGCCAGAGCAGAAAGGCCAGGGTCTCGACCTTCACTTGCGGGGTGACGAACCTGTTCAGGACGCTGAGCGGATCACTGGCGAACGTGCCCAGCACCTCCGCGATGTTCTTCCCGAGCCCGTCATAGTGCCAGTGGTACATCGGATCACCGCCAAAGGCGGGGGTCAGGACCTCACGCACGAGCAAGGTATAGGAGAGGCCGAGCGCGATGTACGCGGCTCCGTTGAGGCGGCGTCCGCGTATCAGAGCGAAACAGCCGAAGCCGGCGACCACCAGGCCCATGTCCTCTTTCACGAGCAGGAGCGCGGCCGCCGCGAGCGCGGCCGCAACGTGCTTTTTCGCGTGAAACCGCTCGATCATCACCGCGGTCAGGACGGGGACGAACGCCACCTCGTGGAAGTCGAAGTTCACCGCCTGTGCGACCGGCCAGGAGATGGCGTAGGCGGTGGCGACGAGGTAAGCGGGCCCGGTGCCGAGCATGCGCCGCGTGTACGACCAGATCGGCGGGATGGCGAGCGCGAACAGAACCGCCTGAGCGACGAGCAATGTCTCCGGCCCGTCGTGCAGCCAGTAGAGCGGAGCGAGAATCGCCAGAATCGGCGCGAAATGGTCGCCGAGCTGGCTGAACCCCAGGCCGAGACCACGATCGAACCCCAGGAGAGGGCAGATGGGCCCGGTGAAAGCCGCATACCCGCGGACGGCCTGGTCATGGATGACGAGGTCGTAGTTGCTCGCCCGGTACCCGTAGAAGCGGACCAGGCTAAGAAGCGCGTACAGACCGGCGGCCGTGACCGTTATAGCCATGACCGAAAGCCGGTGCCGGTCCGGCCATCGCCTCGAAGCGGGGGATGGCGGGCGACCACCTCCTGCCTCCGGCTGTTCGGCCGCAACCCGGGTCTCTGGGAACCTGTTCGGCCTGGCCATCACGATGCCAGTCCGTTCGCTGTGCCCTTCACCGTGCTCGCGGGCGCATGGTGCCGGGCGGTCAGGGGCGCGGTCGATGCGATCGGACGTCGGAAGGAAAGCGTCTCCATTGAACCTCCTGTTGGCCGGAATTGCGAGGCCAGTAAAAGGCCTGCGCCATTAGTTTTGGGCGAGGCTCGCGCTGCGATCGCACCTCTTTTGCCCGACTCTGCCATCCCCATCAGGAATAAGCGATCAGCACGCTCGTGATGAGAATTACCTTCAGCGCAAACAATGCTGGGGCTAATGAATCTTTTCCCAGCAGGGAAGATCAGTGGATGACGTAGAGGACACTGTCTCCCATGTCGCGTCGCTCCACCGGGAGTCCGGTGACGGAACGTTCAACTGCGGTCTCGAAAATGTGCCCAATAGCACGGTCCCGGGGGATGACGACCTCGCGGACGCCCATGCGCCGTAGGTATTCGAGCGACATCCGATCCGGGAACGACGTGGTGATCCTGGCCACATCCACCATCATCCGCGGAATGAAAGATCCGTGGCCGTTCACTTGCTGGTAGAAACCGTTCGTCGACCAGATCACGGAAATGGGGTCCCGAAACCGCAGCGCGGGGAGTATCAGCACAGGCCCCTTGACCTGGGCCAGGGCGGATGGTGGCTGTGGCACCTTCGGATGTGGGACCGTTGACAATCCTTCGACGCAGACGAGCAGAGGAATTGCCAGCAGGGCGGATCTGAGCGATGCCACACGCGTAAATCGGGTAAATCGGGTAAGTCGGGTAAGTCGGGTAACCGCCCCCGCGGCGAGCAACCCCAGCGCTAGAACGGCGTACATCACCAGGCGACCGGACGTCCGCACCGCATCGAAACCCGGGAGCAGTTCTCGGGCGGGCAACCACGTCCACCTTCCGCCCAAAAACGTCGTGCCCAGGGCCCACAGCGCGCTGATCAACACGACCAGCACCAGCCACACCCGCCTGCGACGACTCCAGACCGTTACCACCAAGCCGAGAGCCGCGATCAGGACCACAGTCAAGCCGGGGAACAGGCAGGCCTCAACCGTCCACGGGATTCCATCGCGCGCCCCTGAGGTAAGCGGCCCCCATAGGAACGAGTTCTCGTGGGCTGCCCAGAAACCCCGAAGTGGGGGCGAGAAGTAATCGAGGATGGCCACGTTACGAGTCCGTGCGGCCTCGGGGTGATCTTTCGCCACTTGCGCGAACACGCTCCCCAGCGCGAACGTTACCGCCGCGAAGCCGACGCCTCCAGCCACGTCCGCCGCCAGCAACCTCCGAGATGGGCGCGGCCGACCGGCGGCCAGCCACCCGGCGAATCCCGCCAGCACGATCAGCATGAGCACGTACGCGAAGGACAAGCCGATCGCGAAACCCAGACTCATCTGCCAGGCGGCCACCGCCCAGCCCGCCAGAGCCGGCCACGGCCGCGCTTGGGACAGATCCCATCGTCCCCGGCCGATCCCGTGGCCCCTCAGCAGAAGTGCGATCGACAGCGGAACACCGCCGGTCATCAGGATATTGATGTGTATCGCATGGCAGATCCGCCATGGTGTGTAAGCGAAGGCCGCACCCGCCACGAGTGCGCCTGTCCGCCCGCTGCCGAGCTGGCGAGCCAGCAAGTAAGCACCCACGAAATTGAACGCGGCAGCCAGGACGTAGATCAGGTTGTAACGCAGGAGGGCGTCCGCCATGTCATTGACACCGAGGCCCAGCGGTGCCAGGCCGACCAAACTGTCACTGATCACAGCGGTGTGCTGCACCGGCCAGAAGATGTTTCCATCGAAGGGATGCCTGAACTGTTGGAGCAGGGCATGGCCGTACCACGCGATTTCCCAGGCCAAGCAGGGCGGATCTTCCAAGTCACCGGGGAGCGTGGTGGCCGGATGGGCCATCGTGGGCCAGGTCATGATCACCGCGAGCACGACGGACCCCACGCCGAGGGCCGCCAACTCCACGGGCAGCCGTCTCCTGCGGCGCGCTTTCGCGGGGGCGTCAGGACGGACCGCGGTCAGGCTCGTCACACGAGCCTCCGCCGGGCCCGCACGAATAGCGAGACACCGAGCAGCGCGCGCGTGTCGGCGCGCAGCGCCTCCAGCCCGCGTTCCCTCGCAATCTCCGTCGCCGTGACGTGGTAATACGGGGCAAGCGCGTTCCAGCCCAAGCGATTGAGCATCTCGCATTTCACACCATTGGCGGCACCGATTTCCAGGGCATCGACGGGTGGACCCAGCCGATGGGCCTCTCGGGCAAGAATGACGCGCCGTTCCCGATGCCAGAAATGCCGTTCCTTGAGCCGAACAGGTTTCCTGATCTCCTCCGCGTTCAAATCTTCTCCCCCTTACTTGAGCGCCTCCAGCCGATTAGGTCGCTTCGAACCTTCCCCGTATCGCCGAACCACCCAGACATCCACCCTGGCAAGAGTGGGCCAAAAAATCTGGAGTCAGAAATGAGCCGCCAGGCGTTTCCTCAACAGAAACGGCGGCCGCATCGGAGGCCTGTGCTTGACCATGATTACCCGGGATTCGAGCACCCCCATGGACGCCACCCCGCCTCGATCCAGGCGCCGAACCAAAACGGGACATGACATCCCGGATCAGAATCAATTGGCCACCAGCGACAAGCTGGGAACCAAACCGCAAAATCCCGTAAAATTTGCGCGAGAATTGGCCCGCAAAGGAGAAAAAATCGAGTTATGACCTCAGTGAAGAGCGCGGGTGGGCGAGAACAGCCGCTCAGCGGCCACGTTTTCGTGGCGAAAACTACAAAGCGGAACACCCTCCGGGCGTTCCGCTTTTCTCCCGCACCCGGCTCCGAGCCCGGCGGTAAAAGCGATCGCGGGCGGTTCATAATCTGCCGCCGGACACGCCAGTGCGAAGCGTCCCCGAGGCCGAGACGGTCGGCTACGTCCCCCGCCCGTGGTCGGAGATGAGGACGCGCCTAGACACGACTTAGAAGCCCAGGGATGATCCACGGTGCAAGGCGAGACCCTGTTGTTCGGGAGCGCCACATCGGCCGTTGTACCAGAGTTTCCAGGATTGGCTGACATCCTCCCAGAGAACCGAGGGTTTGTAGTCGGCGTCGCATTCCCACGTACCCCTGACCGGCCCGACGATGGGGTTGGTGGGCATCCGTTGCCAGGTGACTCCGTCCCGGGAACGGGCGATGCCTATCGCGCTTCGGTCGATGTTGGTGTAGCCGATATAGAACATATAGTAGTAACCGTCAGACTGTTGGAAAACGCTCGCACCCGAAACACGGTCTTTTTCCCATATTTTGGCTGGGTTGGCGGTGAGGACGGGATTCCTGTCGCTTTTGACCCAGGTGACACCGTCGGCGCTGGTCGCGTAACCAATGGCTTTGGGCTCGTAGTCGAAGCCGGCCGCATACCACATCTGGTACACGTTCGATCTGGAATTCCAGAGCACGCTGGGATTAAGGACGGTGTTCTTTTCCCAGGCGTTCCCGGCCCGCATCACTGGATTACGCGCGCTCCTGGTCCAGGTGATGCCGTCGGTGCTGGTGGCGTAGCCGATCTTCGAGATGCCATTCTGACCCGTGTACCACATCTGGTACATGCCCAGCCTGGAGTTGTAGATGACGCTGGGCCGGTTGATCTCCTGTTCCCAGGTGTCGGGGATACCGCTCAGCACGCTTCGCGGCTTGGTCCAGGAGATGCCGTCCACGCTCTGGACGTAGGCGATGGCGTTGGCGTTACGCCAGGAGAACCACATCTTGTAGACGCCGTTCTCGTGGAGCATCGAGGTGTCGAATGCGGTGCCATAGTTCTTCCCGAGGACGGGGTTGCGGGCGAATTTCGTCCAGCCGGTGCCTGCGCCGGCAGTGGTGCTCGGGATCGGGGTCGTAACGGCACTGCTGATGACGTCAACCCGGTCGGTGGCGATCCGGGTGCCGGCGGAGTTGGTGTTCTTCTCGCCGGTCACTCTCAGGCTGAAGGTGTGCGTGCCGGGACGGAGGGGCCCGCTCTGCCACAGCAGCCGGTTTCCGGCGTCGGCTGCGGCATAGAAGTCGACCTTCTGTTCAGGACCGCCATCGATGGAAGCGGCGCCTATGCCGCCTGCGGCGCCGACCCCGCCGTAGAAGTCGATGCCGGCACCGTTGAAGAAGATGGTGACGGCGCTGTCGACGGTGGTGCTGTATGAGTGGGTGTTGCCGTAGTAGTCGCGGGCGCCGTCTTTCGCCCACGTGCCGCTGTAGTTGAACTGGTTGTATCCCCCGCCGGTCACTCGATCGTCCAAAGCGACGGTTTTCGCGTCGATGATGTCCACCCGGTCCAGCACGACGTAGGTACCCGAGGACGCGCCATTGCGGATGCCGGCCACCGCCAGGGTGAAGGTGTGGTGACCGTTAGGGAGGATCCCGCTGACCCACAGCACCGCATCCCCCTGGTCGGAGGACGCGTAGAAGTCCACCTCGTACGCTGGTCCCCCGTCGATGGAAACCGTGGCGATCCCGCCATTCGACCCCAGCCCCCCATACAGCCTGAACTGTGTGCCGCTGAACGTCATCGTCACCGAACCGCCAGCGGTGTTACTCCAGGAATGGGTGCTGTTGTAATAACCGCCGACGCTGTTGTTCGACCACGTGCCGCGGTAGTTGAACTGGTTGTCTCCTGTGCCGGTCACCCTGTCATCGACGGTGATCGTACGAAGCGTGCTGCTGGACGCGGACGAGGGAAAGAACGTGCCGAGGTTCATAGCAAGCAGACCGAGTACGGCGAGGAAGGAAAAGAACGGCTTGAGCATGGTGTGTCCGTTTCCGGTGGACCTAGCGGCGCTTGGTTAGGTGGAGACGAGGGGCGCGACCAACCCGAGCTCACGAAATAGCCCAGCCGGCTGTCACGTTCCCGTTCAGTCAGGGGCGACAGAACAGCGCGATGTCGCCCGACCTTGTGCTCCCTTTCACGAATCCAGGAATGGACTGGTGAGGCCACTTTCTGGTAAGCACACATCTCACGCCATAATCATCGATGATGCGCTTGCGCTCGTCGGCTTTCGTATCCGGATCCAGGAAACGGTCGACGGCTTTCCATCGTTTCTCCTCGTCGGGCACGAAAAAGTGCTCATAGCCTGGAGCGACGGACCGGACTCCCCACAGGGGCAGCAGCCGCGCGGCGCCTTGATCTTCTGTGAGTACCACATCTCCGGGCCGTAGGTGCCGTTGCGCGAAGCGATAGGGCTCCGTCCATTCCTGGTATCTGCCAAGCCTCATGTCTGGCGGGAGGGCGAGCATAACGGCAGTACCGATTTGCACCCACGCCCCGATGACCGTCGCCACGGTGACCACCTTCCTATACGGTCGCCGGGGATCCCTCTTCTGCGCCAGGTGCCGGGCGAGGGCCAGGTGGAGAAGGAGCACCGGAAACGGCATCAGCCTCGCCATCGTCCCCATCCCCGCGATCGTTCCCACGAGGAGTGCGGCGGTGCAGACAGTGAACATCCCGAGCAGTTCGAGCCCCAGCCGGTCCCGCCTGTCCCAGAGCAGGGCAGGGAGTGCGAGCAAGACCAGGCCGAACCGCAGAATCGAGCTGTGCAGCAAGTCGGCCTGAACCTGGTCGAAGGCTTCGCCTCGGTTGAGCAAGACCGAGATATCGAAGTAAGGCCAATAAGCTACGGCAATCAACGCAGATGCGGCAGGAATCAGCAGGGCGGCCAATCGCCACGGGGTCCACTTTCCCAACCGGACGAATACGAGACCTACAGCGGTCGCGGCGGCGCCCATGGCGGTCGCAGGATGTATCAGGACAAGCGCCGCCGCGAGAACGCTGAGCAGGGCGAGCCACGGGACCCGGGCTGTCTCCCGGAATCTCAACAGAGCGTCCAGGGACAGCAGCATGAGCGCCGTGGCGAGTGTGGCGGGGTAGCTGAAGGATGAGACCAGTGAGCTCAGTTCGAACAGGCCACTCCACTGGATCGATGTCACTCCCCACAAGAACAACGTGAACACGAGTGCGAGCGTCGCCGTCCAAGTGCTCCTGTGAAGGTGATTGCAGAAGCGTCGCAGTGCCCAGCAGAAGAGCACCGCATTGACCGGGCCGGCCATCTCGAAAGCGGTCTCCGCGGACAGACCTGTCAGTCGCGCAGCCAACGCGACCACCAGCTCATACGGTTCGAAATAGGGCCACGGTGCGGAGCCACCCACTAGAGGATTCTCAGGTCGCCACGGGTTGTCCATGAGCGCGCGCACGCTCGCCACGTGCGCATGCCAGTCATTACTCCATATGTGGTAGGAGCTGACGACAATTCCCCACAGTATGATTGTCGCCGAAATGATGAAATATGGATCGGTCAGGAGAGCGAGGCGGTGCTTCCGTGATCTGAGAGGATCCTCAGTTTCGGTCGCCTCTCTGGCGTTCTCCGCGTAATCGATCGTTGACCGATCAAGCATTGCAGATCCTTTCTCGGAGCGGACTGACCCTGGGCATCCGTCTGGTCCGTTGTTTCCGATCAGCTGAAGTAGTCACGGACTACTCTGCGCGCCATCGCAACCGCATAGTTCTGCCCCCGATCCTGCGGGTAGACCTGCGCCATGGTCGCCAGAAAAACACCGGGCAACGCTGTGGTGTGGGATGGGATCAGGGCACGGTACCCAGAGGTGACCACCGGTTGGGCGAATCCGGCGCGAGAGAAGTGCCATTGCCTCACCCATGAGAGGTCGAACCCTGGGTTGATTTGGCGGATGTAGGGGACGAATCGTTTCAGCAATTCGTCCGGTCTCGTGGTGAACCTCCAGTCCTCGCGGGGAACGTAGTTTCCGACGTAGAGCACATGGCGACCCCCATATGTGGAGGGGGAGATCATCTGGGTGTGCTCAACGAGTGCCAGGAAGGGAAAGCTCGGATCGTTGACGTTCAACCAGTAGTAGGGAATCACGCTCCGGTCGAGTTCGAGAACGAAACAGGTCGCACCCAGATAGTGGTTTTGCCAGAGGGAGTCCTGCCCATCGGCACCGATGGCCTTGGCGAACGCGGGCTGCGGAACCGTTACAAGGACGCGATCGAATTCATATTGCGATTCGTCCTCCACTGATACCCGAACCGGCCGGTTGGCGGCGGTTTGTGTGATCTTTGTGAGCTTTTTCCCGAACTCAAGCTTCCCGCCTTTGGCTGCCACCTGCTCCGCGAGCACGGAGTAGAGACGCGCGAAACCGCCATCCAGATATCCCAGCCGGAAGGTGCGAAAGTGTACTCGGGCCCATAGCCAGGCCATCGAGATCTCAGGCGCCCGGTCGCCGAACTTCCCGGCGAGCAAGGGCTCCCAGATCACGGTGCTCGCCTTTCGACCCGCCCAACGGCGAGTCCAGTCGAGGGCGGTGACGTCATTGAAGCGTTCTCCTCGACGAATGGCCTTAATCGAGGCCGAGCTCAATCCGAAGCGGAGCCGGTCCATGAAGGGCAGCGGACTGAACCTGAGCATCTCCCTGGGTGTACTGAAATCATGCAGCCGACCGTCCTGATATATCCCGGTCGTGGTGGCGTGGAAGCGCAACCGGTCACTGAGGCCAAGTTCTCCGATCAGGTCGATGATGGCGCGATCCGTACCGAAGAGATGGTGGTAAAAGCGCTCCAGAGAGGTTCCTGCGATGAGGAGCGAACCCGCGAGGCCACCAAGTTCCTGTGCCCCTTCCAGCACGACGACCTCATGTCCGCGCAGTGTGAGGTCGTAGGCGGCGGTGAGGCCGGTCGCCCCGGCTCCGATGACACCGACCCTCATGCGAAGCTCCACTTCTTGTTCAGCAAGTACTGAACCACGGCAACAATTGGGATCGTGACTGTCTTCACGAGGTTCGGGCCAAATCCGAGATTCGTGACGAACACCTGGAGCGCGACCGTTGTCAACAACATTCCGAAGACGCCCACTCCATAGAAACGCGCGAACCGCGCGAGCTTTCGATCCCGCTTGTTGAAATTGAAATAGCTGTTCAGGAGAAAGTTGTTGGTAATGCCCAGCGTGGTGCTGAGCGCGTTCGCCACCTGTGCGTGCAGCCCGAATACATTGAACAAGAGCACGAATGTCGCGAGGTCGGCCGCCACCCCGCTGGTGCCAATGGCGATGTACAGCAGGAAACTCCGGCTGCCGGACCGAAATGCGCACATGAAATCGGGCGACGGCCTTCCGGTGACACGTTCGACGCTTCCCAGACCCTTAGTCACGGCCGCCGGCAATCATGTCCTGGACCACAATGGCGAGGGGCAGTCCTGAGTCTGCCGGCAGACGACAGATACGCCCGGCGTATTGGCGCCGCGACCTCGCGCAGAACCTCTACTGCCCCATCGGGACGTCCAGGAATGGTGCTTGATGCCGCTTCGTCCGGTCGAACCCCGCTCCATACCGTCATCGTCATCCTCCCCTTCTTCCTCTTGGTCGTTCCTCTTTCAAGGACGCCACCATGCTTGGGCAGGCATGTGCGCAACGCGGAATTGGGGAGAGTGTGTTCCGAACTGTAGTGACCGGACATCCCGATCGCCTGAGGACACAACCGACAACTTGATCAAGCTAGTGTAAAACAAATCTCTGGCCCGACCTGTGCGATGAGATATCAGGAGGCCGCACCCCTTCCATCTGACCCGGCAGGCGCTGACGGATAAATCCCCTCTTATACGGACACTCTCAATTTTTGGTGTCGGACGCGCAAATGGAGAGCGCGTCGCATCGGCGAGAGATCCTCCGGGCCGTCTAATGACCTCGGGATTCAGGACAATTAGGGGGTTCGATGGAAACACTCGCCTTCGGGCATCCAGTCAAGGCGCGCGTTGTCGAGGTTGTGGTTCCCGTCCACAACGAGCAGCGCGTGCTGGCCGAAAGCGTCCGGCGGCTGCACGCCTATCTCACTCGTAACCTCCCCTACGCCTTTAGAATCACCATCGCGGACAACGCCAGCACGGACGACACCTGGATGACCGCAGATCAGCTGGCGAGGGATCTTCCGGAGGTGCACGCCGTCCACCTCGCCGAGAAGGGGCGGGGGCGCGCCCTGCGGCGGGTGTGGTCGGAGAGCGACGCCGACGTCGTCTGCTACATGGACGTCGACCTGTCGACGGACCTCGACGCCTTTTTGCCACTTGTGGCGCCGTTGCTCAGCGGCCACAGTGACCTGGCCATCGGCACGCGCCTGTCGCATGGGTCGAACGTCGTGCGCGGTCCGAAGCGGGAGTTCATCTCCCGCGCCTACAACCTGCTGCTACGGTCCCTCATGGGGGTCCGCTTCTCCGACGCTCAATGCGGGTTCAAAGCCGGCCGCGCGGACGTCGTCCAGGCCCTGCTGCCCGCTGTGGAGGACGAGGCCTGGTTCTTCGACACGGAGCTGCTACTCCTGGCCGAGCAACATGGGCTTCGTATTCACGAGGTGCCTGTCGACTGGGTCGACGATCCCGACAGCCGGGTGGACATCGTCAAGACTTCGGCGGAGGATCTCAAGGGCATGTGGCGGGTTGCCCGCAAGAGCGTGTCCGGCGTCGCGCACATCCCGGTACCGCCGCGTATCCAACAGGCACAACTTCCCGCGGGCATGGCCCGGCAGTTGCCGGTCTTCGCGGCCGTCGGGGTCGTCAGCACGATCACCTACCTGGCCCTCTTCTGGGTGTTCGCGGAGTTCATGCCATCGGTCACGGCCAACGCGATCACCTTGCTGGTCACCGCACTCGGCAACACGGCCGCCAACCGCCGCTTCACGTTCGGTGTCACCGGCCGGGCGGGCGCCCTCCGGGATCACCTCGGCGGGTTGATCGTGTTCTTCATCGGTCTCGCGCTGACCACATCCGGTCTGGCGCTCCTTCCGGATGACACGTCCCGTACGGCCGAGCTGATCGTCGTGGTGCTCGCCAATGGGCTCGCCACGCTGCTCCGGTTCGTGCTGCTGCGGGCGTGGGTGTTCATCCCGAGGAAGGGGACGCGATGACCGCTCGCGCGTGCCGAGGTCGTGCTCCACCTCCGAGCCCGCGTCGAGTGGAGCCGCGCGGGCGCCTCGCCGCACCATGTGCCATGACCTGGCACGCTAGAGGCGTGAACGAGCGGGGCGGGCAGGCGGACAGTCAGGTGCGCGCAGACAGGCACGACGACGCGATCGTTCGTGTGGCCGATCCAGGAGGCCTCATGAGCGACATAAACGACAAGGTCCGACAGGACACGGCACGACGGCTCGACCGCGCGATGGGCAGCCTGGGGACGGCCGCGATGGCCCGCATGGAGGAGCAGCTCGCGTGGTACCGGGCACTGTCCGCCGAGGACAGGTCCTGGGTGGGGCTGGTCGCCCAGGCGGGCATCGCCGCGTTCGTGGAGTGGTTCGGGCACGCCGGCGAGGGGCGGCCGACGCCCAGCATCGAGTTCTTCGGCACCGCGCCGCGAGAGCTCAAGCGGAGCGTGTCGCTCCAGCAGACGGTCGACCTCGTCCGCATCGTCGTCGAGGTGGTGGAGGCCCAGGTCGACGAGCTGGCGGCCCCCGGCGGCGGCGAGCTGCTGCGCCACGCGATGCTCCGCTACACCCGCGACGTGGCCTTCGCCGCCGCCCAGGTGTACGCGCGGGAGGCCGAGGCGCGCGGCTCCTGGGACGCCCGGCTGGAGGCGCTCATCGTCGACGCGCTGGTCCGCGGGCAGGTCGACGACGGTCTGCACTCCTGGGCCGCGGCTCTCGGCTGGACATCGGCGCCGGTCGTGGTGTTCGCCGGCTACGCCCCGGACGACGACCCGCAGAGCATCATCGACGGCCTGCGCGACAAGGGCCGCCGGGTCGGCCACGAGCTGCTCGCGGGGGTCCAGGGCGACCGGCTCATCGTGATCGTGGGCGGGGCCGACAGCATCAAGGACGCCGCGCGGAGCGTCGTCCCCCGCTTCGGGCCCGGCCCCATCGTGATCGGACCGGAGGTCCCCGACCTGCACGCGGCGGCCAGCTCGGCGCGGGCGGCCATCGCCGGCCTGCGGGCCGCGGCCGGATGGCCGGACGCGCCCCGGCCGGTCCTGGCCGAGGACCTGCTGGCCGAGCGCGCACTCGACGGGGACGAGGACGCCAGGGCGCAGCTCGTCGAGAACGTCTACAAGCCGCTCGCGGGCACCCCACTGCTCGACACGCTGGCGACCTACCTGGAGCAGGGGACCTCCCTGGAGGCCACCGCCCGGCTATTGTTCGTCCATCCGAACACGGTCCGGTACCGGCTCAAGAAGATCACGGAGCTCACCGGCTATCAGCCCACCGAGGGTCGGTCCGCTTTCACCCTCCAAGTAGGACTGATATTGGGGCGCCTGACCGTAATGTAGCTAGGCCGCGTTAACCTCGCCGAAACCGAAACTGTAGGTACCCCACAAAACGGCGCCCTCAAAGTTCGTTCGGATCTCTATCAGTGTGGCGAACTTCTACAGGGCAGGGTGGATTACGTGCTCGTCATCGTCGCTCCGGGCCAAGGCGCCCAGACCCCAGGCTTCCTGAGTCCATGGCTCGAGATCCCCGAATTCCGTGACCGGATCTCCGCCTGGTCGGAGATCGCAGGCCTCGACCTCATCGCCTACGGGACGACCGCCGACGCCGACGAGATCCGTGACACCGCCGTCGCGCAGCCGCTGCTCGTGGCGGCCGCGCTGGCCTCCTTCGAGGTGCTGGGGCTGACGCCGGACCTGGTGGCCGGGCACAGCGTGGGCGAGCTCGCCGCCGCCGCCATCGCCGGGGTGATGTCCACCGAGCAGGCCCTCGCCCTGGTGAGGGAGCGCGGCAAGGCGATGGCCAAGGCCGCCGCCGTGACGGAGACCGGCATGCTGGCCGTGCTCGGCGGAGCCGAGGACGAGGTCCTCGCGGCCGTCGACAAGCACGGGCTCACGCCCGCGAACAACAACGGCGCCGGGCAGATCGTCGCGGGCGGCACGCTGGAGCGGCTGGACGCCTTCAAGGCCGACCCGCCCGCGAAGGCGCGCCTGATCCCGCTGTCCGTCGCGGGGGCGTTCCACACCGCGCACATGGCTCCGGCGGTCGACCACCTGCGCCAGGCGGCGGCGGAGATCACGCCCGGAGACCCGGCGGTCAGGCTGCTGTCCAACGCGGACGGCGCCGTCGTCGCCACCGGCGCGGAGTTCCTCGAGCGCCTGATCAACCAGGTGGCCAACCCGGTCCGCTGGGACGCCTGCATGGCCACGATGGCCGCCGAGGGCGTGACCGCGATGATCGAGCTGCTGCCCGGCGGCACGCTGACCGGCCTGGCCAGGCGCGGCCTGCCCGGCGTGAAGACCGTCGCCCTGAAGACCCCGGACAACCTGGACGCCGCCCGAGAGGTGCTCAAGTGAGGCTCAGCCAAGGCGCCCCCGGCGCGAAGGTGCTCGCGTTCGGCGGCTATCAGCCCGCCGACGTCGTGACGAACGAGGACCTCGCGAAGCGGATCGAGACCAGCGACGAGTGGATCCAGAGCCGCGTCGGCATCAAGGAGCGCCGCGTCGCCGGGCCGCAGGAGTCCGAGATCGACCTCGCCGTGCAGGCGGGCGGCAAGGCCCTCGCGGCGAGCGGCCTCGCGGCCGGCGACATCGACCTCGTCATCGTGGCGACCTGCACCCTGGAGGCGCAGATCCCCAACGCGGCGGCCCGGGTCGCCCACCGGCTCGGCATCGCCGCCCCCGGCGCCTTCGACATCAACGCCGCGTGCGCCGGGTTCTGCTACGCGCTCAGCGCCGCGAGCGACGCCGTACGGACCGGGTCCGCCACGAACGTGCTGGTCATCGGCACCGAGAAGCTCTCCCAGTGGATCGACTGGGACAACCGGGCCGTATCCGTGATCTTCGCGGACGGCGCGGGGGCGGCCGTGGTCGTCCCCTCCGAGACGCCGGGGATCGGCCCGGTGGTCTGGGGCAGCGCCGGGGACAAGTCCGACGCCATCGCGATCAAGGACCGCGCGTCCTTCCTGGAGCAGGAAGGCCAGACCGTGTTCCGCTGGGCCACCACCGCGCTTCACCCGGTGGCCCAGCTGGCGTGCGAGCGTGCCGGGGTGGACCCCGCCGAGCTCGCCGCGTTCGTCCCCCACCAGGCGAACCTCCGCATCATCGAGGCGATCGCCCGCAAGCTCGGCGCCGACAACGCCGTCATCGCCAAGGACATCGTCCTCGCGGGCAACACCTCGGCCGCGTCCATCCCGCTCGCGCTGTCGCGCATGATCGAGCGCGGCGAGGTGCCCTCCGGCGGGCTCGCCCTGCTGCTCGGCTTCGGCGCCGGTCTCACCTACGCCTCCCAAGTGGTCGAGATCCCCTAACACTTGTACGGCATGCCGTACAGACCCGAAAAATCCGAAAATCCCAAGGAGTAATCGCGACATGGCACTGACCGAGCAGGAGATCCTCGCGGGCCTCGGCAAGATCGTCAACGAGATCACCGGTATCCCGGCGGCCGAGGTCACCCCGGAGAAGAACTTCGTGGACGACCTCGACATCGACTCGCTCTCCATGGTCGAGATCGCCGTCGCCGCGCAGGACGAGTTCGGCGTCGAGATCCCCGACGACCAGCTCAAGCACCTGAAGACCGTCAAGGACGTCATCAACTTCATCCAGGCCTAGCCGCGCCCCTGTGAATGTGCCGTCCCGCGGCACATTCACGTCGGAGCGGCAGGACCCGCTTGACCACAACGCTTGAGCGACAGAGGAGTGCAGACAAGTGAGTAAGGACCGGGTACGTGTCGTCGTCACCGGGCTCGGCGCGACGACGCCCCTCGGTGGAGACGTCGCCTCGACCTGGTCGGCGCTCCTCGAAGGGCGTTCGGGCATCCGCACTCTCACCGAGGACTGGATCGACACCGTGCCGGTGAAGTTCGCCGGCGTGGCCGCGGTCGACCCCGGCGAGGTGCTCCCCAGGCCCGAGGCCAGGAGGCTCGACCGGGCCGAGCAGTTCGCGATGATCGCGGCGCGCGAGGCCTGGCGGGACGCGGGCGCCCCGGAGGTCGAGCCCACCCGGCTGGGCGTCGTCGTCGGCAGCGGCATCGGCGGCATCACCACCATCCTTGCGGCGTACGACACGTACAAGGAGAAGGGCTGGGCGCGCCTCTCGCCGTTCACCGTGCCCATGCTGATGCCGAACGGCGCGGCAGGCTGGATCGGCATCGAGGTCGGCGCCCGGGCGGGCGTCCACGCGACCGTCAGCGCCTGCGCGACCGGCGCGGAGTCCATCGGCTACGCCATCGAAATGATCAAGGATGGCCGCGCGGACGTGGTCGTCGCGGGCGGCACGGAGGCCGCCATCCACCCGCTGAACGTGGGCTCCTTCGCAGCGATGCGGGCGATGTCCACGCGGAACGACGAGCCGCAGCGGGCCTCCCGGCCGTTCGACAAGGGCCGTGACGGGTTCGTGCTCGGCGAGGGCGCGGGCATCGTCGTGCTCGAGTCCGAGGAGCACGCGCGGGCGCGCGGCGCGAAGGTCTACGCCGTGGCGGCCGGAGCGGGCTACTCCTCCGACGCCCACCACATCGCGCAGCCCGAGCCCACGGGCGCGGGCATCCGGCTCGCCATGCGGCGGGTCCTGGAGAACACCGGGCTGACCGGCGCGGACGTGCGCCACATCAACGCCCACGCGACCTCCACGCCGGCGGGCGACGTCGTCGAGACGGTCGCGATCAAGGAGGCCCTCGGGTCGCACCCGCTGGTCACCGCGACCAAGTCGATGACCGGTCACCTGCTCGGCGGCGCGGGCGGCATCGAGTCGGTCTTCACGATCCTCGCGCTGAGCGAGCGCATCGTCCCGGCCACCATCAACGTGGACGACCTGGACGACGGCATCGAGGTGGATATCGTCCGCGTGGAGCCGCGCAAGCTGCCCGACGGACAGATCGCCGCGGTCAACAACTCGTTCGGATTCGGCGGGCACAACGTCGCCGTGGCCTTCACCACTGTTTGACAAGGAGTCTCACGTGACTGTTGTGGACAACAGGTTGGTGACCCCGGCCTCCGCCGCGGAGGCCGTCGATCCCCGCGACCCCCGCGCCCGTCTCGGACACCTCCTCGACGAGGGGTCGATCAGACTGATCTCTCCCGAGGACAAGAGCGGCGTGCTGGCCGTCACCGGGCGCGTGGAAGGCGTCCCGGTCGTGGCCTTCTGCAGCGACGCCCGCGTCCAGGGCGGCGCGATGGGCTCCGAGGGCTGCGAGCACATCGTCCACGCCTACGACGTGGCGGTCCGCGAGCGCGTCCCCGTGATCGGGGTCTGGCACTCCGGCGGCGCGCGGCTGGCGGAGGGCGTGGAGTCGCTGCACGCGGTGGGCCGCGTGTTCGCCGCCATGACCAAGGCGTCCGGCGTCGTCCCGCAGATCTCCGTCGTCGTCGGCGCGGCGGCCGGCGGGGCGGCCTACGGCCCCGCGCTGACCGACATCGTGATCCTCGCCGACAACGGCCGCATCTTCGTGACCGGGCCGGACGTGGTCCGCAGCGTCACCGGAGAGCAGATCGACATGGCGGCGCTCGGCGGCCCCGAGCCGCACAGCAAGCGCAGCGGCGTCGTCCACGTGGTCACCAAGGACGAGGGCGAGGCCCTGCTCAAGGCCCGCCAGCTCGCCGGGCTGCTCGGCCACCAGGGCCGGGTGCGCGAGGTGGACGAGGTCGACTTCAGCAGCCTGCTCCCGGAGAACCCCCGCCGCGCCTATGACGTGCACCCGCTGGTGAACGGTCTGCTCGACGAGCCCGGCGTGGAGCTCCACCCCAAGTGGGCCCCGAACATCGTGACCACCCTGGGCCGGATGGGCGGCCGGACGGTCGGCGTCATCGCCAACAACCCGATGCGGCTCGGCGGCTGCCTCGACTCGACCTCGGCGGAGAAAGCCTCCCGCTTCGTCCGGATGTGCGATGCCTTCGGCGTGCCGCTGGTCGTCCTGGTGGACGTGCCCGGCTACCTTCCCGGTGTCGGCCAGGAGCACGACGGCGTCGTACGGCGTGGCGCCAAGCTGCTGCACGCCTTCGCCGAGGCGTCGGTGCCCCGGGTCACGCTGGTCACCCGCAAGGCGTACGGCGGCGCGTACATCGCGATGAACTCCCGCTCCCTCGGCGCGACCCGTGTCTTCGCCTGGCCGACCACCCAGGTGGCCGTCATGGGCCCGGTCGCGGCGGTCCGCATCCTCAAGCGGCGTGAGCTCGCGGCGGCGCCGGAGGAGGAGCGCGCCGCGCTCGAGGCGCAGCTTGCCGAGGAGCACGAGAAGGTCGCCGGCGGCCTCCAGCGGGCCATCGACCTGGGCGTGATCGACGAAGTGATCGAGCCGGCGAAGACGCGGGGCGCGATCGCCCGGGTGCTCGCCCAGGCCACCCCGGCCCGCGGCGCCCACGGCAACATCCCCCTCTGACGGCACACGAAAGCGCCGGCCTCCCCGGAAGGGGGCCGGCGCTTTCACATGTCTGCCACGCGCGCCCCGGAAGATACGCGCACGTGTCTGGGGCGCCCGATCAGACAGCCCGATCAGACGGCGGCGTGCAGCCAGCGGACCGGCGCGCCCTCCCCCGCGTAGCGGAACGACTCCAACTCCTCGTCCCACTGCTTCCCGAGCAGGCGGTCGAGCTCGTCCTCCAGGACGACCCGGCCCTGGGCGGCCATCAGCATGACGTTGCGCAGGCGGTCCTCGGGGACCAGGATGTCGCCGTTCGCGCCGACCACGGCCGTGAAGGCGCCCAGCGTCGGCGTGTAGGCATGCCGGGAGCCGTCGACGCCCGGCGACGCGTCCTCGGTGATCTCGAAGCGGATGCGCTGCCAGCCCATGAGAGACGACGTGATCGCCGCCGCCGTGCCGGGACGACCCTCCCACTCCGCCTGGGCCCGCAGGGTCCCGGGCGCGGCGGGCTGGGCGGTCCACGTCAGGTCGACGGGTACGCCAAGAACGCCTGCGACGGCCCACTCAATATGCGGGCACAGCGCAGGCTGAGCCGAGTGGACGTACAGGACGCCACGAGCAGCAGCCACCGGACCTCCCAAATCGCATGAGGTGCGCCTTCCCCAACGGCCTCACGCTCTGGGATGATCACAGTTTTATCTGATCTTTTGCGAACTTCTAAGATCAGCGTTGACTGTAGGAGAGACTACCGTCCGTTGTGGCGCGGCACCAGAGGGGGGTCATACCGATTCCTGCTTGGCAACGCTATGGATTGGGAAAGACGCATGCCGTAACCCCCCGCTGAAGGACAACGGATGCGAAAGCGACTGGTCGAACACATCCCGGGTCACCCCGCCCTTATCCGGCCGGACGAGTTGCTCACCTCGTCACCGGCCGCCGTCGCCCGCTGGACCCGTAGCGCCACGCCTGTCCACAACATCCACCTTGTACGGCTCTCGCCTGGCGTGGACGTGCTCGACCTCACGGCGGCACTGCGGGACAGGGGCCACCTCGCCTCCCCGAACCACGTCCTCGTCGGGCAGCCGCTGTACTTCGGCGGCCCCGGCAGCCCGCCCGCGCCCGCGGCGGCCGTGCCGTACGAGCCGGGGAAGGCCTGTGACGTCACGGTCGGCGTGCTGGACACCGGGCTCGCGCCGCACCCGTGGCTCCGCGAGTGGTATCGGGACGACATCGCCGAGACCCCCGACGCCGACGGCGACGGAGCGCTCGACGAGCAGGCCGGGCACGGGACCTTCGTCGCCGGGCTGATCCTGCGGCACGCGCCGGGTGTGCGGCTGCGCGTCCTGCGACTGCTCGACAGCCACGGCGCCGGCGACGAGGCCATGCTGCTCGCCGCCCTCGACCGGCTCAGGGGACAGCGCGTCGACGTGCTGAACCTGTCCTTCGGCGGCTACACCTTCGACGACCAGCCGCCACTGGGCCTGGCGGACGCCCTGAGCGCCTTCCCGGCGGCCGTCGCCTGCGCGGGCAACACCGGCTCGCCCCGCCCCTTCTGGCCCGCCGCCCTCCCCGGCGTGGTCGCGGTCGCGGCGCTGGACGGGGACGCGCGGGCCGCCTTCTCGGCATACGGCCCGTGGGTCGACGCCTGCGCCCAGGGCGTCGGCCTGACGAGCAGCTTCGTCGAGCATTCGGGCTTCCACGGCTACGCCTCCTGGAGCGGCACGTCCTTCGCCACCGCGATCGTCACCGGAGCCGTCGCCCGCCTGTGCGGCGACATGCCGCCGCCCGATGCCGTACGGCAGGCGCTGACGGGAAGCCGGCGAATCCCCGATCTCGGGGTCGTCGTCGCCCCGGCTCGATAGGGTGCTCACGCACCGTACCCCCGTCAACGCGTGAAGTTACCTCGATGTCACCAGAGTCACCAGAGAAGTCGTTCGCCGTGCTCGACCAGGCCGCCTGGGAGGAGCTCGTCGCCCGGTTCGACGGCAGGATGTGGGCCGTCGCCCGCGCCTTCGGCCTGAGCCCCGCCGACGCGGCCGACGCCGTCCAGGGAGCCTGGCTGCGGATGGTCGAGAGCCTCGACGGCATCCGCGATCCCGAGCGGATCGGCGCCTGGCTCATCACCACGACCCGGCACGAGGCCGTCCGCCTGAGCCGCAGGGCCCGAGGGGAGGTCATGGCAGACCATGAGCTTCCCGACGTCGCCGGTCCCGATCCGGCGGCGGCCATCGTCGACGCCGACTTCGGCAGGCATGTGTGGCAGCGGCTCCACACGCTGGGCGAGCCGTGCCGGTCCCTGCTCCGCCTGTACGTGCTGAACCCCGACGCGAAATACGCCCAGATCGCGATCCGCCTGAACCTCCCCGTCGGCAGCATCGGCCCCACCCGCGCGCGCTGCCTGTCCCGCCTCCGCACCCTGGTCCAGGACGACGACGCATGATCTCCCAAGGCATCGGCACCCCGGACCCTTTCATGCGGGAGGAAGGCTCTCCGGAGGAGGAACGCCCATGAGCGAGGAATATCTGCTCGCCGCGCTGCGGATGGCCGCCGGGGTGGACCCGGTGCCCGGCCGCGTCTCGGCCGACGCCCGCGCCGCTTTCGCGCTCCGCCTGCCCGGCGGTGTCATCGCCGCACCCGTCAGGGTGTCCGCACCCCCGGGCGCCCGATCCGCGACAGCCCCGGGGACGTCTCCAGAGACCGGCACGTACGGCACCGCCCCGGAGGGCGGCCCGGTGATGCGTCGGTTCACAGCGGACGGCCTGACCATCGACATCGAACCGGCCGTCGTCGGCGGCCGCCTGGAGGTGGCCGGGCAGGTCTCCCCGCCGCCGGGCCCGGGCTGGGAGGTCGAGGTCCGCACCGCTCATATCAGCAAGACCCGCGCGCCCTCGGAGAGCGGCCACTTCGCGGTGTCCGGGCTGCCTCCCGGCTGGGTCAGCGTGGTCTGCCATCGTCCGGGCCTGCCGCCGGTGTCCACCCGCTGGCTGCACGTCCGAGCATGAGATCGGCGCCCCGGGAGTCCGTGGCCACCGCCGCGCTCATCGCCCGAGCGGAGGCCGCCGTCGCCCTCGCCGGCACCGATCCCCACCTCGCCCTGGCCGAGGCGAGAGCCGTACTGGCGGAGCTCCCGGGCCCTCCGGAACCTCGGGCCGAGGCGGCCGCGCCGTATGAGGAGAGCAGGTCGTCCCTGGAGGCCACAGGCGGCCCACGCGTCGGGACGGCCTTCCGGGAGGCGGTCTCCGTCGCGCTGCGGGCGTCGGCGCTGGCGGCCCGGGAGCTGGGCGACCTCGCTCTGGCCGAGGAACGGTTGCGGCAGGCCATCGAGGTCGGAGAGGGATTCCCGCGGCGGGTGGCGCAGGCCCAGATGTCGCTGGTGACGATCCAGGCCCAGCTCGGCGATCCCGAAGGCGCGCTGCGCCTGGCCGACCTCGCCGAGGGGGAGCTCACGGGAGGCGACCTGGCGCGGCTGGGCGTGCAGCGTTCGGTGGCGCTCATGGTGCTCGGCCGCCATCAGGAGGCGGTCGGCCACTGCCACGGCGCGATCGAGTCGCTGGACGAGGACCCGAAGTTTCAGGCGGGTGCCCTCCTCAACCGCGGCATCGCCTACACCTTCCTGGAGGAGTACGGCAGCGCTGAGGCCGACCTGTCGAGGTGCGCGGAGATCGCTCGGGCGGCCGGCCTCGACCACGTCGCGATGCTGGCCGAGGGGAACCTGCCGTTCGTGGCGGCGCGGCAAGGTGACATACCAGCCGCTTTCGAGAGGTATCAGGCAGCAGAGGCGGCCCTGCTGGGCTATCCCGAGCGTCTTGCGGCCATGCGGGCGGACTTCGCGGAGGCGCTCGTGGCGGCCCGGCTGCCGCTCGAGGCGCGGGCGCTCCTCGAGCAGGCCGTACCGGACCTGCTGGCCGCCGGGGCGCGGGCGTCGCTTCCCGACGCCCGGTTGTCACTCGCCCAGGTCTGGCTCCTCACCGGCGACCTCCACCAGGCCAGAGCCATGGCGGAGGACGCGCTGTCGGAGCTGGCCGCCCAGGGCAGGGCCGCATGGACGCCCCTCGCGACGGAAGTGCTGCTGCGCGCCCGGCTGGCCCAGGAGACTCCGAGCGGGGAGTTGCTGTCGGACCTGTTGTCGTGCGCGTCCAGCCTCGCCGACGGCGGCTGGGCCACCGCCTCCTCCGCGCTGCGGCTCACCGCCGCCGAAACGGCCTGGCGGCTCGGCGACCGGGCCACCGCGCGGACGCAGCTCGATTCGGTGGCGAGATCCGCCACCCGGCCCGTCGTCAGGCACCACGCCCAGGCCATGCGTCTCCACCTCGACGGCGATCATTCAGGCGCCCTTGACGCGGCCCGCGCCGGCCTCGAAACGCTGCATCACCCACCCGACCGGCCCGGCGGGGCCGCCATGGCGGAGCCCGAGCTACGCGCGCATGCGGCTCGCCCGGCCGAGGAGCTGGCTGCTTTCGGCCTGAAGGTGGCCATGGAGAGCGGCGACGCCTGGACGGTCCTCACGTGGGCCGAGCGGTGGCGGTCCATCGTTCGCGGCACATCGCCGTCGCACCTGTCGCATCTCGAAAGCCCCCGCGCCTCCCCGCCCGGAAAGCCCTGTGCCGCCCCGCCCGGAAAGCCCTGTGCCGCCCCGCCCGGAAAGCCCTGTGCCGCCCCGCCCGGAAACCCCTGCGCCTCCCCGCCCGGAAAGCCTCACGCCCGCCCTCTGGCGGAGGGCTCCCCCTTGGCAGGCTCGCTTGTCGAGCTGGTGCGGAACGGGGACGATCTCGCCGCGGTCGTGGTCACTTCACAGGATCGCGCGCTGCGCCCTCTCGGCTCGTACGCGGCGACGACGGAGGCGACCGTCCGGGTCCGGTACGGCCTGCGCCGCCGCAATCTTCAGGACTCCGAGGCGGCTGACGGGCTGGCCCGCGAGCTTGCCGCGCTCGACCGGCAGCTGCTCGCACCCCTCGGCCTGCCGGACGGGCCAGTGGTGATCGTGCCGACCGGCACCCTGTGCACGCTGCCCTGGCCGTTGCTCCCCTCGCTACGCGGACGCCCGCTGTCGGTAGCCTCGGAGGCCGCGTCCTGGCTGGCAAGACGTCTGCCGGTGACCTCTCAGGGACCTTCGGAGGTCATGGCCGGTCCCCACGGCCCGGCGGTGCGGGAGCAAGGGAGCCCGCTTCCCATGAAGGCCGTTACCGAGGGAGGCTGCGGGCCGCTTGTCGTGGCGGTGGCCGGGCCGGGACTGACGCACGCGGGGGCGGAAGCGGACATGGTCGTCCGGGCACATCCCCGAGGAAGCCGGATCAACGCCACCGGGGACGAGGTGCTCGCCGCACTCGAACGGGCCGACGTGGTCCATGTGGCCGCCCACGGCATGTTCTCGCCGCGTAGCCCGATGCTGTCGAAGATCACACTCGGCGATGGGCCACTGATGGCCTATGACCTGCTGAGGCTCCGCACGGCACCGCGCCTGGTGGTTCTGTCCGCATGCGACGCGGGGATGGCGCACGCCCCCGTGGACGGCATCGCTCTCGGCCTGGCCGGAGCCTTCCTCGATCGCGGATCCGCTTCCGTGGTGGCCGGGGTGGTGCCGGTGCGCGACGATGAGGCTCTGACGCTGATGACGCTCTTTCACGCGCTCCTCGCGGACGGCCGCTCCCCCGCCGAGGCCCTGGGAGCGGCGGCCGACAAGACCGGCATCGGCGGCTTCGTCTGTTTCGGCGCGGGCGACGAACCGCTGACGCGACCGGTTTGGCCCAGCCGGTGACCGCCGTCAGCCGGTGGCGACGGGGCGTGTGGGGTCGGCGACCCAGTTGGACCAGGAGCCGACGTAGAGGGCGGCCGGGATGCCCGCCACCTCCAGCGCGAGGAGCTCGTGGGCGGCCGTCACTCCAGACCCGCAGTAGGCGCCGACCGGCACTCCGTCCACCGCGCCCAGCGTGTTGAACCGCTCGCGGAGGAAGTCCTTGGCGTGGAAACGGCCGCCGGGTTCGACGTTCTGGCCGGTCGGAGCACTGACCGCACCGGGGATGTGGCCCGCGACCGGGTCCACCGGCTCGACCTCGCCCCGATACCGCTCGGCCGCCCTCGCGTCGAGCAGGACGCCGCTGATGGCCAGGTCCGCGGCCTGCCCGGCGTCGAGGACCGGCATGCCGCCCGGCACGGCGGTGAAGTCGCCCGGCGTCACGGCAGCCGTCTCCTTGACGACCGGGAGCGCGGCCTGTGCCCAGGCGCGCAGGCCGCCGTCGAGCACGCGGACGTCGCCGTGGCCGAAGTAGCGCAGGGTCCACCATGCTCGGGCCGCCGACGTGGAGTCGGCCTCGTCGTAGACGACCACGGTGCGGGAGCCGGACACGCCGAGACGACGCATGGCGGACTGGAACGCCTCCGGGCTCGGCAGGGGGTGCCGGCCGGCCGGTCCGGGCGGGGACGCGAGATCGGCGTCGAGGTCGCAGAAGACCGCGCCGGGGATGTGTCCCTCCTGGTAGGACTCGACGCCGGGAGGGCCGCCGAGCCGCCACCGCACGTCCAGGACGGTGACGTCGTCGAGCGCGGCCAGCTCCTCGGGCGTGATCAACGGGCTCATCGGCACCTACCTCCAGAACGGGACATCGGCCGACAGCCATTCTGCCCTGCCCGGACGACCATCAACGCCGGTATTCCCCCGAGCCGATCCGCGGGCATCAGCGGCGGATCTCCATCAGCGGGACATTCTGCTCCGCGGCCGTGAGGGAGCCGTGGTAGCCGGTGAGGGACGACTCCAGCGGCTCGGCCTGCGACGCGACGATCACGCAGTCGCCGTACGGCACGGCCATGACGTCGCCGATCCGGTCGAGCCACTCGCGCCGGACCCCGCGGCCGAACCAGCCGGCGTCGGCGGCCTCCTCCCGCGTGACGACCCATGCCCGGCCGCGCAGAGCCTCGCTCCAGGTCTCCAGCGCGGCGGCCGCCGCGCCCGGGGCGGTGTAGAGGTGGCGGGCGCGGGCGTCCCCTCCGACGAGGGCCACGCCTTCCCGCAGCTCGGGACGCTGGTCCACGTCCACCTTGTCGACAGCGTTGATCATGCCGTGGTCGGCGGTGACGTAGAGCGCCGACCCCGGCGGCAGCGCCTCGGCGATCCGCTCGGCCATGCGGTCGACGACCGCGAGCTTCTCCAGCCACTGGGCGCTTCCCCAGCCGGTCGTGTGACCGGCGGCGTCGAGGTCGCCGTAGTAGACGGTGACGAACGAGGTTTCGCGGAGCGCCTGCCGTACGCCCTGGATCCGCTCGTCCACGGTGTCGGCGGGCCGGTAGCGCATGCCGCGGTAGACGGCCCGGGTGAGCCCGGTTCCGTCGAACGCGGACGGGGCGACGTAGACGGGATCGATGCCCATGGCGGCCAGGCGCTCGTACACGGTCTCGGCGGGCTGCCACACGTCGGGGTCGATGGACAGGCCGGGCGCGGTCCAGCGGAGGCAGTTGAACAGCCGCCCCTCTCCCGGCACGGCCATCTGGATGCCGACCATTCCGTGCTCGCCCGGGGGGACGCCGGTGCCGATGGTGGCCAGGCTGGTCGGGGTCGAGGACGGGAATCCGGCCGTGAGGGTCCGCCGGAGGTGCGCGGACAGGAACGGCGCGGCGCCGGGGTGCGCGCTGAGCAGTTCGGCTCCCAGGCCGTCGACCAGGAAGAGACATACGCGCTCGGCGGGGTTCAGGCCGAGCGTGTTGGTCGTCGTGGGAACCCCGAGGGAGGCGAGCATGGACCCCGGCAGGTCCGCGAGCGACGCCACGCCGTACGCGGGGACGAACGGCACAGTGGGCGGCACAATGGGCGGCTCGGCCGGCGGTGCGGCGGGCGGCACGGGGTGCGCGGGTTCCGGCACCGGCGCGGGCTCGGCCACGTCGCCTCCCAGGGGTTGTCGAGGACGCTTGCCGTCAGGTCGCCGAACGGGCGGTGGCCTCCGAGAGCGCTTTGGCGAAGGCCAGGACGTGGCTGACGGCCTCGGGGCCGTCGGCCGCCTCGCTGACGCGGAGGGACAGGTCGTCGGCGGTGATCGCGCCGGTGTAGCCGTGGTCGGCCTCGCAGTTCTCGTCACCGCAGGTCGCGGGCTCGAGGTCGACATGCGAGATGGCGCCCCAGCCGATCGTGAGCGTGACCTCGGTGGGGGGCACGCCAGGCACGTAGGAAGCCGGGTCGGGGACGACTCTGGTGACCGCGACCGACTGGATCCGGCTGAGCCGTACGGCTTCGGTGGTGGTGGACGCGTGCGACGCCGGCATGCCCTCGGCCGGAGGGTGCTCGTCGGTGTGGCACACCAGCAGCCGGGTGGGAGACAGCACCAGCACCGTGACGTGCCTGCGGACTTCCATCGCCGGGTCGAACGTGGCCTCGTGATGCACGACGTATGCCGTTACCTGCTCCTTGCCGAGCGCGGAGTCGACCGCGTCCGCGACCAGGTCGGGATAGTAGCCGCTGCGGTCGATGGCCTCGCGCATGCCCGCGGCGGAGACTCGGGTTTCCCTCATGGGTCCATCCTGCCCTGTATGGGACACCGCTTTCACATCCGATCGGCGCCGGTTTCAGCCCAGGCGGCGGGGTCCGACGTCCGGACGGGGGCCCGAGGCCGGCCGCAGGACGGCGCGGGCGCCGAGGACGGCCACTCCTGACGTGCCGACGAGGACCTGGTCGAGGTCCATCCGGGCGACCTCGGGTAGGGCGTCGGCCAGCAGCCCCACGCGGACGAGCAGGTCCTCCAGCGCCTCGACGGCCACCGGCGGATAGCCGTACTCGCCGAACAACAGGGGCGCGGCGCGGACCGATCGCACGAGCCCGGCGGCGTCCTCCAGGGTCAGCGGGGCCAGCCGGTACGCGTGGTCGCCCAGGAGGCGGGCCGCGATCTCGCCGAGCCCGAAGGACACCACCCCGCCGAAGTGGCGGTCCTGCCGCATGCCGACGACGGTCGGCACCGCGGGCTGCGGAGCCATGTGCTGTACGGCGAGGCTCGCGCCGGGCCCGAGGAGATCCGCCAGGTCGGCGTACGCCTGCCGGAGCCCTGCGGGCTCGCTCAGGCCGATCCGGACGGCTCCGGCCCGGCGGGAGGAGTCGGGGTCGGCCGACTTCACGACCACCGGCCAGCCGATCCGGCCGGCGGCGGCCACGGCCTCGTCGGCGGACGCCACCACCTCGGCGGGCCAGACCTCGATGCCGTAGCAGGCAAGCAGCCCGGTGGCGTCGATCTCCCGATCCGGGCGACCGTCTCCCGCGAGAGCCCCGGCGACGAGGTCGCACGCCTTGCGGGCGTCGATCCCCTCGACGGCCGGGACGGTGCCCGCGGGCTCGCCGCGCCAGCGGGCATGCCGTACGACATGGGCGAGGGCGCGCACGGCCTCCTCGGGGGCGGGGTAGGAGGGGATGGAGCCCCGCTCCGGTGCCGCCGGCTCGGAGGTCTCGCGGATGGAGGTCACTCGGAGCTCCGGCGGCATGCCCATCTCGCCCTGGAAGGTCGCGAGCACCGGCTTGCCGGAGTCGCGGGCCACCCGCACCAGCTCGGCGGCGACCTCGTCGCTGTTGCCGGGGATCGGCGGCATGTAGACGACGACGGCCGCGTCCACGTCGGGCAGGACGCCGGTCAGCGCGCTCGCGAACTCGGCGGCACCGGCCCGCGCGCCCAGGTTGACGGGCGGGCTCGGCTCCAGGCCCGCGCCGAGGCACGCCTCCACGGCCAGTAGCGCGAGCGCGTCGGAGTTGCTGACGACGCCGACCCGGGGGCCCGCCGGCAGGGGCTGGTAGGCCAGCAGTTGCGCCACGTCGAAGAGCTGGGTCAGGTCGTCGACCCGGATCACGCCCGCCTGTTCGAAGAGCGAGCTGAGCGCGCTGTCGGGCAGGCCGAGCACGGGGGCGGCGTGCCCGCCGGGCACTCCCCGGCTCTTGACGACGACGATCGGCTTGCTCCGCGAGATCCGCCGGGCCAGCCGGGTGAACTTGCGCGGGTTTCCGAGGGACTCCAGGTAGAGCAGGATCACGTCGGTCGCCGGGTCCTCCTCCCAATACTGGAGGAGGTCGTTGCCGGAGACGTCGGCCCGGTTGCCGGCGCTGACGAAGGTCGAGATGCCCATGCCCCGCTGGGCCACCCTTTGGAGGAGGGCCGTGCCGAGCGCGCCGGACTGGCTGAAGAAGCCGACCCTGCCCCGTCCCGGCAGGGTCGCCGCGAGGGTGGCGTTCAGCCTGACCGAGGGGTCGGTGTTGGCGATGCCGAGGCAGTTGGGGCCCACCACGCGCAGGCCGTACGCCCTGGAGATGCTGACGAGTTCGTCCTGGCGCTCGCGGCCCTCCGGGCCGGTCTCGCCGAAGCCCGACGAGACCACGATGAGGCCCTTGACGCCCTTCCGCGCGCACTCCTCGACGACATCGAGGACGCTTTCCGCGGGTACGGCGAGCACGGCCAGGTCGACGTCGCCGTCGATCGCCGAGACGCCGCGGTAGGCCCGGACGCCGGCCACGGCCCGCACGTGCCGGTGGACCGGATAGACCGGGCCGGAGAAGTCGGCCCCGAGCAGGTTGCGCAGGACGGTCTGCCCGATCCCGCCCGGCTCGCGGCTCGCGCCGATCACCGCGACCGACTCGGGCTTCAGCAGCCGCTCGATGGAGCGGGCCTCGGAGCGGTGCTCCCGGGCGAGCCTGACTTCCAGAGCGGTGTCGGTGCTGGCGAGGTCGAGCGTCATGCGGACGACGCCGTCCTCGAACTGGCTCTGCGCCGTGTACCCCGCCTGGCGGAACAGGCCCATCATCCGGTGGTTGCCGGGCAGCACGTCGGCGATGAAGGTCTTGATGCCACGCTCGCGCGCCGCGGCCCGCAGGTGCTCCATCAGCACCGCCGCCACGCCCCGCCCCTGATGGGCGTCCTCCACGAGGAACGCCACCTCGGCGTGGTCCTCCGGCTTCACCCGGTCGTATCGGACGACGGCCACCATCTCAGTGCCGATCGTGGCGATCAGCGCGACCCGGTTGTTGTAGTCGACGTTGGTGAAATAGGCGACGTCGCGGTCGGTCAGCCGGGGCCGGGGGCCGAAATAGCGGAAGTAGATCGACTCCTCGGAGAGCCGGGAGTAGAACGACCGCAGCAGGTCGGCGTCATCCGGCCTGATCGGGCGCAGGTGTGCGGTGCCCCCGTCGGAGAGCACGACGTCCGCCTCCCAGTGGGCGGGATACTGAGCTTGCACGAACGAGAGGCTACCGGTGTCCGCCTTGCTCCGTATTGGGCGAATCCATACTTTTGTTAGGCTCCTGGCTTACCTCGGGTCGACCCCGGCCCCTCGGAGACCGCACTTGTACGGGATTGACCAGATCGCCGCCGGTGGGTTGGACAACGCTTGTGCATCGACTGTGCCCCGGTGTCCGCTCTATGCCCCACGGCGACGCCGGAAACTGTTAGGTTTCTGGGCGTCAGCCTCATAGCACGGAGAGGACGCCGGCCCTCCACGGGCATGGCGCGCTCGCCTCCACAAGCAGTTGGCAAGGTGGTGACATCATGACGCGGGTCGTCGTGGTGGGCGATCTCATGACGGACGCGGTCGCCCGCGCCAGGTTCCCTCTCGCGAGGGCGAGCGACACCCCGGCCGTCGTGACCATGCACGGTGGCGGTTCCGGAGCGAACATCGCCTCCTGGCTCGCCGTGGAAGGCTCGGAGGTGGCCTTCGTCGGCCGCCGTGGCGCCGACATCACCGGCCGCAACCGCGACATGGAGCTGATGGGCTACGGCGTGGACGCCCGGCTGGTCATGGACCCCGAGCGCCCCACCGGCACCTGTGTCGTGCTGGTCACACACAAGGGCGAGCGGACCATGCTGTCCGACCCCGGCGCCAACGCCGCGCTCTCCCCCGAGGACCTGCCGCGTGACCTGTTCGCCGGCGGCAGCCACCTCCACATGTCGGGATACACGCTGATCAACGAGGGATCGCGCGACGCCGGTCTGGCCGCGCTGGACCTCGCCCGGCGGGCCGGGATGTCGATCTCGGTGGACTGCGCCTCGTCCGCCCCCGTCGAGCGGACCGGGGCCGAGCCGTTCCTGGAGTGGACGCACGGCGCCAAGCTGCTGTTCGCCAACGCCGACCAGGCCAAGGTGCTGACCGGGCGGGAGGAGCCCGACGCGGCGGCGAAGGTGCTCACCGCCTGGTTCCCGCAGGTCGTCATCAAGCTGAACGCCGAGGGCTCGCTCTGGTACACCAACAGCCGGTCCGAGCCGGTTCGCGTGCCGGCCGAGACGGTCGACCGGGTGGTGGACGGCACCGGCGCGGGTGACGCCTTCACCGCCGGCTTCCTGCCCTCGTGGCTGGAGGGCAAGCCGCCGGCCGAGGCCCTGGCCGCCGGCAACTCCCTCGCCGCCAAGTGCATCTCCAACCTCGGCGCACGCCCCCGCCTCTGACCTGGGACCGTCGCTGACCTGAACCCCCGGCAGCCGCCCGTCAAGGGGACCTAGGTCGTCGTGGCGAGGGCGAGCGGGAGCACCGCCGGGGCCCCTGCGTGGCGGACCTGGGCCGCGGCGAGCGTCATGGTCCAGCCCGTGTCCACGCGGTCGTCGACCAGCAGGACCGGGCCACCCGCCTCGGCGATCCTGATCGCGACGTCCCGCGGCATCGCCAGCGTCCCCCGGATGGCCCCCACCCGCTGGGCGCTGTTGAACTGACTGCCGGGCGGCCCGTTCCGATAGCCCAGCTCGCCCAGATAGGCGAGGCGGCCGATCTGCGCCAGCCGCTCGGTCAGTGTGCGGATCAACACGGGCCTGGCGGCCGAGGGAACGCTCACCACGGCGACGGGGCGCTCCGCCCAGCTCCACGACTTGAGCACCGCGACCACGGCGTCGAACACGTCGTCGGGCACCGGGCCGTCGCCCGCGGCGAACAGCTCCCGGAGCCTGGTGCCCCACCCGATGTCGGTGAGGCGGCCCAGGGCGCGGCCGGGGTCCGCGGACAGCTCGGGCTTGATCCGCCCCTTCAGGTCGCTCAGGCCGGTCGGCCACTGCCGCCGCGGCTCGACCTCCACCCCGGGCCGTGCCAGGCGCTCATGCGCGGCCTGTACGGCTTCCGCCGCGATCTCCGGCGAGCGGTGCTCTCCGGTGCAGTTGTCGCAACGGCCACACGGTGTGGCGGTCTCGTCGTCGAGGTGGCGGCGGAGGAACTCCTCACGGCACTCGGTCGTGGTGATGTAGCCGAGCATCGCCTCCTGCTCGGCCCTCCGCTCGGCCGCGACCCGGGCGTAGCGGTCGGCGTCGTAGCTCCACGGCTCTCCGGTCGCCTCCCAGCCGCCCTTGACCCGCCGGACGGCGCCGTCCACGTCGAGCACCTTGAGCATCATCTCCAGGCGGCTCCGGCTGAGGTCGACGCGCGTCTCCAGGGCGGCGGTCGACATCACGCCCTGCTCCGACAGCGCCTGGAGGGTGGCGCGCACCACAGGCTCCGGCGGGAACGCCAGCGAGGCGAAATAGGCCCAGATCTCCCGGTCTTCGGCGCCCGGCAGCAGGATGACCTCCGCTTTCTCGACGCCACGGCCGGCTCGCCCCACCTGCTGGTAGTACGCCACGGGCGACGCCGGCGCTCCCACATGGATGACGAAGCCGAGGTCGGGCTTGTCGAAGCCCATGCCGAGGGCCGAGGTCGCGACCAGAGCCTTGATCCTGTTGGCGAGCAGGTCCTCCTCCGCGGCCAGCCGCTCGGCAGGCTCCGTCTGTCCCGTGTAAGCGACCACCTGATGCCCCTGCTCGCGCAGGTAGGCCGCGATCTCCTGCGCGGCGGCCACGGTGAGGGTGTAGACGATGCCGGAGCCCGGCAGCTCGTGCAGCGTCTTCGCCAGCCAGGCCAGCCGCTGCTCGGCGCCGCGAAGCCGTACGACGCCGAGATGGAGGCTGTCGCGCTCCAGCGGCCCCCGGAGCACCAGCGCCCCGGCCAGCCCGGCGTCTGCCGTGTCGTCGAAATCCGCCGTGTCGTGCGGCGGCCCGCCGCCGTACATGCCCTCTGGCTCGTCCGGGCCGGCGCCGGTGGCCAGTTGCTCGGCGACGTCCCGGGTGACCCGGGCGTTGGCCGTTGCGGTGGTCGCGAGGACCGGGATGCCCGGCGGTAGATCCGCCAGCATCGTGCGGATGCGGCGGTAGTCGGGGCGGAAGTCGTGACCCCAGTCGGAGATGCAGTGCGCCTCGTCGATCACCACGAGCCCGGCGCTCTCGGCCAGCTCGGGCAGGACGTGGTCGCGGAAGTCGGGGTTGTTGAGCCGCTCGGGGCTGACCAGGAGCACGTCGACCATGCCCTCGGCGACCTGCGCGTAGGTCTTCTCCCACTCCTCCGGGTTGGCCGAGTTGATGGTGGCGGCGTGGATGCCCGCGCGCTCGGCCGCCGCGATCTGGTTGCGCATCAGCGCGAGCAGCGGCGACACGATGACCGTGGGTCCCTCGCCCAGCTCGCGCAGCAGGGCCGTCGCGATGAAGTAGACGGCCGACTTGCCCCAGCCGGTGCGCTGCACTACCAGGGCGCGGCGGCGGTCCATGACAAGGGCCTTGATGGCGGTCCACTGGTCGTCCCGCAGGCGCGCGCCCTCGCCCGCCAGCGCCCGCAGCCGCGCCTCGGCCTCTTCCCGCAGCGTCTCTTCTTCGCTCACTCGGTCATTCGTACCAGGTCCCGGTGACGAATCCGCCCGCTTCAGCGTGATCATGCACGGATTCCCGTACGGCTCTCGCGGCCTGCGCACACCCACAACGTGATCATGCACGGATTCCCGCACGCGTTGATGGCCTGGGCTGATGCCCATCGTGATCATGCATGTGCCGAGCCGTCGTCAGCGGTCCAGGTGCTCGGGAAAGGCATTGATCGTCACCCGGTGCATGCGGCGCCGTTCGGTGTAGTCCGCGACCGCGTAGTGCTGCGTGCTCCGGTTGTCCCAGAACGCCAGGGTGCCCGGCCGCCAGCGGAGCCTCACCTGATATTCGGGCGATCGGATGTGGTCGATCAGGAGCGGCAGCAGGGCCTCGTTCTCCCGGTCGGACAGGCCGACGAGCCGGGTCGTGGACGACCGGTTGACGAACAGCGCCTTGCGGCCGGTCTCGGCGTGGACCCGTACGACGGGGCGCTCGATCGGCGGCCACTTCCGCTGGACCTCGGCCAGGTCGAAGTCGTGACCTTTGGAGATCGCCTTCTTCATCGAGGCCGTGATGTCGTGGATCGCCGTCAGCTCGTCGCAGAGCCGCTGGATGGGCGGTGAGAGGGTCTCGTAGGCGAGATGGGTATTGGCCCACAACGTGTCACCGCCCACGGACGGCAACTGGACGCAGCGCAGGAGCGACCCCATCGGCGGGATCGGCTCGAAGGTGTTGTCGCTGTGCCACTCGTCGCCGCCCTCCCCCTTGGGGTCGGTCTGGTCGAGCACGTGGATCGCGGTGCCGCCGTCCTTCTTGAAGGCGGGGTGGTTGATCGTGCCGAAGTTCACCGCGAACTGGATGTGCTCCTCGTCGCTGATGTGCTGGTCGCGGAAGAACAGCACCTTGTGCTCCAGCCAGCCCCGCCGGATCGTGTGGACCTCGTCCTCCGACAGCGGCTTGCGCAGGTCGACCCCGGTCACCTCGGCCGCGATGTGGCGGGTCACGGGATGGAACTCGATCATCATGCCTCCATCGACGCCGGTCGGGCCATTTCCCCCAGCGTAGAGCGACGCCCATAAAACAAGCAACCGCTTGCTCAAGAGACCATGGCGGCACGGGACCGGGGGCTTCCCGCCGCTCCCGCTGCCACTAAGCGGATCCCGGTCACCTGGCCGGGGCAATGCGACATGGTTGGATAAATCCCGCTATGGACGTGACCACGTGGTATCTCGAACAGACCAGCCCCGACGATCTCCGGCCCGGCCGCCCGCCTCTCGCCGCCGCCGACGTCGTCCGCGCCGAGACCCCGGCTCCGGAGTTCAGCCGGTTCCTCTACACCGCCGTGGGCGGCGACTGGCAGTGGACCAACCGGCTCCCGTGGACATGGGCGCAGTGGATGGACTGGCTCAGCCGCCCCGGCACCGAGACCTGGGTCGCCTACGTGCGCGGCACGCCCGCCGGATATGTGGAGCTCGTCGCCCGGGAGGGCGGCGTCGTGGAGATCACCAACTTCGGGCTCCTGCCGTACGCCATCGGCCAGGGCCTGGGCGGACACCTTCTCACCGTCGGCGCGGCCCGCGCCTGGGACATCGCGGAGCGCTGGCCCGAGCTGGACGAGACCCGCCGCGTCTGGGTGCACACCTGCTCCCTGGACGGCCCGGCGGCCCTCGCGAACTACCAGGCCCGGGGATTCCGGATCTTCGACACCAAGCTCAACGTGCCGGGAGACGAGGACGAGGGCATCACGCCTGGCCCGTGGCCGGGAGCCGGCCCCCGCGGCTGACCCACCGCCCACCCGGCACGGCCCGTGCGGCATCCCCCGCCCACCGCGCGTGAAACCCCCCGTCCCCGCCACTCGGCGTGGCAGGGAGGGCGACGGCCGGCCCGTTCCGTACGGCATGAGCCGCGCGTTGTCCCGGGTGAAGGGAACGACTGCGCGCGACACGTTCGGGACATGAGCGGCGGAATCGGGCGGGAACCGGAGCTGAGTCGCGACCACGCGCCTTCATCGGCACAATGTTCGATATGGCCCGACGCACGACCACACGCCCGCCGGACGAGGAGTTCGAGGAGCGGATCGTCGACATCGACGTTTCCGCGGAGATGCGCAACAGCTACCTGGAGTACGCCTACTCGGTGATCTACCAGCGCGCGCTCCCCGACGCTCGCGACGGTCTCAAGCCAGTCCAGCGCCGCATCCTCTACTCGATGAGCGAGATGGGGCTGCGCCCCGACCGGGGTCACGTCAAATCCTCGCGGGTAGTCGGCGACGTGATGGGCAAGCTGCACCCGCACGGCGACGCCGCGATCTACGACGCGCTTGTGCGTCTGGCGCAGCCGTTCTCCATGCGGCTTCCGCTGGTGGACGGGCACGGCAACTTCGGCTCGCCGGACGACCTGCCGGCGGCCATGCGGTACACCGAGGCCCGCCTCGCCGCGACGGCCATGCTCATGGTGCAGTCGATCGACGAGGACACGGTCAACTTCAAGCCGAACTACGACGGCCAGGAGACCGAGCCCTCGGTCATGCCGTCGGCGTTCCCGAACCTGCTGGTCAACGGCACCAGTGGCATCGCGGTCGGGATGGCGACCAACATGGCCCCGCACAACCTCGGCGAGGTCATCGCGGCGGCCCGGCATCTGATCAAGAAGCCGGACGCGACGCTCGACGAGCTGATGCGCTTCATCCCCGGCCCCGACCTGCCCACGGGCGGCTCGATCATCGGCCTCGGCGGGATCAGGGACGCCTACGAGACCGGCCGCGGCACGTTCCGCATGCGGGCCAAGGCGACGATCGAGCACGTGACCCCGCGGCGCAAGGGCATCGTCGTCACCGAGTTGCCCTTCAACGTCGGCCCGGAGCGCGTGGTCACGAAGATCAAGGAGCTGGTGACCTCCAAGAAGCTCAGCGGCATCTCCGACCTCAAGGACCTGACCGACCGCCACAAGGGCCTCCGCCTGGTGATCGAGGTCAAGAACGGCTTCCACCCGGAGGCCGTGCTCGAGGAGCTCTACCGCCTGACGCCGATGGAGGAGACCTTCGGCATCAACAACGTGGCGCTCGTCGACGGGCAGCCGCGCACGCTCGGCCTGCGCGACCTGCTGACGGTCTACGTCGACCACCGGATCGACGTCGTCCGCAGGCGGTCGCTCTTCCGGCGCCGCAAGCGCGAGGAGCGCCTCCACCTGGTGGACGGCCTTATCATCGCGCTGCTCAACATCGACGAGGTCATCCGCGTCATCCGCTCCTCGGACGACTCGGCCCAGGCGCGGGCGCGGCTCATGGAGACGTTCGAGCTGAGCGAGATCCAGTCGAACTACATCCTCGACACCCCGCTGCGCCGCCTGACCCGCTACGACAAGCTGGAGCTGGACCGGGAGAAGGAGACGCTCCAGGCGGACATCGCCGAGCTCTCCGAGATCCTGTCCTCCGAGACGCGGCTCCGCCAGGTGGTGTCGAGCGAGCTGGCCGAGGTCGCCAAGACGTACGGCACGCCCCGGCGCACCGTCCTGCTGGAGTCGTCCGGCGCGGCCAGGGCCGCCGTGGTGCCCCTCGAGGTGGCCGACGACCCCTGCCTCGTGCTGCTCTCCTCCACGGGCCTCCTCGCCCGTACGGCCGACGCCACGCCCATCGAGGGCGACGGCGAGCGGGCGGCCCACGACGTGCTCGTGTCGGTCGTGCGCTCGACGGTCCGGGGTGAGGTGGGTGTGGTGACCTCCCAGGGCCGCCTGATCCGGGTGTCGGTGCTCGACCTGCCCGCGCTGCCGCCTTCGGCCAATCCGCCGACGCTGGCGGGCGGGCACCCCGTTTCGGAATATGTCGTGCTCAACCCGGACGAGAAGGTCGTCGGGCTGGGCTCGCTCGACCCGGACAGCCCCGGGCTCGCCCTCGGCACGGCCCAGGGCGTGGTCAAACGGGTCGTTCCCGAATATCCGGTGAACCGCGACGACTTCGAGGTCATCGGGCTCCGTGAGGGCGACACCGTGGTGGGCGCGGTCGAACTGGCCTCCCCCGACCATGACCTGGTCTTCATCACCTCGGACGCCCAGCTCCTGCGCTATCCCGCCTCCGCGGTCCGGCCGCAGGGCCGCCCCGCGGGAGGGATGGCCGGGGTCCGCCTGGAGGGGGACGCCCGGGTCGTCTGGTTCGGCGTGGTCGATCCCAGCCGGGAGTCACGGGTTGTGACGATCGCGGGCTCATCGACGGCCCTGCCGGGCACCCAGATGGGCGCGGGCAAGGTCTCCGACTACGCCGAGTTCCCCCCGAAGGGCCGGGCGACCGGAGGAGTGCGCGCCCAGCGCTTCCTGAAGGGCGAGGACGTCCTGCTGCTGGCGTGGGCGGGCCCGGCGCCCGCCAAGGCCGTGTCCTCGACCGGCAAGCCGGTGCCGCTCCCCGAGGAGCTCGGCCGCCGCGACGGCTCGGGCGTACGGCTCGTGCACGCGATAGCGGCGATCGGCGGGTCGCTCGGAGCCTCGGCGGCCGACTTTGACGCCCAAGCCGGCACGTCCAATGCCCCCGATACAACCGCGCCGTGATCATGCACACGTTCCCGGAGGCATGCCTCGAGCGGCCCCAACCCGCAGCGTGATCATGCACGGATTCCCCTGGGGAGCCACCAGGGGAACCGACGAATGTGATCATGCAGTTCGGACTGCATGATCAAGATGTCCGTTCTCGCAGGTCAGCGCGCCGCATGGGAACTTATGCATGATCACGCTGAAGGGTGAGGCGGTCAGCCACCCTCACTGGGAACCCATGCATGATCACGCTGAAGGTGAGGCGGTCAGTTGGCGTCGCAGAGACAGAAGGGGTGCCCGGCCGGGTCGAGGAAGACGGTGAAGCTTCCCTTCTCGGCGGGCTGGTGGGCGTGCTTCACCGCGCCCAGGGCCAGGACCTCGGCCTCCGCCTTCGCCATGTCGTCGACGACCACGTCGATGTGAGCCTGCTGCGGATGCTCCGGGTCCGGCCAGATGGGCGGCTTGTGATCGGGCGCCAGCTGGAAGCACAGGTGGAACTGCCCCCCGTCGCCGACCGTGGCCCAGTCGTCGTCCACTCGCGTGACCTTCCACCCGACCAGGGCGGAGTAGAACTCTGCCAGCGCCTTCGGATCCGGGCAGTCCAGCACGACCGAGTGCATCCGGGCGATCCCGCTCATCGTCGACCTCCTCGGTAATAGGGGAAACACCTCCAAAGACTCTATACCGGTGTCGACCTCCGGCCCAGGCCCAGCGGGTTCCGCGCGGATGGGGAAGGATGGAATGCATGGCCGTCAATTCGTTCATGGTGCCCCTCGGTACCTCCGCGCCCGAGTTCGATCTGCCCTCCATCACCGGTGACCGGGTCGCGCTGTCCGACCTCAAGGGCTCCCCCGTCCTGGTCGTCTTCCTCTCGAACCACTGCCCCTACGTCCGGAGGATCGAGGAGGGGCTCGGCCGGTTCGCCGCCGACTACCGGGGCCGCATCGCGACGATCGGGATCTCCAGCAATGACGTGGTCAACTACCCGGACGACGATGTGCCACATCTGGCCGAGCAGGCCGAGCGAGCCGCGTTCGGCTTTCCGTACCTCGTGGACGAGTCACAGGACGTCGCCCGGGCCTACCGCGCCGCCTGCACGCCGGACTTCTTCCTGTTCGACGCCGATCACAAGCTGGCCTACCGCGGCGAGTTCGACGGCGCGCGGCCGAGGAACGACGTCCCGGTGACCGGCGCCTCCCTGCGGGCGGCCGCGGACGCCGTGCTGGAAGGCCATGCCGTACCGGACCAGAGCCCCAGCCTGGGCTGCGGCATCAAGTGGAAGCCCGGCAACGAGCCCGGCTGAGACCCGCCTGACCCCCCTGACCCCCTCGCACCCTGACCCGCTGCGTATCGGCGAACGGCCATGAGGGAACATCTATCTCATGACGGGTGCCTTTGACGATCTCCTCGCCGCCAACGACACGTATGCGAGCAATTTCAGACACTCCGACCTGACAGGCCGGGCCGCTCGCGGTCTGGCCATCGTGACCTGCATGGACTCCCGCATCGACCCGCTCGGGCTGCTCGGGCTCCGGGCGGGTGACGCGAAGATCCTCCGCAACGCGGGCGCCCGGGTGACCGACGACGTGCTGCGCACGCTGGTCCTCGCCGTCTACCTGCTCGGGGTCGACCGCGTCCTGGTCATGCCGCACACCGACTGCCGGATGGCCAAGTCCACCGACGACGACGTGCACAAGCTAATCGCCGCCGAGTACGGCGTGGACACGCGGAGCCTGGAGTTCAGCACCGTGCCCGACCAGGGCGCGGCGCTCAAGCACGACCTGACCCGCATCCGGACGAGCCCGTTCCTCCCCGGCTCGCTGACCGTCGGCGGCGCGATCTACGACGTGCACACCGGCAAGCTGCTGCCCATCGAGCTCTGACAGCTCCGAGAGCTCCCGAGAGCTCCCGAGAGCTCTGACGCCCTCCGGTTCCCCCCGTACGGCGGCGCCCGCCGGCCGTACGGGGAACCGGCCCCGGGGCCGTGCGGGCCTTCCAGCTCGTACGAGCCCCAGCTCGTGCCCCCCGGCTGGTACGGGCCCCCCAGGTCGTGCGGGAACGGGAACCGCGCCGGGGGGCTGCTACGTTTCCTGGTGAGTTCCATCGCCGCGCGGCAGCCCATCCGATGCGCCTCTCCAGGCAGCCATCCGAGGCGGCTCCGCGGTCCCTCCAGAGGAGCCCCAGATGCCCAGCCGCACCCCCACCCACACAGACGCGGGCGGATCCCGGTCCTTCCGCAGGCTCGCGATCCTGGCGGTGATCGCGCTCATCGTCGTCGCCGTGCCGACCGTCCTCGGAGTCTTCAACGGATTCGAGCGGACGAACGGCGGCGAGGTGGCCGTCGTCCGCGACGGCGGCCCGCTCGACGACAACCGTGTCCGGCAGATCATCGATCCGGGGTCGAGCGTCACGTGGATCGGCTGGTGGTCCCAGATCCACCGCTACCCGGCCCAGCAGCGCTTCTACACGATCACCTCGGACTCCGGCCGGGGCGAGCGCTCCGGCGTCGACGTGGTGACCGTGCCGAGCAGCGACGGCGTCAACATGGGCATCGAGGGCACGCTTTACTTCGCGCTCAACCTCGATCACGGGACGCTCAAGTCGTTCGACGACAAGTTCGGCACCCGGAAGTTCCGCAGCGCGGGCGGCGGGACCTACTACCCCTGGGACGGCGACGAGGGCTGGTCGGCCTTCCTCGACCAGATCATTCGCCCCGTGATCGACAACGACCTGCGCACGCAGATCAACAGCTTCCGCTGCGCCGAGCTCGTGTCCTCCTGCGCCCTGGTGCAGAACACCTCCAACCAGCAGGGCGGGCTGCAGCAGCAGGGCAACAACGCCAACATCGCGAAGATCCAGAACGCGGTGAACACCAGCCTGGCCGAGGACCTCAAGGCCACGCTCGGCGCGGACTTCCTCACCGGGATCCATTTCAACCTGTCCAGGGTCACCCTGCCGGCCGAGGTCCAGTCCGCCGTGGACCAGGCCCAGGCGGCCTTCGCCAAGGTCACCGAGGCACAGGCCAAGGTGGCCCAGGCCCGCGCGGAGGCCGACGCGAACAAGGCGCGCCAGGACGGCTACAACAAGTGCCCGACATGTGCCGACATCGAGAAACTGAAGGCGCTCCCGCAGGGCATCACGGTGTACGCGCCGGGCAATACTGGAGGCGTCGCGCTCCCCACCAAGTAGTCCTCTCCACCAAGTAGATCCTCCCCACCGAGCAGCCCGCTCCTCACCCAGCAACTCGCCGCTCACCAAGCAGGTCGCACTCCTCACCAAGCAGGGGGTCGGAACCGATGCGACTCTTCGCCCTCCCGGTGACCTTGATCGTGGTCGCCGCACTCGTCTACCTGCTCGTGCTCCTCCTCAAGGGATCGCGCGAGCGGGGCGGGCGGGCCGTCCAGGCGCCACCCCGCTGGGAGGTCGACACCGTCATGGAGGACGGCTGGACCCTGATCGTCGTCAGGAAGGTCGCCGAGGGGAGCCGTGGCCCTGTCGAGCTCACCAAGCAGACCGTCCGGGCCATCCCCGACGACGACCCCAACTGGGACGAGCGCTACCGGCAGGCCATGGTGGAGGCCCGCTCGCGCGTGAGCACGCTGCAGCTCGAATCCGGGTGACGCGCGGGCATCAAGACGGAGAGACAATTGGGCACGGATATGGATTATTACCTCACACACAGTAATATTACCTATTGACTATGTAGGAAATACCGGCAAAGGTGGGTGAGGTCACGACCCCCGTACACCTGGAGGCATACATGTCCGTCACCGACGAGCTCCTTGCCAACGCCGAGCGTTACGCCGCGTCCTTCGACAAGGGCGACCTGCCGCTGCCTCCGGCGAAGCACGTCGCGGTTCTGGCCTGCATGGACGCCCGCCTCAACCCCTACGGCGTGCTCGGGCTGTCCGAGGGCGACGCGCACGTGATCCGCAACGCCGGAGGGGTGGTCACCGCCGACGAGCGGCGCAGCCTCGCCATCAGCCAGCGGCTCCTGGGCACCCGGGAGATCATCCTTATCCACCACACCGACTGCGGCATGCTGACCTTCACCGACGACGGGTTCAAGCGGCAGATCGAGGAAGAGGTCGGGATCAAGCCCGACTGGGCCGCCGAGGCGTTCACGGACCTCGACGAGGACGTCGTCCAGTCCGTGAACCGGATCAAGGCCGACCCGTTCATCCCGCACCGCGACTCGGTCCGCGGCTTCGTCTACGACGTCAGGACCGGCCGCCTCCGCGAGGTCAAGGCCTGACGTACGGCACGCCGCCCTTGCGCGTGATCATGCTTGATGTGGGTGCGCCCGCCGGACACCCCATGATCACAAACAGTGCCGGCCCTGATCAGACCGCATAGGGCGGAATCCATGCATGATCACGATCCGGGGGGCCCCAGGGGGCCCCACGTCCACGAGCTTCCCGGGAAACCCTGCATGATCACGGCGACGGTTGTCTGACCGGGGCACTAGGCGTCGATGTGGTCCCGGTCGACCTCGGCGGCGTTCCCGACGATGAACTCCCGCCGAGGGGCCACGTCGCTGCCCATGAGGAGGTCGAAGATGCGCTCCCCCTGCTCGACGTCCTCGATCCTGACGCGGCGCAGGACACGGTGGCGCGGGTCCATGGTGGTCTCGGCCAACTGGTCGGCGTCCATCTCTCCAAGGCCCTTGTAGCGCTGCACGGGGTCCTTCCAGCGCTTGCCCCGCCGCTCCAGGTCGCGCAGGACCTTGTGCAGCTCCGCGTCGGAGTAGGTGTAGATGTACTTGTCCTGCCCCTTGCCGGGATTGGTGACCTCGATCCGGTGCAGCGGCGGCACGGCGGCGAAGACCCGCCCGGCCTCGACCATCGGCTTCATGTACCGGTGGAACAGGGTCAGTAGCAGGCAGCGGATGTGGGCGCCGTCCACGTCGGCGTCGGCCATCAGGATGACCTTGCCGTAGCGGGCGGACTCGATGTCGAACGACCGGCCGGACCCGGCCCCGACCACCTGGATGATCGCGGCGCACTCCGCGTTCTTCAGCATGTCGGCGACGGAGGCCTTCTGCACGTTCAGGATCTTGCCCCGGATCGGCAGGAGCGCCTGGAACTCCGAGTCGCGGGCCAGCTTGGCGGTGCCGAGCGCGGAGTCGCCCTCGACGATGAACAGCTCGCTGCGGTCCACGTCGTCGCTGCGGCAGTCGACGAGTTTGGCGGGAAGCGCCGAGTTCTCCAGGGCGGACTTGCGACGCTGGTTGTCACGGTGCTCACGGGCGGCGATGCGGGCCTTGGCGGCCGCCACGACCTTCTCCAGGACGGCCCGGAGCTGCTGCTTCTGGCCCCGCTTGGGGTTGGCGAACAGCGTCTTGAGCTCGCGTGAGACGACGTGACCGACGATCCGGGTGGCCGCCGACGTGCCGAGGACCTCCTTGGTCTGGCCCTCGAACTGCGGCTCGGGGACGCGGACGGTCACCACGGCCGTCAGGCCCTCGAGGATGTCCTCCTTGGTGACGGGGTCGTCCCCGTTCTTGAGCAGCCGCGTCTCGCGCAGCTGCTCGTTCATCGTGCGGACCAGGGCGCGCTCGAACCCCGCCACGTGGGTGCCGCCCTTGGGGGTGGCGATCACGTTGACGAAGGAGCGCACCGTCGTCTCGTAGCCCTTGCCCCAGCGGACGGCGACGTCGACGGTGAGCTCGCGCTCGACCTCGGTGGGCGTCATGTGGCCCTGCTCGTCGAGCACGGGGACGGTCTCGTGGAAGTGCCCCACGCCCTGCAGCCTGAGCACGTCGCACGCGGCCTCGTCGCGGGCGAGGAACTCGGTGAACTCGCTGATCCCGCCGTCGAACCGGAAGGTTTCCTCGGCCGGCTCCTCACCCCTCTCCTGACCCCTGGCGTCGCGCAGCACGAGCGTGAGGCCGGGGACCAGGAACGCCGTCTGGCGGAGCCGTACGTGGATCTCGTCAATGGAGACCTCGGCCTCGGGCAGGAAGATCTGCCGGTCGGCCCACCAGCGCACGCGGGTGCCGGTGACCTGCCTGCCGACCTTGCCGCCCTCGCGCAGGCCGGACTTCTTGCGGAACTTGGCCGTCGGCCCGTCGCCCTCGAAGACGCCGGGCACTCCCCTGCGGAAGCTGATCTCGTGGATCCGGCCGTCGCGGTCCACCTCGACGTCCAGCCGCGAGGACAGCGCGTTGACCACCGAGGCGCCGACGCCGTGGAGGCCGCCGGACGCGCCGTAGGAGCCGCCGCCGAACTTTCCGCCGGCGTGGAGCTTCGTGTAGACGAGCTCGACTCCGGCGAGACCGGACTTGGGCTCGACGTCGACGGGGATGCCGCGGCCGTTGTCCCGGACCTCGATGGAGCCGTCGGGGTGCAGCTCGACCTCGATGCGCGTGCAGAACCCCGCTAGAGCCTCGTCGACGGAGTTGTCCACGATCTCCCACAGGCAGTGCATGAGGCCGCGGGTGTCGGTGGACCCGATGTACATTCCAGGGCGCTTGCGGACGGCCTCAAGGCCTTCGAGCACCGAGAGATGACGAGCCGTATAACCCGTCTCCGCGCCAACCGCCGTCACAACGAGCTCCCACTTATCAATCGAACACGCGTACGCAGCTTATCGCCACCCATGTTTTTACGCGTACAAGCTTGCCAGGCGCACCGGTGTACTCGGCACTTCCGCTGTGATCCGCGTCACTTTCCGGATCATTCTGCTCTCGGCGTAGTCGGAGCATGATTGGGAACGCCCTCATCCGGTTAGATGTTGTGCCAAGTGACTGACGCCAACGTCCCCACACAGTGGGGCGACCCGAAAGGCGATACGTGACTGGAGCTCTCGCCCCCATCAAGCCGCTGACAGCCCTGGACCGGTGCGACCGGTGCGGTGCTCAGGCCTACATCCGCGCGACCCTGCCCGTGGGTGGGGAGTTGCTGTTCTGCGCCCATCACGGGCGTCAGCACGTGACTGTGTTGCGCGACAAAGGCGCTGAGATCCAGGACGAGTCGGCCCGACTCAGTGAATCCCCCGCGTCCGCCCCAGCCGATGAGCGCTGATTCATCGGCGCTTACGACGAACGCCGACCATAGACGGCGTGGCGGAGTGACCCACCTCTCCGCCACGCCGTCCCAGCACCCTCATGGCCCTACTCGGTAGTGGTAGCGGCCGGCGACCGTGAACCCTTCCCGCTCGTAGAGCGCCCGGGCTCCGGCGTTGGCCTCGGTCACGGCCAGGTACGCATGGGCCGCGCCACGCTCCCGCCCCCAGCCGAGCAGCGCGCGCATGATCGACCGTCCGAGCCCCCGCCGCCTGGCGTGGGGCTCGACGGCCATGCAGTAGATCCCGAGCCACTCCCCCTGCGGCACCGCCCGCCCGGCGGCGCCCTCCTCGAGGTGGAGGTAGCCCGCGGCGACTCCGGTCAGGATGCGCCGGGCCCACTCCCGCGGCGGAGTCTCACCTCCTGCCGCGTGACGGCCGCCGTCCACCCGCCACCAGGTGCCGAACCACCGCTCCGACGGCTCTGCCTCGATCCGCACGCCCGGTACGGCTCCGGCCTCCGCGAGCGGCGCCGTCATGATCAGAGTGGGGTCTGCGGTCCGGTAGCCCCGGCGTTCGAGTTCCTCGTCGAGCCCCGGCGTGGCCCCCGGACCGACGGAGAACACACAGGGCAGGCGGAGGCCCGCGTAGAACCGCTCCGCGTCGTCCACCGCCCGGGGCAGATCAGCCCGCTCGCCGAGCGCCAGCACGGAGTTGGCCCGCTTGGTCACGCCGCCCGCGTGCCGGTGGACCCAGCCCCCCGCCTCGGCCCGGTGCGGCGCGGGCCACGCCTCATCGACCAGTGAGTCGAACCGCGAACCGAGCCGTGAACCGAACTGTGATTTTCCGTGATCCATTCTCCGCAGCGTAGCTGACCTGCACTGCTACGTTTACGGCTCGCCCCTGGGGCAGTTACGGGAGACGTCTCAATCGCTCGACCCCCCGAGGAGCGGCGATGTCTCATCTCGCGTCACTTCGCCTGGCCTTTCGCCGGCACGGCCGCAGGTGTCGCGGAAGCCGTGCCGGCGCCGTCGTCCTCGCCGGCGGCCTGTCGCTGGCACTGGCCGCGTGCGGCGGTGTGGGGGCCAAAGGTGGCACGCCCGCGGGCGGCTCGGCCGGCCTGACGACGATGGGCTTCGGTCTGCCCGACGAGATCGCCACGACCCGCGTGGCCGCCTTCCAGAAGGCCCACCCGGACGTGAAGCTCACCATCAATCAGGGCCAGTTCGACGAGCAGGCCTTCCTCTCGTCGGTCGCGAGCGGCAACCCGCCGGACGTCGTCTACCTCAGCCGCGAGATGCTCGGGACCTACGCCGCCAGGGGCGCGATCCAGCCACTCGACGACTGTGTGGCCAAGCAGGGCATCGCGACCGGGGACTTCTACCCCGCCGCCCAGCAGCAGGTCCGGCTGGCCGGCAAGTGGTACGGCATGCCGGAGTTCTACAACTCGATCGTCCTGCTGGTGAACGACAAGGCCGCCAAGGAGGCCGGGGCCGACCCCGCGAAGATCGACGCCTCCGACTGGGACGGCCTGTCCGCCCTCGCCAAGAAGATGAACAAGGTGTCCGGCGGCAAGATCGAGCGATTCGGCTTCTATCCCAAGCTTCCCGAGTTCCTGCCGCTGTGGGCCAAGGCCAACGGCGCCGACCTGATGACGGCCGACGGCAGGACCTCCCAGCTCACCGACCCAAAGGTCATCGAGGCCCTCACCTACGCCAACGGCCTGCTCAAGGAGCAGGGCGGCTGGACCAGGCTCAAGGCGTTCACCGACACCTTCGACTACTTCGGCGAGAAGAACCCGGTCACGCAGGACCAGATCGGGATGATGCTCACGGAGCAGTTCCTGATCACCTCCATGGCCAACACCAGCCCCGACGCCCGGATCACCGTCCTGCCGTTCGAGGACCGGCAGGGCCACCCGATCAGCAACGTCGGCGGGAACGCCTGGGCGATCCCCAAGGGGGCCCGGAACCCGGACGCGGCCTGCCAGTGGATCAAGACCATGACCTCGGCGGACACCTGGATCGCCGCCGCGAAGGCGCGGGCCGCCAAGCGCGCCCAGGAGGGCAAGGTCTACACCGGCACCTACACCGGCAACGCGAAGGCCGACAAGGTGATCTTCTCCCAGATCGTCAGGCCGAGCGGGCACGAGCCGTACGACAACGCGATCAAGACGATCCTCGCCGCGCAGGCCGAGGGCTTGGTCGTGCCGCCCTCCCCCGCCGCCGCGGAGTTCCGTACGGCATGGCTCGACGCGGCCACCCGGGTCATGCAGGGCCGGGCGGAGCCGCAGGCCGCGCTGCTGCAGGCCCACGGTGAGGCCCAGAGGGCCCTGCGGGGAGCGGGCTGAGCCGTGAGAACCCGACCGCGGTTGAGGACCGAGACCCGCTGGGCCTACGTCTTCCTGCTTCCCTGGCTGCTCGGTCTGGTGATCTTCCAGGTCGGGCCGATGGTCGCCAGTTTCGTGCTCTCGCTGACGGACTACGACCTGATCTCCAGCCCGAGGTTCGCCGGGCTCGGCAACTACGCCGAGATGCTGAAAGACCCCAAGGTCGCCGCGGCGATCGGCAACACCGCCTTCTACACCGTGCTGCACGTGCCGCTGGCGATCGCCATCGCGCTGCTGCTGGCCCTCATGCTCAACCGGATCACCGGGCGGGCGGCGGGCTTCTTCCGTACGGTCTTCTACCTGCCGTCGATGACGCCGTACGTCGCCGTCGGCGTGCTCTTCCTGTTCCTGCTGAACGGCCAGGCGGGGCTGGTCAACCAGTTCCTCGGCCTGTTCGGGATCGACGGGCCGCAGTGGACCACCGACCCGGCGTGGGTGAAGCCCGGCATTGTGCTGATGTCGCTGTGGAACCTCGGGACGACCACGATCATCCTGTTCGCGGCGCTGCGCAACGTGCCGCGCGAGCTGTACGAGGCCGCGATGATCGACGGGGCGGGGCCGTGGCAGCGGTTCCGGTCGGTGACCGTGCCGATGATCAGCTCGGCGCTGTTCTTCGTCGTGATCGTCAACACGATCACGTCGCTGCAGATGTTCGACCAGGTCTACACGATGTACTTCGGGAGCCAGAGCGCCCAGCAGTCGTCGGGCGACGCGGCCCTGTTCTACGTCGTCTACCTGTTCCAGCAGGGCTTCCAGTTCCTCCACATGGGCTACGCCTCCGCGCTGGCGTGGCTGCTGTTCGCCATCATCGCGGTCATCACGGTGATCCAGGTGAAGGCGGGCAACCGGTTCGTCTACTACGAGTCGGAGCCGCCCGGAGCGGCGGAGCGGGGGACGCGATGACCTCGGCTCCCGAGACGAGGCGGGCGTTCTTCCTCGTCATGCTGGCCGCGGCCTCGGCGGTGTTCCTCTACCCCTTCGTGTGGCTGGTCGTGGCCTCGCTCAAGCCGCGTTCGCGAACCTTCGCCGACCCGTTCGTCCCGTGGCCGCACCCGTTCTCCCCGCAGAACTACGCCGCCGTCTGGGACGCGGCCCCCATGCTCGCCTGGCTGGTCAACACGTTGATCGTCGGGTTCATGGCGGCGCTGACCGTGACGGTGTCGAGCGCGTTCGTGGCCTTCGGCTTCGCGTACTTCCGCTTCCCCGGCCGGGGCGTGCTCTTCGGCAGTGTGCTCGGCACCATGATGCTCCCGTCGGCCGTCACGCTGGTGCCGACCTACCTCATCTGGAACTCCGTCGGCCTGACGGGGACCCAGGTCCCCCTCTGGGCGGGCAACCTGTTCGGGTCGGCGTTCTACATCTTCCTGCTGCGCCAGTTCTTCCTCAGCATCCCGCGCTACGTCTTCGAAGCGGCCAGGGTGGACGGGGCCTCCTATCTCGACCTCTTCTGGCGGATCGCGCTGCCGCTGGCGCGGCCCGCTCTGATCATCGCGTTCGTCTTCGAGCTCAAGGCGAGCTGGTTCGACCTGATGAAGCCGCTCATCTATCTGCAGGATCCCCGGCTCTTCACGCTGCCGAGGGGGCTCAAGGCGATCGTCGACCAGTTCTACCAGGGCGGCGACCCCAAGTGGGAGATCGTCCTGGCCGCCGGGGTGATCACCACGCTGCCGCTGATCGTGATCTTCTTCATCGGCCAGCGGTACTTCGTGGAGGGCATCGCCACGACCGGTCAGCGCGGCTAATACGCTGGTGGACCGTGCTCATCCTGCTACCGCCGTCCGAGGGCAAGGCCGCCCGTGGAACCTCGAAGCTCAGGCGGCTGAGCTTCCCGGAGCTGGCGTCGCCCCGGGAGAAGGTGCTGGACGCCCTGGTCACGCTGTGCCGTACGGACGAGGCGCGGGCCGTCCTCGGCCTGTCGGACGGCCAGGCGGGCGACCTGGTCCGCAACGGGGAGTTGCATACGGCGCTCGCGCTCCCGGTCGCCGAGCTCTACACCGGCGTGCTGTACGACAACCTCGGGCTCTCCACGCTGTCTCCCGAGGCCAGGAGGCGGGCCGACAGGCGGATCGTCGTCTTCTCGGGGCTGTGGGGCCTCCTGCGGCTCACCGACCGCGTCCCGCCGTACAGGCTCTCCATGGGCGTACGGCTGCCACCCATGGGCGGGCTGGCCGCCTTCTGGCGGCCCTCGATCACGGCCGCGCTCGAACCGGTGAAGGGCCTGGTCGTGGACATGCGGTCGGCCACCTACGCGGCGGCCTGGCAGCCGGGCGAGCGGTCGGTGACCGTCCGTGTCCTGCGGGAGGAGGATGGCAGGCGCACGGTCGTCAGCCACATGGCCAAGGCCACCCGCGGAGCCGTGGCGCGGGCCCTGGCCGAGAGCGCCGACCGGCCGAGGAACCCGCACGAGCTCGCCGAGGTCCTGACCGGTCTCGGGCACCGCGCGGAGCTGGGCGCCCCGCCCCGCCCCGGCCGGCCGTGGACCCTGGACGTGATCGTCACTTCGTGACCGTCATTCGCTGATCACATTCAGGCGGCCGCACGCCCGCTGGTACTGATGCCCGGGATCCCCCAGATAGGACCACGGCAGCCTGCTGAACCGCCCCGCCGTCCGGGCGAGGTGTCCCCGGGCGGGCCGGCGGAGATCGGCGAGGTAGAAGGCCGCCCCGAACGCGTTGTGGGCCTCGATCGACCGAGGGTGAGCGCCCCCAAGCCGCCGCTCCGACCAGCGGGCGGCGGCGGACACCACCTCACGCTGGACGTCGAAGGAGAACCAGCCGCCGCGCGAGATCGGAGTGCGCTCGGAGGCGACGTTCTCGAAGTGGGCCAGCGGCACGAGCGCCGGAAGCGGGCTGCCCTCGGGGGCGCGGGCGGCGGCCATCCGCGCGAAGTCCAGCATCTCCTGCGCGGTGCCGCCCCAGCCGGGTGAAAGGGTCATCATGCGGGCGACCGCGGCCGGATACAGCCATGGCCAGCGGCGGGAGCACTCGAACCAGACCGAGTCCCTGTCGGCCCTCGGCCGGTCCAGGCCCAGGGCCAGCCACATCATGCATTCCCACGGCACGGGGTCGCCGGGCGCGAGGGCCGCGGCCGACAGCAGCGGCTGCCTGGCCAGCTCCATCGCGGCGTGGTAGGTCCGCAGCCGATCGGCCTGTACGGCTCGCGCCCGCACGTCGGGCTTGAGAGTCCAGGCCTCTTCTATCCTGGCCCGGCCCAGCCACAGCCACAGGTCCGCGTTGGCCTGGTCGCGGGCGACGAGTGCCTCGATCGACCGGCTGGAGCCGAGCACGGCACGCGACAACGCCTCCAGGCGGAGCGACCGGAGCTCGGCATCCCCCCGGCTCGCCACGAGCGCCGGGATGCCAGCCGCCAGATCACCTCGCTGGACGGCGCTCACCGCGTCGTCCAGCATGCTGTCCGCCCACGGGCGGTCCGGGATCACGCGTGGCCCCCGAGCACGCGCCCGATCCACTTCGATCACTCCCATGAGGGGCGAGCCTAGGAGCGCCAAAGTGGTCCGGCGCTACCACGATGTAACGCCGGTGTTAACCGTCCGCGGACAGGACCCTAGTCGAGGTAGTCGCGGAGGACCTGCGACCGGGACGGGTGGCGGAGCTTCGACATGGTCTTCGACTCGATCTGGCGGATCCGCTCGCGGGTCACGCCGTAGACCTTGCCGATCTCGTCGAGGGTCTTCGGCTGCCCGTCGGTGAGGCCGAACCGCATCGAGACGACGCCCGCCTCCCGCTCGGACAGCGTGTCCAGAACGGAGTGCAGCTGCTCCTGCAGCAGCGTGAAGCTGACGGCGTCCGCCGGCACGATGGCCTCGGAGTCCTCGATCAGGTCGCCGAACTCGCTGTCGCCCTCCTCGCCGAGGGGGGTGTGCAGGGAGATCGGCTCGCGGCCGTACTTCTGGACCTCGATGACCTTTTCGGGGGTCATGTCGAGCTCCCGGGCCAGCTCCTCCGGCGTGGGCTCGCGGCCGAGGTCCTGCAGCATCTGCCGCTGGACCCGGGCCAGCTTGTTGATCACTTCGACCATGTGAACCGGGATGCGGATGGTCCGCGCCTGGTCGGCCATGGCCCGGGTGATCGCCTGCCGGATCCACCACGTGGCGTAGGTGGAGAACTTGTAGCCCTTGGTGTAGTCGAACTTCTCGACCGCGCGGATCAGGCCCAGGTTGCCCTCCTGGATCAGGTCCAGGAAGAGCATGCCGCGCCCGGTGTACCGCTTGGCCAGCGAGACGACGAGGCGGAGGTTGGCCTCCAGCAGGTGGTTCTTGGCGCGGCGGCCGTCCTCGGCGATCCACTCCAGCTCGGCGCGGACGTCGACCGGGAGCTGCTCCCCATCTGTGCCGAGCTGCTCCTCGGCGAACAGGCCGGCCTCGATGCGCTTGGCGAGCTCGACCTCCTGCTCGGCGTTGAGGAGGGGGACCTTGCCGATCTGCTTGAGGTAGTCCTTGACCGGGTCAGCGGTGGCTCCGGCGGCCGCGACCTGGGCCACGGGCGCGTCATCATCGTCGTCGGTGAGGATCAGCACCTCGTCCTCGGACTGGGCGATGACCTCCGCCTTGGGCTCGTCGCCCTCGGTGTCGGTCTCCACCTCGGCGTCGGCCTCGGCGTCGCCCTCGACCTCCACCTCGGCTTCGATCTCGACATCCTCGACCTCCAGGTCGAAGTCCTCGATCTCGACGTCGGCCTCGAGGTCGAGGTCTTCGTCGTCCTCGGCGGGGCCGGCGGACTTGGGCTTGGGTTCGGCCTTGCCGGCCTTGAGCTCAGGACCGGCCGAGGGGGCCTCGGGGCCGTCCTTGGCGGCGGGCTTAGCAGCCGCCGCGGTCTTCTTGGCAGGCGCCGCCTTGGCCGGCGCCTTGGCGGCCGCGGGCTTGGCTGGCCCCTTCTTGGCGGCGGGCTTGGCGGCCGGAGCGGAGTCGGTCACCACGGCGGTGACGGTCTCCGGCTGCGACTCCTTCGCCGCGGCGGATTTGGTGGTCTTCTTGACGGGCGCGGTGGTGCGGCGCTTGGCTTGACCTCGAGACCGCTTGGGCGCCGCCGCGGAGTCCGCCGCGGTCACCACGACGGTCACACCCTCCTTGCTGAGGCTGCGCAGGAATCCAGCGGCGTGCGACAGCGGGATGTCCGCTTCCTCGAAGGCCTTGCGGACATCCTCGGACTCGAGGAAACCCTGCGAGCGCCCACGCTCGAGGAGCTGCTGAATCACTGGCTCGTTCAGCTCCGACGGCTTCGAGCGAGTCGAACTTGCAGGCGACACGAACACCTCTCGAACGAACGCATGGCGAGAATGGACCCAGGTGCTTCTTCTTTTCCGGTGGTGAGGCCGCGCGGATCGCGACATGCCATTGTGGCATGCCACGACGCCTGAAACGGCCACGTCCCGCCGGTTGCTCCTCCACCCTAGGCCGACCGAGACACTAGTGCGTACGGAAGGAGGTCACCGATACCCGAAAGCAACCGTTATGACTGTTTCATTCAGTCACTCTTCGTGGCGGCTGGTACATGAACCGCGAGGACCGTCACGTCATCATCCTGTTCATACCCGGACAACATCCGATCCACCAGGAAATCAAGGAGCATATGCGGGCTGGCCACGACTTCCGGGGGTGCCTCGGCCACAACGGACGAAAGCTCCCGTAGCCCCGCGTCGAGCCCGCGCTTGCGGTTCTCCACGAGACCGTCCGAGTACAGCACCGCGGTGTGCCCCGGCGGCACGCAGAACCGGAACTGCCTCCGGCTGGTGGCCCAGCCGAGCGGTGTGCCGGGCTCGGTCTCGTGCAGCAGGGCGGTGCCCTGGGGCGACACCAGCAGCGGCGGCGGGTGACCGGCCAGCGCCAGCGTACCCTCCCCGGTGCCCGGCTCGACGACCATGTACGCCAGGGTCGTGACCTGCTCTTCCTCCTCGGTGGCCTCGAAGACCCGGTCGAGACCGGTGAGGACGGCCGCCGGAGGCGGGTTGGTCAGCGCGAGGGCCCGCATCGCGTTGCGGATCCGGCCCATGCCGGCCGCGGCCTTCACGCCCTTGCCCATCACGTCGCCGACGACGGCCGCGACGCGCCCGTCCTGCAGGACGAACGCGTCGTACCAGTCGCCGCCGACCTGGACATGGCGGGAGCCGGACCGGAACCGCTGGGCCAGCGTCAGGCCCCGCACGACCGGCAGGCGGTCGGGCAGCAGGCTCCGCTGGAGCGTCTCGGCGGTCCGGTGCTCACGTTCGAACAGCGTGGCCCGCTCGACCGCGAGGGCGCACTGCCCGGCCAGGGCCTCCAGGAAGACGCCGTCCTCCTGCGAGATCTTCTGCGGCCGGGTGAATGAGAACCGCAGCGCCCCGAGGGCCCGGCCGGCCGCGAGAAGCGGCAGGCCCACCCAGGCGCGCTCGTCGGTGTGGGCGACGAAGCTGGCGATCTGGTCCGCTTCGGCCCCGGCGTCGACGAGCTGGGCCCGCAGGCTCTCCGGCGACTCGGCGAAGACCGGACGCCGGCTGTTGACCGCCATCGTCATCACGCTGGACTGCGAGAGTTGGAGCTCCTCGCCCGGCGCGCCGGGCGCGTCGGGGATGCCACCACTGTTGATCACCTTCAGGGTGCCCCGGTCGGGATCGAGCAGGGCCACCGCGGAGTGGTCGGCGGCGAGAGCCGTACGGCCGACGTCGATGATGACCTGGACGACCTGCTCGACCGTGAGCGCCTCGGCCAGCTGGGCGGTCGCCCCCTGGAGCCGGGCCGTGCGCAGCGCGGCGGCGCCGAGCTGGTCGGTCAGGCGGCCCCGCATCTCCTCGGCCTCGCGCTGCGGCGTGACGTCGGTGTTGGCGCCGACCCACTCCACCACGCCGCCGTGCCGGATGATCGGGACGGCCCGCACCTCGAAGTGCCGGTATCCGCTGGCCCGGGTGCGCACCCGGTAGCTCCACTCGAACATGGTCCGGCCGCGCAGCGCCTCACGCCAGGCCTCCTCCGCGCCGGGGCGGTCGTCCGGGTGGACGGCGTCCAGCCAGCCGTGGGCGAGGTACTCCTCGAGGCCCTGGCCCGTGATGGCGCGCCACTGCGGGGCGTCCTCGACCACCGTGCCGGTCGGCGAGGTGATCCAGACGAGCTGCTGCTGGGACTCGACGAGCGAGCGGTACCGCTCCTCGCTCCGCTTCAGCTCTTCCTCGGTCAGCTGCCGCTCGGTGAGGTCCACACCGAACAGGGCGGCGCCCATGACGACGCCCTCCTCGCCGTGCATCGGGAATAACGACACCGCCCAGTGCCGGGTGTCGCCGTTGCCGGCCCGCGTCCTGATCCGCTGGTCCGTGACCGGCAGGCCCTCCTCGCCGATCCTGCGGAGCGCCGAGTCGATCAGCGCCGTCAGGTCGGCCGGGAGCAGCTCGGCCGGACGGCGGTCCAGATGCCGCTCGACAGGGTGCCCGGTCAACTCCGTAAAGGTGGAGTTGACTCGGATGAAGCGCCCGGATGGGTCGAAAAAGGCAAAGGCGAACGGAGCCTCCGACAACAGGCCTCTGAAGAGGTCGGAGTCTGAGATGTCCAAACCGGACTCCCGGGGCCGGGGCACGGAGGTTTCGGCGCTCATGGTCGGCACCTCCGTCGCGTGCCAGGGTCTCCCACGAGGCACATCTCCATAACTGTGATTGGTAGCGCAGATCTGCCCTACATCATCGGCGATGGGCATGTGCGGACGGAAGCCCCGCCCGCCATGCGGTCAACGCATCCTGTCAAAAGACCGGCACCCCGCGCAGGAAGATCCGGCTTACTTCTTGGCCGCCCGCTTCGCTTCCTGCTTCGTCGCACGGACACGTTCGAGGCTTTCGGCGTCGACGACGTCGGCCACCGACCGGTGCACGCCCTCCTCGCCGTACGGCCCGGCCGCCTCACGCCAGCCCTCCGGCCGCACGCCGAGTTGCTTGCCCAGCAGCGCCAGGAAGATCTGTGCCTTCTGCTTGCCGAATCCGGGCAACGCCATGAGCCGGCGAAGCAGCTCGGCACCGTCGCCGACATCCTCCCACACCCTGTCGGCCGAGCCGTCGTAATGCTCGACCAGGTAGGCCGCGAGCTGCTGGATCCGCTCCGCCATCGATTTCGGATAGCGGTGGACGGCCGGCTTGGCCGCCAGCAGGGCCGCGAACTCCGCAGGATCATAAGAGGCGATCTCGCGCGCGTCCAAGTCCGCGTCCGTGCCGAGGCCGAGCCTTTCCGCGATCGCGCGCGGGCCGGAAAACGCCCATTCCATGGGGATCTGCTGGTCAAGCAGCATGCCGATGAGCAGGGCGAGGCGGCTGCGTCCGAGGAGTTCGTCGGCCTCGGGTCGCTGGGCGAGCTGGATCCGCATGGGTTCAGCTTCGCACGCGCCCGAGAATGAGGGTTGACAGTCGCGCGGAAAGATGTGGAATAAGGGGCGGCAGGTCCCCATTCAGCGAGGAATGCAGTCCATGCCCGTACTCGCAACGCGACTCAGTGGCGGCCCTTCAGCGGAGCCGGAGCCCCGCGGACCCGTGATCGCCCGGCTGGCCGCCGAATTCCTGACCCTTCCCCTGGACGCCGTCGACCGCTGCGTCGCGGACGTCTGGGCGTGCGCCGAGCACATGGGGCTCGACGTCACGCCCGAGATCGTCGAGCGGGTGGCCCGGGAGCACCTGCTCGGAGTGGTGAACTCGACTCCGCCGACCCGCACGAAGGCCCGCACATAACGGGGAAGTCACCGGCCCGCGTTCCTGATGCCGTTTGGGGCGGGAATGCGAGAGGGTGGAGACCGTGAGCGAGCGGAGCGAGTACACGTGAGTCGTCGGCACCGACGAGATCCCCGGGATACCAGGCCGCCCGACGACGTGTTCGCCGAGATGCTCCTGGCGGCCCGGGAGCTGCTCGCCGTGCGGAGCCCGCTCGACGCCGAGCTCATGGTGTCGGACATGCTGGGCGCCTGGTGGGGGAAGCGGCTACGCGGAGGCGACGTCGAGCAGATCCTCGGCGAGGGACTGGTGGACTACGCGGCCAAGGCCGGCACGCCCGCGGCGCTGACGCTGCTGATCTCGGTGGCCTACCTCGGCACCGCCCGTCAGGCCGCCAAGGCCGAGGGCGCGGCGCTCGCGCTGATGGAGTCCGACGTGGCCAGGCCCCGGTGGGCCGAGCGCGTCGGCGTGGTCAAGCCCGCCGGGTGTTACGTCTCCCGGGACGTCTACGGCGACCAGGACACCGTCGTGTGCACCTTCGCCTACAACGGCGAGGACACGCATGCCCTGGTCGTGGTGGTCGACTACAACATGGGCGGCATGGCGCGGGACGCCTGGGTGTCGTCGCAGGTCGACAAGCTCCTGGACCAGGCGAGACTCGAAGCGGCCGGCAACGCGCTGCTGCGCTTCGAGGAGATCGAGCCGCAGCAGGCGCGGGCGCTGCTGGAGTTCGCCATGAAGGCGACCAAGGCGGCTCAGGGCCGGAAGGCCCCCAAGCTCGTCAGCGACAGCTACAGCGCCTACCACGCCTTCGCCCGGTCGCGGATCAAGGCACTCCCTCCGGGGCGCATGCGGCCCGCGCCCGCCCACACGGAGGCTCCGTACAGCCGGGACCGGCGTGCGATGCTCGCGGCGGAGTTCCTGGCGTCGGACGCGGCGGAGAACCTGTCGGACCCGTCGGCGGCCTCCCGGTGCGCCGACCACATCATCGACTACGGCTGCGACGAGGACTTCGGGCGGCCGATGCGGGTCAGCCCGACCAAGTGCGAGACGTTCCTGCTCGACTGGCTGCCGCGCAAGGTCCTGCTCTCCCCCGCCGAGCAGGACGCCATGCCGCACGCGCTGTCGGCCTGGGTGCGGTTCGCCGGGCCGCGCATCGGGCTGCCGGAGGAGGGCGTCCGAGCCACTCTGGACGCCGTCTGGGAGGCGACGGCCCGGTTCACCGCCGCCTACCGCGATCCGGCGACCTTCGGCCTTGATCGCTCCCTCGTGGAGCGGCTGCTGCCGGACGGCGACCTGTCCGCGCTGGCCCGGCGGGCCTTCGCGTTCCCTCTGCTGCAGGGCATGCGGGGCTCGACCAACCTCGACCTGCTGAACCCGGCGGACGAGGCCGACCGGCGGATCCTGCTGGAGATCGACCACGCCGACGAGCTGGGCAGGCACGACCTCGAGGAGCACCTGGCCTGGCATGAGGAGATCGCGGGCCGCCTGTGGGTGGGCGACCCGGCGCAGATGTGGGAGGCGGCCCAGCGGCTGATCGACCTCGGCCACGACCGCCACGACGTGCTGCACGTGCTCATCGAGATCGCCGAGCGGATCGGCGACCACCCCGACGAGCTGGCCGCCGCCCTCGACGACATCGCCGACATCCCAGACGAACCCCCCGTCTAATCCCCCACCCGCTCCGCCTGCGGCAGGATTGAGGTCAACAAGAACTACGAGGGGCGCCAAAAAAGGGCGCCCCGAGCCCGCCGAGCCGGAGGCGAGGCCATGAACACAGTCGATTTGAATGCGGATCTCGGGGAGGGCTTCGGGATCTGGAGGCTGGGCGACGACACAGCCCTGCTCGATCTTGTGACGAGCGCCAATGTGGCCTGTGGCTTCCACGCGGGCGACCCGCTGATCATCCGGCGTACATGCGCGGCCGCCGTGGACCGGGGCGTGGCCATCGGGGCGCAGGTGTCCTATCGGGATCTGGCCGGGTTCGGCCGCCGCGAGATGGACGTGGACCCGGAGGAGCTCTGCTCGGAGGTGCTCTACCAGCTCGCGGCCGTGGACGGGATCGCGCGGGCGATGGGCGGCCGGGTGTCCTACGTCAAGCCGCACGGCGCCTTCTACAACCGGGTCTGCCGCGACGCCGTGCAGGCGGAGGCGCTGGTCGCGGCCGTGGCGGACTACGCCCCGGCGTCGGGTGGGGAACGGCAGGCGGCTCTGCCGATCCTCACGCTGCCCGGCTCGGCGGTGCACCGGGTGGCCGAGCGGTACGGCGTGCCGACGGTGAACGAGTGCTTCGCGGACCGCGCCTACACCCCGGCGGGCGCGCTGGTGTCACGACGAGAGGCGGGCGCCGTCCTGCACGACCCGGACGAGGTGGCCGCCCGCGCGGTCCGGATGGCCCGCGACGGGGTCGTCACCGCCGTCGACGGCACCGAGGTGCGGATCGACGCCCGATCGGTCTGCGTCCACGGCGACACCCCCGGCGCCGTACGGCTGGCCGAGGCCGTGCGGAAGGCCCTCGTCGGCGCGGGCATCGCCCTGGAGCCCTTCGCGTGACCGGGGACCTCGGCGTGACCGGGCCACGCACGACCCCCGGCCGCGCGGCTGGGACCGGCACGGCCATCAGGCCGGCCGGGGAGCACGCGCTGCTGGTGGAGACGGGCTCGCTGGAAGTCGCTCACCGGCTGGACGCGCTGCTGCGGTCCGACCGGCCCGCCGGGGTCGAGGAGATCGTGCCCGGCCCCGAGACGGTCCTCGTCGTCGCGCCGGGCGCGGACCGGTCCGGCCTGGAGGCGCTGCTCTCCTCCCTGCTCCGTACGGCTTCCGCGCCAGCGATGAGCCCGGCGAGCCCGGCGAAGGACGCGGGCGGGGCGACGGCGGCGGGCGGGACGGTCGAGATCCCGGTCGTGTACGACGGGGAGGACCTGCGGTCCGTGGCGGACCTGAGCGGGCTCGCGGTGGACGAGGTCGTGGCGCGGCACGCCGCGTCGGAGTTCGTGGTGGGCTGGCTCGGGTTCGCGCCGGGGTTCGCCTACCTCGCCGGGCTCGATCCGGCGCTGCACGTGCCCCGGCTGGACGTGCCCCGCACGTCGGTCCCGGCGGGGTCCGTGGCCATCGCGGGGCCGTACTCGGCCGTCTACCCGTCCGCGTCTCCGGGTGGCTGGCGGCTGCTGGGCCGTACGGATCTGCGGGTGTGGGACGTGCGCGCCGATCCACCGGCGCTGCTCCCGCCGGGGACCCGGGTCCGGTTCACGCCATGATCGAAGTCGTCTCGCCGGGGCCGTACGCGACCGTGCAGGATCTGGGGCGGCCGGGCTACGGCCATCTGGGGGTGCCGCGCTCGGGTGCGGCGGACGCCCCCAGCCTGCGGCTGGCCAACCGCCTCGTCGGCAACCCGGAGTCTGCCGCCGGAATCGAGACGACCTTCGGCGGCGTCGCTCTGCGTTTCGCCGCCGGCGCGTGGATCGCCCTCGCGGGGGCGCCCTGCGCGGTCGAGGCCGCCGGGCGGCCCGTCGGCATGTGCGCGCCCTTCTGGATGCCGGAGGGCGGCGAGCTGCGGGTCGGCCTGCCGTACGAGGGGCTGCGGACCTATCTCGCCGTTCGCGGCGGGATCGGCGTGGATCCGGTGCTGGGCAGCCGGTCCACCGACTCCCTGTCAGGGCTCGGCCCGCCGCCGCTGCGGGCGGGCATGGTGCTTCCGCTGGGCGGTGCGGAGCCCGCCGCGCCGATCGCCGTCGACGTGGCCGCCCAGCGGGCGTTCCCCCGATGCCCCACCGTCGGAGTCGTCCCGGGCCCGCGTGACGACTGGTTCACCCCTCAGGCCCTCACGGCTCTGTACGGCGGGCCGTACGAGATCGCGACGGAGAGCAACCGCGTGGGGGTGCGGCTGCGCGGCCCCGTGCTGGGGCGCGCGCGGGAGGGCGAGCTGCCGAGCGAGGGGATGGCGCTGGGGGCGATCCAGGTGCCGCCGGGCGGGCAGCCGATCGTGTTCCTCGCCGACCACCCGCCGACGGGGGGCTACCCGGTGATCGGCGTGGTTCAGTCCGGTGACGTGCCGATGGTCGCCCAGCTACGGCCGGGCGACCATCTCCGGTTCCGGAAGGTCAGGACGTGAACCCGATGTCGGCGTATTTCAGGTTGTAGAAGCCGCTCGCGCCGACGTTGGCCAGCGAGGACCTCACGGCGACGTTCTCCGGCGTCTGGTAGAGCGGCAGGACGTTGACCTCCTGCCAGAGCATGTCGTCGGCGGAGTTGATCTGGTCGTAGACCCGCCACTGGTCGAACAGGGTCCCGGCGCGGTACATGGCCTGGTCGATCTGCCTGCTCCCGCTGCGCCCCAGGTTGGAGTACCACTTCTTGTCGTCGCCCTTGGCGGTCTCGCCGTTGGCGTAGACGTCGAAGGCGTTCGACACCGGGTAGGGCGTGCTCGGATACGAGAAGGCCGTGATGTCGAAGTTGCCGGCCATCAGGTATTTGGTGAAGAAGTCGGTGAACGGCACCGCCTGGATGGTGACCCCCACCCCGATCCGGCGGAGCATCAGCCGCGTGACCTCGGCCTCGATGTCGCTGACGCCCACTCCCGACGGGATGACGAAGCGCAGGTTCAGCGGCTTGCCGTTCTTCTGCCGGGTCTTGCCGGAGAGCTTCCAGCCCGCCTGGTCCAGCATCCTGCCGGCCTGCTGCGGGTTGTAGACGCCCAGCGCGCGCGCGTTGCTCTGATATCCCTGCTGGCTGTTGGCCAGGAAGTGGTTGTCGAGCGTGACGACCGGCCAGCCCATCCCCTTCAGGTCGAGCTGCATGAGGGCCCGGCGGTCGAGCGCCATGGCGATGGCCTGGCGGACCTTCACGTCGGCGAGGCTGTCGCTCTCCCCGTTGAAGGTGAACTGCCGGAAGTCGGTGCCGGCCGCCTGCCGGACGACGGCGTCCCAGGCTCCCCTGGCGCGCGAGTAGTCCTCGGGGGACGGCCCCACGTCGAAGACGTCCACCTCGCCCTTGGTGAACGCGCGGACCATGTCGGTCTTCAAGCCCCGGAAGATGATCTTGTCGAGCTTGGCCCGGTTGCCCCACCAGTTGTCGTCGCGGACGAGCGTGATGGTCTTGCCCTTGGCGTCGAAGCCCGACAGCTTGAACGGCCCGGCCGTGACCGGGATCTTGTTGAGCCAGTCGGCGTTGAACGCTTCGGGCGAGGCGTTCGTCGCGGCGGGGTAGAGCGGCGAGAAAAGCGACTGCCACTCGTTGAACGGCTGCGCCAGCGTGACGACCACCTCGTGGTCGCTCGACCCCCTGGCGACGTTCTGGATGTTCTCGTAGGCGATGGTCGAGTCGACCCGGTAGCCGGGGTTCTGCCCGCTCATGGCCTTCCACTGGGCGGCGAAGTCGGCCCACGTGATCGGCTTGCCGTCGGACCACTTCGCCTTCGGGTTCAGCGAGTAGGTGATGACCTGGCGGGGCGTGGTGGCCGTGATCCGGGCGTTCGTGACGTAGTCGCCGTCAAGCGAGACCCGGCCCCGCTCGTCGGACCGGAACGGGCTCGGCATGAGCGCGGCCATGACGGTCTTGACGTTGGCCAGGTCGCCGTCGATGTGGTTCTGGTTCCACTGCGCGGGGAAGTCGCTGAGCCCCCACCGCAGCGTGCCGCCGTCCTTGACCTTTTCACGCGGGACGGGGTTGATGTCGAGCGCCTTGACGGGAGAGGGAGCCAGGCGGGGCGAGTGCCCGCTCGTGGTGGTCTCGCCGCCACAGGCCCCCGCGGCTCCCACGGCGATCAGCGCGAGCAGGGCAACCGGCCATCGTGCTCTCAACGTGCTTCTCCGATCCCTCCAGCTACATGTCGCAGTAGATTAGTAGCAGACAGTAATCGTCCCAGGCCATCGGACGCGCGCACAGGATGGCATAGAGGGTTCGAAACGGCCGGGGACGGCCGGCCGGTCAGGACAGCTCGTCGACCGCGCTGCGGACGTCCTCACTGGTGATCGTCGTCAGCTCGGCGGCGTTCGCCGACCCCTGCGCGGCGAGCCGCACGTCACGCCGGAGGGCGGCCCTCTCGTACAGCGAGCGGGCGAAGCGGCCGTTGCCCAGGCCGTCGATGAGCCCTTCGCGGCAGACCCAGTCGAAGACGTCCGCGAGGTCCCTGGCCGCCGAGGCGTCGAACCGGTCGCCGCTCCCGGCCGCCAGCAGCTCGGCGATCTCCGTGAGCTCCGCGGGCGCGTACGACGGGAACGACACCCGCTGGTTGAACCGCGAGCCCAGCCCGGGGTTGGTGGCCAGGAAGGCGTCCATCTCGCGCTGATATCCGGCCAGGATGATCACCAGGCGGTCGCGGTCGTCCTCCGCCCGCTTCAGCAGGGTCTGCACGGCTTCCGCGCCGAAGGCGTCGCCACCCGAGTATCCGGCGTTGACCAGGCTGTAGGCCTCGTCGATGAAGAGCACGCCGCCGAGCGCCCGGTCGACCAGCTCGTTGGTCTTGATAGCGGTGGCGCCGAGATGCTGGCCGACCAGGTCGGCGCGGGACGCCTCGACGACGTCGGGGCGGGCCAGCAGGCCGAGAGCCGAGAAGATCCGGCCGAGGATCCGCGCGACGGTCGTCTTGCCCGTGCCCGGCGGGCCGACGAACACAAAATGCCTCATCTGCGACTGAACGGGCAGGCCCTGCTCCTGGCGCATCCGCGCCACCTTGAGCTGCGCCGTTATCGCCCGGACCTGGCGCTTGACGGGCTCCAGGCCGGCCATCCGGTCGAGGTCGGCCAGGGCCTCCTCCAGGGTCGGCGTCGCCTGGTAGCCGCGGAACCTGGCGGTGATCTCGTTGAACGCCTTGGTGACGTCGGCCGTGGTGACGGTGACCAGAGCCTCGCCCCGCGGCGCTCCCCCGGCGCTGACCACCCGCACGTCGCGGGCCTGCGCGGCGGCCTCCGCGAGGCTGCGGGCGAAGCGGGCGTTGCCGAGCTCGTCGATCAGCCCGCGACGGTGGACGTCCTCGAACAGGCCGCGCAGCACCGGCCGGGCCTCGGGCGCGAGCCGATCGCCCCGCCTGACCTGAAGCGCCTCGGTGATCTCCAGCAGCTCGGCCGGTGTGTAGCTGGGGAAGCGCACCCGGCTGGCGAACCGGCTGGACAGGCCCGGGTTGGACGACAGGAAGCCGTTCATCTCCTTCTCGTATCCGGCCAGGATGACGATCAGCTGGTCCCGGTCGTCCTCGGCCCGCTTGAGCAGGGTCTGCACCGCTTCCGCGCCGAACCGGTCGGGCTGGCCGTCGCCGGAGTTGATCAGGCCGTACGCCTCGTCCACGAAGAGCACGCCGCCGAGCGCGCGGTCGATGAGCTCGTTGGTCTTGATCGCCGTGGCGCCGAGGTACTCCCCCACGAGGTCGGCCCGCTGGGCCTCCACCACGAACGGCGTGTCCAGCAGCCCGAAGGCGTAGAAGATCTTGGCGACCGTGCGGGCGACGCTGGTCTTGCCCGTCCCCGGAGGGCCGACGAAGACGAAGTGCCGCATCGGCGGCTCATTGGCGTATCCGGCCTCCTTGCGGAGCCGCGCCGCCTCGATCGACGCGGCGATCGCCCGGACCTGCTCCTTGACCGGCTCCAGGCCGATCATGGCCTCAAGCTCGCCGAGTGCCTGCTCGACCGTGATGGGCGGCGGCGCTCCCTTGTCTCCGCCTGAGGCCTGGTGGCCGCCGATCCTGATCCGCTGCTGGACCTGCCCGTCGCCGTTCACGGGCTCCACGTCGAACGCGGCCCGCGCCTTACGGGCGAGCAGGAACCGGTAGACGAGGACCGCCGCGGCCACGCCGTACGCGCCCCAGAGGGAGGCGGCGGGCGACAACCACACGAGCGCGAAGGCCACCGCCCCGGCCGGGAAGAGCGCCATCAGCGTGGTGAGCCACGGCGGCACCCACCGGATCGCATGGGCCGCGCCCGCGACCGCCGGCCCGAGGAACATCAGCAGGCCGGGCGCCAGGGACTGGGTGCCGAACCACCCCAGGAACGGCACCACCAGCAGCCCCCAGGCCGCGAGCACCAGCACGGTCGCGGCGGCGCGGGGATAGCTGAGCGCGAGCGCCACGAACGCCAGCACCACGACGGTGTAGACGAACGTCGGGGCGAGCGGCCAGCTCAGCGCCGCCGCCACACCCATGGTGGCGACGAGCAGCACCGCGAAGATGGCCCGCCGCGCGAACGGCGGAATGCGGAAATAGCGGAGACGAACCTGTTCGAACAGATCACGTGCCGCATTCCGACTTAAGAGGCCCGCCGCCCGTGCCCTGTCGGAGTCCCGCATCAACGCCTCCCCGGTTCGCCCCCGGTTATACCGCACGTGACGGCGGAATGGGTGGACCCGCCGCGCCCGGCAGGGCCGGGGCGGGCGCCCGGGCTCCGGCCCTACCGGCTCCGCGCCTGGTGGCGGCCGGGGTATTCGCGCATGAGAACCCGCCGTGGAGTGATGCGGAGCACGTCGTTGTCGGGCACGGCGATGCCCCGGACCTCCGCCCAGAAGCGTGGGTCCCCGACGAAGAGGACGACACGCGGGTCACGCTCGACGGCGTCCCACGCCTCGTCCCCCGCGATGAGCCGGAACTCGCCGGACGCGCTCACCGACGTCACCGCGCTCACCGCGAGCGCCCTCGGCCCGTCGGGCTCGGTGTAGGCCAGGACGACGCTCCGCGAGTAGGTGGCGGCATGCCGCACCTCGTCGCTCAGGCCCGTGGAGGGGCTCATGTCGCCGGGAAGCCGCGGCCCCCGCGCCTCGGAGAGGACGAGCGACGCCCGCCACGGCCCCGCGCCGCCGCGCCACCACGCCCGCCAGGCCCGCGCCCCGAACGCCAAGCCGACCAGCGCCAGCGCCCCCCACGAGCCCAGCAGGGACCACCGCGCGACCACGTCCCACCCCGCCTCGCCCGCCGTGCCGCCCTCCCCATGTACGGCTCCCGCCGCGGTCATGGGGGACACTCCGGCGGCCATCCCGGCGACGGTCAGGCAGGCGATGGCGACGAGCAGGGCGAGGAACGCGACGGCCAGCCAGCGGTCGGCGCGCAGGAGCGGCCCGAGGCGCAGCGCCCGGCGGCCCCCTGCCTGTCCTGCCACGCGCCTTCTGGCGTACAGCAGGCCGCCCAGCACCGCGAGGGCGGCGAGAGCCGTACGCGGGTCGCCGGTCAGCGGCGGCAGCAGGGCGGCGAGCCCGGTCAGCCACCACACCCGCCCGGCGACGATCCAGAGCGTCACGTCGATGTCGCGCAGAGCCGTACGGTCCGCCGCCGCTGCGGCGAATACGCCGAGCGCCCGGAGGGGCCGCCCCCGCCAGGCCTCCGCGAGGAGGCGGACCACGGCCACCGCCACGCCGTTCAACAGCACGAGGCCGAGCGCACCGGCCCACACGCCGCCCGCCGCCTCTTCCAGGGACGCGGGCCTGACCGGCGGGAGGGTGGCCAGGCCCGCGACGTAGGCCGCGATCGCCATGAGCGTCACCGAGACCGACATGCTGAGCCACAGGTCACGGCCGAGCATGGCGGGGACGTACGGCCAGGCCCGCACACGGCCCGCCTGCCTGATGGTGATCGCCAGGACGGCCCCGAGCACCACGGCTCCGCCGATCTGCGCCTCGCGGTGCAGTTCGAGGCCGAGCCCGGCGACGGACACGGCGGTCAGCGCCACCGCGAGCAGCACCCGCACCTGGCGGGACCAGACCTCGATGGCGTGCCGGGCGCGGCCCGTGTCGCGGGGGTCGACGTCCCACGCGGGGTCGTGATGGGCTCGTGGCCGCTCCCAGCGCAGCAGCGTGAGACCGAGGTTGATCCGCGCGCCGGGGTGGTCGGGCGCCCTGCGGAGCGCCAGTTCGTAGGACCTCGCCGCCCGTTCGTGCTCTCCCCTGAGCAGGGCCAGGTCGCCGGCGAGCACGTGCGCGTCGGGCTCGTCGGGTGCGAAGCGGACGGCTTTGCGCGCCTCGGCCCACGCGTCCCGCCAACGGCCGGGGATCCGGCGGAGGGCGCCGCCCAGGCGTAGTCGCGCGGCCCAGGAGCCCGGTGCGAGCCGGACGGCCTCCCGGGCCGACGCGACCGCCTCGGAGTCGCGGCCGAGGCGCTCAAGGGCGAGGCTCGCCAGGCGATGCCCCCACTCTCCGTCCGGGTCACGGCCGACCGCCTGGCGGGCGGCCTCCAGCGCCGCCTCCGGCTGGTCGCGGGACAACCTCGCCACCGCGACCGCGCACCAGGCGCGGGGGTCGGCGCGGTCGTGCGGGGGCGGCACCGGGGACGTATCCCATTGATCGATATCGCTCCCCACTCCCGCATGATCCGTTGCGGGTCGCGGATTGCCTAGACGCCGGATATATACCTATAGCTCTCTAGAGAGGCTCCGGAATCGTTGTCCGGATATGTTCCAGAGCTGACCCGAAGCGGCTGAGAGATCCGACGAAGATGGCCTAAGCTGCCACGCATGTTCCAGCGGGCCCGTAGCCCTGAGCGGCCTACGATCACGGCGGTCCTGAGCGACCTGTGCTCACGGGAGCCCTGAGCGGCCTATGATCATGGCCGCGGTTGAGGCCGAGTCCGGCGGCGCCGTCCGCGCCCGAGGCATCGCGCGTGAGCACCGGGCGAGCCGGTGGTCGATCCTCGTGCTGCTCTGTTTCAGCCTGCTGCTGATCGCCGTCGACGCGACCGTGCTGCACATCGCGGTGCCCGCGCTCACCGCCGCGTTGGAGCCGAGCGCCGTGCAGCTCCTGTGGATCATCGACATCTACTCGCTGGTCGTCGCGCCCCTGCTGGTCACCTTCGGCACGCTGGGCGACCGGTACGGCAGGCGCCGGTTCGTGCTCGCCGGCTACGTGGTGTTCGGGCTGGCGTCGCTGTCGGCGGCGTTCTCCTGGACGCCGTACGCGCTGATCGTCTCGCGGGCCTTCCTCGGGGTCGGCGGCGCGATGATCATGCCGGCCACTCTTTCGATCATCCGGCAGGTCTTCACCGACCGGCGGGAGCGGGCCATCGCCCTCGGCGTCTGGAGCGCGGTCGCCGCGGCGGGGGCCGCCGTAGGCCCGCTGATCGGCGGTGTCCTCGTCGAGCACCTGTGGTGGGGCGCGGTCTTCCTGATCAACGTGCCGCTGCTGCTCGTGGCGCTGCCGCTGGCGGTACGGATCCTCCCCTCGTCACCTCGCGGAGCCACCCACCGATGGGACGCCCCGAGCGCCGTCCTTTCCACGGCCGGCATCCTCGCGGTCGCGTTCGGGCTCAAGGAGGCGGGATACGGCCACACGATCGGCCGCGGTCTCGCCGTGGCCGTGTTCCTGGCGGGGGCCGCCCTACTGGTCTGGTTCGTGCGCCGCCAGCGGCGGCTGGCGTTCCCGCTGCTCGACCTCGGGCTGTTCGCGGAGCGCGCCTTCGCGACCGGAGTGGCCTGCGTGCTGCTGGCGATCTTCGCCCTGGTCGGGCTGGAGCTCATGCTCGCGCAGTATCTCCAGCTCGTGCTCGGCCTGTCGCCGCTGGAGGCGGCCGTCCGGATGCTGCCGCTGATGGTCGCCGCGATCGCCGGCGGCCTGGCCGCCGCGCACGTGCTGCGGCGGATCGGCCTGCGCGCCACCATGAGCGGCGGCCTGGCGCTCACCGCGCTGTCGCTCGCCCCCGTGCTCACGTGGGGCGTGGAGCAGCACTCGGCCATGCTGACCGTGTCCTTCGTGGGGATCGGCTTCGGCGTCGAGGTGGCGCTGCTCGCCGCATCCGACACGATCATGGCGTCCGTCCCGGAGTCACGCGCCGGAGGGGCCGCCGCCATCGAGGAGACGGCCTACGAGCTGGGCGCCGGGCTCGGCATCGCGGTCCTCGGAACGATCACCACGGTCGTCTACGCGCCGGCTCTGGGGGTGATTCCCGGTGTTCCCGGACTCCTGATGGCCCAGGCCCGGGAGTCGCTCGCCGCCGCGGCCCATGTGGCGGCCGAGACCGGCGGCGCCGCCGGGCCCGCGCTGCTCGACGCTGCCCGCGTGGCCTTCGTCACGGCCCTGCACAGCACGGTCGTGGTGAGTGTCGCGCTGCTCTCCCTGACCGCGCTGGCCGTGGCCGTGCTGATCCCCCGCCCCGCCTCCCCCAGGCGCGCGCCCGGATCCGCGCCCGCAACCGGACCCGCGCCCGCGCCAGCGCCAGCGCCCGCCGAGGAACGCAGGCCCGTCTCGGCCTGACCCGACCATCCGACCCGGCCATGTCGTAGCGGGGGCATGCATGAGACCGCCGGTTATGGGGAGATTGTCTGGGCAAGCCACCCCCAGCCCCCCAGAATGAGTGCCGTGAAGAGAACCCTCCACGACTTAGCCTCGCTGGCCGCCCGGATGGGCGTCGGCGGGATCTTCTTCGCCAACGGCTGGCACAAGCTCGAAGCCGGCCTGACCGCCACGGGCGCGGATTTCGCCAAACTCGGCGCCCCCCTGCCCGGCTTCTGGGCGGCCGCCGCCATGCTGATCGAGCTGATCGGAGGGACTCTGCTCATCGCGGGCCTCGCCGTACCGGCCGTCGGCCTGCTGCTGTTCGCCGAGGCCCTCGCGGTGTTCATCCTGACCGCCGGGGACACCGGACTGCCGCTCACCGGCGGCGACATCGAACTCATCGTGGCGCTCGGCGCCGCGTCCGTGCTGCTGGCCGTCGGAGGGGCCGGCCGCATCTCGGTCGATCACATGGTCGTCATCAAGCGGCGCGAGGCCGAGGCGGCTGAGGACTTCGCCGCGGAGGCGGAGGCCGACGCCGTCATCGCCGCCCTGCGTGAGCCGAGGACACCGGCCCCCGCCGAGCGGTCCACAGCCGAGCGGCACGCGACCGGGCCTACGGACCGGGGCGAGCCGGGAACCGCCGGGAAGCCGAAGGGGCCATCGGTCGAGCCGGCCAGCCGGAAGGGGGCCGGCGCGAAGGGGCCCGTCACGTTCCCGGCCTCCTCATCCCCCGCTCCAGCCTCCACCCAAGCTCCAGCCTCCACCCCGGCATCGGCCTCATCCGACGACAAGGACGGCACGGCTGCGAACACGGCCGGGAACACGGCTGCGAACAGGGCTGCGAACACGGCTGCGAACACGGTCCCCAAGGGGCGGCTCCGCCGTACCAAGCGGGACGAGACGACGGAGAGCCGCAGCGAGCCTCCCTCGCGCCCCGCGGAGCCGGGCGACACCCTGGTCGCCGGAAGGCGCACGCCCGCCGAGCCCGACTGAGCCCTCGAACCATCCCTGGCGCCTGTGGCCGCGTAAGTGATCCCTCGATCTCGGCACAGACAGTAGGCGACGATGAGCGCTACGCTCAGGGGCGGCCGAGGGCGCGCAGCTGGCCTGGAGTCAACGAGGAGACGTTCTGGTCGACGGGGGCGTCGGTGTACTGGTGGATGGTCCAGGACTTCCAGTCGGCGGGCGGCGTGACGGTGCCCATGGCCATGCTGTAGTTGGCCACCCACAACGGATAGTCGGCCAGGCCGTAGCCGTAGGTGTCGGCGAAGTTCCAGCCGCTGTAGAACAAGGGCGTGATGCCGGTCTTGGCCTTCACGTACTGCAGCCACGTCTTGGCCCACGCGTTGACGTGCGCGACGGACTCGTCGTCGGACGTCTCCAGGTCCAGCACCAGCAGGTCACCGGGCTCGCCGGGCTGCGCGTTCACCACGGAGAGGAAGTGATCGGCCTCGGCGATGGGATCGTTGCTCGGGTGGCCGTAGTGGTAGGCGCCGCGCACGATGCCCTTCTTGGCGAGCTCGTCCCAGTGCCGGACGAAGGAGGAGTCGTCGTAGGTCAGGCCCTCGGTGGCCTTGATGATGCCGAACTTGGCCGGGCTGGCGCTCCAGTTCCAGTCGGACTCGTAGCCGGAGACGTCTTCGCCATAGGTGAACCCGTCGGCGTGCGCCGGGCCCGTCAGGAGGCCGGTCGAGACGGCGACCGACAGAGCCAGGGTCGCACCGGCGATGGCCGTGCGGAGACGCCTGCGGGAGAGGTGCGGCCGGCCCTTGGGAGAGGGGGCGGTCGAGGAGTGTCGCTGGTGGGGCATGTAGGGGTTGGCTCCTTGCTTCCATACCGCCTACCGGGTTAGCTGACGGGTTCGGGCGAGGAAGTGCCCTACGGGCGCGCCTGGGGGCCGGCGCTCCGATTCACCCCGCAAAGGTGGGTCCCCGGCTCCGCGAGGTGCGGATTCGGCGGCCGGCGTTCCCGTCGGGACGGATCCCATCTGAAACGCACGGTCCGGGCAACTGACCGGCGGCGGAACAACGCGGGGGTCATCGTCGTCCGTGCCGTGGGGACCAAAGGTACACAAAACGCAACAAGGATGTAAAGGGGACAAAACGGGCAGTCAAGGTGTCCGTCAGCCACGGGGCCGCAATGCGGACCGTCAGGTGAGGGCGCGCAGGAGGCCGGCCAGGGCGGCGGCGCCGGCGCGGGCGAGCGCGCGCTCCATTCCGACGGCGACGGCACCGGCCTTGACCCACTCCGCCGCCTCCCCCATGGTCACCCCTCCCGTCGGCATGAACGGCACCTGGTCGAGCCCGCGCCAAGTCGCCGAAGGCGCGCGAAGGCCGACCGGTATCCAACAGGTATTGAGTACTTCGAAGCGCTATAGTTCCCGAATGGATACTGAACGCGAATATGACGTTCTGAGCGTGGACTGCCCCTCGCGGATGATCCTCAACAGGATCGGCGACAGATGGACCCTATTGATCATCGTGGCGCTCAGTCGTGAGGTTCTCAGGTTTTCCCAGCTCCGCGCACGGGTCGGCGGAGCGACTCCCAAGGTCCTGACCCAGACGCTTCGAGCGCTTGAAAGAGACGGGCTCGTCAGCCGCGAGGTCTTCCCCGTGGTCCCGCCCCGTGTCGAATACCGGCTCACCGAGCTGGGCCGTTCGCTCCTGGAGCCCATCGCCGCCGTGAAGAAGTGGGCCGAAACCCACGTCGAGGAGGTCCTGGAGGCGCGCGAGCGGGCCGACGCCATGGCCTCCGCCGCGTCGGAGGCCATGTCCTCCGCGTCCTCGTCCATGGCGAGGCCCCGCGCGGGCGTGCTGGGGTAACGATCATGTCGAGCGCTTCCGGACCGCTGCCGGTCATCGATGTGAGCCCGCTCGTCGGCCCCGGCTCTCCCGGCGAGCGTACGGCTGTCGCCCGCGAGATCGAGGCGGCCTGCCGGGACAGCGGGTTCTTCTACGTCAGCGGCCACGGGGTGCCCGCCGAGCTCGTCACCCGGCTGGACGGCGCCGCGCGGCGGTTCTTCCGGCTCCCGCCGCAGCGCAAGATGGAGATCTCCATGGACCGGGGCGGCCGGGCCTGGCGCGGCTTCTTCCCCGTGGGTGGCGAGCTCACCTCCGGACGCCCCGACCTGAAGGAAGGGATCTACTTCGGCGTGGAAGGGGCCGTCGACGACCCGAGGCCCCTGCACGGCCCCAACCTGTTCCCCTCCCAGGTGCCGGAGCTGCGCCCTGCCGTACTGGCCTATCTCGACGCGCTGACCGAGGTCGCGCAGAGCGTCATGCGTGGGATCGCCCTGAGCCTCGGGCTGGAGGAGGATTACTTCGCCTCCGGCTACACGGCCGCGCCGACCATCCTTTTCCGGATATTTCACTATCCGCCCTCGCCGCCGGACTCGACGGACTGGGGGGTCGGCGAGCACACCGACTACGGCCTGCTGACCCTGCTCCTCCAGGACGACAACGGCGGGCTCCAGGTCCACACCTCACGCGGCTGGATGGAGGCTCCGCCCATCCCCGGCACGTTCGTCTGCAACATCGGCGACATGCTCGACCGGCTGACCGGCGGCCACTACCGGTCGACGCCGCACCGAGTGCGCAACCTGAGCGGCCGGGACCGGCTCTCGTTCCCGTTCTTCTTCGACCCCGGCTGGGACCGGGAGGTGCCACCGCTGCCGTCCCGCCCACAACGCGACGGCGGGCGCCCGCGCTGGGACGGCCAGGACCTCCGCGCCTTCACCGGGACGTACGGCGATTACCTCCTCGGAAAGGTGTCGAAGGTCTTCCCCCAGTTGCGGGCCGAGGTCATCGACTAGTCCATGGCCGGCCGCGTTCTGCCGTCGATCTGCCACCGCCATTGGTCGGACTGGCCGGCCAGACGCCTCGAACAATGCTTGAGGGCCTGCCAGATCGTTCATGGTCGCCGCGCGCGTCCCCATGGCGGCACTGTCTGTCTGAGGGAAAGTGCGGAGCGGCAACGCATTTGGGACCTGCGCCGCCCTATGAGCCTCGGTCCTGATTGGCCGTGCTGTCATCTAACAGGTGCAAAGGTGTAATCAAGAAAGCCGCATAATTTCGGCATGCGCCTGCCCGTCTGGTTCGCCGAGCGGCTCCAGCCGACCTCCCCCGAAGCCGAACTCCGCGTCTCCACGGTCGAGCTCTTCTTCGACCTGGTCTTCGTCTTCACCGTGACACAGCTGACGACGCTGATCGTCGGCGACTTCGCCCACCCCGCCGTCACAGGGGGGTCCGATGGGCACCGGTTCACCGGGCAGGGCACGGTGCAGACGCTTCTGATCTTCGGCGTGCTGTGGTGGATGTACTCCGGCTACGCCTGGCTGACCAACACCGTTCCCCCGCATCGGCCGGCCCGGCGGATCCTGATCCTGCTCGGCATGGCGGGCTTCCTGATCATGGCACTGGCCATCCCGAGCGTCTTCGACGGCGGCGGGGCGGCCTTCGCCCTCGGCTACCTGGTGATCGTGCTGGTCCACGGCGCGCTCTACCTGCAGGCGTCGGCCGCCTTCACCCGCGTCCTCCCCTTCAACCTGGCCGGGACGGCGCTCATCTTCGCCGCCGCGTTCGTGGACGAGCCGGGGAACTACGTGCTCTGGACGGCGGCGCTCCTGCTGCTGTGGACGAGCCCCTACTTCATCGGCCAGAAGGGCTTCCCTCTCCACCCCGCCCACATCGTCGAGCGGCACGGCCTGCTCGTCATCATCGTGCTGGGCGAGTCGATCGTGGCCATCGGGATCGGCGCGAGCGGCGACCACCCGGGCGCCAAGCTGATCGTCGCGGCGCTGCTCGGGCTGGCCCTCACGGCCGCCATGTGGTGGGTCTACTTCGGCGGTGACGAGGAGGCCCCCGAACGGGCCCTGATCGGGGTGGACGTCGTCCGCCGCACGCGGCTCATCCTGGGCGCCTATTTCTACGCGCACGTGCCGATGCTGCTGGGCATCGTCGCCACGGCCGCCGGGATCAAGAAGGCCATCGGCCACGACCACCTCGGCCTCGGCCCCGCCGTCGCGATGGCGGCGGGGGTGGCGCTGTTCCTGATCGGCGACGTGTGGTTCCGCCGGGTGCTCGGGCTCGGTCAGGGGCCCTTGAGGCTCATCGCGGCGCTGGCGGCCGCGGCCAGCTTCCCGCTGGGGATGTGGTGGTCGGCCGCGCAACTCGCGGCGCTAGTCGCACTTCTCGTCGCCGTGCTGTCCCTGGAGCGCGTCCTGTAGGTTCTCCGCCACCTCGCACATCGACGGCACGTGGCCGTCCTCCGCCAGAGATCCCGCGACGACGCGGCGCAGCAGGTTCCTGAGCATCTCCCGCTCGTGGTCGTCGAGGGCGGCCAGGAGGTGCGCCTCGGCGCGGTCGATCTCGGCCGTCACCTGCGCGAGGCGCTCGGCTCCGAGGTGGGTCGCCGCGATGAGCCGGTTGCGCCGGTCCGCGGGATCCGGGCGCCGCTCGACCAGGCCGGCCTTCACCAGGTCGTCGACCAGGTAGACCATCACCGTGCGGTCGAGGCGGAGCTGGCGGGCCATTTCGATCTGATTGCGGGCGCTCTCGTGGACCGCCGCCGACAGCACCAGATAACCACGGTGACCTGCGGGAAGCGTGTCCGCCGCGCGTTTGGTCGCCGTCAGGTGGGCATGCAGCGCCTGGCCCAGCAACCATCCGAAGTCAACCTCAAGGCCGGCAGGGAGTTCGCACGCCAGTTCTCTCACGCTTTCATGATAGACGGTGACTTGACAGATGGGCTTTATCAAAGACAATCTGTCATGCCGACTATTTGGTCGGCGAAGCGCTCGATCCTGCGCAGCTTGTTCATCGCGTCCAGAGCGGCGACCTTGTGCGGGTCCACGAAGTGCCCCGACCCGGTCAGGACGGTCACCCTGTTGCGGGCGAGCTGGTTGCGGATAACGTCGATCTCACGCCCGACCACGTGCCGCGTCCGCACGGTCAGGTCGGTGACCGTGATGTCCTCCTTCAGGCGGTAGCTGCTGCCGTACATGTCCCTCTGGGTGAGCCCGGTGAGGTACAGCACAGCCTCGCGGAGGGTCTTGGACGGGATCGTTCCCGTGTTGATGCACACTCCGCCGATCATGTCGCGGCGCTCGACGATGGCCACTCGCCGCTCCAGCTTCGCGGCGGCGATGGCGGCCTTCTGGCCGCCCGGTCCAGACCCCAGGACAAGATATCGGAGAGGCGATGGCACGCCGAGCAATTCGAGTGCAACCGGTCATCAAGCAAGACAAGGGAACCTGTCCCGCATGTGGAAAGACACGTCGCAGTACCTGGGCGAGCTGCTCATATGGGAGATCGAGGACTACCTCAGCGCGCAGACGGCGAAGCCGGACAATGCGCGCGTGGCGTTCATCCGGCTCGCCGACCACTGGGCAGCGGAGACCATCGCCGCCGAGCTCGAGTCGGGCGGCAGCTTCTACGCCGCCGCGAAGCGCGCCCACGCGCTCGGCATGACGCTGCCGGGCGAGATGTTCGGCGTGGTGTCCCGGGCCGAGCGCCCCGAGATCTTCGAGGCGGTGCCCGGGACCACGTTCCCGCCCATGGCCGAGGGCGACGGCTACGTGATCATGCGTCTCGTCGCCTTCGAGTCCTGACCTGGCCGCTGGTTCCCCTCAGGCGAATGAACGTCCGGGACTTCCCCTCCGGGCGTTCACCTTCTGCCCGAGGCCGTGACCTCCCGGTCGACGATGGCCCTCGCCCCGGACTCCCGCGCGCAGTGGGCGCAGCAGTACCAGCGATCGTCCACCGCCACGCCGTGACCGACGATGCGGCACCCGCAGTGTTCGCAGACCGGTGCCATCCGGGTGATCGCGCACTCGAAGCTGTCGAACACGTGCGTCACGCCCTGGGCGTGCACTTCGAAGGCCATGTCGTATTCGTTGCCGCAAACCTCACAGGTCGCCATCGTTCCCCCCGATAGCCGATGTCGAGTCGGGCATACCCGTTCCGTACCGCCCCCAATACCGTCCAACACCGTCCAACACCGTCCAAACCACCCAGCGCCGGCATCGGGGCGTCGTCACAGGGCTCCCACCACGGCTTCGGTGACGGACCTGGCCCCGGCCGTCGCCTCTTTCAGGTCCATCAGCGTCGAGTCGGGGGCGTTGATCGGCGTGTCCTCCGGACGGTCGCTGCCGCCGAAAAGCACCCAGACCACGTTCTTCCCGTCGAGCACGTAGATCTCGTAACGGTTCGACTGCGCCGTGTCCGTGCGCTGGCGGATGGCCTGGCCGAACGCGTCCTGGCCCAGCCCCGGCAGCTTCTGGATCCTGCCCCAGCGGATGCCGCCGATCTGGCTGTTGGCCGTGAACCTGTTCTTCGCGCGCTTGTCGATGAGGAAATAGCGGGCGGTGTCGGCATCGGTGAAGGCGCGGATGGTGATCCGCAGGTTCCGCCACCTGGCTTTGCCATGGCCCGCGGGCAGCTTCTCGTTCCACCACTGGCAGTCGGCCACCGCCGCCTTGCCGTCCACGCTCCGGGCGGCCAGCCCCTCGGTGTCCGGGACGAGCGTCGCGGCCAGCGGCTTCACGCTCACGCACGGCGCGGGAAGGGCGACAAGCGTCGGCTTCGGGCTCGCCGTCGGGCTCGGGCTGGGCTCGGGCCGCGCGTGGTACGGCAGGGGCCGCCCCGAGCGCCATGCCGCGACCGAGCGGCCGAGTTGCGAGAGGAGGCTCCTCACCTCACGCAGGGCGTTCTCCTCGGTGATCGACTGCTTGGTGTCCGTGGACAGAAAGGCGGCCTCCTTGTTCTGCTGGCTCGCCTCGTACTTCACCTGGAACACCACGTCGCCCACGCGGCCCACGCCCTGACCGAAGGAGTACCAGAACTCGTCCTTCTGCCTGATCCACTGATACTGCGCGGCCGCCTGGTCCCCGATCCCGGGATAGTCCTCCGGCGCGGAGTAGTAGTGCTCCTTCGTGGAGACGGTCGCGTTGTACTTGTACTGCCTCTGCTCGCCGTCGAACTGGATGCGGGCCGCCCTCTCCGCTGTGGTGCCGCCGAGCGCCTCATAGCGAGCGACGTTCACCGTGATCTCCCGGCTGCGGGTGACGTCCTTGTAGGAGATGTCCCTGTTGGCCCAGTCGCAGGTCCACCTGATGTAGCTGACGAAGCCGTCGGCGCGGTTGTCGCTGGTCCTTGAGTCGATCTTCGCCTTGGGGACCAGCCGCTCGGCCTGGGCCGGGTCGATCATGGCGCAGACGTCGGCGGACGTAGCGGCGGAAGCCGCCGTGACAGCCGGGGACGCCGGAGGCGCGAGCGGCTTACGTGCGGCCACCGGGGTGGGGCCGCCTCCCCGGACCATCATGAAGGCGAAGGTCGCTCCGGCCACCGCCAGCACGGCCACGACGGCCACCACCGCCACAGCCCATCCTCGCCGCCTCGGCGCGGGCTGGGTGGGCATCTGCCACAACTCCGGAGGAGGCTGGGTCGTCCCCTGCCACCCTCCTTGCCCTGACGGTTGCCGGTCCCCCTGCCCTGCCCCCGGCCACCCCGCCCCCGACCCCGACCCCGGCCATCCCTCGGGCCCCTGCCATCCCGCGCCCGGACCGTGCCCCTGCCATCCCGCGCCCGGACCGTGCCCCTGCCATCCCGCGCCCGGACCCTGCCCCTGCCATCCCGCACCGGGCCCCGGCCCCTCCCACCCCGCCCCCGGACCCTGCCCGGTCCACTGCGGGAGGGATCCGTCTCGCGGGCCCGCGCCGGGAGGCGGTGGCGGCGTGCCCTGCCAGGGCGGGCCGTACGGCGGTGGCGGCTGGGGAGGCCGGGACCGGTCGGGTGGGTGGCCGTCCGGCTGAAAGTGTCCGTCTTCGCCGCTGGTCATGTCGTCTCCTGAGAGCACTCGAGGGAAGGGAGGGGCACTAGGTGGCGTCCCTAGCCGAGCCCGATGCTGACGAGTTCGGCCGCGCGGACGGCGGTCCGCCGGTCGTCCGGGGTGGCCGCCCCGCCGCCCGAACGCCGGTAGGCGACCTCGACGATGATGTTGCTGAGCCGGAACCACACCGTGGTCCCGGCAGTGCCGGACGCGGGGTCGGCCACGTCTCGGGCGAACGCCTCGTCCGCGACACCGGGCTGGTCGTGGAGCCCGGTGCCCGCCTCCCGGGCCTGGGCCGTCCGCCGCCCGGCGAAGTCGGCCCGCGCCACGTCGGCCCCGCCGGCTCCCTGGCTTGCGGGCGGCACCTCGTAGGACACGGTCACGGTCCGGCCGCCGCGCCGTTCGGCCCATCGGCAGCCCAACGCGGACGGCTCCGCGTCGGGTTGCGCGCCGAGCAGGTCCCTGATCTGGGTCCCGGTGAGGCTCCGGCACGGGTCGGGGGCCGCCGCGAACCGCCCGGAGCCCGCGTCGCCCTCGTCCTCGGAGGCCAGCCGCCACGCTCCCAGGCCGACCGCGACCCCCACCGCCACGACCACCGCGCCCAGGAGCACGCCACCGGCGATCGTCCGGACAGTACGGCGGGGCCGTGGCCGTACGGCCCGGGCCTGCTTGGGCGGCCCCGCGAGGGCGCCCAACGCCTGGCGGACGACCTCATGAGGCGGCCGCCGCGCGGGGTCCTTGCCGAGGAGGGCCAGCACGAGCCGGGCCAGCTCGGGCGACGCCCGGACCATCGGCCGGGGCTCGTGGAGCAGCACGGCGGCCACGACGGCGGCGGCCAGGTCGCGCTGGAAGGGCGGGTGGCCCTCCACGGCCGTGTACAGGGTCGCGCCCAACGACCACAGGTCGGAGGCCGGCCCGTCCGGCTCGCCCCGGAACCGCTCGGGAGCCATGTAGGCGGGAGACCCGGCCGAGCTCTGCGCCTCCGCGTCCCGCTTCTTCCCGGCGAAGGCGGCGATCCCGAAGTCGGTCAGCATGGCCTGGCCGTCCGGCCCGATCAGGACGTTGCCCGGCTTGACGTCGCGGTGCAGGATCCCGTGGGCGTGCGCCGCCTCAAGGGCGCCGAGGACGGACAGCCCGATCGCGGCCACCCGGTCCACCGGGAGCGGGCCCTCCGCATGGACGATCTTGTCGAGCGACCGGCCCGGCACGAGGTCCATGACGATCCAGGGCCCGCCGGCATGCCGTACCACGTCGTGGACCATGACGATCGACGGATGGCTGAGCCGCCCGGCGGCCCGCGCCTCGCGGATCGCGCGGGCGGTGAGGTCCGCGAGTTCCGCCTCGCTCAGGCCCCGGGCGGTCCGTAGCTGTTTGACGGCGACCTCGCGGCGGAGCACCTCGTCGGCGGCGCGCCAGACAGTGCCACCACCGCCCTCCCCCAGCCGCTCGACCAGGCGGTATCGACCCGCGAGCAGGTCCACGGCTACGCCAGCCCCCTCAGCCCGTCGGCGGCCGACCTCGCCGCCTCCACGGCGCGTCGCCGCACGTCGGTGGGGGATGTCGCGTCGAGGTCGGCGTACCGCAGGCTCGCCACGAGATCACCCAGGCGGAAGAACACCACAGACCCTTGCACCTGGCCCTCCGGCGTTGAGAGGTCCGAGGCGAACGCCTGGTCGGCGACATCGGGAACGGGCTGCGCCACGGACTCGATGACGGGGCTCTTCCGGTCGAGGCCGATTTCGTACCAAATCCACTCGCCGTCACGGGGTCCCGAGCCGTACTGCCTCTGGTATCCGGCCAGGAGCGTGCGAGCCGACTCGGCCGTCAGCGACCACGGGTCGGGGGTGTCGGAGTCGGTCACGGCCGTCAGGCCGAGCCCGGCGCCGTCGATGGTCCACTGGCATTCCGCCTCGCGGGAGCGTCCCCGCGGCGGCTTCGCCGTACCGAGGAGTCTGGCCACCTCCGGCGCGGCGAGGGAACGGCAGAGATCCACCGCATGGGTGAACGTCGGGGAGCCGGGATTGGTCCGCTGCGCCGATCCCTCCTCCCGGGACTTCGGGAGGAGCACCATGGCAGAGGCTCCCAAGGCCGCGACGGCGACAGCGACGGCCACCGCCGGGACCCACCAGCGCGTACGGCCGGCAGACCCGGCAGGGGTTCTCGAGCCCGCGCGGCCGACGGTGCGAGCCGGGCGCGGGCGGATCTCCGGTGAGCCGCCCTCCGCGATCTGCCGCAGGTGGCCGAGCGCCGTCGCGGCGTCAGGGCGGGCGAGGGGATCTCTCGCCAACATCCAAACGAGCAGCGGCCCCAGCGGACCGGCAAGCCGGGGCGGCCGGCACTCCCGCGTCAGCGTCGCGCGGATCACCTCCGCCTGCGAGCCCTGGTACGGCGGAACGCCCTCGACCGCCGCGTACAGCGTGGCGGCGAACGACCAAAGATCGGAGGCCGGGCCTCCGGGCTCCCCGGCCAGCCGTTCCGGCGCGATGAACCCGGGCGAGCCCACGAGCAGCCCGGCCTCGGTCAGGGCAGTCTGATCGGCCGGCCGCGCGATGCCGAAGTCGGTCAGGACAACCCTGCCGTCGCCCGTGATGAACACATTGCCGGGTTTGACGTCCCGGTGCTGCACACCTCGCGCGTGCGTCGCCATGAGCGCCTCAAGCACACGGGCGCCGAGGTCCGCGACCGGGGGCGGCGGCAACGGTCCGCGCGCCGAGATCTCCTGCGCCAGGTCGCGCCCGTGGAGGAGCTCCATCACGATCCACGGCCTGCCGCCCTGGACAAGTACGTCATGTACGGCCACGATGCCCGGATGGCGGAGGCGCGCCGTGACCTCCGCCTCCCGCATTACCCGGGCCGTCAGCTCGGCACGTTCGGCGTCAGCGACGCCGTCAGGGATTCGCAGCTCCTTGACGGCCACCTCGCGGTCGAGCATGGCGTCCCTGGCCAGCCAGACCGTGCCCATCCCGCCCGAGCCGAGTGGGCGCAGCAGGTGGTATCGCGAGGCCAGCGTCTCCCCGCGCGATTCGGCCATATCGGGGAGAATAGCGAAATAGTGATCGATGTCCGGTCGATTTCCAGCGCTCGCCGTGGGACTTCGAGCCTCTCCCCCCGATGCCCCATGTCAGGACATCCGTGCCCCTTCCAGCTCACCCGGCGGGACGTTCCCGCCCACGCCGAAGGACCACACGGCGGGACCTTCTCGCCACACGCGCCGGGATCGCGCCGCCTGATCTCCTGGCCACACCACGCGCCGGGATCGCGCCGCCTGATCTTCTCGCCACACGCGCCGGATTCGCATGAGCTCATGCGGCCGACTCGTTCAGCTCGCACGGCGGAGCCCCCTTCAGCGCGCGCCTCTTGCCCACCCACACGCGACGGGCTTCCTTCCGGGCTCTTACGGCCGGCCGGGCGAACCGGCGCGGAGGTACGGCTTCCGCGCCCCTCCCAAGCGCCTGCGGGAGATTAGTAATCTTTTGAGCCATATGTTCCGATTTATGTCTCTTTACGGTAACGTGACGGCCAATTCACGCCTCGGAGTGGAGGTGGCATGGACAGGTTCGTACACGTGATGCCGCTCGACGACGTCATCCGCCACGAGGGCACGCCGGACTGCGTCTGCGGCCCCGGCGGCCAGGCCGTAAGCGCCCTGGACGTCATGGACGAAAGCGGCGGAATAGATGGCTGGGACGGCATTGACGACGCGCACGGCGTCGATGGCCCGGACGGCATAGACGGTCAGGGCGACGTCTGGCCTGCCGTGGAGGCCGGGGGCCCCCACCTGGCGGTCGGCATGATCTACCACCACTATCCCCTTCGACCCTGCCACGAGTGGGAAGCCTGCCCCGAACTGTAGGCACGGACCCCCAGAGCCGTCCGGACCGACCTTCCAGAGGCGTACGGACCTCCCAGAGGCGTACGGACGGACCTCCCCGAGGCCGCTGGGCATAACTGTCACACACTGGGAGCGTGTCTCGCCCTCAGTATGTGAACGACCATGACGACCTCGCGGCGGAGGTCGACGCGTTGCGGCCCCGGCTCGTGGGAGTGGCGTACGGCCATGCTGGTCGTCCTGGAGTGGCGCTCACGGTCGCCGGCGGCCGGATCACCGCCATCGACCTCGTCATGAACCCGGAAAAGCTCGCCCGTGTGAGCCGTACCGGGAACCTGTGATGTGAAAGGGGAAACGAATGCAGAGAATCGACGTGGCGAAGCTCGCCCCTAAGGCCTACCACTCGCTGCTCGGCCTGGAGCGGTTCCTCCATGAGAGCGGGCTTCCGCAGCGCACGCTTGAGCTCGTCAAGCTGCGGGCCAGCCAGATCAACGGTTGCGGCTACTGCGTCGACATGCACAGCCACGACGCCAAGAAGGCCGGGGAGAGCGACGAGCGGCTGTTCGCCGTGGTGGCCTGGCGGGATGCGCCGTTCTACACCGACGCGGAGCGTGCCGCACTGGCACTGACCGAGGCGGCTACGCGGCTGAGCGACCGTCCCGACCCGGTCCCGGACGAGATCTGGGCCGAGGCGGCCAAGCACTACGACGAGGAGACTCTGGCGGCGCTCGTCGTGGCGATCGCGGCGATCAACGCCTGGAACAGGATCGGCGTCACCGCCAGGCTCGTCCCCGGGTCCCACCGCTGACGAGCGACATTCCAGCGAGCGGGGCCGTGCGGCAAATCTTGATGCGGCCCCGCAACCGGCGCGCACCCTGCAGCCGGAAAACAAGGAGAAGGCAAGCGACGCGGCACATAGTGTGCTCAAATCACCGGAAGGAGATACGGACCATGAGACGCATACGGATCTCGCGGGCCCGTAACACCCGCCGCACCCCGCGCCGCCTCAACCTCGACCTGCGCTCCCCCTCGGGCCGCCCCCTCCCCTACTAGGTTTTACGCTGGCTTTACCCCTTGATCTGTATCTATCTGAGCTATCGAGCTTGGATAACGGAAGTATCACGGTCGGGGGGACGATCATGCTCAAGGTGGTGCCGACACTGGCCAAGGTCAGGGACATCAGGCCGGCCCTGCGCCGGAGGCCGAGGCGAGACAGCAAAATCATCGACCTGCGCGCCTACACGGGCGGCAACGTCATCAGCTTCCCGCGCACCTCTGGGCCGACCTCGGCGGCCTGACGCCCAAGCGCCCGGCATGGCCGTTGAAGGGCCCGTTCGGCTCGCTTGAGCCGTACTGGTTAAATGTGACGTCATGAGTGATCTGTCGGCAACTGACCGAACCCGGCACAGGCGGCTACGAGAGCAGGGCCGTACGGACCGCGAGGCGCTGTTCGCCGTGCTGCGGGCCGGGTTCGTCTGCCACCTCGGGGTGGTCGTGAACGGCGATCCGATGGTCGTGCCGACCGTCTACGGCTTCGACTCGTCCCACATCTACGTGCACGGATCGGTCGCCAGCCGCAGCCTCACCCATGGTGCCACGGCATGCGTGACGGTCACTCACGTCGATGGTCTCGTGCTGGCCCGATCGGTCTTCGAGCACGGCGTGAACTACCGCAGCGCCATGATTTACGGTGTTCCCCGCGCTCTGGAGGGCGAGGAGAAGCTGACGGCGCTCAAGTGCCTCACCGAGCAAGTCACCCCAGGCCAGTGGGACTACGCGCGGCAGCCCAATCGCAAGGAGCTCGCCGCCACCAGCATCCTGGCCCTCTCTCTGGAAGAGGCGTCGGTCAAGGTACGGGAGGGCGGTCCGAACGACGCCCACGACCCTCACGACGTGTGGGCCGGCGTGCTGCCGCTCGCCGCCTTGTGGCAGGCCCCGGTGACCGATCCACTCGCGACACGTCCGGTCCCCGATCACGTACGGCACCGCGCCGGCCAGCCGGCTCACCCGGCCTGAAGGCGCCGGCGCTTTCGGAGGCCACCAAAGGCACTCGGGCGACCATTGAATTATCGCACCGAGCCCTACATCACCCGAGCAAGCGCCGAAAACCTCATATTAATATGAATGCCCTGCCGTACGCCTCAGGGCACAACCTTCACAGGTCTCTCCAGTCCCCCATAATTCCGATTTAGCACGGCTGAAGGTTCCGCAGTAATCTGGCGGCGATTGGCGGCGTTATCGCGGGGTGTTTTTGTCGGTGGTGGTTGGTAGTTTTACCGTGTGATTGTCGAACGGCAGCAAATCCCCGAAGGGCTCGCGCGGATGGCGCCCGGCCCGGGGCTCGCCGCCGTGCTGGACGGGCTGGATATCGCCCGGTTGAGCGGCTACGACGCCGTGCTCGTGCTGCAAGCCTACGCCCGCCTCGAAGCCCACGTCCAAGCCCGCAAAGCCGCCGTCATGGCCGAAGTCGGACTGTATGAGCCGTCCCCGGGCGACATGAAGAAAATGCCCCGCCCGGACAAATACTCCGCCGACGAAATCCGCGCCGCGCTGGTGTTGACCCGCCGCGCCGCCGAGCGTGAATACGTCTTCGCCTATGACCTGTCCACCCGCCTGGCTCCCGTCCGCCACGCCCTGGCGGCCGGGACCATCGACAAAGCCCGCGCCCTGGTCTTCCACGACTGGCTGGAGGGCGTCCCCGACCCCCTCGCCCACGCGGTGGCCGGCCACCTGCTCCCGAAGGCGGGGGCATGCACGACCAGCCAACTGAAAGACAAAATCAAGACGCTGCTGGTGGCCGCCGACCCGCAGTGGGCGCGGCGCAAGTACGAGCGGGCGCTGCAACGCCGCCGCCTCGAAGGGATGCGGCACGCCGACGGCACCGCGACCATCACCGGCCACCAACTCCCTGTGGACCAGGCCGCCGCCGCCATCGCCCGGGTGGATGCCATCGCTCAGCAGGCCAAACGCGCCGGCCTGCACGCCCCGATCGACCACATCCGCACCGACGTCTTCCTCGGCCTGCTCGACGGCACCCTGACCGGGCTCGACGACGACGCCATCACCGCCATCCTCCTCACCAAAGCCCGCAACCGGGATCCCCTCGACGCCGAAGACGACTACGACCCCCACCTCAACGACAACCCCCACGACAACGACAACGACAACGACAACGACAACGACAACGACAACGACCACTACGCCGACCAGCCCCACGACAACGCCTACGACGCCGGCCGGCCCAACGACGGCCGGCCCAACGACGACGCCCACGACGCCGTCCAGCCCCACGACGGCCAGTCCCACGACGGCCGGTCCAATGACGACGCCGACCCTCGGGAGCCCGCGGACCCCGACAGCCCCGACAGTCCCGATGGCGCCCACACCCTGGCCCGGACCCGTCACACCGATGACCCCGGCGCCCACAGCTCGCACGGCGTTCACGAACGGGCCGGAACAGGGGGCGTAAACAGCACCGACGCCACCGGTGGCAGACGAGCCGGGGATGGCACGACGGCCGCCGACGCCGACACCGACACCGACCGCGACGGCTCCGACGGTACGGATGGCCCCGGCGGCGTGCGGAGCGGGGGTGGCCACGGTGGTCCCCGGGACGGCGGTGACCTCGGTGCCGGGGAGAGGCCAGGTGGCGGGGGCGGTGAGGCTGCAGCCTCGAAGGCGGCGCAGGGTGGTGTGTTGGCCGGCCTGCTTTCGGGTGGGGCGGGGTTCGCGGCCGGGGAGGTGCGAGTGCGGGTCTCCACCCTGATGCACCTGGACGACCTTCCCGCCGAGCTCGCCGGGTGGGGGCCCATCCACGCTCAGCTCGCCCGCCGCCTGGCCAAACGCCAGATCAACGGCGAATGGCGGTTCGCGATCTGCGACGACGACGGGCAACTGCTGTTCGCCGGGATCACCTCCTACCGGCCCGCCGGATGGCCCCGCCGTGGCAACCCCTCGCCACGAGCATCGGGACAGGAGCCGGGAAGGCCATCGGGACGGGACGGGCCGAGGTCGGTCCGTCGGCGAGGGATCGTCGAGCTACAGATCCCGCTGGCGCTGCTGCGCCAGTGGCGTTCCGACCTGGCCGCCCTCGGCTCAGGCTGGGCTCGCGTGATCGCCGACGTCACCCGGCAGGTTGACGATGCCGACGCTCACACTACGGAAACCAGGACCGACAACCGCAGCAGCGACAGCGGCGGCTTCGACAGCAACGGGACCGAGGGTGCGGATGCCGCGGACCACCCCGTGAAAGGACCCTGGACAGACGACCCCCAACCAGCAGGCCAAACGGGGCCCCGGCCGGGCCACCTCAAACGGGGAGGCGAAGCCGACAAGCAACGCCGTTTCGCCAGGATCGGGCTGCGGCGGTGGGTCCAGATCCGCGACCGCGTCTGCACCTACCCCGGCTGCCGCGCCCCCGCAGCGCGGTCCGAGCTCGACCACACCCGCCAGCACAGCCACGGCGGGCCCACCACCGACGACAACATGGGCGCTGCCTGCGCACACGACCACGACCTGCGCGACCACGGCTGGCGCGTCATCCAACCCCAACCCGGCCACCTCATCTGGATCAGCCGCACCGGCCACCGCTACCCGGTCACACCACCGCCCATCATCGAGCCCCTGCCCGAACCGATCATCCAGGCCATCCCGGCCACCTCGGAGACCGTGGCCATGGCCTTGGAGGACGACCTCCCGCTGCCATCCACCTGGGAATACGGCCCGCCCTGGCTCGAAGAAGCGCCAGCTGCGGCGGACTCTGCCACCGATTCCGACCGAACGGCTGGCGACGGTTTTGGGCCTGCCGAGAGGTCTGGTGATGATCTGGGGTCGGACTCCATGAGAGATGTCCCGCCGTTCTGATTGGACGGGGGCCGCCACGTCCGCGTCGGGTGGGCTGGCCAGCGGCAGTGGAGTGCAGGGCAGCACAGCACAGCACAGTGCAGTGCAGTGCAGCGCAGTGCATGAGCCGGGGGTGTTGGCGCTCGGTGGCGGGGTGGTCGACCGTGCTTTCCGGGGTTTATGGCGCAGGTGACTGCATGGGCGGGTCAGGTGGCTGGCGGTCAGGTGGCTATGGTCTGGTCGGGCCCTCCCCCCGATGTGGGCACCACCCGCGACCAGGGAACCTGCGCCACTTGTTACTCTCAGGCACCGGCGTACCGGTCATCTAGCCGTGAGGATCTGGAGGCCTCCCTTCCATGTCCGGGACGCGGTCAGCGGGTTCACCGAGGGCGAGGCACGCCAGCCGGTCGACGATCTGGCGGCCGAGCACGCCGGTGCCGCCGGTGCCGAGGCCCGGTCGGCGGCGGAGCCGAGCATCCGGTAGGTGAGGCCGAACGTCCGGGAACGCTGCGCCTCGACGTCCTTCCCACAGGACTACCGGCTTATTGACGGTCCGATGGTGCAGGATGTATCCGTGACCCCTTCCCCAGCGGTCGTCCAGCCGGACCAGGAGCTCATCAAGCAGATCCTCGACGAGCTGGAGCTCGAGCACACCATCGACGCCGAGGGTGACATCGCGATCTCCACCGCCGCGCTCACGGTCTTCTTCCTGTTCGGCTCCGAGGGCGATCTGTTCACGATCCGCACCTTCTACGACAGGCACTACTCGGTCGACGAGAAGCCGATGCTTCTCACCGCGCTGAACGAGTGGAACGCGGACACCATGTGGCCGAAGGTCTACGCCTTCACACCCGACAGCGGGCTGATCCGGGTCATCGGTGACTCACAGCTTTACATCGGCGCCGGTGTAACGCGGGAGCACCTCACCACGGTGATCGCCCACTGGGTCAGGTTCGCGATCAAGTTCCATCGCTGGCTGACCGACCGGCTCGCCTTCGAAGCCGAATGACGGGAAAGCCGGCCCGGGCTCCAGGCGATGGTCGCCCGGACCCGAGACCGGCCCTCCGCTAAACAGTGGTCAGCTGCAGCCGCTGGTGCTGCCGCAGCCCTCGCAGACGTAGCAGCTACCCGCCGGGCGCATCTTCGTGCCGCAGGTCATGCACAGCGGGGCGTCGGCCGTACGGCCCTGGTGGCTCTCCAGCGAGGTGACCCCCGCCCGCTGCGGGTCGGCGACGGAGACGGCCTTGGGCTTCTCCTCGATCGGCGCGGACTGGGCCAGGGCGGCCGTGTCCACGACCTCCTGGAGAGCCGCCGGGTCCTCTCCGCGCTGCTGAGCGGCCCGCTCGGACGCCGAGAAGATACCGAGCGCCGCGCGGTCGTCGTACGGCAGGTAGTCGAGCGCGAGCCGCCGGAAGATGTAGTCCATGACGGACTGCGCCATCCGGACGTCCGGGTCGTCGGTCATGCCGGCCGGCTCGAACCGCATGTTGACGAACTTCTGGACGTAGGTGTCCAGCGGCACGCCGTACTGCAGGCCGATCGAGATGGCCACGGAGAACGCGTCCATGACGCCAGCGAGGGTCGAGCCCTGCTTGGACATCTTGAGGAAGACCTCTCCGAGACCGTCGTCCGGGTAGGACGAGGCGGTCATGTAGCCCTTGGCGCCGCCAACGGTGAAGCGCGTGGTCAGGCTGGGCCGCTGGTTCGGCATCCGGCGGCGGGTCGGCCGCGGCACCTCGATGACCTGCACGGGGACGGGCTCGGGCTCCACCTCGGAAGGCTTCTTCGCGGCGGAGAGCGGCTGGCCGACCTTGCAGTTGTCGCGGTAGACGGCCAGTGCCTTGAGGCCGAGCTTCCAGCCCTCCAGGTAGACCTGCTCGATCTCGTCGACGGTGGCCGTCTCGGGCAGGTTGACCGTCTTGGAGATCGCGCCGGACAGGAACGGCTGGGCCGCCGCCATCATGCGGACGTGGCCCATCGGGGCGATGGCCCGCTCGCCCATGGCGCAGTCGAACACCTCGTAGTGCTCGATCCTGAGCCCGGGGGCGTCGACCACGTGGCCGTGCTCGGCGATGTACTCGACGATCGCCTCGACCTGCTCCTCCTGGTAGCCGAGCTGCCGGAGCGCCCGCGGGATCGTCTGGTTGACGATCTGCATGGAGCCGCCGCCGACGAGCTTCTTGAACTTGACCAGCGCCAGGTCGGGCTCGATGCCGGTGGTGTCGCAGTCCATCATCAGGCCGATGGTTCCGGTGGGGGCGAGCAGCGACGCCTGGGCGTTGCGGTAGCCGTTCTTCTCCCCGAGCCTGAGGCACTCCTGCCACTGCCGGGTGGCCTCGGCGTGGATGGTCTTGTCCATGTCGCTCAGCGTGCGCAGGTCGTCGTTGGCCGCCGCGTGCTTGCGCATCACCCGCTTGTGCGGCTCGGCGTTTCGCTGGTAGCCGTCGTACGGCCCGACGATCCCGGCCAGCTCGGCCGAGCGGCGGTAGGAGGCGCCGGTCATCAGCGAGGTGATCGCGGCCGCGACGGCCCGCCCGCCGTCCGAGTCGTACGCGTGGCCGGTGGCCATGAGCAGCGCCCCGAGGTTGGCGTAGCCGATGCCGAGCTGGCGGTAGGCGCGGGTCGTCTCGCCGATCTTCTCGGTCGGGAAGTCCGCGAAGGTGATCGAGATGTCCATCGCGGTGATGATCAGCTCGGTCAGCTTCACGAAGTTCGGGACGTCGAAGGTGTCGTCGTCGCGCAGGAACTTCAGCAGGTTGATCGACGCCAGGTTGCAGGACGAGTTGTCGAGGTGGAGGTACTCCGAGCAGGGGTTGCTGGCCGTGATCCGCCCCGTCTCGGGGCAGGTGTGCCAGTCGTTGATCGTGTCGTCGTACTGCAGGCCGGGGTCGGCGCACTCCCACGCGGCCTGCGCCATCTTGCGGAAGAGCGACTTCGCGTCGACCTCCTCGATGACCTCGCCGGTGAGGCGGGCGCGCAGGCCGAACTTGCCGCCGGCCTCGACGGCGCGCATGAACTCGTCGGAGACGCGGACCGAGTTGTTGGCGTTCTGGTACTGCACGGACACGATGTCCTTGCCGCCGAGGTCCATGTCGAACCCGGCGTCGCGCAGCGCGCGGATCTTGTCCTCCTCGCGCGCCTTGGTCTCGATGAACTCCTCGATGTCGGGGTGGTCGACGTCGAGGACGACCATCTTGGCGGCCCTGCGGGTCGCGCCGCCCGACTTGATGGTCCCGGCGGAGGCGTCGGCGCCGCGCATGAAGGAGACCGGGCCGCTGGCCGTGCCACCGCTGGACAGCAGTTCCTTGGACGACCGGATGCGGGAGAGGTTGACTCCCGAGCCGGAGCCGCCCTTGAAGATCACACCCTCTTCCTTGTACCAGTCGAGGATCGACTCCATCTGGTCGTCGACGGCGAGGATGAAACAGGCCGACACCTGCTGGGGGGAGAGCGTGCCGACGTTGAACCACACCGGGGAGTTGAAGCTGAAGATCTGGTGGATCAGGGCGTGCTTGAGCTCGTGGTCGAAGATCTCGGCGTCCTCGTCGCCGGCGAAGTAGCCGTGCTCGACACCGGTCCGGGTGTAGACGCCCACGACGCGGTCGACGAGCTGCTTGAGGCTCCACTCGCGCTGCGGCGTGCCGACGGCCCCGCGGAAGTACTTGGTCGTCACGATGTTGGCCGCGTTGACCGACCAGAACTCGGGGAACTCCACGCCGTGCTGCTCGAAGTTCACCGAGCCGTCGCGCCAGTTCGTCATCACGACGTCGCGACGCTCCCAGCGGACCTCGTCGTACGGGTGAACTCCGGCGGTCGTGAAGATGCGCTTCATCTTCAGGCCCTTGCGCGTGCGCTTCCGGCCTCCGGCCACCGCACCCCCCGGTCCCGTCACGGTGCCGTTCACTTCCGTCATGACTTCCCCCTCCCAGGGCCCGGTGGAGCCCCTAGTGTCGGACCACGTGTCTTCATAACCACATCGTCGCGCCCGGCCGGTCCCCGGCGCAGGGGGCGTCCTACTGCTCGCTCGACGCGGTGCGGGCCACCCTGAGCTGCTCGATCTCCGCCTCGAAGTCGGCCAGCGTCTCGAACCCGCGATAAACCGATGCGAACCGGAGATAGGCGACCTCGTCGAGATCGCGCAGCGGCCCCAGGATGGCGAGCCCCACCTCGTGTGAGGCGATCTCGGCCGCTCCCGTGCCCCGGATGCTCTCCTCTACACGCTGCCCGAGCTGCGCCAGCGAATCCTCGCTGACCGGGCGCCCCTGGCAGGCCCGCCGTACCCCGGCGATGACCTTGTCGCGCGAGAAGGGCTCGGTGACCCCGCTGCGCTTGCTCACCATGAGCAGGACGGTCTCCTGGGTGGTGAACCTGCGCCCGCACTCGGGGCACGTGCGCCGACGGCGGATGGCCGCCCCGTCTTCGGTCGAGCGGCTGTCCACGACCCGCGTGTCCGGGTGGCGACAGAACGGACAGTGCATGCCATCGCCTCCCATGAACGCACACCGCAACCACAAGAAGTGGTGAACTTACATCGATGTGACTACTAGATGTTGTGGTCCAACCGTAGAAGTGCCCGTCCATGAACGCAAGTCGAAGCGCCCCTCCCGCCCGAAGTCGCTGTTCAGCCAGCGTGTCGCGGCACAGTGGGGGGCCGCCCCCCGGCGGAGGGGTTTCCGGGCGCGAGGTGCTAGCCGGGCATCCCGCTCGGGAGATAGAGCCGGGTGCCGGGCTGGATGAGCGAGTCGGATAAGCCGTTGAGGTTCATGATCTGCCGGACCAACGGGGCGGGGTCGTCCCCCGCGCTGACGGCGCGGGCGATGCCCCAGAGCGTGTCACCCCGCTGGACGGTGACGTACGGCAGGCCGCTCTGGCCGGGCGAGGCGAGCCCGCTGGAGGCGGTCACGGCGGCGTGGGTGCCCAGCCACAGGACGCCGAGTGCCAGCACCGTGACCATGGTGACCAGCACGATCTTGCCGCGCCGGGTGAGGCGCAGCGGAGGGTCGGGACGTTTGGGGACGGGACCGGGGACCGGTCGCATGGCTACCTCCCGGAACTGTTCCTGAGCTGCGCGGACACAGTCACGAAGAAGATCGGAAAATCGAACACGATATCGATCGAACTCCCGTACGATGTTGTACACCACGACACCGACGATTTCGAGGACAATCGAACAATTGTTTGATGATGATCTTGAATCGCGGTACGGTCGCTCTGTGCGACTTGAGGAACACGGATTGAGAGGTGGCATCGTGAGTGACCGGAGTGCGCAAGATCAGAGCGTCGGCGACCTCGCCGTGCGCAGGCGGGACTCGCTTGGTCTCACCCCGAGGCAGCGCAAGATCCTTGAGGTGATCCGCGACTCGGTCCAGCAGCGCGGCTACCCGCCGTCGATGCGGGAGATCGGGGAGGCGGTCCAGCTGACCAGCACCTCCAGCGTGTCGCATCAGCTCACCGCGCTCCAGCGCAAGGGCTACCTGCGCCGCGACCCGCACCGGCCGAGGGCCCTGGAGGTCCGGTTGCCGGGCGAGCCGGTGCTGTGGGTGGATCCGGACGCCGCGGAGGAGGACAGCGGCTTCAACCGCCCCACGGCGGCGTACGTTCCGCTTGTGGGCCGCATCGCCGCCGGTGGCCCGATCCTGGCCGAGCAGAGCATCGAGGACGTGTTCGCCCTGCCGAAGCAACTCGTCGGCGAGGGCACGCTGTTTCTGCTCCAGGTGACCGGCGACTCGATGATCGAGGCGGCGATCGCCGACGGCGACTGGGTCGTCGTCCGGCAGCAGCCGGTCGCCGACAACGGCGACATCGTGGCCGCCATGATCGACGGCGAGGCCACGGTCAAGACGTTCAAGCGCAAGGACGGGCACGTGTGGCTGGTGCCCCACAACCCGAGCTACGAGCCGATCCCCGGCGACGAGGCCACCGTCCTGGGCAAGGTCACGGCGGTCCTGCGCAAGCTGTAGGCACCCACCGCTCCGCGGCGACATCGGGTGTCACCGCGGAGCGCTGTGCTACCTAACCCCGTGCCACGCATCACGGCACGATGTTGACCAGCTTCGGGGCGCGGACGATCACCTTGCGGGGCGCTCCGTCGAGGTACGGCTGGACCTTGTCCGAGGCCAGGGCCAGCGCCTCCAGGTCGGCTTCGGAGATGTCCGGCGAGACCTCCAAGCGGTCACGGACCTTGCCGGCCACCTGAACGACCGCTGTGACCGACTCCCGCACCAGCAGCGCGGGCTCCGCGACCGGCCATCCGGCCCTGGCGACGGACGGCGCGTGACCGAGCCGTTCCCAGCCCTCCTCCGCCACATACGGCGCGATCAGTGACAGCATGACGGCCAGCGCCTCGGCGGCCTCCCTGACGGCCGGATCGGCGGCGCCCGGCCCCGAGTCGATCGCCTTACGGGCGGCCGAGGTCAGCTCCATCATGCGGGCCACCGCGACGTTGAAGTGGTAGTTCTCGACGAGCCTGCTGACCTCGTCGATCGTCCGATGGGTGACCTTGCGCAGCGCCACGTCACCGGTGGAGAAGTCCACACCTGGAGCCGAGCCCGCACCGGCTTCCGCCATCACCCGGAAGGCACGGGCAAGGAACTTCTGCGACGCGCCGGCCGAGACGTCGGCCCAGTCGATGTCGTCCTCCGGCGGCCCGGCGAACAGCATCGTCAGCCTGACGGCGTCCACGCCGAACGCGTCGATCTGCTGGCCCAGGTCGACGCCGTTGCCCAGCGACTTGGACATGGCCTTGCCCTGGTTGATGACCTGCCCCTGGTTGAGCAGTCGCAGGAAGGGCTCGCTGAAGTCCACCATGCCCATGTCGTGCAGGACCTTGGTGAAGAACCGGGTGTACAGCAGGTGGAGCACCGCGTGCTCCTGCCCGCCGATGTACTGGTCGATCGGGCCCCACAGGCGGACCTTCTCGACGTCGAACGGCCCGCCGGTGTAGTGGGGGTCGACGTACCGCAGGTAGTACCACGAGGAGTCGACGAAGGTGTCCATCGTGTCGGTGTCCCGCTGGGCGGGGCCGGAGCACTTGGGGCACTCCACGTTGACCCAGTCCGTGGCGCCGGCCAGCGGCGAGACGCCCTTGGGCTTGAGGTCGGCGCCGCGCAGGTCGGGCAGCGTGACGGGCAGCTGGTCGTCCGGGACCGGGACCTCGCCGCAGTCGGGGCAGTGGATGATCGGGATCGGGGTGCCCCAGAACCGCTGACGCGACAGCAGCCAGTCGCGCAGCCGGAAGTTGACGGCCGCCTTGCCGGTGCGGCGCTCACCCAGGATCTCGACGATCCGCTGGATGGCCTCGGTCTTGGACAGCCCGTCGAGGGGGCCGGAGTTGACCAGGGTGCCCTCGCCCGGCGTGGCGACGCCGGTCTCCCCCGGGTCGGCCAGCCCGGTGTGCACGACGACCTGAACGGGCAGGCCGAACTTCAGGGCGAAGTCGAGGTCGCGCTGGTCGTGGGCCGGCACCGCCATGATGGCGCCGTGGCCGTAATCCGACAGCACGTAGTCGGCCGCCCAGACCGGGATGCGCTCACCGTTGACCGGATTGATGGCATAGGTGCCCAGGAAGACGCCGGTCTTCTCCTTGTCGGTGGACAGCCGCTCGATGTCGGAGAGCTTGGACACCTCGGCCTTGTACGCGGCCAGCTGCTCGCGCCGATCGGGAGCGACGATCTCCTCGGCCAGGGGCGCGTCGGCGGCCACCACGAAGAAGGTCGCGCCGTACAGCGTGTCGGGGCGCGTCGTGTAGACGGTGACCGGCTCGTCGCGGCCCTCGATCTGGAACTGGACATCCGCGCCCGTGGAGCGGCCGATCCAGTTGCGCTGCATGGTCAGGATGCGCTCCGGCCAGCCACCCTCCAGCTGCGCCATGTCGTCGAGCAGCCGGTCGGCATAGTCAGTGATCTTGAAATACCACTGGGTCAGCTCGCGGCGGATCACTTCGGCGCCGCAACGCTCGCACCTGCCCGCGACGACCTGCTCGTTGGCCAGCACGGTCTGGTCGTTCGGGCACCAGTTGACCAGGCCGCCCTTGCGGTAGGCCAGGCCCCGCTCGAAGAAGCGGATGAACAGCCACTGGTTCCAGTGGTAGTACTCCGGGTCGCTGGTGTGCAGGCGGCGAGACCAGTCGAAGGAGATGCCGTACCGCTTGAACGAGTTCGCCTGGGTCTCGATGTTGGCGTAGGTCCACTCGGCCGGGTGTGCGTCACGCCGGATCGCCGCGTTCTCGGCGGGCAGGCCGAAGGAGTCCCACCCGATGGGGTGCAGGACGTTGTAGCCCTTCTGGAACCAGTAGCGCGCGACGACGTCGCCGATGGCGAAGACCTCGCCGTGACCCATGTGGAGGTCGCCCGAGGGGTAGGGGAACATGTCCAGCATGTACCTGCGCGGCCTGGTGTCGGCGAGATCGTCGACCGCGGCGAAGGGGTTCAGCTCCTCCCATCGCGGCAGCCACTTGGCCTGCAGCGCCTGCGGGTCGTACACCGGCTCGTCCACTTCCACTCCTCGCCCGGCTGCTGGTCAAACACGAAGACGCCTGCTCACAACAGAGCCCCCCGCTCGGCACGAGGGGCAACCTGCGTTTGCGCGATCTCATGCCGACTTCTGAGATAGCTGCCCGATAAGCAGGGTCGCGGCACGCGGCTCAAGCCTAGCGCAGCCGACAACCAGGTCGGCGACGGAATATCGGCGCTGACGCCATAAGTCAAACCACGATACGCGATGGTGATAGATCCGTTGTGAGGTCTTCTGTCCCTTTAGTTTACTGTCATCGCTGTGGCCAACCCATTTCCGTCGTCGGACCTACCGATGCAGGATCCGCCGACCGACCCCACGGGCGAACAGTTTCGCGCGGCATTCTCCAGTTTTACTGCGGCGGCCCCCACGTCGCATGAGAACATGCCAGGCACTCCCAATCCGGGCATGATCTCTGGAGGTGCCATGCCCTCGGACCACAGCGACCCCCAGAGAGCCACGGCTTGGCCGGAGGTTCCGCCTGCCTGGCCCGAGGTCCCCACGGCCTCCTCCTTCACCCCGACTGTCCGCTCCTTCGTGGAGTCCGGACCGCCGATGACGGAGACCGGGCCCTTCATGACCGGCGCCGGGCCGTCGATGATGGGCGCCACACCGCAGGCCCCCGCCCAGCCGTTCGAGGCTCCCGGACAGCCGTTCCCGAACCCCGCGCAGCCCTTCCCGCAGCAACCGGCGCAACCGTTCCAGGGCCCGGCACAGCCGTTCCCGAACCCCGCGCAGCCCTTCCCGCAGCAACCGGCGCAGCCGTTCGCGAACCCCGCACAGCCGTTCGCGAATCCCGCGCAGCCGTTCTCCCCGCAGCCGGTCCAGGCACAGCCAAGCCCGCCGAGGGCCGATGATCCGTACAAGCCGTTCGTGACGGCGGGGCAGATCAGCGGGCCGAAGACGCCTCCCGCGCATCGGCAGCAGGAGCTGTGGAACACGGTCTTCGGGGAGAACTACCGGGCGATCGACGAGTACGAGGACGAGGAGCGCGGCCGGCCGATCTGGCTGTTCACCCTCGTCGGGACGGTGCTCGTGGCCCTGGTGGGCGGCCTGATCTGGGCGTTCGTCGCGGGGCCGCTCAGGTCGGACGACGGCGCGGAGACCGTGCCGAGCCCCGAGGCGAAGCCCACGGTGTCGGCGGCGCCGCCGAAGGCCGCGTCGCAGTTCCCCGCGCTGCCGAGGTTCAAGGGCACGGCCTCGCCGGTCAGCGGCGTGGTGACCGACGAGGCGGCGGGCATCACGGTGCCCAAGCTCGGCGGCCCGTGGCAGCTCGACAGGAACGCGCAGGACATCAAGACGAAGTACGGCTATGCGACCCGCCAGTTCGTCCCCGCCGGGATGACCACGAGGGGCAAACCTGAGTTCGCCCAGGTCATGTCGGGCCCGCTCCCGCAACCGCTGGCCGCGCGGTACACCTCGCCGGACAAGCTCGCTCCAGTGATCAGCGCCGTGATGTTCCAGGCGCGGCAGACGTTGTTCCCCAAGGGGAACAAGGTGACGAAGGTGGCGCAGCAGCGCCTGTCCCGCAACGGTCTGACCGGCCTGATCGCCGCCTACAAGGTCGAGGCCGACAAGGAGGAGACCACCGTGTTCGTGGGGGCGGTCAACACCGGCGCGGACGTGCCCGCGATCGTCTACATGGCCGTCCCGGCGCTCAAGGACGACCTGCTTCCCGACATCAACACGGTCTTCAAGGCGATTCGCCGGGCCGGCTAGCGCGACCGTCCGATCGTCAGAAGTCGCACCGCATGTGCTTGATGCCGTTGATGAAGCTGGAGAACAGCCGCTCGGGCTCGCCGGCTTCGATCCGCGGAACGCGGCGGAGCAGCTCGCGGAACATCACGGTGATCTCCCTGCGGGCGAGATGGGCGCCGAGGCAGAAGTGCGGCCCGGGGCCGCCGAAGCCGACGTGCGGGTTCGGGGCGCGGAGGATGTCGAACCGGAGCGGGTCGTCGAAGACCCGCTCGTCCCGGTTGGCCGACCAGTAGTAGAGGACGACCTTCTCGCCCTGCCGGTACAGGTTGCCGTTCATGACGTGGTCGCGGGTGACCTTGCGCCGCATGAAGTTCACCGGCGCGGCCAGCCGGACGATCTCCTCGACCGCGCCCGCCGCGCGCCCCTCGACGTCCTCCAGCCATAGCCGCTTCTGGCCGGGGTTGAGCGTGAGCAGGCGCATGCCGTACGAGATGGCGTTGCGGGTGGTCTCGTTGCCGGCGACGACGAGCAGGATGAAGAACGACCCGAGCTCCTGCGCGGTCAGCCGCTCACCGTCGATGTTGGCGTTGACCAGCGAGGATGTCAGGTCGTCCGTCGGGTTCTCGAGCCGGTGGACGGCCAGGTCCTGGACGAGCTGCTGGAGCTCCATACCGGCGGTGAGCAGCGCGTGGGCGATGCCCCCGCGGTCGCTGACGTACTCCGGGTCCGAGGCGCCGAGGATGATGTTCGACCGGTCGAAGACGAATCCGTAGTCCTTCTCCGGGATTCCCATCATGTCGCAGATAATCTTCAGGGGCAGCTTCGCGGCGACCTCGGTGACGAAGTCGCACCCCGTGCCCGTGGCGAGCAACTCGTCGACGATCCGCACGGCCGCCGCGTCCACGTCGGCCTCGAACTGCTTGATCATCCTGGGCGTGAACGCGCGGGAGACGATGCGGCGCAGGCGGGCGTGGCGAGGGTCGTCCATATTGATCATGGAGCCGAAATACTCGGCCAGCTCGGCGGGCATGTCGAGGATGCTGGTCGCTCCGCCGTCGCCCGAGCAGAAGACCTCGGGGTTGCGGCTGGCCTCCAGGATGTCGGCGTGCCGGACCAGCGCGTGGTAGCCGATGCCCCTCGTCTGGGCGAACGTGACCTCGGGCTCCTCGAAGAACGCGGGCCGGTCCAGCTCGCGCAGCAGCCGGAACGCGTGCTCGCGCTCCTCCTGGGACCGGGCCCAGAAGTTCCAGTCAGACAGGTTGACGTCGGTGGCCGACCTGATGGGGGCCTGTTCCACAGGCGGGGTGGTCATGGCGCTCCTTGGAGAGGTCTGCGACCAGAATCACGTTCGGTTCATCCTGCCACAATCCCGCGTGATCATGCAGAGATTCCCGCTCACCCAGCCGCACCGGCACCCGCTCAGGTGGTGATCATGCACAGGTTCCCCGCCACCCGCCCTGGCCTGGTCGTCAGCCGTACGTGATCATGCACTAGAACCGGTAGCGCAGGTGCTTGACACCGTTGATGAAGTTGGACAGCAGGTAGGCCGGCTCGCCGTCGGAGCGGATCTCGGGCATCCGCCCGAACAGCTCGCGGAACATGACCGTGATCTCCCGCCTGGCCAGATGGGCGCCGAGGCAGTAGTGCGGACCCGGGCCACCGAAGCCGACATGGGGGTTGGAGCTTCGCGTGATGTCGAAGACGTCGGGATCGGTGAAGACCGCCTCGTCCCGGTTCGCGGAGTTGTAGAACAGCAGGACCTTGTCGCCTTTCTTGTAGTCCTGCCCGTTCATCGAGTGGTCGCGCGTGACGGTCCGGCGAAACTGGATCACCGGGGTGGCATAGCGGACGATTTCCTCGACCGCGCCCCCGATGTGCGTCTCGAAGTCGCCGGTGAGCAGCTCGCGCTGGCCGGGGTTGTCGGTGAGGAGCTTTAGTCCGTGCGTGATCGCGTTGCGCGTGGTCTCGCTGCCCGCCACGACGAGCAGGATGAAGAACGAGCCGAGCTCCTGGGTGGTGAGCCGCTCCTCCCCGTTCACAAGGAGGCTGGTCAGGTCGCCCGTCGGGTGCCGGCGGCGCTCCCGCCCGAGGCGCTGCGCCAGGGCGCTGAGCTCGTGTCCCGCACGGAGCAGCTTGACCAGGCCGCGGGCCGTGGCCCATCGGCCGAAGGGCGCGTCCTGCCGGGAGTAGTCCACCTCGATCCCCGAATACTCGCCGTCCGCGTTGGCGAGGATCGTGTTCGTACGGCTGAGCACCATGTCGTGATATTTCCCGGGAATGCCGATCATGTCGCAGATGACCCGGACCGGGAGCCTGGCCGCGATCTGGGTGACGAAATCCCCCGGACCGTCCTTGACGGCCCTTCCGACGATCTCCTCGGCCGCCCGCTGGAGGTCCTGCTCCATCTTGGCGAGGACGCGGGGCGTGAAGGCCCGCGAGACGATGCGGCGCAGCCGGGCGTGCCGCGGATCGTCCATGTTGATCATCGACCCGAAGTAGACGGCGAGCCACCGCGGCATGTCCGGGATGCTGTTCGCGGTCGGCTCGCTGCTGAAGATCCCGGCGTTCCGGCTGGCCTCGCTCACGTCGGCATGCCGTACGAGCGCGTAGTAACCGGCGCCGTGCCGGATGAAGGGAATCTTGTTCTCCTGGACGAAGACGGGCCGGTCCAGCTCGCGCAGCCGCCGGAACGCGTCCAGCCGCTCAGTCTGCGGCAGACCCCAGAACGGGATCCACGACAGGTCGATGCCCGGCGCCACGGTCATGCCGCCCACTTTTGTCCGAGCAATCACTTACGTCAAGGCTTGACCATCGTGCATGATCACGGCTTGCGTTCCCGCACATCGGAAGGCATCCAGGGAAAGTGCGCATGATCACGTACGGCGCTTCGCGCAGCTCACCCCGCCACCCTGGGAACCCGTGCATGATCACCTCCCAAGGTGGTGGATGATCACGTACGGCTTGCGCCGGATCACCCTCCTCAGCGCGGCCCCCAGCCGTTACTGTGAGGTACCTACCGGTTGGTATGGACTGAAACGGCCGACCAGAACGGCCGAAAGAAAGGGAGCGACGATGCTCAACCTGTCCGTCGTGCTGGAGGACAGCGCCAGGGAGACCCCGGACCGCACCGCCTTGGTGCTGGGTGACCTCCGCCTGCCGTATTCGCTGGTGAACACCGTCGCCAACCAGGTCGCGAACATGCTCGTCTCCCGGGGCATCGGCAAAGGAGACAAGGTGGCGCTGGCCTGCCCCAACCTCCCCTACTTCCCGTTCGTCTACTTCGGCATCCTCAAGGCCGGCGCCACGGTCGTCCCCCTCAACGTCCTGCTCCAGTCGCGGGAGATCACCTACCACCTCGAAGACTCCGAGGCCAAGGCCCTCTTCTGCTTCGAGGGCACGCCCGAACTGCCGCTCGGCGAGCGGGGCCGGGCCGGCTTCGAGGGCGCGGCGGGAACCGAGCACTTCCTCGTGCTGCCCGCCACCCCGCTCGCCACCGAGTCGCCGTACGGCGAGACCCTGTGGGCGGCCCTCGACGGCGTGTCCGGCGAGTTCGAGACCGTGCAGACGGCCCCGGACGACACCGCGGTGATCCTCTACACGAGCGGCACCACCGGCCGGCCCAAGGGCGCCGAGCTGAGCCACCAGAACATGCTGATCAACGCCATGATCAGCGACGAGATGTTCCCCCGCCAGGGCGACGACGTCTACCTCGCCACCCTGCCGCTCTTCCACTCATTCGGGCAGACCGTGATCATGAACGCGGGCTTCCGCCGCCGGGCCGCCCTGGTCCTCGTGCCGCGCTTCGATCCGGCCGAGGCGCTCGCGCTGATGGCCGAGGAGAAGGTCACGCTCTTCGCCGGGGTGCCGACGATGTACTGGGCGCTGCTGACCGCGGTCCACAGTGGGGCCGGTAAGGCGCCCGCCTCACTGGCGACCGCCATCGCGGGCGGCTCCGCGCTGCCGGTCGAGGTGCTGAAGGACTTCGCCGCGACGTTCGGCGTCGGGATCCTGGAAGGCTACGGCCTGTCGGAGACCTCCCCGGTGGCCTCCTTCAACCAGGTCGGCAGGCCGGCCAAGGCGGGGTCGATCGGCACCCCGATCTGGGGCGTGGAGATGAAGCTCATCGACGGCGACTGGAACACGGTCACCGACGTCGGCGAGATCGCCATCCGCGGGCACAACATCATGAAGGGCTACCACAACCGGCCGGAGGCGACCGCGGAGGTCATGAAGGACGGCTGGTTCCGCACCGGCGACGTGGCCAGGCGCGACGAGGACGGCTACTACTACATCGTCGACCGCGCCAAGGACATGATCATCCGTGGCGGGTTCAACGTCTACCCGCGTGAGATCGAGGAGGTGCTGCTGACGCACCCCGCCGTCTCCCTCGCCGCCGTCGTCGGCGTGGCCCACGAGTCGCACGGCGAGGAGATCAAGGCGTACGTCATCCGCACTCCCGAAACCACGACGACCGAGGAGGAGCTGGTCGCCTGGTGCCGGGAGACGATGGCGGCCTACAAGTACCCGCGGATCGTCGAGTTCCGCGAGTCCCTGCCGATGACCGCCACCGGCAAGATCCTCAAGCGCGAGCTGCGATAGACGATCACGGCCAGTCGAGGGACGGGCGCAGGGCGACCTGCGCCGAGGCCTGGTCGTCGAGCTTGACGCCGAGCACCTGGTGCAGCTGCACCTTGTTGCGCTCGAAGCCGACCACGCAGCCCGCCATGTAGAGCCGCCAGACGCGGGCGGTGCCCTGCCCGACCTCCTGGACCGCCTCGTCCCAATGGGCGTCGAGGTTGGCGCACCACTCGCGCAGCGTCAGCGCGTAGTGCTCGCGCAGGTTCTCCTCGTGGCGGATCTCGAAGCCGGTGTCCTCCATCTGACGGATGAGGTGGCCGACCGACTCGAGCTCGCCGTCGGGGAAGACGTAGCGGTTGATGAAGCCGCCCTTGTTGATCGTCTTCTCCTTGCCCGTCGGGCGGGTGATGCAGTGGTTGAGCAGCCGCCCGCCCGGCTTGAGCTTGCCGTACAGGAAGGAGAAGTACGACGGGAGCTGGTCCTTGCCGATGTGCTCGGTCAGGCCGATGGAGCTGACCCGGTCGAAGCCGGTCTCGGCGACGTCGCGGTAGTCCGTGTGGCGGACCTCGGCGAGCTCGGAGAGCCCGGCCTCGGCGATCGCCTTCTGCGCCCACTCCGCCTGCTGGCGGGAGAGGGTGACGCCCAGGGCCTTCACGCCGTACTCGCGGGCCGCGTGCATGACCATGCCGCCCCAGCCGCAGCCGACGTCGAGCAGCCGCATGCCCGGCTTGAGGTCGAGCTTCTTGGCCACCAGGTCGAACTTGGCGTACTGCGCCTCCTCCAGCGTCGCGTCGTGCGACGGGAAGACCGCGCAGGTGTACGCCATGGACGGCCCGAGCACCCACTCGTAGAAGCGGTTGGACACGTCGTAGTGGTGGTGGATCGCCTCGGCGTCGCGCTGCTTGGCGTGGCGGCTGCCGAGCTTGGCGAGCGTGCTGCGCCGCACCTCCTGCGGCGGCGGGGGGACCCGCATGAGCAGCGGCTTGGCCCCGAGCGACCGGACCGCGGCGATCTTCTCGCTGAGCGGCAGGTCGTTCAGGGTTATGGACCACATGCGGTCCAGAAGCGTGTACATGTCGCCCTGGACGTCGAGATGCCCCGAGATATAGGCCCTCGCGAGGCCCATCTCCCCCGGGGCCTGCGCGAGGTAGGCCACCGCGATCGGAGATTTCACCTCGATCCGGATGTCCGCGTCCGGCGATCCGGCCTTGCTGCCGTCGTAGGCCGCGAACTGGACGCCCGCGTCAGAGCCGACGATCTTCTCGAAGATCTCCGCAAGAGTCATGTGCACCTCTCCCCACGCACGTACTGCCTACCTACCCCGGACACACTTGTCGTACAGGTCGAGCAGCCGCCCGCCCGGGTCGTACGAGCGCTTCACGGGCCAATAGGAGTCCCCGTTGTACAGCCGCCAGAACTCGTCCCGCTCGTAGAACGAGGTCGAGTACAGCGACTTGTGGCCGTCGAGCCGGTGTACGGCGTGCTCGATCAGCCGGTTGTAGTAGCCGTCATGCTGGCCACGCGGCAACGGGACCATGCCCCAGAAGCCGAAGTTCACGTAGAGCCGTCCGGGCTCCAGCGGGTACAGCGACCATTCGCCACTGGCCTTGAGCGGGCACATCCACACGGGGGCCATGCCGACCCGGTCGTGGAAGAAGTCGAGGAACTCGGCTCCCCGCTCGACGGGGACCTCCACGTCCTGGATGACCGACTCCTGCACCGGGTTGTCGCGCCAGCGGTCGATGCGGGCGGTCAGGCCGTACCGCTGGTCGAGGCCGACCAGCTTGCGGTACACGTCGGAGCGGAGCCAGCGGCGCGGCATCAGCGAGCGGACCAGCGGCTGCTGCACGCCGAAGGCGCGCGAGCACCAGAACCAGTCGGTGTCCCAGCGCCACAGGTAGTCGCGGATGGTCAGCCAGTCGCGCGTCCGGTTGCGGATCGACTGGTAGTAGATGCGCATGCCCGTGTAGTCGGACGCGTAGGGTGCCTTGTCCGCGAACGTGCCGACCGTGATGTAGAGCTCGTCCGGCGCGAAGAACGTGCCGTCGACGAAGTCGATCTGCTCGCCGTCGTGCTCGCGGCTCTCGCAGATCTCCTGCATGGCGAGCATGCACTTGTCGGCGTCGGTGAACCGGATGTGCGTCAGCTTCACGTGCGGCTTGACCCGGGCCAGTTTGATCCGGATCCGCAGGGCGTAGCCGAGAGTGCCGTACGAGTTCGGGAAGGCCCGGAACAGGTCGGCGTATTCGTTGTCGGCCCGCGCCACGACGATCCGCCCGTCGCCGGTGAGGATTTCCAGCTCCTCCACGGACTCGTGCGGCAGGCCGTCCTTGAAGCTGGTCGACTCGATGCCGAGACCCGTGACCGCGCCGCCGAGCGTGATCGTCTTGAGCTGCGGCACGACGTACGGCATGAGCCCGTACGGCAGGGTCGCGTCCACCAGGTTCTCGTACGTGGTCATGCCCTGGACCTCGGCCGTCATGGTGACGGGGTCCACCTGGATCACCTGGTCCAGGTCGCGGGCGGACAGCGTGGCCGTCTTGGTCGGCTCACGGAAACGGAACAGGTTCGTGGTCGCCTTAGCGAGCCGGGGAGCCGCGTCATCGGGGATCGCCGCGTAGGAGTCCCTGATCTGCTCGACGGCCTTCCTATGGGCGGTCATACTTGCCGTGCGCTCTGGCATGACACCACCCCCATGGACTATAGAGATCGCCTCTAGGCACGCTATCCCTCGAAAACGACGCGGACCAGACTAGACACGTTACGCCCGCGAAAACTATCGGGCATCCCAGCCAGTCACCTCGTCAAGCCCGGGAAGGCCCGTGCCCTGACGGTAGATCGTATCGTGTGGTGATTTCGCATCTCAGGCACCCCCCGGGGACGGTGTTACGTCAGAGGCGCCGATAGACGACGGGGTCGGCCCCGTTGACCACGTTCGTCACCGGCCGGCCGTCGAGCGCGGCCCGCACGTTGCCGAGCACGCACTCGACGAGGCGGGCCATCGCCTGCGGGGTCACCGCGGCCGCGTGGGGCGACAGCAGGATCCGGCCGCACGAGCGCAGCGGATCGTCGGCGGGAAGCGGCTCGATGTCGTAGACGTCCACCGCGGCCCCGGCCAGATGGCCCGACTCCAGCGCCGCCAGCAGCGCCGCCTGCTCGACGATCCCGCCCCTGGCGGCGTTGACCAGCACCGATCCGGCGGGCATTCGCGCGAGCCGCGCCGCGTCGAGCAGGCCGCGGGTCTCGTCGGTGAGCGGCACGACGAGGACGAGCACGTCACTGGAGGCGATCAGCGAGTCGAGGTCGCGGTAGGCCGCGCCGTACGACTCGGCCTTGGGCGAGCGTGACCAGTAGGAGACCTCGCAGCCGAGCGCGCCGAACAGGCGGGCGCAGGTGGCGCCGATCGGACCGAAGCCGACGACGCCGACGCGGGCGCCCGCGAGCTCCCGGCGCTGCGCGGTGAACTGCGGCCACTCCCCCGCCCGCATCTCCCGGTCGCCGTCGGCGAGGTGCCGCAGCAGCGCGAGCGACGCGGCCAGGCACCACTCGGCCACGGACAGGGCGTTGACCCCGGCCGTGTTGGACAGCGGCACTCCCGCCTTGGCGAGCGCCTCCAGGTCGTGGCCGTCCACGCCGACCGACGGCTGCTGCAGGAAGGCGAGCTTGGGAGCGTGCCGTACGGCCTCCTCGTCCAGGACGAGCATGCCGCTCCAGTCGCCGACGACGATCTCTGCCTGGGGCAGGGCGTCGAGCAGGGCCGCGCGATCACGGCGGGCGGGGACGGCGACCTCGACCCGGTCGCCCAGGTCCGCGAGCAGCCCGCGGACGGCGTCCTCGGGCAGGGGCGGCAGCGCCAGCAGCTTCCACGTCACATGGCGAAGTCTCCCACGCGACCGAAGCATGTTCTACTAACCCATGAACAGAACCACCCACCGAGGAGAGTGGCATGGAGGAGTCCCGGAAGGGCCCGCTGGCCGGGGTGCGCGTGCTGGAGCTCGCCGGGCTGGCCCCTGGGCCGTTCGCCGGGATGATGCTCGCCGACCACGGCGCCGAGGTCCTGCGGATCGACCGGGTCACGGCGGTGACCGACGCGCCCCGCCCGGACGTCATGGACCGGGGCAAGCGCACGATCGGCCTCGACCTGAAGTCGCCCGAGGGCGTCGAGGCGTTCAAGAGGCTGGCGGCCCGGGCCGACGTGGTGATCGAGGTGTTCCGGCCGGGTGTCGCCGAGCGGCTCGGGATCGGCCCGGACGACCTGCGGCCGGTGAACGAACGGCTCGTCTACGGCCGGATGACCGGATGGGGCCAGGACGGCCCGCTGGCGCCCCGGGCGGGCCATGACATCGACTACATCGCGATCTCCGGCGCGCTGTCGATGCTGGGCCGCGCGGGCGAGAAGCCCACCCCTCCGATCAACATCCTCGGCGACTTCGCCGGTGGCGGGCTCATGCTCGCGTACGGCGTGCTGCTGGCGCTGTTCGAGCGCGAGCGCACCGGCAGGGGCCAGGTCATCGACGCCGCCATGGTCGACGGCGCGGCGGCCCTGTTCTCGATGTTCTACCACGGCGTCCAGAGCGGCTCCTGGGGCCCGCGCGGGACGAACCTGCTGGACACCGGCTCCCCGATCTACGACACGTACGAGACGGCCGACGGCCGATACCTCGCGGTCGGCCCGCTGGAGCCTCAGTTCTGGAGCGAGATGGTCTCCCGGATGGGGATCGCCGACCTGCCCGACAGGGACGACCGGGCCAACTGGCCCGAGCTGCGCGAACGCCTGACCGCGGCCTTCCGGTCCAGGACCAGGGCGGAGTGGGAGGAGATCTTCGACGGCTCGGACGCCTGTGTGTTCCCCGTCCTGGAGATGGGCGAGGCCGCGGAACACCCCCACAACCGGGCGCGCGGGACGTTCGTCGAGGTCGGCGGCGTGACGCAGCCGGCTCCGGCGCCCCGCCTGCTGGGCAGAGAACGGAGCGCCCTGTCCCCCGCCACCCGCCTGCACGACCTGACCGGCTGGGGGCTGCCGGACGACGACGCCAAGGCCCTCCGCGCGGCGGGGGTGCTGGCCTGATGGAAGGACCGATGCGCATGGACCTCTTCGAGGCCCTCTACACGACCCGGGCGATGCGGCGGGTGAAGCCGGACCCGATCCCGGCGGAGATCCAGGAGCGGATCCTCGACGCCGCCGTCCGGGCGCCGAGCGGCGGCAACACGCAGGGCTGGCGGTTCCTGCTGGTGGACGACCCAGCGGTGAAGGCCGAGCTGGGGCCGCTCTACCGCGACGGGCTCGGCAGGCTCTTCGAGGGCCACTACAAGCCGATGCGGGAGAGGGCCGAGGCGGCCGGGGACACTCGGACGCTGAGTGTGCTGAAGTCGGCCAAGCACCTGGCGGACCACTTCGAGGGCTACCCGCTGCTGCTGTTCGCCTTCACCAGGAACGACCCCAGCGGCGGCTCGATCTACCCCTCGGTGTGGAGCGCCCAGCTGGCGGCCCGTGCCTTCGGGGTGGGCAGCGCGCTGACGACCGTGCTCGGGCTCTTCCACGGCGCCGAGGCGATGAAGATCCTCGGCGTGCCGGAGGGCAAGGGCTGGGAGCTGGCCTGCATGGTCACGTTCGGCTACCCGACCGGCCGCTGGGGCGTGGCCGAGCGGATGCCGGTCCACGAGGTGAGCTACCGCAACCGGTGGGGTGAGCCCGTCGGCTTCGAGATCCCCGGACCGCTCTGGAGCTCGCCCGCCGCTCCCGATGCCTGATCACGGACGAAGGAGCCGCAGGTCCGGAGGCATGCCGGGGAATGCGCGCATGATCACGCATGGAGGAACCGCAGGCCGGCGGTCATGCGCGGGAACGCGTGCATGATCACGGGCGGGGGAACCGCGGGCCGCGACCCCTGTCCGGGAACGCGTGCATGATCACGCGGTGGCGGGGTCGGTGTAGGACGGCTCGCTGAAGGTGGGGAGCATGGCGACGTAGATGTCGGCTCCCCCCGGGTGGTGGACCTCCACATCGGTCGTGAAGGCCCGTGCCGGGACGCCGCCCGACTCGGTGTGCTTCCACACGTACTGCCACGCCTCGACCAGCGCGCCCGGCATGGGACCGCGGGCCTCCAGCTTCAGGGCCGGCACGCCGGGGGCCCGCACGGCCACCATGCCCTCGGGCAGGCGCGCCGCCGTGTGCACGGCGACGCCGACCACCTCCGTGTACGCACGGTGGTGGTCGCTCTCGTAGTCGGTCAGCACCGCGTAGAGGTTCTCGTCGACGCGGCCGGGCACGTGGGCGAAGGCCCCCGGCGCCCCGGCGCGGGCCCACAGGGCCGGCAACTGGGCGCGGGACGGATCGGCCTCCGCCGCGTTGGTGGTCCGTACGGCATAGCCGACGACCAGCGCCTCGGGCCGGTCAACGATGATCACAGGTCCTCCTATTGGCCGACGTCAATGTATCCGTCGCCGACGTCTGGTACTGCCACGGGACGGGAATGCCGGGTCTAGCACTTACGACATAGGCTGGACAAACGTGCGATTCCTCAACGATGTGACGCCGCCCTACGATCTCACGTACAGCGATGTGTTCATGGTCCCGTCCCGGTCGGCGGTCGGTTCGCGGCTCGCCGTGGACCTGTCGGCCAAGGACGGCACCGGCACCACGATCCCCATTGTCGTCGCCAACATGACCGCCGTGGCGGGACGCCGGATGGCGGAGACCGTCGCGCGGCGCGGCGGCATCGCCGTCATCCCGCAGGACATCCCCATCGACGTGGTCACCGACGTGGTCGAGTGGGTCAAGGGCCGCGACCTCGTCCACGACACGCCCATCACGCTGACCCCGCACGACACGGTCGGAGAGGCGCTGAACCTGCTGCCCAAGCGGGCCCACGGCGCCGTCATCGTGGTCGACTGGGACAACCGCCCGGTCGGCGTCGTCACCGAGGCCGACTGCGCCGGGGTCGACATGTTCACCCAGCTCTCCCAGGTCATGACCGCGTCGCCGCAGACGCTGCCACAGGGAATCGACCCGCAGGCCGCGTTCGAGGCGCTGCACGAGGGCCGCCACCGGCTGGCGCCCGTGGTCGACCCGCAGGGCCGCCTGGTCGGCGTCCTCACCCGCACGGGCGCGCTGCGCGCCACCCTCTACCAGCCCGCGGTGGACTCCCGGAACCGCCTGCGCGTCGCGGCGGCGGTGGGCGTCAACGGCGACGTGGCGGACAAGGCCAAGGAGTTGCTCGACGCGGGCATCGACGTGCTGGTGGTCGACACCGCGCACGGCCACCAGGAGAAGATGATCGCCGCGCTCAGGGCGGTCCGCGCGCTCGGCCCCGGCGTCCCCGTCGCCGCCGGGAACGTCGTGACCGCCGAGGGCGTCCGCGACCTGGTCGAGGCGGGAGCCGACATCGTCAAGGTCGGCGTGGGGCCCGGCGCCATGTGCACGACCCGCATGATGACCGGCGTCGGCCGGCCGCAGTTCTCCGCCGTGCTGGAATGCGCCGCGGAGGCCCGCCGGCTCGGCCGCCACGTGTGGGCCGACGGCGGCGTCCGGCACCCCCGCGACGTCGCGCTGGCGCTCGCGGCGGGCGCGTCCAACGTCATGATCGGCTCGTGGTTCGCGGGGACCTACGAGTCGCCCGGCGACACCCGCACCGCCCCCGACGGCCGCAAGTACAAGGAGAGCTTCGGCATGGCCTCCGCGCGTGCCGTACGGCTCCGCACCGCCGACGACACGCCGTTCGAGCGGGCCCGCAAGGGGCTGTTCGAGGAGGGCATCTCGACGTCGCGGATGTACCTCGATCCCGTACGGCCCAGCGTCGAGGACCAGATCGACGCCATCGTCGCCGGCCTGCGCTCCTCGTGTACTTACGCCGGAGCGGCCAGCCTGGAGGAGTTCCACGAGCGGGCCGTCGTCGGCGTCCAGAGCGCCTCCGGGTACACGGAAGGCATGCCTCTCCACCAAAGCTGGTAAGCCCACGCATATCGCCCGATCGTCGGGTAGTGCGGTTGCGTAACGACCGCACTACCCGCGGAGGCGATCATGTTCGATTCCCCTGCCACAGGGCCGGTCTCGCCGGCGGTCGACAGGCGGCTGCTGGTCAGTTATGACAACTACACGGCCGCGCAGAAGGCGGTCGACACCCTCTCGGACGCGGGCTTCCCGGTGGAGACGGCCGCCATCGTCGGCAGCGACCTCCGCCTGGAGGAGACCGTCACCGGCCGGCTCACCAACGGCCGGGCGGCGCTGATGGGCCTGGTCAGCGGCGCCGTCTTCGGCCTCATCGTCGGACTGTTCCTCGCGCTGTTCACCTCGACCACGACCTCGTTCATCGGGCTCGTGCTGTGGTCGATCCTCTGGGGCGCCATCGCGGGCGCCGCGTTCGGCTTCACGAGCCACGCCTTCACGGGGGGCACGCGGGACTTCTCGTCGAAGAGCTCGATCGTGGCGGGCCGCTACGACGTGCTCGTGGCCGCCTCCGTGCTGGAGCAGGCCCAGGCGCTGCTGCAGGGCGGCCTCCAGCCTGCCGACACCGTGGTGGTCCAGCGGCCGCCGTCCGCCGGGCCCGCCAACACCTCGCCGCTGACCCCGCCCGGCGAGACCCCGCCCGCCGAGACCGAGCCCCAGCGTCCTGGCGACGCTCCCCCACTCTCGGACCGACGCGCCCTTTAGCGCCCTTTGGCGGCTCCTGCTCCGTGACGTCCTCCTCACCGATGGTGGGGAGGACGTCACCGTTCCGACGATCTTCGGTAGAGTCGTTCGGTCGTCCGGAACACCCGGTCGCGGAGAACAGAGGAGACCCACGTGGCACTCGAGAAGCCCGAGATCGACTTCCCCGAGGGGGAGCCGCCCGCCGACCTGGAGATCGTCGACCTCGTCGAGGGCGACGGACCGGAGGCCAAGCCGGGGCACAACGTGACGGTGCACTACGTCGGCGTCGCCTTCTCCAGCGGCGAGGAGTTCGACGCGTCCTGGAACCGCGGCCAGCCGTTCCAGTTCCCGCTGGGCGGCGGCCGGGTCATCGCCGGATGGGACCGGGGCGTCGCGGGCATGAAGGTCGGCGGCCGCCGCCGGCTCACGATCCCGCCGCACCTGGGCTACGGCAACCGCGGCGCGGGCAACGCCATCAAGCCGGGCGAGACGCTCATCTTCGTCGTCGACCTGCTCGGCGTCGGCTGATCCCCTGCCGCTCCGGGGTATCGCGGGACGGACCCGGGGCTCCATGATGGCCCGGTGTCCACGATCACCGAGGTCCGTCCAGAGGCCCGGCTCCCCCGGTTCGCCCGCCACCCGGTCGGCGGCATCAGCCTGACGGCTCCTCGGGCAACGGCCCAGGCTCGGCTACTTCGACACCCCTCCGCTCACGCCGATGATCGCGCGGGTGTCCACCGCCGTCTTCGGCGACACGGTCGTCGCCCCGCGAATCGTCCCCGCCCTGTGCGTGGGGGTCGTCATCCCGCTCGTCGCCCTTGTGACCAGGGAACTGGGCGGCAGCCGTACGGCGCAGATCCTGGCGGCGGCGGGAACGGCCACCGCGACGCTTCCCCTGTTGGCAGGGCACACGCTGCTGACCCTCACCCCCGATTTGGCGCTCTGGACGGCGGGCGGCCACGCTGTGCGTCGTCCGCGTGCTCATGCGGGGCGACGGGCGCTACTGGATCCGGACCGGCCTGATCGCCGGCGTGGCGTCGTACAACCGCGATCGTCGTCTGCCGTGACCCCCGCCGGCCGTGGAAGGAGATGTGGCCGGAGGCGCGCCACTACAGCTGACGCCCCGCGTGGGCGAACGCCGGTGCGGTAGGGCAGGATTACGGTGTGTTGCTGATCGACCTTGCCCGGACGTCCGCGGCGGTGGCCGCCGACGCCGCACGGCTGGCCAAGATCGCTCATCTGGCCGAGCTGCTGAGCAGGGTCGGGCCGGATGAAGCCGAGACAGCGATCGCCTACCTGTCGGGAGAGCTGCCCCAGCGGCAGGTCGGCGTGGGCTGGCGCACGCTCGGGGACCTGCCGGAGCCGCGCCAGGTCGCCACGGCGACGCTGACCCAGGTCGACGCGCTGCTGGAGCGGATCAAGGCCCAGTCCGGGCCGGGCTCGCAGGCCGCGCGCAAGGCGCTGCTCGACGAGCTGTTCGGCGCGGCGACCCGCCAGGAGCAGTCCTTCCTCCAGCGCCTGCTGACCGGCGAGCTGCGGCAGGGTGCGCTGGACGGCGTGATGATCGAGGCGATCGCCAAGGCGTCCGCCGTGCCGTCGGCGGAGGTGCGGCGGGCCCTGACGCTGCGCGGCTGGCTGCCCGCGGTCGGAGCGGCCGCGCTCAAGGGCGGCGTCGAGGAGCTGCGCGCCTTCACGCTGGAGGTCGGCCGCCCGGTCGCGCCCATGCTGGCGCAGAGCGCGCCCAGCGTCACCGCGGCGCTGGAGAAGATCGGCGGAGCCGCCGCGGTCGAGTGGAAGCTTGACGGCGTCCGGGTGCAAACCCACCGGTCCGGCGACCGGGTCGGCGTGTTCACCCGCACCCTGGACGACATCACCGCGCAGGTCCCCGAGCTGGTCGAGGCGGTCCTCGCTCTGCCGGTGAGCGACCTCGTCCTCGACGGCGAGGTGATCGCGCTGCGTCCCGACGGTCGTCCCGAGCCGTTCCAGGTGACCTCGGGCCGGGTCGCGAGCCGTACCGGTGTCGCCTCTCTGCGCGAGAGCGTGCCCCTCAGCGTCTTCTTCTTCGACGCCCTCCGGATCGGCGGGGCCGATCTGCTCGACCTGCCCGACGAGGAGCGGCACGCGGCGCTCGAGGCGGCCGTGCCCGCCGAGCTGATCACACCGCGCGTGGTCACCGCCGACGCCGAGGAGGGCGAGGCCTTCTTCGCCGACGCCGTACGGCGGGGCCACGAGGGCGTCGTGGTCAAGTCACCGCAGACGCCATACGCCGCCGGTAGACGCGGGGCCGGCTGGATCAAGGTGAAGCCCCGGCACACGCTCGACCTGGTGGTGCTGGCGGCCGAGTGGGGCAGCGGGCGGCGCAGGGGCTGGCTGTCCAACCTCCACCTCGGCGCGCTCGACCCGGAGACCGGCGGCTTCGTGATGCTCGGCAAGACGTTCAAGGGGCTCACCGACGAGCTGCTGACCTGGCAGACGGAGCAGTTTCTGCGGCTCGCCGTGGGGTCCACAGAGGACTGGGTCGTCACCGTGAAGCCGGAGCTGGTGGTGGAGATCGCCTTCGACGGCGTCCAGCGGTCGAGCCGTTATCCGGGCGGGATGGCGCTGCGGTTCGCCCGCGTCCTGCGCTACCGCCCGGACAAGCGCGCCGAGGAGGCCGACACCGTGGCGGCCGTCCGCGCGCTCATGCCGTGAGCGTCGTTACTTGATCAGGCGGACGGTCAGCGGGTAGCGGAACTCGCCGTCCGCGAGGGCGGCCGCGCCTCCGGCGATGGGCAGGATGTAGGCCAGGACCCAGAGGAACGGCAGCACGATAACGCCGACGACCGTGACCATCAGCAGCAGCGACGCGCCCAGCACGGTGAGGTGGAAGTTGAGCGACTCCACCGCGTGCTTCCTGATGTAGGGAGAGGTCCGGCCGCCGGTCAGCAGCATGATCAGGGGGCCGGCGACGAACAGCCCGCACAGCGTCAGCAGGTGCGCCGCCCCCGCGCCGAACCGCTCGCCTCCGTCAGGCGCCGGACCGGCGGCATACGGCTGCGGTGGGGCCGGCGTGGCAGGGCGGGAGCCGTACAGGTCGGTCATGATGGGGGCGAGGTCGGCGTGCGTGCGGGCGGTCATCGCCTGGTGCAGCCGCTGGTCCATCTCGTCCTTGTCAAGGCGGCCCTCGGCGAAGGCCGCCTTGACATGTTCGACCACCTGGTCGCGGTCCTGGTGGGTCACCCGCAGGTGGTGATGCGGCAAGGGCGGCCGCCCCTGCCACGGTGGTGTCGCTGTCGCCGGCATCAGCGCGTCACCTTCCATCGTGAAAGTGCCTGTCTACGTTCGAGTCTGCCTCCATCTTCGGCGGTTCGCCGGGATCCGGTCCATCGGGGACAACCCCTATATGGCCCCGAGTACATGACCCCGAGACGGCCTCATTAACACGTTCGTGATGTTCGTCACGGTATATAAGATCCATGAGATGGCGAGATCGCTATGGCATCCGGCGTTTCCGGGGCCCCCGAGTGGCGAAATTCGACCGTGAGGCGACAGACGAGGACATCGAGGCGCTCATCGCGTTCGCCCAGTCTCGGCGCGGCGTGGAGTTCTACGTCGAGCCGGAGACCTTCGCCACGGACACCACGGCCGTTGCCGTGGCGCACGACGGGGAGTGGACGCGCCGCCGTGTCGGATCGCCGGTCGTCATCGGCAGGGTCGCCAGAAACCTCGCCCTTCCGGTCTACGACGTGCAGCTCACCGGCTATCCGGCGCGGATGCGCGCCTACAACGAACGCCGCCGCCAGGCCCAGAGCGGCGAGCCTGTCTAGCCAGGCAGGCAGGGCGCCCCGGGTGTGGGAGGCATTCGTCGCTCTCGTCTGCGACCGGGGGGACAGCGCGTCTGAGACCTTGTCATCAACTCGCCAGCGCTGAGGGCTCCTCGTCGTAGGGCCGGCCGTGGGGCTGCTCGTGGGGCTGCTCGCGCAGCAGCGTGAGCAGCGGCGCGAGCCAGCCTGCCTGGGGCGGGCCCATCTCCTCGTCCAGCTGTTCCGGCGTGGGCATCCGGTCACGCAACACGGCGGGCGAGAGCAGGTGGAGCAGAGCCTGCCGTAGGAGATTCGCCATCGAGTAGGCCGGATCGGCCTCCAGCGCCCGCTCCAGCGCCATGCCGGCGAGCGCGCACTCCCCCGCCCGCCAAGCGGCCGCTGCCAGCAGAGAGGCGGCCGGAGCGACGTGAGCCGGCTCCATCCGCCGGGTCACGTCCCTCCACAGGGCCATGTGCGCTGCCCCATCGTCGAGCAACGCCCACGCCTCGTCGCGGATCCGGATCACCGAGAGGTCGAACCCCAGCCGTGCCACCGCCTCGTCTCCAAGGCGGTCTCCCGAGGCGTACAGGCCGATCGCGGCCCGCACCCTCGCCAGCCCCTCCGCGACGAACTCGGCGGCGAACTCGGCGGCGAAGTCGCCGGTCACCGCGCCCACCCTGGTACCCGCCGCAGCCGCGGTCACCGCACCCGGCACAGCGCCGGTCACGGCGCCCCTGCCATCTGGCGCGGCTCCGTTCGCCGAGTTGGGGGCGGTCTCGGTCATGGCGAGCCTGGCTCGTAGCTCGGCCGCGACCCGCTGGGTGGCCTGCCACATCGCCGCCCCGCCGTACGGCTCGACGGAACGCCTGAGGCTGTGCCGGTCGGGGAGCGCGACGAGCCCGTGCACGACGGCCTCGGCGGCCACGGGGCTCGCCACCGGGTCGTATGACGTGCCCTCGGCCGGGCAGCAGTCCGCGCTGTGGCAGGCATAGGACCAGTAACGTCCGTCGTCGGCGCGTAGCGACTCGGCCACCCCGATGCCGGCTTCGCTCAGCCGTCGGGTCGCCTCGTCCACGACGGGCGTCACGAGGTGGCCCGGACCGTATCCGGCCAGGATCGTCATGGTGACCCCCTCCCGCCGCAGAACCGACACCAGGCGGTCGAAGTCGTCCGGCTCGGGCGGCAGGTCCCACCGCGTGGTCAGGCGGAGAGAGGATCCGGCGAAGCCGGTGACGACGAGACTGTCAGCGGGGTGGAAGCCGAGGAGGTACGGCACGGCGGCGAGGATGTCCGCCGGGGTGGAGAGCGTGAGCGTCGGGGTGAGGGTCATGCTCCGAGAGCCTGGCCCACGGGCCGGCCCGCCAAGGCGCAGAACGCACGCCCTGTGGAAATCAGGCTCGCTGTGGATGAGCCAGCCGTAGACGCACGAGCATCGCCGCGCCCGCCACCGCGCCCGGCATGACGATCACGGCCACCAGGGGCACCAGGAACAGCAGGAAGATGGGGATCCCGAAGCCCAGCGACACGGCCATGTTGGAGCGCAGCAGGGTCAGCCGCTCCCTGCGCGGGATCCCCCGCCGCTCCATGGCCAGAGCCGTCAACTCCACGGTCAGGAAGAACCCGGAGACGATGGCGCCCAGCACGGGTACGACCGTCTGCCCGATCACGGGGACGAAGCCGAGCACGAACAACGGAAGAGTGAACATCAGGACGTAGAGCAGCGTGATGACGCTGTCGCGGATGGACCGGAACAACGACCGCCAGAACGGCACGTCCGGCCCGTCGGGAAGCCCGCCGAGATCCTCCTCGACCTTCTCGGACAGCTTCTCGTAGAACGGGTCACCGATCGCGAGCGTCACCGCCGTGAACGTGAACACGGCGAGGCCGAGGCCCACCACGAAGATCATGATGCCGACGAGCGTACGGAACGCGTCGTGCCAGCCCCAGTCGTCGGCGAAGGGTGTGACCCAGGCGGCGACGTCGGTGGCGTGAGTGCCCAGCCAGATGAGCGCGACGGCGTAGAGCACCAAGGCGATGAGGGCGGGGATGAGGCCGAACAGCCACCATCGCGGCTTCCTCGCGACCCAGCCGACCCCCTTGAGGAAGAAACCGATCCCCTCGGCGAGACCGCCGACTCCTCGCCTTTCGGCCTGCCGCCCGTTGCCGCTCATGCCCGGCAGGCTAGCGCCACAGGTGAGTGACGGACACTCCCAATTCGTCCAGAAGACGGCGGATGAGGGGAAGCGAGATGCCGAGGACGTTGCCGTGGTCGCCTTCGATGCCTTCGACGAACCAGCCGCCCAGGCCGTCGAGGGTGAACGCCCCCGCGACCCGCAACGGCTCGCCGCTTGCGACATAAGCGGAAACCTCGTCATCCGTCGGCGTACCGAACCGGACGACCGTGGAGGCCACCTCCGACACCGTACGGCCCGCCGCCACGTCTATGACGCAGTGGCCGGTCAGCAGCCGTCCCGTCCTCCCCCGCATCGACCGCCACCGGGCGATCGCGTCCTCGGGCGACGACGGCTTGCCGTACGCGACGCCGTCGAGCTCCAGCATAGAGTCGCAGCCGATGACGAGGCCCTCGGCGAGGGATCCGGCCACTGCGGCGGCCTTGGCTTCGGCGAGGGCCAGGCAGAGCCCTTCGGGGGAATCGGCGACGAGGGCGTCCTCGTCCACCCCGCTGACGATGACCTTCGGGTCGAGCCCGGCCGCGCGCAGCACGCCGAGGCGGGCGGGCGAGGCCGAGGCCAGCACAAGCTCAGTCACATCAGCGAAGCCTAATGCCGATTGCGTACAGCATGACGACCGGCGACCCCCGGGACCTCATTCCGAGGGCGGGGAAGGACCCGCGGCACTCTACAAAAGCTTGATCCGGGACATCACGGTGTTGATGTCGCGCCAGTGCTTCTTCTGGGTGTCGGGGATGGTGACGAACACCAGCGCCGGCTTGTCCAGAGAAACGTCCACGAGGGCGATGGCGGCCATCGACGTCCGCTTCTTGCCCTTGAGGGTGTAGTGCACGTTGTATCCCAGCAGCCAGCCGTCCTGCTTGCCCACTCGGATCGGCTGCGACGCGGCCCAGGTGATCGTGGCCCCGGAGGGGTGGTGGTTGAGCGTCCAGCGGGCGGCCAGGAAGGCGGTGTCCCGCAGGCTGTCCTGCACCGGGATCGGCACCGGACAGGAGACCAGGAGGCCGCGGAAGGCCGAGCCCTTGACCTTGGGCAGCACCTGTCGCGAGGCGAAGGGGCTGGCTTTGGCGAGCTTCCACACCTTGGCGAACCGGGGGAACGCCACGCCGGACCGCCGGTCCTTGATCAGGCCACGGGTGGCGGCGGACTTGCCCGGCAGGTTGCGCAGCTTCTTGGAGCTCGCGGGCAGCACGGGCACCCGGGGGTCGGAGAGGGCCGCGTCCATCGCCGTCGTGCCGGGGGACGGCGAGGGACTCGCCACCGCGCTCGGCTCGATACTGGGCCCACCACTGACCCCGCCACTGACTCCGCCACTGGGCGCGGCACTCGGAACGGCGCCCGGCACCGGGCTCGGCGGCGCGCTCGGCACGGAGCCGGACAGGTCAGCGGGCGACGCGGCGGGGGCGCCGGCACCCGCGGCCGCGACCGTGTTGCCTGGCACGTTCCCCGGCGTGCTCTGAGAAGTGGCGTTGTGCCCGGCGAGCACCACGGCGGTCCCCGCGACGCCCACCACCGCCACGGCGGCGACGGTGGCTATCGTCCGGTAGACCACTCGCATCGGCAGGTCGCCGAGGCCCTTGCCAGAACTCGGCGGCGGCGGGGCCTCCGGGACCGTGATCTTCGGCAGGGGGGTCGTCTCCGCCTCGGCCGCAACGTAAGTGGGAACAGCCTTCGTCCCATAGTCCCCAGGTGACACGATCGGGAGCGTACGGCATATCCCGTTAATTCGGGCGCGATCCCCATCACACTTCGAGAACGCCCCGGGGTAGCCACGGGGCGTCGGCGATCACCGTCGCGGAGCCGGGTTCGATCTCCGTGAAGCCCGCGTCCCGGACTACCGGCAGGCCGCCGCCCACCAGTTCCGCCCATCTGGCCGGGCCGGCGGTCCGCACGGACACGGCGAGCCCTCGGTCCCTCCAGGTGGCCCTGGCGGTCTCGCCGGAGGCCCACCAGGCGAGCTGGGCGCCGTGGCCGGCCTGGGCCATCGCCTTGCCCGCCGTCATGTCGAGGTTCGGATTGACCCACAGCACCACGCCGCCGAGGTCCGGCTCCGGAGCAGGCGCGGAGTCGGCCAGATCGGTGCCCGACACCTGGAGCCGCGACAGGTCCTTGGGCCAGTCGTCGAGCGGCACCGGAGGGTGCACCCGGACCTCGGCCGTGCGGTGCGTCACGGTGATCCCCGGCAGGGTGAGGACCCGCCGCCATTCCGACCCGCGTGCCCGGCGGACGACCTTCCTGATCCGGTGGTCCTCCCACTCCGCGATCGGCTCGGCCCACTCGTCCTGATCGAGCAAGCGCAGTACGGCTGTCGCCGCCGCCTCGAGCGCGTCCGTGCGCTCGGGCGGAGCGGCACGCTCGATGCGGACGACCAGGGGAAGCACGCGTTCTGTCACCCGACCAGGATGGCAGCCCGGCGGTCCTGCCTCACATTCGTGACGATCCGGGCCGACATCAGGGCGGCGAGCAGGCACAGCAGGCCCGCGCCGTACCACGCGAGGTTGTAGTTGCCGAGGTGGTCGCGCGTCACTCCGGCCACGGTGGCGGCGACGGCCGCGCCCACCTGGTGCGAGGCGAACACCCAGCCGAAGACCACGGATCCGTCCGGGCCGAAGACCTTGCGGCACAGGGCCACGGTCGGCGGCACGGTCGCCACCCAGTCGAGGCCGTAGAAGATGATGAAGACCAGCATGCTCGGGTGGGCCGTCGCCGCGAAGAGCTGCGGCAGGACGAGCAGCGACAGCCCGCGCAGCGCGTAGTAGACCGTGAGCAGGACGCGAGAGTCCACCCGGTCGCTCAGCCAGCCTGAGGCCACCGTGCCCACGATGTCGAAGATCCCGATGACGGCCAGCAGCGACGCGGCGGCGGTCTCCCCCATGCCGTGGTCGTGCGCGGCCGGGATGAAGTGAGTGCCCACGAGCCCGTTCGTGCTCGCGCCGCAGATGGCGAAGCCCGCGACGAGATACCAGAACGACTTCTTGCGCGCCGACTGGCGGAGCACCCTGAGCGCCCGCGCGGCGGCTCCCCCGCTGGGCGTGCGGACGATCGGCTCCGTGGCGCCGAGAGCCGTGAGCCCGAGCTCCTCGGGGGTGTCGCGGAGCAGGAACCACACCAGCGGCACGACCGCCAGGGCCGCCCCCGCGACGGTCAGCGCCGAGGTCCGCCAGCCCTGCGTCTCGGCCAGGTGGGCGAGCACGGGGAGGAAGATGAGCTGCCCGGTGGCCCCTCCCGCCGTCAGCACGCCCATGACCACGCCGCGGTGCCGGACGAACCAGCGGTCGGTGAGGGTCGCGGCGAAGACGAGGGCCATCGAGCCGGTGCCCAGCCCGACGAGCACGCCCCAGAGCAGGACGAGCTGCCAGCTCGCCGTTATGAAGACGGTGAGGCCGCTGCCCAACGCCACCAGGGCGAGCGCGGCCGAGACCACCCGCCGCATCCCGAACCGTTCCATCAGGGCGGCGGCGAAGGGCGAGAAGAGGCCGTAGAGCGTCAGGTTGACCGAGACCGCGAGTGAGATCGTCCCTCTCGACCAGCCGAACTCGTCCTGCAGTGGCGTGATCAACACGCCGGGGGTGGCGCGGAACCCGGCCGCCCCCACGATGGCGACGAAAGCGACGATGGCGACGATCCAGGCCCGATGGAGGGTCCGCGACGATTGCATGCCGTTCATCCTGTCTGCGCCGGGCATCCCTCGACAGTGGCCCGGAAGCCAATGTGTGAAAGAATCCGGCCATGCAGCACCGCGTCGCCGTACTCGCCATGGACGACTTCGCCACGCTCGACCTCGGCGTTCCGGGTCAGGTGTTCTGGGCGACCGGCGGCGACGAGCCGCTCTACGAGGTCGTGACCTGCACACCGGACGGCCAGCCGGTGTGGAGCCGGGCCGGTTACAGCGTGCTCCCGGACCACGACCTGGGCGTGCTGGCGACCGCCGACACGGTGGTCGTGCCGGGGATCCACAGTGGGACGCCCATGACCGACGGCACGGTCAGCGCGCCCGTGCGCGCTGCGTTGCGCCGGGCGGCGGAGCGCTCCCGGATCATCTCCATCTGCACGGGTGCGTTCGTCCTGGCCGCCGCCGGGCTGCTCGACGGCCGTCCGGCCACGACGCACTGGCGCAACGCCGGCCAGTTCCGCGCCCTCTTCCCTCGCGTACGGCTCGACCCCGACGTGCTGTTCATCGACGACGGCGACATCCTCACCTCGGCCGGGGTGTCCGCCGGGATCGACCTGTGCCTGCACGTCATCCGGCGCGACCACGGCAGCGAGGTGGCCAACCGGACGGCCCGCCGCTGCGTGACCCCGCCGTTCAGGGAGGGCGGCCAGGCGCAGTACATCGAGCGTCCGCTCCCTGACCCGTCCGGGACCACCACGGCGCCCACGCGGGCGTGGATGCTGGAGCGCCTGCAGGAGCCGGTGGACCTCTCCGCGCTGGCCGGGCACGCCAGGATGAGCGTGCGCACGTTCACCCGCCGCTTCCGCGAGGAGACCGGGCTCAGCCCGGCCAGGTGGCTCACCCGGCAGCGGGTCGAGCACGCCCGGCACCTACTGGAGACCACCGACCTCCCGGTGGACGTCATCGCCCGGCGGGCGGGGTTCGGCACGGCGGTCTCGCTGCGACAGCACCTGCACGCGGCCGTGGGCGTCTCGCCCCTGGCCTACCGCCAGACGTTCCGTCACACCGGCGGCGCGGCCCTTCGATGACTCACCGAGGGCGCAGCCCCTCGATGACGAACATGATCAACCGGTCGGCGGTCTCCGGAGACTTCTCCGTCGCCAGCGCGATCGCGTGGATCAGCTTGAGCAGGTCCAGAATCTCGACATCCCGCCGTACGGCCCCGGCCTCCTGTGCCTTCGCGAGCAGCGTGCCCCCCGCGCGTGAGATCACATCCCGGCAGATGGAGAACAGCTCCGAATCCCGGCCGAGCGTGACCACGAGGGCCGAGTTGAGGCCGCGCTTGGCGGTGGAATGCGACATCATCGACCGGATCCACCGGACCAGCGACTCGCCCGGCTCGTCCCGCTCGGCCAGTTCGTACGCATCCGCGGCGAGCGCCTCGATCTGGTCCCGGTAGACCGCCTCCTGAAGCGCCTGCCGCGTGGGGAAGTGCCGGTAGAGCGTCCCGATGCCGACCTCCGCCCGGCGGGCGATGTCCTCCAGCGGCACGTCGGGACCCTCCTCGCCGAAAAGCTCCCGGGCCTCCGCCAGTAGCCGCTCGTAGTTACGCCGCGCGTCGGCGCGCATGGGCCTGCTCATAGATAACACCCTTGCAAACCGGAGGCGACCTCCGTATATTCGCCGTATCGGAGGCTCCCTCCACTTAATCCCTTGGAGGCTCGTTTGTCGACGCTCACCGTATCTCCCCGTACGGCGCACACCCGCCTGGCCCTCGCGGTCGTCGTCACCTGCCAGCTCATGATCGGCCTGGACGGAACGATCGTGACCATCGCGCTGCCGAGGATCCAGCAGGAGATCGGCTTCTCCCCCACCGGGCTTTCGTGGGTCATGAACGGCTACCTGCTCGCCTTCGGCGGCCTCCTGCTGCTCGGCGGCCGGGCGGGTGACATCCTCGGGCGGCGCAGGGTATTCGTCGCCGGGGTGCTGGTCTTCACGCTCGGCTCCCTGCTCGGCGGCCTGGCCACCGCCGGGTGGTGGCTGCTGGCGGCGAGAGCCGCACAGGGCGTGGGCGCCGCCATCGCCGGGCCCAGCATCCTCGCCCTGATCGCCACGACGTTCGCCGAGGGCGCCGCGCGGAACCGGGCGATCAGCGTCTACTCGGCCGTCACCGGTGCGGGAGGGTCGATCGGGCTCATCCTCGGCGGCGCGCTCACCGGCACCGTCTCCTGGCGCTGGACGTTCTTCGTCAACGTCCCGATCGGGCTCGTGGTCGTCGCGCTCGCACCCCGGTTCATCGCCGAGCCGGACCGGCATCCCGGCCGGTTCGACCTCGCCGGAGCCGTGACCGCGACGGGCGGCATGGTCTCCCTCGTGTACGCGCTGATCACGATGGCCGACTCCGGCTGGCGCGACGCGGCCCCGGCCCTCGTGGTGGCCGCGGCGCTGCTGGCCCTGTTCGTCGTGGTGGAGACCCGGGCGCGGCAACCCATCATGCCTCTCCACTTGCTCGCGGACCGCAACCGCTCGGCCGCCTACCTGGTCGTTCTGCTCCTGTCGGCCGCGATGTTCGGGTTCTTCTTCTTCATGACGCAGTTCCATCAGCTCGTGCTCCGCATGGATCCGGTCACGGCCGGGTTCGCGTTCCTGCCGATGACGCTCACGCAGTTCTCCGTCGTGCGGATCGTGCCGCGCCTGCTGCCCCGGTTCGGCGCGAAGCGGATCGTGGTGACCGGTGCCACGGTGGCTCTGACCGGGATGCTGTGGCTGACCCGTGTCTCGGCGGACACCTCGTATTTCACCGGAGTGTTCGGCCCGACGCTTCTGCTCGGACTGGGCGGCGGGCTCAGCTTCATGCCGCTCAACGCCACCATCCTGTCGGGAGTCGCCCCGCGCGAGTCGGGCGCCGCGTCGGGTCTGGCGCAGACCATGGTGTGGGCCGGCGGCGCGCTCGGCTCGGCCGCCCTGGTCTCCGTGTTCGGCATGGCCATGCACGGCACCGCCGTTGCGGCCTCGGGCGCGCTCGTCCACGGCATGGCGGCCGCCTTCGCCGGAGGCGCCGTGCTGGCCGCGCTCGCGCTGACCGCCGCCGTCGTCGCCATCCGGTCTGCCGGCACAAGGCCGACCGGCACGGGCTCAGCAGGCACAGGGGCAGACAGCACCCAACCGGCCAGCACAGAGCCCGCCGGACCCGAGTCCGCCGGTCGCGGATCGGGCGCCGTCAGCACCGGGTCGTAAGCGGTCGTAGGCCGCCTTCACCCGGCGGGCCGTACACGGCAGGTAGTAGGCGACTCGCGGCCGGTCAGGGTGAGCGGCGCAGGACCACGAGGGCGATGTCGTCCTCGTGGTCGGCCGGCATGAGGTCCTCCAGCATCCGGTCGCAGAAGCTCTCCAGGTCTGGCTCGACGACGTTGGCGAGCCGCTGGAGCCGGGCCATGCCCTCCTGGATGCTCATGTCGCGCCGCTCTACGAGCCCGTCGGTTACCAGGACGAGCGCGCCACCCGGCGGGATCCACAGCGCCGACTCGCCCGGCCTCGGCAGGTCGGCCCCGAGCAGGGGGCCCGCCAGCGTCACGTACTCCGACCGCCCCGTGGACACGAGCAGCGGCGGAAGGTGGCCGGCGTTGCAGGCGCGGACGTCCCCGGTCTCCGGATCCACCAGCAGCAGGCACACGGTCGCGATCTCACGGGGGTGGAACCGCAGCATCAGCCGGTTGATGTTCGCCAGGATGTCGCCCGGCGAGTGCCCCTCGCACGCGTACGCCCGCAGCGCGTGCCGCACCTCCGCCATGACCGTCGCCGCGTGCAGCGAATGGCCGAGCACGTCTCCGATCGCCACGAGCAGCCGGTCGCCGAGACTGATGACCTCGTAGAAGTCCCCGCCGATCTCGGCCTGCGCGCTCGCCGGGACGTACCGCGCGGCCAGCTCCATCCCCTGGACCTTCGGCAGGTCGCGCGGCAGCAGGCTGCGCTGCAGGGTCACGGCGATCCGGCGCTCCTCGTCATAGGAGCGCAGCGCCTCGACGGCCAGCGCGACGGCCTGGGTGAGCTGGCTCAGGACGTGCCGGTCCTCCTCGCTCGCGGTCGCCGCCGCCGGCACCAGCACCGCGACCGGCGGCCGACCTCCGCCCGGCTTGGCCGCCTCCCCCTGAGCCGTGCCCGGCTGGGCGGGGTTCGGATGCCCTTCGAGCGGCTGAGCCCCGGGCGGCGGGGGACCATCGGGATGAGTATCGGGATGGGTATCGGGATGGGTATCGGGCGGCTGATGACCGTCCGGATGCGGGGCACGCGGCTGGGATGCGGCTGAGGGGGACGCCCCTGGATGCACCCTGCCGAGCCGGGCCAGTGCCACCCGGACGTCGGCCATCAGGGCCGAGGGCGCCAGCAGTTCGGCCCACTCCTCCGGTGGGGCGACCGTGAGGGTGAAGCCGGTCGCGACCTCGCCGAGCGTTCTGTCCGCCGCCGTCCGGACGCGCCCGTCGCCGCCCCACGGGTCGGCGACCGCGTACCGCACGCCGCCGCCTTCTCCCCTGCTTCCGCCTCGTCCCCTGCTTCCGCCGTCTGCGCCGCCTGCGCTGTCATCGTCGCCGGAGACGGCGACCGTCGCCGGGCAGCCGAACATCCGCGCGGCGCCTTCCGCCGCCGCCGTCAGGAGCTCCCCGAGGGTGGTCGCGGTGTTGACGGCGACCGTCGTGTCGGCGAGCCCGGCCAGCCGGCCCGCCAGCCGTTCGGCACGGTGCCGCGCCCTGGCGTACCGGAGTGTGGCGTGCACCGTCGCCAGCAGCACCTCCGGCTCGATCGGCTCGGTCAGATAGCCGTCCGCGCCCCTGGTCAGCCCCATCGTCCGGTCCCGCACGTCGACGGCCGTCGCCGTGAGGTGAATGACGGGCACCGCGGCGGTCTCGGGATCGGCCTTGATCCGCTCACAAACCTCGAAGCCATCCATGTCGGGCATCTGCACGTCGAGCAGCACGAGGTCGGGGCGCTCCCGGCCGGCCGCCTCCAGGGCGGCCCCGCCCGTGGCCGCCTCGGTGACCCGATAGCCGGCATGCTGCAGCCACGTCCCGATGACGTAGCGGTTGGCCTCCACATCATCCACGACGAGGATCAGCTCGCTCATCTCCGGCACGCCCCGATCGCCCGAAGCAGCTCCGTCCTGCTGAGCGCCGACTTCTGGAGCACGGCCACCGCTCCGCCGGGCGGCAGCCCGACCTCGGCCGACGTCACCACCACGACGGGGATCTCTCGGAGGAGGTCGTCCCCGTGCATCGCCTCCAGCACCCGCTCCCCTCCCATCCCGGGCATCCGCATGTCGAGGAACACCACGTCAGGGCGGCTCCGGCGCATCGCATCCAGCCCCTCCTGACCGTCGGCCGCCTGTTCGACGGTGTCCGCCACGCCCTTCACCAAGTCGAGCAGCACGAGGCGGAACGCCGCGTCGTCGTCCACGATGAGCGCTCTGCCCACTTTCGGGCGCGGCAGCCGTACCTCGAAGTCGGTGCCTTTCCCGGCCGTGCTCCGCACCGACATCGTGCCCCCCAGGATGCGGACAAGCCTCCGGGCGTACGGCAGGCCGAGGCCGGTCCCGGTCACCTCGGCCTGCAGCGGCCCGCGCACCTGGTAGAACTCTTCGAAGATCTTGTCGAGCTGGTCTGCGGCGATGCCGATCCCGGTGTCGGCGACGCTCAGGACGACCTCGCCGTCCTCCTCATGGGCGCTGAGGCGCACTTCTCCCCGCTCGGTGAACTTCAGGCCGTTGGTGAGGAGGTTGCGCAGCACCCGCGTCAGCATCACCTCGTCGGTGAACAGGTGACCGACCGCGTCCGGATCCTCGACGGCGAGCTCCACGCCGTCCCTCACCATCGGCCGGAGCAGACCGGTCAGCCGTCCGAAGACCGCCCGGACGTCCACCTCGGTCAGGTTGGGCTCCATCCGTCCCGACTCGGCTTTGGCGAGGTCGAGAAGGTCGTTGACCAGGGTGAGGAGGTCACGGCCCGAGGTGCGGATCAGCTCCACCTGGTGGCGTCGCTCCGGATCGAGAGGCTCGCCCAGGGCCGGATGGCCGGTGGGAGGGTCGATGAGCATGCGGCACAGGCCGAGGATCGAGGTCGCGGGAGCCCGGAGCTCATGGCTGACGTTCGCGAGGAACCGCGTCTTGGCCTCGTTGGCCTCATGGAGCCGGGCCGTCCTGTCCTCCAGTTCGGCGTAGAGCGCGACCACGCCCTGGTTGGTCTGCTCCAGTTCCTCGGAGATCTGCTCGTAGAGGGCCGTCACCCGCCGGTTGGCGGCCTCCAACTCCGCGTTACGCGCCCTCAGCTCCTCAAGCTCGGCCTTCCTCGTGCGCGCCTTCGGGAGACGGATGCGGGTCATCTTCTTCAGAAGCATGCGCGCCTCCACGTAGATACGGATGCCGGTACGGATGCCGGTACGGATGCCGGTACGGATCTCGGGCCCGTCATGAGGCCGGCTTCGCGACCAGGATTCCGGCGTCGTCTCTCGGCACCCCCATGTCGCGCAGCAGGGTGGCCGCGATCACCAGGGGGCCGCGGGCGCGCAGCCCCGGATAGGCGTTGAGCTCCCACCGGTCCCTCACCCCGTCAGAATGCATGACGATCAGCGCGCCGGGCGGCAACGGATATTCGAACTCCCGGATCGCGGCGGCGCGATGGCCCGCGATGCCCGGCAGGGAGACCAGGGCCCGGCGTTCCTCGTCCACGATGCCGGCCGAGACGTTGCCCAGCGCCGAGTAGCGGAGGATCCCGCCGGAGACGACGGCCACGGCCACGGCCGCACCCCGGGTCTCCCGGAGCTCTTTGTGGATCCGCTCCAGGAGCTCCCCCGGCCCGTCCACCATCAGCCGCCCGTCACCGATGTGCTCGAACGTGCGGATCGCGACGTCGGCGGCGGCCGCCGCCATTGGGCCGTGGCCGAGGCCGTCGCAGAGCATGAGCGCCAGTGTGCCGTCTTCCTGCCGTACGGCGAAGCCGTCCCCGCAGAGCTCCTCACCCGCCACCGGCCGGACGAGCCCGTCCACCAGCCAGCCTTCGCCGGCCAGGTCGGGGTGGTCCCGGCGAGGACGGAAGCCGGCGGCGAACACGGTGCCGCGCTCCGGGTGAGAGTAAGCGTCCGACCAATCGCTCACGCCGGTGATGCCCCCCAACCCGGCGACATCGAGACCACGGCCTGCACCGACCGCGATGATCTCCAGCGCCGGCCCGGCCTGCCGTACGTGCACGGTTCCGCGAGCGCCGTTCCGGCACAGGTGCGTGGCGATCAGGGTGGCGGCGGCGGCCACCTCGGCGGCGCGGTGGCCGGGGAAGCGGAGCGCTTCGGCCCGCTGGGCGGCGGCGCGGCGGACGGCGACGACCGCGCTCTCGTCCTCGACGAGAAACCATGCCGGAGGGGCTACCGCGCCCACTTGGTCACCGTCACCGTCGTTCCGCTGCCGGGACTCGACTCCACCGAGAACTCGTCGACCAGCCTTCTGGCGCCTCCGAGACCGAGCCCGAGCCCCTTGCCCGAGGTGTAGCCGTCCGTGAGAGCGAGGTCCAGGTCGGCGATGCCCGGTCCCTTGTCGCGAAATATCGCCCTGACGCCGCTCTTGGTGCCGTTCGTGATGTGCTCGACCGTCGCCGCGCCGCCCCCGCCGTACGTCAGCGTGTTGCGGGCGAGCTCGCTGGCCGCGGTCACGAGCTTGGTCTGCTCGACCAGGGACAGCCGCGCGTCCACCGCCACCGATCGGACGAGCTGGCGAACGCGGACCACGTCGCCGTCGTCGTTGATCGGGAGCTCCCGACGGGTCATGCCAGAGCGCCGTCGCCGGACAGCAGCCGCATACCTCGCTCCAGGTCGAGGGCCGTCTTGATGCCGTCGAGCGACAGCCCCATCTCCACCAGCGTGATCGCCACGGCCGGCCGCATCCCCACGACGACGGTCTCCGCGTCGAGGACCCTCGAGATCGCGGCGACGGTGGCGAGCATCCGGCCGGCGAACGAGTCCACGACGTCGAGCACCGAGATGTCGATGATCACGCCGGACGCGCCCGTGGAGGAGATTCTCTCGGCCAGGCTCTCCTGGAGCGCCATGACGGCCTCGTCCTGAAGGTCGGTCTGGATGGAGACCAGCAGCACATCGCCGATCTTCAGGATCGGGACGCTGTCCATCTACCGGCCCCGCTTCGTGAGATCCCCGCCCACGCTCACCCCGGTGCGGCTGATGGCGAGGACCAGCGCGTCCGCCAGTGTCCCCTTCGTCGCGATGTCGCCGAACTCGATGCCCAGCGCCACGATGGTCTGCGCGATCTGCGGGCGGATGCCGGAGATGATGCACTCGGCGCCCATCAGGCGGGCGGCCATGACGGTCTTCAGCAGATGCTGCGCGACCTGGGTGTCCACGGCGGGAACGCCGGTGATGTCGATGATCGCGTGTTCCGACCCCGTGTCCACCAGGGTCTGCAGCAGCTTCTCCATGACGACCTGCGCCCGGGCCGATCCCAGCGTCCCGACGAGCGGGAGCGCCAGGACGCCGTCCCACACCTTCACGACCGGGGTCGCCAGCTCCAGCAACTGCTCCGCCTGGCTGGAGATGACCTCTTCCCGCGCCCTGGCGTACGTCTCGAACGTCAACAGCGCCAGCTCGTCGATCAGCTGCGAGAACGCGACGAACTCGCGGAACGCCTCGGCGTCGCCGTCCTGGTCGAAGACGTCCAGCACGGCCCCCTTGAGCGCGAACACGCTGATCGCGGTCTCTCGCGGGCTGAATCCCTGCTGGGCGCGGCTCCGGGACAGCTCCATGAGCAGCGCCCTCAGCTCGGCATACGGCTCCGCCTCGATGTCGCGCCCCGCGCCCAGCGCCAGCGCGGTCAGCAGGACGTCAAGGATCTCCCGTTGCTCCTTGTCCACCTGCGTCTCCGGCACCCGGCCGCCCAGGCTCGCCGAGACCAGTGCGCGCCACCGCTCACTGAGCCGTTCTTCCCGGGCCCGGCAGAGTTGGGCGATTCGCGTAAAAATGCCAGCCTCCATGAACGGCTCGGTCCTCTCATCATGACTGCCCCCACCTTATGGTTGTAGGCCTCATGACTACGATCTACGACAGGGAGCCGGGGATGGACAGCATGCAGGTGTTCACCGAGCTTACCGAGCCGTTCGCCGTGGTGACCGTGGTCGGCGATCTGGATGCCACCACCACGGCCCGGTTGCACGACTCCATCCAGCACGCCCGTGAGCTGTCCCCGCACCTGCTGCTCGACCTGGCCGGCATGACCTTCATGGACAGCGCGGGCATCAGGGTGCTGCTCGACGCGTACAACCACGCCCAGGCCAACGGCGGCAGCGTCACGCTCAGCGGCCCCCGGCCGTCCCCGCGGAAGGTCATGGAGCTCGTCGGCCTGGCCCAGCACATCCCCATCCGCGACTCGCTCACCGAGGCCCTCCAGGAAGGTCCCCCGGCCTGACGCCCGCCGGCCACATGTCGCCCGCGGGCGTCGGCGTATACCGGCAGAGCTCAGCGGCGATTCGTGCTGGACGGCCCGTGCCAGGCATAGGGGCTCCCCTGCTTCCGGCCGGGCTCACGCAGGTCGGCGCGAGTGACTTCCTGGTTACGGCGCTTCTTGCGCATGATCCACCAGCCGATGCCGAGGACGACCAGGCCGAACGGGGTCCGCGACAGCCAGCGAGTGACGAAGAGTTGCAGAATCCGCTTCATGCCTTCAGCGCCTACCCTCATCGGCGCCCCTCATGTCCGGCCGGCCCCCTGAGCCGCGCCTCCCATCCCACCAAGCCGCTTGCCGACCACCGGCTACGCCCGCCGTGACCGATAGGGCGGAGGATGGTCCAGAAGCTTCGTGACCTGAGGGCTCAGCGAATCGAGGAGTTCTTCCGCCAGAGACACCGCATCCTCCGCGTCGGCGTGATGAACCACACCCGCCCGGTATTCGACGCCATGCCGTACGTAACGGAGGCGGCCGGCGTCGCCGACGACGTCCCTCGCGCCGAAGTTGGCGGCGATGGCGGCCGCAGCCTCGAAGGTCACCGCATGGGATCCCTGCTCGTCTTTGGGCCTCAAGCCAATGGCCAGGATGAGAGCGAGGCAGGTCTTCCTGCACGCGTCATAAGCGAGTTGGAGCCCGCCTTCACTGTCGCCGAGTCCGATACCGGCGCTCGCGGTGCGGACATGGCGAGCCGCCTGGTCGATGAGGACGCGGCATGCGTCCTCATCGCGAGCGACGGGCTCCACAACTCCTTCGTCCAGCAGCTGCTGAAGTGTCACCCGCGCTGGCGACAACCTGCTTCACTCCCTCTCGTTCCGGACGACGACCAGGTGCGGCCGGCCCAGAACCTCGCGAACGAACCCCGTTGTCGCCTCCTCCCATTCGCGAGGGGGAACAACTGTGATCTGGACCGAGCGCCCCAAGCACTCTTCCAGTTCCTCGTTGAGGCGACGGACGTCCCGTCGGGGCGGATCGCCCACCACAAGCACGTCGACGTCACGAGGCGGGACGCCCGCTTCGCCGAGAAATCGCTCCGCCCATGAGCCGATGATCAGTACCTGGTACACGTCCGGCATCCCGTCGAACGCCTCAGCGATCGCCGTGGCCGGGCCGAAAGCATATCCGACTAGCTGACTCAGCGCAGCATAATAGGGACTGTCCGTATTCGCCGAGAGCAGGCGCGCCCGCCCCACGACCCGCTCGGTCAGGACGCCGGCCTCGGCCAGGCGACCCGCCTCTCGCTGCACGGTGAGCCAAGGAAGACCGAGGCGGTCCGCGAGCGCCGTGATCGACAGCTCGTCCTCGGGATGGAGCAGCACCCACGTCAGGACTCTGACCTGCGCCTCCGACCGGAAGATCGGTAGCAACGGCGGCGGCATAACCTTCATAAAACTAAGATTAACCTCGATTTATTGAAGGATGCCAGATGCCCAGCTCCGTCGGCGTGGCCTCTCACTGAGCTGCCAAACTGACAGAGGCAAGGCGTTCACCGCGACCTGCCCAAGCTCTTCAGCGGGATATGGTGTCCGTTTGGTTTCGGATTTCAAGGTCGGTCAGGGGAACACGTCTGATGAACAACCGGTGTCCGTTGACGTCCAGCTCTGCCGACCTGCCGCCGATGCCCGAGCCGTGCTGGGCGGCCGCGGCCACGACGTCGCCGAGTTTGATGGTCGCTCAGTAACGACAGATACGTGGAAACCGCTTCGTATTCAGACAGGCGCACCGTCCGCAATGGGTCCGGCCGGTGCATCAACGACTCCTGGTGCCCTTGACCGGGGCGAGGAAATCCATCCGATCAAGTCGATCAGACGGGATTTCGTCAACCGTTCCCGAGCTGACTAAAACGGCCCTGCGTATGGTGGAGCTATGGGGACTCGAACCCCAGACCCCCTCCATGCCATGGAGGTGCGCTACCAGCTGCGCTATAGCCCCTTTGGTGACGCCACCGTCAGCGGCGCCACGCCAGTGTATAGGACTTCACGGACCGGGTCGTACTCGATCAGCCGAGGGACTTCGCCCGGGCGATGAGGTCGGCCAGCTCGCTCACGTCGGGGTCCTCGGTGGTGGCGGCGAGGCGGGCGGCCCGGGTGCCGAGGTCGTCCAGGCTGATCCCGAAGCGCCCGGCGCCGGGGGTCCAGTGTGAGCGGAGGTGCTCGGCGAAGGCGGCGGCGACCACGTCCACCTGGAGCCTGGGCTTGGTGGAGCTCCACAGGTCGCGGGACAGGTCGCCGGTCTCCACCGAGCGGCTGGCCTCGGAGGGCCGGCGGTTGTCGGGGTCGAGCCAGCGCACGGTCGCGGTCGCGACCTGTCCGGACGCCCCAGGCCGCAGCCGCACCCAGTAGAGCGCGGTCACGGAGTGGCCGGGACCGACCTCTCCGCCGTCACGGGAGTCGTCGCGGAACTCCTCCGGCGCGATCTGCCGGTCCTCGTACCCGAGAAGGCTGTACGACTCGACCGCTCCCGGGTTGAACACGACCTGGGCCTTGGCGTCACGGGCCCGGACATCCAGGGTGGCGGGCAGCTGCTCGACGAAGACCTTGCGCGCCTGGTCGAGCGAGCTGACGTAGACGGCCGAGCCGTCGCCGTTGTCGGCGAGCTGCTCCATGAGCTGGTCGCCGTACTCGCGGCCGACGCCGACGCACAGCAGCGTGACCTGCTTGCCGGCGTAGTCGCGGACGCGGTTGAGGATGCCCTGCCAGTCGGTCTCACCCGTGTTGGCGAGGCCGTCCGAGAGGAGGATGACCCGGTTGGTCGCCACGAGCCGGAAGGCACGGGACGCCTCCTGGTAGCCGGTGACCAGGCCCTGCTCCAGGTTGGTCGAGCCGTCGACGGCCAGCTCGTTGATCGCCGCGTGCAACCGGGAGCGCTCGGAGACCGGGACCATCGGGATGATCAGCCGGGCGGAGTCGCTGAAGGACACGATGGAGACCTCGTCCCCCGGCATCAGCTGGTCGACCAGTGTGTGCAGGGCGTCGCGGACCAGGTCGAGGCGGCCGGGCTCGGCCATCGACCCGGACACGTCGACGACGAACGTGAGGTTGGCCGGCTTGCGGGCCGCCGCCTCCGTCCGGCGCGTCTGCAGCCCCACCCGGACCAGCGCGCCGCCGTCGGTCCGGGCGCCGTCGACGTGTACGGCGAAGCCGTTGTCGCCGGGCTCGGCGTAGTCCTGGCGGAAGGCGTTGACGAACTCCTCGGTCCGGACCTGGCCGGGCTCGGGCCACCTCCCTTCCTGGATGGCCCGGCGGGCGTAGCCGTACGACGCGGTGTCGACGTCGAGGGCGAACGTGGAAATCTGCTGGGAGGTGGCGTCCCTCTCGGCGGAGCCGGATGGAAGGCCCGCCGAGGAGTCGGCCGGGAGGCCCGCGGTCGGCGGGGCCGGCGCCCGGGTGGGCCGGTAGTCCGGAGCTCGTTCGCTGCCCCCGCCTCCACAGGCGGCGGCGAGCATCAGCAGGGCGATGACCAGGATGAGAACACGCGGCCTCATGAGCGCCTCCATTCGGTTCACCCCTTACGACTGCGTGCCGTACGGCCTGGCCGGGCCCTTCATCCAAGCGACTGCAAACCGTTCCCACGGCGTGATCTGGAAAGCGGGGGCGGCGACAAGTGGTTCGAGTCCGGCCTGGAGGTTTTCATCGGCGCCCTGCAGGCCTACCGCGAATAGCCGAGCAGCTCCGACAGCCTGACGAGCCGGAGCCCGCGCTTGCGCAGGCCCTTGACGATCGCCGGGACCGCGTCGTCGGTGAGGCCCGACGGCTTGCCGCCGCCGAGGTGGAGGACGACGATCGAACCGTCCCGCGCGTTAGCGAGGGTCTGGCGCACGATCGCCTCCTTGGAGGTCGCGAAGGCGTCCCCGCCGATCACGTCCCACTGCACGGGGGTCACCCCCTGCCTCTTCACGGCCTTCAGCGCCGCCTTGTCGAAGCAGCCCCCGGGGAAGCGGAAGAACTTCGGATGGCCGGGGGCGAGGCGGTCGAGGAGCCGTTCCGTACGGCTGACGCTCGCGGCCATGTCGTCGGTCTCGCCCAGGCCGTAACACGGGGTCGCGAAGGCCCGGTGGTCGTAGGAGTGGTCGCCCAGCTCGAAGAGCGGGTCATGGGCGAGGCCGGCGGCCACGCGCGGATAGCGCTTGATCCACAGTCCGGTGAGGAAGATCGTCGCGGGGACCTTCAACCGGCGCAGCTCGGCGAGAAGCCTCGGGTTGGCGTAGCTGCCGACCTCGCCGCTGTCGAGCTGCCGCTCCATGAACGTCGTCATGTCGGCGTCGAAGGTCAGCGCGACCATTCCGGAGCCCCGCCGGCCGTGCCGTACGAGCGGGTGCGGCTGGGGGGCGGCCGCCGGCGTGACCGGCGGTGAGGCCGCGGGAGCGGGCGTCACGTGTACGGCCGGTGTGCTCCGGGGGACGGCCGGACCTGACGCGGCACAGCCCGCGGTTCCGATCAGCGCGATGACGATGAGCACCCGGATGATCACGCGTGGATGCTATCGGCCGGGGCCACGCCACCGCCCGGGGTTGGCGAGGCTCACCGTGAGAGCGACTCCACGAAGCGCGACATGCCGCTGAGCCACCGGTCCGGGTCGTCCACCTTCATCCGGACGAAGTCGGCCACCTCGGGATGCGGGAAGATGTAGAACCGCTCCGCGTCCAGGCCGTCGATGACGTGCCCGGCCACGTCCTCCGGGTCGAGGACCGCCCCGGACGCCTCGACCGCCCTCGCCGTGATGTGGTCCTCCTCAAGACCCTGACGCATCATCGCGGTCCGGACCCCTTGCGGGCAGAGCACGCTGACCCGGATGCCCTTGGCCATGTAGTGGATGGCCAGCCACTCCGCGAAGGAGATCGCGGCCGCCTTGCTCACGGCGTACGGCGCGTCTCCGGGGCAGCTGACCAGCCCGGCGGCCGAGCAGGTGTTCAGCAGGTAGCCGCCGCCGCGCTCCACCATGCGGGGCACCACCGCGCGAGCGGCGTACACGTGGGCCATGGTGTTGACCGCGAGGGTCCGGCTCCACTCCAGGTCGGACGCCTCCTCCAGGCCGTGGCCGGTGATGATCCCGGCGTTGGAGCAGAACAGGTCCACCGGCCCGAGCGCCCGCTCTGCCGTGTCCACGAGCGACCTGACGTCGTCCTCCACAGTCACATCGGCCCGTACGGCGATCGCCCGGTCGCCGATCTCCCCGGCGACGGCGGTGGCTCCCGCCTCGTCCAGGTCGGCGACCAGCACCCCGGCCGCCCCCTCGGCGGCGAACCGGAGCGCCATGGCCCGGCCGATGCCATTCGCGGCGCCGGTCACGACGGCGACCCTGTCCCGAACTCGCATGAACCCCTCCGAACCGACCAGTCGGTATCCAGGAGCCTATCAGCGGGCGAGCGGGATGGGCATGGAGAACCAGACCGTCTTCCCTCCGGCGACCCGGCTCGTCCCCCAGCGTTCGGCGAGCTGGCTGACGAGGTAGAGCCCCCGGCCGTCCTCGTCGAGCACGCCGGGCTCGCGCAGGATCGGCATCCGGTGGTCGTCGTCGCTGACCTCGCACAGCAGGGCGTCGGTCCGCAGCAGCCTGATGGTGATCGGCCGGGACGTCTGCCGCACGGCGTTGGTGACGAGCTCGGAGGCCAGCAACTGGGCGACCGGGATCATCCGTTCGAGGCCCCAGGAGGTCAGGGTCCTGCGGACCAGGCCGCGCACCCGGCCCGCCGTCATCGGCTGCGGCTCCATCAGCCACTGGGCGACGTTGTGGCTCGGGACGCCCTTGAACCGGATGGCGAGCAGCGTCACGTCGTCCGCCCGGGCCGAGGGCACCACGCCGTCGCACACCTCCTCGATGGGCGCGCCGCGAGACAGCTTCTCGCGCAGCGCCTCGACGCTGTGGCCGATGTCCTGGCCCCGCTGCTCCACGAGCCCGTCGGTGTAGAGCACGAGCATGCTGTCGTCCTCCGCGGCGATCTCCATGGTCTCGAACGGCGTGCGCCCAAGGCCGATGGGAGGGCACCGCGGCGGGCAGAGCACCTCCGCCTTGCCGTCCGCCCCGACGAGGATGGGCGGCAGGTGCCCCGCGCTGGCGATCGTGCAGCGGCGGAGCACCGGGTCGTACACGCAGTAGACGCAGGTCGTCAGCGTCTGGGCGGCGAGCCGCTGGGCGATCTCGTCCAGGGAGTGGAGCACCTGCTCGGCCGGCAGGTCGAGCGAGGCCAGGGTCTGCACGGCGGTGCGGAGCCGGCCCATCACCGCCGCCGCCGGAAGACCGTGGCCCATCACGTCGCCCACGACGAGGGCGACCCGGCTGCCGGGCAGCGGGATGACGTCGAACCAGTCGCCGCCCACCCGCTCGGCGGCGGGCTGGTAGCGGAAGGAGATCTCCAGCCCGGGGAGCTCCGGCGGGCTGCCGGGGCGGATGCCGCGCTGCAGGGTCTCGACCGTCTCCAGCTGCTGCCGGTGCAGGCGGCCGTGGAAGATGGTCAGCGCGGCCGGCACGCCGAGCTGCTCGGCGGCGAGGAGGTCGGCCCTGCCGAAGGCCACCCGCTCCCGGTCTCTCGCGAGCACGGCACAGCCGACCGGCGTGCCGTACGCGCGGAGCGGGACCGCCAGGAGGTGCTCGTCGAGCACGGCGGGGCCGCACGGGCGGTCGCCGCCCCACCGCGGCGGCAGCCGCCCCTCGGGATCCAGCCGGTGCTGCGGGCCGCCGTCCACGTAGACCGCCGCGGCGTCGGCCAGCCGCGGCACCGCCGCCTCACAGAGCATCTTGGTCGCCTGCTCCGGAGTCGAGCTGTCGCCGATGGCCTGGACGGCCTCACTCATGAAGGTGAGGAACGCGAGCGAGTCCCCGTCCCACGACACGGTGGACGCCCGCCCCTCAGAATTGGTTGCGGCGGCAATTGAAGAACAGCTGAATTTCCGGTGGCGCCTGCGTCGTCGCCGGGGCGTAGGAGATATGGTTCTCCGTCAGAACGCTGAACCCGGCGTCCTCGACGACCTCGCGCAACTGGTCGCGCAGATATCCGGTGACCCTCACCGGCGCGCCGAGGAATTGGAAAGGCACGTCGTCGAGGTCGATTTCCACCATGCTCAGGGAGAACAGGCCGCCCGGGGCGAGCACGGAGTGAATCCTGCCGAGCGCGGCGACGATATCGGCGCGCGGCAGCATCAGCAGCGCGAAGAACGCGGTCACGGCGTCGAAGGTGCCGAGCGAGCCGTCGAGCTCCAGGACGTCGAGCTCGAGGAAGGTGGCCTCCGGAACGTTTCTCCTGGCCAGGTCGAGCATCACGGGCGAGATGTCGACGCCGGTCACCTCGCAGCCCGCTTCGGCGAACTGCTGGGCGGTCGGAGAGCCGGTGCCGCATCCGACGTCGAGGACGCGGGCACCGGGCTGGAGTTGCTTGATCAGCCACTCACCTGCGGCGATCTGTCCGTCCTTGTGCGGGAACGCCTCGTCGTATCGGCCGCCGATGCGATTGAACGCCTCGGCCTGCAGTGCACGGTACTCCCGGCGGTCGTTACCCGCACCGGATTCGATTGTCATCTCGCCACCATTGGTGATCAGCCGACTTTACCTTCTCTTAAATAGGGGTCTGGACCCATTCAAGTCAAGGCGTATCGCTGTAAACACGACATTTCGCCTTAGCTGGAGTCAAGGCGCTTGTCAAATCACCGTCACTCCGGTGAGACCTCCTTCACCTGGGCGGCGATCTGGGTGCCGTCGGCCACCAGCACGGTCCCCAGCCCTCCTCAGAGCCCGGTTGGGCGGGCCGCGCTTTCCGTGGTGCTCCGGATCACCAGACGGGCCGCGAGCTCCTGCGCCGCCGGGCGCGGCGGGCCGTTGCCGCCGAGCAGGGTGAGGAGCATCGAGGCGGACGCCCTGGCCACGGCGGTGATCGGCATCATCACCGTGGTCAGGGGAGGGTTCATCATCGACGCCATCGGAATGTCGTCGAATCCGAGCACGCTCATCTCGCCGGGGACCCGGATCCCCCGGTCGTTCAGCCGCGACATGACGCCGAGGGCGACGAGATCGTTGTACGCGAATATCGCAGTCACGCCCGCGGCGACGGCCTCGTCCGCTCCCCGATAGCCGCCGCCGAAGACGGGTTCGAAGGGCCCGAGGACGATCAGCTCGACGCCCTGCGCCTGGCAGGCGGCCGTGAAGAAGCGCAGCCGCTGCTGGTTGGACCACGAGCCTCGGGGCCCTGAAAGAAAGGCGCACCGGCGGTGACCGAGCGCGTGGACGTGGGCGACCGCCTGCCGGACGCCCGGCCCGATGTCCATCGTGACCGCCGGAGCCGTACGGCTCTGCCGGTTGGCGATGACGACGGGCGTGTGGACGGCGATGGACCTGAGCCGGTTGCCCGGCATACGCGGAGCGCACAGGATCATGCCGTCCACCTGCTTTGCCATGGCCCTGGCGGCCTCGACCTCGACCTCGACGTCCTCGTCGGTGTCCGCGAGGAAGAGCGAGTAGCTGGCCTGCCGCACCTGGGCCTGGACCGCCTTGATGAAAGGCGTGAAGAACGGGTTGGCGATGTCGGGGACGATCAGGCCGAGATTCGAGGTCCGGCCCAGGACGAGCGACCGAGCAGCCCGGTTCGGTTGATACCCGAGCTGCTCGGCGCTCTCGAGCACGCGCTGCCGGGTGACGGCATTGACGAGCCCTGGGGAGTTGAGCGCACGAGAGACGGTGGATGGCGAAACACCGGCGAGTGCGGCCACGGCGTGGATCGTGGCCGCCCGCGTTACCTCTCGTGCACCTTCCATAGTGGCCCTATGTTGGAAACGTTTGTGAAACATGTCAATAGGTCAAGATGGCGGTGTACTGATATACCAGATATCGACACAGGTCAGAGCCCGAGGAGATTTCCCGATGATCGATGATGTCCGGCAGGCGCTGCGCTCCGTCGTCGCGGTGACGGTCACACCGTTCGCCCCAGACGACCGGATCGACGAGCCGGCCTACCAGGCCGCGATCGACCGCCTCGTGCGCGGCGGCGTCCAGGCCCTCACCCCCAACGGCAACACCGGCGAGTTCTACTCACTGAGCGACCAGGAGCTCACCCGGGCCGTGACGCTGACCCGCGAGGCCGCCCCGGACGCCGTCGTGATCGCCGGTGTGGGCCACGACGTGCACCGTGCCGTACGGCTCGCCCGCGAGGCGCAGGACCTCGGCTGCCAGGGTGTCATGATCCACCAGCCGGTCCATCCGTACCAGTCCGAGGAGGGCTGGACGGACTACCACCGCGCGATCGCCGAGGCCGTGCCGGACCTGGGGCTGGTCTGCTACATCCGCTCCCCCGTCGTGACCACCAGGGCTCTCCAGGAGCTCGTACGGCACTGCCCGAACGTCGTCGGCATCAAGTACGCCGTGCCGGACCCCGTGGCGTTCGCCGTCCACGCCGCGGCGCTCAGCGAGCTGGTGTGGGTCTGCGGCCTCGCTGAGAGCTGGGCCCCGTTCTTCTGGGCGGGCGGCGCCGAGGGGTTCACCTCGGGCCTGGCCGTGATCGTCCCCGAGCTGTCCGTGGAGCTGCTCGAACTGCTGCGGGCGGGCGACCAGGCCAAGGCGCTGGAGCTGTGGCGGCGTCTCAAGCCCATCGAGGACCTGCGGGCCAGGAACGCCAGCGAGCACAACGTGTCCGTCATCAAGGAGGCGCTGGCTCAGCTCGGCGTGTGCGGCCGCGCCGTACGCCCGCCGATCTCCGAGCTGTCCCCCGCCGACCGCGAAGAGGTCGCCGCCATCCTCCGCACCCTCCTCTAGCAGGTGAAGTCCGGCGCGGTCGGGCGGTGCACTTCCGGCCGGCTCAAGTAGCGGCTTTCATCATTCCTGACGCCTTGTCCAGTCTGTTGCAATTATGTGACGCTTCATGACCTAGCGCTCGCCGCCCTGTAACGCCTTAATCGGGACGATGGCCCCACATCTGTGGGGCCGGAAAATAGGCCACGGAGGGCTGTTAGAGTGGCGTTTCCCCTACGTACCTCACGTGCTCGATGGGTAGCGGCCGCTGCCGCGGTTCTGCTCCTCGGCACAGGCGGGACGCTCGCGGTCGGCGGCGACGAGTTGCTGGAAGAGCTCGGGCTGAGGAAAGAGCCAGGAGCGGGCCGGCCGATGCAGGCCAAGGAGCGCATGGAGATGATGGCCGGGGAGGACCCGGCCGAAGCGGGCCAGGAGGCCTTCGAGGCCTCGACCATCGCGGCGCAGTGGGCGGAGGCCAGGACGGCCCCCGGCATCGTCTCCCCCGGCGCGTACGGCGCGGCCTTCACCCAGCTTCAGGGCCTGCAGGCGACCAAGGGCGGCTGGACCGAGACCACGAAGGTCCCCTACGACGCCGACGACCCGCGCTACCGCGACTACGCGTCCAACTCCTCCGGCGGCGCCGGTCTGGTCACCGGGCGGGTCACCGGCCTCGCCGCCGACGGCAAGGGCCACGTCTATGCGGCCGGAGCCGACGGCGGCGTGTGGCGATCCGCCACCGGCGGCGGCAAGTGGACGCCCATCGCCGACGGCCTGCCGAGCCTGTCCTCCGCGAACCTGACTCGCGGCCGACGGCTCGCTCTGGTACGCCACGGGCGAGGGCAACACCGGCGCCACCTCCTTCGTCGGCTCGGGCGTGTACCGCCTCGCCGACCCCACCACCGGCTCCTTCACACCGGGCAACCGGGTGGGCGGCACCGAACTGGAGAGCACCACGATCCGCGGCATGCGGTTCGGCGGCGGCAAAGTGTGGGTGGCGACGAGCGCGGGCGTGTGGAGCCACGACGCCTCGACGGCCGCCGGCGCCTGGCACATGGAGTTCACGCCCAACCCCGACTACCTCGCCGGCGGGTCCAAGGCCGGTGACCCGAACGCCCCCTACAAGAACATCGCCAACGACATCGCGATCGACCCGCTCAACCCCAAGCACGTGATCGCGGCGATCGGCTGGCGCAGCGGCGACACCTACAACGGGTTCTACGAGACGGCCGACTACACGCGCGGCCCGGCGAGCTGGCAGAAGGTCAACCCGGGCGGCGCCATGCCCGCCGACGACGTCGGTTACGTCACCTTCGCCTACAGCTCCGACGCCCGCACGCTGTATGCGATCAACCAGTCGCCGAAGCTGCTCAACAAGGCCGTGGGCACGGTGAACAGCTACCTGGACGGCATCTACGTCTCGCCCAGCGGCTCCCCCGCCGGACCCTGGAACAAGATCGCCGACTCCACGAAGCTGGCCAACTCCGGCTCCGCGCTGAAGCAGGCCGAGAGCGGCAAGGGATACGGCCCCGGCGTCCAGGCCTGGTACAACCAGTTCCTCATCGTCGACCCGACGGACGCCCGGCACGTCTACGCCGGCCTGGAAGAGGTGTACGAGACCACCAACGGCGGGGCCACCTGGAAGACCGTCGGGCCGTACTGGAACTTCGGCTTCGACTGCTGGGCGATCGACGACGCTTCCAACACGTGCCCGAAGAGCACCCACCCCGACCAGCACTCTGTCGCCATCGGCTCCTACCAGGGCAAGAGCTACGTCTACGTCGGCAACGACGGAGGCGTCTACCGGCGGCCACTGCGCGGCGTGACCAACGCCCACGGCAACGCCACTGACTGGCAGAGCCTGTCCGACGGCACCATGGACGCCCTGCAGTACTACGCCGTGGCGGTCGGCAAGGACGGCGCCGGCGTCGCGGTCTCCGGCGGCCTGCAGGACAACGGCGCGTCCGTGCTGCGGCCCGGCGACACCGTCATGGGCTCCAACTTCGGCGGCGACGGCGGCGACTCGATGGCCGACCCGGCCAACGGCTGCCGCCAGGTGCAGGAGTACGTCTACCTCGCCATGCGGGTCACGCTCAACTGCAACGTCAACCCCGGCGCGCTCGACGAGGAACACTCCTCCTCCAAGGACATCCAGCCGTACACCAGCAGCGCCGGCGACGAGCCGGCCCGGTTCATCGCCCCCTTCGGCAGGGACGTCAGCGACGTCAACCGCTGGATTGCGGGCGGGCAGCACGTGTGGATCAACACCGCGGGCTTCGCGATCAGCGACGGCAAGCAGTGGAAGAACCTCTTCGACCTCGGCGCCGGCCACGTCGCCACCGCGGTCGCGATGTCCCAGGGCACCGCGTACGTCGGGTGGTGCGGTCCCTGCAACAACGCCGGCTTCGGCCGCGGCATAGCGGTGGGCCGCTTCGACGACCCGGCGAGCTGGCGCCAGCTCACGCTCCCTTCGGACGGCTCGGTCCTGCCGAACCGCTATATCTCAGGGTTCGCCGCCGACCCCGCCGACCCGCGGCACGTGATCGTGGCGATCAACGGCTTCTCCCGCCGCTGGACGGAGGGTCCGGGCGCGGGGGTCGGCCACGTCTACGAGTCCACCGACGGCGGGACGACGTGGAAGGACATCTCCGCCAACCTGCCCGACGTGCCGGCCAACGCGCTGTCCATCGTGCCCGGCGGGCTGGTCCTCGCCACCGACCTCGGCGCCGTCTACCGCCCCGCCGCCGCCACCGGCTGGACGCGCCTGGGCGGCAACCTGCCCACGACCGCGGTGACGGACGTGGAATACTCCCCCTCCGACCAGAAGGTCTACGCCGCGACCCACGGCCGCGGGATCTGGTCGTTCTCCCTGTCCCAGCTCTGACCGCGCAGGGGGCTCGGTGCCGGTCGCCGAGCCCCGGCGTCAACGCGCCCTTGAGAGATGGAGGACCGAGCGTTTGATGTGCTTGCGCGTCAGACGCTCGGCCAGCGGGCCGTCGCCCGCCTCCACGGCGGCGAGGATGGCCTCGTGCTCCTCGTACTCCTCCCGCCAGGTGGGCCAGTGCTTCCACAGCACGGTGACGGTGCCGAGCGCGGCGAGGTCCTGGAGGTTGTCGAGCTGGGTGACGACCAGCTCGTTGCCGCAGCCCGAGTAGAGCTCGCGGTGGAACCGCCGGTTGGCGAGGCTCATCGCGGTCATGTCGGCCCCGGCCAGCAGCTCCCTGGCCTCGTCGAGGGCCTTCCTGGCGTCCGCTACGACGGCAGGATCGGCCGCCCTGGCCGTGCGGCCGATCGCCCATGGTTCGGTGAGGAGCCGCACCTCGTACGCCTTCCGGACGTCGTCGGGCCCGACGACCCTAACGGTCACGCCGCGGTTGGGACTGATGACGACGAGGCCGGTGGAGGCCAGGCCGATGAGCGCCTCTCGGACGGGAGTCTTCGAGACCCCGAGCTGGTCGGCGAGACGGCGCTCGACCAGCGTCTCCCCCTGCTTGATCCGGCCGGACAGGATGGCGGCGCGGATGGAGTCGGCGACAAGGTCGGTGCGCGTGGTCGAACGCGCCACCGGCTGCAGGACGTGCTCAGCGGTCATGTATATGGATATACCAATACTCCGCCGTGCTCAGTCCATGGTGGTGCGACGCCGCGCGCCTCGGGTGCCCGGCGCGGGTCCTGACAAACGTTCTCAGTCGACCTCGGGTTCCGGCGCTCCCTTCGTGCCCGCCAGGAAGTCGAAGTCGCAGCCCTCGTCCGCCTGGAGGATGTGCCTGTCGTAGATCGCGCCGTACCCACGCGAATAGTACGGCTCGGGCGGCGTCCACTCGGCGCGTCTTCTGGCCAGCTCCTCCTCCGGGACCTCCAGTGTGAGCCTGCGCGCCTCGACGTCGAGCGTGATCAGGTCGCCGTCCCTGACCAGCGCGAGCGGGCCTCCGACGTGCGACTCGGGGGCCACGTGCAGCACGCACGCGCCGTAGCTGGTCCCGCTCATCCGGGCGTCCGAGATCCGCACCATGTCGCGCACGCCCTGCTTGAGCAGGTGGTCGGGGATCGGCAGCATCCCGTGCTCCGGCATGCCGGGGCCGCCCCTGGGGCCCGAGCCGCGCAGCACGAGCACACTGTCCGGAGTGGCCGGCACCTCGTTGATCCGGCGCAACAGGTCGCGGTGGCTCTCGAACACCACCGCCGGGCCGGTGTGCTTGAGGAGCCGGGGGTCCGCCGCGATGTGCTTGATCACCGCGCCGCCGGGTGCGAGGTTCCCCCGCAGGACGGCGAGGCCGCCCTCGGGCGACAGCGGATCGTCCCGGCGCCTGATGACCTTCTCGTCGTACGGCTCCCGCGTGGCGATGCCCTGGCCGTTGACCGTGGGCCGGTCGAGGTGGAGGAGGTCCGCGACGCGGTGGAGCAGCGCGGGCAGGCCGCCCGCCCGGTAGAAGTCCTCCATCAGGAACGCCCCGCTGGGCCGTACGTCGGCGAGGACCGGCACCTCGCGGGCGGCGGCGTCGAAGTCGTCGAGCGTCAGGTCCACGCCGCTGCGGCGGGCCATCGCGATGAGGTGGATGACCGAGTTGGTCGATCCGCCGAGGGCGAGGACTGTGGTCAGCGCGTCGCGGTAGGCCCGCTCGTCGAGCAGGGTGGAGGGCCGCACGTCGTCCCAGGCCAGCTTGACGGCCAGGCGCCCGCTCGCGGCCGCCATGCGGGTGTGCGCGGAGAGCACCGCGGGGATGGACGCCGCGCCCGGCAGGGTCAGCCCGAGCACCTCGGCCACCGACGTCATCGTCGAGGCCGTGCCCATCGTCATGCAGTGGCCGGGCGAGCGGGCGATGCCCTCCTCGATCTCCGCCCACTGCTCGTCCGTGATGAGCCCGGCGCGCTTGTCGGCCCAGTACTTCCACATGTCGCTGCCGCTGCCGAGCCTGCGGCCCTGCCAGTCGCCCGGCACCATCGGCCCGCAGGGCACGAAGATCACCGGCAGGTCCGCGCTGATCGCGCCCATGATCAGGGCCGGGGTCGTCTTGTCGCAGCCGCCCATCAGCACGGCGGCGTCCAGCGGGTAGGAGCGCAGCACCTCCTCGGTCTCCATCGCGAGAAGGTTCCGGTACAGCATGGCCGTCGGCTTCTGGAAGGTCTCCCCCACCGCCATGACCGGCAGCTCCACCGGGTAGCCGCCCGCCTGCCACACGCCGCGCTTGACGTCCTCCGCGCGGTCGCGCAGATGCATGTGGCAGGGGTTGAGCTCGCTCCAGGTATTGAGGATGCCGATGACCGGTTTGCCGAGATGCTCCTCAGCCGACAGACCGAGCTGCCGTGTCCGTGCCCGGTGGCTGAACGATCTGAGGCTGTCGGTTCCGTACCAGCGATGGCTGCGCAGCTCTTCCGGTGTCACTTGCTCGAAGTTAGCCAGCTCGCCTTGATATATCAAGATATCTCCGGTCGTTATGAGGAGATCATGCAAACGTTTTCGCCCACGCCCCCCACTTCTCGCCGTGATCATGCACAGGTTCCCCCGCATGGCCACTGACGTGCGAAACCAAGCGCCGTGATCATGCACATGTTCCCGCCCCGGCCGCTGACGTGCGGGAACGACCACCGTGATCATGCGCTGCGCCCGAAGGCGCCGATCGGGCTACCGGCACAACCGTGCCGCCGCGAGCGTCGCGTCTGCCACAACCCCGGCTTTCCCCTGACCGCACCGGCATAGCCGTACATGTCCTGACGGGAAAGTCCTTTCCGGTCTTTGTCTCCTCTTGACCTGGTTCTGACTCGGGCCTAGCGTAGCGGCCAATTGTTAGGAAGGCTTCCTAATTTTCAGGAGGTGAGCGATGCGAAGAGCCCCCCGCTTCGCATCAGCGCTGCTGACGCTGAGCGTCGCAGCCGCGGGTCTGTTCGTCACAGGCTCCGCGAGCGCGGCGACCACCCGTTTGGAGGCGGAGAACGCCACTATCTCCCAGGGAGTGGTGGAGTCCAACCATCTCAACTTCTCCGGCACCGGCTTCGTCAACGGCGACAACGTGACGGGCAGCTACACCGAGTGGACCGTGAACTCCTCGTTCGCCGGAAGCGCCACGCTGGCGTTCCGGTACGCCAACGGCACCACCATCGACCGGCCCGCGGACATCGCGGTGAACGGCACGGTCGTCGCCGCGAACCAGTCGTTCAACAGCACGACCAACTGGGACACGTGGGCCACCTACACGCTCACGACGAACCTCAACGCCGGGGCGAACAAGGTCCGGATCACGTCCACGAGCGTGAACGGCAACCCCAACCTCGACTACATCGACGCCACCACCCCCGACGCCCCGGTGACGGCGTACCAGGCCGAGGACGCGACCCTGTCGCAGGCCGGCGTGTTCAGCAACCATCTCGGCTTCACCGGCACCGGCTTCGTGGACTACACGAACGTGGCCGGAAGCTACATCCAGTGGACGGTCAACGCCGCGGCCGCCGGAAGCTCCACCATCACGTTCCGGTACGCCAACGGCACGACCGTCAACCGGCCGATGGACATCGCCGTCAACGGCACGGTCGTCTCCGCGAACAAGGCGTTCAACAGCACGACCAACTGGGACACCTGGGCCACCAGCTCGGTCACCGCGAACCTCAACGCGGGCGCCAACACCATCCGGGCCACCGCCACCACCGCGAACGGCGGCCCGAACGTCGACAAGATCGACGTCACCGGCGGCGGCGGAGGCGGCGGGGACACCCAGGCGCCCACCGTGCCCGGCGGCCTCCAGGTCACCGGCACCACGTCGTCGAGCATCTCGCTCTCCTGGAGCGCGTCCACCGACAACGTGGGCGTCACCGGCTACCGGGTCTACGAGGGCGGCACCGTCGTGGCGTCGCCCAGCGGCACCACGGCGACGATCTCGGGCCTGTCCGCCTCGACGTCGCACACCTACAACGTCACCGCCGTCGACGCGGCCGGTAACGAGTCGGGCCACAGCTCCAGCGTGACCGGCACCACCACCAGCGGCAGTGGCGGCACCGTGACCGCCGACCAGCTGCTCGCCAAGATCACGACTTGCCAGCAGATCTCCAACGGCAAGTACAAGACCGACAGCGACTCCGGCAGCGCCACCGTGCCGGTGTGCAACAAGACCGGCGCGGTGTACTGGCAGGCCGACATGGACATCGACTGTGACGGCGTCCGCACCACGCAGTGCAACGAGAACACCGACTGCTGCTACCAGAACGACACCGCCTGCCACACCAGCGGCGGCTCCCCGCTCAACGCCGCGACCCTGCCGTACGTCGTGGTCCCGAGCTCCAGCAGCATCTGGAACTACACGACCAAGGGCATCGGCTGTGGCACCGTCATCGCGGTGATCTACAACGGGAAGGTCGAATACGCGGTGATGGGCGACACCGGCCCCACCGGAATCATCGGTGAGGCGTCCTACAAGACGGCCTCCGACCTGGGCATCAACCCCGACCCGAGCAACGGCGGCACCGACTCCGGCGTGACGTACATCGTCTTCACCGGCTCCGGCACCAAGGTCGCTCAGGAGGAGAACCACAGCCAGGCCGTGACCCTCGGCAACCAGCTGGCCCAGCAGTTCATCAACAACAACTGATCAGGCAGATCCCTGTGTAGGCAGGATCCGTCACAGCAGTCGTGCCCGCTCCGCGCGCCGGGGCGGGCACAATGCGTTCCGCACCTGACGCCCGTCAGGCCGGAAGCCCCGTCAGGCCAGATCAGCCGGGAGGGTGAGCAGGCCGGCGTCGACCACCGCCCGGCCGAACCCTCTCGCCAGTACGGCGAGGCGCTCGCAGCCCTCCTCACCGAGAGCGGCGTAGGCGGGCAGCGCGAGCTCGTCGGTCCGCTCCTCGATCCGCCGTCGGAGCGCCTGGCCCCGCTCGCTGACCGTGGGCCCCTCTCCGAGGAGTCCGCGCGACCGCAGCGCGTCCTCCCCGGCGGCCCATTCCTCCCTGCTCCATCCCCGGGTCTTCTTCAGAAAGGAGACGGGAATGTCCCCGGCGGCGGCGTGGAGGATCAGCGCCTCCAGACCACTCAGCTCCTCGGCCGCCAGGACCGCGATGTGGCCGTCGCCGCGATACTCGCGCAGCAGGGTCTGGGCGTGCCACAGGGCGAGAACGGGGTCCTCGGGCCACTTCAGCGCCGCGTGGGCGGCGAACAGCGGACGTCCGGGGAGCCGCTCGCACGCGGCGAGGGCCGCGCGGCGTGCCAGCGCCAGCGTCTCCTCCAGATCGGGACGGGCGTGGATGTCCGCCCGGCGAAGGGCCGCGTCGGCCGCGTCGAGCCGGGCGGCCAGCAGCTTGTCCGGGCTCACCACGCCCCAGGCCGCCGGGAGCGCCTTCCGGATGAGACGAGGCGAGAAGTTGTAGAAGGTCGCGATGACCAGTTCCGGCGAGGCGGCCCCGAAGGCCGCGGCCCGCGAGGCGAAGTAGCCGCTCTGCCAGTCGGTGAGGCCCAACGCGGCGTACCGCTCCCTGGCCTCGGGCACGAAGTAGATCATGCCGTGCACGGGTTCGAGACGGCGCCATCCCTGACGAGCGATTTGAGGATCGACCATGGGCCCGATCCTGCCACACGGACCGACCAGTCGGTATGACCCGTGTGCCACCCGGCCGGCAGGCGCCATTTGGACGGATGGCCGATAAGGCAGTCCGACGATTCCGAGTCCGCCAAGACCGAAGAAGAGCAGGCGCTGCCGCAGCGGCTTGGACTGTGGCCCGGCCGTACGCGGCGGAAGCGAGCGGTCCCCGAAGCGTCCGAGACTGCCGAGACCTTGCCGAACGCTTCGCCTCCGCGTCGCGACCGTGAACGACGCCTTCGCCGAGGCGGCCACCCTGCTCGACGACCTTAGGCGTGACAGATAGAGCACCGGAAGGACCTCAGACGGGCCGCTGACGTGGACAGAACAACTCGAGTGAAGCCTGTCGAGGTATATCGAGCCGAGAGGCTCAATGGTCCAGTCCAACGGGAGCCCACGTGGCTGACGGTCGCCGCTCTCTCAGCCTTCCTCGTCGTCCCCGCGCCGACGGAGCGCTCGCTCGGCAATCCCGCTGGAGATCTTGCCCGTCACCGATCTGGCCCGGTCGAGGGTCTCGTTACCGAGGCGCCGGGCGGCATCGACGCTCTCTGCTCCTGTCTCGAGCACCTTGTCCCTCGCCTCCGCGGCCGCGTCCACCCATCGTCTCGCCTCCAATGACTGTCGACCGCGCTCGATCCCGAGCCGCCCGTGGAAGTCAACGACGGTGATCTCGACATGGTTGCTCGAATGCACCACAGCCCGCGACGTGGTGGGGTGCAGCAGCACCTTCGTGTTGGCCGTGTCAGCGGCCGCCTCCATGCGGGCCATCAGACGCTCGGTGCTCCGTGAGATGAGTTCCAGCCGGTTCTGCCGTGCAGCCCGAAGTGCGAGGCGATGCCGGTCCAGCTCCTCCGGAGCCGCGTCCAACACCCGGTCGAGTTCGAGCACGGCGATCGCGTCCTGCAGTTGGAAGCAGCGAGCCAGAACGGCGAGCCACTCCTGTACCTTGGACTCGGCTTCCTTGGACGTCTTGGCGAGATCACCGATCTTGGTCTTGTGCTCTATCTTCTCCGCGAGCGCGTCGAGTTGACGCAGCGCGTACGCCTGGGTTCGTGCGATCGTCACCGGCGTGGCCTGCACCTTCGACCACGTGACCTCGGAGACCCGGCCCACCTGCTCTCGGATGGTCATGGCCTCCTCGATCACGAGGTCCACTCCGATCATGTCCGCCAACACAGCGTCTTTCTGGGCGCGGAGCACGTCGTCGACCTTCTCGTCGATCGTGGCGAGATAGTCGGTGATCTCGTCCATGGTCTGTTGCATCGCAAGCTGTGCCATGATCCCCGCGGCACCAGCCAGAATCGCCGGGTTGGTCAGAAGCGATCCGGGCCCCTTCACGAATTCGACGAATCCCTTGATCTGGCCGTTGTTCCCCTTCAGCACACCTGAGCTGAGACCCGTCTTGGAACTTTCCCTCAGCCCGTACTTGTCGACAAGCTGCGCGGACTCCCTGGTCAGCTTCACCCAGCGACCTGAGTTGGCGGCAATCTCGGAACCTGCCCGTGCGGCTCCAGCCCCGGTACTGAGAACAGATCCAAGCCGTTGCAGTCCGAGGTCCTTCGACGGCAGTCCCTCAGAGACCAGGAAGCGTTCGACAGCCGTCGGATTCCCGATGACCGCCAGTCCATCGCCGTCACTGATCAGCTGAATCTCGTTATCCATCGTCGGCTCCTGAAGTGTGGGCAGGGAAGCGGCTCTTCACAGTTGAGGGTGGAGCCGGGATGCGCGCGGCGGTCGCGGGGGCGGGGGTCGAGGTCCTCCAGGATAGGAGTTCCTACGGTCACCGTCCGACGGAAGACCTCGACGTGCCCCACGCTATCTTCGACGCCCCCTGACCTGACCGCGTTCTGCCGCCTCGATGGCGGCAGAACACCGCGAAGGCCGCACCGCCGAAGGCGAAGCTGTCGCGCGGCGGGTTGCGGTGGGCGCTGGAGAGCATCGTCATCGACCACCTCACCGTCGCCCGCGTCGCGGCCGGGCTCGGGGTATCGTGGCATACCGCCAACAGCACGGTCCTGGCCGAGGGGAAGCAGGTGCTCATCGGCGACCCTGGCCGGTTCAACGGCGTGCGGGTGATCGGCGACGCCAGCGGCGTCCCGGCCGCTCTGAAGGAGATCCGCAAGCTCGGCCGGACGCTGAAGCTGCGCGCCGCCGACGTGCTCGCGTTCTTTGACCGCCCCGGCACCAGCAACGGCCCGACCGAGGCGATAAACGGCCGGCTCGAGCACCTCCGTGGCTCCGCCCTCGGGTTCCGCAACCTGACGAACTACATCGCCAGATCGCTGCTCGAAGCCGGAGGCTTCAGACCCGACCTACACCCCCAAATGCGATGAGCCCGTTATGCACTCTCACGGGAGTTGTGCCGCGCACATAGGAAGGAAACACCGGGAAACGAAAAAGGCCACCCCGGAGGGTGGCCTTTGGTTGCCCGTCTGTGTGGAGCTATGGGGACTCGAACCCCAGACCCCCTCCATGCCATGGAGGTGCGCTACCAGCTGCGCTATAGCCCCTTGCGACGCCAGCCAGTGTATAGGACACCGCGCGCTGGCGGGTAACCGGCGAAAGGATGTCGCACCCCGCGCCGAGATCGCGGCGGACCCGCTCCACGGCGAGCCCGCCGTACGGCCGCCCGGCCCGTTCCACGGCGGGCAAGCCGTACGGCGGCGCGGACGGCACCGCCGTGTTCAGTCCGCAGCCTCCAACCGGCGGCCTCCAACCGGCGGCCTCCAACCGGCGGCCTCCAACCGGCGGCCTTCAACCGGCAGGTTCAACCGGGGGCGTTTCAACCGGCGGCGTTCAGCTCTGACCGCGCGAGGCAGGCGACGGCGGCCAGCAGGGTGATCCCTCCCGCGAGCTGGGCCGCGGCGAGGTGCTCGCGCAGCAGGAAGACCCCGATCGCGGCGGCGACCAGCGGTTCCAGCAGCGCGATGACGGCGGCGGTCGTGCCGCTCACCGTCCTGAGGCCCGCGAAGAACAGGCCGTACGCCAGCGCCGTCGGAACGGCCCCCAAATAGGCGAGCAACAGCACCGTGGCCCCCGCGTCACCGGGCGCCGGAAACAGGCCGTGAGCCGCCGCCAGGGGCAGCAGGCAGACGGCTCCGGCCACGAACCCCCACAGAGCACGGCCCCGATCGTCCCCCGCCGATCGGGCGAACAGCGTGACGGCGGAATAGCCCGCCGCCGACAGCAGGGCGTAACCCACGCCCGCCGGGGTGAACCGACCGGCTCCCCCGACGAGCATGGCGAGGCCCGCGACGGCCAGCCCGACGCAGGCCAGGCGTGTACGGCTAAACGGCTCACGCAGGAAGACCCGCCCACCGACCGCGACGAGCACGGGGTTGGCCCCCATCGTCACCATCGTGGCGACGGCCACGCCCGTGTCGGCGATCGCGGCGAAGTACGCGGCCTGGCACACCGCCATGGCGGGGCCGATGACCGCGATCGTCCTCCATGACGGACGACTCGCCGGGCGGCGGCCGACGCGGGCGGCGATCAGCAGAAACGCCGCTCCGCAGGCGAACCGCCAGAAGGACACGGCGACGGGACTGAGATCGCCGGTGCGGTGGAGCAGTGCGCCCGCTGCGCCGCCGGTCCCCCAGGCGGCCGCGGCGATGGACAGGTGGACAAGGCCCCGCCGAACAGGCAGGGCGGAAGCATGCGTCATCGACGCCTCTCATCGGTTGATGGCCGGCAGGTCCCCTAATGCGGGCGGCGGCCATCGACCGGGCCGGTCAGGCCCGGTTCACCGGAGAGCGCGCCCGCTATCGGGCGGGCGGCGGAGAGACGATCAATCGCATGCGGGCACGGTAGCGCGGGGCGGGGGCTCCCCGCACCCCCGTTTCCGGGCGCCGGGAGGCGACGCCCTACTCTTGGATGCTGGCAGTCCGGGACGAGGTCAGGTCGTCCCGGGCTGCCTCATGTGGCCTGCCGGGGAGCCCGGAAGGGCCGCCCTGCGTCCTCGGGGCAACGGATCGATCACCGGGCCTGCCGGCCGCTACCGTTGAGGGGATGCGGTCGCGCCGCGTTCGCTGCCCGCTACCGCGCGGCTGATCGAGGAGCACCCCGGGCTTCTCCAGCTCAGGGCGCTCCAGGTGGCCGTCGAGCGGCAGACCACCGTCGTCCTCGGCCCGCGCCGCCCCCAGGAAGCTGAGCCAGGAGTGAGCCAGGAGCGAGCCCGGCATGACGGGCCTCCCATACGGCTTGCGCCGCCCCCGCGGAGGCGCAAGCCGTATTCATGGGATGAACCGACGTATGAATATAGCAGAAAGGAGCCCATCCTCCCTTTTGGGGGGATGGGCTCCAATTCTCCGGCTCGTGCGCCGGTCCCCACCGACCCGGCTAGATGACCGGTCCGGGAGTGTCACGCGGCGGCACCGGGCCGGCGCCGGGCGGAACGGGGCCGGTCCCGGGGGCCGGCGGGATCGGGCCGGTGCCGGGCGGAGGCAGCGGCGTCTCACGCGGATACTCGGGGTTCACCGGCTGCGGCGGCATGGGCTCGCCGATGTCGTAACCCGTGCCGGACCCCCCTCCGGCTCCGCGCCCGGACCCCGTCTCGGAGCCGCCGGGACCCCGCTGGTGCGGCCCGGGGACCTCCCCGCGCCAGGCGCCGGTCTCGCCGCCCCGCGACTCGATGAAGTCCTTGAACCTCTCGAGGTCGCCCCTGACCCGCAGGCGCACGATCTGCAGCGTGTCGGCGGCCTTCTCCGCGAAGCCCTCGGGGTCGTACTCCATCTGGAGCGTCACCCGCGTCGTGTCGTCGCTCAGCCGGTGGAACGTCACCACACCGGCCTGCCGCGGCCTGTCCAGGGAACGCCACGCCACCCTCTCGTCCGGGTGCTGCTCGGTGATCTCGGCTTCGAACTCCCGGCGGACACCGGCGATCTCGACGACCCAGTCGGTACGCGTGTCATCGATCTGCTTGACCGACTCCACGCCTTCCATGAACTCCGGGAAGCTCTCGAACTGGGTCCACTGGTTGTACGCCGTTCGGATCGGGACATTCACGTCGACGGAGTGTTCGATCGAGCTCATGCCTCCTCCTTCCGTTGTGGGTTGCACCCAAGCTCTGCCCGCAGGCCGGGGTCTAAACCCGGTCCCTGCCGTGTCCACTCATCGGCCAGTCAGCGGCCAGTCAGCGGCCAGTCAGGACCGAGGAGCGGGCCGGCGACGGTCCCCGCGCCGGACGGCGTGCCGGGCCGGCTGCGGCCGGGGCGACGGAACCGGGTCGGCCTTGCCGTCACGCAACGCCCTCGCGCCGATGGCACGCGCACGAGTACGCCCGGTGATGGGCGTGGTGATCCGGTCGCGAACCCCGCGGGACGCGTGCCCCGCCTCGGATTCCAGGGCGGCCCACCCGCGGTCCTGTACGGCCCGCCGGTGGCCGCCGCCCCGGCGACGGCCGTGATGCTCGTCCTCCAGCGCTCGCGGGGCCCCCACGTACCAGCCGGTGAGGGCCTGCGCGGCCACGGCGGCGAACAGCAGGCCGAACGGCAGCGCCCAGCCGCCGCTCACCTGGTACAGCAGGCCGAAGACGAGCGGGCCCGCGCCCGCGATGAGATATCCGGTGCTCTGCCCGAAGGCCGACAGGGCGGCGGTGGCTTCGGAGGTCCGGGTGCGCAGCGCCAGCAGTGACAGCGCGAGTGGGAAGGAGCCCATCCCGAGGGAGACGGCGACCGACCACACCCACAGCACGTGGCCGGTGAGCAGCCCGGCGAACCCGGCCGCGTAGAGGGCGACGAAGCCCAGCACCAGCGGCCGCTGGTCGGACATGCGGGCCGACAGCGCCGGCACCACCAGCGAGGTCGGGACGCCCAGGCCGGTGAACACGGCGAGGACCAGACCGGCCTGCCCTGAGGTGTATCCGTGGTCCCGGAGCACTTCGGGCAGCCAGCCGAACATCACGTAGGCGATGATCGACTGGGAGCCGAAGTATCCGGCCATGGCCCAGGCCAGCCTGCTCCGCATCAGTCCCCCGCGGCCCGTCTGCACGAGGGTATTACGCCGCTCCGGCTCACTGCGCGACAGCGCAAGCCACGGAATGGCGGCGACGGCGGCCAGAGCCGCCCACACCCCCAGTGCCACGTGCCAGTTCCCATCGGCCGCCCGCTCGATGGGCACCGTCGCGGCCGCCGCGACCATGGTCCCGAGAGCGAGAGCCGTCGAGTAGACGGTCGTCATCGTCCCCGCCCGGCGGGGGAAATGCCGCTTGATCAGCGTCGGGATCACCACGTTGCCGATCGCCCCGCCGGCCAGCGCCACCACGCTGGCCGCGAGGAACACCTCCGCGGTCCCCACGAGGGACCGCAGCGCCAGACCGGCGCCGAGCAGGATGAGCGCGCCCAGCAGCAGCCGGTGCTCCCCCATCCTCCGGGCCAGCGCGGGCGTCACAGCCCCGAAGACGGCGAAGCAGAGCACCGGCAACGTCGTCAGCAGCCCGATCGCCGCGCCCGACATGCCGAGACCGGCCGTGACCTGGTCGAGGACGGGCCCCACACTCGTCACGGCGGTGCGCAGGTTGAGCGCGGCCAGGGTGATCCCGGCGGCGATCAGCCACGCGACGGACGGGCTGCCTTCACTGCGTGCGACGGCGCTCATCGCCGGCCTCAACTCCATAGGTTGTCCAGTCATCCCACGATTCGACAACCATACCAATGGAGTTATTCCGGGCGAGGGCCGGGACCGGCTCCCCTCAGGAGGCGGGCTTGCGGTGGCGGATCAGCCAGAACAGCCCGATGACCGGCAGCACGAGGGGCACGAAGCCGTAGCCGCTGCCGTACCGGGACCAGACGGTGGCGTGCGGGAACGCGGCGGGGTCCGCCAGGCTGAGGGTGCCGACGATCAGCACGCCGGCCAGCTCGATCGCGCAGGCGACCAGCGCGACACGGCGGCTGCCCCGGGCCAGCGCCAGGGTCAGCACGATATAGACCACGGCGGCGAAGGCCGACAGGAGGTACGCCAGGGGCGCCTCGGCGAACTTCGTGGCGATCTGGACACCGGCGCGCGAGGTCGCCGCGAGGGCGAACACGCCGTAGACCGCCACCAGGACGCGCCCCGGCCCCGACCTGACCGCGGCGTCGCCGCGCGCCGGGCCTCCGTCCGTCATGGGGTCGTCCCGTTCCAGATCTGCAGGAGCCGCCCGGTCATGACGGCCACGGTGAAGGCGGCGACGGCGATGACGCCGGGGCCCCAGCGGGTCCGCTCCGCCCGCCCCCACCAGACGGCGGCCGGCGGGATCACGATCGTGCCCGCCAGGTAGCCGATGAAGGTGGCCTTCTCCTCCACGCGCCCGATCGCGGCGACGGCCATGCCCGCCTGGACGAGCAGCGCCACCTCCAGCAGCGCGAGCGCGGCCAGCAGCACGGGCCCCATGGGCCGGTCGCGGATGGCGGTGACCACGCCGACGAGGGCGACGAGCAGGGCGCCGCCGATCAGCCAGCTCGAATACGCGCTTGTCATCGCGCGCCGCACACAGGAGACGCCGGGAGCTTCGGGAACGCCGGGAGCATGGCCAGTAGGCTATCGGCCCCACCGGCCCGTCCATGACCGAGGTGACGGCCCGCAGGCCCGACGGTGCTACGCCATGCGGGTCTCCCGAAGCAGAAGGTCGACGGCGTCCTGCGGCCGGCCATTCTGGGCGAGCGCTCCGCGCTGGCGCGACGCCGAGCTGCCCCGGCGCAACGCCTCGTCGGCCAGCTCGGACACGAGCTCCCAGTCGCCGATCTCCTCCAGCGCCGGCCGGAGGTCGTCGAGCATCCACGTGATCACCTGAGGCGCCGACGACGGCCTGCTCGTGATCGGTGACAGGAGGTCGTCTTCGAGGCCCGAGCGCGCGGCCCGCCAGTTGGCGGCGCGCAGGAGCGCGAGGCGTTCCTCGCCCTTCGGGGGCTCGCCGTTCAGCACGGCCTCGCTCTCCCGGGTGATCAGCGCCCGGAAGAGCCCGGCGAGCAGCACCACGTCGTCCGCCAGTGGGCAGGAGTCGCAGACGCGCAACTCCACCGTGGGCACGTGGGCGCTGAGCCGGATGTCGAAGTAGACCATGCCCCTGTCCTCGATGACGCCGGAGGCGACCAGGTCGTCGGCGGTCTGGTCATACTCCTCGGCGTTCTTGAAGGGCCCGACGGGCCCGGCGGTCGGCCAGCGCTGCCAGGCCAGGGCCCGGCTGCTGGCATACCCGGTGTCCGCGTCCTGCCAGTACGGCGAGCTCGCGCTGAGCGCCAGCAGCACCGGGAGCCACGGCTCGACGCGCTGGGCCGCCAGCACGGCCACGTCGCGGTCGTCGATCTCCACATGCACCTGGGCCCCGCAGATGAGCTGCTCCTGCGCGAGGAACTGGTAGGAGTCCGACAAGTATTGGTACCGCTCCCCCGGCGAGATGGTGAAGCCCTCGACGCCCGCCAGCGGGGTCGTCCCCGAGGCGATCACGCCGACGCCCAGCGGCTCCCCGGCGGCCACGAGCGCCTGGCGCAGCCGTACGATCTCGGCCCGCACATCGGCGAGGTCCTCAAGCGGCGTGCTGTTGGTCTCCACGACCGAGCGCTGCAACTCCGCGGCGAAGCCCTCCTCCGGCAGCCGATCCAGCATCGCCTGCGCCAGCGGCGTCAGCCGCCGGGTCTCCAGGTCGACGACCAGGAACTCTTCCTCGACACCCAGGGATCTCTTCTTCGTCATGTGCCCGTCACTACCCACGTGACGCCGATTACCCTTGACCAGACATGACGGGCGTCCTACTATCTGGGCAATTTGTTAATAACCCTTATTAACAAAAGCTCAGGAGGACCCTGTGCGCTCCCGGACCCTGATCCGATTACTCGCAACATTTGCCCTGACGCTGACCGGCGTGACCGTGCTTCCCGCCGCCGGATCTCAGGCCGCCACGCAGCCCATCGTGCTGCCCGGCTACAAGATCCAGTCATCGTCCAAGACCACAGACGGCGGAGGGGCGATCTCGTCGCCCGGCTACGCCGCGTCCGGCTGGTACGCCGCCGGACCCCGCTCCACCGTTCTGGCCGCCCTGCTGAAGAACAACGTCTACCCCGACCCGTTCTACAGCACCAACATGAAGAACATCCCGACCGCGGACTTCACCGTCCCCTGGTGGTACCGGTCGGACTTCACCCTCGGCTCGGAGACCGGGCTGAGCACCTTCCTGGACTTCAGCGGCCTGATGTCAGGCGGCACCGACGTCTGGGTCAACGGCACCCAGGTGGCCACCGGCATCCAGGGCGCCTACACCCACAGCGAGATCGACGTGACCTCGCTGGTCCACTCCGGCACCAACTCGGTCGCGTTCAAGATCAGCCCGAACGACCCGACCAAGAACCTGACGACCGGCTGGATCGACTGGACGCAGAACCCGCCGGACAAGAACATGGGCATCTTCCGTGATGTCCTCGTCAAGCGCAGCGGGTCGGTCGCCCTCCGGAACGCCCACGTCGTCCAGACCCTGACCGCGGCCCTCGACCGGGCCGACCTCACGGTCAAGGTCGACGCGCGCAACGACTCGAACTCCTCGGTCACCGCGACCATCGCGGGGTCGGTCGGCTCGCAGACCTTCACCCAGGACGTCGCGCTCACCGCGCACCAGACCAAGACGGTCTCCTTCCCGGTGACCATCAACAACCCCCAGGTCTGGTGGCCGTACGGCATGGGCGGGCAGCCGCTCTACGACCTGAGCGTGAACGCCACCGTCGGCGGCAACGTGACCGACAGCGCGGCCGACAAGTTCGGTATCCGCAGCGTCTCCTCGTCTCTCGACGCCAGCGGCCACCGGCTCTACAAGGTCAACGGGAAGAACATCCTGATCCGTGGCGGCGGCTGGTCCCCCGACCTGTTCCTCCGGTGGGACCCGACCTACGTGCAGGACAAGCTCAAGTACGTCCGCGACATGGGGCTCAACACGGTCCGCCTGGAGGGCCACCTGGAGCCGGACGAGTTCTTCGACTGGGCCGACCAGATGGGCATCCTCGTGATGGCCGGCTGGGAGTGCTGCAACAAGTGGGAGGGCCAGTCGAACGGCAGCGAGCCGGGCGACACCTGGAGCTCCTCCGACTACCCGATCGCCAAGGCGGCGATGGCGGCCGAGGCCGCGCGGCTGCGCGACCACCCGAGCGTCTTCACCTTCCTGATCGGCAGCGACTTCGCCCCGACCGGGACGCAGGAGACCGACTACCTCAACGCGATCAACGCGGCCGAGTTCAAGGTCCCGATCGTCTCCGCCGCGTCCGCCAAGTCGACGCCCCAGCTCGGCAGCTCCGGCATGAAGATGGACGGGCCGTACGAGTGGATCCCGCCGAACTACTGGTACAACAAGCAGGTCGGCGGCGCCTTCGGCTTCGCCTCCGAGGTCAGCGCGGGGCCGGACATCCCGACGCTCGACTCGGTCAAGCGGATGCTGTCCAGCACCGAGCAGAACACGCTGTGGCAGAACCTGAGCGCCGTCCAGTACCACCGCTCGCCGTCCAGCACGTTCAACAACCTCACGCTGTTCAACAACGCGCTCGTCGGCCGGTACGGCTCGCCGACCAGCCTGGACGACTACGTCCGCAAGTCGCAGCTCGCCCAGTACGAGAACGTGCGCGCCCAGTTCGAGTCGTTCGGGCGTAACTTCAAGGACTCGTCCAACCCGGCGACCGGCGTCATCTACTGGATGCTCAACAGCGGCTGGAGCTCTCTCCACTGGCAGCTCTTCGACACCTACCTGGACCAGGGCGGGTCGTACTACGGCACCAAGGAGGCCATGAAGCCGCTGCACGTGCAGTACTCCTACGACAACAAGTCCGTGGTCGTCGTCAACTCGACCCCCACGGCCGCCTCGGGGCTGACCGTCAAGACCGACGTCTACAACCTCGACGGCACGAACAAGTACACCAACACCTCCACGGTGTCCGTCGCCGCCGACGGCGGCCGGACCACCGCGGTGACGATCCCGTCGATCACCGGCCTCAACACCACCTACCTGGTGCGGCTGACGCTGAGCAACGCGAGCGGCGAGATCGACCGGAACGTGTACTGGCTGTCCACCGCCAGCGACGGCCTCGACTACGCCAACAGCGACTGGTACTTCACGCCGACCACGTCGTACGCCAACCTCAAGGGTCTGACGAGCCTGGCTCAGGCTCCGATCTCCGTCACCGCGACCTCGTCGTCCGCGGGCACGGCCACCGTCACGATCAAGAACACGGGCTCGGGCTCGATCCCCGCGTTCTACCTCGACGCCCACGTGCTCGACGCGGCGGGCAAGCCCGTCCTGCCGGCCTTCTGGTCGGACAACGCGATCAGCCTCTGGCCCGGTGAGTCCAAGACGCTCACGGTCACCTACCGGGGCACCGCGGCGTCCGTCCGGGTCACCGGCTGGAACTCGGCCACCTCCACCGTCGCGATCGGCGGCGGCGGGCCGGACACCCAGGCGCCGTCGGTTCCGGCGAACCCCCGGGTCACCGGGACCACCGCGAGCAGCATCAGCCTCGCCTGGGACGCCTCCACCGACAACGTCGGCGTGACCGGCTACAAGGTCTACGAGGGCACCACCGTGGTGGCCAGCCCGACCGGGACCACCGCCACCATCAGCGGGCTCGCGGCCTCCTCCTCCCACACCTACACGGTGACCGCGGTCGACGCCGCCGGGAACGAGTCGGGCAACAGCGCGGCCGTCACCGGCACCACGTCGTCGGGCACCGACACGCAGGCGCCGTCGGTTCCGGCCAACCCGCGGGTCAGCTCGACGACGTCGAGCAGCATCAGCCTCGCCTGGGACGCCTCCACCGACAACGTCGGCGTGACCGGCTACAAGGTCTACGAGGGCACCACCGTGGTGGCCAGCCCGACCGGGACCACCGCCACCATCAGCGGGCTCGCGGCCTCCTCCTCCCACACCTACACGGTGACCGCGGTCGACGCCGCCGGGAACGAGTCGGGCAACAGCTCGCCCGTCACCGGCACCACGTCGTCAGGCTCCACCTCCAACGTGTACCAGGCGGAGGACGCCACGCTGTCGCAGGCGGGCGTGTTCACCAACCACCTCAACTACACCGGCACCGGTTTCGTCGACTACGTCAACACGACCGGGTCGTACATCGAGTGGAACGTGAACGCCGCCTCGGCCGGCCCGAACGCCCTCACGCTGAGGGTCGCCAACGGGACCACGACAAGCCGTCCGATGGACATCTCCGTCAACGGCACGGTCGTGGCCTCCGGGGTCGCGTTCGACAGCACCACCAACTGGGACACCTGGGTCGACAAGACGATCACCGCCACGCTCAACGCCGGCAACAACACGGTCAGGGCCACCGCCACGAGCGTGAACGGCGGGCCGAACGTCGACAAGCTGACCGTCGTCCCGCAGGCTCCGGCGGCTGACTACCAGGCGGAGGACGCGACCATCTCGCAAGGCGTGGTCGAGTCCAACCACCTCGGCTTCACCGGCACCGGTTTCGTGAACTACGACAACCTGGTCGGCAGCTACGTCGAGTGGACCGTCAACGCGGCGACGGCGGGACCGGCGACGGTCACGCTCCGCTACTCGAACGGCACGACCACCAACCGGCCGATGGACTGGTCGGTCAACGGGACGGCGGTCGCCACGAACGTCGCCTACAACTCCACGACCGACTGGGACACGTGGGCGACCAAGTCCGTGACGGTGAACCTCGTCGCGGGCGTCAACAAGATCCGGGCAACCGCGACCACCGTCAACGGTGGCCCGAACGCCGACAAGCTCACCGTCGGCTGACACCGCACAAAGTGAGTGCCCGCTCCCAACAGGGGGCGGGCGCTTTCCATTCCGCTTGTTTTGTTGGCATTGCTCTAGTCAACGCAACCTTTGCCGTGAAAGAAGACTCTTATGGGTTGGGGGCCCGCACGACACTGACAACGGGGAAGGATCGAAATGCCGGTGAATCTGGCCAACAGCACACCGCTCGCATGGGACTCGGCCGGCCTGGACGCCGACACCAAGGCGATGCTGGACAACCTGCAGCCCAACATCCTGCAGGCGCACGTCCGGGAGCACCTTTCGGTGCTGTTCTTCCACTTCACGGACGGGCCGGACGGCAGGCGCTTCCTCCACGCCCTGGTCCCGCTGATGAAGTCGGCCAGGAAGCACCTGGAGGAGATCCGCGCGTTCGACAAGTCGGGGACGGGCGGCACGCCGTACGTTGGGGTGGGGATCAGCAAGGCCGGCTACCTCAAGCTGGGCCACGCGACCACGAAGTTCGACGACAACGCGTTCAAGTCGGGCCTGAAGAGACGCCAGACGACCCTCAGCGACCCGCCGGTCAGCGGCTGGGAGGCGCCGTACCAGAAGGAGATCCACGCGGTCGTGCTCATCGGCGACGCCACGGCCGAGCCGGTCGCGGCCACCCGCAAGCGCGTTCTGGCGCTGCTGCCGAAGACCGCCGAGAAGGTCGGCGAGGAGACGGGCCTCGGCCTGCGCAACGCCCAGGGCCGGGGAATCGAGCACTTCGGCTACATCGACGGCCGCAGTCAACCGCTGTTCCTGGCCGACCAGGTCGCGAAGGAGTCCGGGACGAACTGGACGCCGTTCTTCCCGCTGAGCCACATCCTCGTCGCCGACCCCCTCGCCCCGAAGCCCGCCCAGCACTTCGGCAGTTACCTCGTCTTCCGCAAACTGGAGCAGAACGTCCGCGCCTTCCGGCAGGCCGAGGAGCATCTGGCCGACAGCCTCGGGCTGACGGGCGCGGACCGCCAACTCGCGGGCGCCATGCTGGTCGGCAGGTTCCGCAACGGCACGCCGCTGCGCCTGCACGGCAAGCCCAGCTCTGACGATTTCCCGGTGCAGAACGACTTCAGCTACCGCGACGACCCCGGCTCCAAATGCCCAGTGAGCGCGCACATCCGCAAGACCAACCCGCGCGACTCCCGTGACGGCGGCCTCGAACGCGTCCTCGGTGTGATGATGGCCAGGCGCGGCCAGACGTACGGCACGCGCGCCGACCGGCCCTGGGACGACGCGCCCCCCGAGACCCGGCCGACCGGCGGAGTGGGCCTGCTCTTCATGGCGTTCAACTCGAGCCTGCAGAACCAGTTCGAGTTCACCCAGCAGACATGGGCCGACAACGCCGACTTCCCGGCGAGCGGCACCGGCCACGACGCGGTGATCGGCCAGGGCAAGCGGGACATCAAGGTCCGGTTCCCCAAGGCCTGGGGCGGCGACAAGCTCAGCACACCGCAAGCCCAGATCCCCCAGACCGTCACCATGAAGGGCGGGGAGTACTTCTTCATGCCCTCCCTCGCCTACCTCAAGAGCCTGTGACACCGAGGAGGGGCGCTCCCGGAGCGCGGGCGCCCCTCCTCACCGCTCAGCAGGGCCAGAAGTAGTCCTGGCCGTCGGCGTAAGTGGACCATTCGGCATCGTCGGCGAAGCGGTCCCACTCCTGCCGGTCGAGCTCCATTCGCAAGTTACCGGGGTAGGCGCACGCGGCGTGCAGCAGATCATCTCTGACGTCGGCGAGGCTCCACACAGACGCGCCCCTGTCGAAGCTGCCGGTCAGCGCGGTCTCCCCGTCCCCGCTCAACGCCACCGCCTCCGTCCCCTTGGCATACCCTTTGAGGGCCGCCAACCGGACCGGGCGAGATCGGACGTTCAGGTTCCAGACGATCGCCGAGCCGTCATGCCCTCCGGTCAGCGCGGTGCGTCCGTCGGGGGTCAAGGCCACCCCGAACACATCGTTGGAAGCCCCCGGTAGAGAGGCCACGTGCGCCGGATGAGCTCGGTCGGAAAGATCCCATACATCCGCGACGCGCCAGTTGCCGGTGACGGCTGTGCGTCCATCGGCACTCAGTGCCAGGCCCGCCGAGTAGTTCTCGCCGAGATTCATCTCGCCCAGCCGTACCGGATGAGATCGATCGGTGAGATCCCACACGACCGCCGTACCATCGCTCGCGCTCACCACGGTCCGCCCGTCAGCGCTCAGCCCTAATCCCCCCACCCAGGAGGCGCCGGCGCGGAACGCGGCCAGGCGGACCGGACGAGATGCGTCGCTCAGGTTCCACACCACTACCCGGCCGTTGAAGTAGGCGGTCAGCGCCGTCCTGCCATCCGGGGTCAAAGCCACCGCCTCCACGTCGTCGATGTCCTCGGTGCCGTCGGTGTCCTCGGTGTCCTCGGTGTCGTCGCCCTCCAAGGTGGCCAGCCTTACCGGATGAGCGCGACGGGCCAGGCCCCAAACGGTCGCCGAGCCGTCTTCACTGCCGATCAGGGCGGTCCGCCCGTCCGGGGTCAACGCGATCGCGGACACATCCGCGCCGTGACCTTGCAAATCAGCCAGTCGCTTTACCCTGGGGCGGCCCTCCGCGTTCATCCGGCCCTCCAGACCCCACACGACCACCCCTCGGTCGAGGTCGGCGGTCAGGGCGGTCCGCCCGTCGATGCTCAACGCCAGCACCTGCACATTACGGGTGTCCGGCAGATCGGCTCGGCGTCCGGCGACCAGGGTGTCCGCCAGGGCGGCCCGAGTCTCGTCATCGGCGTGGATGGTCACCGCTGCCGCGCCGAGTTGTCGCGCGGTCAGCAGGTCGACGTCGCGGAGTTCCGCGCCTTGAAGGGCCAGCCCGTGGGCCAGCCCGGCACGCCCCGCTTCGCGTTCCCGGACCCGTACGACGCTGACCGCGATGAGCGCGGTCGATGCGATGGAGACGATAACCACGGCAACCGCCAGAAGCAGGCGCATGTGGATGCGAGTCAAGACGCCGCCGATCTCCGCTTTCACCCTGGAAGCTCAGTGCCGAGCCTCTACAGGTTGCCGTAAGTGGCGGGTCTGGGGCTAGATCCACAGACCCTGCTACCTCACGCGCGGAATCGCGGTGGAGCTATGGGGACTCGAACCCCAGACCCCCTCCATGCCATGGAGGTGCGCTACCAGCTGCGCTATAGCCCCTGGCCACCGCTCCGAGTCCTCTCGGCGCGGCGCTCGGAGAGCATATCGGGATGACCAGCTGTTTACCTAATTGTCACCCTGTAACACCGGTCCCGGCTCTATCAGCCGTCGGCGGTGGCCGCCTCGGGCCTGTCGTCACTGCTCACCGGCTCCGGCAGGGTGCCGGCGTTGTGCTCCAGGAGGCGCCAGCCCTTGCGGCCCTCCTCCAGCACCGACCACGAGCAGTTGCCGAGACCGCCAAGCACGGACCACAGCTCCTGGGGAAGGCCCATCAGGCGGGCGATGCCCAGGCGGATGGCGGCGCCGTGCGACGCCACGACCAGCAGGCCGTTGTCTCCGAGCTTGGCGGACCAGCGGAGGATCGCCTCGGCGACCCGGTCGGCGACGTCGGTGACGAGCTCCCCGCCCGGCGCCTCCCAGGCCTCGAACTCGGCCGGCCACCCCGCCCTGATCTCCGCACGGGTGAGGCCCTCCCACTCGCCGCCGCCGCGTTCCCGAAGGTCCTTGTCCACGGAGACATCAAGGCCGGCGAGCCGCCCGAGTGCCGACGCGGTGTCGAACGCTCGACGCAGGTCGGAAGAGACGATCATCGTCGGCTGAAGGGCCGCGAGGAGGGACGCCGCCCGGGCGGCCTGGGCCGCGCCCGTCTCGTCCAGCGCGATGTCAGTGTGCCCCTGAAACCGCTGCTCGACGTTCCACAGCGTCTGGCCGTGGCGGAGGCAGACGACCCGGCGGCTCATCCGGCGCCGTGCGAGCGCTGGGCGGCCACCTGGCTCACGCTCTCGGGCAGCGGGATCGAGGGGCAGTCCTTCCACAGCCGCTCCAGGGCGTAGAAGGTGCGGTCCTCCTCGTGCTGAACGTGTACGACGATGTCGAGGTAGTCGAGGAGCACCCAGCGGCCCTCCCGCTCACCCTCGCGACGGACCGGCTTCGCGTCGGCCTCGATGCGGAGACGGTCCTCGATCTCGTCGACAACGGCACGGACCTGACGGTCGTTTGACGCCGAGCACAACAGGAAGGCGTCGGTGATGACGAGCTGGTCGCTCACGTCGTAGGCGATGATGTCGTCTGCCAGCTTCTCGGCGGCGGCCTCGGCCGCGATCCTCACGAGCTGGATCGATCTCTCAGATGCGGTCACGATTCGGTTCTGTCCTCCATTGACGGGCTCTTCCAGGGTGCCCATTCCATGATGTGCGGTACAACCCAGTTTCCGATGTGACCCTATCGGGACACGCCGACAATCCGGGTTGTCCCCCGGACCCGCAATGTCAACGCTCGCCGAGGTGCGCCGATTCCGCGGCCAGAACCGCATCGCGTGATTCCGTCGCGCGCCCGAGCGCGACGGCGGCAGCGAAGAGGGCGGCCGCGAACACGGCCGGCCCGACCGTCTGGGCGACCTCCTGACGGGCCGCGCCCAGCCCCGCGTCGAGCGACTGCACCACCGCGTTGAGCGCCAGCACCAGACGCAGGGGACGCCAGGCGCGGGCCACGGCGAACCACAGCGCGGCGCCGAGAAGGACCACACCTCGCGCGGCCATGTAGCCCGCGTAGGTCCGGGCGGCGGGCGCGTCGCCACCGGGCACCAGCCCTCCGGGATCGACCAGCCCGGAGACGGCGAAGTATCCCGACGTGACAACGGTGGCGACGGTTACCACCACGGCAAAAACTTTGGCAGCCTTATCGTTCGGTGTCCGAATCATAGGGAGACGCTAACGTGTGGAGGCATGGCGGTGCAAGAGTCGGTGACCGAGACAGTGGTGTTCCTGCTGGGCAAGCTGGGGCAGGCCGCGACGACCCGATTCGCCGACGCCCTGGCGCCTCTCGGGTTGCGTCCCCGGCACTGCGGCGTGCTGGAGTTGCTGGCCGGCGGGCCGGTCGCTCAGCTCGACCTCTCCAGGAGTCTGGGCGTGACGCCCAGCGTGATCGTCGACATGCTCGACGAACTGGAGGCTCTGGGCGCCATCCGGCGGATCCGCGACACGGCCGACCGGCGCCGCCAGCTCATCGAGCTCACGCCCGAGGGACGGGAGCTCGGCCGCCAGGCCGCGGCGCTCGCCCGCCGTGCGGATGCCGAACTGCTCGGCACGCTCGACGCGGGCCAGACGGCGACGCTCCGTGAGGCGCTCGGCCACCTGGCCACCGCCCACGGGCTGCCCGGAAGCACCCGCGGGTGACGCCCGAATCTAGAAAAGGGGCAATTGCCCGGCTGACCGATCTCGAACAACCTAGAGTTCGGCCATGCCTCAGCGTCCCTTTGATCGTCGCCCGGGGACACGCGCAACTGGACGCTCGAGGCACCGGCGGCTCGTTCCAGCCCGACAGCGGGTCTGCCATCCTTCTGCCCGCTGAGGTTTGGTGGAGTGACCGCAACGGGACCGATCATGTGGGAGGACGCCCCGCCTGCCTGTGGAATGAAAACGGCGACCCGCAGAATACGGGCGCCCGAGTCGAAGCGGGCTATCGGGAGTTCGACATTCCGGGCGGCGGAGCCTACTCCATGGTCGTCTGGATCCGCTGCTTATGACACTGAGCACGGATGGTCCCGGTCGCGATAAATGCTGATTTCCGAGGGTATCCAGGAGCGTTTCACTCAGTAATGTGTCACCATTCGTAGATGATCCAGTCGCAGGCAAACGTGCCCTCGCTGGGCGCTAAACCCGCCAAGCGGATGTTACTCGCAGGCGTGGTCGGGATCATCCTTCCCGTCAGCCTCCTGGCATGGGCGCTCCTGATGGTCACCCTCTTTCCAGAGTCCGCCCAATGCGGGGAGTACACCGGATGTCTCGGCTATCTGGTCGCCGCGTGGGTGGCAGGGCGCTGGGTCGCGATCGCCGTCGCCTGGCCACTGTTGTTCCTCCTGCGAGTACGGCCGGCCTGGCCCGTCGCCATCCTGGCCGCCTTGTTCCTGATGGCGATCTGGCGGCTCGCCGACGCGCTCTGGGCCGTTGACATCGATGCGACCCTGACTCTCATCCTGCTCAGCGGCGTGATCGCGTACCCGTTCGCCGCCCTGGTCGCCACGCCACGCCTCCCCCGGCCGTGGCGCGCGCTGCCTGTCGTCCTTTTCGGCGCCCTCTACCTCCTCGCCACCCTCCTTCCCGGTTTTCCCGATTGATCCCTTTCCCATGACGCTCACGCGGTTACTGCTGCCATCTACATGGCAGTCATGCCGGTATAGACGAAGCCGGGTATGACGAACAGCAGGCAAGCGACCACGAACATCGTTACCGCCGTACGAGTGCCGGACCTCCGCTGAGCCTCGGAACGGTGCGGAAGGTTGGCCACGACGAGCCAGACGCACGAGAAGGCCACAAGCGAGATGGCGATCGGTGGGATGGCCGTGTTGGCTAAAAGTCCGAGCATAATGGCGGACATTAGCGCATAGCGGTGGTATAGCGCTCCGCCACCCGCTGTGGCACGTCGTCAGACCCCCGCCAACCGGAGCAAACAAAAACAGCCCGTGATGTATGGGGTCAGTTGGCACCATAAGGCCCGAGACCGGTCGCAATAGGCCCGAGAAAATAAGGAGAACAGCCACCAAGCGAGCCCCGAACGGCCGTTGCCCTGCGGAACGGGGCACATGAGATGACCGCTGGTCAGTGGGCGGGGTCGCGGTAGAGGCCGCGTTTGTTTATGTACTGCACGATGCCGTCGGGCACGAGATACCAGATCGGCTCGCCGTCGGCGACACGCTGGCGGCACTCCGACGAGGAGATCGAGAGCGCCGGGATCTCGATGAGGCTCACCTTTCCGTCCGGAAGGCCGGGATCCTGCAGGGTGTGGCCCGGCCGGGTGCAGCCGACGAAATGGGCGATCATGAACAGCTCGTCGACGTCGCGCCAGCTGAGGATCTGGGCGAGGGCGTCGGCGCCGGTGATGAAGTACAGCTCCACATCCGGTCCGTACGCCGCCGCGATGTCCCGGAGGGTGTCGATGGTGTAGGTGGGGCCGGGGCGGTCGATGTCCACCCTGCTGACGGAGAACCGCGGGTTCGACGCGGTGGCGATCACCGTCATCAGGTAACGGTCCTCGGTGGCGGACACCGTCTTCTCCGCCTTCTGCCACGGCTGGCCGGTCGGGACGAAGACCACCTCGTCCAGATCGAAGTGATGGGCCACCTCGCTCGCGGCCACCAGGTGACCGTGATGGATCGGGTCGAAGGTGCCGCCCATGATGCCCAGCCGCCTGGTCACGGCCCCATTCCTCATGGGAGGGACCATAACGCGCATACCTGGAGCAACCGGCAAGCACCCCTCGTTGGTCACGGTTTCTCCCACCGCCCTCAGTCTCGCGCGCGCCCCGCCGGTGAGACATAGCATGCGGAGCATGACCACTCCGGATCGCAATCGCGTGCAGCTGCCTGGCATCAGCTCCCGAGCCTACGAACACCCCGCCGACCGCTCCGCGCTGGTCGCGATGCGCTCGCTCAGCGGGTTCGACTCGGTTCTGAAGCGCATGTCGGGGCTGTTCAGCGAGCGCCGCCTGCGCCTGATGTTCCTGGCCTCCGCGGTGCGCACCACCGACACCCAGTTCCGCGCGCTCTACGACATGGGCCGCGACAGCGCGTACATTCTGGACCTGCACCGGATCCCGGAGATCTACGTGCAGCAGGACCCGACTGTGTACGCCATGGCGATCGGCTTCGACGAGCCGTTCATCGTCGTGTCGACGGGGCTGCTCGACCTGATGGACGAGGAGGAGCTGCGCTTCGTCGTCGGCCACGAGACGTCGCACATCCTGTCCGGCCACGCGGTGTACGGCACGATGCTGGCGATCCTCACCCGCCTCGCCACCCGGGTGGCCTGGATCCCGCTCGGCTACATCGGCCTGCGGGTGATCGTCGCGGCGCTGGAGGAATGGCAGCGCAAGGCGGAGATGTCCGCCGACCGCGGTGGCCTGCTCGCCGGGCAGGATCCCGACGCGGCGCTGCGCGCCCTCATGAAGCTCGCGGGCGGCTCGCGCCTCCACGAGATGAACATCGAGGCGTTCCTCGACCAGGCCAGGGAGTACGACACGGCGGGCGACGTCCGCGACGGCCTGCTCAAGATCCTCAACCTGCTCGGCACCACCCACCCCTTCGCCGTGACCCGCGTCGCGGAGCTGGACCGCTGGCGGCGGACGGGTGAGTACGACGCCATCCTCGCGGGCAACTACCCGCGCCGGACGGACGACGCCAACGCGAAGCTCTCCGAGGAGATCAAGGCCGCGGCCAACTCCTACCGCGAGTCGTGGGCCCAGTCACAGGACCCGTTCATCGGCGTCCTCCGCGACGTCGCCGAAGGCGCCGTCAACGCCGGCGAGCGCATCTTCAACAGATTCGCCCGCAGGGAAAACTAGACGCCCGGGGGTCCGGGGGTCATCCCCCGGGTGAACACGGGTCCGGGGGTCATCCCCCGGGTGAACACGGGTCCAGGGGTCATCCCCGGGTGAACAAGGGTCCGGAGCCATCCGCCGGGCGGGTACGGCTGCAGATCGACCGCAGGGAAAGCTAGACGAACAGCGAGACGGCGCGTACGGCTGCCGCGCAGAGGGCGACGAAGCCGCCGAGCACGGCGAGCGCCCGGAGCCCCTCCCTCCGCAGGCCGGGCATGGTCGCGCCGACGCGTTCGACCTCCCGCCCGATGATCCCGCCGCTGACGACTCCGAACGCGACCCCGGCGACCGTGACGGGGACCGCCTGGGTCCACCACTCGGGGTCCAGGCGTGCCCCGGCGGTCACCCAGAGCGCCACGAAGGCCGCGGCGGCGGCGGGCAGGCCGGGCCAGGCGACCGCGGACACGATTGAGCCGACCAGTGCGACGGGGAACGTGAGCACCCGCAGCAGGCCACGCGCACGCTGGGATCTGCGGTTGCGCACGAGCCAGTGCCCCGTCCAGACCGCCCTGGTCACCACCCCGAATACTCCCGTGATCGCGAACGTGGCCCAGGGGTACACCACCGCCGTCACCACGCAAGGCACGGCGAGTAGCGACAGGACGATCAGCGCGGCGTTGCCGGTGGGGATGCCAGGGGCGGCGTCGGTCACGCCCTCCTCCGGAGGCGCCTCGACCGCGAGCGCCGATTCGGCACGGCTGTCGCGGGCCTTGGACCGCCGGGCCGGCGTCGAAGAAGCCGGCGCCTTCTTCGTCCGGCTCCGGGGCTTGGCGCCAGACCTGCTGCCGGCCCCATCCGGCGCCGCCGGGGTCTCGGCTCCCGCGCCGTCAGTGCTTGCCGGCTTGTCGGCCGCCTTCCGCGCGGTGCGCCGGGCCGGCGAAGCCGTACGGCCGGCCGGTTCGCCGGAGGCGCGGGCGAGGCGGGCCAGCCTGTCGGCGAGAAGCGCGGCCGTCGGGCGGCGGGCCGGGTCGCGATGGAGTGCGGCGCGGACGAGAGGCAGCAGGGCGGCGGGCACCCCCGCGAGGTCGGCCTTTCCGTGCAGGATGGCGTACATCTGGGACTCAACGGTCCCCCGGCCGAAGGTCGGCCGCCCGGTCGCGGCGAAGGACACGGTGGCGGCCCAGGCGTGTACGTCGGCGGGCTCCCCGACCGCCTCGTCGGCGAAGAGCTCCGGCGCGGCGTAGCCGGGGGTGCCGAGGAAGGTTCCGGTCAGCGTCAGGCGGGTGGCGTCCAGCACCTGGGCGATCCCGAAGTCGATCAGCACGGGTCCGTCGTCCCTCAGCAGCACGTTGGCCGGTTTCACGTCGCGATGCACCACTCCACCCGCGTGGATGATCGCCAGAGCGGTCGCGAGGCCGTGGGCGAGGGAGATCAGCTCGGGCTCCGGGAGGGCGCCGCCCCGCCGCACGGCATCGAGCAGGGTCTCGCCCTCGATGTACTCCATGACGAGATAGGGCCGGTCGGCGGACAGGTCGGCGTCGAAGACCTGGGCGACGTAGGGGCTCTCGACCCTGCGCAGCGCGCGCACCTCGCGGTCCAGGCGTAATCGGGCCTCGGGGTCGCCCTCGATGGGGTCACGGAGCATCTTGACGGCGACATGCTCGCCCCGGCGGTTGGCGGCGAGGTAGACCTCGCCCATGCCGCCCCGCCCCAGGCGCTCCAGCAGCGCGTACGGGCCGACCCGCCCAAGACGTCCAGCCATAGGAGCGCCAACCATAGCGGCCACCTCCGACAAAACCGCGGAGGCGCGCCGCTTGAGCGATCCCGTCCCTTGCTCAGCCGACGCCGCACAAGCCGGCGCCGTACAGCTGTACAGGCCAGCGCCGTACAAGCCAGCGCCAACCCGGCCACAAGAGGGGCCCGACATGCTCAAACTGCCCGGCGCCGAACCGGCCCGGCTTGACCGGACGTACGTGACGACTCACGAGCGAGCAAGAGACGCAGGCGATGACGATACCGATGACGACCGCGATCCCCGGCACGATGACGACCGCGATGATGACCCAGATGACGACCGCGATGCCCACCGCGATGCCCACCGCGATGACGACCGCCACGACGACCGCCACGACCGGCTCCTCCGCCGCCGCGATCACCGTGGTGGTGGCCGATGAGCACCCGTTGTTCATCGACGGGATCCGGTTCGCCCTCGACGACGTGGCCGACATCTCCATCGTCGGGACCGCGTGCGACGGCCTCGACGCCCTGCGGATCGCCGTACGGCTCTGCCCCGACGTGGTCCTCGTCGATCTCGCGATGCTGGATCCCCTCGACCGCCTGCGCCGCCGGTGCCCTGCCGTACGGGTGCTCGCTCTGGGGGCGGACGACGGCGAGCCGGGCCTCCTGGCGGCGCTGCGCGCCGGGGCGTGCGGCTACCTCCTGAAGGGGGCGCGCCCGTCTGAGATCGCGGCGGCGGTCCGCTCAGTGGCCCTCGGGCACATGGTCTTCGGCCGCGGGCTGGCACCGCGACTCGTGGCCCGGCTGACCACGCCGTCCGCCCAGAGCCCGTTCCCGGGCCTGACGCAGCGGGAGCACGAGGTGCTGGAACGGCTGGCCGACGGCCGCTCCAACGCGGAGATCGCCCGCGAGCTGCACCTCGCCACCAAGACCGTGCGCAACCACGTCAGCAACGTGCTGACCAAGCTCGAAGCGCCGAGCCGGGTCGACGCGGCGCTCCGGGCAAGGGACGCCGGCCTCGGCTCCCGACCGGTCCTCGCCCGCGTTTAGGGCGCGACCTTCGAGGCGGCCATCGCCACAGAGGCCGAGGCGAACGCGGTGATGATCGGGTGTGGGCGGGTGCCGTCTCCCGCAAGCTCAGGCTGGAAGAGCGCGGCCAGGAAGAACGGATGACCGGGCAGTTCGAGCACCCGGACGGCGCCGGCGTCGTCGCGGCCGGTGAAGCGCAGGCCACCCTCCTCCAACACGGAGAGGTAGTCCGGGTTGAGGCCGAAGGAGCAGGAATACTTCTCAAGGGTCCTCTCCGCACCGATGACCTTCTCGGCCAGCGAGCCGGGCGCCAGCCGCACCGCTTCCTCGTGGCCGGCGAGTGAACACGCCAACGGCAGCAGCAGGAAGTCGGCGGCGTCCGGGTCATTCTCGGCATGCGCGACCGACAGTCCGAGAACGTTGCGCGCGTACTCCAGGAGGGTGTGCTGGAAGCCGCCACAGGTGCCCAGGAACGGGATGCCGTGCTCACGGGCGGCGCGAGCGGCGTTCACCGCACCCGCCTCGCTCCGATAAGGACTGCCGGGCACCATCCAGATGCCGTCGAACCCCTCCAAGTCCTCAGCTTCGGTCGTGGGGATCCAGTAGGCGTCCAGCGTCAGCCCGTCACGCTCGTACAGCGCCCCCAAGAGTGAGGGGATGCGCGCGTGGGCCTGGACACTGGGGGATCTGTCGCCTACCAGGGCGACTCTCGCGATGGTCATGCCCTTCATGGTGTCCGGGGCAGCGTGGTAAGCGCCAACGATGATTCCTACTCTCTTGATAAGCGATACTGATGCGCTGTGGATCCGCACCTGCTGCGCACGTTCGTGACCGTTGTCCGCCGGCGGTCCTTCTCGGCGGCCGCCGAGGAGCTCGGCTACACCCAGTCGGCGGTGTCGCAGCAGATCGCCGCGCTGGAGGCGGACGTCGGGGCGGCCCTGCTCCACCGCCGCCCGGTGACGCTTACCCCGGCCGGTGCGCGCCTGATGGAACACGCGGGTCCACTGCTGCTGCGCCACCGGGCCGCGCGGGCCGACGTCCTGCGCGCCACGGCGGGACCGATCGGGCGACTCACCGTGGTGGCCTCCCCACTCGCGTGCTCCCCGGCGGTGGCCCAGAGCCTGGCTCGGGCACGGTCGGCAGTGACACTCCGCATGGCCGATCGTGAAAAAGTCGCCGAGGAGGTCGCCTCCGGCAGCGCCGACCTCGGGTTCGTCGACGGGATCGCCGCGCCCAGCGACCCCCTGCGCCTGCCGGACGCGGGACCGCTGACCTCGGTCGGCGTGGCCGAGGAGGGGCTGGTGGTGGTCCTGCCCGGCGGCCACCCACTGTCACGGCGGCGTGGGCTGGCACTGGCCGACCTGGCCGACGCGCTGTGGCTGCAGGCTCCTGCCGCCGTGTCGGTGGAGCGGCTGCGCGAGATCGCCGGCACGGGCGGGTTCCGCGTCGGATTCCGTTACGACGGCGCAGACCTGCATACCGTCGTGAATCTCGCCGCCGCCGGGCATGGCCTGACCCTGCTGCCCTCGTCGGTCGCTACCGGAGTGCCGCTGACCGCGCCGCGTGTGGTGCACCGGGTGGAGAAGCTGCACGCGCCCCTCACACCGGACGATCTCACATACCGAGACAGACACAATCGATCATGACGATAGTGCTGTCAAACGGCGTTTTTGACAGCACTATCGTCATGATCGACCAGGCTCGGCGGTTCATGGACGAGCGGTGACCGGCGGCGGGGCGTCAGGCGAGGCGTCAGACCCGGATGTGGCCGTCTCCGGTGTAGATCCACTTGGTGGACGTGAGCTCGGGCAGGCCCATCGGGCCGCGCGCGTGCAGCTTCTGGGTGGAGATGCCGATCTCCGCGCCGAAGCCGAACTCCCCGCCGTCCGTGAACCGGGTGGATGCGTTCACCGCCACGGCGGCCGAGTCCACGGTGGCCACGAACCGCCGGGCGGCCTGCTGGGAGCGGGTGACGATCGCGTCGGTGTGGGCCGAGCCGTACCTCCTGATGTGCGCGACCGCGTCCTCCAGCGAGTCGACGACCGCGGCGGCGATGTCGAGCGAGAGGTACTCGGAGGTGAAGTCCTCTTCGGTGGCGGGCACGACGTCGGCGCTGTGGGCTCGCACGCGCTCGTCCCCGTGGACGGTCACGCCCGCGTCCTTGAGCGCCGCGAGCGCCCTCGGGACGAACTCCGCGGCGATGCCGGAATGCACGAGGAACGTCTCGGCGGCGTTGCAAACCGAGGGCCGCTGCGCCTTGGCGTTCACCAGGATCGTGAGGGCCGTGTCGATGTCGGCGTCGGCGTCGACGTAGACGTGGCAGTTGCCCACGCCGGTCTCGATCACCGGTACGGTCGACTCCTCCACGACGCTGTTGATCAGCGACGCGCCGCCGCGCGGAATCAGCACGTCGACCAGCCCACGGGCGCGCATCAGGTGCTTGACCGACTCGCGGGTCAGGCCGGGGACGAGCTGCACGGCCGCCGCGGGCACCTCCGTCTCCGCCAGTGCGTCCTGCATGATCTGGACGAGCACCGTGTTCGACGAGTACGCGCTGGACGAGCCGCGCAGGAGTACGGCGTTGCCGCTCTTGAGGCACAGGGCGGCCGCGTCGACGGTCACGTTCGGACGGCCCTCGTAGATGATCCCGATGACGCCCAGCGGCACCCGGACCTGGCGCAGCTCCAGCCCGTTCGGGAGCGTGCTCCCCCTGACGACCTCGCCGACCGGGTCGGGCAGGTCGGCCACCTGCCGTACGGCTGCCGCGATCTTCTCGACGCGGCCGGCGTCGAGGCGGAGCCGGTCGATCATGGCTTCGGAGGTGCCGCCTTCCCTGGCCTTCGCGACGTCGACGGAGTTGGCCTCGACGATCTCGTCCGCGCGGGCCACCAGGGCGTCCGCCACGGCGCGCAGCGCGGCGTCCTTCGGCGCGCGCGGCAGCGGCGCGAGCACCGTCGCGGCGTCCTTGGCCGCGCGGGCGACCTTCAGAAAGTCCTCTGCCTCAGACATTGCCTCGCGCTCCGTTTGTTTGGTGGTCGGCTTCCAGTATGACGATGTCGTCGCGGTGGATCAGCTCACGCTCGTACTCCGGGCCGAGCGCGCTGGCCAGCTCCCGGGTGGAACGCCCGAGCAGCTCGGGGATCTCCGTCGCGTCGTAGTTGACGAGCCCTCGGGCGACCGGGACGCCGAGGGGGCCGCACAGGTCGACGGGGTCGCCCGCAGCGAAGTCGCCCTCGACGTTGACGACGCCCGCGGGGAGCAGCGACATGCGCCGCCCGACGACGGCCTCGACCGCGCCCGCGTCCAGATGCAGCCGCCCTCTGCCGGTCGCGGCGTGGGCGAGCCAGAGCAGCCGGGTGCCGGGATGACGGCCCCCGGGGTGGAAGTAGGTGCCGACGTCCGCGCCGGCCAGCGCCTGCGCCGCGTGGGCCGCCGCCGTGAGGACGACGGGCACGCCGGCCCCGGTGGCGATCCGGGCCGCCTGCACCTTGGTCACCATGCCGCCGGTGCCGACCCGTCCGGAGGTGCCGAGCTCGACGCCTTCGAGGTCCCCGGGCCCGCGGACCTCGGCGATCCTCGTGGTCCCCTCCCGCCGCGGGTCGCCGTCGTAGAGGGCGTCCACGTCGGACAGCAGCACCATCGCGTCGGCGTGGATCAGGTGGGCCACCAGCGCGGCCAGCCGGTCGTTGTCGCCGAAACGGATCTCGTCGGTGGCCACCGTGTCGTTCTCGTTGACCACCGGCACGATGCCGAGCTCAAGCAGCCGCGCCAGCGTCCGCTGAGCGTTGCGGTGGTGCGACCGCCGCATCATGTCGTCGGCGGTCAGCAGCACCTGGCCGACGCGCAGGCCATACCGGGCGAAGGAGGAGGTGTAGCGGGCGACGAGCACGCCCTGGCCCACGGACGCCGCGGCCTGCTGGGTGGCGAGGTCCTTGGGCCGCGCCCGCAGGCCCAGCGGGCCCAGACCGGCCGCGATGGCTCCCGACGAGACCAGCACGATCTGCGTGCCCGCCTGCCGTCGCGCGCCGAGCACGTCGACGAGCGCGTCGACCCGGTCCACGTCGATCATGCCCTGCGGGGTCGTAAGGGAGGAGGAGCCCACCTTGACGACCAGCCGCGACGCCGTACGGATCCGGTCCCTGCCCGCCGAGCCGGCCGTACCGCGGGCGCCCGGCGCACCTGTGGCGCCCGCCGTGCCTACTGTGCCCGCCGCGCCTGCCATGTCCGCCACGCCGCCGCCCCTGTCCAACCGATCCCGTCCGACGATCCCATCAACGACCCTGCCCAGCCGGCCCTTCTCGGCCGAGACTTCCTAACCGATTCTGCTGTCGGTGCCGCGAGGGCCGCCGACCCGGGTCCGCGTGCCCTCGGACGGCTGCCAGTCGAAGACGTAGCCGCCCTGCATCGGGCCGATGACGACCTCGGCGCCCACCTGCGCCCCCGCCGCGATCAGGGCCTCCTCGACGCCCAGCCGCTCCAGGCGGTCGGCCAGGTAGCCCACGGCCTCGTCGTTGCTGAAGTCGGTCTGGCGGATCCAGCGCTCCGGCTTCTCGCCGGTCACCTGGAAGATCTTGTCGTCGATCCGCCGGACGGCGAAGCCCGCCTCGCCGAGCTGCTTGGGCCGGATCACCAGGCGCGTCGGCTCCTCGACCGGTGCGTCGGCCCGGGCCCGCGCGACCATCTCGCCCATGGCGTACGCCAGGGGCTTGAGGCCCTCGTGGGTGGCGGCGGAGATCTCGAAGACCCGCAGGCCGCGCTCCTCCAGGAGGGGCCTGACGATGTCCGCGAGCTCCCGCCCGTCCGGCACGTCGACCTTGTTGAGCACGACCAGCCGGGGCCGGTCCTGCAGCGAGCCGTAGGCCGCCAGCTCGCCCTCGATGACGTCGAAGTCCGTGATCGGGTCGCGGCCGGGCTCGATCGTGGCGCAGTCGAGGACGTGCACGATGGTCGAGCAGCGCTCGACGTGCCGCAGGAACTCGTGGCCGAGTCCCTTGCCCTCGGACGCCCCCGGGATGAGGCCGGGCACGTCGGCGACCGTGAACACGGTCTCCCCCGCCGTCACGACACCGAGATTGGGAATCAGCGTGGTGAACGGATAGTCCGCGATCTTCGGCCGGGCGGCCGAGAGCGCCGCGACCAGAGACGACTTGCCGGCGTTGGGGAAGCCGACCAGCGCCACGTCGGCGACGGTCTTCAGCTCCAGCGTGATCTCGGCCTCGTCGCCGGGCTCGCCGAGCAGCGCGAAGCCGGGGGCCTTGCGCTTGGCGTTGGCCAGCGCGGCGTTACCGAGGCCGCCGAAGCCACCCTGGGCCGCGACGTACCGGGTGCCCGCGCCGACGAGATCGACCAGCACCTCGCCGGTCTTCGCGTCCTTCACCACCGTCCCGTTGGGCACCGGCAGGACGACGTCGTCGCCGTTGGCGCCGTCACGGTTGGAGCCCATGCCCTGCTTGCCGTTGGCCGCCTTGCGATGGGGACGGTGGTGATATTCCAGCAGAGTGGCGGTGTTGGGATCCACTTCCAGGATCACATCGCCGCCTCGGCCGCCGTTGCCGCCGTCGGGGCCTCCGAGCGGCTTGAACTTCTCCCGGTGGACGGAGGCGCAGCCGTTGCCGCCGTCACCCGCCTTGATGTGCAGGATGACGTTGTCCACGAAGTCAGCCATCAGCCGCTTCCCTCCCCAATAAATGAGATGAGGCGGACCGAATGCTCGATCCGCCTCATCTGCAACGTTTCTCCCGAGCGGATCTACTCCGCGATCGGGATGATGCTCACCGCGCGCCGACCGCGCTTGGTGCCGAACTGCACGTGGCCCGCGGCCAGCGCGAACAGCGTGTCGTCGCCGCCACGCCCGACGTTGTCGCCGGGGTGGAAGTGCGTGCCGCGCTGACGGACGATGATCTCGCCCGCGTTGACGAGCTGACCACCGAAGCGCTTGACGCCGAGCCGCTGAGCGTTCGAGTCACGGCCGTTCCGGGTGGACGAGGCGCCCTTCTTGTGTGCCATGTTTCACTCCCTTTCGGGGGTCGTCCCCCGGAAATTACTGGCCGGGGTTGATGCCGGTGACCTTGACCTGGGTGTACCGCTGGCGGTGACCCTGGCGCTTCTTGTAGCCGGTCTTGTTCTTGTACTTCAGAATGCGAATCTTGGGGCCCTTGGTCTCGCCGAGAATCTCGGCGGTCACCTGGAACCTGCCAAGCGTGGCAGCGTCGGAGGTGACATCGCCGTCGTTGACGACGAGCACCGCCGGCAGCGACACCGAGGACCCAACCTCACCGGCGACCTTGTCCACCTCGAGGACGTCCCCGACGGAGACCTTCTGCTGCCTGCCGCCGCAACGAACGATCGCGTACACCGCGGAACCCTTCTTCTGGCTAAATGCGTAGATGCCGCGCCCCGCATCCGGCTGCTGTCGATAACACGACCGGCGTTCCGGGCAGGCGCGCGAAGCCAGGCGCGCCAGCGGGCGCACCGGTTGACTAGGGTACCGGATTAGCGGCACCCAGGTCGAACCGGGCGGAACACCGGGGAGACGAAGTCGCTAATCGGCCGTCTTCCTGCGGGAACGTCGCCGTCCCCGGGAATGCGCGGCCGGCGCGTCGTCCTCGTCCGGGTCGAGGGCGTCGGTGACGCTGTCACGTCCGTTGCCGGACGCGGCGACAGCCGTACCCTCACTTCCGGCCGCGACCTTCTCGGCCACGGCCTTCTCGATGGCCATCTTGCCCTGCGTGCCGCGCGGCTCGGGCTTCCCCTCGACCGGCTCGGTCGAGATGACGATGCCGCGGCCGTGACAGCAGTCACAGGGCGTGGAGAACGCCTCCAGGAGGCCCTGGCCGACCCGCTTGCGGGTCATCTGAACCAGGCCGAGGGAGGTGACCTCCGCGACCTGGTGCTTGGTCCGGTCCCTGGCCAGGCACTCCAGCAGCCGCCGGAGCACCAGGTCACGGTTGCCTTCCAGCACCATGTCGATGAAGTCGATGACGATGATGCCGCCGATGTCCCGCAGCCGGAGCTGGCGGACGATCTCCTCCGCCGCCTCCAGGTTGTTGCGGGTGACGGTCTCCTCCAGGTTGCCGCCCTGCCCGGTGAACTTGCCGGTGTTGACGTCGACGACGGTCATCGCCTCGGTGCGGTCGATCACGAGGGAGCCGCCCGAGGGCAGCCACACCTTGCGCTCCATCGCCTTGGCGATCTGCTCGTCCACCCGGTAAGCGGAGAAGACGTCGCCGTTCTCCTCCCACTTCGACAGGCGGTCGGCGAGATGCGGCGCGACGTAGCGGACGTACTCGTCCACCGTCTGCCACGCCTCGTCTCCCTCGACCACCAGCGAGGTGAAGTCCTCGTTGAACACGTCGCGGACCACCCGGACCGTCAGGTCGGGCTCGCCGGACAGCAGCTCGGGCGGGCTGGCCGACTTGGCCTTGCGCTGGATGTTCTCCCACTGCGCCGACAGCCGGGCCACGTCGCGGCTGAGCTCCTCCTCCGAGGCGCCCTCCGCCGCGGTGCGCACGATCACGCCGGCGTTCTCCGGCATGACCTTGCGGAGGATCTGCTTGAGCCGCGTCCGCTCCTTGTCCGGGAGCTTGCGGGAGATGCCGGTCATCGAGCCGTCCGGCACGTAGACCAGATACCGGCCGGGCAGGCTGACCTGCGAGGTCAGGCGGGCGCCCTTGTGCCCGATCGGGTCCTTGGTGACCTGGACGAGCACGGCCTGGCCGGACTTGAGCGCCACCTCGATCCGCCTTGGCTGGCCCTCCAGACCGGCGGTGTCGAAGTTGACCTCACCGGCGTACAGCACGGCGTTGCGGCCCTTGCCGATGTCGACGAACGCCGCCTCCATCGAGGGCAGCACGTTCTGCACCTTGCCGAGGTACACGTTGCCGACGTAGGACTGGCTCGACTCCCGGTCGACGTAGTGCTCGACGAGCACGCCGTCCTCGAGCACCGCGATCTGGGTGCGGCCGCCATGGCGGCGCACGACCATGACACGCTCGACCGACTCGCGCCGGGCCAGGAACTCCGACTCGGTGATGATCGGCGGCCTGCGGCGGCCCAGCTCGCGGCCCTCACGGCGGCGCTGCTTCTTCGCCTCCAGCCGCGTGGAGCCGCGCACGCCCTGCACCTCGTCCACCGACGTGGACCGCGTGGCGCGTGGCGCCCGGATGCGGACGACCGTGTTCGGCGGGTCGTCGACGGTGAGCTCGGCCTCCTCGGTCCCCCGGCGGCGGCGACGGCGACGGCGGCGCGAGCCGGCCTGCTCACCCTCGGGCTCCTCCGCCGGCTCCTCGCCCTCCTCGTCCTCGGCCGTCACGGCCTGGGACTCCTCGTCGGAATCCTCGGACTCGTCGGCGTCCCCGCGGATCCTGGCGCCACGGCCGCGGCCGCCCCGGCGGCGCCGGCGCCTGCGGGTGCCGCCCTCGCCGTCGCTCTCGCCCTCGTCCTCGCCGGTTTCGTTCGCCTCGTCGGCGTCGTCGATGTCGGCGTCCTCCGCCGCCTTCTCGGCCGGTACGGCAGGCGGGGGCGACACGGGGCGGGCGGCGAAGGGGTCCGGAGCCTGGAACAGCGGCTGGAAGACGGCCGCCGGAGCCTGGAACGTCACCGACGGCACGGCCGCCTGCGGCGCGGACAGGCCGAAGGGATCGGCCAGCACGCGCGGCTGCGATGCCTCCCCGGCGGCCTCCTCCGTGGCGTCTTCGAGCTCCTCGTCCTCGATCAGGTCCTCACCGGCGGGCTCGTCGTCGAGGGGCTCCTCGGCGGGCAGCCCGAGCTGGAGCGCCGTCGCGACCTCGGCCTCGGCCGCGCTCATCGCCCTGGATCGTTCCGGGGCGACGTCGTCCTTCTTGCGCGTACGGCGACGCCTCGCGGGGGCCGGCTCCTCCTCCTCGGGGGCCACATGACCCGGCACGTGACCGGCCACATGACCGGCCTCGGCGACGGCCTCGTCCGCGGGTTCCTGGACGGTCTTGCGGGTGCGGCTCCGCCGTACGGTCCGGGGCGCCGGGGGCGCCGAGGGCTCGGCGTCGTCCGTGACGGCCTCCGGCGCCACCTCCGCCACGGCGTCCGGCGTGAGATCGGGCACGGGGGCCGTCTCGGCCTCCGGCGCGGTCTTGGCCGAAGCGCGGCGGCGGGTGACCCGCTTGGGCTTGTCCGCCACAGGCGGCTCGGCGGCCGCCGAGGTCTCCTGAACCACCGGGGTCTCCTGAACCACCGGGGTCTCATGGACCGGCGGCGGCGGCTCCGCGACCGCCGGGGCGGGGACCACGGCGGCGGGCGCGGGCTCGTCGGGCTCGGGCGGGGGCCCGGCCGGACGGCTGGCCGAACGGCGGCGCGGCGTGGTCGTCACGCCACCCGTCTCCCGTGGGGCGTCGTTCACGTCGGAACCGTGCACCGAATTGCGCGTTGTCGTATCACCGTCAAGGCTCGCAGCCCTGTCGGTCGGCTCGTTCTCGAGCATGCGGGCGTTCTCCCGTCAGCCCCCGGGCACGTTTCCGCGCCGCGCGGAGGCTCTCGTCTCTCGCGGTCCGCCGGGCCTCCTGTCGGTGCCGCGGCGGCAAGTCTTATAGGTCTCCGCCTGCCCGATCGAGCTCGAACGGGTCGGCGGGCTCACCGGTCGTTGCGTCGAGCGGCCCCTGCGCCAGCCTGGTCACCTCGGGAGGTGACGGCGGCGCGAAGCCTGCCACGAGACGCAGACCCATGAGTACGTCATCGGGCCGGACGGCAGGTGTTTCGTGCCGAACAACCATACGAAGTATGACACACGGCGGCCCGGGCTCCTGACCTGCCGTTCTCTCGTTCCCGTCCGTGACGGCCACCGAACGGACCGCCTGACGGGCGTCGAAGCGCCGCATTCCCTTCTTGGTCAGCCGCTCGACCTCGACGTGGCCGGCCGCCAGGAACTTCTCCACCGCACCCGCGGCCTCCTCCGGATCGGCCCCGGGCAGCCGCAACTCCCACGTCGAGCCCTCCAGCCGGTCGGCCAGGCTCCCGGCGCGCGCCTCGACCACGTCGAGCACGTCGAGGCCGGGCGGCAGCGAGGCGTCGAGGTCGGCGCGGAGCCGCTGCGGGTCGCAGTGCCGGCTCACGCCGATCTCCAGATATTCGGCCTCGCTCGCCACCCCGGTCGGGGCGGCGCCGGCGTAGGAGATCTTCGGGTGGGGGCTGAACCCCGCGCTGAACGCCACCGGGATGTCAGCCCGCCGCACCGCCCTTTCGACGGCGCGGGAGATGTCACGGTGGCTGGTGAAGCGCAGGCGGCCCCGCTTGGCGTAGCGCACGCGGAGGCGCTGCACCGCGGGCGCGGGGGCGGGTCCATCGGGAACGGGTTTCAGAGTTCCGTCGTCCTTCCGAGGTCGGTTCGGTGTCTTTCAGGATAGGCCCCCCGCCCGGGGGAGCCTGTCAGATGATCGTTGAGCTACGGTCAGACCACGGTGAGCGGCAGCAGCTTCTTGCCCGTGGGGCCGATCTGGATCTCCGTCCCCATGGTCGGGCAGACGCCGCAGTCGTAGCAGGGAGTCCAGCGGCAGTCCTCGACCTCCACGTCGCCCGTCGCGTCCTGCCAGTCCTGCCAGAGCCACTCCCGGTCCAGGCCGGCGTCGAGGTGATCCCAGGGGAGCACCTCGTGCTCCTCCCGCTCGCGGGTGGTGTACCAGTCGACGTCGACAGGCTCGCCGGAGAGCGCCCGCTCGGCGGCGGCCATCCACCGGTCGTAGGAGAAGTGCTCGCTCCAGCCGTCGAAGCGGCCACCGTCCTCCCACACCGCCCGGATGACCCTGCCCACGCGGCGGTCGCCGCGCGACAGCAGCCCCTCCACGATCGACGGCTTGCCGTCGTGGTAGCGGTAGCCGATGGCCCTGCCGTACTCCTTGTCGCCGCGGAGGGCGTCGCGGAGCTCGCGCAGCCGGCGGTCCACCGTCTCGTGGTCGCACTGGGCGGCCCACTGGAACGGCGTGTGCGGCTTGGGCACGAACCCGCCGATGGAGACCGTGCAGCGGACGTCCCGGGAGCCGGTCGCCTCGCGGCCCGCCTTGATGACCTTCTTGGCCAGGTCGGCGATGCCGAGAACGTCCACATCCTCCTCGGTCGGCAGCCCGCACATGAAATAGAGCTTCACCTGCCGCCAGCCCTGGCTGTACGCCGTGGTGACGGTGCGGATCAGGTCCTCCTCGGTGACCATCTTGTTGATCACCTTGCGCATCCGCTCGGAGCCGCCCTCGGGTGCGAAGGTCAGCCCGGAACGGCGCCCGTTGCGGGAGAACTCATTGGCCAGGTCGATGTTGAACGCGTCGACCCGCGTGGAGGGCAGCGAGAGACCGGTCTGCGTGCCCTCGTAACGGTCGGCGAGGCCCTTGGCGACCTCGGCGATCTCGGAGTGGTCGGCGCTCGACAGCGAGAGCAGGCCGACCTCGCTGAAGCCGGACTCCTTGAGGCCCACCTCGACCATGTCGCCGATGGTGGTGATCGACCGCTCCCGCACCGGACGGGTGATCATCCCGGCCTGGCAGAAGCGGCAGCCGCGGGTGCAGCCGCGGAAGATCTCCACGCTGAACCGCTCGTGGACCGTCTCGGCGAGCGGGACGAGCGGCTTCTTCGGGTAGGGCCACTCGTCCAGGTCCATGACCGTGTGCTTGAAGACCCGCGACGGAACGCCCGGGCGGTTGGGGACGACCCGCTTGATGCGGCCGTCCGGGTGGTACTCGACGTCGTAGAACTTGGGGACGTACACCCCTCCGGTGGAGGCGAGCCGCATGAGCAGCTCGTCGCGGCCGCCGGGGCGGCCCTCGCCCTTCCACTCGCGGACGACCTCGGAGATCGCGATGGCGATCTGCTCTCCGTCGCCGAGGACGGCGGCGTCGAGGAAGTCGGCGATCGGCTCGGGGTTGAACGCGGCGTGGCCGCCGGCCAGCACGATCGGGTCCTCACCGGTCCGCTCGACCGCGTCCAGCGGGATCCCCGCCAGGTCGAGCGCGGTCAGCAGGTTGGTGTAACCCAGCTCGGTGGAGAACGAGACCCCGAGGACGTCGAAGGCGCGCACCGGCCGGTGGGCGTCGACCGTGAACTGCGGGACGCCCTCGGACCGCATCAGCGCCTCGAGGTCTGGCCAGACGGCGTAGGTTCGCTCGGCCAGCGTCTCGGGCAACTCGTTGAGGATCTCGTAGAGGATCTGCACGCCCTGGTTGGGCAGGCCGACCTCGTAGGCGTCCGGGTACATGAGAGCCCACCGGACCGTCGCCTCGTCCCAGTCCTTGATCGTCGAGTTCAGCTCACCCCCGACGTACTGGATCGGCTTCTGCACCTTGGGCAGAAGCGGTTCCAGGCGGGGGAACAATGACTCGACTGCGATCTCAGAAGTCGGCATGAGATTGCGGGACGCTGCGATCTCAGAAGTCGGCATGAGATTGCGGGACACAGACATGGGTCCCAGCGTAGCCGCTTCAGAAAGCGTGCCAGATCCGATCGTCGCCCGCGCGGAGCGAGGAGAGCCGGTGCCGGAGCTCCTCATGACCTGCGGGATCGCGGTGGGCATTGCGCAGCACAGCCGTCAGCGTCTGGAGCTCCCGGATGTCGCGGAGCACCGCATAACCCGCCCAGTCCCTGACGTCGTAGCCGTAAGCTCCGGCGAATCCGGCCCGCTGCGTGTCCGACAGCCCGAACCGCGCACCCTGCAGCGTCGGGACGAGGTCGATCTCGCGCGGCCCGGCGCTCACCGAGTCCCAGTCGCACAGCAGGAGCCGCTCCGGCGTGCGGATCAGGTTGCCCCGGTGCGCGTCCCCGTGCACCAGCCCGTACGGCAGGGCGAACTCGACCTGCTCGTAGTAGGCCTCCATGAGCGTGGAACACCGTTCCAGCAGCCAGGCGCGCTCCTCGTCGCTGAGGACGCGGCTGGCCGTCACGGCCCGCCGTACGCGGCCGAACGGGTCGTAGGTCGGCAGCTCGAACGGCACGGGCGGCAGCGTGTGCAGCCACCGCAGCATGACGCCGAGCGCCGCCGGGTCCTCAGCGCGGCCGGCGTCCGGCCCCTCGTTCTCGTAGTGCCAGAAGGTCGCGAGGCACCCTTCGACGGCGAGCGGCTGCCGGACGTCCAGCGGCCGGGTCACGGGGAAGCCCTGCGCGTCGAGCCAGCGGGTGACCTTGAGCGAGGTGACGAGCCGCTCGAACTTGCCCGGGGTGGTGGCCTCCGCCAGGCGGACGATCACCCCCTCGCCCGGAAGGTGGTACACCACGTTGGCGAAGCTCCGCAGCAGCCGCGCTCCGGCGGCGCTGAGCCCGGCCTGGCGGCACGCCTCGGCGAGCGCGGGCGGGGTGCCCGCGACGGTGAAGACCGACATCAGCCGCTCCCCTCGGGCAGGGCGCGGGCGGCGGACTGCGGCAGGCCGACCGCGCAGAACCCCTCAAGCCGGCTCGCGAAGCTGCCGCCGAGCAGCTTGCGGGTCGATCCCAGCGTCTCTGCGAGGCTGTCGATGCGGCGTTCGGGCGGGAGGTCGAGCAGCGGGGTCAGCGCCTCCTCCGCGCCGTCGGGGTCGTCCTCCATGAGGTGGGCGACGGCGAGGTGGGCGCCCGCCATCGCCTCGCAGCCGTACGACCGGTGCTGGGGGTCGCCCGTGGCGTACAGGTCGAGGGCCGTCCTCGCCTCCTGGATGGCCGGAGCCGACTGGCCGAGATGCAGGCGTGTCACGGCCGCGTAGTAGGCGTGCTTGGCCGGCCGGAACGCGAACTCGCCGGCGAAGCCGTCATGGAGCTCGTCGCCCGGTTCCGCCTCGCGGGCCTCCAGGGCCAGTGCCAGCTCCCGCTCCGCCTCCGCCGTACGGCCGAGCATCGCGGTGGCGCGGGCGCGGAGCATGTGCAGGCGCGCTCCGCCCTGGCCCCGCGCCAGGTGGGTGAGACCGTCCTGGGCGTAGCCCGCGGCGTCCTCGTAGCGCCTGTCCCACAGCGCCACCGACGCCTGCATGCCGCGCGCCCAGCCCATGAGCGACTGGTGCCCGGCGATCCTGCCGTAGGTCCACGCGGCCCTGGCCAGCGTATCGGCGGGGACCCGGCGGCCCATGTCCATGCTCGCGTTGGCCATCAGCCCGCACAGCGCCCCGGTCAGGAAGTACAGCTCGCCCGACTGGATCGGGTGGATCCGCCGCTCCAGCGCCCGCCGGGTCTGCTCCTGGAGCGCCCGCATCTCGACGAAGAGCGGCAGCGGCGCCTCCCAGACGTACCGCCTGGCCACCCAGATCACCTGGGTGCGGAGCCGTTCGAGCGTGCTGTCGCCGATCTCGCTCGTCTCGACCCGCTCTGCGTGCTCGCTCGCCTCCATCGCGGCCGCGGAGATCGGGTCCGGCCCGGCCGCGCGCGGCCGCCGGAGGTCCTCCGGGGTGTAGTCGCGGGCGAAGCCGAGCTGCACCGGGCCGGTCTCGAACAGCCGGCACAGCAGGTCCGTGTAGTCGCGGTCGGGACGCGCCCCGGCCTCCCATTCGCGCCAGGAGCGCTCCGTGAGCCCGCGGCGCTTGACCTGCTCTCGGTCGCACATCGCGTGGAAGCGCTCGATCGCCTCCTCCACCGTCCATCCGTGGGCGAGGCGCAGGCACTTGAACCGGGACGCCTGCGGGCAGCAGACGTGGATCTCCTCGGCGATCTGGTGGATGACGGCCGCCGTCGGCGGTTCGCCGAAGCTGGCCAGCGTCCGCTCGCGGATGATCGCGGCGCACTGGATGGCGGACCGATCGCCGCCGCGTGAGGGTTGTGTCATCGGCTCTCCAGGTGGTGACCCCAGTCACGCTAGCGTCGCGATCGTCACAAAACGGTCACCCTGCGCACTGCGAGTTGCTCTCCTTCCCGTGGAGAGGGGCGATGGTGCCGCCGTTGCGCAGCTGGGCCAGGAAGAGCTGGCCACAGAGGCTGCTGGGGGTCTGGGCGAACCACACCGTCGGCGGGTCGCCCGCTGCCGCGGCGGCCCAGCGGCCGCCGCCGTACACGATCCGATAGTCCGGGAAGGCGGTGCGCAGCAGCTCAAGGGCCCGCTCGCGCTCCCGCGCCTCATCGTCCGGAGTCACCGTTCCTCCGTAATGGTCCGTTCAGCCCCCGAACCAGTTCCGTTCCCATGGTGTTCGCTTGACGGACCTGACGCCAGTGAGAGCCGGGACCCGGTTCCCTGCGGCGCGCTCTCATGCGCGCTCTCATGCGTGCTCTCATGCGTGCTCTCATGCGGAGAGGGCGCGCTCCCGGACATGGATCGCCTGGAGGATGCCGACCGCGATCATGTTGGCGAACGTCGCCGTGCCACCGTACGAGACGAACGGCAGGGGCACGCCCGTGATCGGCATGATGCCGATGGTCATCCCGACGTTGACCAGGGTCTGGAAGGCCATCCAGGTGACGATCCCGGCGGCGACCAGTGCGCCGAAGCGATCCTCGCACATCCGGGCGATGCGCAGGCCGCGCAGCAGCACGACCCCGAGCAGCGCCACGACCGTGACGGTCCCCACGAAGCCGAACTCCTCGCCCGCCACCGTGAAGATGAAGTCGGTGTGCTGCTCCGGCACGAAACGCCCGGTGGTCTGCCCGCCGTGGAACAGGCCCTTCCCGAACAGCTCACCCGATCCGATCGCCACCAGCGCCTGCGTGCTGTTGTATCCGACGCCGCGCGGGTCACTGGCGGGGTTGATCAGCGCGGTGAACCGGGCCACCTGGTAGGGCTTCATCAGCCCGAGGGACCACACGGCCAGCCCGCCGGCCGCGGCCAGCAGCACCGACGCCACGATCCACCGCTTGCGCACACCGGCGAAGACGATGATCCCGCCCGTGATGACCACGAGCACCATCGTGGTGCCGAGGTCGGGCTCAAGCATGACCAGCGACGCCGCGACCCCCGCCGCGGCGAGGCAGAGCGCCAGGTCGACGACCCGGGGGCGGTCCTTCCCCTCTGCGGAACGCACGAGCAGCCGCGCCATGAATACGATCAGAGCCGGTTTGGCCAGCTCAGCGGGCTGTACGGCGAAGCCGCCCCCGAGCATGATCCACGAGTGGTGCCCGTTGATGGTCGATCCCATCGGGGTGATGACCAGCAGGAGCCCCATGATGGCCACGCCGTACAGGAAGGGGGCGTACCTGCGCAGCCAGCGGTAGTCGCTCACCGCCACGACGCTGTAGAGCGCCAGGCCGATGCACAGGTTCAGAACGTGCTTCTTGACCAGCCCCGTCGGCTCGTTGGACACCCAGGTCCGGGTGGACGACCAGACCAGCAGCGTGCCGATGACGCTCAGCGCGATCACCGCCGCGAGGAGCAGGCCGTCCATCCGCCATACCGGAGCCCCCTGGCCCACCGCCCGCCTGGCGAGGGACCGTCTCCGTACCCGCACCGCGTCAGGCATGGCGCCGCCTCATTGGGTGACCGTCCCGTCCTGCTTGATCACAGGCAGGCGGCTCGCCGGCCGTCCGTCGGGGAGCGCCGGCTTGACCGGCTTGCCGTCCTCGCTCTTGCCGATCCCGTAGATGCCCTCCCAGATGCGCCGCACGGCGGGCGCCGCCGTCTCGGCGCCGAAGCCGCCCTGGGACACCAGCACGACGGCCACGAAGCGCGGGTTGTCCGCCGGAGCGAACGACGCGAACCACGAGGTGTCCGCCTTGCCCCAGACCTCGGCCGTACCGGTCTTGCCGCCGATCTTCACCTGGTCCATCGGGAACCCGCGGAACGCGCCCGCCGCCGTGCCGTCGGACGGCACCTCGCTGAGCGCCTTACGGATGTAGTCGCGCGTCTCGTCGCTGATCGGCAGGTGGCGGACCACCGGCACCGGGATCTCCTTGACGACGCTGCCGTCAGGCCGGACGACCGCCCAGCCGACACGCGGGCTGCGCACGTTGCCGTCGCCGACCAGAGCGGCGTACGCCCTGGCGAGCTGAAGGGGGGTGACCTGCACGTCACCCTGGCCGATGGAGAAGTTGGCCGCCTCGTAGGCGTGGTAGATGAAGCCCTCCAGGCAGTTCTCGTTGGCGAGCCGCTTGGCGAACGCCGCGCGGCCCTCGTCCTTCATCTCCGGATAGCCGGTCTTGGCCCGCTTGCACATGTGGTCCTTGGAGGCGTTCCACAGGTTCCGCTTCCAGGCGCGGGTGGGGATGAGGCCGGGAGACTCGCCCGGCAGGTCGACGCCCGTCAGCTCGCCGAACCCGTAGGCGCGGGCCATGTTGGGCATCGGCTCCTTGATCTTGGCCTTGGGGGTGTTGCCGCCGTCGCGCTGCCACTCCTCGTACCCCGCCCGGTAGAAGACCGTGTCACACGACTTCACCAGCGCCGTGTGCAGGGATATGGAGCCCAGGGCCATGCCGCCGGCGTTGCCGAACGCCCGGCCGCCGACGTTGTACGCGCTCGGACACTCGTAGGTGCCGTTCAGCGGGGAGCCGTCCGCGACCATCGCCGAGACCGAGCTGATCTTGAAGGTCGATCCGGGCGCGTAGGTGCCGTTGATGACCCGGGACACGAGCGGCTTGCCCGACTTGCCGGACAGCAGCCGCTGGTAGTCCTTCTCCGCGATGCCGCCCGTCCACACCGCGGGGTCATAGGTCGGCCGGCTGGCCATCGCGATGACCCGGCCGGTCTTCACGTCGAGGACGACGCCGGCGGCGCTGTCGGAGTTCGGAGACTCCCTCATCGCCTGGTCCAGGGACTTCTCCACGATGGACTGCACGTTCGCGTCGATGCTCGTGATCAGCGTGTCGCCCGGTGTCGGCGCTGCCTGCTGCTCCACCGCGATGACCTTGCCCATCCGGTCCACCTGCACGCGGCGAAGCCCCGGCTTGCCGCGCAGAGCCGAGTCATAGGAGTACTCCAGGCCGTCGCGGCCCACCAGGTCGACGCCCGAGTAGCTGGCCTTCAGCCCCTCACGCCGCTCCAGCTCCTCCTTCGTGACCGGCTGGAGGTAACCCAGAAGCTGCGCGGCGTCCTTGCCGCCAGGGTAGGAGCGCACCGCCTGGATCTCGGCGGTCACGCCGGGGAAGTCCTCCTGCCGCTCCAGGATCTGCAGCGCCACACGGGGGTTCACGTGGTCGTCGACCGGAGTCGGCGTGTACGGCGAGCCAGGCCAGCAGGGCCGCGAAATACCCGGGCCGCATGGACGTATGCGCTGTTTGAGCTGGTCGAACTTGAGCCCCAGCACGGACGACAGCCGCTTCAGCACAGCGTCACCGCCGTCCGGCATCCGCTCGAACCTGGACCGGTCGATCGAGACCACCAGGCTGGTGCGGTTGCGGACCAGCGGGCGGCCGGAGGCGTCGAGGATCGGGCCCCGGAGGGCCGGCACGCGGACCTCCCGGGTGCGGGTCTCGGTCGCCACCGCGACGAACTGCGCCCCCTGGACCATCTGCACCTGCCAGAGCCGCACGCCCAGCACAGCGAGCATCGCCACGACGAGCAATTGCAGGACGAACAGCCGCACCCTCAACCGATTCATGCCATCCCCCGTCTCCAGCCCCTCATCGACTCCGTCTCACCGGGGCGCCTCCTGCGATGCGGGGCGGACACCGCCCACAGCACCACGGGCGCCGCGAGGAGGTTGCACAGCGCGATCGGCGGCCAGGCCGCGCGGAGGACGGCCCAGCTCACGCCGGGATCTCCGAGCAGCGCTCCGAGTCCTGCCGCCAGGCCGGGCGCGACTACCGCACAGGACATCACGGCCAGCAGCGGCAGCTGATCACCGAGCCGCCCGGCCAGCCAGCCGAGGGCGCACATCACCAGCGCGTACTGCCCCAGCGGGTGGTCGGCGGGGGGCAGCAGGTCGTAGGCCAGGCCACCACAGAATCCGATCACCGCTCCGGGAAGCGGCCCGCGCAGTGCCGCCAGAGAGAGAACGACCAGCAGCACCAGATCCGGCGCGATCCTGGGGGACAGCCGGTTCACGAATCCGGCCTGGATCACCAGAGCCGCGAAGACGAGCAGCGCGGCGGTCAGGTTGCGAAGCATCGGGATCAGGCCCTCCTGTCCTGCCGCCGGTGCTTCCCGTCCGCCGTGTCGTCCCGGGCGTTCGCGAGCGCGTTCTTCCGGACGTCGGCGGCCGCGTTTCGCCGCGCGTTCGCGGCCGCGTTGGGCCGGGGGTTGTCCCGCGCGTTCTTCCGGGCGTCGGGGGACGCGTTCGGCTGCCGGGCGTCGGCGAGCGGATGCTCACGCGCGGCCACCGTCGGATGCTCCCGCGCGTGCCGCTGAGGGTTCGCCGGAGGAGCGGTGCGCGCGACCGCGGGAGAGGCTTCCGGACCCGGCTCGTGCCGCGCCCTTTCCCGTTCCCTGTCCGTCGCGCCTCTGCCCGTCTCCCTGCCAAGCTCTCTGCCGGGTCCCCTGCCCGGGTCCAGCGGACGGGCCTCGACGGGCGGCCAGACCTCCGTCGACGGCTTCGCGGGCCGCGGCGCGGGCGGCTTGGCCGGCTGGGGCACCGGTGGCAGTACGGAGTCACGCGGATCACGCTTGGGCGCCTGGGTCACGACCCCGACGACGTCGATCGAGGAGAAGTCGGCGAACGGCCTGGCGTACGCGATCCGGGTCAGCTCGCCCGGCGTGTGCTCCACCCGCTCGATCACGCCGATCGGCACTCCCGCCACGTACGGCGTGTTCCGCTGGGAGCCGAAGGACACGATCCGGCGGCCCACCGCCACGGGGACGGCGTCGTCCAGCAGCCGGAACTTGATCAGATTGTCGCTGCCCCCGGCCTCCCCGAGACCACTGACGACACCCAGCTCGTTGCCGCCTTCGAGTCGGGCGCCCGCGGACAGCGCGGGATCGGTGAGCAGGACGACGGTCGAGGTGCTGGGGCCCGCGTAGACGACGCGGCCGATCAGGCCCTCACCGCTCAGCACCGTCATGTCGGTCCGCACCCCGTCGTTGGTGCCCGCGTCGATCTCGACGGCGTCCTCGAATCCAGGCGTGGCGCGACGGGCCACGACCTGGGCCGGGACGACGCGGTAGCGGCCGAGCCCCGCCAGCCCGAGCATCCGGTCGAGCTTCGCCACCCGGGCCTTGTCGAGGCGCTGCGCGGACAGCTGGGTCTTCAGGCTCGCGTTCTCCTTGCGGAGGTCGGTGATGACCCGCTCCGCCCCCGGAGCGTCGTGGAGGGTCTTGAAGAAACCGGCGATCGGCGCCGTGACGGCCGAGGTCGCCCCTTCGAACTTCCCGAACACCGTGGAGGCCACGTCGCGCACCGGCGCCAGTAGCGACCCGTGCGCGGCACGGTGGTCCACGGTGATCAGGATCAGCGCGGTCCCGATGAGGATGCCGAGTGTGAGACGGGTGCGGCGGGTGTCTCTCATGACGGCTCCTTAGCTGCGGGGCTCCTGCACGAGAACCTGCTGGAGCGCCTCGAAGTCCTCCACGCACTTCCCGGACCCCAGCGCGACCGAGTCGAGAGCGTTGTCCGCGAGATGGACGGGCATGCCGGTCTCATCCCTCAGCCGGTCGACCATGCCTTTGAGCAGCGCGCCCCCGCCCGTCAGCGCGATGCCGCGGTCCATGAGGTCGCCGGACAGCTCCGGCGGGCACTTGTCCAGCGTGGACTTCACCGCGTCGACGATCACATTGACCGGCTCCGCCGTGGCCCTGCGGATCTCCTCGGCCGAGACGACGATCGTCTTCGGCAGGCCGGTGACGAGATCCCTGCCGCGGATCTCGGCGTGGAAGTCCTCCCCCGTGGTGTGCGCCGACCCAATGGCGATCTTCACTTCCTCCGCTGTGCGCTCCCCCAGCATCAGGGAGTATTCTTTCTTGGCGAAGGTCATGACCGCCTGGTCCAGCTCGTCGCCGGCCACGCGGATCGACTGGCTCGTCACGATGCCGCCCATCGAGATGATCGCCACCTCGGTGGTGCCGCCTCCGATGTCCACCACCATGTTGCCGGTCGGCTCGTGAACCGGCAGGCCTGCGCCGATGGCGGCCGCCATGGGCTCCTCGACGATGTAGACCCGCCGGGCGCCGGCCTGGTAGCCCGCTTCCTTCACGGCACGCTGCTCGACTCCCGTGATCCCACTGGGAACCGCCACGATGATGCGAGGCCGTACGAAGTGCCGGCGCTTGTGGACCTTCTGGAGGAAATATCGCAGCATGCGTTCTGTGACGTCGAAGTCCGCGATGACCCCGTCCCTGAGAGGGCGGATGGCCACGATATTGCCGGGCGTTCGCCCGATCATCCGCTTCGCTTCGATTCCGACCGCCACGATCTTGCCCGTCGTGACGTTGAGGGCGACGACGGATGGCTCGTTCAGCACGATTCCGCGCCCTCGCACGTAGACCAGAGTGTTCGCCGTGCCAAGGTCAACCGCCATGTCACGGCCCAGGAATGTCAGCTTGCTGCCCATGCGGAAGGAAGCCTTCCTTCAGGTGGTTAGCGGGATAACGCATCGCACTCGAATCGTAACGCGATGTGCTCATGACTGGGCACATCGAGCTATCAGGCACGGGGAAAATCTGCGCACCCCTGACCAGAGAAGCGTCACCGCCTGGAAAAACACGAAAGGCCCCGGTTTAGGCCGGGGCCGTACGTGTGGCAAGCGCTAGAAACGGTCCGGGAAGAAGATCTTGATCTCGCGGGCCGCGGACTCGGGCGAGTCAGAGCCGTGCACGACGTTCTCACCGATCTCCAGGGCGTGGTCGCCCCGGATGGTCCCGGGGGGCGACTTCACCGGGTCGGTGAGGCCGGCCAGGGCGCGGAACGCCTCGACCGCGCGGGGGCCCTCGACGACGAGCGCGACCAGCGGGGCGGAGGTGATGAACTCCACCAGCTCGCCGAAGAACGGGCGCTCGGAGTGCTCGGCGTAGTGCGCCTTGGCGGTCTCGGCGTCGAGCGTGCGCAGGTCCATCGCCACGACCTTGAGGCCCTTGCGCTCGATGCGGCCGATGACGTCGCCGATGAGGCCTCGCCGGACACCGTCCGGCTTGATCAGGACAAGCGTGCGCTCGGACACGGGTTCTCTCCTTGCTTCGATGCTCAGGTGATTTGGTGCTCAGGTGATGGTGCTGCGGTGGCGCGCGGTGCTGGATGACCCGGTCCCTGGAACCGGCCCTGGAACCCGATCCCTGGGAACCGGTGCCGGAATGACCCGGTGCCGGCCCGGGGCCGGGAGCTCCGGCGCAACGGCAGCTTACCGGTCCGACAGCGGCTCTCCGGTCGCGCCGCCGTCGTCCTCGGGCGACGGCGTGGGGGCCGGGATCACCACATGCCCGTCCCGCGCGGCTCGGGCCTGCCCTGACGCGGCGGCCGCACCGGACGGGGACGTCCCGGCGTCACGGCGGGCGAGGACCGCCGCGAAGACGATGATCCCGACCACCGCGAATCCGCCGGCCAGCGCCCACGCGTGCAGGGCGCCGATGAACCCGTCGACGAGCGCCTGCTTGGTGGCGTCTCCGGACTGGCTGACCCCCCGCAGAAGGTTCACCTGGATGCCCGTTCCCAGGAGGAAGCCCGCGAGCACGGCGGGAAAGCACAGCGACAGGCCGAGCAGCGCCGCGCCGACACCCGCCTCCCGGAGCGCGCCCACCAGCGCCACCGCCGAGCCCGCCGCCAGGAGCACGAACGGCACCACGAGCGGCGGGCCGTACGGCGCGGGCACGAGCAACCGGATCGCGCACAGCCCGATCACGACGGCCGCCAGGCCCCCGCCCGTGAGCTTCGCCGTCATCGCCTCCGGGACGAGCCCGGCCACGACGGCGGCGCCGAGAGCCGCCACCGCGGCCAGCAGGAACGGCAGCCACAGCCCCGAGAGGCCCGGACCGCCGAGGCCGCCCAGCTCCACGTAGGTGGCCTGCGCGGCCGTCGGCAGGACCACCAGACCCACCGCGACGTTGGTGAAGGCCACCGCGCGCCCGCCGGGCTGCTCGGATGTGCCGACCGCGCCGAGGGCCAGCATCGCGATCACCGCGAGGCCCGCCACGGCGATGACCAGGGCCGGCGGCCAGTCGTAGGTCGTGCCGACGGCCAGCACGGCGATGCCCGCGGCCGGCACGGCCGCCAGTGTGAGCCTCCCCCGCTCGGCAGCGGTCGGCGGGCTCAAGGCCGGCGGCACCGGGCTCACGGTTACGACGTCATCCCCGTACGGCTCGCCCTCCGGGTTGTCGATCATCGGCTTTTCGCCCATCGCGCCGGTCCCCCGGATCACGGCCGCCCCGTCTCCGGCGACGAGCCAGAGGACGAGATAGGCGGCGGCGAGCCCGAGGGCGATCCCGGTGAGCAACGGATAGGGCTGGAGGGTGACCTGCCAGGAGTCCACCTCGTCCAGCGGCCACAGCGCCAGCGCCTGGGCCGACAGCAGGCTCACCGCCAGCATGCCCGCCCAGATCGGCAGCAGGATGCCCCGGCGCGGCCGCTCGGAGACGGCCACGAGGGTGGCCGGCACCAGCACTCCCGCGCCGATTCCGTGGATCACGCGCAGCAGCGCCACCAGCGCGGTCGATCCCGCGTAGCCTCCGGCGACGTCGGCCAGGGCCAGCAGCGTGAGCCCGGCCACGAGGATCGGCGCGGCGCGGAACCGGCGGACGGCGACCGCGGCCAGCGGGACGGTCAGCAGCATCGCCGGCAGCGCCAGGCCATGGGCCCGCATCATCGAGATCTGCGAGACGCCGGGCGGCAGCAGGGCGGCCACCACCGAGATGGTGTTGGGGATGGCGACGACCGCGAGGGGCAGGGCGACCGCGGTGAGCAGCCCGATCACGATGTCGAGCAGCAGGGGGACGCGGACGGCGCGAACCGCCACGGCGGTCCGGGCCTGCGGGACGGGAGGGACGGCCATGGTTGCCGACTTTAGCGCTTCGTCGCCCCTTCGACACGGCGAGCGACGAATATGGCCGTTATCCACAACGCGGCGAAGATCACTCCAAGGAAGAACATCGCCGGAACGAGGAATCCGGTGGCGATCGCGAGGACCTGGATGACGCTTCCCGCGATGTACCCGGACGGCCGTTTGAGCAGCCCCACCACGATCACGCACAGGACGGCCAGCCCGATCCCGACCGTCACCGCGAGCGCCGGCCGGACGTGGTTGATCGCGATCGCGACCGGGGTCGTCAGGCCGATGACGATGGCCTCCATGCCCAGCACGCTCGCGCAGAGCCGTCGCATGCCGGGAGTCACCTCGAACACGCCGCTCCCGGCTTCCGGGCGATCCGCGGTCACTTGTCGGCCTTCAACAGGATGCGGGCGTCGCCCACGGTGACCACGGAACCGGTGATCAGCACTCCGGAGCCGAACTCGTCGCCCTGGTCGGCCAGCCCGATCGCGATGTCGATGGCGTCGTCGAGCCGGTCGGCCTGGTGGACCCGATCCTGGCCGAACACGCTGCCCGCGCGCTCCGCCAACTCGTCCGGGTCCATGGACCGCGGTGAGGAGTTCCGTGTCACCACGACCTCTTCCACGATGGGCTCCAGGAGCTCGAGGATCGCGTCGACGTCCTTGTCCCCCATCGCGGCCACCACGGCGATGAGCCGCGTGAAGCCGAAAGACTCGGTCAGCGCGTCAACCGTGGCCTCCATGCCGCCGGGGTTGTGCGCCGCGTCCAGGACCACCGTCGGCCCACGTCGGACGATCTCCAGTCTTCCCGGGCTGGAAGCCTGCGCGAACGCCTGCCGTACGAGATCGTCACCAAGGGGGTCGTCGCCGGCCGTGAGCGCCTCGACGGCGGCCAGCGCCGCGGCGGCGTTGCCCGCCTGGTGCGCGCCGTACAGGGGAAGGAAGACGTCCTCGTAGACCCCCTTGAGGCCCCTGAGCTGGAGCAGCTGCCCGCCCATCCCGAGCTCGCGGTGGAGGACGCCGAACTCCAGCCCCTCGCGCGCGACGACCGCGCCGACCTCGGCCGCGCGGCGCATCAGCACCTCCGCCGCCTCGAGAGGCTGCTGCGCCAGGACGGCCGTCGCCCCGGGCTTGATGATGCCGGCCTTCTCCTTGGAGATCGTCTCGACATCCGGGCCCAGATAGTCCGTGTGGTCGAGGGAGATCGGCGTGATGACGGCCACCGTGCCGTCCGCGACGTTGGTGGCGTCCCACGACCCGCCCATGCCGGTCTCGATGACCGCCACGTCGACGGGCGTGTCCGCGAAGGCCGCGAAAGCCATCGCGGTCAGCACCTCGAAGAAGCTCAGCCTGCCGGCCTTGGCGTCGATCATCCCCAGGTACGGCTCGATGTCCTTGTAGACCTCGGTGAAGCGCTCCTCCGACAGCGGCTCTCCGTCGACCGAGATGCGCTCGCGCATGGAGGTCAGGTGCGGGCTCGTGTAACGGCCGACGCGCAGATTGCGCTCCTTCAGAAGCGACTCCGCCATCCGCGCGGTGCTCGTCTTGCCGTTCGTCCCCGCGATATGGATGACAGGGAAAGCCTTCTGAGGGTCGCCGAGGAGCTCCAGCAACGCGCTGATCCGGTCGAGGGTGGGATCGAAGTCCCACTCCACTCCCCTGGCCATGATCGCTTGTTCGACGGCTCGATATTCCACGTCATCAGCGTACGGGCACATTGCCGTGGTGGCGCTTCCGACCCTGGACGGCAAAGCCCTCGAAATGGCCCCGGAAATAGAGAAAGCCACCCCAGCTGGGATGGCTTCCTCAAAAA
>NZ_JAOEGB010000079.1 GCF_025420585.1 Planotetraspora sp. A-T 1434 | reverse complement strand
CTAGTGCCGTAGCAGCTTGGGTTTGCCCCGTTTCGTGGTGACACGCCGATCGAGGTCCCACCCTGATCGGCGTGATCGCTTCAGACTCTGCTCGTGGCTGAGCGGGTTCGCGTACGCGAGATCGATGACGATGAAGGCAACCGGCTGCTGCGGATCGTACGGCGTGGCAGCGGGTCCGTGGTGACCTGGCGGCGGGCGCAGATGGTGCTGCTGTCGGCTCAGGGCATGCCTGTCGCCAAGATCGCGCAGGTGGCGTTCACCAGCGAAGACCGGGTCCGGGACGTGATCCACAACTTCAACACCGATGGATTCGACTCGCTGTATCCCAAGTACAAGGGCGGCCGGGCGCCGACGTTCACGCTGCCGCAACGCCGTGAGATCAAGAAGATCGCCAAGTCCAAGCCGGCCGAGCATGGGTTGCCCTTCTCCCGGTGGAGCCTTGCCAAGCTGGCCGACTTCCTGGTCGCCGAGGGGGTGGTCGAGGACATCAGCCATGAGGGCCTGCGCGAGCTTCTACGTGCGGAAAGTGTGTCCTTTCAAGCCATAAAGACCTGGAAGGCCTCCCGCGACCCGGACTACCAGGCCAAGAAGGCCCGCGTCGAGCATCTGTATGCGATCGCCGACGGTGAGGTCGTCCCCGAGCCAGGCGAACCGACCGTGATCTTCTGTATGGACGAGTTCGGGCCGCTCAACTTGCAGCCGCGTCCCGGCAGGCAGTGGGCCGACGTCGGCGGTAAGGGCAAGGATCCCGACCGGGAGCCTCGGCCGCGGATGCGCGCGACCTACACGCGCACCCAAGGGGTCCGGCACTTGTTCGCCGCGTTAGACGTGGGCAAGGACAAGCTGTACGGACACGTCAAGAAGCGCAAGCGACGCGGAGAGTTCCTGGAGTTCTGCCGCTACCTGCGCAGTCTTCACCAGCCGGAGGTGCGGATCGCGATCATCTGCGACAACTTCAGCCCACACTTGACGACCAAGAAGGACAAGCGAGTCGGCCAGTGGGCGGAGGCGAACAACGTCGAGATCGCCTACACGCCCACCAACTCCTCCTACCTAAACCGGATCGAGGCGCAGTTCACCGC
>NZ_JAOEGB010000078.1 GCF_025420585.1 Planotetraspora sp. A-T 1434 | reverse complement strand
GGATCTAGTCCCCATGTCCCTGCGGGGGACGCCTCGCAGGCGTGAAAATGGGTCGGGTTGCCCGCCGACGCCGGTCTTTGCTTGGGACCGCGAACCCGTGATCTAGTCTGGCGCCGGGGCCCGCCCTGGAAGGGTCACGCACTGTTGCTTCGAGCACGCCGGTCAGAATTTCGGTTCCCGACCGAGGCCCCCGGGCAGCCCGTCCACCCCCCCGTAGTGATGAAGGACGGACTGGTTGCCAGAGCCCCAGGAGATCCCGGACGAGGAGCATGAACAGCTCTTCCAGCGCGTGTGCGCCATTGACGTGGCCAAGGACGCGGGCAAGGTCTGCGTCCGGCTGCCGCACCCGTCCCAGGCCGGCCGGCGGCTCAGCAAGGTCTGGGAGGTCAAGGCCACGTTCAACGCGATCACGGCACTGGCCGGTCAGCTCAGAGCGCAGGCGATCGAGAAGATCACCGTGGAGTCGACCTCCGACTACTGGCGCATCTGGTTCTACCTGCTGGAGGCGCACGGGCTGGATGTGCAGCTGGTCAACGCCCGGGAGGCCAAACACGCCCCTGGACGCCCCAAAACCGACAAGCTGGACGCCATCTGGCTGGCCAAGCTGACCGAAAAGGGGCTGCTACGTCCCTCGTTCGTACCGCCCCGGCCGATCCGGACGCTGCGGGACTACACCCGGATGCGGACCGATCTGACCCGCGAACGCACCCGGTACTGGTCACGGCTGGAAAGCTGCTGGAAGACGCATTGATCAAAGTCTCCGCCGTGGCCAGCACACTCGACACTGCCTCGGCCAGGGACATGATCGAGGCCCTGATCGCGGGCCAGCGCGACCCGGAGGCCCTGGCCCAGCTGGCGCGCGGGAGGATGAAAGCCAAACACGCCGCCCTCATCGAGGCGCTGACCGGCCAGTTCGACGATCACCACGCCGAGCTCGCCCGGATGCTGCTGGACCAGATCGACACGCTGACGGCGCAGATCGGCAAGCTCACCACCCGGATCGAGCAGCTGATCGCCGACCTGCCCGCAGGTCAGGCAGCCCTCTGGCAGGAGCCAGACGAGCCCCCAGACGATGGGACCGACGGCGATGGGACCGACGGCG
>NZ_JAOEGB010000077.1 GCF_025420585.1 Planotetraspora sp. A-T 1434 | reverse complement strand
CAACACCGGCAGACCCGCCGCCTCACCCCGCACCCCGGCGCCGTACAACACGCCGAGCTCCTCCGCCAGCACCCCCATCGACCACCCATCGGTCACGATGTGATGCAAGGTCAGCGTGAGCACGTGGTCCTCGTCGGACATCCGTACCAACCGGGCTCGGAGCAGCGGGCCGTACCGGAGATCGAACCCGTGCTGGGCCTCCTGGTCGAGCACCTGCATGAGCTCGGCTTCCCGATCCCGTTCCGGCCGTCCGTTCTTAGCCGCGCTGCCCGAGAGGTCGAGCACGGGCAGCGCCACCTCGTACGGCGGGTGCACCACCTGCACACCCCGGCCCTCCACCTCCTCGAACGTCGTGCGCAACGACTCATGCCGGGCCACCAGCCCGCTCAACGCCGACCGCAGCGCCGGCACGTCGAGTGAGCCCCGCAGCCGGAGGGCCATGGGGGTGAGGTATTCCGTGCTGTCGGGCTCGAACTCGTGCAGGAACCACAGCCGCTGCTGCGCGAACGACAACGGCAGCGGCCGGTCCCGTGGCACGACCGGGATGGCCGAGCGCATCTCGACGCCGCCGAGGCGCACGTCGGCGCCGATCTCGGCCGCCAGGCCCGCCACCGTGGGCGTGGTGAACAGCACCCGCGGGGACAACTGAACGCCAAGCGCCGCCCGCACCCGGGACACCACCTGGATGCTCAGGATCGAGTCGCCGCCCAGCTCGAAGAAGTTGTCCTCGACGCCGACCCGGTCAACCCCGAGCGCCTGCGACCAGATGCCCGCCAGGACGCGCTCGACGTCCGTGCGCGGAGCCACGTACTCCGAACGAGCCCCCGCCGCGAAGTCCGGCGCGGGCAGCGCCTTGCGGTTCAGCTTGCCGCTGGAAGTCGTCGGCAGCCGGTCGAGGACCACGAACGCGGCCGGCACCAGGTAGTCGGGCAGGTGCCGCCGCAACGCCTCGCGCAGCGCGGTAGTGTCGGGCGCCGCGCCGCCGGCCGGCACGAGGTAGGCCACGAGCCGGTTGTGCCCGTTCTCGCTCTGCCTGGCCACGACGGCCGCCTCGGCCACATCGGGCAGCCGTACGAGGGCCGCCTCGACTTCACCGGGCTCGATCCTCAG
>NZ_JAOEGB010000076.1 GCF_025420585.1 Planotetraspora sp. A-T 1434 | reverse complement strand
CTGGTCGGGTTCTTCGTCAACACGGTGGTGCTGCGTTCGCGGGTCGATTCGAGCCGGTCGGTGGGTGAGTTGCTGGGGTCGGTCAAGGACGGTGCGCTGGAGGCGTTCGCGCATCAGGATGTGCCGTTCGAGCGGGTGGTGGAGGAGTTGGCGCCGGTCCGGGACACCAGCCGCACTCCGCTGTTCCAGGCCATGGTCGTCCTCCAGAACACCCCCGCCGAGATGCCCGCGATGCCGGGCCTCGACGTCCAGGGCCTCGCGCCCTCGGTCACGCCCGCGAGCTTCGACGTCATGGTCGAGTTCCAGGAGGCCGGCGACGGCCTGCATGTCGCGGTCACGTATGCCACGGACCTCTTCGACGCTTCGACGGTGGAGCGGATGGCGGGTCATCTGGGGGTGTTGCTGGAGGAGATCGGTTCGGGTACGGATCGGCTGGTGGGTGAGCTGCCGATGCTGACCGGGGCCGAGCGGGATCTGGTGGTGGGCGGGTGGAACGACACCGCTCATGAGATTCCGTACGGTTCGGTGCCGGGTCTGTTCGCTGAGCGGGTGCGGCGGGATCCGTCTGCCACGGCGGTGGTGTGCGGGGATGAGTCGGTGAGTTACGGGGAGCTGGATGAGCGGGCTGATCGGCTGGCCCGCCGCCTGACCGGTCTGGGGGTGCGGGGAGAGGATCGGGTCGGGGTGTTGATGGACCGCTCGGTGGAGGCGGTCGTGGCGGTGCTGGCGATCGTGAAGGCGGGCGGGGCGTATCTGCCGCTGGATGTGCGGGCTCCGGCGTCGCGGCTGGGGTTGGTGCTGGCGGAGGCGGGGGCGTCGGTGCTGGTGACCGACCCTGCCTGGGAGCCGACCGCCCGCGAGATCCACCCCGGTCACGTCGTGGTCGCGGGCAAGCCACTTCATGACCAGACGCCGGATGCGACCGGGCCGGAGCTCGTGGTGGATCCGGAGCAGTTGGCGTATGTGATGTATACGTCGGGGTCGACGGGGGTGCCGAAGGGGGTGGCGGTTCGGCATCGGGATGTGGTGGCGCTGGTGTTCGATCGCCGGTTCGACGGTGGGGCGCATGGGCGGGTGCTGGCGCATTCTCCGATGGCGTTCGACGCCTCGACGTATGAGTTGTGGGTGCCGCTGCTGCGGGGGGGCACGGTGGTGGTGGCTCCGCCGGGTGAGCTGGACCCGGCAACCCTGGCCGGCTTGGTCGCCGCGCATGGGGTGAGCGG
>NZ_JAOEGB010000075.1 GCF_025420585.1 Planotetraspora sp. A-T 1434 | reverse complement strand
CACGACAACGACGCCGACCAACCCAACGACGACCGGCCCCACGACGGCCGGTCCAATGACGACGCCGACCCTCAGGAGCCCGCGGACCCCGACAACCCTGACAGTCCCGATGGCGCCCACACCCTGGCCCGGACCCGTCACACCGATGACCCCGGCGCCCACAGCGCGTACGGCGTTCACGACCGGGCCGGAACAGGGGGCGTGGACAGCACCGACGCCACCGGTGGCAGACGAGCCGGGGATGGCACGACGGCCGACGCCGACGCCGACGTCGACGCCGAGGGCGACGGCGACGGCTCCGACGGTACGGACGGTACGGATGGCTCCGGCGGTGTGCGGAGCGGAGGCGGCCCCGGCGGCCCGCGCGACGGGGACGGCCACGGCGGCGGGCAGCAGCCGACCGGCACCCTCCAGGCGGCCGGACACACATCAGGCACCGTGGCAGTGACAGCGGACGGCGCGGCAAGTGCGGACGCCGGCCACGGCGCAGCGGACGCCACCACGCACGCCGCAGATAGCGAGGGCGAGGCCGTCACAGGCAGTCCGGGCGGCGTAGCGGAGGCCACCACGGGCAGCTTGAGCAGCTCGGGCGTGGCGGTCGAGGCCGTCCCGGAGGCCTCGGGCGGGGCCAGCACGGGCAACGGGGGGAACGCGGGTGGCGGGGGCGGCGAGGCTGCAGCCTCGAAGGCGGCGCAGGGTGGTGTGGCGGCCGGCCTGCTTTCGGGTGGCGCGGGGTTCGCGGCCGGGGAGGTGCGAGTGCGGGTCTCCACCCTGATGCACCTGGACGACCTTCCCGCCGAACTCGCCGGGTGGGGGCCCATCCACCCTCAGCTCGCCCGCCGCCTGGCCAAACGCCAAGTCAACGGCGAATGGCGGTTCGCGATCTGCGACGACGACGGGCAACTGCTGTTCGCCGGGATCACCTCCTACCGGCCCGCCGGATGGCCCCGCCGCCCTACCACCCCAACCCGGGCACCACGACAGAAACCACCACAACAGCAACCACCACAGCAGCCATCGCGACCGCAACCGCCACCGGCAGCACAACAGGCATGGGACCGCGCGCCGGAACCGCCATCGCCACAGGTAGCAGACCAGCCATCAGAACAGGTATCAGAACAGGCATCGGAACAGGGACCCGAACACGCCCAGGGACAAGCGGCGGGACAGGCATCGGAGCAAGCGGCGGACCAAGCAACGAGACGAGCAGCGGTGCGGACGGCACGCGAGTCGGTG
>NZ_JAOEGB010000074.1 GCF_025420585.1 Planotetraspora sp. A-T 1434 | reverse complement strand
CGTCCAGGTGCATCAGGGTGGAGACCCGCACTCGCACCTCCCCGGCCGCGAACCCCGCGCCACCCGAAAGCAGGCCGGCCGCCACACCACCGTGCGCTGCCTTCGCGGCTGCAGCCTCGCCGCCCCCGCCACCCGCGTTCCCCCCGTTGCCCATGCTGGCCCCGCCCGAGGCCTCCGGAACGGCCTCAACCGCCACGCCCGACCTGCTCAAGCTGCCCGTGGCGGCCTCCGCTACGCCGCCCGGACTGCCTGTGGCGGCCTCGACCCCGCTATCTGCGGCGTGCGCGGTGGCGTCCGCTGCGCCGTGGCCGGCGTCCACGCTTGCCGCGCCGTCCGCTGTGTCGGCGCCTGCCACGGTGCCTGATGTGTGTCCGGCCGCCTGGAGGGTGCCGGTCGGCTGCTGCCCGCCGCCGTGGCCGTCCCCGTCGTACGGGCCGCCGGGGCCACCCCCGCTCCGCACACCGCCGGGGCCGTCCGTACCGTCGGAGCCGTCGCGGTCGCCGTCGCGGTCGCGGTCGCCGTCGACGTCGGCGTCGGCGTCGGCGTCGGCGGCCGTCGTGCCATCCCCGGCTCGCCTGCCACCGGTGGCGTCGGTGCTGTCCACGCCCCCTGTTCCGGCCCGGTCGTGAACGCCGTGCGCGCTGTGGGCGCCGGGGTCATCGGTGTGACGGGTCCGGGCCACGGTGTGGGCGCCATCGGGACTGTCAGGGTTGTCGGGGTCCGCGGGCTCCTGAGGGTCGGCGTCGTCATTGGACCGGCCGTCGTTGGGTTGGTCGGCGTCGTTGTCGTGGGGGTTGTCGTTGAGGTGGGGATCGTAGTCGTCTTCGGCGTCGAGGGGATCGGGGTTGTGGGCTTTGGTGAGGAGGATGGCGGTGATGGCGTCGTCGTCGAGCCCGGTCAGGGTGCCGTCGAGCAGGCCGAGGAAGACGTCGGTGCGGATGTGGTCGATGGGTGCGTGCAGGCCGGCGCGTTTGGCCTGCTGGGCGATGGCGTCCACCCGGGCGATGGCGGCGGCGGCCTGGTCGACGGGCAGTTGGTGGCCGGTGATGGTCGCGGTGCCGTCGGCGTGCCGCATCCCTTCGAGGCGGCGGCGTTGCAGCGCCCGCTCATACTTGCGCCGCGCCCACTGCGGGTCGGCGGCCACCAGCAGCGTCTTGATCTTGTCTTTCAGCTGGCTGGTCGTGCATGCCCCCGCCTTCGGGAGCAGGTGGCCGGCCACCGCGTGGGCGAGGGGGTCGGGGACGCCT
>NZ_JAOEGB010000073.1 GCF_025420585.1 Planotetraspora sp. A-T 1434 | reverse complement strand
CTAGTGCTGTGACCGGAAACGATCACCGGGTTGGGCGGTCATGCCACGTCTGAGAGAGGTCGGCCGCCCCAGCGGATCCCTTTCTCGCTGCGGACGCGGGCGCGTTCACGGCGCTGAGCGGACAGGATGTCGGGGTGGCGGGCGTTGGCGTTGCGCCAGCGCAGGTAGGCGTGCAGGGCCCGGGTCTGGACGGTGTGGTTGGGGTGGTCGGAGTTGGCCAGGGTGAACTGGCGCAGCGGGCCGAAGTGCGCCTCGATCGGGTTGGCCCAGGAGGCGTAGGTCGGGGTGAAGCACAACTCGACCTTGTTCTTCTTCGCCCAGGCCAGGATGCGCCAGTTCTTGTGGGCCGACAGGTTGTCCAAGATGACGTAGATCGGTGCGCCGTCGGGGCGGGCGGCGCGGATCGACCGCAGCGCGGCCCAGGTGTGGTCGCTGCCCTTGCGGCGCCGGTTGACCCCCCACATCGTGTCGTCGCCGACGGAGTAGCAGCCGTGGAAGTAGGTGATTCCGTGGGTGCGGCGGTAGGTGGCCGGCAGCCGGTCCGGCCGGCCACGCTCGGCCCACCCCGACCCGGGGGTGGGGCGGATGCCCAAGGGGCCGAACTCGTCGAAGGCGAAGGTCCGTTCCGGGCGCTGGGTAAGGGCGTACTCGATGCGGTCCAGCTTGGCGTCGAAGTCGGGGTCGGGGGACTCCTTCCAGGTCTTGGTGCGCTGGAAGGTGATCCCGCGCCGGGCCAGCAGGGCGCGTAACGCCTCCCGGCCGATGCGGATGGCCCGGCCGGGAAAGCTTTGTAGGTAGGCGAGGAGTTTGCGGATCGACCAGCGGGTGAAAGGCTGCCCGAGCTTGGCCGGTCGTGTGGTGGCCGTCTGGACGACGAGATCTTCCTCGTTGTCACTGAGCAGGCGGGGACGGCCTCCCGCCCACTGAGGGTCCAGGCAGGCCAGCCCGATCTCGTTGAAGCGGTGAATGACATCGCGGACGGTGTCTTCATCCGCGGCGACCAGGCGGGCGATGACCGGGACGGTGTTACCGCCAGCTGAGGCCAGCAGCATCATCGCCCGCCGATACCGGACCGAACTGGTGCTCCCACGGCGCACGATCTGCTGCAGCTTCTGCCCTTCCTGATCGGTCAGCCTGCGAACCCTGACCGGTTCTGCCACCGCGCCTCCCCTTTGGCCGATCAGACATGTCGTGCACATCCAACCGGCGCGAACGGCTACGCGCGAACCCGGTGATCGTTTCCGGTCACAGCA
>NZ_JAOEGB010000072.1 GCF_025420585.1 Planotetraspora sp. A-T 1434 | reverse complement strand
GGAGGTGCGGGCCAGCCGGTGCACGTCGGAGATCGGCAGCAGTTGCCCGGTCGCGATCAGCAGCCCGGGCGCGAGCCGGTCGGGGTGGTGCCCACACCTCCCACACGCCGCATCCCCCACCCTCTCACCCGCCCCCACCCCCTCACCCGCCCCCACCCCCTCACCCGCCCCCACCCCCGCGCCGCCAGCGTCCGCACCCCCCGCCGCGCTCGGGTCTGCACCCGTCTCCGCGCTCGTGTCCGCGCGGTCGCCCCCGCTGGGGTCGTCGTCCAGGCCGCCGTGGCGGTCAGCGTCGTCGTCGGTGCGGGCCGCGCCTGAGTCGGCGCGGTCGCCGCCGTTGGGGTCGGCAGCGCGGTGGGCGGTGGGGTCAGTGGCCGGGGTGCTGTGATCGAAGCCGGCGGGGTTGTCCGGGGTGGGGTTGGTGGGGGTGGGGTCGGCGGGGAGGGATTCGGCGCGGACCAGGACCAGCAGTTCGGTGCTGACCTTCTTGCTCAACAACGCGGCCAGCGCGTCAGCCTGGCGGACCCGCAGCGGCCGGTCATTGTCTTTGCCTTTGGGGCGGGCGTAGGCGGCCAGGAACTCTCGCAGCCGGGCGGCCGCCTCACGCGGCAGCCGGAACTCTCCCTCCACCCCGCCGGTGGAGGAGGGGCGGACCAGCAGGAACCGCGCCGCGTAATCGGCATCCGCCTCATCATCCAGGCTGCCGGGGTCGAGCAGCTCGCGCAGGTACCGTCCGGCTTTGGCGATCTCGGCCGGGGTGGCGTGGTCGGCCAGGTCCACCAGGATCTGCTCCACCAGCGCGACCTGCTCATCGGTCAGCCGGGAGGTGACCTGGGTGATCGCATCAACCGACCCCTCGGGCAGGGTGCCGGCCGCGAACCGGCCCCGCACCACAGGCAGCCGGGCCAGCTCCGTGGCCAGCCGGAGCAGCCGCGACGCCCCCGCACCGGTCATCCCCGCCGCGCCGCGCAGCCACGTCCCGGTCGAGGCATACCCGACGCTCTTGGCTTCCCCGGTGGCGTGGACCCGGCCCACCCGCGCGGCGATCGCCGAGATCAACCGGTCCCGCGCGTACAGCAACTCCTCGGCCTCGGCCAGGCACACCGCGGTGGTGTCGGGAAGGTCGGCCACCGCCAGCCGGGACGCCAGCTCCCGCAACTCGGACACCAGCACCTCCGACCCCACCGGGTGACCGCCAGCCCCTTCACCACCAGACCCTTCACCGCCGAAGGAGGCACCGGCAGAGGACGCGCCGCCAAGACGGGCAAAAGGGACGCCGCCA
>NZ_JAOEGB010000071.1 GCF_025420585.1 Planotetraspora sp. A-T 1434 | reverse complement strand
GCGCTCACCCCATGCGTGGTGATGAGGCCCTGCAGGGTCGCCGGGTCCAGCTCGCCCGGCGGAGCCACCACCACCGTGCCCCCCCGCAGCAGCGGCACCCACAACTCATACGTCGAGGCGTCGAACGCCATCGGAGAATGCGCCAGCACCCGCCCAAGCGCCCCACCGTCGAACCGGCGATCGAACACCAGCGCCACCACATCCCGATGCCGAACCGCCACCCCCTTCGGCACCCCCGTCGACCCCGACGTGTACATCACATACGCCAACTGCTCCGGATCCACCACGAGCTCCGGCCCGGACAGCCAGACCGAACCGTCGCCCGGCACGACGTCCGGCAGATCGGCCAGGTCCACCGGCACAGCGAACGACGTCATGTCCGGTGACGGGACTCCCGCGACCACCACGTGACCGGGGTGGATCTCGCGGGCGGTGGGCGCCCAGGCAGGGTCGGTCACCAGCACCGACGCCCCCGCCTCGGCCAGCACCAACCCCAGCCGCGACGCCGGGGCCCGCACATCCAGCGGCAGATACGCCCCGCCCGCCTTCACGATCGCCAGCACCGCCACGACCGCCTCCACCGAGCGGTCCATCAACACCCCGACCCGATCCTCCGGCCGCACCCCCAACTCCACCAGACGACGCGCCAACCGATCAGCCCGCTCGTCCAGCTCCCGGTAACTCACCGACTCATCGCCACAGACCACGGCCGTGGCAAACGGATCCCGCCGCACCCGCTCAGCGAACAGACCCGGCACCGTGCCGAACGGAACCTCGTGGCCGGTGTCGTTCCACCCGCCCACCACCAGATCCCGCTCGACCCCGGTCAGCATCGGCAGCTCACCCACCAGCCGATCCGGATCACCGCTGATCTCCTCCAGCAACACCCCCAGATGACCCGCCATCCGCTCCACCGTCCCCGCCTCGAACAGATCGGTGCTGTAGTTCACGGCGGCCCGCAGGCCACCGTCGAACTCCTCGAACTCGAGGGTGATGTCGAAGGCGGCGGTCTCCGTCGGCGGTGCCAGTTCCTCGACCGTCAACCCAGGCAGGCGCGGCATGCGGTCGTCGTTGTTCTGGAGGACGACCATGGCCTGGAACAGCGGCGTGCGGCTCGTGTCCCGGACCGGCGCCAACTCCTCCACCACCCGCTCGAACGGCACATCCTGATGCGCGAACGCCTCCAGCACCGTCTCCTTCACCCCAGCCAGCAGCCCATCCACCCGCTGCCGGCCATCGACCTGGGACCGCAACACCACCGTGTTGACGAAGAACCCCACCAA
>NZ_JAOEGB010000070.1 GCF_025420585.1 Planotetraspora sp. A-T 1434 | reverse complement strand
GCGTCTCCGTACGGTGGGCGAGCTCATCCAGAACCAGGTTCGCCTGGGCCTGGCCCGCATGGAGCGCGTCGTCCGTGAGCGCATGACGACCCAGGACGTCGAGGCCATCACGCCGCAGACCCTGATCAACATCCGCCCGGTGGTGGCGTCGATCAAGGAGTTCTTCGGCACCTCGCAGCTGTCGCAGTTCATGGACCAGACCAACCCGCTCGCGGGCCTGACGCACAAGCGGCGTCTGTCGGCCCTCGGCCCCGGTGGTCTGTCGCGTGAGCGGGCCGGCTTCGAGGTCCGTGACGTGCACCCGTCCCACTACGGCCGGATGTGCCCGATCGAGACCCCGGAAGGCCCGAACATCGGCCTCATCGGCTCGCTGTCGTCCTTCGGCCGGGTCAACTCGTTCGGCTTCGTGGAGACGCCGTACCGCCGCGTCGAGGACGGCCGGGTCACCGACCAGATCGACTACCTGACCGCGGACGAGGAGGACAGGCACGTCGTCGCCCAGGCCAACACGGTCCTGAACGCCGACGGCAGCTTCGCCGAGTCCCGCGTGCTGGCCCGCCGCAAGGGCGGTGAGTTCGAGGCGGTTCACCCGTCCGACGTGGACTACATGGACGTCTCGCCGCGCCAGATGGTGTCGGTCGCGACCGCCATGATCCCGTTCCTCGAGCACGACGACGCCAACCGCGCGCTCATGGGCTCCAACATGCAGCGCCAGTCGGTGCCGCTGCTGAAGAGCGAGGCGCCGCTGGTCGGCACCGGCATGGAGTACCGCGCCGCGACCGACGCCGGTGACGTCATCAACGCCGAGAAGGCCGGTGTGGTGGAGGAGGTCTCCGCCGACTACGTCACCGTCATGAACGACGACGGCACCCGGACCACCTACCGGGTCGCCAAGTTCAAGCGGTCGAACCAGGGCACCTGCTTCAACCAGAAGCCGATCGTCGCCGAGGGCGACCGCGTCGAGGTCAACCAGGTGATCGCCGACGGGCCCTGCACCGACACCGGTGAGATGGCGCTGGGTAAGAACCTGCTCGTGGCGTTCATGCCGTGGGAGGGTCACAACTACGAAGACGCGATCATCCTCTCCCAGCGCCTGGTGCAGGACGACGTGCTCTCCTCGATCCACATCGAGGAGCACGAGGTCGACGCCCGCGACACCAAGCTGGGCCCCGAGGAGATCACCCGGGACATCCCGAACGTCTCCGAGGAGGTCCTGGCCGACCTCGACGAGCGGGGCATCATCCGTATCGGCGCCGAGGTCACGACCGGTGACATCCTGGTCGGCAAGGTGACC
>NZ_JAOEGB010000007.1 GCF_025420585.1 Planotetraspora sp. A-T 1434 | reverse complement strand
TGACCCATCCGTGGCTGTTGGCGGAAGACTTCCGGAATGAGGCACACCCCCACCAGAACAGTGGCGAAGCCTTGCAGGCGTCTGCCTGAGCTGCCATGGCGCTAATGCTGATCTAAGGGCTGGGCCTCAGGCGTAGTTCACCGACAATCAGAACGTGTTCTGAGTTACGGTGGTGGGGTGAGCACTAGCGATGTAGATGCTGTGACCTTCTCGGATCTGTCAAGAAACCCCCGTGCTGTCGCCGAACGCGCCGCACGTCTTGGCCGAGTACGTGTCACTCATCGCGACGCCCCGGATTTCTACCTGACCGCCGCCGATCGTGAGGATCAGCGCGGGCAGACGCTGGCTACGGCTTCCCGACTGTTCCTCGCCCTACTCAAGCACGATCCGACCGCCCGCACGCTCGTCATCGCCATGCCGGAAGTCTTCCCCTGGGTTCGCCACCTCACCTCCGATGAACTGCGTGCCTTCACCCTTGAGCTGGTCGAGGCGCTGTCCGATGCCGCCGAGCTGGACGTCGATGTCACCGCGCAGGAGGTTATCGCGGGCTGGCGGGCAACCGCTCGAATCAAGGCCGACCCGGCGCGCTACGCCCAGGCTCGCAAGGCCACAAGGGGTGACTTTGGGCCGGTAGAGGTTTCAGCATGAGTCCGAAGCGTGGGGACCGCGTCACGGTCCCACCTCCGGACGAGGAATGGGATATCCGGTTCGGTACCAGTGACGCTGCCAAGGGATGGGAGGAGTTGTGTCGCCACGCCTTGGCTAACACACGCCGATGTCTTGAGGCCCTGCGCGCCGACCCGCGCTCACGGGGAGATCACGAGCGTCAACACCGCCTACGCGGCGACCTCGGGACTCACCGTCACAACGGCCAGGACCTGGAGCAATGGGAATTCGAGGTCACCAGCGGCGGGCGCGTCCGCTACGTCATCGATGACGTCACCCGCACGGTCTGGCTCGTCTATGTCTCGCCTCGTCACCCGAAAGACACCGACGCCTGATGCCGAAGGCGGAACTCGCAGGTGCTGGTTACTGCGGACTCGGAGGCACCGGTGTCAACGCAGGTGACCCCTTCGGTGCGCTGCTTGACAGTCAGGAGGCTGGGGTCGCTTCCCACAGCGCGGACAGTGGCAGGGCCCGCATTCGGTCCCCGAATGGGAGCGTTTCTTGACCCGCGTAGAGGACGAAGCCGGCGATCAGGCGGTCACCGAGCTTGCGGGCCAAGTGCTGGAGTCCCTTGAAGTCGTCTGCGCGTACGGTTTCGGCGGCCTTGACCTCGATGCCGACGACTTCGCCGGATGCTCGTTCCAGGATGCCGTCTACCTCGACGTTGTCTCGATCACGATAGTGGTAGAGGCGTACGGGCTCCTCGGCCCACGTCAATTGGCGAGCCAACTCGCCGAGGGCGAAGTTCTCTAGAAGGGGACCCACCGGGGCGGTTATGCCTGTAGTTCGGGCTGGGGTGAGACCTGCTAGGTGGGCCCCCAGTCCGGAGTCCACGATTAGTAGCTTGGGGGTCGCGACCGCGCGTGTGGTGGCGTTGGACGACCATGCCGGTATCCGCCTGATGACATAAACCAGGTCGAGCAGATCGACGTACCGTTTCACGGTGTTGCGTGGAAGTCCCAGGTCACGACTGATGTTGTCGATCACTGCCAGTCCGCCCATGCGTCCACAGAGGACGTTCAGCAGGCGCCGCATGTCCGCGGGTCGCTCGATATCGGAGACCTGTTTCACGTCTCGGTTGATCAGATCGGAGATGTAGGACTCGAAGAACCGTGCCCTTCTCCGATGCGTAGGACGGTGGACCGCTTCCGGGTAGCCGCCCCTCAGTGCGCGGTCGAGGTAGTCAGCTCTGCGGAGCCGGGATCTCGGAGTTGCGAGGTCACGGCCCTTTTGGAACGCCGCGTCCACGAATCCGTCGGCGCTGCGCTCGATCTCCCCCTGGGAGAGCGGCCAGAGTTCGATCGTCTCGGATCGACCAGGAAGTGCGTCGGGAAGATCTCGTAGGCCGAGTAGCCGGGCAGAGCCGGTCAGCAGGAAGCGTCCTGGGCGAGGGTCGGCGTCCACTTCGCGTTTGATGGAGAGCAGGAGGTCGGGTACGCGCTGGACCTCGTCGATGAGTATGAGCCCGTTGTGGTGGACGATCCCGTCAGGATCCTGTCGTGCCGCAGCGCGTACCGCCGCCTGATCCAGGTAAATCTCCCGTGATCCTGGCGTCCGGTGCACGATCGCCTGGGCCAGGGTGCTTTTGCCGACCTGCCTGGCACCATTGATCACTACGACACGGGTGTCGACGAGTGCTTCCACAGCCATGGTTTCCGCGCGCCGGGGGAAGATCGTCAGCTCATCGGTGTCCACCGGCTCAGGATATGGCGATCCACCTCTGAGTGTGGCAGATTTGCCGCATCTACCGTGGCAGATTTGCCGGAACGCTCATGGCCAGTCTGCCGCACATTTCATGGCAGTTTTGCCGTTTCTCTACAAAGCGATGCCCACTCGTGTGGCAGGTCGCGGTCCTGGCTTCATGGCTACTGCGGCGTCGGCGGCGCGGGCGTTGCGGGTCCGATTGGTCTGGCCGAAGGTCTCGGAGTCGGATCACCGCGTCAGCGGGTCGCAGACCTTGGACGATCCGGTACGTCCTGCGGAACCGGGGCCTTGCTCAGCAATGTGGCTCAGTGCATGACTCAGCGTTATATGAACAGTACGGCAGCGCCGTCGACGCGATCGGTGGCGAGGTCGCGCAGTGCCTCGTCGGCGGCGTCGAAGGGATAGGGCGTGGTCGTCACGCGCGGCCGGTGAAGCGAGGCCAGCTCCAAAAACCGCCGGCCGTCGGCCCGCGTGTTCGCGGTGACACTGCGCAGCGTCCGCTCCTGGAACAGGTGGCGCTGATAGTTGAGCACCGGGATGTCGGTCAGGTGGATGCCCGCCACGGCCAGCGTCCCGCCCCGGTCCAGGGCGGCCAGTGCGACCGGCACCAGGTCGCCGACGGGGGCGAACAGGATGGCGGCGTCGAGTGGTTCGGGTGGCACGCCCGCGCTGCCGCCGACCGACGCCGCGCCCAGCGTCCTGGCCAGCTCCTGCGCCGCCTCCGACCTGGTCATCACGTGTACGGCGGCGCCCTCGGCGATGGCGATCTGCGCCGTCAGATGCGCCGAGGCGCCGAAGCCGTAGATGCCGAGCCGGCCGCCCGGTGGCAGGTCCGCCCGCAGGAGGGCGCGGTAGCCGATGATCCCGGCGCACAGGAGGGGCGCGAGCTTGTCGGCCGGTTCGTCTTCGGGGAGGGCGTAGACGTAGTCCGCGAGGGCGGTGACGTATTCGGCGTAGCCGCCGTCGGCGTCCCAGCCCGTGTAGGTGGAGGACGGGCACAGGTTCTCCGCGCCACGACGGCAGTATCGGCAGATCCCGCAGGTCGAGCGCAGCCAGGCGACGCCCACTCGCGTGCCGGGGGCCGGCCCCGCCGTACCGGGGCCGAGAGCCGCCACCCGTCCCACCACCTCGTGTCCCGGTACGGTCCGTGGCCGTCGTGGTGTCAGGTCGCCCTCGGCCAGGTGAAGGTCGGTCCGGCAGACCGCGCACACCTCGACCCACACGAGCAGCTCACCTGGTCCCGGCGTGGGCACCGGCAGCCGTGTCCGCTCCAGCGGATGCGTCCCCATGGGCCCCGGCCGGGCCACCACCCAGGCGTCCATCTCCCTGGGCAGCCGCTCCGGGCCCTCCGTTCGCTCCTGGGCCACCACGTGCGTAGCCGCGACCCGCGGCCCGGATGGCGTGTTCACGCTCCGTGCTGCGACGGTGTCATCTGTAGCTGTGGCGGGCGGGTTCGTGGCCTCGTCCTGCTTCCCGGACAGCGCGTTGACGGATGGACGGCTCTGTCGCATTCGATGCGGCCCCGGCTTATGCGTGCTGGATGCGACGGCCGCTGATCTCGACGGGCGCGATCCTGATGTACAGCTCGCGCTCGCCGCCCGCCCAGGACTCGACACCCGACTCGGCCGCTTCCGCGCGCTCCTCGCTGGAGACGACGTGGTGCAAACCACCCCGCACGAGGACGCTCCAGCCTTGGTGGGTGGCCTCGTCGATGTGGTCCACCTCGAAGGCGACGATGAACTCGGCTCCCTCCACGCCGGTACGGAGCTCCTGGTCGAGCGGTCCGCCGAGCGCCGTGCGGAACAGGATCGTGCCGTCGTGGATCACATAGTTGACGGGGAGGATCACGGGGCCGGTGTAATCGTTGAAGGCCACACGTCCCACGCCCCCGGGGGAGATCAACCGCAGGCACTCGTCTCCCTCGAGCTTCTCCAGCTTCGGCAGGGCCGCTCCCGGACCGCCCGGAGTGCCGGCCGGTGTGGCGTGCTCAGTCATGCGAAATCTCCCATAGGCGCGAAAAGCCAAGATCGGCCGGAGTTCGTAATCCGCCAGATCACCTGCCCGAAGCCGTCATCGGCGTGCGTCGAACACCGTGGATCCAGCTTCTCCCGTGTGCTCTTCCCGCGGCACCGCCTTCCGTCACCCTTCGTAGGGACGAAAGGCCTGCCCGATAATTCCAGAATGCTCACTCCTGCCCATAGGTGAGGCAATCGGCCGGTCCGGGCAGAACACGACACATGGAAGTGCTGAGCAGCCGGATCCTGCTCCGGCCGAACGATCTGGGCGCGAGCCGTCGTTTCTATCGAGACGTGCTCGGCTTGGCGGTCTACCGGGAGTTCGGCCCGGCCGATGATCCGGGCGTGGTGTTCTTCCTCGGGCAGGGCTTCCTCGAGGTGTCCGGGCATTCGGACGGCCCGGACGGCCCGGACGGCCCGGACGGCCCGGGCGCGTCAGGTGGCTCAGGCGAGCCGGGCGCGTCGGGTGGCTCAGGCGATGCGGGGGCGTCGGGCGGCTCGGGCGGCTCGGGCGGCTCGGGCGGCTCCTTTGGCCACGGACCCGGCATGTGGCTCCAGGTCCGGGACGTCGACGCCGAGCACGACAGGCTGGTGGCCGAGGGGGTGGCCGTGGTGCGGCCGCCGAAGCTCGAGCCCTGGGGCCTGGTGGAGATGTGGATCGAGGATCCTGACGGGACCCCCATCGTCGTGGTCGAGATCCCTCCGGATCACCCGCTGCGGCGTGACCAGCGGTGACGGATTGAGATTCTTCCCGGTTCGCGACATCATGCCACGGACGAAGGGGGCAAAGTCATATGGACGAGTTCACCGCGGAGCTACGTGCTCGTGTGCTGGAGGCTCGGGAGAAGTTGCGGCAGGCGCATGACGACCGGGATGAGTACGACATCCAGGTCCTTTCTGGCCGACTCGACAACCTCCTGCGGCTGGCCTCCGAGCATGGAATCGACGCGCAGCCGATCGTTTCCCAGGACGCCGGCGAAGAGAGCTGAGAGCATGCCGGTGTCCTTCTGACCGGCCGACGCCTTCCCAGGAGTCTCCGCCTGGCGGGTTAGCAAGGCGAAAGTGGCCCTATTACCTACCAAGAATGTGGGACAATGAGGTATGAGCTCGTGGCCCCGTGCTGAGACGCCGATAACCGCCGCCATCATGGCCGCGCGCTGGGTGCGGTCCGCGGCCGTCGATGACGGACTCGGCCGCCACTGGCTGGCCAATCCGGACCCGCGGGGTCAGTCGGCGAAGGCCGGGCAGCCGTCGTCGCTCTACTCCGGTGCCGCCGGGATCGTCCTGTTCTTCCTGGAACTGGCGGCGGCCACCGGACACGAGGCCTACCTGGACGACGCCAAGGCCGGGGCTCGCTACCTCGCCGCCACCTGGCGTGACCAGGCCGATCTGACCTTCTACCACGGCCTGGCGGGCAGCGTCTTCGCGCTGGCCGAGGCGGGGTGGGTGACAGGGGACGAGTACGTCACGGACGCCGCCAGGGCGGCCGCCGACCAGATCGTCCGTAGTGTGCGCCCCATGGGCGACGGCATCGGCTGGACCGGCGACCCCGCCCAACGGGGCGACGGCGGCATCGTGCTGGCGCTGCTCCACGCGGCCGGGAGCCTCGGCGTCTCCGTCTACGAGCAGGTGGCCGTCGAAGCGGGCGAGCGGATCGCGACGCTGGCCGTGCCGGGACACCGCTTCGGCGGCGACTCCTGCACCGACCTGCCCGTCGACGCCGTCACGCCCGGCTTCCTCTCCGGTACGGCCGGCACGGCGTTCCTGCTCGCCCGTCTGTACGGTGTGACGCGGGACGAGCGGTTCCTGGCCGCCGCCCGCAGGGGCGCGGACTTCGTCCGTACGATCAGCGCGGTGACGGAGAAGTGCGCCCTCGTGCCCCACCACGTGCCGCAGGGGCGCGGCCTGCACTATCTCGGCTTCTGCTCGGGGTCGGCGGGCGTCGCCCGGATGTTCTACGAGCTCCACCGGGTCACCGGCGAGCCCGGCGATCTCGACTGGGTCGAGCGGCTCGCGCACGGCATCGTCCAGAGCGGCGTGCCGCAGCGGCACACCCCGGGCTACTGGAACGTGGCCTGCCAGTGCTGCGGCGCTGCCGGGATCCTGGAGTTGTTCGTCGGCCTCTGGGCCGCCACGGGGCGCGAGCAGTACCTGGAGTTCGCCCGATCGCTCGCGGAGAACCTCATCGGCCGGGCCACCGGGCACGACGAGACCGGCTACCGCTGGTATCAGGCCTACCGGCGGCTGCGGCCGTGGGATGTCACGGCGGACACCGGCTACATGGTCGGCGCGGCGGGAATCGGGTCGGCGCTGCTCCACCTGGACGCCGCGGGCCTCTCCAACGCGCCGCGCCGCCTGATCCTGCTGCCCGACAACCCCTTCCCGGCCATCCCGCTCCCCGCCGCCGTGCTCCGGGACGGCCCAGCGTAGGGGCGGTCCTGCTCAGGGACGGTCCTGCTCAGGGGCGGTCTTGCTCAGAGACACGGCTTGGAACCGGCCGCGCCTCCGGCGAGGGTGGGCCCCACGACCGGCAACTCGCAGACCTGGTGGGCGAACTCATGCTGCGGTCACCGGAGTTCACGACCTGGTGGAACGACCACCGGGTGCTACGTTGCACCCACGGCGCAAAGCTCCATCATCACCCCGTCGTCGGTGACCTGCACTTCGTCAACCACCTGTGGTGCAGCCAGGCAGTTCGCCGCCGGCGTGCCGCACGCCGTCACCGACCTGCTGGCTCCCATCCAGCGCCCCATCGCCGCTTCGGCGCACGCGCGGCTCGCCCGGCCACCGCCGCGGAGCGCATCTGATCACGCGCACGCGCACGGCCTGCCGTACGGCGGGGAGCCCGCGTCACAACCCGGGCCTGCCGTACGGCACGGCCGGGAGGGCACACGGCTCGGCTGGACGGTACGGCCCGGCCTGATCTGGGCGGGCCGTACTGTCACGGGCGTCAGATCTTCTGCCAGAGGGCCGGGACGTTCGGGGGCTCCCAGCCGGGCAGGGACGTGTGCGCCTGGAGGCACTGGTAGTTGGAACCGCCGTAGCTGACCTTCGCTCCGACGGCGTACGCGGTGTTGGTTTTCCACGCGGGGTAGGCGCCGGTCGGGGTGGGCGTCGGCGTCGGCGTCTTGGTGGGCGTGGGCGTCGGGGTCGGCGTCTTGGTGGGCGTGGGCGTCGGGGTCGGCGTCGGGGTGGGGGTCGGCGTGGGGGTGGGGGTCTTGGTGGGCGTGGGCGTCGGGGTCGGTGAGGGCGTGCCCCCGCCGAAGACCACGTCCGAGCAGGTGTAGAACGCCTCGGGGCTGTCGGAACGCTGCCAGATCGAGTAGATCAGGTGGCGGCCGGTCTTCCCGGAGGGGATCGTGCCGGTCATGACGTACGACCCGTTGGTGAGCACGGGGTTGGTCACCGAGAGGAACGGCGTCGCCTCCAGGTCAGACCACTTGAGCGGAAGGGCGGGGTTGTAGCCGCTCTTCGTGATGTAGAAATCGAACGTGCCGCGATGAGGCGCCGTGACGCGGTAGGTGAAGGTGTAGGAGCCGGCGCTGAGGTTCGTGGCGGGCCAGTCGGTCCTCGGAAGGTCGAACCCCTTGTACTTGTCGCGGCCGGCGCTGCAGAGCTTGCCGTCCGGGATGATCGACTTGCTCTGGCCGTTGGCGTTGGCCAGGTTGATCTCGTTCCAGTCGTAGAGGGCCTGGGTGCCGCCGGCGGCGACGGCCGCCTTGCAGGCCGCCGACTGCGGGGTTTCCGGTCCTTCGAGGAAGCACGCGTAGACGCGGCTGACCGGGTTCTGCATGGTGCCGTGGGCGTTGGCGGCGGGGACGATGAGCAGAGGGGTGCTGCCGAGAGCGGCCACGAGCGCCGCTGTTCGTCGCCTGTTCATCAGGCATCTCCTTTTACCGTGGAGTTTGGCGCAGGTCACGGCATCGTGCTGCATTTTACTCTTAGTTAAGTTTCCTAAGAGTTTGACCGAAGCTACTCTCAACCAAGTGGCCGGTCAAGGCCCACTCTTCTTCCCCTGCCCTCTGGTGGTGATCATGCACGCCTTCCTTCGCATGCCGTCTGACATGGGAAAACATCAGGCGTGATCATGCGCGTGGGGGCGAACGGCCGGTGGATGGGCGCAGCTGACCGCGGGATCTGCCACAGTGGGGGCGAGGAGGTGGCGAGTGCTGGAGGCCGTCAGCCTGGTGGAGCTGTCCATGAACCGGCTGCGTGAGGAGATCCTGAGCGGTGCCCTGCAACCGGGTGAGCGCCTGGTCGAGGAGCAGCTCACCCGGCGCTTCGGCATCAGCCGCGCTCCGCTGCGGGAGGCGCTACGCCTGCTGGATGAGCAGGGTCTCGTCGAGCATCTTCCGCGCCGCGGCGCCCGGGTCGCCCAGCTCTCCGAGCGGGACGTCGACGAGTTGTTCGCCCTCCGCGACGTGCTGGAGCGGTACGCCGTGGGGGAGGCCCTGCCCGTTGCCGATCCCTCCCGGCTCGCGGACCTCGAAACCGCCCTTGCGGCGATGGCCGCCGCGGCGGAGGCGGGCGATCTCCGCGAAGAGAACGACGCGCACTGCCGCTTCCACCTGGCCATGGTCGGCCTGGCCGGCAGCCGCCAGTTGCTGCTCGCCTATCAGCCCGTGATCCGTAAGCTTCAGCTCTACATGGCCGCCAACCTGCGCCGCGAGACCGAGCACCTGGGCGACCCGGCGGATGGCGTGCGCAGGCACCGCAGGCTGTTCGAGGCGGTGGCGACCGGCGGCCCCGAGACCGCGCTCCAGGTCCTCGCCACTCACGGCGCCCGCATCTACATCGGCTGACATCCGAAGGGGCCGGGCTCCGCGGCGCCGGTGCGTAACCGCGCCTTAACGCCTGCGAGCGGAGACGGACACAATTTTGTCGACAATCGACGGTATGGATCGTAGGTCGGTCCGGCGTCGGGGGGCGTCAGCCGTACGGGCCCCGGAAGAAGGAGTCGGCCCATGGTTGAACAGGCGGTTGAACAGGCGGTTGAACAGGCGGTTGAACAGGCGGTTGAACAGGCGGTTGAACAGGCGGTTGAACAGGCGGTTGAACAGCTGGTCGTCGACGCCTCCCCCTATCCCTTCGGCTTCAGTCCCGAGCACACCGCTCTGCTGGTCATCGACATGCAGCGCGACTTCGTCGAGCCGGGCGGCTTCGGCGAGACTCTGGGCAACGACGTGAGCATGCTGCGGAAGGTCATCCCCCCGCTGTCCGAAGTCCTGTCGGCGACCCGGGAGGCCGGGATCTTAGTGATCCACACCAGGGAGGGCCATCTGCCCGACCTGAGCGACTGTCCGCCGGCCAAGCTCAACCGGGGCAGTCCGAGCATGCGCATCGGCGACCCGGGCCCGAAGGGCCGCATCCTCATCCGGGGCGAGTACGGCCACGACATCATCGACGAGCTGGCGCCCCTGGACGGCGAGCTCGTCATCGACAAGCCCGGAAAGGGCTCGTTCCACGGCACGAACCTCGGCGAGGTGCTGGAGGCCGCCGGGACAACGAGCCTGATCGTGACCGGCGTGACGACCGAGGTGTGCGTGCACACCACGGTCCGCGAGGCCAACGACCGGGGATACGAGTGCCTCGTCCTCTCTGACTGCGTCGGCTCCTACTTCGAGGAGTTCCAGCGCGCCGGCCTCGCCATGATCGCCGCCCAGGGCGGGATCTTCGGCTGGGTCGCCCCCTCCGAGAACTATCTGAAGGTGGTGTGAGATGGCCGTCCTCACCGAGGAGAAGACCCTGAAGCTCCCGTGGTGGGTCGCCGGGGACACCAACGCCTTCTTCGGCCTGGGCTTCAACGTGCTGGTGAACGTCCTGACGCTCACCGCGCTCTGTCTGGGCGTGGTGCATCTCCCGCAGAACGACGTCTACGGCGTCATCCTCCCCGCGCTCGGCATCCAGCTTCTGATCGGCAACGTCTACTACACCTTCCTGGCGCGGCGGCTCGCGAGGAAGGAGAACCGCGCCGACGTCGCCGCCATGCCGTACGGCCCGAGCGTGCCGCACATGTTCATCGTCGTCTTCGTCATCATGCTGCCGACCTACCTGGCCACCAAGGACCCGATCCGGGCCTGGCAGGCGGGGCTGGCCTGGTGTTTCATCATCGGGCTCATCGTGCTGGCGGGCGCGTTCGCCGGGCCGGTCATCCGGAGGTACACCCCGCAGGCGGCCATGCTGGGCACCCTCGCGGGCATCTCGATCGCCTTCATCTCGATGCGCCCGGCCGCCCAGATGTGGGAGGCGTTGTGGATCGCGCTCCCCGTGCTCGTGATCATCCTGGTCGGCTTCTTCACCAACCTGAAGCTTCCGGGCAACATCCCGATCGGGCTGGCCGCCCTGCTGGTCGGCTCCGCCATCGGCTGGGCGGGCGGCTACATGGACCCGGCCAACGTGTCCGCCGCGTTCGGCGACATCGGCCTGGCCCTGCCGACGCTCAAGATCGATCTGCTGGTGACCGGCCTCAAGGAGGTCGCGCCGCTGCTCGCCACCGCGATCCCGCTCGGCATCTACAACTTCACCGAGGGCATGACGAACGTGGAGAGCGCGGCGGTCGCGGGCGACAAGTTCAACCTGCGCGCCGTGCTGCTCGCGGACGGCGCGGGAGCGGTCGTCGGCTCCGCGCTCGGCTCGCCCTTCCCGCCGGCCGTCTACATCGGCCACCCGGGGTGGAAGGAGGCCGGCGGCCGGACGAGCTACTCCATGGCCAGCGGGGTCGTCATCGCCCTGCTGTGCTTCCTGGGCATGTTCGGCCTGCTCGGCGCGCTGCTCCCGACCCCGGCGATCGTCCCGATCCTGCTCTACATCGGGCTCCTCATCGGTGCCCAGGCATTCCAGGCGGTGCCGCGCGTCCACGCAGTGGCCGTGGTGATGGCCATCATCCCCAACATCGCCTCATGGGCGGCCGGGCAGATGAACAACGTGCTGGCCGCGGCGGGGACCAGTGCCGAGAAGGTGGGGAACGACGCCATAGCGGGCGCCGGGACCGTCTATCGCGGCACGGTCCTGCTCGGAGGCGGGGCCATCCTGGCGGGTCTCGTGCTGGGCGCGATCGTGGCGTTCATCATCGACCGCAACTTCTACTGGGCCGCCGGGTACGCGCTGTTCGGCGGGGCGCTGTCGTTCGTCGGGCTCCTGCACGCCGAGAAGGTCGGGTGGAACGTCGGCGGACAGGTCGCCCTGGGATACGTGTTCGCGGCCGTCGTCCTCGCCGCCTTCGGGTTATGGCAAGCGCGCACCAAGGAGATAGAGGCACCGCAACCGGCCGAGGTGTGACCCTCCCGCACGTCCGAGGGCCGCGACCGGTGATCGGTGTCACGTCCAAGGGTCTGTGTCACGTCAAAGGGCCGACCGGTGTCATGTTCGAGGGCCGCGACCGTGCGTCGCGGCCCTCGCCGCTGTATCCCCTGCACAGCCGGGCCTGCGGTACGGCAAAGCCGTCGGGTCGTCCTACCTTTTTGCCCCGTTATGATCGTTTATTCCCCCGAAAGTAAAATTTGCTCACCAAGCTTTGAGTTTGATGTGGTTCCTGACTTAGTGTCCGATTACCCAACCGTGACCAGTCAGGAGATCCCCCATTTCCAGCATCGCGGACAACCTCCCCGCCACCCCCGCACACCAGCTGCTGAGCTTGGCGGAGCGCCAGGACGCCGGTGACTGCGGCGCCAAGGGCGACAGCCAGCAGCCGCTGCTCAAGGGCAGCACCATCGCGTCGTACTTCTGGGACGACGGCTCGGGCGTCAACGGCGACACCGGGTCTCCCGCCTCCGGCGAGCCCATGCAGAAGGGCCTCGCGGCCAGCCCCAGCTGGCCGATGGGCACCAAGGGCTACGTCGTCTACAAGGGCAAGAAGGCCGACTTCTTCATCGGGGACCGCGGCCCGGGAATCCCGTCGAACAAGGGCGTCATGCTCGACCTCGACGGCAAGACCTTCGCGGACCTCACGGGCGGCAACTGGGACAGCTCGTCGCTGACGGTCGAGGGTGCCGGCGGTATGGGCCACATCCCGGTGGAGTACGTCGTCACGGAGTGGGGGCCGGGGCCGGGGAAGAAGGGTGCCCCGATGCCGTTCTCCTCGGGTGCCTACCGCACCAAGAACGACTCGTCACAGACCGCCCCGAGCGCGAGCCCCTGCCCCGTGGCGGCCCAGGAGAGCACCACCCTGGGCTTCAGCACCGTCTCGGCGTCCGGTCCCCAGACGGAACAGGACATGCCGCTTCCGGTCGTCTCGGCCGCTCTGGTCGTCGGCGCGCTCGCCGTGACCGCCACCAAGATGGTCGTCCGCCGCGCCGCGACCGCTCGGGCCGTGAACAGGCCAAACGCCTAACCGCCGCCCCTCTCTCAGAGGACCGCCCCACCCCTCCCGGTGATCATGCACACATTCCCGTCTATCGCTTTGACCTGCGAGATCTCTCTTCGTGATCTGGCATCGCATGCTCTGTTGCAAGGTCGCGAACGGACTGCCGCAGGTCAGTGGCTCGGGGAGGAATTCGCGCATGATCACGTAGCGGTTTCCGCACGTCGTCGTGCGTTGCAGGGAATCCGTGCATGATCACGAGCAGGGTGTGTGGGGGTCGCGAGGCACATCGGGGAACTTGTGCATGATCACGGGGAAGGTGAAAGGGGCTAGCGTTTGCGGCGCTTGAGGGCTCCGGACACGCGCTGGAGGATCCGGTCCCACTCCGAGCCGAACGGGTTGTCCTGAACGAGATACGTCCAGGTGGCGGTGGGCCGCTTGAGGCCCTGGTCCGCCAGGTCGCGAGTGATGTCGGCGGTCTCGAAGGTCTCCTTGGAGCGCCGCTCGACCTCGTCAAGGAGGCTCCGATAGGCCGGGACGGCCTCGCGGTTGAACTCGTCGAGCGGGTTGAGGCGGCCGAGCGCCCGGAGGTGGATGCCCTCGCGGAGGTCGGCCAGGTAGCCGAGGTGCTCGGTCCAGCAGCGGTCCAGATGGAACAGCACGATCTGCCGGGCGGCCCTCTTCACCAGGTCCTCACCGGCGGCTTCGGACAGCTCGCCGTACCGGTCCGGGCACGCCTCCTTCAGCGCCTCCGCCGCGGTGTCGCCGTGGAGCACCCGATCGCGACGTTCGAGCAGTTGGGCCCGCTGCTGCTCCAGCAGCCGCGTGTAGCGCCAGGTGTTCCGGTGGATCTCCAGATTGACGCCCTCCGCCACCCGCTGGGCGTGCGCGATCAGCTCGGCGGCCCGCTTGTGCCGTACGACGCCGTCGGGGTCGGCGGGAGGCAGTGACTCGTCCGGCGCGTAGGCGGTGAGCAGCGCGTCTTCACCGCTGACGAAGAAGACCGAGCCGCCGGGGTCGCCCTGCCGCCCCGCCCGCCCCCGGAGTTGGTCGTCGAGCCTGCTGCTGTCATGCCGCCCGGTGCCGATGACGTAAAGCCCGCCGAGGTCCGCGACCTCCCGCTCCCGCGCGGCCGCGTCCCCATCCTGCTCCGGTACGGCCTGGCCGCCGGGGGTGGTGGCGGCCGCCCCGGAAGCGCCGGCTCCGACCTCGTCCGGGGCGCCGGGTCCGGCGTCGTACGGATCCGGCGCGGCCTGGCCGTCGGGATGAGGCTCCGGGGCGACAGGTGCGGTCGCCTGTGCGGCCTTGTCCGGTACGGCCTGGCCGCCGAGGCGGATGTCGGTGCCGCGGCCGGCCATCTGGGTGGAGACGGTGATCGCTCCACGGGCGCCGGCTCCGGCGATGATCGCGGCCTCCTCCGCGTCGTTCTTCGCGTTGAGGACCACGGGCCGCAGGCCCCGGGCTCGGAGCAACTCGTCCAGATGCTCCGACTCGGCCACGTCGAGCGTGCCGATCAGGATGGGGCGGCCGGTGGCGTGCTGGGCGGCGATCTCGTCCAGCAGGGCGCGCTCCTTCTCCTCCGCCGTGGCATAGATCCGATCGGGCTCGTCGAGCCTGACGCACGGCTTGTTGGGGGGGATCACGGCGACCCGCAGGTCGTAGAACTCGCGGAGTTGCTCGCCCACCGCGACAGCCGTACCCGTCATGCCGCATATTTCGGGATAACGCCGGATAAGGCCCTGGATGGTCAGCGAGTCGAGGATCTCACCGGTCTCCGAGGCGGGCAGTTTCTCCTTCGCCTCCACGGCGGCCTGGAGACCGTCGGGCCAGCGCTGCAGGATGGCGACCCGCCCCCGTGACGGGTTGATGAGGTGGACCCGCCCGTCCCTGACGATGTAGTCGACGTCGCGGGTGAGCAGCGCGTGCGCGTGCAGGGCCAGGTTGACCTCGGTCACCATGCCGGGGTCGTGGTAGAGGTCGATGCCGAGGGCCTTCTCCACCGTGTCGGTGCCCTTGGGGGTGAGGAAGACGTTGCGCCCCTCCTCGTCGATTTTGTAGTGGTAGCCCCTCGACAGCCGGCGGACCAGAGCGGCCATCTCCGGCACCGCCGCACCCGGATCGGCGGCGCCGGCCAGCACGAGCGGCACGCGCGCCTCGTCCACGAGCACCGAGTCGGCCTCGTCGACCAGGGCGACCTGCGGCGCGGGAACGACCAGGTCGGCGGGGTCGGTGCGGAGCCGGTCGCGCAGCACGTCGAAGCCGAGCTCGCTGACCGCCGCGTACGTCACGTCCCGGGAGTAGGCCTCGCGGCGCTCCTCGGAGGCCGAGGTCTCGGCGATCCAGCCGACGGTGAGGCCGAGCGCCTCGTACAGCGGGGCCATCCATTCGGCGTCACGCCGGGCCAGGTAGTCGTTGACCGAGACCGCGTGGACCCGCTTGCCCTGCAAGGCGAAGCCGGCCGCGGTCAGGGCGCCCGCCAGCGTCTTGCCCTCGCCGGTCGCCATCTGGACGACGTGACCGTTCAGCATGGCGAGCACGCCCACGAGCTGGACGTCGAACGGCCGCTGACCCAGCGTCCGGCGGGCGGCCTCGCGGACCACGGCGCAGAACTCGGCGGTCCCGACCGTCTCCGGGCGGAGGTCGGCGCGCAGGCGGACCTCGCCTTCCAGTTCGCCCGCCTCGGCGACGATCCGCTCGAACGGCGAAAGATCGACACTTCCGGGCTTGTCGAGGAAACGCCGGACGAACCCAACTACCGAGGCCATGCACGCTCCAACGACTCACCTGCCGGACTGGTTCCGTCTGCCCGATTCATGGTCCCACTATCCGGGCGTGGCCGGGGTGCAGGGCCGCCCCGGCATAGCTGACACCGGTTGGCAGGTATGGCGGGCAGGATGGCCGCCATGACAACGACCGCGAAGCTGATCGCCGTGACCATCGACTGTGCCGAGCCGCGCAAGCTCGCCGACTTCTACGCCAAGGTGACCGGATACGAGGTGCAGTACGCCGAGGACGAGTACGCCGGAATCAGCGACGGCACGGTCAACATCTTCTTCCAGCGGGTGCCGGACCGGAAGCCCGCCGGCTGGCCCGGCCCCGGCAAGCAGTTCCACCTCGACTTCCGGGTGCCCGACGTGGCGAAAGCCGTACAGGAGTATCTCGACCTCGGCGCCACCAAGCCCGAGTTCCAGCCCGGGGACGGATGGGTCGTGCTCGCCGACCCCGAGGGCCATCTCTTCTGCGTCTGTCCGGAAAGGTCGTAGCTTTCACGTGTCCTGTCCCGGTCGAGAGGGCCGGGACAGTCCACTTAGTCCCTAAGCTTGCGTGGTGACCCTCGACTCGCGACTCACCGGTCGGCGCCCATGATCTGGGTGGGAATCTCGATCGCCCTCGTCGGCGCCCTGGGATACGCGCTGGGCGCCGCCCTACAGCAGTTCGAGGCGGTCAGTGAGGGCGCCACGCTCAAGCTGGTGAAGCGGCCACGCTGGTGGATCGGCGGCGTCATCGGCTTCGCCGGGGCGTCCCTGCACGCGGTGGCGCTGAGCTTCGCGCCACTCGTCGTCGTGCAGCCGGTCAGCGTGGCGACGCTCGTCTTCGCCGTGCCGCTGTCCGCGCTGCTGCACGGCAGACGCCCGCACCGCGCCGAGATCCTCGGGTCGGTCGCGGTCGCGGCCGGGCTGCTGGGGCTGATGCTGCTGATCCCGGCGCGCAACGTGACCCCCGTGCTGTCGGACCGCTCCGCGCTGGGGCTCATCGGCTGCGTCGCTCTGATCGTCGCCGTGACGTTCACCATCGCGCGGTGGCTGCGAGGGCCGCTGAAGGCGCTGTCCATGGCGATCGGCGCGGGTTCGGTCACCGCCACGGTCTCCACGTTCGTGCGGGTCGTAGGAGGCGGGCTCGGCGGCGACCTCACCCGGCTGCTCCACTGGTTCACGCTCGCCGTCCCCGTGCTGCTGGTCTGCGCCGTGGTGCTGCTGCAGAAGTCGTACGCCGTGGGCTACTTCGGCATCGCCTACGCCGGAGTGCAGGTGGTGGACCCCATCACCTCGGTCACGGCGGGAGCCCTGCTGCTGGGCGAGTCGCTGCCCACGGGAGCGGAGAACGTCATCCCGGCCCTGCTCGCCGCCGCCGTGCTCATCGCCGGGACAATAACGCTCGGCCGCCTGACCCCCGACCATCTGCGCGCGGCTCCCGTCGCCGAGGAGGTCTCCGGCACGGCGGTCGAGGCCGCCCGCACCTGAAAGGCGCGCTTTATGGGGATTGCCGCCTTCTGACCGTTCAGGCGCTACCGACTTCCCTCGATACGCCTGCCGTCCACCTGGGATCACCGGCCTGTCACGGCCCGTGCTTCACAGGGGTAGATCAGCAGGCGGTCGGCGAGTCCGATTCGTCGGGTGCGTACCCAGCGCTTGGCATAGCGGTCGGGGGTGAACAGCCACAGGCGAGGGGCGGCAGGCAGCAGGTGCGCCAGCGCGATGAGCATCGCTCGGTCCCCAGAGCGCGTCACTGTACGACCTCAGCTCGCCCACCGCACTGGTGGCGCAGCGGCGGGCGCGCAGAGTTCTACCGGGCCGCTTCCATCGTCATCCTTGGGGCGTCGCGTTGCGCTGCAGTTCAGCGTTGATGCGCTGGGCCTCCGCGAGTTGGTCTTCCAGGATGAGGATGCGGCAGGCCGCTTCCAAGGCCGTGCCCTGGTCAACCAGTTCCCTGGCTCTGGCTGCGAGGCGGAGTTGGTAACGGGAATAGCGGCGGTGACCGCCTCCGGAGCGTTGCGGCTCGATCAGCTTGGCGATGCCCAGGCTGCGCAAGAACGCTGGTGTGACTCCGACCATTTCGGCGGCGCGGCCCATGCTGTAGGCGGGGTAGTCGTCATCGTCGAACTTGTCATCGGATCTGCCGGCCGACGTGGGGTCGGCCGCGGCTAGCTGCGCTCTATCCATAAACCCTTCCGGAATGCGGACAGGGGCCCCGGTGCCAGTTGCACCGGGGCCCGAAAGAGGTTCAACACCATCTACCGGCCATCTGGCCGACTTCCTTATTTCCGCGTCGACCACCCTGTGAGCGGGGACGCGGGGATCGCGAATGCGTGACCGGAGACCACCGTCCTATCCGTGGAACTGCGGTACCCGAGCGGCAAGAACACAGCCGGCAACGGGCGATCCTGATGGCGTTCAACTCCCTTCTCTTCTCTGAACATTTCGAACTGCACTTCATCTGCGACGACCTCAGGCCGTCTCGGCAGCGTGTCCACGGCCAGGACCCCTTGAAACTGCTCTGGCCCCGGCATGTCCGACCTTCTGCCATGCGCTACTTCAGTACATCCACCTTCATCTGGGCAGTTCGTCGTGATGCTGACGCTTCATGCTCTGCCCTTGTGGAACCGTTCCCTGTGATGTCAGAAACCCTAGCTTCATCAACCTCAAATGTCTACCTCAGCCGCAACAGATTTTCTCTCCTTGGGGGAGCAGGCCGCGGCCGGACAACCTGGGCACCCTCAAGGTCCTGCTCGACGCCCGGTCACCCACAACCTGCGGCAGGTTCAGCGCGTCTCCCAGCACTGCGCCTTCTTCCTGGTGGCCAAAGACGAGCCCGGGCGGGTCGTCGAGCAGGGCGCCGCGGAGCAGATCTGGGCGGATATTTGCCGCCGCTATGGCGACGTTCCATCCCCGTTTCCCCAGCCGCCTGGGGCGATCCGGGGTAGCGTCACCTCGGTTGGGGGATCGGCGATCACATGGGGGGATTCGCGTCCGTGAGCATGTTGGGGGCAAGACAGGACGCCGTGCCACACCGGCCGACGTGATGGCGGGGTTGAACGGTTTTCTCGGGACGCGCACGCGGACCCGCGCGCCTCTTGGGCCGGGCGTGGGACCGGTCTCGCCGAGGCGGTGGCCGGACCAGCATCTGGTGTCCGTCACGGCGCTCACCGTGGCGGCGACCGGCGTCTACGCGCTGCTCGGCCTGGTCCGCTTCGACCTCTATCGGGCGACCAGCCTCGACCTGACCCTCTTCGACCAGGCGGTCCGGGGCTTCGCCGCGTTGGGCGCGCCCACCAGCCCGATCAGGGGGATGGACCTGGGGCAGGGCATGGAGTTCAACCAGCTCGGCGAGCACTTCTCGCCCATCCTGGCGCTGCTCGCCCCGCTCTACTGGATCCACAACGGCCCCGAGACGCTCATCGTCGCCCAGGCGGTGCTGTTCGCGCTCGCCATCCCACCGCTGTGGCTGTTCACCCGCCGGGTGCTCGGCACCGCGCCGGCCTACCTGCTCGTCATCGCGTACGCCGTCTCCTGGCCGATCGCGCGGGCTGTGAACTTCGACTTCCACGAGGTCGCCTTCGCGCCGCTCCTGACAGCGGTGATGATCGAACGGTTCCACGCGGGCAGGCACGGCGCGACAGCGGTCGCCGCCTTCGGGCTCCTCCTGATCAAGGAGGACATGGGTCTCATGGTCGCTGGGTTCGGCTGCTTCGCCTTCCTGCGCGGGCGTCGCTTCGACGGGGTCATGTACGTCGTGGCCGGGCTCGTCTACACCGTCCTGGCACGGCAGGTGCTCATCCCCGCGGTCGGCGGCGATCCGGAGCTCTACTGGGCCTACGACCAGCTCGGGAAGACTGCGCCGGAGGTGCTCACCACGCTGGTCACCGACCCCCTCGGCGTGCTGAAGACGCTCGTCAGCCCACAAGTGAAGATCGACACGTGGATGTTCCTGCTCTGGCCGGCGCTGCTGACCTGCCTGTTCTCACCGCTGACGCTGATGGCGCTGCCGCAGTTCCTGGAGCGGATGCTCTCGGACCGGCCCGTGTGGTGGGTCACCGACTTCCACCACAGCGCCTTCACGGTGGCCGTCCTGCTGTGCGCGGGCGTCGACGGGACCGTACGGCTCACCGGATGGGTACGGCGGCGCCGTCCCGGCCTGGACGCGCGGACCGGCGCCCTGGTGTGGGCGGGCGGGGTGTTCGTCGTGGCGCTCACGCTCGTCCCGCGATTCCCGTTCGACCAGCTCATCCGCCCGGAGTTCTACGAGACCCACCCGGACGTGGTCGCGGCGGAGCAGGCGGTCAGGACGGTGCCGAGCGGGGTGGTGGTCGAAGCGGTCAACCACGTGGGCCCGCACCTGTCCGCCCGCACGACGGTGCTGCTCTGGTCGGACCGGCCTCCCGTGGCGCAGTGGATCGTCGCCGACACCAGCCGCATGGCCTTCCCCTGGGGCTCCACCGACCGGATGCGGCAGCGTGTGGACGAGCTGAAGGCGATGGGCTATCAGGCCGTCTTCGACCGCGAGGGCTACGTCGTCCTCTACCGGACCGACCCGCCGCCGGTCACGCCGGAGGGCGCCAGTTGAAGACCTCGTCGAACTGGCGGAACGCCACGTTGGGCCCGAGCTTCCCCGCCAGCGACATGGCACCGTCACGGGCGAACACGGCCAGTGGGTTGGTCCACAGGGTGAGCCGGCCGATCGCCCGCGACCGCCGGACGATCCGAGTCGTCCTGTCCCGCCTGGCCTCCGTGTAGGCGGCGAGGCCCGCCGTGAGGTGATCGCCACCGCCGGAGCCCGCATGGCTCGTACGGCCGGCGTGGTGGGCTTCGCCCACGTGGTGGGCGAGGACGACGGCGTCCTCGATGGCCTGGCAGGCGCCCTGGCCGAGGTGCGGCGTCATCGAGTGGGCGGCGTCCCCGAGCAGCGCCACCTTTCCTCTGTGGAAGGCGGGGAGAGGCGTGTCCATGGAGTAGATGTCGTGGCGGAGCACCGCGCCGGGATCGGCGGCGGCGAGCAGCGCCGGGATCGGCTCATGCCAGCGCCGGAACAGCCGCACCAGCTCCGCCTTCTCGTCACCGTTGACCTGGTCCGCGGGGACCACGGCGGTGGCGTAGCAGTACACCTGGTCGTCGGCCAGCGGCATCACGCCGAACACCAGGCCGCGGCCCCAGGTCTCGGAGGCCCGGACGGGCCCGGCCGCCGGAACGACGACGCGCCAGCTCGTCACACCCGCGTAGACCGGGTCCGGGTGATGGGGAAACAGCGCTTTCCTGACCGGCGACCGGATGCCGTCCGCCGCCACGACAAGGTCCGCGCCGACCGTGCCGCCGCTCGTGGTGACCCGGCCGCTGCCGGCGTCGACCGACTCCACCCGGGAGTCGAGGCGCAGCGCACCGGGCGAGAGCCGTGCGGACAGGAGATCGACCAGCGTCGAACGCAGGAGCAGCACGGTGGGGTCGCCGTAACGCGCCCGCGCGTCCTCGGCGCTTGTCCGGGAGATCCAACGGCCGTCGGGCCGCCGTATGCCCGCTTCGCCCTGTATGGCGGACAGCTCCCGCACCTGGTCGCCGACGCCGATCGTGTCCAGCGCCCGCAGCGCGTTGGGCGCGACGGCGAGCCCCGAGCCGACCGGCTCGATGGACGCCGCCTGCTCGAAGACGGTCACCGTCCAGCCCTCGCGCTCCAGGGCGACCGCCGCCGTCAGGCCGCCGATCCCCGCCCCGATCACCACCGCGTGCGCCATGCCGCCCGCCCCCTCCGCTCCGCCGTGATCATGCACAGGTTCCCCGGAATGCCCTCTGATCTGGCCTTCTCGCGTTCGTGATCATGCGTGAATTCCGGCGTCGGTCCGCTGACCTGCTCACTCCCGTTCCATGATCATGCAGGTCGGGGCCGGTCGGTCAGGCGGGCCCGGTGAGACGGCCACTCGTCGTCGAGGATCGAGTAGTAGGCGCTGTCCCGCCAGGTGCCGTCGGGACGGCGGTACTGCCGGCGCAGGGTGCCCTCCCTGACGCCGCCGATGCGTTCGATGGCCGCCTGCGACCGGAGGTTGAGGATGTCGGTCTTGAGCACCACACGGCTGAATCCGAGGGCGTGAAAGGCGTGGTCGAGCAGCAGCACCTTGCATTCCGTGTTGACGGCGGTTCGCCAATAGGCCCGGCCGTACCAGGTGGAGCCGATCTCGACGCTCGTGTCGAAACCGCCGACGTCCCAGAAGCCGGTCGAGCCGATGGCCCGGCCGGTCTCCCGCAGGATGACGGCGAACTGGACGGTCTCAGGCCGGCCCAGGAGGCCGGCGACCTGGCGCCGCAGGCCGGCCTCGGAGGCGGGCATGGGGGACGACCGCCAGCGCCAGACCTCCTCGTCACCGCCGCCCGCCGCGTAGAGGTCGGGCACGTGGTCGAGCGTGAGCGGCGCGAGCCGTACGGAATCGCCTTCGAGGACAACGGGGTCCGGCATCTTCGCGGTCATGCGCGATACCGTAGTGAGACGCGGCGGCACTTCGGGATAGCCACTTAACGCCGCTTTCCCCGCACCACTTTTCCCGCAGCGCTTCACAGAACCACCCTTCCGGCGCTCTTCGGGGCTTTCCCCGGCCACTCGGCCACACCGCTTCCCCGGCGGTCCCGGGCATGACGTCAGCGGGAGTTCCGGGTGAGGGAGGGGATGGTCCGGGCGTTGGCCGAGTCGTCGATCAGCTGGGCGAGGCGCCGGCGCCGGGTGTCCTCCCGCTTGGCGCTGACCACCCAATGGGTCGAGGCCCGGCGATACCAGGCGGGCCGGCTCTCAAACCACTCCCACGCGGCCGGGTTGGCCCGGAACTCGGCCTCGAACTCCTCGGGGAGCTCCGCCGGCTGACGCTGCTCGTGCGAGTAGACGGCCGAGCGGTCCTCGGCCCGGTTCTCGAACGCCTTGAGGCCTGCAGGCTGCATGAGCCCGGCCTCGGTGAGCTCTCCGACCTTGGCGATGTTGACCGCGCTCCAGATGCTCCGCGGCTTCCTGGGGGTGAAGCGGATCTTGTAGGAGTGCTCGTCCACGCTCTTGCGGACGCCGTCGATCCAGCCGAAGCACAGGGCCTGGTCGACGGACTCGGGCCAGGTGATACTCGGTTTGCGCGTGCCCTTCTTGTAGTAGCCGACCCACAGCTCGCTCTCGGTGACGTGGTTGGCCGAGAACCAGGCGCGCAGTTCGTCGGGGGTGGCGAAGAACGTCGGTTCCATGAGCCGAGGGTACCGTTCGACAGGCATACCGTCTGGTCGGTACGCTACGGACGTGAACGCTCATCCGCCCGGCCTCGACCTTGCCCGTCTCGCCGGCCACCTCCAGAGGGAGGGGCTCACCGAAGGGCCGCTCACCGCCGAGATGATCACGGGCGGCAAGTCGAACCTGACCTACGTCGTCCGAGACGGCTCTGGGCACTCTCAGGGCGCTGGGCAGTCGCCGGCACGACCTGGGACGTTCGTCGTGCGCAGGCCGCCGCTCGGGCACGTGCTGGCCACCGCGCACGACATGGGCCGGGAGTATCGCGTGATGAGCGCGCTCCAGGACACCCCCGTGCCGGTGCCCCGGACCTACCACCTCTGCCAGGACCCGGACGTCATCGGCGCGCCCTTCTACGTCATGGAATACGTGGAGGGCGACCAGCCGCCGCTCACTCCCCGGCTGGCGCACGGCCTGGTCGACGTGCTGGCCGCGCTGCACTCCATCGCGCCCGACGACGTCGGCCTCGGCGACTTCGGCAGGCCGGACGGCTTCCTGGAGCGACAGGTCGGCCGGTGGAAGCGCCAGCTCGACGCGTCGCGCAGCCGTGACGTCCCCGGGATCGACGACCTGTACGTACGGCTCTCGCAGGCGATCCCCGGCTCGGGCAAGGCGGCCATCGTCCACGGGGACTTCAAGCTCGGCAACACCCTGATCGACGGCGACGGCCGGGTGAGGGCCGTCCTCGACTGGGAGATGTCCACGCTCGGCGACCCGCTCACCGACTTCGCGCTGTTTCTGCTGTACGGCGAGTTCACCACGCTCGACAACGGAGCCCCCGGCGAGGTGCCCGACACCGGCGAGCTGGCCTCCCACTACGCCGAGGCGTCCGGCCGCGACCTGTCCCGGCTGGGCTGGTACGTCGGCCTCGCTTGTTTCAAGCTCGCGGTGATCGCCGAGGGCATCCACTTCCGCTACACCCAGGGGCTCACGGTCGGGGACGGCTTCGCCGAGATCGGCGAGCAGGTGGCCCCGCTGGTCGCCCGAGGTCTCAGGGAGGTCTGAATGAATTTCGCGTTCGACGACACCACGATCGAGCTTCAGGCGAAGCTGCGGGCCTTCATGGACGAGTGCGTCTATCCGGCCGAGCACGCCTTCGAGGAGCAGTCGGCCGCGAGCGGGTGGAGCCCGCCGCCCCTTCTGGAGGACCTGAAGGGCGAGGCGCGCAAGCGCGGCCTGTGGAACCTCTTCCTGCCAGGGGAGGAGGGCGCCGGGCTCACCAACCTGCAGTACGCGCCGCTCGCCGAGATCATGGGGAGATCGCCCGCCATCGCCCCGGCCGCGACGAACTGTGCCGCGCCCGACACCGGCAACATGGAGCTGCTCGCCCAGTTCGGCAGTGAGTGGCAGCGCAAGGAATACCTCGAACCGCTGCTGGGCGGCGAGATCCGGTCGGCCTTCGCGATGACCGAGCCCGACGTGGCCTCCTCGGACGCGACGAACATCTCGACGTCCATCACCAGGGACGGCGACGAGTACGTCATCAACGGCCGCAAGTGGTTCATCACCGGCGCGATGAACCCCAACTGCAAGATCTTCATCGTGATGGGGAAGACCAACCCGGACGCCCCGTCGCACCGCCAGCAGAGCATGATCCTCGTGCCGCGCGGCACCCCCGGGGTCACGGTCAGGCGCGGCATGAAGGTCCTCGGCTACGACGACGGCGACCACGGTGGCCACGCCGAGATCCTCTTCGAGGACGTGCGCGTGCCCGCCGACCATCTGATCGGCGAGGAGGGCGGCGGCTTCGCCATCGCCCAGGCCCGCCTCGGGCCGGGCCGCATCCACCACTGCATGCGGCTGATCGGCATGGCGGAGCGGGCCGTCGACATGATGTGCGAGCGCGCCCTGTCACGCAGCACGTTCGGCAAGCCGATCGCGCAGCAGGGCGTGGTGCAGGACTGGATCGCGGAATCCCGCGTGAAGATCGAGCAGCTCCGCCTGCTCGTCCTCAAGACGGCATGGCTGATGGACACGGCGGGCAACCGCGGCGCGCACGCCGAGATCCAGGCCATCAAGATCGCGACTCCGGTGACCGTCGAGTGGATCCTCGACAAGGCGATTCAGGTGCACGGCGCCGGAGGGCTCAGCCAGGACTTCCCACTCGCCGGCCTCTGGGTGGCCGCGCGGAGCCTGCGCTTCGCCGACGGCCCGGACGAGGTCCACAAGCGCTCCCTGGCCTACCGCGAGCTTAAGAAGCACATGTCCTGACAAGCCCGGTTCTCATGCCGGATCATGTCGTACGGCCCAGCCCTCGTGAGGCACAGAGCAGGCTCAGCGCGACCGCAGGCGACGACTTTGGGGTGATATTTCGTGGCATGGGATGAGGCGGCGGTAGAGGAGCGGGCCCGCGCGTTTCTGGCGGAGCACGATCCGGCGGAGATGGACCGGCTCGACTTCCTGCGCGCCCGGTTCGACGCGGGGCTCGCCTGGGTTCACTTCCCCGAGGGCCTCGGCGGCCTGGGGGCGCGGCGTGATCTCCAGCCCGTCGTGGAGCGGGAGCTGGCGGGCACGCCGGGCAACCGGCCGGGGCGCATCGCCATCGGCCTCGGCATGGCGGCGCCCACGATCCTCGCCTTCGGCACGGACGAGCAGCGGAAGCGGTTCCTGCGGCCGCTGTGGACGGGGGAGGAGGTCTGGTGCCAGCTCTTCAGCGAGCCGGGCGCCGGATCCGACCTCGCCACCCTCGCCACGCGGACCGTCAGGGACGGCGACGAGTGGATCGTCGACGGACAGAAGGTGTGGACGTCGGTCGCCCACTTCGCCCGCTGGGCGATCCTGGTCGCCCGCACCGACCCGGACGTCCCCAAGCACCGGGGGCTCACCTACTTCGTGTGCGACATGCGGGCGCCCGGTGTCGAGGTGCGCCCGCTTCGCCAGATCACCGGTGAGGCCGAGTTCAACGAGGTCTTCCTCACCGGCGTGCGCCTGCCGGACTCGCTGCGGCTCGGCGAGGTCGGCGACGGCTGGCGGGTCGCCCAGACCACGCTCATGAACGAGCGCGTGGCCATCGGCGGCACGCCCACCAAACGGGCGATGATCGACGTCGTCGCCGAGACCTGGCGCTCCCGGCCGGAGCTGCGCACGCATGCGCTGCACCAGCGGCTCCTCGGGCTCTGGGTCGACTCAGAGATCATGCGGCTCACCGCCGCGCGGCTGCGCGAACAACTCGCCGCCGGACATCCCGGGCCGGAGGGGTCGGGCATGAAGCTCGCCTTCGCCCGGCTCCACCAGGAGCTGTCCGGGCTGGAGGTGGAGTTGCTGCGCGAGGACGGCCTGGCCTACGACGACTGGACCTTCCGCCGCCCCGAGAGCGTCGACTTCCTCGGACGCGAGGCCGGCTATCGCTACTTGCGGGCCAAGGGGAACTCCATCGAGGGCGGCACCTCGGAGATCCTGCGCAACATCCTCGCCGAACGCGTCCTCGGGCTGCCGTCGGAGCCCCGTGCCGACAAGGATGTCCCCTGGAAGGACCTTCCCCGTTGACGGCCTCCTCCCCGCGAGGACGCCGCGCGGCGCCCCGCCGCGTTCTCTCCGCCGCCCGAAATCTCCACGGTCGAGGAGTTGTGATGAGTGAGGAAGTGGGAAGCCCGTGACTCTGCTCTATACCGAGGTCGAGGAGGAGTTGCGGGCGGCGGTCCGCGATCTGCTCGCCGACAAGAGCTCCTCGTCGGCGGTGCTGACCCGGGTCGACGGGGCCGCTTCGCCGGGCGGCATGCCGTACGACATGGATCTGTGGAAGGCGCTGGCTCGGGACATCGGCGTGGCCGGGTTGCTCGTTCCGGAGGAGCTGGGGGGAGCCGGGGCGTCGGCCCGCGAGGTCGCCGTGGTGCTGGAGGAGCTGGGCCGCGCGGTCGCTCCCGTACCGTTCCTGAGCAGCGCGGTCCTTGCCACGACAGCCCTGCTGGGCGCCGGGGACGGCGTCGCGGTCCGGGGTTTGCTGGAGCGGCTGGCGTCGGGGGAGACCACGGCGGCACTCGCGGTGTCGTTCGCCGCCTCGCCGTACCAGCCCCTGAGCCCGGCGGTGACGCTGGACCCGAGCCCGGAAGCGGCGCCGATGCCGGATGGGGCGGGTGCGGCCTCCACCGTGGCTCCGGTCTCGCCCATGACGCCCGGCGTGGACGGCACGGCGACGGGCCGGGTCACCGGTGTGGTCGGCGCGGAGGCCGCCGACGTGCTGCTCGTTCCGGTACGGCTCTCGCCCGGAGACGGCGTGGCCCTCTGCGCCGTGGACGTCTCGGCGGCGCAGGTCACGACCCTGCCATCGCTCGATCTCACGCGGCCTGTCGCGACGGTGTCGTTCTCCGGTGCCAGGGCGGAGGTCCTCGGAACCGTCGCCGGCGTCCGGGACGCTCTGCTGCTGGGCGCGGGACTGCTCGCGTCCGAGCAGCTCGGGGTGGCCGAGTGGTGCCTGAACACCACGGTGGCGTACGTCAATGAGCGCAAGCAGTTCGCCCGGCCCGTCGGCTCGTTCCAGGCGATCAAGCACCGGCTGGCCGACCTGTGGCTGGAGGTCGTCGGCGCCAGGGCCGCCGCCCGGAACGCCGCCGACCTCCTCGGGACAGACGCAGAGGTGGACAGTTCAAAGGTGGCCGTGGCGGTCGCGGTGGCGCAGGCGTACTGCGGGGCGGTAGCCGTACACGCCGCGGAGGAGTGCGTGCAGTTGCACGGCGGGATCGGGATGACCTGGGAGCACCCCGCGCATCTCTATCTCAAGCGGGCCAAGGCCGACGAGATCGCGCTGGGCACGCCGGGCGACCACCGCCAGGCCCTCACGGAGCCGGCCGACCTGCCGGGGCCAGTGAGCTGAGCAGGAGGTCGGCGAAGTGGCGGCCGACCTCGGGGCCGGAGAGCGGCCCGTCGGGGTGATACCAGGTGCCGAGGTGGTGGACCGAGCCGAAGAAGAAGTCGACCACCATCTCGGCGGGGATGTCGTCACGGAAGTCCCCGGCGCGCTGGCCCTCGATCACCAGGTCGCGGAAGCGCTCGTGGTAGCGGCGGCGCTCGGCCCGGACGTTCTTGTAGGTCTCGGGGGCGAGCTGGTGCATCGACCGGAAGAAGATCTTCGAGTCATCGAGGTTCTCGACCGTGGTGACCACGACGTCGGTCGCCGCGGCGTGCAGGCGCTCGGCGATCGGGCCCTCCGCGTCGGCGAACCGGGTCAGGCGTTCCATCTGCATGCGGAGCACGCGGCCGTAGATCTCATGGAGCAGATCATCTTTTGAGCCGAAATAGTGGTACATAGCGCCCTTGGTGACGCCGGCCGCCGCGACGATCTCCTGGACGGACGTGCTCTCGAAGCCCCGCTCGGCGAAAAGCCGGGTAGCCTCGGCGAGCAGGCGCTGCCGCACCGGCTCCTCCATGGTGGCTGCGCTGCGCGCCATCGTGACCTCCTTCTCGACTGTGCGACACCAGCATACCGACTGGTCGGTCAAGAGGGTCGGCGATGCGCGAGATTCCCCGGTACGGGTGGCGGAAATGCGCTACTTCCCTCACCTTAGGTGATCTGGGGTTCCCACTCGGGTATTCCGCGTATACCTTCGTGCGGTCGTTTCCTAGTGCCGGGTCCTAGTGTCGGGGAGTTGCGGTGCCCAGCGGGTCGATCTATGTGCCGCGTGACGAGAAGTTCACCGGGGCCTCGCCCCAGAACCTCTATGAAACGTTCTGGTTCGCCGGGCGGAAGAACCGGATCCGCGTCCGCGTGGCCCTCGCCGTGGCCGGGTTCGTGGTGGGGAACGCGCTCGCATACCGGTCCGGGGCGGCTGCCGCGTTCTTCGCCGGCCTGGCGCTCGGCGCGGCGGCGGGGCTCACCCATCTCCTGGTCGTCTGGCGTCTCCACGAGCGCACCGCCGTGTGGCGCGGCAGGCGCCGCGGCGAGGTCCTCACCGGACGGCTCCTCCGGCGCGGCCTGCGCCGGTACGGCTATCGCGTCATGGACGGCCGTGCCGTACCGGGCGAGGCGTCGATCGACCACCTCATCATCGGGCCGGGCGGGGTCTGGATCGTGGACAACGAGGCGTGGGCGCCGGACACCTACATCGCGCGGTACGGCGAGCGCCTCTTCTTCGACGAGAAGTTCGGCACCACGGTGGCCAAGGGGCTCATCGGGGCCGCCACGTCGATGGCGGACATGCTGAGCCGGGAGACCGGCATCCAGGTCACGATCTCCCCTGTGCTGGCCGTACACAGCGGCAAGATCGGGGCGCGCGGCGGGATGCTCACGGGTGAGGGCCTGACCGTCGCCTACCCGCGCAGGGTGGCCCGGTGGATCCGGTCGCAGCGGACCGCCGCCCTGACGGCCGACGAGATCGAGCTCCTGTCCCGCACCGCCGCCCGCATCCTCCGGTGATGCGCCGTGATCATGTGGTGATCATGCCGTGATTATGCCGTGATCATGCACAGGTTCCCGCGTACGGCCTGTCGTCTGCGCCAGCCATGATGATGATCATGCACACCTTCCCTGAGCGCGGCCGTTGCCTGCGCCATCCCTCATCGTGATCATGCGGAGATTCCCGCACAGCCCCCGCGGCCTGGCCACTTCTCGTTCGTGATCATGCGTGGCCGGTGGCCCGGGGGCTGTGGGCGCGACGGAGGTTCCAGAGGGCGAATCAGGCCAGGGTCTCGATGAACTCGGCGAGCTGGGCGACGTTGCGGCACTCGTACATCGGGACGACCGCGCCGTAGGCCATAGCGACGGAGTCGCCGGTGTCCCACTGCCGGCGCGGCTCGGGGTTGAGCCAGTAGGCGTGGCGGGCCTCTCCCGCCAGCCGCTTGAGCGTGTCGACGGCGGGCGCCTGATAGTTGGAACGTGCGTCGCCGAGGATCAGGAGCGAGGTCTTCGGGCCGATGGCGTCCGGGTAGCGCTCGGCGAACCTCTCGAAGACCTGGCCGTAGTTCGTGCGGCCGAACCGGATGATGTCGGCTTCCTTGGCCATCCGGCTGATCACGTCAAGGACGTCGGCCCCGGGGCTGAAGAGCTTGGTGATCTCGTCCACGACGTCGACGAACGCGAACGCCCGCACCTTGGTGAACTGCTCGCGGAGCGCGAACGTCAGCAGCAGCGTGAAGTGGGAGAACGTGGCGACCGAGTCGCTGGCGTCGCACAGCACGACCAGCTCGGGTTTGTGCGGGCGCTTCGGCCGGAGCCGGGTGGTGAGCGGTACGCCGCCCGTGGACAGCGACGCCCGGACCGTCCGGCGGAAGTCGAGCCGCCCACGATGTCCCAGCTTGTGCTTGATCGTGAGCCGGGTGGCAAGCCTGCGGGCGAGGGGATGGACCTCCCTGCGGAGCTGGGCGAGCTCGGCATGCGTGACCCGGAGGAAGTCGATCTTGTCGATGGGCGGCTTGACCGTCGTACGGGCGATCTTCTCGATGCCCGACTCCTCCGCGATCCTGCGTCTGACATCGGAAGCGACAGCCTCCTGAAACGCAGCGATATTTCGCCTTATCTGCTGGCGGGCCACCTTTTCGGGAAGGCCGCCGCGCGCCTCCAGCGTCCGATCGAGCAGCCTGGCCACCAGCGTGTCGGGGGAGAGCGCGCGCAGCACCGCGTACGAGAACCACGACTGCCGTCCGGCCGCCGCCTGGACCCGCCCGAACCGCCCCACCATGGCCCTGGCGAACTCCCGGAACGCCGGATCACCGGGGTCGCCCATGAGAAGCTCGGCGAGCCGGTCCCTCAGCTCGGGCAGCTCCGCGCGCTCCAGATCGATGCCGAGATTGCCCTTGTCCTCATCCGGGGCGGCGTCCTCGCGGGAGCCGTACGAGTCGTACGAGCCGGAGACGACGGGCGGGAACCACAGGTCGAAGAGCGCGTCGAAGCCGGGCCGATGCGTCCGCCGCTTCACCAGCGTCGCCGCGTACGCCTCCCGGAGCGTCTCGCGCTCGGCGAGGTCGATCACAGTCAGGGCGTTGGCCGCGTCGAGCCCCTCCGCGAGTGAGACCGGCAGCCCGGCCTGCCGCAGCGCGTGGATGAACCCGATGTGCCGGTCGACCAGCGATGGCGGCGTCATGACCGAGCGGGCAATCCGAGCTCTTTGGCGGCCCGGACCTGGTCGGAGTTGTGCTTGAGGACCACACCCAGGGTCTCGCCGATCGCCGCCTCGTCAAGCTCCGTACGGCCCAGCGCGAGCAGGGTGTGGGCCCAGTCGATGGTCTCGGCGATCGACGGCGACTTCTTCAGCTCCAGGCCGCGCAGCGTGGCGACCGTACGGGCGAGCTGCTCGGCGATGCTCCCCGGAAGGCCGGGGACCTGGGCGAGCACGATGTCCCGCTCGCGCTCCGGCGTCGGGTAGTCGAGGTGGAGGTAGAGGCAGCGTCGCTTGAGCGCCTCCGACAGCTCGCGGGTCGCGTTGGAGGTCAGCACGACGTACGGCTTGCGCGCCGCGCTGATGGTGCCCAGTTCGGGGATCGTGATCTGGTAGTCGGAGAGGATCTCCAGGAGCAGTCCCTCGACCTCGACATCGGCCTTGTCGGTCTCGTCGATGAGCAGCACGGTCGGCTCGTCGCTCCTGATCGCCTTCAGGAGAGGGCGCTCCAGCAGGAACTCCTCCGAGAAGATGTCGTCCCAGGCGTCGTCGTCGGCCTGGATGCGCAGAAGCTGCTTCTTGTAGTTCCACTCGTAGAGCGCCCGCGCCTCGTCGAGCCCCTCGTAGCACTGGAGCCGGATGAGGCGGGCGCCCGTGGCCTCCGCGACGGCCTTGGCGAGCTGGGTCTTTCCCACGCCCGCGGGCCCCTCGGTGAGCAACGGCTTGCCGAGCGCCCCGGCAAGGAACACCGATGTCGAGATGCCGTCGTCGGCAAGGTAGTCCACGGCGGTCAGCCGCTCCCGGACCTCGTCAGGCGAGGCGAACCACATCTGCGCTCCCAACCGTAGACCGAACGTTGTTCTAGCGTAGCCTGGTTTGACTGGTTCGGGCGGTGCGATAATCTCTAAGAGCTCTGCGCCGCTAGCTCAGTTGGTTAGAGCAGCTGACTCTTAATCAGCGGGTCCGGGGTTCGAGTCCCTGGCGGCGCACCACCAAGAAGCCCAGGTCATACGGTTGATCTGGGCTTTCTTCGTTCCGGGCGCCATGGGTCCCCGGCTCACGTGCTATGACTGCTCAGCGGCGTATTGTGAGTCCACAGAGCCACGAGTCAGGGAACGCAGGCGGAGGATCGGACCTGTTCGCCGGAGCCGGAAGCGGCTCGCCCACCCCTTGTCTGAGATCGTTTCGGTTCGTCCGCGATGCCATCGGCCTCCGCTCCGTGTCCGATCGCCGTTCATCGGCGGCCCGAATATGGGGCGGCTATTCGGAGTAGGAGGCGAAGCAATTCCCGTCGCTGGTCGACTGGTCGACGATGTTCCTGTCCACGATGATCGTGCAGGTTACGGGCGCCTTCTTCCCTTTCTTCTTTCCGCTCACGTAGTGGGCCTCGCTGGCGGAGACGGTGACGTCCGAGACGGAACCGGAGAAGGTATAGGTCGCCTCGTGAGGAAGCTTGACGGCCGCGGACGAACCTCCACCGGGGGTTGTGACGTCCGTCTGCCCGGCGACGGCCCCTCCGGCGCTCGAAATCTCCACCTCGACCGTGTGCTGAGCGTTCTGATGAATGACGGTCACACCCACGCCGACGAGGGCCACTGTGCCGATGACGGACGCGACGACGACACCGGTATGGCTCCGGGCGCGCGGTGCAGTGGGGAACGCCCCCGCTGGGTAGAGCTGGACAGATCTTCTGCGTGAGCCGGCCGCCACAATGGCGAGAATGATGGCCGGGATCCAGGTGAGTCCACCGGTGAAGAATCCGAGAATGAAACAGGCCCAAGCCGCTGCGCGCTGGCCACTGCCCGGATCGTTGGCGGCCACGAGGATCGGAGGCGCGAGGTAAACGCCGGGCGGCGGTGGCGCGGGAGACGGCACAGGCGGGGGTGTCGGGCTGATTTCCATCCCGGGGATGCGGGGCAGATCGGCGAAGATCTCATCGAGATCGCCCCATGTGATCGCGTACTCCACCGCGGCCACTCGGAGCGTCAGCTCGTCCTTGGACAGCCGCCCGACAGCGAAGTGCTCCCGCAATATCGCACAGGCCCGATCCCGCTCCATGTCCGCGACGCGCATCTGAGGGTTCACCAGAACTTCTCCACGCTGCTCGGGGCCTCGTCTCCGTGAACAACCTATCCAAGGAAAGCTTCAAAGGGCGCCGGCATATCTTTATCCGCCTATCGCTGATTCGCCGGCCGTCCCATTTACGACTCCCCGCCGCATGAAGAATGACCACACGCCGAGGCCGCGCCTGCCGGCAGATCAATACAGCCACGTTGAGCGTGCCGCTTCCCCTCGGACGGATCCGCGGATGAGCGCACCTCGACCGGCGTCGCCTGGGGGATCCCGGATGAGAGGACGGTGCGCGGGCGATGATCCAGGTTAAGCTGGGCACATGACCCGCCCAAGGCTGGAGGCCGTCCGTGTTGAGGGTTACACCTCAATTCGTTCGGCGCGGGTCGAGTTGCGTGACCTGAACGTTCTCGTCGGTGCGAACGGCGCGGGCAAGAGCAATCTCATCTCCGCTCTGGCCATGATGGGCCGTATCGTCGAAGGGCAACTCAATCTCTTCGTCGGCCAGGCAGGTGGAGGATCCGCTCTGCTGCACGGTGGACCCAAGGGCGCGCCCCGCATCACCCTGGGGCTCGATCTGGGATCGGAAGGCTACGAAGCGGTGCTCATCCCCGCTGCGGGCGATGAGCTGATCTTCGGCGAGGAGCGTGTACGGTTCCCCGGGCATGACCCCGCGGAGCGTCTCGATGTGTCGATTCTGGGCCGAGGGCACCGAGAAAGCCGGCTGGTCGACGTCTCTGAGCGGAACGGGATGGCGGACCCGGGGCGGATCGTGGACGTGCTGCGTGGCTGCCGTGTCTTCCACTTCCACGACACCAGTGGAAACGCCCCCGTCAAGCAGACGGGATACGCATCCGACAACGTCGCACTGCACCCTGACGCGGGCAATCTGGCAGCGGTCCTGCTCCGTCTTCGCGAGAGTCATACGTCGGCCTACCGGCGTATCGTGCGCACGATCCGGCAGGTGGCCCCCTTCTTCCGGGACTTCGTCCTGATCGAGGAGAACGACCGCCTTCGCCTTCGCTGGCGGCAAGAGGGCTCTGACGTCGTCTTTCCCGCCGATGCCCTGTCAGACGGCACGTTGCGTTTCATATGTCTGACGACGCTTCTGAGCCTGCCGGAGCTGCCCCACCTTGTGGTGCTGGACGAACCGGAGCTCGGTCTGCATCCCTACGCCATCGTGCAGTTGGCCGACATGCTTCGCGCGGCCAGCCATGACAGCCAGGTGCTGATCGCCACGCAGTCCGTGACCTTGATGAATCAATTCGAATTGAGTGACCTCATTGTCGTTGAGCGAGTAGACGGGGCATCGGTATTCGATCGACCCGATTCGGAGCGCCTTCAGGATTGGCTGGCCGACTACTCACTGGGGGAGCTCTGGGAGAAGAATCTGCTTGGTGGCAGGCCGCAAGCCGAGCACGGGTGACCTGAGTGCGCCTGCACATTCTCTGCGAGGGCCAAACCGAGGACACCATCGTCCGGGATGTGGTCGCCCCCTCGATCACGCTGTTGACGACCAAGGGTCGCCCATGTGGAGCGGGCCACGGGGCAAGCCATCGGAGACCGCAGGTTTCTTCCTCACTTTGTGCTGCACGAGATTGAAGCGTGGGTTCTCCTGGGCCATGAGGCGCTTGCGGACCTGGCAGGAGAGGCAGCGCTCGCCCGCGCCATGAGAACGATCGTCTCCGAGGCCGGCGGTGCCGAACTCGTCAACGACGGTGTGGCGACCGCGCCTTCCAAGCGCATGCTGGATCTTTACCCCAAGTATCGCAAGACCTCCGATGGCCCACTCGTGATCGCGGAAGTCGGTATCGACGCTATTCGCAGTGCTTGTCCTCATGCCAATAGCTGGTTCGAGGCGGTTCGCAAGGCTCTGGCGCAGGACCGATGACTGTGCGGCCAGCCAGAAGATGGCGACGCTGACAGTCGCCTCCGCCGTGGCCCAGGCTCCGGGGCCTCATCGGATCCTGTGTGAGATGGCACTTGCCGTGGGCGGCGCCGTACGACAGCCTGAAATGATCTAACAACACCATAAAGGGGGCACAACATGGAGCAGCGTCGTGTCGTGGTGTCGGGCGGAGGCACCGGGATCGGGCTCGCGACGGCGGAGGCCTTCGCGGCGGACGGCGACAGGGTGATCATCCTGGGCCGCCGCAGGGACGTGCTCAGCGAGGCGGCGGCCAAGCTGAACAGCGCCTACGACGGTGAGCTGGTGAGCTGGATCACCGCAGATCTGTCCGACCCAGAGCAGACCCAGTCGGCGGTGGAGGCTATCGCGGGGCAGCGCCCCGTCGATGTGATCGTGACCAACGCGGGCGGCAACGTCGCCTCCAGCCACGACGGCACTCTGGCCGGCATCGCCGACGCGTACCGGCGCAACTTCGAGGCGAACGTGCTCACCGCCGTGCTGCTGACCGAAGGGCTCCTGCCGCACCTCAACCGACCGGGCGGCCGGGTCGTCCACCTCTCGTCGATCGCGGCGCTCCGCGGCCCGGGCTCGTACGGCGGCTCCAAGGCCGCGATCCACGCCTACACCTTCGACCTGGCGCAGCAGCTCGGGGCCGAGGGAGTGACCGTGAACGCGGTGGCGCCGGGATTCGTGGCCGACACCGAATTCTTCGGCGACAGGGCGACACCGGAGTTCGTCCAGGCGCGGATCAAGCAGAGCCTCACCGGAAAGCCGGGCATGCCGTACGAGATCGCGGCGGCCATCAAGTACCTGGCCTCGCCTGAGGCCGCCTACATCACCGGTCAGATCCTCCACATCAACGGTGGTGCCATGCTGGGCCGCTGACGCCCAATCTCCCAATCGCCCAATAGTGGGCCGGGACCACACAGGCTCCGGCCCACGGGTTCCGTGCGGGGCCGCTCAGTGGACGCGCCGTTCCGGCAGAGCCGCGCCACCTCACGTCCCTGACGATGTCGCCCTGACGATGTCGAAATCGCCCGGACGATTCCGAAAGGTGCCTCCGCCCGCCTGGCGCTCCGCGCGGCGGTCGCTGACGTGCCTCTTTCGCGCCCACAGCGGCACCTGCGCGGGTGGTCCGACCCCCAGGCCTTCAGAGACGACTGGGATCGCGAGCCTCGCCTCGGTGGACACAGGCTTCACCGGCATGCCCGCCGGAGCCTCAAGAACGAGCGGCCAGAGGGCCCGCGCCCTCGACACTGAGATCCGGCAGCCCGCCGGGTGTGACCGCCGCCACGTTTGGGACTCGGTGCGACCTCATGGTTGACTCCTTCTATTCCTACTTGAAATACTGGGAATGTCCGAAACGCACTACCCCTGACGGCTCGGCGCGAGGTGATCCATGCACCTCAGCGGCTCTCGCCGCTCCTGATCGCGCCTCCACCCCTCCTCTTCCCGCCGTGTCCTCGATCGTGTTAGGGGCTTCAACGCCATGTCCAAATTCCGGCGTCGTGCACTTGTGGCACTCTCCCTCGTCGCCCTCTCCCTGGCCGCCGCCTGCGGCTCCTCGACCGACGCGGCGGGCGGGCGGGCCCCCGGCGGCGCGGTGCTCAAGCTGCAGGACCCCGGGAACTCCGGTCCGCTGGCGTACGCCAAGCGCGAGGGCATCCTCGAGAAGCGGCTGGCGTCCGTCGGCGCGTCCGTCGAGTGGGGCGGCAGCTACGCCTCGTTCACCGCCACGTTCGACGCCGTCCGCTCGAACTCCATCAACCTCCTTCAGGGCGCCATCTCTCCGGCGCTCGGCTACCTGGCGAACGGCAAGGACATCAAGATCTTCTCGGTGACGGATTCGGTCACCGACCCCGCCGCGCCCCAGACGGACGGGCTGGTCGTCCCGCCCACCAGTCCGATCAAGAGCGTCAAGGACCTGGTCGGCAAGCAGGTGGCGGTCAACAAGGGCGGCAAGGGGGAATACCTGCTGCTGCTCGCCCTCGTACAGGCCGGTGTGCCGGTGGACCAGGTCAAGCGGGTCTACCTCAACCCCGACCAGGCCGCCTCCGCCTTCGCCACGGGCAAGGTGGACGCCTGGTGGGCCATCGTCCGGGCCTATCCGGAAGTCGTGGCGAAGGGCGCCCGCGTCCTGGTGCACGGCCGTGACCTGCCGGACCGCGACCTCACCATCTACGCGGCGCGCACCGACCTGCTGCAGCAGCACCCCGACGCGGTCCGCGTCTTCCTCCAGGTGCTTCAGGAGCTGACCGAGCAGTCGAAGAAGGAGCCGGAGAAGTTCCAGAACGTCTTCCTGTCCCAGGGCCCGACGGCCGTCTCGGGCCCCCGCCTCGAGGTGGAGATCGCCAAGACGAGGACCGCCGCCATCCCGCGTCCCATCACTCAGGCCGACTACGCGTACATCTCCGACGTGGCGGGCGTGTTCCGCAAGTACGGCGTGCTGTCCGTCGACGTGAACCCGGCCGACGTCGCCTTCGACCTGCAGAAGTCATGACGCTCCAAGCGGTGCGGCCGGACGCCGTCGGGCTGGAGCCACCCGAATACCTCGGCTCGGCGGGAAGGTCCCGGGCGCTGTCCATCGGGCTACGGTTCGTCGTCCCCTTCCTGCTGCTGGCCGTGTGGTGGTACGGATCGAGCAGCGGCCGCATCCCGGCCGATGTGCTGGCGTCTCCCGGCGCGGTCGTCGGAGCGCTGCGCGAGCTGATCGCGACCGGCCAGCTCGGAGATTTCCTGCTGGCCTCGGGCCGGCGTGCCGGGCTGGGCGTGTTGGTGGGGGCGGGCGCCGGGTTGCTGCTCGGCGTGGCCTCGGGGCTGTCGGCGCTCGGCGAGGAGCTGATCGACCCGGTGATGCAGATGAAGCGGGCCGTCCCGTTCCTGGCGCTGGTCCCGCTGTTCATCTCGTGGTTCGGCGTCGGCGAGACCTTCAAGATCGTGCTGATCGCGGTCGCGGCCACCGCCCCGATGTACGCCTACACCTACCTGGGAGTCCGGGGAGTCGACCGGAAGGTCGTGGAGGCGGCACGCGGGTTCGGGCTCACCGGGATCCGGCTCGCGGTCGCGGTGGTCCTGCCCAGCGCCCTGCCGAACATCCTGATGGCCCTGCGCATCTGCCTGTCGGTCTCGCTCACCGGCCTGATCGCCGCCGAGCAGATCGGCGCGACCGAAGGGATCGGATATCTCGTCACGCTGGCCCAGCAGTACTACCGGAGCGACTACATGGTGCTGTGCATCGCGATCTACGCGCTGCTCGGCCTGACCTTCGACCTGCTCATCCGGGGCGTTGAACGGCTGGCCATGCCGTGGCACGGACACGTGGCGGCGCGATGAACGACACCCGAACCGAAGCGGTGGAAGACTCCGCGCCGAACGCGGGCACGCCCGATCTCAATGTGAACGGTCCGACGGTGAACGGTCTGGCGGTGAGCATCCGCGGTCTCCGCAAGTCGTTCGGCCCCAAGAGTGTGCTCGCGGGGATCGACCTGGACATCGAGCGGGGCGAGTTCCTCGCGCTGCTCGGGCCCAGCGGCACCGGGAAGACCACGCTGCTCCGCATCCTGGCTGGGCTGGAGCGTCAGGACGAGGGAACCGTGCTGGTTCCCCCTCGGCGTACCACCGTCTACCAGGAGCCGAGGCTGGTGCAGGCGCGGCGGGTGCTGGCGAACGTCACACTCGGGCTGCCGCGCTCGGCGCGCGCCGCCGCGCTGCGCGCGCTCGCCGAGGTCGGCCTGGAGGGGTACGGCAGGGCCTGGCCCGCGACGCTGTCGGGCGGGGAGGCGCAGCGGGTCGCGCTCGCGCGGGCGCTCGTGCGCGACCCGGAGGTGCTGCTGCTCGACGAGCCGTTCGCGGCCCTCGACGCGCTGACCCGGCTGCAGATGCAGGAGCTCGTCGCCGAGCTGTGCGCCCGGCACCGCCCCGCCGTCGTGCTCGTCACCCACGACGTCGAGGAGGCCGTACGGCTCGCCGACCGGGTCCTCGTCCTCCGCGACGGGGAGTTCGTGGTCGACGAGCGCATCGACCTGCCCTCTCCGCGTGACCGCAACGATCCCGCCTTCGTGGCCTACCGGCGCCTGTTCCTCTCCCGGCTCGGCGTGGCCGCCGCCGCCCACTGATCAACCACTGATCACTCCGGTCGCACAGTCATTCAGTAAGGAGTCCTGTGTCCTCCATTGACAAGATCGACAAGATCTGGTTCACGCGTTGCCCCGTGCCCACCGCCAGCGGACTGGCCTACAACCTCGGCTGGCTGACCGAGGAGCTGGGGGACGTCGGTGTCCTCCAGGACGCCCCTCCCGAACTGGCCGGCCGCCACTTCGACCACCAGCTTCTCGGGTTGTTCCGCGAAGGGGGCAACGTGCCCGCGCTGGCCGCCCGGTCGGAGGGGGCGCGGACCCGGCTCATCGGCCTCACGTGGATCGAGGAGTGGCAGGTCATCCTGGTCCGCCCCGGCTCCGGCATCACGGGGGCCGCCGACCTCAAGGGGGCCAGGGTCGCGCTCCCGGCCTGGGCCGCGACGCGGGCCACGAGCTTCCCCCGGGCCATGGCGCTGCACGGCGTCAAGGGCGCTCTCTCCCAGGCCGGGCTGACCCTCGACGACGTCACCTTCGTCGAAGTCCCGCAGCCGGACCCGTCCGTAGGCGCCGGGCCGCGCTCGTTCTCCTGGCCCGGCATCGCGGAGCTGGCGCGGGGTGAGGTCGACGCGGTGTACGCCAAGGGCGCGCGGGCGGTGGACCAGGCCAGGGAGATCGGCGCGGTGGTGGCCGTCGACCTGGACGCGCATCCGGACCGCCGGACCAGGGTCAACAACGGCACGCCGCGGCCGATCACCGTCCACGAGGAGCTCCTCACCGACCATCCGGACGTGGTCGTCGCCTTCCTGGCCCAGACGCTCCGGGCGGCCGACTGGGCTGCGGACAACCTCGACGGAGTCCGTACGATCCTGGCCCAGGAGACACGGTCCGGGGCGGAGGGCGTGGCCACCGCCTACCGGAACGGCTTTCACACGTCGCTGCATCCGGACCTGTCCCAGGAGCGGCTCGATCTCCTCCGCGTCCAGAAGGATTTCCTCCTCGTCCACGGATTCCTCGCCGCCGACGTGGACCTCGACGCCTGGGTCGCGCCAGAGCCACTGGAGCAGGCACGGCTCACGCTGAAGGCGGCCGCATGACCGAGTTCTTCATCACCCTGCCCACGCGCGGGGACGGCGTCCGAGGCGACTGGCACCCGGACTTCCAGCGTCCGCTCCCGCCGCCCTTCACCGACGTACGGCAGGGCGTCTACGGCCCCTTCGACCACCTGGCCCAGATCGGCCGGGCGGCCGAGATCGCGGGCCTGACGGGCGTGCTCGCGCCGTTCGATCCTCGAGGGGAGGAGTCGACCGTGGTCGCGGCCGGTCTGCTGCGGCAGAACCGGCACCTGCGGGTGCAGGCCGAGTTCCACCCCGGGATCGCCACTCCGGTGTACGCCGCCAAGATCGCGGTTTCGCTCCAGCGGTTCTCCGGCGGGCGTCTCGACTGGCGGCTTGCCGTCGATCTCGATCCGGACGTCGCCCGGTCCCAGGGCTACCCCCTGGAGGACCGCTACGCGAGGGCCGGTGAGTTCCTCACCGTCGCGAAGGGCGTGTGGCACGAGCCGGGCTACACGTTCGAGGGGCGCTTCTACGAGGTCCTCAATGGCGGCTTCTCCGAACCGCCGTTCATCGGGCACACCTTCCCCCGTGTCCACCTGTCGGGCACCTCGCCCGAGGCGCTCGCCCTGTCCGCCCGCCACGCCGACGTGCACGTCTTCGACCCCGGCGACGACCTGGAGTCGGCCATCCCGCAGCTTCCCGGCGTGCGGTACGGCCTGCGCCTGCCCAGTCCCGCCGGGCGGGATGAGGAGGAGCAGGCGGCGGTGATCCGCGACTACATCGACCGCGGCGTCTCGGCCTTCTTCCTGGAGGTCGAGCCGTACATCGAGGAGACCTACCGCTTCGGCGAGCGAGTGCTCCCGCTGCTCGTGAAGGAGGGCGCGCATGCCCATTGACATCTACTGGCGCATTCCCACCCACGGCGACCAGCCGCTGCTGCGCCACCGGACGCCGACCCGCGGCGACTTCGCGCCCACGGTCGCCGGGAGCGTGACACCGGGCGGCGTGACACCGGGCCTCAGGGGCGGCGCGCCCGACGGGTACAGCTACCTCGACCACATGGCCGACATCGCCAGGGCGTCGGAGCTCTCCGGGTTCGTCGGCGGTCTGCTGCCGTCGTTCCCCTTCACCGACGACCCGTGGGCGGCGGCGGCCAGCCTGGCGCGCGAGACCACCACCTACCGCTTCATGATCGCCTTCCAGCCCGGTTTCCTCCATCCGGTGCAGGCGGCGCGCATGTCCGCCAGCCTTCAGCGGGCCACCGGCGGCCGGGTCGTCTACAACATCATCTCGGGCGGCGGAGGGCCCGGCCAGCTGTGGTGGGGCGACAAGGTCGACCACGACGACCGCTACGCGCGCACCTCCGAGTTCCTCGACGTGCTCAAGGGCGTGTGGAGCGGCGGGCCGTTCGACTACGAGGGCCGCTTCTATCGGGTGGAGGGCGCTCGCCTGCCGGAGCCGCTGGCCCGCCAGCCGTTCCCCGAGATCTACTTCTCGGGGTCCTCCAAGGCCGCCATCGAGGCGGCGGGGAGGCACGCCGACTACTACCTGTCGTGGCTGGAGCCGTTCGGGCCGCTCGCCGAGAAGTTCGACCAGGTGCGCACGCACAGCACCGCCCTGGACCGCTCGCCCAGGTTCGCCGTCCGCATCGACGTGCTCGCCCGCGAGACCGAGGAGGAGGCCTGGGACGAGATCCGGCGGGGGTGGGACGGGATCGATCCCTCGGTGCTGCGGGACGCCACCGGTGACTCCATCGGCTGGCAGCGCAGCCAGTCGTTCGTCACCGGGAAGATCACCGGCTACCGCGACCTCGAGGTCGAGCCCAACGTGTGGGGCGGGTTCCATCTGCTCCGCGGCGGCCCCGCCTTCGGCCTCGTCGGCAGCTACGAGCAGGTCGCGCGGCGGCTTGACGAACTGATCGAGCTCGGCGTCGGCGCCTTCATCCTCGCGGGGGTTCCCCACCTGGAGGAGGCCTACCGCGTGGGCGAGCGGGTGCTCCCGCTGCTGCGCGGCCATGACATCCGCTACGAATCGCCAGTTTTGGAAGGGACCCGTTCATGACCATCCGCGTCGGCTACTTCCCGAGCAACAACTCCCTGTGGGTGCTGCGGCACCGGGGCATCCTGGAGCGGTCGATCCCCGACGTCGAGTGGGTCGATCTGCGCAGCCTCCCCGCCGGCGTGCGGCCCGCCCCGGCTGACGGCCTGCCGTCCCTGCACGGCGACCATCTCTTCGACGGCGGTTACGACTTCATCGGCACGGGCTCCACGCCGCCCGTGACCGCCCAGGCCAGGGGGCACGACATCGTCTATGCCGGAATCTCCGGCCCCCGGCACGAGAACGGCCGGCTCATCGTGCTGGAGGATTCGCCCATCGTCGGCCTGGAGGACCTGAAGGGCAAGCGGGTCGCGCTCGCCCACGGCTCCTGGCAGACCACGCTCCTCCTGTTCGCCCTGGCACGCGCCGGTCTGACCTGGAAGGACATCGAGCCGGTCGACGCCGGTGTGGACGCGGGGCGGCTCTTCCTGAACGGGGAGGTCGACGCGTGGGTCGGCTCCTATCCCTCGCTGACGTCGGTGGAGAAGGAGGCGGCCACGCGCGAGCTGGTCGCGACGGACGGCCTGTTCAGCCACCGCTCGCTCTGGTTCACCCGCCGGGACTTCGCCGAGAAGCACCCCGAGGAGTTCGCGGCCATCGTCGCCGCGCTCCAGGAGTCGGACGCCTGGATCCAGGAGAACTACCGCGAGGCGGCCGAGCTGTTCGCCGCCGACGACGGGGGAGACGTCGACGCCTGGGAGAACGCCCTGCGCAAGAGGCCCTTCGGCGTCCTCCCGGTGAGTGAGGAGTTCGTCGCGGAGCAGCAGCGCGCGGCCGACCTCTTCTACGCCAACGGCCTCATCGACCGGAAGATCGTCGTCGCCGACGCCGTGCTCAAGTAGACCCCGCCGAGCGCGGATCGCCACCTCATGACCGCCGCCGGGCCGTACGGCTGCCCGGCGGCGGCCTTCGGCGCGCGCCGCCGCGCGTTCTGGCACAGTCCCGGAGGCTTCGGGGGTTTCGGTCCGCCGATGCTCGCTTTGGGAGCGCCGGAGGCGGGTGAATGGTCCGGTGAATGGGGCGATTCCGGCCCTTCGGATGTGAACGCGGGGTGATGGATCTCCCGCTGGAGGGTACGCCCTGTCGCGCTCCTCCCATCGACGTGCGGAACGTCCGGTTGTGGGCACTCGCACATGATTTCCCTTTTTCTAAATCGGGAGTCCCAGGTGACGGGGCAGTGCCCCCGGCCGCCGGGGCCGAGTCCGAGACCGCTGCCGCGATATCCGGTCAATTGCCGTACCGAATTCCGGAAAAATGAATCACCGGTTTTGCCTCGACGAATTCCCGGCGTTTTTCCCGATGTTCGCCTTCTATTCATCACTTTATTTTGATCCGAAATTTGGCCGGTTCCGGGCGGTCCGCAATCAGCGTCAGCAGGCATTCGATCTGTTCGTGAGATGTTTCCTCGCGGGATGGCCCCCTCCGGGCGTTCGGGGCTTTCCTGGGAACTCGTCTCGTGATGCAATTCATTTCGGCCGACTCCTTGACAGGACGGCGGATGCACGCGGACGATGGCCGAGGAGTTAGGAAACGTTCTTAACTACAGCCGCATGGACGGTCTCACCGGGGGGCCGCCGCCGTGCCGGCCGTACCACCTGTTCCACGTCGCGCTCTCGCGCCCTCGGCGGCGGCGAGGCGTCGGCGGCTCGTTGGGGGTTCTCACGCTGGGTGACCGAGGTGGAGAAGGGGGCCGCCGCCCATGTCCGATAACGCGACGTCCGATAACGACGTCCGACGCGATGTCCGATAAGCGACGTTTCCGATAACGCGACCGCCCGCACTCGTGGCCGTAGCCGAAACCCGAAGTCCGCAGGGCCAGAGCTGACGGGGCGGACGTGGCGGGCGGAAACGACGATCGTGAGTGACATGGAGAGGAGATCGATGCTGTACTCCGGGATCGCCTGGACATCCAACGGCTACGAGATAGAGGTGGTCGGCGAGGACGGGCGGCACGCCACGCCACCGGTCCGGTTCGGGGCGGGACAGCAGCGCGAGATGATCGCCTACCTGCAGGGGATCGCGAAGCCGTCCGGGCAGTCCCTCGTCACGGTCGTGGAGAGCACCAACGGGGTTCTGGACGGCGGCATGATGGTCTCCGGGCTGGACGTCTATCGCGCCGATCCGTGGGTGCTGCCCGAGCGGCCGCTCTTCGGCTCGGTCACGGCCCACGCGCTGGCGCAGGCCGCCCGGCAGGACCTCTCCGCCCTCGCCAGGTTGCAGATCGACGGCGGCACGCTCACCGGCCGCATCGACGAGCTCGACGCGGGGATCGCCCGGAGTGCGGCGGCCGAGGACGCGCTGACCCGGGCGGGACGCTGCCTGCGTCACGGCGGGCGGGAGCGGGCGGACATCGCGCTCACCTTCGACGACGGCCCCAACCCGCCCTACACCGGGCAGATCCTCGACATCCTGGAGCGGTACGGCGTGCCGGCCACGTTCTTCTGCGTCGGGCTGCACGCCAGCGCGCGGCCGGGGGACATCGCCCGAATCGCCGACATGGGCCACGCCGTGGGGAACCACACATGGTCGCATCCGTTCCTTCCCGACCTGTCCCGCCCTCAGCTCGGTGAGCAGATCGAGCGGACCGAGGAGGTGCTCGTGAACGCGGGGGGAGCCGTGTCGCGGCTGTTCCGGCCCCCGTACGGCTCCCGCACCCCCGAGGTCATGGACTGGCTGTCCGCCCAGGACGTCACTGTCGTGCTGTGGGACGTCGAGCCGTTCGACTGGGCGCTCCCCGGGCCCGGCGTCATCACGGAGAAGGTGCTGGCCCAGGCGCGTCCCGGTTCCATCGTCCTCATGCACGACGGCGGCGGTGACCGCTCGCAGACCGTCGCGGCCCTTCCCGGGGTGATCGAGGGACTCCTCGACCGCGGCTACCGCTTCGTCCTGGTGGACGAGCTGCTCAGCCCCCACCAGACCGCCTGACCTTTCCCCGATCGCCTACAGAGGGTCATCCTTCCCACCTCGACGACCATCGACGGCCTCACCCGCTCCGGCATCCGCCGATCGGTGTGAGACGTCTCGCGCATGCACTGACTCGCACCTGTTATGGAGTCCATACCTCATCTGACAGGAGAGCACCATGACGATCTCCATCGAGGACACCGAGCCCAGCATCGGCCCCAGCACGCTCCGGCGGCTCGTCGCCGCGTGGCCGAAGCGGGCGACCATCCGCACCGACATGAACAAGGTGGCCAACCCCGACGAGCCGTACGACCCGGAGCTGCTGGACTACCCGATCCGGCTCATGCCGTTCGGGCAGCATCCGGACTACCTCGCCGCGTCCGAGGAACAGCGGATGACGGTGAACACCCTGGCGTGGCTGGCCTACAACGAGCGGGTCATCGCCGCCGAGGAGTACGTCGCCAACCCGACGTTCGAGATGCTCGCGCACGGCGTGTTCCCCGGAGTCGACCGCTACGAGGCCAGGGAGGCCGTTCAGCAGTCCCACATCGACGAGGTGTGGCACACGTACATGCACATGATCGCCATGCAGCGGACCAGGGAGGCGCGGCAGGTCACCGCGGAGCCGAAGGCCTACTCCCACCCGGTGACCAACCGCAGGCTGTACGCGCTGGAGGCCGAGACCAGCGAGCGCTGGGAGAGGGACCTGCTCTACCTGCTGTGGACGGCGGTGGGGGAGATCAGCGTCAACGCGTTCCTCGACCTGATGGCCAGGGACAAGACGGTCCAGCCCATGCACGCCCTGGTCGCGCGGCTGCACGCCCGGGACGAGGCGGCGCACGGGCCGGTCATGCTGGAGGTGATGCGGGAGGTCTACCCCCAGCTCAACAAGGAGCAGAAAGAGCTCTTCATCAGGGCCCTGCCCGCGTCGATCATCGCGTTCGGCGCCGAGGACTACGAGCTGTGGCCGCAGATCCTGGAGTTCGCCGGCATCCCGAAGGCCAGGGAGATCATCGAGGACTGCCAGGCCACGCCCGGCAACGAGTTGCTCGTGACCGACTTCTCCGGTGTGCACCGCCTGGTCAGGGAGATGGAAATCGAGCACCTCGTCGAGTTCGACTTCTCGACCAACCAGATCACCGCGTGACGCCGACATACAGAGGGTTCGATGATTCTCACGGGGCCAGAGATAACCGCTGCGGCGGAGGACGGGCGGATCGGCATCTCGCCGTTCAGCATCGACCAGGTCAATCCCAACAGCTACAACGTACGGCTGGGCGACACGCTGCTGACCTACACCAGCGAGGTGGTCGACGCGTACGAGCCCAACCCGACCGAGGTCATCCCGCTCGGTGACGAGGGGTACGTCCTCCAGCCGAACCAGCTCTACCTCGGGCACACGGAGGAGAGGGTCGGGTCGGACGTCTACGTTCCGCTGCTGTTCGGCCGGTCGTCCGTCGGGCGGCTGGGCCTGTTCGTAGAGATCACCGCGCCGATCGGCGACATCGGCTTCCACGGTCAGTGGACGCTGATGCTGTCGCCGGTCCGCCCGTTGCGGGTCTATCCGGGCATGAAGATCGGCCAGATCATGTTCTTCGTGTCCTCGGGGGATATCGACCTGTACTCCGGGAAGTACCAGGCGTCGGAGGGCCCGCAGGCGTCCCGTTACTGGCACGACAGGATGGCCACGCTGTGATCCTCACCGCGAAGGCCATCGCGGCGGCAATCAGCCGGGGGGACATCGTCATCGACCCCTTCGACCCCGGCCGCATCTCTCCCAACGCGTACGACTGGCGCCTCGGCGACACCATCCGGGTGTGCGACACCGACCTGGACGCGGCCGTCACCACCCCCTTCACCGAGGTGGATATCCCCCCCGAGGGGATGGTCCTGCTGCCGGGGAAGCTGTATCTCGGCGTCACCCACGAGCGGACCGCCTCCGAGCGGTACGCGCAGATGATCAACGGGGACCACACCATCGGGGCGCTGGGCATCTGGGTGCACGTCTCGGCGCCGCTCGGCCACGTGGGCCACGCGATCCGGTGGACGCTGGAGATCCGGGTGGCCAGGCCGGTGCGGGTCTACCCGTACATGACCTTCGGAAAGATCATCTTCTTGACCACGTTCGGGTCGACGGCCAGTTACCAGCGCATGGGCAGCAAGTACATGCGCACCGGCGGCATCGACATCTCCCGCCTCTACGAGGAGCTGATGTGACCACGATCACCGGAGTGGACCTCCCTCCGGGCAGTCCCGGTGGCAGCGTCGAACTTCTCCGGGACCTCTACCTCGGGCCTGACCGGCCGATCCCGGCCGACGTGTTCATGCTCGCCCCGCCGGACTCCGCCCCCGATGCGCCCGCCCCCGACGCGCCCGCCCCCGATGCGCCCGGATCCGACGCGCCCGGATCGGACCGTCCGGCGCTGCTCGCGGTGCCGGGCAAGCAGGTGGACGGCGCCGGGTTCTGGACCTACGTGGAGGCTCTCGCCGCCGCCATCCGGGAGCGCTTCCCGGCCGCCGGCTACGGGGTGGTCCACCTCCAGCATCTCGCCTTCGGCGCCACCCCGGCGCTGCTCCGCGCCTTCCCCCGGCACCCGCATCTGGCGCTGGTCCACGGCACGGACCTGCTCTTCGCGGCCGACCACCCCACCCAGGCCGAGGTGCTGAAGGAGGCCGTCGCCGCCGCCCGCGCCATCGTGGTGCCCACGACCGCGATGGCGACCCTGCTGCGCCGCCTCGCCCCCGCCGACTCCAGCCGCATCGCTCACATCCCCTGGGGCATCCCCGACCACCTCCTTTCGGAGCCGCCCGTACGGCACCGCCGTGCCGGGGAAGACCTGCGCCTCCTCTACGCGGGCCGGCTCACGGCCGAGAAGGCGGGGAGCGGCCTGTTCGAAGCCGTCGCCGGCCTCGACGGCGTCACGCTCAGCGTGGCGGCCCCGCCCGCGGAGTATCGGAGGCTGGACGAGGAGTCCGGCCTCGCGGGGGTCCGCTATCTGGGCTGGCTGTCGCGGCCCGACCTCTGGCGGGCCTTCGCCGAGCACGACCTGCTCATCGTCCCCTCGACGAGGCTGGAGGCGTTCGGCCTCGTCGCGGTGGAGGCGCAGGCGTGCGGGCTGCCCGTGCTGTACCAGCCGGTCCCGGGGCTGCTGGAGGTGCTGGGGGATTCCGCCATCCCGGTCGATCTGACCGCGGGCCCGCAGGCCATCGCCGAGACCGTCGCCTGGCTCAGGAAGGACCCGGCGGCGCTGGACGACATCCGGGCGGCCGGCTACCGGAACGCCGCCAGGTTCCCCCTGTCGCGCACCGCGAAGGAGCTTCAGGCGCTGTCGGAGCAGATCCAGGGCTGACCGGCAGGGCATGGCGGGTGCCTGCCTCTTCTCCCGAACGTCCACCCCAGGTGCCCGGCATTGCCCACCGGGGCCGCGCAGCCGTACGTCTCCATGATCACGACGAGGAGTCAGCCAGTGAACGAGCTCGACCGCTTGGTCAACGCCTGCCTGCTGCCCGGCTTCGGGGGCACCGAGGCGCCGCCCTGGGTGCACGAGGCTCTGGAGCACGGCCTGGCGGGGGTCACGATCTTCCCCGCCAACCATGCCGGCCGCCCCGGGTCGATCGCGGAGATCGCGCGTTCCCTCCGCGAGACCCGGCCCGACGCGCTGGTCTCGATCGACGAGGAGGGCGGCGACGTCACCCGGCTCGACTACGAGACCGGCAGCGCCTACCCCGGCAACCTGGCGCTCGGCGTGGTCGACGACCTCGACCTCACCCGCCGGGTCGCCGCGGCGATCGCCGCGGACCTCGCGGCCAGCGGGGTCAACTACAACCTGGCGCCGTCGGTCGACGTCAACAGCGATCCGGACAATCCGATCATCGGCGTGCGCTCGTTCGGCTCGGACCCCGAGCGTGTCGGGGCGCACGGCGCCGCCTACGTCCGGGCCATGCGGGACGCCGGCATCGCGGTGGCGGTCAAGCATTTCCCCGGCCACGGCGCGACCGTCAGCGACTCCCACCACTCACTCCCGGTGATCGACTGCGATCTCGACACCTTCCGGCGGCGCGAGCTGGCCCCGTTCGTCGCGGCCATCGAGGCCGGGGCGGCGAGCCTCATGACCGCGCACGTGGTGTTCGAAGCGCTGGATCCGGGCACGCCCGCGACGGTGAGCCGCCGCATCCTGCACGACCTGGTGCGGGTCGAGCTCGGATACGAGGGCGTGCTGGTCAGCACCGCCGTCGCCATGGAGGCCGCCGCCGGGCCGTCCGGCATCGTGGCCACCGCCATTCGCGCCTTCCAGGCGGGCGCCGACCTGCAGCTGCTCGGCCCCCTCGACGGCGAACCGTTCTGCGCCGCCATCCGGGCCGGGGTCGCCGATGCCGTCCGTGCGGGAGAGCTGGACGTGTCGGTGCTGGAGACGGCCGCCGCGCGGGTCGACGCCATGCGCGCCGGGGCCGCTCCACGCCCCGGCCCCGCCCCCGACCGCTCGGTGGGCCTCGAAGCGGCGCGCCGCGCGGTCCGCGTGACGGGCGACGTCGTCCTGAGCGGCCCCGCGACCGTCGTGGAGCTGCGCGCCCCGGCCAACGTGGCGGTCGGCGAGGCACACTGGAGCATGACCGAACGGCTCGCCGAGCTGGGGCTGGTGGCCCACAGCCACCGGGTGGACGAGCACGGGGCCTCGGCCGAGGAGATCGTGGAGGGCGCGAAGGAGGGGCCTCTGGTGGTCGTCGTCCGCGACGCCTACCGCATCCCGTGGCAGGGCGCGTGGGTCGGGAAGGTCCTGGCCGCGCGGCCCGACACCATCCTGGTCGCCGTGGGGATGCCGGACGACGCGGCGGCGGCGACGGGCCCGAGCGTCGTGACGTACGGCGCGGGCAGAGTCAACACCCAGGTCGCCGCCGAGCTGCTCGCCGGGCGGCGTGCCGGGTCGGCGGACGGATCGCTCGCCGGGTCGCCCGAGGGGCCGGTGGCAGGCGAGGGAGTCGCGGCCGATGAGTGACGCGGGCTCCACCGTGTGCGTCTTCTGCGACATCGTGGCGGGCCGGCTCGGCGCCGAAATCCTCTACGAGGACGACGCGACGGTGGCGTTCCTCGACAACACCGCCGTGATGGAGGGGCACACGCTCGTCATCCCCAGGCGTCACGCGGCCGACCTGTGGGAGATCACGGAGGAGGACGCCGCCGCGGTGATGCGTACGGTGCACCGGATGGCCGGGCGGATCCGGGAGGTGTTCGACCCGGACGGCCTGACGCTCTTCCAGGCCAACCGCGACGCGGGCTGGCAGGACCAGTTCCACCTCCACGTCCACCTCGTGCCGAGGAAGGACGGCGACCACCTGTGCCGGCCGTGGAAGGCGGACAGAGCCGACCCACAGGCCCTCGCGGCCACCCGCGCCCGCCTCGCCTTGAGGTGATGCCGCAAGCGGGCGGGCCGGTGGGGGCCGGCGGCGACGCTGGGCGCGACCGGACGGTGTCGGCCCGGATGCCGCCACAGGATGCCGCGGCGAGCTTCGAACGGGGTGTCTGGTGGGAGGCCTTCCCGATCACGGAGGAGGCGGCCTCCCAGGCGATCTCGCGGCGGCTCGGCGCCTCCGAGCCGCCGCTGTAAGCCGCTTCGCCGCCGCGGCCGTTCAGCGCTCGCCATCAGTCGCCAGTGCGACCGGGTTCCTTCGGAGGGGCGCCGGCGCCTCCAGCGCGCGCACCCCCGGAGAGAGGAGCGCGGCGAGACAGGACAGCACGATGATCACAGCGCATCCGACCAGCGCGGGCTTCGAGCCGACCAGGATGGCCACCGGCCCCGCGATCAGGAGGCCGATCGGGCCGAACATCAGTGAGCCGAGGGCGTCATAAGAGCTGACGCGCGACAGGGACTCGGCCGGGATCTCCCGCTGCATCGTCGTGGTCCACAGGACACCGAAGATGTCGAAGCAGACCCCCATCACCGCCGCGCCGACGACGATGGTCCACAGTGGAGCGCCCAGGCCGAGGAGCAGGTACGGCAGGGCCGTGGGCCCGGTGAGGAGCGTCGCGACCAGGATGGGACGGCGGGGTCGCAACCGTAGGGCTATGAAGACACCGCCGATCATGCCGATCGCCTCCCCGGCCAGGATCGCCGACCAGGCGGCCGCCCCTCCGAGGTGTCGTTTGGCTTCCAGCGGTCCCAGCACGCCGTGCGCCGCTTGGAAGGCCATCACGAGCACCGAGAACTGGGCGACGACCACCCAAAGCCACTGCCTGGAGACGAACTCGCGCCAGCCGCCGCGCAGGTCGGCGAGCACCGAGTGCTTCTCATCCGCGGAGCGTCCCGCGTGGGCCAGGCGCAGCGTCGCGATGAGCACCGCCGACACGGCGAACATCATGCCGCTGACGGCGAGCGCCCAGCCACCGCCGAGCAGGACGACTGTGGCCCCGCTCGCGACCAGCCCGGCGACGCGCGAGCTGTTGGTGCCGAGCCCCAGCAGGGCGTTGGCGGTCTGCAGCCGGTCGGCCGGGACGACGTCGGGGACGATGCCGGCCAGGGCGGGGAAGAGGATCGCAGTCGCCACCCCGCTGACCGCCGTCGCCGTCACCAGCGCGGGCACCGGGGTCCATCCGGTGAGCATCATCGCGGCCAGGCAGAAATACGCCGTGGCGTTGAGCGCCTCGCTGGCCATCATCACCCGATGCCGGGGCAACCGGTCCGCGATCACTCCGCCCACCAGCATGAACGCCACCATCGGCAGTGCCTCGGCGGCCAGGACCACCGACAGGGTCGTGGCCGTCGCCCCAGGCAGCGCGAGGACCCCGAACGCGAGTGCCACAGGAGCGAAGGAACTGCCCAGCATGGAGATGCTCCGGGCGCCGAGCAGCATGGCGAAGCGCCTGTCCCGGAGCATGCTGAGATCGCCACGGTAACTGTGCACTTCCCGGCTCCCCTTACAACGCCCCGAAGTGTGCCATCCTGCCGTCCCGGCGTCGTGATGTCGCGTCAATTTCGGCGTCGGTCCGTACTGATCTGCGGCAGGCACCCGGGTGCCCGCCGTTCGGGGAAGACCATCGAGGGGTGGGTCACGCCGGCGCGGTCCATGCCGGTGGCACCGGCCAAACGCCAGGCAAAGGGGATGTGGTTATGCCGCGTGCGGTGATGACCAGAGACGTACGGCCGGGCGGGCGCTGCTGGACGGCCACGGCCGATGCGCTCAACTGCCGCTGAGCCGGCTCAGCTGTGGGTTGGTTATGGGGTTGGTTATGGGTTGTTATGGGGTGAGTTCGGCCAGGCGCCGCAGGGACCGGCGCAGGAACGTCGCGCTGAGGGGTCTGATCACGGGCCAGCCGAGCCGTACGGCAGGGCCGAGGGGCAGCTCGAGGTCTTCTTCCCACACGATCGTGCTGCCCCCTCCGGCCCGGGGGAGCACGCGAAACAGCCCGGTGCCGCGCACGAGCCTGCCGGTGTGGCGGACGGCGACCTCGTGCGGCGGGTGCCAGGAGGTGATCTCCATGGTGTCCAGGAAGCCCACCGGCCCGATTCCGGTGAAGGCCGCGAGGCGGCTGCCGACGCTGTGGCCGTCGCCGGAGGCGACGCGGGCGCGGGTCAGCATCATCCACTCACCGTGCCGGGGCCAGTCGGTAAGCACGGCGAAGACGCGCTCGGGGGCCGCGTCGGTGTCCACCGCCACCGAGAGATGGCCTGCGGAGGTCTGCCGAAGATGGCGCGAGAACGAGGTCATACCCCCTTCTTCGTACGGCCGGCCCCGCCGGACGCGGGCACGCGCACTGGGGTGGGGCGGCACCCGGACCCAGGCGCCGCTGGGGGTCGGATGCCGCTGGGGGTCGGATGCCGCTTCGAGTCGGGCGCCGCTGGCATGCCCAGCACCGTGCCGCAGGCGGTCTCGCTCTCGCCATCAAGTTATGGCGGCGTCCCTCCCGCCGCGTGCCCCACGAAGGCGACATGTCACCGTGTCGAGCCGAGCCCGGCAAGGAGCGCGGTCAAGGTCGAGCCGAGGGGAGCGTCCAAGGTCAGGAGGGCATGGGCGTCGCCTCGGGTCCGGCCTTGGTTGATGATCGCGACGGGTATGGCGAGTTCGGTGGCGCGGCGTACGAACCGGTAGCCGGACATGACGGTCAGCGAGGACCCGAGAACCAGCAGCGTATTGGCGCGCTCGGTCAGCGTGTAACACTCCTGGACGCGGGGTCGTGGCACGTTCTCGCCGAAGAACACCACGTCGGGCTTGAGCAGGCCGCCGCAGCTGTGGCAGTCCACGATCTGGAAGGCGTCGATCTGGTCATCGGCCAGGATGGCGTCGCCGTCCGGGTTGATCGCGCTGACCCGGGCGTGCCAGCCGGGGTTGGCCGCGTGCAGGCGCTGGTCGAGCATGTGACGGGAGGTACGTTGACCGCAGTCAAGACAGCTGACGCGATCGAGGCCGCCGTGCAACTCGATCACATGCTGTGCGCCGGCGGCCTGATGCAGGCCGTCGACGTTCTGGGTGATGATCCCGGCAATCAGTCCGCGGCCCTGCAGTTCCGCGACCGCGCGATGACCGGCGTTGGGGATTGCGCGAGCGACGTGCCGCCATCCCACGTGGCTGCGCGCCCAGTACCGCCGGCGGGCTGCGGCGCTGCCGACGAACGTCTGGTACGTCATCGGCTCGGCCCGCCGCTTGAGCCCGCTCTCCCCTCGGTAGTCCGGAATGCCTGACTCTGTCGATAGGCCGGCCCCGCTAAGGATCAGCACGTCGCCGTCTGCGATAAGGTCCACCAGCAGTCTGAACGGGGGGCTGGTGAGCACATCAGACGGGTCAGGCAACGCACGGAACACGCCGCCGGGACCCTCGTCCATCGCCAGAGTCATCCTTCCATGGTGCCTGACATAAGCACCTGCACAGGCCGTGGCGCCGGCTCACCCTTCAAGCTCAGGTCATCACACGCTCTCTCATGCCGCGAAGGGCTCCCACCACCGCAGCGGGGTAGGCGGCGCTCACACGAAGCGGATGTCGTGGGCGGTGGCCTCGGCCGCGGCGAAGCGGAGCAGGTCCGCACCCTCGGCCGCCAGCGCGTCGCGGGGGCCGGAGAACAGAGGCTGGAAGGGCTCGATCTCCAGGACGGCCGTGCCCCCGCCCTGGACGATCCGCCACAGGCCCGCGACGAAACCGTCCACCAGGATGGTGGCCTTGATGATCCCGTTGACCGTGAAGACGATCTTGCGATGCTCCTCGGACATGATCCGGGCGCGGTCGGCGTGCGAGAGGAGCAGGTTGTCGAACTCCGGGATGAACCGGACCGGCACGTCCGTGTCCGGATCAGGAAGCGGGCCGTCGGGCACGTCGAACAGCTCGACCCCGTGCTCGTCGCGGTGCACCACCAGATCCGGCAGCCTCTTCACGACCGAGCGCAACCCGGTCAGGCCGGACCACGCCTGCATGTCCTTGACAGAGGCCGGTCCGAACGCGGCCAGATATCGCAGGACCATGGCGTCGATCGCGGAGCCGTCGCCCAGCGGCTCACCGAGCCACGACTCCACGCTGGTGTGCCTCGCCTGAGAGACGGCGCCCCAGATGCCACGCGGCGGGACCTGGACCAGCGGCACCCCCACCCGCACGGCGCGCGACAGCACGTCAGGATTCGGCCACTTCTCCGCCAGCATCATGCCGAGCTCGTTGAACGTCAGCGGTCGCTCCTCGACGAGCCTTCGGCCCGCGGCCACGACCTCTTCCATGTCTGCCCCGTCCAGCCGCTTCGCGTACGAGGTGCGGAACCATCGATCGAGGACGGGCTGCACGGCCGGCCGCAGGGCGAGGCAGTCGCGGGCGCTGACCAGGTGGATCGTGCCACGCATCAAGGCGATCCGCACCGCCGTCCGGTCGAGCAGGAGCCGCGCGAGGTCGCCGTGGCCGAAGCCGAGCAGCCGCGTCCACAGGCCGACGTACGGCGGGAGCGGCGCCTGGGACTGCATGCCGACGAGGTGCTCGATCGCGTCCAGGGCCCTCAGGGGATGGCGACGCAGCAGCAGCTGGCGCTCCAGGAAGGCCCTGTTGAGCGCGCGACGGGTCAGCATGCCGCCAACTTTAAGGACCCCCGCCGACATTTTCGTCGTCCGGCGGCCGTCGCACCTCCGTCGGGAGACGGGGGGCCGCTTGAGAAGATGAGAGTGTGCGAGAAAGGAAGGTCACACGCACGCTAAGGGGTACGTCAAATGATCTCCATCGATGTCCCGGCGTGGGCCGCTCGGCTGCGCGCGCTGCGCCGGGGGCGGCTGTGGCGCCGCCGTGATCTGGGCGAGCGGATGGCCGTCTCCGCGGACGAGGAATCGCGTGACCACCTGCCCCCGCTCGAGACGCTGACGCGGACGATCGAGCAGTGGGAGGCAGGGGTGAGACGGCCCGGCGAGGAGCAGGCCGAGCTGCTGTGCCGGGCCTTCGGGGTCACCGAGCAGGAGCTGTTCGTCGGAGAGGCGCTCGGGACCACCTTCTGGCACCATGTGACCGGCGTCCCGCTGCTGCCGGCGATGTTCGCCCCCGAAGACGAGGAACGGACGGGCCGGGCGATCGAGAGACCGGAGCGGGCCGACGACGCGACGGTCCGCTATTTCGAGGCGGTCCTCGACGCCTACACCCGCGCCGACCTGCGGCCGGGCGACCTGGCCGGTGTCCTGCGCCCACTGCTCGCCGGGATCGAGACGTTCCACCGGGACGCCGGATCGCGGGTGCGGCGGGCACTGCTGCCGCTCGCCTCGCGGAACGCGGAGCTGATCAGCCGCATGCGGCACGAGGCGGGCGACGCGGAGGGGGCGCTGGCGTGGTCGGACGAGGCCGTCCGGGATGCGCGCGAGGCCGCCGACACGCTGATCGAGTCCTACGCGCTGGCCCAGCGGGCCGGCCTCGTGGACACGGCCGCCGGTCCTCGCGAGCTGGTCGAGATCGCCGTCGCCGCCCGCGCGCACGGGCACATCCCCGCACGGGTGGACGCCCTGTCGCGGTGGCACGAGGCGCAGGGTCACGCGCTGGCGGGAGAGGAAGATCTGTGCCACCGGTGCCTGGAGGAGTCGGCCCAGTCCCTCGCTGAGCCGGGGGAGGACCTGCCGTACCAGGTGGACACCTCAGCCGAGGCCCACAAAGCGCTGTGCGCCGGATGCCTCGTCGATCTCGGCCACGCCGGAGGCGCGATCGAGATCCTCGAGCACGGTCCCACTCGGCCCCGGACTGGTTATGCCAGGGCGTACACCATGGCGCTGATGGCCCACGCGTACGCCGACGCCCACGAGCGGGAGCGGTCGGCCGACCTGGCTCACGAGGCGCTCGCGCTGGCCCGCCGCACCGGCGCCGCCCGAGCTCTGCGAGAGCTCAGCCGGGTCCGCCTGCCTCGGGCCGCGTCCGCGCGCCGCCGCATCCTGCTGTAGCCCGGGGAAGCGCGGTCAGGGCGCCTCCCCGGGCCTGCTCCCCGGGCCTGCTCGGGTTGCCGACGCAGGTCGTAATGTCACACTGCTGGAGAGGCGGCATGACACTGCGGGGAGTCGGCTCGGCGCCCCGCGCGCTCCAGGAGTGCCGTCATGACCCGATTCGCCCGTGAAGACCACGTCGAAGTCGCCGACCTGCTGCTCTCAGGCCCCTTTCATCACGCTCTGCGCGCCGCCATCCGCGACAGCGCGCTCACCCTCGAACGGCTGCGCTGCCGCGTCATGCAGGCGGACCGTCTCGGCCGGGTGGAACGCCATCCGTCCGAGCCCGTGCTCATAGCGGAGTATCTGTTCGACGTGGTCCTGCGCGCTGGCGAGACCTGGGTGTTCGAGCACGCGGTTGTCGACCACAGCGGCCAGGCCGGCACCGAGTGCGGCTACGGCTTCCGCCACCCGGTGTCCCAGTACGTCCTGGAGGTGCGCTTCCACCCCGAGCGCCTGCCCGCGGGCTGCTATTCGTACGCACGGCACGGGCTGAGCGGCCCGTTGCTCCGGACGGGGTCGCTGGCCATGAACCCTCACCACGCCGTGCATCTGTCCGCCATTCGGGAAGCCGATGACGATCACCTCTGTTCCATCTCGGCCAGGTTTGCCCGGCTGCCGGCAAACCGATGAGCAGACCACCTACCGGCAACGAGAACGCAAGTCGGTGCGCCGTTTCCCAGGGCGCGGTGCCATGCGCGCATAGAACAGGCCTGTCATCGTCGATCGACATGGGAGGTCCCAATGCCGGCGCATTGGACGAGAAACCCGGTAGACAATCGCCATCCGGAACGTCCCGGTCAGCGCCATGGGCGCGGGTGGCGGTCCCGGCTGCGGTCATTGGTGGCCGCGGCGGCCATCGCGGCCGGGCTGGCGCCGCTGATGGCCGCGCCTTCCCAGGCTGTGGCCGCTGCGCAGGTTCAGGAGTTCGCCTACGTGGCCAACATCGACGACGACACCGTGTCGGTGATCAATACCGCTACCAACGCCGTCGTTCAAACCATCAACCTCGCTCCCTCTGGGGACGGTCCCGCCGGCGTGGCGATCACCCCCGACGGCACACGCGCCTACGTCACCAACCAGTTTTCGAGAAACGTGTCGGTGATCGATACCGTTACCAACACCGTCCTCACCACCATCGACCTCGTGGCCCCCTCCGGTGCGCTCTTTCCCGTCGGGGTGGCGATCACCCCGGACGGCAGCCGCGCCTACGTGGCCAACCGCGACTCGGACAACGTGTCGGTCATCAACACCGCTACCAACACCGTCATCGCGACCATCAACGTCGTTCCGTCCGGCGGGGACGGCCCGTTCTTGCTGGCGATCACCCCGGACGGCAGCCGTGTCTACGTGGGCAACGCCTTCTCGGACAACGTGACGGTGATCCGCACCTCTGACAACGCCATCCTCACCACCATCCCCACTCCCTTGGGAGACGCTCCGCAAGGGGTGGTGATCACTCCGGACGGCAGCCGCGCCTACGTGCCCAACTTCATCTCGAACAACGTGACGGTGATCAATACCGCTACCAACACCGTCCTCACCACCATCGACCTCGTGGTCCCTTCCGGTGGGAGCAACCCCATCGGGGTGGCGATCACTCCCGACGGCAGCCGCGCCTACGTGGCCAACCGCGGCTCGAACAACGTGTCGGTCATCAACACCGCTACCGATACCGTCATCGCGACCATCAACCTCGCCCCCTTCGGCGGGAACGGTCCCGTCGGCGTAGCGATCACGCCCGACGGCCAACACGCCTACGTCACCAACACCAATACGGACAATGTGCTGGTGATCGATACCACTAGCAACCAGGTCGTGGCCGGCCCCATTGCCGTCCGCGACCTTCCCTTTGGGGTGGCGATCCGGCGTGTCGTCAACGTTGACCGTCCGATCACGAAGTCCAAGCCCAAGGTCAAGGCCAAGCACAGGGGCAAGGTCAAGATCAGGAATCACGTGGTCCAGGAGCAAGGCTAAGGCGTTTCCCATGCCGGGCCAGACGCCCGTGGTCAGGCCGTCCTTGGCGTGTTCCATGGTTCCGGTGACTCCGCGTCCTCGCGCGCTGGTTGCCCTATGGGCACTGGACGGATTGACTGCGGGTGCTGGTCTCCGAGACCTCTCAGCTCATATGCCTTGAGGCCCCCGGCGGCACCCTTATCCCGACAGGTGAGCTCGCTGTTAGGTTTATGGGCGTTTGACCGTTACGTCTTCAGAGGGACGCTCATCACCATGCCAGCCGGGTCCTCGCTTCCGCCGTCCCTGTCGCGTGTGCTCGCGCGGCCCGTTCCGGCCGGGAGCCTCTCCGACATCGAACACGTGGTCTTCGTCATGCAGGAGAACCGGTCGTTCGACCATTACTTCGGGCGCATGCGCGGCGTGCGGGGCTTCGGAGACCGCAACGCCGTGGCGACGCGGGCGTGCCGATCGGTCTTCGAGCAGGACGGCGTGCTGCCCTTCCCGGTCCGAGAGGCGGCCGAGGACGCGGGGGCCGATCCCATGCTGCTCGACACCCACGACCACAGCTGGCTCGGCACCCAGAACGCCTGGGCGATGGGCTGGCACGACGCCTGGGTGCCCAACAAGGGCCACTCCACCATGGCGTATTACGACCGTCATGACCTGCCGCTGCACTACGAACTGGCGGACGCCTTCACCATCTGCGACGCCTACCACTCCTCGGCGCTGACTTCCACGACGCCCAACCGCAACTACCACATCTCCGGCTATACCGGCTATGAGCCGGGCACCGGGCAGCGGGCCGTCGACAACGACGCCTGCGAGGAGGACGGGCACGCCGGCTACACCTGGGTCACGGTGCCCGAGCTGCTGAGCCAGGCCGGGCACAGCTGGCAGGTCTACCAGGAGTGGGACAACTACCAGTGCAACAACCTGGAGTTCTTCGCGACGTTCAAGGCTGTCATGGCGAAGCTGGGGCAGACCAGCATGCACTCCTTCTACGAAGCGGTCCGGGCGGCCGATGACCCGGCGCCGCTGCTGGCCGGACTCGACGAGAGGGTGGCCCGGCTCGACCCCGCCGACCGGGAGCTCTACGACCGGGCGCTCCGCCGTACGCGCACGGGCGGCCTGGGGGAGTGGTTCTCCGCCGACGTGGCGGCCGGACGCCTTCCCGCCGTGTCCTACATCGTGACCTCGCTCGCGGACTCCGAGCACCCGGAGGGGTCGTCGGCAGTCGAGAGCGGGAAGATCATCTATCAGGTCCTCGACGCGATCGCCTCGCAGCCCGAGGTGTGGGGGAGCACGGCCGTCTTCATCACGTACGACGAGAACGACGGCTTCTTCGATCACGTTCCTCCGCCCGTCCCGCCGGACGGGACTCCCGGCGAGTTCGTCAACGGGCGTCCCCTGGGGCTCGGCGTCCGCGTGCCCATGATCGTGGTGTCGCCGTGGACCGTGGGAGGCAACGTCTGCTCCGAGACGTTCGACCACAGCTCGACCGTGCGCTTCCTGGAGTCCTGGCTGGGCATCAAGGCGCCCGACATCAGCGCCTGGCGGCGTACGGTCGTCGGCGACCTCACCTCCGCCTTCGACTTCGACGCGCCGCCGGCGCACCCGGTCGGGAAGACACCGGCCCCGCAGAGCCCTGCAGCCGACCTTCCCGCGTCTGAGGTGGCCGCCTCCGGTGTTCCCGCATCCGGCGCGGCGGACCCCGGCGTGGTGGCTTCGAGCGTGGTGGCATTGGGGGGCGCGGCTTCCCGGGCGGCGACTCCCTCGGGTGAGCGGTGGTATCCCGCCGTCCCGGCCGAGCAGCGGATGCCCGTCCAGGAGCCGGGCACCAGGCGGGCCCGCGCTCTGCCGTACCAGCCGGACGCCTCCGCGCGGACCACCGGCCGTGCGGTCGAGATCACCATGAGCAACGGCGGTGCGGCGAGCGCGCACCTGACGCTGTACAGCTACCTCGGCGAGCTCGTCCGTCCCCAGCACTTCGATGTGCTCGGCGACCTCCGGGAGGTGGTCTACTTCCCGACCGACGCGTACGACCTGGTCCTCACCGGGCCGAACGGCTTCCGCCGGGAGTTCCGCGGCGTGGTCGAGGACCCCGTCGAGGTCACCAGCGAGATCGACGCCGCCACGCGCACGATCACTTTCCACGTCCGCAACACCGGCGACTCGCCGGCGCACGTCACGATCTCACCCCTGGCGTACGGCGGGGCTCCCGAGGCCATTCAAGTGGCGTCGGGGACCACTGGGCACTTCCCATGGAAGACCGAGACCGGCTGGTACGACCTGAAGGTCATCGTCGCCGGGAACACCACGTTCGCCCGCCGGCTGATGGGCCACATCGAGAACGGCAGGCCGAGCGTCACAGGCTGACCGGCACCGCGATCGATCATGGCGAAAGTGCTGTCTCAAAGCTGTCCGGCCGTATTGCAGCACTATCGTCATGATCGTTTTTCGTCGCGGGGCCGGAGGAGCGCCTTGGAGGTCACGCGAACCGCGTTGCGGGGCGGGCGGTCGCCGCGCCTCGCTGGAACGTGCGGTCCTCGCGTCGGTCGCCGCGCCTCACCGGAACGTGCGGTCCTCGCGTCGGTCGCTTCGCTTGGCCGGCCGCTGCGGTCCTCGTCCCGGCGTGCTGCGCTCCCTCGTCTGATCCTTGAGGTCGGTCCTCCGGCGTGCCCGGGACATCCCGATTCGCAGGCCGATGGCCGGGTAGGGGGCGATCGGGCTGGTAGGTGATGTGCGATGCCGGTGACTCTGGCGATGGCGGGGGACACGATGCTGGGACGTGGCGTGGCCGATGTCCTGGCCGAGTCGGCGGACCCCGCCCGGTTCTTCTCCGCCGACCTTCGCGAACGGCTCGCGGAGGCTGACCTTTTCGTCCTCAACCTCGAATGCTGTATCTCGGATCGGGGTTACAAATGGGACGCGCCGGGGAAGCCATTCCACTTCCGCGCGCCGCCGGAGGCCGCCGACCTGCTCGCGCAGCTCGGTGTGGGGTGTGTGACCCTGGCCAACAACCACGCGCTGGACTACGGCCCCGAAGCGCTGCTAGACACCCGCGAGCATCTGCTCCGTGCTGGAATCCGCAGCGTCGGCGCCGGCGCCGACGAGGCCGAGGCACGCCGACCGGAGGTGATCACGGTCGACGGCGTCCGCGTCGGGGTGCTCGGAGTGACCGACCATCCCGCCGACTTCGCGGCGTCAGCCGTACGGCCCGGCGTGGCCTATGCCGATCTGGTCACGGGTGTGCCGCCCTGGCTGGTCGCGCAGGTCCGGCGGCTGCGGGACCGGTCCGATGTCGTGCTGGTGACGCCGCACTGGGGGCCCAACATGAGGGACCGGCCGCGGGCCTACATCCGGTCCGCCGCGCGGGCTCTGACCACTGCCGGGGCGACGCTCGTCGCGGGTCATTCGGCCCATGTGTTCCACGGGGTCGCCCCGCCCGTGCTCTACGACCTCGGGGACTTCCTCGATGACTACATCGTGGACGCCCGGCTCCGCAACGACCTGGGGCTGCTGTTCCTCGTGACGCTCGACGAGCATGGGCCGATCCGGCTGCGGGCGGTGCCGATCGAGCTGCGGTACTGCCGGACGCGGCTGGCCCGCGATGAGGACTGGCGCTGGATCCGCGACCGGTTCAGCGCGGCCTGCACGGGTCTGGGAAGCTCCTCCACGGAGGAGGACGGCCTGCTGGTGGTCGAGATGAGGTGACCCCCGCCTCCGCCCCCATGCGCGTGATCATGCACAGCTTCCCCGGTATGCCGCGCGAGCTGGAAACACGCCCGTCGTGATCATGCACAGGCTCCGGCACTTGCCCTATGAAGTGGGAAGACCTCCATCGCGATCATGCATCTCGTTGAACGTGTGATCGTGACACCGGAACGGGCGGCTCAGGTGCCGCAGCCGGGGGTACGGGGTGAGACCGCGGCGGGAACGGTATGGCACGCGTGATGGTTCCGAAACTTGTCGGTGCCGGATGTCAGCATCGAGCAGGTGCCGGCAGCAGGGGTTCGACAGGATGGGCACGTGCCGGCATCGACGTTCTCGATGGCTTCGAACCGGGGGTTGATCACATGCCCGCATATGTCCCTCCAGTCGCGGACGAGCGCGAGGGGCTGCTCGGCTACCTCGCCCAGCAGCGTCACACGCTACGCGTCACCGCCCATGGGCTTACCGACGAGCAGGCCAGGGCCACGCCGACCGCCAGTGAGCTGAGCGTCGGCGGCCTCATCAAGCACGTCGCCACGACGGAGAGAAGCTGGATGGACACCGTGCTGGGGCGCGAGAGGCTCTCCCGGTCGGAGCGGGAGAAGAACTACCACGCCGCTTTCCGGCTGGAGCCCGGAGAGACCCTTGCCGGGGTGCTCGATCTCTACGCCGAGGTGGCGGCGGAGACGGAGGAGATCGTCGCGGGCATCCCCGATCTCGGTCAGGCGGTCCCCGTTCCGAAGGGCGTGCCGTGGTTCCCTGACGACGTCGAGGCATGGTCGGTGCGCTGGGTCCTGCTCCACCTCATCGAGGAGACCGCCCGTCACGCCGGGCATGCCGACATCATCCGCGAAGCGGTCGACGGCGCAACCGCCTTCCCGCTGATGGCCGCGGCGGAGGGCTGGCCCGCCACTCCCTGGCTCCAGCCCTGGAAGCCGTCGCCTCCCCCGGCGCGCTGACCTCAGCCTCAGCGGCAGCCGAAGCCTCAGCGAAGCCGCAGCCTCAGCGGCAGCCGAAGCCTCAGCCTCAGCGGTAGGCGTCGCGGCCGCCTGCATGGCGTCCAACGACGTTCGACCGGGCCCGCACCGCGAACGGGCGCCTGCATGGCCTTCGTGGCTCCACCTGCGTGGGATGTCGCGGCCGGAGCGGGATTATTTCTTGGGTGAAAACGGTTATCGCTCCCGTCGAACGGCCTATCGTCCCGGAGGGAGCTGGATTGGCCAGGAACGAGCTGCGACCGGTGGTCAAGCTGCGATCGACGGCGGGCACCGGTTTCACTTACATCACCCGCAAGAACCGCAGGAACGACGCCGACCGGCTGAGCCTGCGCAAGTACGACCCGATCGTCCGCCAGCACGTCGTCTTCAAGGAGGCGCGATGAGGAAGAACATCCACCCGGCCTATCACTCCGTGGTGTTCCGCGACGCCAGCGCCGGCTTCGCCTTCCTGACGAGGTCCACCATGACCAGTGGGAAGACAATCGAGTGGCAGGACGGCAGGACGTATCCGGTGGTCGACGTCGACGTGTCCTCGGCGAGCCACCCCTTCTACACCGGCCGCAACCGGGTGCTAGACAGCGCCGGACGGGTCGAGCGCTTCAACCAGCGGTACGGACGTCGTTGACGACCACGGCCGGCCTGGGCGCGTTCAGGATGGGACGCTTCTGGTGACCGGGCAGACACCGGATCGTTGGCGCTGCCAACGCCGTCGCCGTCCAGGCGGCGTCGGCGGCGTCGGCGGCTGTCAGGCGTGGACGAGCGGAGTGTCGACGAGATGCTCGGCGAGGAACCACGCCTGAAGCTCGCCGGTCCGGATGACCTCGGAGACGAGCAGGTCGTTGGTTCCGTCGTCGCCCATCTCGGCGGTCCGCGCGGCGGCGTCGTGCGCGGCGACGAGGATCGTCTCGTGCGCCTCCAGCAGGCGCGACAGCATGGCGGGAACCTCTTCCACGCCATCCGGAGGACGCGGGATCACGGTGACCTCGGCGACCTGCCGGGGATCTCCGATCGCTACCCCGCCGAGGGTCTGCACCCTCTCGGCGATCATGTCGATCAGCGGCAGCTGCTCGGTGGCGTGCTTGTCCAGGAGCAGATGCAGCTGGTAGAACGTCGGGCCACGCATCAGCCAGTGATGCTTCTTGTAGAGGCTGTAGAGGATCTGGGTGTCGGCCAGGATCTGGTTGAGCCGCTGGCAGGAGTATGCCCGGGTCTCCATGGAGAGGCCGATGGGAAACTGCCGTACCGTCCCGAACTCCTGGATCTCGATCCCCTTCTGGTGCAGCCACGGCTGGCTGCTTCCACGGTGCTGTGCTTTGGCGGAAGGCTTGACACCCAAGGCGTCTCTCCTCACTCTCGGGGGCTGGCGGTGGCTTCAGAGCCACCCTGCTGAGTGTTCCCGCAGGCCACGCCTACCGGACCCCCGAACATGCCCTTATGTGTTCATTTCTGGTAAAGACCTGGCGATGAACCGGAGCGGCGAAAGCCGCGTACCTCGAAGGTGCGACTTTCACGCCAGAGGGGGCTCACCCTCCGGGGCCGCCGGACGCTCGCCGTCCGGGTCGCTGCCCCCGCCGCACGTTCGCCACCCAGCAGGGGAAGGGCGAGTGGATGGACCAGGCTCCGGAGTACAGCCCGCACCTCGTCGGGAACCTGTGGACCGCCCTCGCCCCTCGCGCCGTGCTGGATCGGCTGCGGCAAAGGATCGGGGGAGACCTGCACCTCAAGGACCACAGCACGAAGAGCCCCGCTCCCCGGTGACGCGGGCCCAGGGAGAAGGGTGACGATGGCATCGCGTTTGCGAGCCTTGTACGAGAGCAACCCTCGCATTACCAAACCAATACCGGGCTTGCCCCTTGATCTCACCATGTCTAGGGTGGAGCCATGTTCCGGATCAGCGAGTCGGCGGCGTTGCTGGGAGTCAGCGCCGACACCGTCCGTCGGTGGGTGGACGCGGGGCGGCTGGCCGCCGAGCGGGACGCCAACGGGCACCGGATTATCTCCGGCGCCGACCTGGCCGCGTTCGCCAGATCACAGGCGGTCCGCGACGAGCACGGCGCCACGTCGTCGGCCCGCAACCGGTTCCGCGGCATCGTGACCGAGGTGGTCAGAGACGGCGTCATGGCCCAGGTGGAGATCGCCGCGGGGCCGTTCCGGGTCGTCTCGCTGATGAGCCGGGAGTCCGCCGAGGAGCTGGGCCTGGAGCCCGGCGTCGTGGCGGTCGCCGTGGTGAAGTCCACGAACGTGGTCGTCGAGATTCCCAGCGCCTGACGCGGCCGCTCCGAGGAGATCGATGTGAAGGTGGGGCCAGGGTGAAGGTGCGAGGCAGGGTGAAGCCGGCGACTAAGCGTCCGATTCTCGGGAGGCCGGACGCCAGGACCCGAGGTCGCAGGGGCTGGCTGGTCGGCGGCTCGGCGGTCGGAAGCCCGGTTGTCAGGGGCCCCGTAATGAGCGGTTCGGCGGTCAGGAGCCTCGTCTCCGCGCTGCTGTTGATGGTGCTGCTCGCCGCGGCGGGATGCGCCGGCGGGAAGAAGGAGCCGGAGACGCTCACGGTCTTCGCGGCGGCCTCGCTGACCGAGTCGTTCGGCACGCTGGGCAAGGCGTTCGAGAAGTCCCATCCGGGCGTGACCGTGAAGTTCAACTTCGGCGGCAGTTCGACGCTGGCCCAGCAGATCGTCCAGGGCGCTCCGGCCGACGTCTTCGCCGCCGCGAGCCCGGCAACCATGAAGCAGTCAGGTGCGCCCTCGCCGAGAATCTTCGCCCGCAACAGGCTGGAGATCGCCGTGCCGAAGGGCAATCCGGCGCACGTGGCCGCGCTGAAGGATCTCGCCAACCCCGCCGTCAAGGTCGCTCTCTGCGCCGAGCAGGTGCCCTGCGGCGCCGCCGCCGTCAAGGCTCTCGCCGCCGGGGGCGTGACGGTCAAGCCCGTGACGCAGGAGCAGGACGTCAAGGCGGCGCTGTCCAAGGTCAGGCTGGGCGAGGTGGACGCCGCGCTGGTCTACCGTACGGACGTCAAGGCGGCGGCGGGCGCGGTGGAGGGGATCGAGTTCCCCGAAGCGGACAAGGCCATCAACGACTACCCCATCGCGGCCGTGCCGAAGACCGCCCACCTGGTCCTCGCGAGGGAGTTCATCGACCTCGTCCTGTCCGACCAGGGCCGCCGCGTGCTGACCGACGCGGGCTTCACCGCGGTCTGATCCAGTCATGGGGGTGGAGGGGCCAGGTGTGAGAGGCGCGGCGCCGTGGGGGCTGGCGGTTCCGGCCGTGGCCGGGATGGCGTTCCTTGTGCTGCCGCTCGTCGGCCTCGCCGTACGGGCGCCCTGGACGACGCTGCCCGCACGGCTGACGGAGCCGAGGGTGCTGGAGGCCCTGCGGTTGTCGCTGATCACGGCCACGACGGCGACCGTCGTGTGTCTGGCGCTCGGGGTCCCGCTGGCCTGGCTCCTCGCGCGGGCCCGTTTTCGGGGGCGCGGGCTTGTGCGGGCGCTGGTCACGGTGCCGCTGGTGCTGCCGCCCGTCGTCGGGGGCGTGGCATTGCTCCTGGTGTTCGGGCGGAACGGGCTGATCGGCCGGTGGTTCAGCGGCGCCTTCACGCTGCCGTTCACGACCGCCGGGGTGGTCATGGCCGAGGCGTTCGTGGCGATGCCGTTCCTCGTCATCAGCGTCGAGGGGACGCTGCGGGCCGCCGATCCGCGCTACGAGGAGGCCGCCGCCACCCTCGGGGCTTCCCGCTGGACCGTCTTCCGAAGGGTCACGCTGCCGCTGGTCGCTCCGGGAGTCGTCGCGGGGGCCGTGCTGTGCTGGGCGAGGGCGCTGGGCGAGTTCGGCGCGACGATCACCTTTGCCGGGAACCTCCCCGGCACCACCCAGACGATGCCGCTCGCTGTCTATCTGGCTCTGGAGACTGATCCGGAGGCCGCGATCGTGCTCAGCCTGGTCCTGCTCGCCGTCTGCGTCGCCGTCCTCGCCGTGCTCCGCGACCGGTGGATCAAGGCGTGAGGTGCGCGTGATGCTCAGCGCCCGTCTGGTCGTGGAGCGCGAGCGGTTCCGGCTCGACATCGTGATCGACGCGGCCGCCGGGGAGGTCGTCGCGCTGCTGGGGCCCAACGGCGCGGGCAAGACCACCGCGCTGCGCGCGCTCGCCGGTCTCGTACGGCTCTCGCACGGCGAGATCGTCCTGGACGGTGAGCCCATTCACGAGCGGCCCGCGGAGCGGCGCTCCATCGGCATGGTGTTCCAGGACTATCTGCTCTTTCCGCACCTGTCCGCGCTCGACAACGTGGCGTTCGGGCCGCGCTGCCAAGGGACGCCGAAGGCCCGGGCACGGGTGGGAGCCAGGGAATGGCTCGAACGGATCGGGCTCAAGGACCACCTCCACGCCAGGCCGCATGAGCTGTCCGGCGGCCAGGCGCAGCGGGTCGCCCTGGCGCGGGCCCTTGCCGTACGGCCTAGGCTTCTGCTCCTCGACGAGCCGCTGGCGGCACTCGACGCGCACACACGGCTGGAGATCCGGGCCGGGCTGCGCCGCCACCTGGAGGAGTTCGACGGGGCGGCCGTGCTGGTCACGCATGACCCGCTCGACGCGATGGTGCTCGCCGACCGCCTGGTCGTGGTCGAGAATGGTTCAATCGTCCAGGAGGGCACCCCCGCCGAGGTCGCCCGCCACCCGCGCACGGACTACGTCGCGCGACTGGTGGGCCTCAACCTCTACCGGGGGACCGCCGCCGGGCATCAGGTGACGATCGACGGCCTGACCCTCAGCGTGGCCGAGGAACTGGAGGGGCCCGTGTTCGTGGCCTTCCCGCCTTCGGCCGTGGCGCTCTTCCGGGGCAGGCCCGACGGAACGCCCCGCAACCTGTGGGCGGCCAGGATCGCCGGCATCGAACGGCACGGCGACCAGTTCCGCGTCGGCCTGGACGGTCCGATCAGTGTCTCCGCCGACGTCACCGCCGCCGCGGTCGCCGAGCTTGATCTCCTCCCCGGCCAAGAGGTCTGGGTCGCCGTCAAAGCCACGGAGACCCACGCCTACCCGGCCTGACCCCGCTCGACTCCGTTGACGACGACCTTCCGCATGGTCAGGTCGTCGGTGAACACGATCTTGTCGGGGCCGGTGATGCCGGTGAACTCGCACTTCTCCAGGTGCACGCCGACCAGGTGGTCGGTCTCCAGGCCGACGAGGTTGAGCACCGCGTCCGCGCCGTCGATCCTGAACTTCTCCAGCCGGATGTCGCGCACCGACACGGGCAGCGTGCCGGGCTCGTTGTTGTAGCTCATGTTGATGAAGACGATCTCCCGGTCCACCTTCTGGCCGGTGAACTTGCGGACGTATACGCCCTCGACGAAGCTGCCGCGTTTCCTGTTCGCCTTGATGTAGACCGGATATTTCACCGGATAGTTGCCGGGGAAGTCCGGCGAGTTGATCAGGCAGCGCTCGGCGAAGACGTTCCGCACCCCGCCCGACATCTCGCTGCCCACCGTGATGCCGCCCCAGCGGCCGGAGAAGTAGCAGTCCTGGACGACGACGTTCTCGCTGGGCACGCCCACCCTGCGGCCGTCGGCGTCACGCCCCGACTTGACCGCCACGCAGTCGTCGTTGGTATTGAACCGGCAGTCGCGGATGTGCACGTAGGAGGACGCCTCGACGTCGCAGCCGTCCGTGTTGTACAGCGTGCTGACCACGGTGATGCCGCGCACGGTGACGTTCGTCGACAGGACCGGGTTGACCGTCCACATGGGCGGCTCGAGGATCGTGACGTCGCTGACCAGGATGTTCTGACATTTCAGGAACTGGACCATGGCGGGGCGCAGGTAGTGGCCCGCGCCGAACACGCGCTGCTCCACCGGCACGCCGTCGTCGCCCATCTTGCGCAGGGCCCGCTGGTCGGCTCCCTGGGGGCCACCCTTGGCGTACCAGCTCTCCCACGGGCCTTTCCCCGCCTGGCCGTCCAGTGTCCCTTTGCCCGTGACGGCGATGTCGCTCTGGCCATGGGCGTAGATAAAGGGGGAGTAGTTGTAGCACTCGGTGCCTTCCCAGCGGGTGAAGACGACCGGCAGGTAGGCGTTCGGGTCGGTGCTGAAGGCGATCACACCGCCCTCGGAGACGTGCAGATCGACATTGCTGAGCAAATGGATGGCGCCGGTCAGTAACCGTCCCGGCGGCACCACGACGTGCCCCCCGCCCGCCTCGTGGCACGCGGCTATCGCCGCCTTGAACGCTTCGGTGCAGTCGGTGGTGCCGTCCCCGACTCCTCCGAAGTCCGTGACATCCCACCATTTGTCTGGGAAGCGCGGGGGCCGAATCTTTCGCAGGATCTCCGGGACCCGGTGCCACGGGTCCGCCGATCCGGGTTCTGCCTGTGCCAGGGCCGTTCCAGGCGCGAGGACGGCGGCGGCGAGCACGCCCCCTGCTTTTAGTAAAGATCGTCGTGATGGCATCGTCACCACCGGAGTAAGGAGACATCGGATCTCTGGAGCCTAGAATAGATTTCTCGGATGGTGAAGGAGATGCCAATGAGAATCGCGCCCTTGGGCGGAGGCGGGTCTGAGCTCCGCGCCCAAGGTGACTCATCGGGCCTCCACCGCCTCCCGGGCCGTGAGGCGCCGCGCGGTTCGCTCGGCGGTTTCCCTGGCCCACCGGCCCGTGGTCGCGACGCCGACGCACAGGACGAGCACGCCGTACAGCGCCATGATCCACCAGCCCACGTGGGCGGCGCGGACGAAGCCCGAGCCGTGCGCGGACGCGGCGACGACGGACCCGGCGATCGCCACGCCGAGGGACTGGCCGACCTGGCGGCTGGTGGAGGCGACGGCGGCGGCGACCCCCGCCTGGGCCAGCGGCATCCCGGACACGGCCGTCGTGGTGATGGGCGGGTTGAGCATGGCGAACCCCAGCCCGAAGACCACGTAGATCGCCAGCAGCACCGGGATGGGCGTGGTCAGCGTGATCTGAGTGAGCAGCGCGCCCGCGGCCGCGACGCAGCCGCCGGCCACGACGAGTGACGGCCGCGGCCCGCGGGTCCCGACCAGCCTTCCCGACACCGGCCCGAAGACGAGCGAGATCAGCGCGATCGGCAGCGTGTACAGCCCGGCCTCCAGGGCGGACAGCCCCCGGTGGCTCTGGAGATAGAGCGTGTTGAGGAACAGGAAGGAGCCGAGGGCGGCGAAGCCCGACACGGCGATGGCCGCCGCTCCGGAGAACGGCGCGCTCCGGAAGAACCGCACGTCGATGAGCGGCTCGTCCCGGCGCGGCTCGTACACGAGCAGCGCCACCAGGGCGAGCACCGCGACGGCGAAGCATCCCATGATCAGCGGAGATGTCCAGCCGGCCTCCGGGCCTTCGATGATCCCGTAGGTCAGCGGCCCCAGCAGCGCGATGACCAGGATCTGCCCGACGGGGTCGATCCGGCGTGCCTTCGGCGCCTTGGACTCCGGGACGAACCGCCAGGTCAGCGCGATCGCGAGCAGGCCGATCGGCACGTTGATCCAGAAGATGGCCCGCCAGTTGACCGTGTCGGTGAGCAGCCCGCCGACGACCGGTCCCAGCGCCATGCTGATGCCGACGACGCCGCCCCATACGCCGATGGCCTGCGCGCGCTCGCGCCGGTCGGTGAAGGTGTTCGTGATGATCGACATGGCCACCGGGTTGAGCATCGAGCCGCCGATCGCCTGGACCGCCCGGAAGATCACGAGCCACAGGAGGCTCGGCGCGACGCTGCAGAGCAGCGAGCCGGTCGTGAAGACGGCCAGGCCGATTTGGAAGACGCGCCGCCGCCCGATCCGGTCCGCCGTCGAGCCGGACAGCATGAGCAGGCTCGCCAGCGTGAGCGTGTACGCGTCGACCGTCCACTGGAGGCCGGAGACCGGGGCGCGCAACTCGCGCCCGAGCGCCGGCAGCGCCACGTTCACGATCGTGTTGTCCAGCGAGACGATCAGCAGGCTCATGCAGCAGATGAGCAGAACCGAAATCCGCCTTCGGTGGCTCATGCAGCGACACCTCGTTAGTTGTACTAAGGAAACGGTACAACTCCGTCCCCACGCCTTGCCGTACGGCTGAACAGAATGGGATTCTGTTCGGCATGCGTGCGACGGCGAACGGGATCGAGATCTACTACGAGGCGTTCGGCGAGCCCGGGGGCCGCCCGCTCCTGCTCGTCATGGGGCTCGGCATGCAGATGATCGGCTGGGACGAGGAGTTCATCGGACTGCTGGTGAACAAGGGTCACGAGGTCGTCCGGTTCGACAACCGCGACATCGGCCTGTCCACCCATCTCACCCACGACCCCGACCTGCTCGCGGCCCTTGGCGGGAACACGTCCGGCGCGCCGTACACGGTGGACGACATGGCGGACGACACCGCCGGTCTGCTGGACGCCCTCGGCTGGGAGAGCGCGCACGTCGCAGGCGCCTCGATGGGCGGCATGATCGCGCAGGCCCTCGCCATCCGGCATCCGGGCCGCGTCCGCAGCCTCACCTCGATCATGTCCACGACCGGCCCCGAGGTCGGCGGTCCGACCGAGGCGGCCATGGCCGCGCTGCTGGTCCCTCCCGCGCCGGGCCGTGAGAACGCCGTCGAGCGGGCGCTGGCGACGTGGCGCGTCGTCGGCTCGCCGGGGTATGCGATGGACACCGAGCGCGTCGCCCAGGTGGCCCGCGAGAGCTACGACCGGGCCTACGACCCCGCCGGGGCGGCCCGCCAGCTCGTCGCGATCCTCGCCGCCAAAGACCGTACGGCAGGCCTGCGCGGGCTCACGATCCCCGCGCTGGTGATCCACGGCGAGGACGACCCGCTGGTCACGCCGCCGGGCGGCGCCGCCACCGCCGACGCCATCCCAGGGGCCAAGCTCCTGACCTTCCCCGGCATGGGGCACGATCTGCCCCGCGAGCTCTGGCCGGAGATCGTGGAGGCCATCAGCGAGCTCACCGGCCGGGAGGCCGCCGTCTGACGGCCTCCCAAGATACGGTCACACCTCAAGCTTGTCCTCGATCGTGCGCAGCTGGTGCCGGGCCATCGCGAGGTTGGCACGGCCGCGGTCCAGGGCCAGGTAGAGGAACAGGCCCTTGCCGCCGCGCCCGGTGAGCGGGCGGATGATGTGATACTGGCCGCCCAGCGTGATGAGGATGTCCTCGATGGCGTCCTTGAGCTGCAAGGCGTCCATCGCCCGCAGCTTGGCCTTGACCACCTCGGTGTTGGCCGCCGCCGCGACCTGGAGGTCGAGCTCCTTGGAGCCGCCGAGCGTGCCCAGCGCCATCCCGCTCCCGTAGTCGACCACGGCGGCGCCGATCGAGCCGTCGATGGCCAGCATCTCCTTGAGAGAGACGTCCATGTTCGCCATGTGCTTGTTCTCCTATTCGCGGCTATTCGCGGTTATTTGTGGCTATTTCGCGTTCGACGATGGCGGCGAGCTTGGCCGCCGTCTTGCGTCCCTCGATCCGGAGCAGGCCGAGGTTGGCGCCCGGGCCCGCGAGAACGGTGAGGACGAGCTTGGGCCCCGCGGCGTAGCTCGCGGTGTGTCCCCGGGTGCCGGAGATCAGGGTCTCCTCGAGCCGGCCGACCTGGGCGAGATCGGTCATCCGGCGGCTCATCGACAGCAGCGCCGACGTGAGCGCGGCCGTCTGCTCGGTGTTGGCGGCGAGGTCGGTCGTCACGAGCATGCCGTCCACCGTGCAGGTGAGCGCCCCGGTGATCTCCGGCGCGCGGGTCCTGAGGAGGACGAGCTCCTCGTAAATTTCGCGGCGCAGATCCATCGGGATCGCCTTTCCGGCCCGCTTGAGCCACGTGCGCGTGATCACTGCAGTGCCTCCAGCGCGTCACGCAGCCTGATGAGCAGGTTCATGTCGGCCGGGTCCCCGCTGACCTCCGGCAGACCGGCGCTCGTCCCGGCCGGTCCGGCTCCCTGGCCGGCCCCTTGCCCGGCGCTCTGACCGGCTTCCGGATGCCGTACGACCACGCGCGGCGCCGCGTTCGAGGCCCGCTTGGGCAATGCGGAGGCTCCCTGCGATCTCCCGGCCGGCGCGGAGGTTCCCGATCCCGGCGACTCCTCGGGCGGTGGCGGGGCTCCCGATCCCGGCGGTCCCTCTGGCGGCGCGGGGGCTCCCGGCTCGGGTCCCGTGGCGAGCAGCCCCGCGGACGCGAGCTCCCGTACGGCCAGCAGCGTCGAGTAGGCAGGACGCCCGAGACGGCGGGCGAGCTCCACCGGGGTGGCCGTGGCGTCGGCCGCGAGCAGCACCTCCCACTGCGCGGCGGTGAGGACGACGTGCTTGCCGGGGATGCGCGGGAGCGGGACGACCGGCCGGGTGTCGAGCTCCGCCGACGGCCACACGCCGTCCAGCCGCGACCGCCTCCGCCCGCACTCCCGGAACAGGCCGGGAACGTCGAAGAACCAGTGGGTGCCGAGCCAGTGCGTGTCGCCGTCGCGATAACGCGTCCGGGGGGCCGCCTGCTGATGCGGCAAGGCGGACTCGAGCAGGAAGAACGACGCGTCTAGAGTCGCGCCGAGGACGCAGAACTGCAGCTCCCCCCGGCTGAGCACGCCCTCCCGCACCAGGAGGTCGCCGCCCTCGCCTCCGGTGCCGGCGGACTGCCGCGCTTCGCGCACACGGGTGGGGCTGATCCGGCCGGAGGCCGCCAGGAGGTCCTCCACGCCCGGCGTGTCGGCGCATTCGGCATACGACACGCGGCCCCGGGTGAGGTAGAGGATCCCGTCCTTGCCCACTCGCAGGGAGCCTGTGGCGCCCTTCTGGGCCAGGCCGGTGAGCACCGCGTCGAGAGTAGGGGCGGCCATGGGCTCAATGGGCGATGAGCTGGTGGGTGATGGTGCGCAGCCGCCGGCGCGCCAGGGCGAGGTTCGAGTGCTCCAGGTCGAGCCTCAAGCAGATCAGCAGCGGGCCGTCGAACATCATCTCCATGGGCCTGATGAGGTGGTAGCTCGTGTCCGTGGTGATGATCACGTCCTCGATGCGCGCGGCGGTCCCGTCCGCCGACGACAACGCGATCCCGTCGAGCGTGGCGCGGAAGGCCTCGGTCAGCCCGAGGGCCGATCTCGCCGGATCCTGCACGCCTTCCCCCGCCACCGCCATTCCACTGGTGTGGTCCACCAGAATCGCGTCGAGCGCGCCGGGAATGGACATGGCCTCGGAGAGGCAGTCCTCGATCCCGATCACCGGCAACTCCTCGCCACGTAGCCGACACAACCTGGCCAAGGTTAGAGATACCGGCGCATGCCCAATCCGCGGTGCGGGGTATTCAGCTAGGACGAGATAAACAATTCCGTCACAGAGAATAAGGATTCTTCTTCCGTGACTGGAAATATCGGCTTTCGCGAGAATTATTCGTTTTGCTCGCCCGGCCGTCGAGAACTGGACCACCCGCAGGCGCCCCTGCGGGCCTCCGTGATCGGTTCGGGGTCGAATGTCACCTTTGCCCAAGGTATCCATCAGGTACTTAGGGCACTATGAAGTAACCAGTATCCAATGGGTACCATCACGCGGAACGGCATCTCATCGAGGGAGAACAATCGTGAAAGTCTTGTTGATCGGCGCTACCGGGATGATCGGCTCACGGATCGCCGCCGAGCTGGCGAGCCGGGGGCACGAGGTCACCCCGGCGTCCCGGGCGACCGGCCTCGACGCGTCGGACGCCTCGTCCGTCGCGAGGGCCACCGAGGGGCACGACGCCGTGATCAGCGCGGTCGCGCCGCCGCGTGACGGCTCCGATCCCGAGGGCCCGCTGCTCGCCGTCACCCGCGCGCTCATCGAGGGTGTACGGCAGGGCGGCGTCCGGCGGCTGATCGCGCTGGGCGGCGCGGGCGGGCTGGAGGTCGCGCCGGGGACCCGGCTCGTCGACACGCCCGACTTCCCCGAGATCTACAAGAAGGAGTCGCTCGCCCAGGCCGAGGCCCTGGAGGTGTACCGCGGCACCCAGGACCTCGACTGGACCTACGTCGCCCCCGCCGCGGAGATCGCGCCCGGTGAGCGTACGGGCTCCTTCCAGGTCGGCGGCGACCGGCTGCTGACCGACGACGAGGGGAGAAGCTTCGTCTCGGCCGAGGACTGCGCGGTCCTGGTCGTCGACGAGCTGGAGAAGGGCGGCCACATCCGTCAGCGGGTCACGCTCGCCTACTGACGGCCGGGCGGGCGCGACAGCCGTACAGAATGGGAGGTGTGGAACGGATTCTGGTCAGCGCATGCCTCCTTGGTAGCCGCGTGCGGTACGACGGGGGCGCCAAGACCAGCGACGACGAGCTGCTCGCCGCCTGGAGGGCCGAGGGGCGGCTGGTCCCGTTCTGCCCGGAGGTTGAGGGCGGGCTGCCCGTTCCACGGCCGCCGGCCGAGATCGAGGGCGGCGTCGGCGGCGCGGCCGTCCTGACGGGAGCCGCCCGAATCCTCACGCCGGACGGCGAGGACGTGACGAACGCCTTCCTGTCCGGGGCGCAGCGGGCGCTGGCCGTGGCCCAGTCCTTCGGCGTACGGCTGGCCATCCTGAAGGAGGGCAGCCCGTCGTGCGGGTCCCTGCGGATCTACGACGGCACCTTCCGGGGCCGGCTCACCCCGGGCCGGGGCGTCACGGCCGCGCTCCTGGAGCTGAACGGCATCCGGGTCTTCGGCGAGGACCGCATCCCGGACGCCGCCGACCACCTGGCGGGTCTCCTCAGCTCTCGTCAGGGAGACAGCGGATCGGGGACCGCGAGCTCCGGGTCCTGAGCGGTGATGATGGCCTTCTCGTCGGGCTTGTACACCAGGACGTTGTCCACGTAGGACCGCACGGCCGCGTCGAGGCCGACGTCCTTGCCCGCCGCCTCCGACATGTACCAGCGGTGGTCGAGCACCTCGTGGAAGAGCTGGGCGGGCTCCAGCTTGCGCCGCAGCTCGGCGGGGATCGCGTTGACGACCGGCTGGAAGACCTCGGCCAGCCAGCGGTGCGCCACGATGGCCTCGTCCTCGTGGCGCAGGCCGTTCGAGACACGGAAGGAGTCGAGGTCGTTGAGCAGCCGCCTGGCCTGGTTCTCCTCGACGTCGAGGCCGGTCAGCCGGAGCAGGCGGCGCTGGTGATGCCCGGCGTCGACGACCTTGGGCCGCACGAACAGCCGCGACGTGCCGGCCTTGCGGCGGATCATCATCTCGGCGACGTCGAAGCCCAGCGAGTTGAGCCTGCGGATCCGCTGGTCGACCCGGTGCCAGTCGAGCTCGTCGATGAGCTCGTCCTCGGTCAGCTCGGTCCATAGCCGGTTGTAGCGCTCGACGAGCTGCTCGGAGAAGGCCAGCGGGTCGATCGTCGGGTGGAGCAGCCCGCCCGCCTCCAGGTCGAGCATCTCGCCGTAGATGTTCATGTGCGCGACCTCGATGTCGTGCGACCGCTGGCCCTCGCTGATGGCGGGGTGGAGCTCGCCGGTCTCCGCGTCGACCAGGTACGCCGCGAAGGCGCCCGCGTCCCGCCGGAAAAGGGTGTTCGACAGCGAGCAGTCGCCCCAGTAGAACCCGGTCAGGTGCAGCCGTACGAGCAGGACGGCCAGCGCGTCCAGCAGGCGGGTGAGCGTGTCGGGCCGCAGGGAGCCGGACAGCACGGCCCGATAGGGCAGCGAGAACTGCAGGTGCCGCGTGATCAGCGCGGAGTCCAGTTCGGAGCCGTCCTTGCCGGTCCGCCCGGTGACGACGGCGACCGGCTCCACGGCCGGGGTGTCATGCCGCGCCAGGTCCCACAGCAACTGGTACTCCCGCTTGGCGTACCGCGCGCTGATCTCCTTGATCGCGTAGACGCGGCCAGAGAGGCGGGCGAAGCGGACGACGTGCCGGGAGATGCCGCGCGGCAGCGTCACCAGGTGGTGGACGGGCCAGTCTTCGAGGGGGACGTCCCAGGGCAGCCGGATGAGGTCGGGGTCGCTGGGGGCGCCGATCATCTGCAGGGGCACCGATTGCTCCTATTTTCGAGGTCTTCCTGACCAGTGTCCCGGATAGAGTCGAGCGCTATGACGCCGCTCGACGACTTCCTCGCCTGGTACCTGGCCGAGCATCCGGTCAGAGCCGCCCTTCTCGGGGCCGATGGATACGACCACACTCTTGGGGATTTCAGCGAAGCCGGGTTCACGGCCAGGGAACGAGCCGCCGAACAGTGGCTGCTCCGCCTGTCGGCAGAGCCCGCCATGCCCAGCCCGGCGGGGCCGGACGAGCTCGCGGATGAGATCGACAGGGAGCTCGTCGTCTCCTTCCTGCGCGGATCCGTCGCCAGCGCCCGCTGGCCGGACTGGCGGCGCGACCCGGCGCCCTATCTCGGGGCGATCTTCGGCTCGATGTTCACGCCGTTCCAGCAGCGGCTCAAGCCGGAGGTGGAGCTCGTCGAGGCCGCCGTCGCGCGGCTGGCCGAGGTGCCCGCCGTCCTCGCCGCCTGCCGGGCGAACCTCGATCCCGCCCTCGCGGCCGACCTGCTCGTCAAGCGCGGTCTCGACCAGGCGCGTACGGCCCGGCGTTTCCTGACCTCGACGTTGCCGGGCGAGGTCCGGGACGCCGATCTGCGGGTACGGCTCGCGCGGGCCGCCGAGCCCGCCGCCGACGCCTTCGACGAGCTTGTCACGTTCCTGGAAAGCTTCACGGCGAGCGGAAGCTGGCGGATGGGGGAGGAGCTCTACTCCACGCTGCTGCGCGAGCGGGAGATGCTCGGTTACGGCGCGTCCGAACTGCACGAGAAGGGCCGCAAGGCCTGGGACGAGCTCGACGCCCGGATGCGGGAGGTCGCCGCGCGGCTCGGCTCGGCGTCGGGGCCAGGGCAGGGGTCGGGGCCGAGAGAGTCCCCGGATGACTGGCGGGCCGCCATGGAGGCCCTGATGGACGACCACCCGCCGACCCTGGAGGCGATGCGGGCCGAATACGCGGCCGAGACGCTCCGGGCCCGCGACTTCGTCCGCGACCGGGGCCTGGTGACCTTCCCGGAGGGGGAGGAGTGCCAGGTCCTCCCGTCGCCGGAGTTCCAGCGGCCCATCCTCGCCGTGGCGAGCTACCTCGCGCCGCCGCCCCTGACAACGTCGCGCAGCGGCGTGTTCTTCGTGCCGTTCACACCGGACGGCTTCACCGGCGAGCAGGTGCGGCAGCGCCTGCGGACGAACTCCCGCGCCCAGATGCCGTCGATCGCCGTGCACGAGGCCTACCCGGGGCACCACTGGCATCTGGCCTGGATGGCGGGCAGCCCCCGGACCGTCCGGAAGGTCTTCCGCACGCCGTACTTCGTGGAGGGCTGGGCGCTCTACGTCGAGAAGATGATGCACGAGCAGGGGTACTTCGACACGCCGGAGACCGAGCTGGCCCACCTGGACTGCCGGATCTTCCGCGCCGCCCGGATGGTGGTGGACACGGCCCTCCACTGCGGTGAGATGACGATCGAGGAGGCCGAGGAGTTCATGGCCACCAAGGCGTCGCTGTCACCGGGGACGGCCGTGGGCGAGGTGAGCCGCTACTGCGCGTGGCCGACTCAGGCTCCGTCGTACCTGACGGGCGCGCTGGAGATCGAGCGGATCCGGGACGAGTACCAGGGCGATCTTCGGACTTTTCATGACACGATCGCCGGTTCCGGCGGCCTCCCCCTCGGCCTTGCCAGCAAAGCCATCCTCCCCCCGTCCGCGTGATCATGCACGGGTTCCCGAATGGTGGGGGTGACCTGCCCGAGCCCGTTGCGTGATCATGCACGGGTTCCTGCATGGTACGGGTGACCTGCCCGAGGCGGTTGTGTGATCATGCACGGGCTTCGTTGGTCGGCTTGGTCACGGCGACGTGTGATCAAGAGCCAGACGTGTGATCAAGATTAGATTTAACGGCTCGGCTCGCCGTGGCCTTCTGTTCGCATGATCACGTAGAGGATGGCCGCAGGTCGACAGGCGTGCGGAGGAATTCGCGCATGATCACGCGAAGGGTTTTCGCAGGTCATCTGGGTTACGCAGGAATCTGTGCATGATCACGGCGAGGGGTGGGGCGGGTCAGTGGGCGGGTGCGGGAACCTATGCATGATCACGCGAAAGGGGGGCGGCGGGGGTGTTCTGGTGGGGTGAAGGCCCGGGTGATGACGTCGGCCAGCTGGGCCTCGGTCAGCACGGCCGGCGTTCCCACGCCGAGGGCCCGGACATAGACCTCGCAGAGCCACTCCAGCAGCCGGGTGGCCTCGAACGCCTTCTCCAGGCTCGTCCCGATCGTGATGCCGCCGTGGTTGGCCATCAGCGCGGCCTGCTTCCCCGTCAGCGCCTCCCGGACGGCGGCGGCCAGCTCGGGCGTGCCGTACGTGGCGTACGCGGCCACGCGGACGGCGCCGCCGAGCAGCAGGGAGTTGTAGTGGATCGGCGGCAGCTCCGTCATGGTGGAGGCGACCACGGTCGCGAAGACGGAGTGGGTGTGGACCACGGCCTGGGCCCCGGTCGCGGCGTACACGGCAAGGTGCGTCGGGGTCTCCGACGACGGCGCCAGGTCGCCCTCGACGATGAAGCCCTCGAGGTCCAGGACGGGGCAGTCCTCCGGCCTGAGCCGGTCGAGCGGCACGCCGGAGGGCGTCACAGCGACCAGGTCGCCGTCCCTCGCGCTGAGGTTTCCCGAGGTCCCGATGACGAGGCCGAGATCCGCGGCACGCCTGCCGTACTCGCACAGTTGCCGGCGCAGCTCCTCCATGCGGGCGAATCTAGACGATCGCCCGAAATAACTCCAGTCTGGTCTATACCAGCAAGTCGAGGGCCGAGTCATGGCCGCCTCCAATGACAGGGTCATCCCATCTTTAACTAGGTCTTTAACCTGGACAAACATCGATATATCCTCTGATCGCTGGCGCGGATTCATCCCAGTCGGGTTACGGGTTGGTCTAGACCGACCGGAGCATCTTGACGCCCTCCTGGGCAGGCCGTACGTTCCACCAAACGTTTAGGAAACTTTCCTAATTGACCCCGCCACAGGAGAGTTGATGACCAACACCCCCCGGGAGATCACGCGCCGTCAGATGATGCGCCGCGTCGGCCTCACCGCGCTCGTCGCCGGCCCCGCCGCCGGTTTCCTTAGCTCGTGTGCCACCTCGGGTGGCGACTCGTCGACTCCGTCCGCCGCGCCCACCAGCGCTGCCGCGACTTCGGCCAGCAACCCGTTCGGCGTCAAGGCCGACGCGCCCCTCGAGGTTGTGATCTTCAAGGGTGGTTACAGCGACGAGTACGCGACCCAGTCGCACGAGCCGCTGTACAAGAAGGAGTTCCCCCAGGCGACGATCAAGCACCAGGGCATCCAGACGATCAGCCAGACCCTGACGCCGCGGTTCGCCAGCAACGACGCGCCCGACGTCGTCAACAACTCCGGCACCGACAACCTGGACGGCGGCGCGCTGATCGGCGCGGGCCAGCTGCTGGACCTGACGCCGCTGTTCGAGGCCCCCTCGATCGACGACCCGAGCAAGAAGGTCAAGGACACCATCGTCCCGGGCACCATCGAGTCCGGCTTCGGTGGCGACCCGGCCAAGCCGTACACGCTGAACTACGTCTACACGGCCTACGGCCTCTGGTATGACGCGAAGCTGTTCGAGAAGAACGGCTGGACCCCGCCGAAGACCTTCGACGAGTTCAAGACCTTCGCCGAGGCCGCCAAGGCCAAGGGCATCACCCCGTTCGCGTACGCCGGCAAGAACGCGTCGTACTACGCGTACTGGATGATCCTGATCTCCGCTGCCAAGATCGGCGGCAACCAGGTCCTGATCGACATCGACAACCTCGTCGACAACGCCTGGAAGAACGACGCGGTGAAGCAGGCCGCCGCCGCCTGGGCGGAGATCGGCAAGTACATGGACAAGTCCTTCGAGGGCCTGATCCACACCGAGGTCCAGACCAAGCAGAACCAGGGCAAGATCGCCCTCTACCCGTCCGGCTCGTGGCTGGAGTCGGAGCAGGCCAAGGACACCCCGGCCGGCTTCGAGTACGCCCTCGCACCGACCCCCTCCGTGTCCGCGAGCGACAAGCTGCCGTACGAGGCGATCCGCGCCGCCGCCGGTGAGCCCTTCGTCGTCCCGTCCAAGGGCAAGAACCCGCAGGGCGGCCTGGAGTACCTCCGCATCATGCTGTCGAAGGAGGCCGCCAAGGCCTTCACCGAGAAGACCAAGAGCCTCACGGTCGTCCTCGACTCCACCGAGGGCCTGACGCTGTCGCCCGGCCTCACCAGCGTCGCCGCCGCGCAGAAGGCCGCCGGCGCCAACGTGGTGACCTACAACCTGTTCGAGACCTGGTACAAGGAGCTCGAGACCGAGCTGCGCAAGCAGACCAACGCTCTCATGTTCGGCCGGATCAGCGCCGACGAGTTCGCCGACAAGATGCAGAAGGCGGCGGACAAGACGAAGGCCGACTCCTCCATCAACAAGCAGAGCCGGAGCGTGTGATCCAATGCGGCATGGCAGGCTGTCGCCGGCGGTGCTGAGGAAGTACGGCTTCATCGCCTCCTTCCTCGCGGTGCCGCTGATCCTCTACGGGTACTTCGTGGTCGCGCAGTACATTCAGGCGTTCCAGATCTCGTTGACCAACTCGAGAGGCATCTCGCCCAACTTCAAGTACGTCGGGCTGGAGAACTTCACCGGCCTGTTCGACAACGACGTCTTCTGGGCGGCGGTCCGGCACCACGGGCTGATCCTGCTTGCCATGCCGCTGGCCACCATCGCCATCGCGCTCTTCTTCTCCTTCCTGCTCAACCTGGGCGGCGGCCAGAAGAACGGGCGGATGGCCGGTGTGCCCGGCTCGGGCTTCTACAAGGTCGTCTTCTTCTTCCCGCAGGTCCTGGCCGTCGCCATCGTCGGCGTGTTGTTCCAGGCGATCCTGCGGCCGGACGGGAGCGGCGTCATCAACAGCGCCCTCCACGCGGTGGGCGTCGATCCCGTGGGCTGGCTGGTCGAGCCCAACCTGGCCCTGTGGACGATCATCGGCGTCATGGTCTGGCAGGCGGTCGGCTTCTACGTCGTCCTGTTCTCGGCGGGCATGTCGTCGATTCCCAAGGACGTCTTCGAGGCCGCCGCGCTCGACGGCGCCGGCCGGTTCACGCTGTTCTTCCGGATCACCCTGCCGCTCCTGTGGGACACCCTGCAGGTCGGCTGGGTCTACCTGGGCATCGCCGCCTTCGACGGCTTCGCCCTGGTCCAGGTGTTGTCGGTGGACCGCGGGGGCCCCGACAACGCCACGACCGTGCTCCCTCTGGAGATCTGGCGCACGGCCTTCACCTACTCGAAGTACGGCGTCGCGTCCGCGTGGGGCGTCGCGCTCTTCTTCATGACCCTGACGTTCGCGGTGCTCACCCTCCGGGTGACCCGGCGCGAGAGGATCGAGTTCTAGCCATGGCGACCGACGTGATGCCCGTGGCCTCAAGCGAGACCTCGACCCGCCCGAAGCCGCGCCGCACCGGCGGCGGGAACGTCTTCGGGGGGCTCTCCCACGTGGCGCTGGTGATCTGGTCGATCCTGGTGATCTACCCGATCGTCTGGACGTTCCTGGGGGCCTTCAAGACCAACACCGAACTCTTCGGCGACAACCCGCTGGCGCTGCCGCAGCACTTCGGGTGGGACGCCTGGGGCCGGGCGTGGGCGAAGGCCCACATCGGGCTTTACATGGTGAACACCATCAAGGTCGTGGCGATCTCCACGTTCCTCACGATGCTGTTCGGGTCGATGGCCGCCTACGTGCTGGCGAGGTACACGTTCCGTGGCAACCGGCTGATCTATCTGCTGTTCGTCTCCGGCCTGTCGTTCCCAGTGTTCCTCGCCCTCGCCCCGCTGTGGCTGACGATGAAGAACCTCGGCCTGCTCGGCACGCACACCGGCGTGATCCTCGTCTACGTGGCGTACTCGTTGCCGTTCACGGTCTTCTTCCTCACCGCGTTCTTCAAAACGCTGCCGACCTCGGTCGGCGAGGCCGCGATGATGGACGGCTGCTCGCACACCCGCACGTTCTTCCAGATCATGCTGCCGATGGCCAAGCCCGGCCTGATCAGCATCACGATCTTCAACGTGCTGGGCCAGTGGAACCAGTACCTTCTGCCGATCGTGCTGCTGCCCGGTGACGCCGAGGACAAGTGGCTGATCACACAGGGCATCGCGAACATCTCGACCAGCGCCGGCTACGAGGCCGACTGGGCCGGGCTGTTCGCCGCCCTCAGCATGGCGATCATCCCGGTGCTGATCGTCTACGTCATCTTCCAGCGCCAGATCCAGTCCGGCCTGACCACGGGAGCCCTCAAGTAACCCGGCTCGATAACTGGGCCCGCCTTATGGCGAAGCCTCCGCCTTTCGTGATGTCCTGAGGATATGCACGAGCCTTCAAAGTGGGCTTCCGAGTGGCGCCGCGACGGGGACACCATCCGCCGGACCGTGGCCGCCCCCGACTTCCGTACGGCTATCGCGATCGTCAACGACATCGCCGAGCAGGCCGAGGCGCTGAACCACCACCCCGACATCGACATCCGCTGGCGGACCCTGCACCTGGCGCTCACCACGCACGACGCGGGCGGCCTCACCGACCTGGACTACAAGCTGGCGGCCCGCATCGACGCCATCGTGGCCGACCACCAGGCGTAGCCGCTCGGTCAGCTGAAAAGTGCCGGGGGCGGGACGGGGGAGAGGACCGCGTCGCCGTCCCTGATGGGCGCCGCTCCGGCGACGAACTTCACCAGGTCCTCGTCCGACACGCACCTCGCCTGGGTGAGACCGCCCGCGGCCTTTCTCGTCAGCGGGCCCACCGGCAGCTCCGCCGGTGAGGCGGCGACGATCAGGTTGCCGAAGCGGCGGCTCCGCAGGACGCCCGGCTCGCCCAGCAGGGCGACGTGCCGGAAGGCCCCCGCGACGGTGGAGAGGAGGCGCCTGGCGAAGGGCAGGCCCCTCCCGTCCGCCACATTGATCAGGAGCGTTCCGGTGGGCCGCAGGATCCGGGCGATCTCCGCCATGTACTCCGCCGTGGCCAGCTCCACCGGCATCGTGGCGCCGGAGAAGGCGTCCAGCACGAAGAGGTCGGCCGACTCGTCCGCCAGCCCGGCCGCGGCCGTACGGCCGTCGAGGACGCGGACCTTCAGCCGGGGGACGGACTTGAGCCGGAGTTGGTCGCGCACGAGCTGCACCAGCCCCGCGTCGGGCTCGACGACGATGTGCCGGGAGCCCGGCCGCTTGGCGGAGATGTAGCGCGGGATCGTGCAGGCGCCGCCGCCGACGTGCACGGCGTCGAGCGGACCGTCGGGCAGGCAGTCGATGACGAGGGCGGCGAGCTGCACGTAGGAGAACTCGAGGTAGGTCGGGTCGGCCAGGTCGACATAGGACTGGGGGACGCCCTCCACGCTCAGCATCCACCCGGCCGGCCGGTCGAGGTCTCTCAGGAGCTCCACCTCTCCGGAGGTCACAGGGTAGCGGCCCGGCACCGGCTGTCTCTCCTTTGGCACCCTTGAGTCTCCTTTGGCGTGATATAAGGCACTCGTACCCTCCACGAGAGGTCCAGCCCCCCGATGACAAACCGTATGCGCAAGCGGGCTCTACTCGCGCTCATGACGGTCGCGGCCACGATCTTCCTCTCCGGGGTGCTCGGCCTCATCGTGTCCGGGAGGCAGACCCCGGCCGCCGTGCCGTTCGAGGCCACGCCCTCCGCGCCCTCCGCCGCGCCGGCGGCCACGCCGACGAGGACGCTGACGCTGCGCGTCGAGGGCTCGCCGGAGGAGACCGCCGCGAGCTACCTACGGGCATGGGCGGCCGGCGACTACGAGAGCATGCGGGAGATGACCGACGAGCCGCCCGCGGACTTCGTCGACCAGCACCGGGAGTTCGAGGAGGCCCTGGACGCCGAGTCCGTACGGCTGACGCCGGGCCAGGCCGTGAAGACCGGGGACGAGACGGCCGACGTTCCCTTCACGGAATCTCGGGATATGAAGGGCCACGGTCCCTGGGCGTTCGACTCCATGCTGCATCTCGCCGTGCGGGATCTCACCTGGAAGGTCGTCTGGAGTCCCTCCGTCCTGCATCCCAGCCTGGCCGAGGGCGGCCACATCGTCAGGTCCACGCCCACCGCTCCTCCCTCACGTCTCGTCACCCGCGAGGGACGCGAGTTCCCCGAGGCGAACGACGCCGAGCCGTACCTCGCGAGCCTCAACCGGAAACTGCCGCCGCCGGAGGCGGGCACGCCCGTCGGGTGGGCGATCGTGGTCGCGAACCCCGGCCAGCCCGAGGTCCCGCTTCTCGACCACGCCGTCGAGCCGCCGAAGGGGGTCAGGACGACGATCGAGTGGCCGGTGCAGGCGTCGGCGGCGCGGGCGCTGGACGGCGTTCAGAACCCCGCTGCGGTCGTGGCGGTGCGGCCGTCGACCGGCGAGATCGTCGCCGTGGCCGACCGCCTGGGCGACCGCAAGGCGTTCGAGCAGAAGTACGCCCCCGGCTCGACGTTCAAGACGATCACCGCGGCGGCGCTGCTCAACGCCGGGATGTCCCCCGACACCTCCGTAGAGTGCCCCGCGACCTACACCATCCCGAACGGCCGGGGAATCGACAACTTCCGGGGCGAGGACCACGGCACCATCTCCCTGCGCGAGGCCTACGCGCTGTCCTGCAACACCACGTTCGCCCGGCTGGCGGTGGAGCGGCTGAACCCGGACGTCCTCGTCGACGAGGCCAGGGCGTTCGGGTTCGGCGTGCCCCTGGCGACCGGCGCGGGAGGCACCTGCGGCAGCCTGACCCGGCCGGAGAACAACGACGGGCTCGCCGAGGACTCGTTCGGCCAGGGGACGGTCGAGGCGACCCCGCTGTGCATGGCGCTGGTCGCGGCCGCCGTCGAGAGCGGCGTCTGGCGGCCTCCCCACCTAATGCCGGCCGGTGCGGGTGACGTGCCTGGCGACGATCCGCAGCCCGAGAGCGTGACGCTGCCCCAGGGAGTGGCGGACGGGCTGCGCGGACTGATGAGCGCGGTGACCACCGAAGGCACGGCGGCCGGGGCGGGGCTGCCGGATGGGGTCTCCGGCAAGACCGGCACCGCCGAGGACTGGCAGCACGGGGCCGACCACGCCTGGTTCATCGGCTACCGGGGCGATCTCGCGTTCGCCGTGTTCGTCGAGCACGGAGGGACCGGACGCAACGCCGCCGTCCCCATCGCCGCCCGCTTCCTCCGCGCTCTGTAACGACGGCTGTGTTTGATTGCGCTCGCTCCGCTCGCGCGGGCTCCGGGCGCCCTTGAGGCCGTGAGGTCGTGCCGGAGGCGCGCAATAAGCTCTTCCCTCGTCGCTCGGAAGTCGCTCGTTCCTCGCTCCCCACTCGACTCCTCAGTCCAGACACGGCCGCGCCCCTCGCACACGGGTTGGCCTCAGAAGAGCAACCGGCCGCAACCTACGGTTGCGTAACTTACGGTATCGTAGGTTGCATGACGACGTTCACTGTGGAGCGGATGGCCGTGGAGCGGGTCACCAAGCCGAAGCTCCGTGGATGGTTACACGCGGGCGCGGTGCCCGCGACACTGCTGGGCGGGTTCCTGCTGGTGGCGCTCGGGCCGACCCTGCAGGCCCGGCTCGCCTCTGTGGTCTACGCGATCACCTCCGGTCTCCTCTTCGGCGTCTCGGCGGCCTACCACCGCGGCAGGCTGTCGCCGCGGGTCGCCGAAGTGCTGCGCCGTCTCGACCACGCCAACATCTACCTCGTGATCGCGGGCACCTACACGCCGTTCGCGGTGCTCGCGCTGGACGGGATCGCCCGGGTGGCGGTGCTGTCGGTCATCTGGACCGGCGCGCTCGCCGGGGTGCTGTTCCGGGTGCTGTGGCTGCGCGCGCCGCGCTGGCTCTACACCGCTCTCTACCTCGGCCTCGGCTGGACCGCCGTGTTCGTCATGCCGCAGCTCTTCTCGGGCGCCGGTCTGGCCGCCGGGATCCTCGTCCTCGTGGGCGGCCTGCTGTACAGCGCGGGAGCCGTCGTGTACGGCCTGCGCCGCCCGGACCCCTCGCCCCGGTGGTTCGGCTTCCACGAGGTCTTCCACGCGTTCACGCTGGCCGCCTACGTCGTCCAGTACGTCGCCGTGTCCCTGGTCGTGTACGCCGCCGCCTGAGCGGAAATAACCATCTTCCATAACGGGAGGAAGTGGGCCGATGAGGGAACTACTTTCCAGCAACTGGTGGCTCCTGGCCCTCAGGGGAGCGCTGGCGATCCTGTTCGGGATCGTCGCCCTCGTCTGGCCCGGGATCACGCTCCTGGCACTGGTGATCCTTTTCGGCGCCTATGCCATCGTGAACGGCGTCTTCGAGCTCGCCCATGCGATCCGCGGCACCACCGGCCAGTCACGGGGCTGGCTCGTCTTCTCGGGCGTCATCAGCATCATCGCGGGCATCCTGGCGTTCGTCTGGCCCGGGATCACCACACTGGCGCTGCTGTTCGTGATCGCCGCCTGGTTCGTCGTGACCGGGATCTTCGAGATCGCCGGTGCGATCGCCATGCGCAGGCAGATCGAGGGGGAATGGCTGCTGGTCCTCAGCGGGGCGGTCTTGGTCGTCTTCGGCGTCCTGCTGTTCATCTGGCCGGCCTCCGGCGCCCTGGCGCTCGTCTGGCTGATCGGCGTGTCCGCCATCGTCTTCGGCGTCTCCCTGTTGATCCTGGCCTTCCGCGTCCGAGGTCTGGGCGGCTCCGCCTACGCGGGTGGGCGGCATGAGGGGCCTGCCCCGGCGGTCTGAAAAATGTCCTTCGCTAGACACATTCCAGCGGAAAGTATTCACAACGAATGCCGTCTGTGAGGGAATCATGTTGTTCCCGGCGTTATCGGAGGCGACATGGACCCCAGCGCTGTGCACGACGGCCTCGCCCGGCATCTCCTCGTCGACGGCTTCCGGCTGGTGCTCGATCTCGACAGGAGCTCCGGCTCCTGGCTGGTCGACGTCCGGGACGGCAGGAGATACCTGGACTTCTACACGTTCTTCGGCTCGTCCCCGCTGGGGATGAACCCCTTCGCCGACGATCCCGAGTTCATGGCCCTGCTCGGCCGGGTGGCGGCCAACAAACCCGCCAACTCCGACATCTACACCGTCCACCTGGCCGAGTTCGTCGAGACCTTCCGGCGGGTCCTGGGCGACCCGGAGTTGCCGCACCTGTTCTTCGTCGAGGGCGGCGCGCTCGCCGTGGAGAACGCGCTCAAGTGCGCCTTCGACTGGAAGAGCCGGTGGAACGAGGCCAACGGCCGCCATCCGGGCCTCGGCACCAAGGTTCTCCACCTCACCCGCGCCTTCCACGGCCGCAGCGGCTACACCCTCTCACTGACCAACACGGACCCCGTGAAGACCGACCGGTTCCCCAAGTTCGGCTGGCCCAGGATCGACGTCCCCGCCGTCCACTTCGGCGACGTGGAGCAGGCCGAGGAGCGCGCCCTGGCCCAGGCTCGCGAGGCGTTCGGCCGGTTCCGCCACGACATCGCCTGCTTCATCGCCGAGCCCATCCAGGGGGAGGGCGGCGACAACCACATGCGCCCCGAGTTTCTCCAGGCCATGCAGGCGCTCTGTCACGAGCACGAGGCCCTGTTCGTCATGGACGAGGTGCAGACCGGGGTCGGCATCACCGGCACGCCCTGGGCCCACCAGCAGCTCGGCCTGGCGCCCGACATCGTGGCCTTCGCCAAGAAGGTGCAGGTGGGCGGCATCATGGCGGGCCGCAGGGTGGACCTGGTGCCCGACAACGTCTTCACGGTCAGCGGCCGGATCAACTCCACGTGGGGCGGCGGCCTGGTCGACATGGTCCGCGCCCGCCGCATGCTGGAGATCATCGAGCGGGACGAGCTGATCCCCAGAGCCGCGATCCTGGGGGAGAAGCTGCTGGGCGCCCTCCGGGCGCTGGAGGCCGAGGGCCTCGTGTGTAACGCCAGGGGCCGGGGGCTGATGTGCGCCTTCGACGTCCCGGACCAGTCCTGGCTGGTCTCCCGGCTCCGCGAGGAGCATGGCGTTCTCGTTCTGCCCTGCGGGGAGCGGTCCGTACGGCTGCGCCCGGCCCTGTCCGTGCAGCCGGAGGAGTTGGAGCACGGCGTGGCCGGTCTGCGTCAGGCCCTGGCCGGTGTGCTCGCCACTCCCTGACCCCGGTGCGGTGACCACCGGGACGAGGAGCGGATCTGCGGGTGGGACCCAGGGGGTTTCCCTAGGTGCCCGGGTCGGCTCCGCCGAGCCAGCGGCCGATCGCGGTGACGCGCGATTCGACGCCGAGCTTGGCGTAGATGCGGTTGACGTGGTTTTTGACGGTCTTCTCACTCAGGAACAGACGCTGGGCGATCTCGCCATTGGAGTGACCTGTCGCGATCAGCTCCATGACTTCGGTCTCCCGTTTGCTCAGCCCCATTCCAGTGCGTTCGTCGACTCTCATCCGGCCTCCGTCGAAGAGTCAAAGATCGCCGAGGCCCCCGCGCATCCGGCGTAGCGGTTGTCAGCGAGCATAACCCGCAATATCAACCTTTGGGGGCAATGTGGGCTGACTTGCTTGCGTCAGCACCATGATTTGCCCGCAAAATCCGCAACAAGCAGGGCCGCAACCAGAAACGGCCGGTCCGAATGGACCGGCCGTCGCCGCTTGGGGTGAGTGATGGGACTTGAACCCACGACATCCAGGACCACAACCTGGCGCTCTGCCAGCTGAGCTACACCCACCATGTCCGCCGCTTGAAGCGGCGTACGAAAGAAGTGTAGCGGCATTCGGGAGGTGTCCGCTCCACCCTGCCGTCAGGATCCGGAGATCGCTTCGGCGACTTCCCGGGCGGTCGCCGAGTCGGGGCCCGGCTGGGGCACGAAGACGGCGGCCCGGTAGTAGCGGAGCTCCCGGATGCTCTCGGTGATGTCGGCCAGGGCCCGGTGGCCGCCCTGCTTCTCGGGGGAGGCGAAGTAGACCCGCGGATACCACCGGCGGGCCAGCTCCTTGATCGAGGAGACGTCGATCATGCGGTAGTGCAGGAAGGCGTCCACGGCCGGCATGTCCCGAGCGAGGAACGAGCGGTCCGTCGCGATGGAGTTCCCGCACAGCGGGGCCTTCTTGGGCTCGGGCACGTGGGCGCGGATGTAGTCGAGCACGATGGACTCGGCCTCGGCGAGCGTCACCCCGCTCGCCAGCGCTCGCAGCAGCCCGGAGGCGGTGTGCATCTCGCGCACCACCTCGGACATCTGCGCCAGCGCCTCCGGCGGAGGTTTGATGACGACGTCCACACCCTCGTCCAGCTGGTTCAGCTCGCCGTCGGTCACCACACAGGCGACCTCGACGAGCGCATCACGGCCGAGGTCGAGCCCGGTCATCTCACAGTCGATCCAGACCAGCAGGTCAGTCATGCAACAAGCGTAGTAGGGCGGTCATCGCGCTTCGAGCGAGTCCAGCACCCGCTTCAGCACGGACTGGTCCAGATTGTCGGGGACGGAGATGTAGAGCAGAGCGGGACGCTGCCCCTGACCCAGGTCAACCAGGACGAACGCCCCCTTCTCGGTCTTCCACTTCCAGTGGTTGGCCTTCGACTGCTTCGAGAAGTCCATCTCGAACTCGACCAGCCACGCCTGGTGGCCGCTGACCTTGATCGCCTGGTTGCGCAGGACCTTGCGCTCGTGCGGGGGCGAGTAGAACACCGGCTCGTAGTTCACCAGCAGCGCGCCCGTGAGGTTGCGCAGGTCCTGCGGCCCGCCGTACGGCACGACCTGCGGGAGCTTCCCGGCGAAGACCGAGCCCACCCAGTCGCCGTTCTTGCCGTCGTAGTTCTGCTGGGAGATGGCCGTGTAGCCGCTGGTCCACACGGGCAGCTCGGCGGGCTGGCGCGGGTTGTAGACCTCGGTCGCCTTGGGGACGATCCATGGGTCGCCCGGGAAGGCGTAGGAGAGCCCGGCCGAGGTGTCGGTGATGCGGCCGTCCGACGGCTGGGGAAGCTCCTGCAGCGGGGGTGGGGAGGGCTCGGGGCTCGGCTCGGGCGGGACGGTGGAGTCCAGCGGAGGCGTGGGGGCGACCGTGTCGGGACTGGCGATCGTGGTGCTCGCGCGGTTGTGCACAAGGAACACCGCCCCGCCGATCACCAGGGCGATCGCCACCACGACCGCCACGCCCCCGGCGACCCACGCCCAGACCGGCGTGGGCCGGGGCGGCTGCGCCCCGAAGTCCGGCATGGGGAACTGGGCCGTGTTGCCCGGATACGCCCCCTGTCCCGGGTAGCCCGCGGGACCGGGGTAACCGCCCTGACCGGGGTAACCCCCCTGTCCCGGGTACGCGCTCTGTCCCGGGTACGCGCCCTGCCCGGGATGACCCCACGGGAGCCGGCCCTCCGCCGGCTGCCCGGCCTGCGGCGGGAAGTGCGGCGGGAACTGCGGAGCGGCGTTCGGCCCGGTCTGCGGCCCCGTCCGCGGGTCCGTGTTCTGGGACGGCGGTTGCTCAAGCGGTTGCTCGATGGGTTGCCCAGTGTCCTGCTGAAGGGGCTGCGCAGTGTCCTGCTGAAGGGCCTGCTGAAGGGGCTGCTGGCCGGGCTGCGGCGGCTGCTGGGAGGGCGCCTCGCGCGGGTGCGTCGCGTCGGTCCACTGGGAGCCGTCCCACCAACGCAGTAGCGGGGAGCCGTACGGGTCGGGGTACCAGCCCGCAGGGGTCGTCGTCATGCGGGCCACATTAGTGAAATCAGCATTCATACGAGAAACTCGCTTTGTCCTGTATTGGCTGCCCTGTGGTAGTCGGGGACAGGACGCGCAGGGTGGCCGTGCCCTTGAAGGCCCCCTGCCCGGTCACATGCCAATGCAGCGGAAGATCCACCGACGTGGTGCCGGAGCGCACGATCTGCTCCTGCTCGGGCAGCTTCTCCCCGTCGCTGCGGAGCCAGACGAAACGGATGGCCCCCGACCCGCCGTTGGTCGTCACAACCCCGGCGAAGTTGGCCGTGCCGTCGCAGCGCACCGTCTTCTTGGGGGCGCGGACGTCCACCTTCTCCACGGCGACGCCGAGGCCGGGCGACTGGCGCAGCCAAAGGATCACGACCGTGATCAGGATGGCGAGCAGCAGGGTCCCGGCCCAGGCCGTCTTCCGCCGCCGTCGCCGCGACCTCGGCCTGGGCCCGTCGACGCCCTCCTGCGCCTGCAGCGTCGCCATCTGGTCCCGCCCGGATCGCCAGATCTGCGCCGCGGTGGTCTCGGTCGGGACCCCCGGCCCGAAGCGCATCATCACGTCGTCACCCGCGGGCGGAGGCGCCGTACGGCCCGGGCCGCCTGAGGAGGCCACGCCTTCCGTCGGCACGTGCAGCAGCGTGACGATCTCGCCGGTGTCCGGCGTGGGGGGCGGGGGAGAGGTCCGCACGTCGGCGGCGGCCCAGACGTGGAGGGTCTCGACCAGCCGCTCCCGCGTCGTGAACCCGGCGGGAAGCACGTCGCGCCCGGCGAGGAGCGTGTCGCGGGCGGCGCCGAGGCCATCGGTGGACGCCGCGGTGGCGGCCCGGTCGAAGAGCGCCGCCGCGTCGCCGTGCGCCCAGTTCGCCGAGAGGCCCCGGGCGAGCGCCGCCCAGGCCGCGATGTCGCGCTGCGGGGACGCGGGCTCGCCCCGGAGCGCCTCCAGCAGGCCCCGCTCGGCCAGCATCGCCGACCCGTCCTCCCCGATCACCACGGTGCCGGGGTGCAGGGCGCCGTGGGCCAGCCCCGCGGCGTGCACGGCCAGCAGTGCCTGGGCCGTCTCCACGAGGATCGTGCCGACGCTGCCCGCGTCGGGCCGCCGGCCGTCCGGGGCCGTCGCGGAGCCGGCGAGCAGGTCGGCGACCGTGGGCATGGCCCTGCGAGTCGTGATCAGCCAGACCTCGCCGCGCGCCGTCACCAGGTCGGCCACGGGAAGGAGCGCGGACATCCCGCTGTGTGACAGCCGCCGGTCGGCGGTGACCGCGGCGACCAGCCGTTCGCGGGCCTCCGGCCCGGACACCGCACGCGTGTCGAACCGCAGGACCCCTGACAGCGCGCCCTCGGGGGAGACCGCGTCACTCCACGTGCCGACCTCGCTGACTCGGGTGCGGCCGGTGAGGCGGTGGCCCGCGATCGTCGCGCCGTCGTGCATCTACCGCCGCCTCCGATGCCTTCCGGTCATTCTGCGTACACCCAGTGTGGCGGGAACGAGACCAGTCGTCACCAGGCCGACCGCGAGAGCCCCCATCGGGACCGCCGACGGATCAGCCGTCGGATCAGCCGACGAGGACTCCGACGACGCGGGCGCCACCCCGGGCACCCGGCCGGTCGGGGTGGGGCTGGTGCTGGGCGGGTCCGTCGTCGGCGTGGGTGACGGCGACGGCGCCGGGGGCGGCGTCGGCGAGCTCGGCGGATCCCCCGGCAGATGGGCCGTGACGGTGGGGTCGGGATCCGGCTGCGACTTGGTCGGCTTGGGCGTCGGCTTCTTCGTCGGCTTCGGAGTGGGTTTCTTCGTGGGCTTCGGGGTGGGCTTGACCGGGGGCCGCACACCCGTCGTCGGCCTCGGGGTGACGCGGACGGTCGGGGTCGCGGTGGCGTGCGTGGCCTTCGGGGAGGGCGTGTCGCCGGGGTCGTCCGAGGGCGTGTCGTCGGGCGCGGCGGTCGCCGGGACGGCCGGGATGGACGCGGGCGGCGTCTCGACCGACGTGCCCGCCTGGAGCGTCGTCGTGCCGCTGCTCATGGAGCCGACCAGCGCCGCCGTCCCTCCGGCGATCACCGCCATGCCGACCAGGGTCAGGCCGATCTTCATGCCCGCCCTGCCGAGGAGACCGGCGCCCAGCTTCGTCTCGGCGAGCGAGGTGCCGACCTCGGGGGCCTCCTCGGTGAGCGGGAAGAACGGGAGCAGCAGGCCGGCGAGCGCGGCCAGCCGCCGCCGTCCCCGCTCCTCCCAGGCCGGGCCGTACGCCTCGGCCGCGACGGCCTCGAGCTCCTGGACGAACGCCTCGGCCGACTGCGGCCGCTCCGGCGCGTTCTTGGCCATGCCGCGCTCGATGAGGCCCCGCAGCGGGGGCGGCACCTCCTCCACGGGGGGAGGCGTGGTCTGGTGCTGCCGGGCGAGGGCGGCCATGTTCTGCGCCCGGAAGGGGCGGGTGCCGGTCAGGCACTCGAAGAAGACGACGGTCGCGGCGTAGACGTCGGTGGCCGGTCCGGCCGGAGCGCCCATCCACTGCTCGGGAGCCATGTACGGCGGCGTGCCGGACGCGCTCACGCCCTCTCCGGCGCGCGCGGCGATGCCGAAGTCGACGAGCTTGCTCCTGCCGTCGGCCTCGACCATGACGTTCTCGGGCTTGTAGTCGCGGTGGACCACGCCGATGGAATGGGCGGCCGCCAGGCCGAGCAGCGATCCCTTGAGCACGGCCAGCGCGGCCTCTGGGCCGGTCGGGCCCTCGGAGCGCAGCATCGCGCGCAGCGAGACGCCGTCGATCAGCTCCATGACGATGGCGGCGCCCTGGGGCGTCTCGTAGTACTCGTAGAACCGCGCGGCGTGCGGGTTCGGCTTCATCGCCGCGAGCAGCCGGGCCTCGTGCCGGAACCGGGCGACGAAGTGGAGGTCGGCCTGGAGCTCGTCGGAAAGGTACTTGATCGCCACCAGGATGTCGTTGGCGTCGTGCCGCGCGAGCACGACCTGGCCGGCGCCCCCCGTGCCAAGCTCGCGGATCTCGGTATAGCCGGGGACGCGCCAGGCGCCCGTCTGGCCGTACATACGGTCTCCTCATCGCCTGGGGCCCCCGCCATGACGAGACCGTAGCTTAGGTGACGACCAGCCCAGTGAGACGAAAAGTCATGAAATAGTCGTGGATCTCTGTCAGGCAAGGTCAAGTTGGTGCAAGCCAGGACATCGCACTGTATGACGGCCAAATGCGCTCTGTAACCACGTGTGCCTGTGTGCCGGTTCCACGCAGGCGTGTCTCATACGGGCGTGTCTGATGCGGGCGTGTCTGATACGGGCGTGTCTGATGCGGGCGTGTCTGATGCGGGTGTGTCTGATGCGGGTGTGTCTCATGCGGGTGTGACGGCGCAGGCTCCGGTCTTCTTGGTGCGGGTGGCCACGCCGCTCGCCGCGTTCGGCGCCGTCGCGGCCGTCACGCCCCAGCCGGTGCCGCATGGCAGGCGCGAGTAGGTGAACTTCATCGTGACGGTGTAGCTGGTCCGGCCCGACAGGGTGACCGACTGCGAGCCGACGGCTTTGCCCCGGAGCAGCCACGCCACGGTGAGCTGCACCGGCTTGGCGTTCTCCGTCGTCACGGTCACCGTGGTCGTCGCCGCCGTCGTGACCCGGGTAAGGCGGTTCACCGTGACGCCCGTGACCGCCGCCGGGCAGTCGACCTTGACCGTCCGGGACGCGCCGCCCGAGGGCGCGTCCGGGTCGGTCGTGGCGGTGAAGGTGACGGCCTCGCAGGGCCGCCGGCCGAACGTGAACGACAGCGTCCGGGTGTAGGTCTTCTTCCCGGACAGCGTCGCGGTCCGCTGGCCGGACTGGCCGTCGGAGGACGCGAAGTCGCCGGTCAGCGCGACCTGCCCGGTGCCGTCGGTGGTGACCTCCACCTTGGCGGTGGCCACGCGCGGGTCCGTCATGGCGAGCGACAGCACCTTGACGCCCGTGACGGAGGTGGGGCACTCCGGTGTCCTGACGCTTGCGCTCCCCGTGCCGCCGCCCGCCGCCGGCGTGGTCGTCGCCGTCATCTCCAAGGTGCCGCCGCAGGGGCGGCTGCCGAGGTCCTGGCTGACCGTCTTGACGTACTTCTTGGCGCCCTTGAGCGTCAGCTCCCGCGTGCCGGCCGCCTTGCCGTTCACGGTGAAGCGCACGGTCAGCGTGACTTTCGCGGTTCCGCTCGTCACGATGGCGACCGTCCCGCTCGCCGTCGGCGCGGCGGCGGCCGTACGGCTCGCCGTGCCGTACGTGAAAGGGCGGAGGGAGAGCGCGGCGGCGGCGGGACCGCCGCCCGGGCCGAGCGTGAGACCGCTCACCTGCACGCTGACCACCTTGGTCGGCGGCGGAGGCGTGACGGAGGGCGACGGCTTGGGCGACGGCTTGGGCGAGGGCTTCGAGGTCTTCGTCACGGTCGGCGTGGGAGTGGTCGGCGTCTCGCTCGGGCTTTCGCTCGGTGCCGCTGAGGGTGTCTCTGAGGGTGCCGGTGTGGGCGTCTCTGGGGGTGTCGCCGTCGCCGGGGGCGTCTCGCTGGGTGTGGGCGGCGGCGCAGCTGACGGTGCCGCGCTGACCGACGGCGCGGCCACAGGGGTCGTGCGATGCGCCCGGGACTGCCCGGTGAGGGCGAACGCGGTCACGCCCCCGGCCGCCAGCACCAGGATCCCCGCCCCGGCGGCGAGCCGGACCCGGTGCCGCTTGACGGCCCGCAGGACGGTCCGGAAGAGCGAGGTGCCGATCTCGGCGGGCTGCCGGTCAAGGGCGGGCCGGTTGAGGGGGAACGTCGCGGCCAGCACGGCGGCGATCGCGGCCAGCTTGCGCCTGCCCCGCTCCTCCCAGTCGGCGCCGTACGCCGCGGCGGCGACCTCCTCCAGCTCCGCGACGAACATCGCGGCGCTCGCCGGCCGCATCGCCGGGTCCTTCGCCATGCCCCGCCCGACCAGGCCGCGCACCGGTTCCGGCACCTCCCCGGCCGGGACGGGCGCGGTCTGGTGCTGGTGCCGCAGCACCACGTTGTCGGTGGCCTGGTAGGGGCGGTGCCCGGTGAGGCATTCGAAGAAGACGGCTGTCGCGGCGTACACGTCGGACGCCGGAGAGGCGGCCAGGCCGGTCCACTGCTCGGGCGCCATGTACGGCGGCGTCCCGGCGGGGGCCATGGCGTCCCCGGCGCGCACGGCGATGCCGAAGTCGACGAGCTTGCTCGCGCCGTCGCCCTGGACCAGCACGTTCTCCGGCTTGTAGTCGCGGTGGACCACGCCCGTCTCATGCGCGGCGGCGAGCCCGAGCAGCGATCCCTTGAGCACGGCCAGGGCCGCCTCGGGCCCGGTCGAGCCCTCCTGGCGCAGCAGCGCCCGCAGCGAGGCGCCGTTGACGAGCTCCATGACGATGGCCGCGCCCTGGTGGGTCTCGACGTACTCGTAGAGCTGGGCCACGTGGGGGTCGTCGAGCTCCACCAGCAGGCGGGCCTCTTCACGGAACCGCGAGAGGAAGCCGGGCTGCCCGCGTAGGTCCTCGGAGAGATACTTGACGGCCACGTGGGCGCCGGACGCCTCGTGCACCGCCAGCACGACCCGGCCCCCGCCCCCCGCGCCGAGCTGGCGCATCACGGCGTAGCCCGGCACGTTCCAGTCGCCGGGGGCGGTCATGCGGCCTCCTGGGATGCGGCGGTCCGCCCGGCTGACCGGCGTCCCGTCGAGTGAACAGGTTGGCCAAAGTGTGCCCAATCAGTGGGGAGCCGCGCCATCCCTGTGCCGAATGTGGTCGGGTACGGGGACGCCCGCGGGCAGGAGCGGGTCGGGCAGGGGCTCGCCCCACGACACGACGAGCGGCAGCACGCCCGCCCATACGGGCAGCTCGTAGTCCTCCTCGTCGTCCTTCGGCGGGCCCACCCGGATCTTGACTGACGCCTCCTCCAGTGAGAGGGCCACCACGGCCGTGGCCGCGAGCTCCTTCCGGTCCGGCGGCCGCACCGCGTCCCACTGCCCGGGGGCGAGCTGCTCGGTGATCGCGCGGAGGGCGTCGAGGCGCTCTCCGTCCTCCTCCACCAGGCGGGCCTCGCCGTAGATCATGGCCGAGCGGTAGTTCACCGAGTGGTGGAAGGCCGAGCGCGCCAGCACGACGCCGTCCACGTGGGTCACGGTGACGCACACCGGCCCGGTGAGAGCCGTGCGGAGCGAGGCCGCTCCCGTCGAGCCGTGCAGGTAGAGGGTGTCGCCGACCCTCCCGTAGCCGGTCGGGATCACTCGGGGGCAGCCGCCGGCCACCACTCCGAGGTGGCAGATCAGCCCGGCGTCCAGCACGGCGTAGAGGTCGGCGCGGTCCGTGCGGCCCCGGTCCTTGCCTCGATTCAGGGTGGTACGTGCGGTAGTGGAGAGCATGTCCGTTACGTTAGGCCGAAGTGGACTGGTGGAACATGTCCACTTACGGCCGCTAATGGGAGACCACTTTGCGCACGCACATCGACCTTCCGCTGGTCGTGGACCGGCTGGCGCCGGCGCCGCTGGCCGTACAACTCGGGGACCAGCTCCGGGAGGCCATGCGCGGCGGGGCGCTGAAGGCCGGGGAGCGGCTGCCGTCCACCCGGGGGCTCGCGGGAGTGCTGGGCGTCAGCCGCACCGTCGTGACCGAGGCCTACCAGCAGCTCTACGCCGAGGGCTGGCTCGACGGGCGGCACGGGTCCGGCACCTACGTGGCGACGATTGGCGACAGCATGATCACCAATGATGCCGTGGCCGGTCAGAGGCGGTCGCGGGGAAACCCTGCAAGATCACGAACAGGGGACGCGCAGGTGGGCGCCGATGTCCGGGAATCCGTGCATGATCACGCCCAAGGTCATCACCTCCAAGGTCATCACCTCCAAGGTCATCACCTCCAAGGTCATCACCTCCAAGGTGGTCATGCCCATGTGGATCTGCGGCCGGGGCGGCCGTGGGTTTCCGGATACGACGCGGCGGCCTGGCGGCGGGCGTGGCGGAGCGCCGGGGAGCTTCCACCGTCCGCCTGGCCCGACCCCTACGGTCATCCCGAGCTCCGGGAGCTGTTGGCCGGGCATCTCCGGCGGGCGCGGGCCGTCCCCGCAGGGGCGCCGAACGTGATGGTCACCCGGGGAACCGGCCACGGGCTCGACCTCATCGCGGCGACCCTCATCAGGCCCGGCGACAGAGTGGGAGTGGAGGAGCCGGGATACGGGAAGGCCAGGAACGTCCTGGCCGCCCGGGGCGCCGAGATCGTCCCGTGTCCTGTGGACCGCCAGGGAGTCATGGTCGAGGAGCTTCCCGATGATCTGCGCGTCATCTACACGACTCCGGCCCATCAGTATCCCTGCGGGGGGCGGCTGCCGATCGCGCGCAGGGAGCGGCTCCTCGCGTGGGCCCGCCGCACCGGCGCGATCGTGATCGAGGACGACTACGACGCCGAGTTCCGCTACGACGTCGCGCCATTGCCCGCCCTCTACGGCCTGGACCCCGGCCGGGTGGTGCTCCTCGGCACGCTGTCGAAGTCGCTCAGCCCGGACGTCGGCCTCGGCTGGCTGGTGGCCTCCGAGGACCTGCTGGACGAGATCGCCCGGCGGCGGCACGATCTGTCCGACCGCACCTCCGGGCCGGTCCAGAAGGCGGTCGCCACCCTTCTGGAGCGCGGCGACCTCGACCGGCACCTGCGCAGGATGCGGCTGGAGTACGCCCGCCGCCGCGCCGCCATCGTGGAGGCGCTGGGCCCCCTCGGCTCGCTCGTTCAGGGGGACACCGCCGGGCTGCACGTCATGATCGAGCTTCCGGCGGAGGTCGTCCCCGAACTGGTGAAGCGCGCCGAGGAGCGCGGCGTGCTGTTGGACACGACCGAGCGTCACCACCACGGCCCGCCCCGGGTGCACGGCATCGTGCTCGGGTACGGCTCGGCCTCGCTGGCCGAGGTGAAACGCGGCTGCGCCGTGATCAGGGAGTTGCTCTAAATCACGCGCTCCAGGAGCCGGAAGTCCTCGCGCGGATGGGGGAGCGCGAACTCCGGCGGCACGTCGCCGACGATCCGGGTGATGTCAATCGAGCCCGGATCGCCCTCGCACTCCCCCGGCACCTGGGAGTGGCCGTAGTGTCCCCCGCGCGCCCACAGGCGGGCGCTCCGCTCGGCGGCGAGCGAGTGCGGGAACGGCAGGGGCGGCCCGGCCGGCCAGCGGCGCGGCACGTCCCACGAGTCGAGCCAGGCAAGAATCTCGTCGAGGCCGTCGAGCTTGGTGTCGGTGAACGGTTCGTGCGTCGAGCCGATGACCCGGATCTGCACGCAGACCCGTCCGTTGCGGCCCCGCTCGGGGGGCAGGCCGCTCGCGGCCCGCATGGGCGGGAGCAGTTGGACGATCTCTCCGGCCACCGGGTTCCACACCAGGTGGGAGGGGCGTTTGAGCTGGATCAGCCGCTGGGCCACCGACCGCGCCGAGACCCCGTGGGGGTCAGCCGGCCAGATGAACCAGACAGCCCGCGGAGCTCCGCCGTACATCCGGCCGGAGTCCTCGGGGGAGGGAAGTCGACTGGCGCCGGGCAGCCATGCTTGGGCCACAATGCCCCCTCAAATCCTCGGTCGCGTGGTTCCTCCCCTTTCGCGCTTCCGCTGACACCTCGCGAAGCCTGATTGTTACTGGCCGGTGGCCATCCGGCCGAGGCCCCGCCGGGTCCGGCGGACGACGGCGTAACCGCTGGTGAGGATGCGTTCCTTGAGATAGAGGAGAGGGACGCCACGCCCTTCCACGGCCAGCCGGAAGCGGGCCATCGTGGTGCTCCGCCCGACCGTCAGCCGGGGGATGGCGAGCAGGTCGTGGCGGTCGGCCGCGATCGCGTTGCTCACGGCGCACGCCGCCCAGTAGCCCGCCTTCCGGACCTCGCGGCGCACCCGCGCGCTGGAGTAGCCGTACGGGTAGGCCATGGTCGTCACCGGGCGGCCGATCCGGTCCTCCAGCAGCGCCTTGTTGCGCCGCAGCTCCTGGCGGAGCTCGTGGTCGCGGAGCTGGTCGAGCTGGGGGTGGCTGTGGCTGTGCCCGGCGATCTCCACGCCGTGCTCGGCGGCCTCGCGGGCCTGACTCCACGACAGCATGCGGTCGAGCGGCCGGCCCGCGGCCTCGGTCCCGGCGTCGTGGACCCATCCGCTGGTCAGGAACACCGTGGACGGGATGCCGAGGCGGTCGAGGACGGGCAGCGCCTGCGCGTGGAAGTCGGCGTAGCCGTCGTCGAAGGTGACCACCACCGGCCGGGCCGGCACCTCCCGCCCCGGGCGGTTCAGGGAGGCCACCAGCTCACCGACCGTCAGGGGCGTGAACCCGGCGTCCTTCAGGTAGCCCATCTGCTCGGCGAAGTCCCCCGGCCGTACGGCATGCGGGCGGGTGTCCCCGTTCGGGCGGTCCGTCACCGAGTGGTACATCAGGATGGGCACCCGGGTCATGAACGGACCTTCAGCCGCACGGTGCCGACCACGTAACCCCAGGTCGTCCAGGCGAGGCCGATGACGATCGCCGCCGCGCGGCCCAGCCCCGCGAGGTCACCGCGTACGGCGTGGCCGAGCCCGCGGAGCACGCCCATGGGCAGCGTCTTGAACGTGTAGTCGCGCTCGCTGGAGAGCCCGTCGCCCGCGCCCACGCTGTGCGTGACCAGCGCCTTGGACAGCCCCTCGGCGTAGCACCTCGACCGGAAGTAGGCGAGCGTGGCGCGCGCCTCCGGCACCTTGTGGCCGATTGCCGCGCCCGGCTCGAACAGCATCACCGAGCCGGGGCGCCGCTGCGACAGCCGGATGCAGAACTCGGTCTCCTCGCAGCCCAGTGGGAGGCTCCTGCGCCCCTGCACGTTGCGCCCGATCCCGGTGTGGAAGCCGCCGACCTCGCCGACGACCTCCCTGCGGAAGGCCGCGTTGCCGCCCATCACGTTGCGGATCCGGGCGCGCCGGTCGGGCATTCCCCGGTAGGTGCAGCCCACCGTCCAGTCGAACTCCTCCGGGAACCAGCGCGGGCGGCGGCCCGTGACCCACAGCGGCCTCGTCAGGCCGCCCACGCCGACGACGGCCGGATCGGCGAAGCCGGTCTCGAAGGCGGCCAGCCAGCCCGGGTCGGCCACGGCGTCGTCGTCGAGGAAGGCCACCACGTCGCCGGTCGCCGCCTCAACCCCCGTGTTCTTGCCGCCCGACAGCCCCCGCTCGTGGGCGTTCTCGATCACGATGGCGTCGGGATGCTCCCGCTTCAGCTTGAGGTGCAGGCCGGGATTGTGGTCCACCACGATGATCAGCTCATGCGGCTGCCGCCGCTGTGCGCGCACCGAGTCCACCGCCGCCCTGATGTCGTCCCAGCGATCCTCGGTGTAGACGCAGATGACGACGGACGTCCTCAGAGCCGTCGGCAGGGTCATGCCGCGCCCTGGTCGGCCGCCGCGGCGGGCGTGGGAGCCGGCTCCGGGCGGGCCGAACGCCGCCACTCCTTCACGATCGTCCGCAGGACCCGCAGCCCGTCGCGGACGGCCCGCAGGTTGCTCTCCCCGTGGATGCGGCAGCGCTCGTGGCTCGGCACCTCGTGGATGCGCAGGCCGGCCTGCGCCGCGCGGATGTTCATCAGCGTCTCCACCTCGAACCCCTCGCAGTCGAGGTCGAGCACGGGGAGGTGGCGGGCCCAGAAGGCGTTGTAGCCGTAGCACAGGTCGGTGTAGCGGGTGCCGTAGATCCAGTTCACGAGCGTGCGGAGCACGGTGTTGCCCAGCCTGCGGCTGAAGGTGAGGTCGTCGCTGCCGCCTCCCGGGATGTACCGGGACCCCTTCGCGAAGTCGGCGCCGCTCACCAGCGTGCTGACGAACTGGATGATCTCGCGGCCGTCGGTGGAGCCGTCGGCGTCGATCATGACGATGATCTCACCGGTGCACGCGGCGAACCCGGCGGCCAGAGCGTCTCCCTTGCCCCGGCCGCGCTGGTGCACCACCCGGAGGTTCGGGCGCAGCCTGCGCGCGACCGCGACCGTCTCATCGGTGGAATGGCCGTCGACCAGCACCACCTCGTGCACCCACTGCGGCAGCGTGGCGAACACGTGAGGCAGGTTCTCCGCCTCGTTCATCGCCGGGATGACGACGCTCACGGTGGGGGCGACGGCGAGGTGGGGACCAAGCGCGGTGTAGCGGTCCGCAGCCGGCAGCGACCGCAGAGTGGCGAACTGAGACTTGACGCTCTGCTCGGTGATCTCGGGACTCATGGTGACTGAAATGTCCTTCCGGGCGGTCTGTCATGAGCGGAGACTGCCAACGGACCGGCGCGACTGGATGGAGAGGCGGTCCATCCCGGTCTTGGGGCAGGAACTCGGGGGGTGGAGGGAGACGGGAACGCGAGCCGGTCAGTGCCCGTGGAGGGGCTTCACGGATGACTCCGGCCGGGGTGCCGTACGTCGCCGGACGAGCTTCAGGGTTTCGAGCCCCCCGGCATGGATCGTCGTGATGATCACCTGGAGCCTGCCCCCTGTTCGACTGGTGCCTGTCTCCGGTAGAGCAACCGGATGACGAGCAGAAAGAAGCCGAGCACTCCGATGGTGGCCACCCCGGCACGGGGAGACCACGCGTCGAAGAGAAGCATGGCTTCGGCGAGTAGGACGTTGATTGTCAGACTTGCCGCTGCGCCCACCGTAAAAGTGGCGAGTGGGTCACGATCACGCAACAGTCCCGCGACCGCGGCGCCGGGAACGACCAGGAGAAAGAGCGGCGTGAGGAAGACGCGGGCCGGGGTCTGGACGTCCGCCAGCGCGAGCACCGCGCCGGCTGCGCACGCCACGGCGAGCACGACCTTCGCGACGGTGCCGTTCCTGCCCATGCTTCCTGACTCCTGGCTGGTAGAGGCCCTGGGGGCCACTGTGACCTCGGATGGCGGCCCGTTCATGGGACCAACCGGCGTCACCGGACGTCAATGGCGACGCCTTAGGTGAGTCACGGGTTTACCGGATCACTGGGGAGAGCCGTGATGTTATCCGACATGTTGTAGGACGCTCACGCTCGGGCACAGGTTCGGCTGGACAGTAAAGTGATCAGTCAAGGGTCAAATAGGTCACTCCGGCGTTAATCAGGAGAAAAGCCGAAAATTCGGGCCGTGATTTACCCGAGCCGGTCAGGGCGTGGCTGAGGCCGACGAGGCCAGCGACGAGGGGGAGGCCGACGGGTCGTCCACGGGAGGGCTGGTCGGGGGATCCGACGGCGTGTCCGTGCCTCCGTCCCCGCCGTCTCCCTGGTCCCGTCCGTCCCAGGAGACCCGGCAGGACGGGTTGCCCGCGGCCGACCGGAAGGTGATCAGGCCGCGGCCCGGCGAACCGGGGTCCTCGACGGCGAGCATGATCCGGCCGTTCGCCCCCGCCCTGAGCCGGCCCCGGCTCGGCGCGACGATCACCCCTTCGGAGGTGGTCGCCGTCCACTCCACGTCGGCGTTGCGGGCGGAGAGGGTGATCACGCCTCCGGCGGCCTGGCCAAGGCTCCCGGGGCAGCTCGCCGACAGCGCCGCCACGCCGCCGGGCCTGGCGTGCGGGGTCCGGAGCGGTCGCCGGACCGGCCGGGTGGTGGCGGTGGGCCCAGTCGCCGGCCCAGTCGCCGGTCCGGCCTTCGGCGAGGGCGACGGCGTGGCCTGCTCGCCCGGGTCCGCCGGGTCCGCCGGGTCGGCCGATTCGCTCGGGCCGGCCGCCTCGGCCGGGTCGGTCGTGTCGTCCTCCGACGGGCCGGGCATCAGTGTGCCGGGCGGGGCCGGCGCGGGGTCCATCGCCTCCAGATGGCTGGCGGGCGCCTGGCCGGAGACCAGCGCCAGCGCGCCTGCCGTACCGAACACGCAGGCCGCCGCCAGCAGGATCGGCGTCGCGCGCCGCGTCCGCCGCTCCCCCCGCCGGTCGCGGGAACCGCGCCGCCCACGGGTCCGTCCCCTGTCCCGGCGGGACCGCCCCTCGGTCACCACCGGGAAGCCCTGGCGGTCGAGGTGGCTCCCCTGCTCGGTGATGGCCGTCCTGGTCGTGTCGCGTTCGGGATTGACGCACGTGTCGATGACCCGGCGGCGCAGCGACAGGGGCGGGAAGGCGATGGGGATCATGTCGAGCAGCCGGCCAGCGGAGACGTGCCGGTGACGGCCCTCCGTGCAGACCTTGCAGCCGCTGATGTGCCTGCTCAGCCGCTTGCGGAGCATCGGGCTGAGCGGGCCGTCCTGCCACGAGGCGCCGACGCCGATGTCCACCAGGGCGGACAGGTCCGGGCAGTGGGCGCGCCCCGTCCGAGCCAGGATGATGGCGGCCGCGGAGTTCTCCAGCTGGTCGCGGGCCCTCGCGAGGCGGGCGGACGCCTGCCGCGAGGTGAGGCCGAGCACCGTCCCCACTTCGGCGGGGGAGAGCTCGTGCCTGGCGGACAGCTCCAGCGCCTCGCGCTCGTGCCGGCTCAGCTCGGAGAGCGCCTCGGACACCAGCGCGCTGAGCTCCGGGTCCGCCGAGTCCTCGAGCACGGCGGTCGGCCCGGTGCCGCCGGTCGGCGTCCGCCCGCCCGAGCGCGCCGCGCACTGGAACCGGGTCAGCGCGTACAGCCAGGCCCGCAGCCGCACCGGCTCCTTCAGCCGGTGCGCGGACCCGTGGGCCGTCACCAGCGCGTCGTGTACGGCTTCCGCGGCCAGCTCCTGGTCGTGGAGCAGCGAGTGGGCGTAGTCACTGAGCCGGTCGGCGTACGCGTCGTAGAGACTGGCGGGCGCGTGCGTGTCCGCGCGCCGAAGCGCCTCCAGCAGTTGATGATCGTCGGCACGACCGACGTCCGGCCATCCGGGCAACGAACATTCCTCCCCGTGCGACGGAACCAGATCTCGCCAGTCCCCACACGAGAAGGACGCCGCCTCCGCGGGCCTCGTTTACCCCGCCGCCGACCATGCTCAACGGGCATGACCTGCGAAAACTGATGCGCGAGCCGTCCTCTGGGACCGCTGTGACAGGCGGTCCCAGAGGGGCCGGCTACTGCTGCCCGGTGGCCCCGCAGTCCGGCGCGCAGAGGCGCCGGGCGATGCCCTTCAGGAAGATGTTGCGGATCTCCAGCACCGTCTGCGGGAAGAACGCCGCGCCTCCGGTGGCCTTGGCGATCGAGGTCATCTGCGCGCGGTTCTCGTCCTTCGTGGTGTTGAACGAGATGATCAGGATGTTGACCGGCCTCTTGGGGTCGTACGCCTGCTTCAGCTTCCGCAGGATCTGCGCGTTTGAGATGCCGCCGTTGGGGTCGTCGTTGCCGACTCCGTCGGTGAACAGAATGATCGTGTTGACCTTGTCGGCCTCGTAGTCGTGGGTCATCTTCTGGTAGGCCGCCCAGAGCGTGTCGTTCAGGCCGGTGTTGCCGGTCTTGATGGCCCGCAGCTGTCGCAGCCCCTGCGCGATGAGGTCGCGACGGGTCACCCCGTTGATCTGCTGGGCCAGCGGGCCCATCGGCACGACTTCCTTCCAGTCGACCCCCTGGCCGCGCAGGTTGTCGGAGAAGACCCAGGTGCCGATCTCGGTCTTCTCCGGGAACAGCTTCAGGCCCTCCTGTGCGACGCCGGAGATGGCGCGCATGCGGCTGACGCCCGTGCTGTCGGCGGGATCCGCCATGGTGCCGGAGATGTCGAGCAGGGCCAGCAGCTTGGTGCCCAGCTTGATCTGGCGCCATGCCTGGGCGAGCTTCGTGACGGTCGCGGCGTCGGGGAGCGGGAGCTCGACCGGCTTCTTGGCGCTCACGCCGTTCTCGGCCTTGAGCAGCCCGCCGCCCTTGCCGTCCGGCGTGCGGAAGCCGTAGTCCTGCACCGTCTTGCGCCCCGAGGCCGAGGTCAGCTCGGCCGCGAACGACTCGGCCGCCTTGCGGACCTCGTCGCTCTTGGCCGTGATCACGATCGGATAGTCGAGGCTGACCGTGCCCTCCGCCGGGTAGAGCGCGACGGCCGGGTTCGACGGGGTCGTCTTGGTGTTGAACGCCCAGACCGACTGCTCGGAGGCGATGCCGACCGGGATGCGCGCGGCGGCCTTCGTGAGGGTGGCGAACAGGCTGTCGGGGGAGGACACCGTGGACTCCGACAGTTGCCGCAGGACGCCGACGAGGACCTCCTCGCCGCCGCCCGCCGCCTTGAGGACGTTGGCCCCCGCGAGGAGGGCGCCCAGCCCGGCGGCGTTCTGGGTCGGGTCGAGCGCCAGCACCCGCACCTTCTTGGCGAGGCCGTCGGGGTTTCCGGCGTTGGCGGCGCTCATGAGGCCGGTCCAGCTGGCCGGGCTGAAGGCCGCCTGGAGCTTCTCGGCCCCGGCCTTCGACGCCGTCAGGACGATGGGGGAGTGGGCGGCGCTGCCCGTCGGCTTCCCGGACCCGTCCTTCGCCAGACCGGCCAGCCACAGGCTGGAGTCGGGCACCCAGATGTCCGGGTTCACCTTGGCGTTGGTGGGGCCGCTGCCCGACATCGCGTTGGCCACGTCGGCGGAGTCGGCGGCCTTCACCGTGACCGCCACGCATTTGCCGTCGATCGCCTTGCCCGCCTGGGTGAACCTGCCCGCGACCTTCTGGACGGCGGGCTGGATGTCCGGCGAGGCGACCACCGACAGGGCGATCTTGTCGCTGCCGCAGCTCGGGTTCTTGTTCACGACCACGTAGGCCGCGACGCCGAGGAGCACGGCCAGGGCGACCGCGCCGGCCAGCGGGACGAACACCTTGCCCCGGCTGGCACGCCGGCGCGGTGGCGGCTCGTTGTAGGGGTTGAAGCCGCCCTCGAGTTCGTCTGTGCGGTGCCGTCCGCCCACGGTGTCCTCTTCGGTGTCGAGTGGCCCCCGACAGTGCGCGCCTCTGCGGGACCATATGGGGAGTTTCTGCGTAATGCTTACGGAACGATACTGGCAAGGCGAACGGCGGCAAAACGCTGGTTTTGGTGCTGTGATTACCAAAGGCTATGAAATCTGCGCAAGCTGTGATGCCTGTTGCGATATGTCTTGACCAAGCCGATCGTCGTCACGACCGACCCGGGGGTGCTCGCCGGGGCCGGTAGGCTCCGCCGGTCGCCGGATCGGGGCGCATGCCGCGCAGGCCGTACCCTTGGCGGGTGGTCATCGGAGTCGAAGACGCCGCCGATCCCCGCCTCGCGGACTACGTGCGCCTGCGCGACGTGGACCTGCGCAAGAGCCTTGAGGGCGAGCGCGGGCTTTTCGTGGCTGAGGGGGAGAAGGTCATCCGGCGTGCCGTCTCGGCCGGGCACCCGGTCCGGTCGGTGCTGACGACCGCCAAGTGGCTGGACCAGCTCGCCGACGTGATCGGGGGCGTCACCGTCTACGTGGTCTCCGACGAGGTCATGGAGGGGATCACCGGCTTCCAGGTGCACCGGGGCGCGCTCGCCTCGATGGAACGGCTCCCGCTGCCGCCGGTCTCCGGCCTCCTGTCCGGCGCCCTGCCCGGCGCCCGGCAGCCCCGCCGCATCGTCGTGCTGGAGGACCTCGTCGACCATGGGAACGTCGGGGCGATCTTCCGCTGCGCGGCGGCGCTGGGCGTCGATGCCGTGATCCTGTCGCCACGCTGCGCCGACCCCCTCTACCGGAGGTCCGTGAAGGTCTCCATGGGCGCGGTGTTCGCCATCCCGTACGCACGCATGCCGGACTGGCACGGCGGCCTGGCCGAGATCCGCGAGGCGGGGTTCCAGCTCCTCGCCCTCACGCCGGACCAGTCGGCCGTGCCGCTGGACGAGGTCCCGCTCGCGGACCGGGTCGCGCTGATGCTCGGCTCGGAGGGTGACGGCCTGTCCTCCCACTGGCTGCACGAGGCCGACCATCCGGTCTGCATCCCGATGAGCCGCGCCGCCATGGACCTGGGCGTCGACTCCCTCAACGTCGTGGCCGCCGCCGCCATCGCCTGCCACGGCCTGACGCGCGCCTAGAGACCCATCCCCCCGTCGCCGTGATCATGCACGGTTTCCCGGGAAGGGCGGGGATGTGGACTTTCCCGGATCGTGATCATGCGTGAATTCCGCCGCACGTGGTCTGATCAGCGCCGACACTGTCGGTGATCATGCAGTGTCCGCCCGGTGGGCGTACCCGCGTCATGCATGATCACGCCGCGGGAAGCGCCAGGTGGGACGGTGCATGCGGGAACATGCGCATGATCACGCCGCGGGGTTGTCGGCCGTGTCGTCGTCGCCGGACATCTCGTCGCCCGCCCAGCGCAGGAGCTTGCGGGCGGTCGCGAAGCGGCCGGCGTCGCTCACGTCGCCCAGCACGACGCCGATGAACGTGTGGCCGTTCCGCACCGCCGCGAAGGTGAGACAGTATCCGGCCTTCTGCGTGTATCCCGTCTTCAGCCCGAGGGTGCCGTCGTCGCCCAGCAGTTTGTTGGTGTTGTGCCAGACGTGCGCCCGATGAAGGCCCGTCTTCCTCAGGACCTGCTCACGGCTCTTCGCGATCGTCGCGATGACCGGGTCCTTCAGCGCCAGCCCGGCCAGAGCCGCCTGGTCGCGCGCCGTCGAGTACGCGCTGGACGGCATGCCGTCGGGGTTGGCGTAACGCGTGTCGGCCAGCCCGAGGGACCGGGCCGCCGCGTTCATCTTGGCCACGAACCTCGGCGTGCCCGGGCCGTACCGCTCGGCCAGCGCGTGGGCGGCGTCGGCCCCGGAGGGGAGCATGAGCCCGTAGAGCAGGTCGCGGACCGTCAGCCGCTCGCCCGCCCGCAGGCCGGCCTGGGTCGCCCCGCTCGTGGCGGCGTGCCGTACGTCCGCCTTGGTGATCGTGATGACGTCGTCCAGCCTGGCCTGCTTCCGCACGACGTAAGCGGTCATGACCTTGGTGAGGCTCGCGACCGGCACGCGTCGCGTGTCCCGCTTGGCGAACTGGATCGTTCCCGCCGTGGCGTCCACCAGGTAGGCCTCGCGGGCGGTGACCGGAGGAGCGTCCGCCGCGGCCGCCGTCGTGCCGACCAGGGAAGGGGTGAGGAAGGCCGCCGCCAGCACGCCGAGTAGCCCGATACGCATCCCGACATGATCGCATGGCCCGGACGGTCAGGAGGCCGCGGGCGCCTTCCGGCCCCTTCGCCGCCACACGAGGCAGCCCGCGACCGCCGCGGCGATGACCGCGAGGACCGCCACGGCCAGCGCGGGCGACCGCAGGGCGAGCCCGGCCCAGGCCCACAGAAGGGAGTAGAGCCCGAACGCCGTGATCGGCACCCACGTCAGGCAGCCGAGGGCGCTGGCCACGAGATACCACCGGTAGTCGACCCGCAGCGCCCCGGCGACCCAGGGCAGCGTGTGCCGCAGGCCCGGCACCCAGAAGCAGCCGTACACGGCGAGTGAGCCCCACCTGCGCACGACGTTCTCGACCTGGACGATCCGCTGCCGCCCGAGCCTCCTGCCGACCCGCGACCGGTAGAGCGCCTCGCCAAGCTTGCGGCCGACCCAGTAGTAGACCTGGAACGCGCCGAACAGCGCCACCGCTCCGATCGCGACCACGAGCCACAGCGGCAGGCCGAGGATCGAGGCGGACGTGGGGTCGGGTATCCGCACCTGTGTCACCGCCGGTCACAGAGTTCCTGAGCTGTTCCTAGGACGTTCCTAAATTAGGCCATTCCTAAGGCCAGCCTTACCTTGCCCTTGCCGTCCGTTCGTCGGTTACCCGTGCCCGCTGAGGGCCTGGCGGGCGTCCTCGACCCAGCGCGGCACGCCCACCCGTTCGGCCACGGCCAGCGCCTTGTCGTAGTGGTCGCGGGCGGGCAGGCCGAGCCGTACGGCGAGATCGCCGAGCGTCTTGGCCACCGGCCAGAGGGCGACCACGCCCGTGCCCGCGCCGCCGATCCGGTCGTGGAAGGGCGCGAGCTTCTCGTACGCCTCCCGCATCCGGTCGGTGTCGTCGAGCAGCATGCCGGCCAGCGCCCGCCAGATCAGGCCCAGCTCGTAGAGGAAGTCCGTCCGCACCGGCTCCCGCGTGGTGGCGATCACCCGCGCGTCCCTGTCGTGGCCGGCGGAGGCCAGCGCGACGGCGTAGGGGTCCAGCGTCCACTTGGCCCCGCGCTGGTGCGCCTCTCCGAGCGGCTCAACCATCTCGGCCGCGCGGCCGTCCACCAGATGCAGGCAGAACGTGGCGATCAGCGGCAGGTCCTGCCGGCCCTCCAGCATCCCGGCCCTGGCGGTCAGCCTGGCCGCGTTCCGGTAGGCGTGCTCGGCCCCCGCGTAATCACCGGTGATCATCAGCCGCTGCCCGGCGTACCAGGCCCCCACGGCGGCGGGGGCGGGCAGGTCGTACTGCCGGCCGAGCCGCTCGGCCTGTGCGAGATGCTCGTCGGCCTCGGCGAAGTCGCCCCGGGCCGCCGCGCACTCCAGCAGCACCAGATGGGCGAGCGTCTGCACCGCGATCTGCCCCGACTCCGCGCCGACCCCCAGCAGTTCGCGGCCGATGGTCTCGCGCTCGTCCACCTGCGTGAGCGTGTACGACTGGCGGAGCCGCCCGCTGAGCGCCATCGCCAGCAGGGCGGGGTCTCCGCTCGACCGGGCCAGCTCCTCGGCCTCCAGGGACGCCTGGTAACCGCGCTGCGTGGCGGACCCCTCCAGCTCCAGCGCGAGCGTGGCCAGCAGGCTCGCCCGCAGCGACTGCTCGCCCGCCGGCAACTCGACGAGGGCCTTCTCGGTCACGTCGACGATCTCCCACGCCGTACGCGTGAAGTCGCGGGCGATGCCCTTGTGCGGGACCGCCAGGGCAGCGGCGACCCGCGCGGTGAGCTCCAGGTCGCCCAGCGGCAGGGCCACGTCCATGGCGTCGCGCCGGTGCGCGCGGGCGGCGGTCATGTCACCGCACAGGGCTAGCGCGCGGATGAGGCGGAGCTGTAGCTCCAGCCGGTCCTTCACGCCGCCGCCACCGGCGTGGGCGCGGTCGAAGGCCGCGATGGCCTGCTGCCACAGTGAGGCCGCCTCCCGGTGCGCGAACCGCCGCTCGGCCTGCTCGGCCGCCAGCCCCGCATACCGTACGGCTTTCGCCGCCGTCTCCACCGTCCCGGCCGCGTCGTAGTGGTGGGCCAGCGCGGCCACGTCGCCCGGGGCGCGCCGCTCGATCACCGAGGCCACCGCCCCGTGCAGGCGCGACCTGCGCAGCCGGGAGGCGTCGGAGTAGATCGTGTCCCTGACGAGGTCGTGGTCGAACCGGAGCAGCCCGGGGCCCGGCTCCGTCACGAGCCCGGCCAGCAGCGCCGCCTCCACCGCGTCCACCACGGCGTCCTCGTCGCCGGACACGTCCACGAGAACGTCCACGTCCACGTCGCGGCCGATCACCGCGGCCTGCAGGAGCACCTGCTGGGCCCGCTCGGGCAGCCGGGCGATCCGCCGCCGCAGGACGTCGCGGACCCCGGAGGGCACCTCCGAGATGTCCGCCTCGGCCTCGAACAGGCGGACGGTCTCCTTGATGAAGAACGGGTTGCCCCCGGCCCGCTCGACGATCGTGCTGACGACCTCGTCGTCCACGTCGCGCACGCAGGTCGCGCGGACCAGCTCGGCCACCGACGCGTCGTCGAGCCCGTCGAGGCCCACCCGCACCGGCTGGAGCCGGGCGAGCGCGGCCAGCACGTCCTGCTGCTGGTCGTTCAGCTCGCCGTCGCGGCAGGTGACGACCATCAGCACCCGGCTGGCGGCGAGCAGGCTGGGCAGCGCGCGGAGCAGGGCGAGCGTCTGGTCGTCGGCCCAGTGCAGGTCCTCGAGGAGGATCAGCAGCGGGGCCTCGCGGGCGACGGCCGACAGGTAGCCGCCGACGGCCCGGTGCAGCCGGAAGCCGCCCGACGCCTCGTCGTCTCCGGCGTCCGGCGCGGCGTCGTCGAGCAGCGGGGCCAGCAGCGCGGCGTACTCGCCCGCGCCCCTCCTCGCGATGAGCGTCCGCAGCACCTCGACCCACGCCCAGCCCGGCGGCGTCGCGCTGCTGTCCGGGCAGCCGCCTGCCGCCGCCACCCATCCCTCGGTTTCGAGCCGGCCGGACAGCTGCCGCACCAGCGTGGTCTTGCCCGCGCCCGGGTCTCCGCCGATCACGGCGACCGTGAAACGGCCCGCCTGCGCGCGCGGCGCGGCGGCCGCCAGCGTGGTCAGCTCGGCGTCGCGCCCCACGAACGGCTCGGGCTCCAGGGGCGGCAACGCTCCCGTCTCGACCGGCCGGGGCGGCCACGTCGCCGTGATCTCCACGGCGCGCCGGGCGGCCGGGAGGACGAGGTCGAGCCCGGGATCCTGGGACAGGATGTCGGACTCCAGCTTCCGCAGCGCGGGCCCGGGGTCGATGCCCAGCTCGTCGTCCAGGATCGTGCGGGCCTTGCGGAGCGCGGCCAGCGCGTCGCCCTGCCGTCCGCAGCGGTAGAGGCCCAGCGCGAGCAGCCGCCAGCCCTCCTCCCGCAGCGCGTGCTGGGTGGTCAGCGCCTCCAGGTCGGGCACGGTCTCGGCGTGCAGGCCCATCCGCAGACCCGCGTCGGCGTGCCGCTCACGGGCGACCAGCCGCAGCTCGCTCAGCCGCGCGACCTCGGCCTCTGCCCACGGCTGGTCCGCGAAGTCGGAGTACGGCGTGCCCTGCCAGAGACCGAGCGCCGATTCGAGCCTCGCCCGCGCGGCCTGGGGGTTGTCGTCCAGCCGCTCTCCGGCCGACCGGACGGTCGCCTCGAAGCGCAGGGCGTCCACCTGCTCGGGCGCGGCCCGCAGGGCGTAGCCGGACGCCACCGTCACGAGCAGCCGGTTCGGCCCCCCGCGTGGCCGGTTGGGCTCGAGGACCCGGCGCAGCCGGGAGATGTAGACCTGGAGCCCCGACTGCGCGCCCTTGGCCGCGTCGTCGTCCCACAGGTCGAATAACAGGGTGTCCACGGGGACGACCTGGCCGCGCGCCACGAGCAGGCGGGCCAGCACCGCACGCTGCCGCAGGCCGCCGAGATCGAGCTCCCCGGCGCCGTCGTACGCCTCGACCGGGCCGAGGACCCGGAACGCCACGCCACTCGTGGCGGGCCCTGAACTGGCGGGCCCTGAACTGGTCGGCACAGGGCTCATCGGACGCTCATCCGCCGCCGCGCCGTGCCCGTGCTCATGCCCGTGCTCATGCCCGTGCTCACGCCTGTGATCGTGCTCGTGGTCATGCCCGTGGTCGTGCGTGTCGTCATGCGCATGTGGTCGCCGCCGGGCGATCGCCGCGCGCCGTGCTCGCCCGCTCCTGCTTGCCGCTCCATGTCAGCCGCAACGGTATGCGCGCCCGCGAAGCGGGCACAAGGTCTTTGCCAACGCCGACACCCTCACTCTCCCAGACTGTGATCCTAGGTGATCACGTGGCCCGGGTCGGGAGAAACGGCGAGCGCGGCCTCGGACTCGGACCTGGCCTGGGCGGCCCGGCCGTCGCGCCTGCGGAGCAGCGCCCACCCGCCCAGCGCCAGCCCGCCCCAGGGGATCTCGATCGTGTACGTCCAGAAGCCGAAGAGGATGGCGGCCGCGGTCGCCCCGCTCGCGTGCTGCCCGAACGCGCCGATCAGCAGGGCGGCCACCCCGCCCTCCATGATCCCCGCGCCGCTCGGCGTGACGAGGGCCGTGGTCAGCACCCGGCTCAGCGCGAAGACGGCGACCGTCTCGGCCGGGCCGGGATAGGAGCCGGTGGCCACGAGACAGGCGGCCATGATGAGGCACTGGAGGGCGAGGAAGCTGATCATGCCGAGCGAGAGGCCGAGCCACTTCCTGTGGATGATCTCCGCGGTGTCCCGGCGGAGCCGTTCGATGGCCGCCGAGGCGGCGTGCTCGGCGGGCCGGAACCTGCGGGGCGCGAGCCGTACGAGACCGTCGAGGGCCCGGCCCAGGGCGCCCGCGGCGCGGTCCCAGTAGAGCGCGGCGGCCACGACGGCGACCAGCGCCAGGATCGAGACGGCTCCGGCCCATCCGGCCTTGGCCACCGTGGGATTGGTGGCCTTGCCCGCCACGAGCAGGCCGAGGATGCCCACGGCGGGCAGGATGAACCGGAACAGGGAGTTCCAGATGCCGGTGACCAGGGTGTAGACGACGATCGGGCGGTTGGCGAAGCCCCAGCCGCGGGTCATGCCGAACGTCACGGCGACGCCGGCCGCTCCGCCGAACGGCAGCAGGTTGCTGACCGCGCTCCCGGCGGCGTTGAGCGTCAGCGCCTGGAGGTGGGTGAGGCCGGGCAACGCCGAGGTCATCACGAAGGTGTACGCCCAGAGACTGGCCAGCCACAACGCTGTCATGAGGACGATCGTCTGCCAGCTCAGCCTGCCGAACTCGCGGCCGATCTCATGCCAGCTCACCTTGGCCCCGGTCAGCGCGTGCACGATCTGCGGCAGATAGACCACGAGCGCGACCGCCAGCGCGAGAGACGCCGTGGAGAGGGCGATCTGCAGCCACTTCTTGTTCACTCGCCAACGCCCCCAGTTTGTCCTCGGTCCCCTTCAGTCTGCCGGGAGATCGTAGTGGGGGTCTCCTCCCGGGGGATGATCGAACCCTTAGGGGTCGCCGATCAGGGGTGTCGATCAGGGAGTGTCGAACGGGTGCCGCAGCCGGGTGCCGGGCGGAAGGCCGCGCCGTACGTACCACTCGGTGCCGAACACGTAGCGGTACACCAGGCGCGGGATCTTGAGCATGGCCCCCAGCGTCCGGTCGCCGTCGCCGCCCGTGGCCTGGCTCGCGTGGGCGGCCATCGCGGCCCGCTTCGCCCTGGCGTACTTCCGGACGTTCACCCGGTGGGTGATCACCTGGCTTGGGGAGTAGGCGCGCTCGAAGCTTCTGACGTCGATGGACGGATAGAAGCGGGCGGCCAGCCGCACCCCCTTGAGGAGCGGGTCCCGGTTCGCCGTCGCCTCCAGCACGATCGGCGTTCCGGCGATCTCGGCCGCCCGCGTGCCGACCCGGTAGACCTGGACGTGGTCGGGATGGCCGTACCCGCCGGAGGGGTCGTAGATCGTGACCAGGTCGGCGGTCTCCTCCTTGAGGATCGCGGCCAGCCGCTGCGCCGCCTCCTCGATGTCGACGTCGATGAACGCGTTCTCCGGGCGGTCGTCCGCGACGCCGCCGTCGATGGCCAGGCCGGAGTCGCCGTACCCGAGCTGCACGACGCGGGCGCAGCCCAGCGCCGCCGCCGACTTGTGGAGCTCGTCCATCCTGGTCCTCGCGAGCTCGTCGCCGTGGGGAAGCTCGGCCAGGCCGCGCTCCCCGGCGGTCGCCACGACCAGCACGACCCGGTGCCCCTCGCTCGCCAGCATCGCCATGGTCCCGGCGGTCAGCAGCGCTTCGTCATCGGGATGGGCGTGGAAGAACACCGCCGTCTTCATCCCGGCGTCCTTATCCCGGCTGCCGAACGTTGTCATCGTGCTCCACGAAGTGTCGTCCTCGTCCTGCCCCATGATCCCACGTGGGCTCCCGGCGTGCGGCCGCCCCTCCCGGCATGGACGCGGTTTGATGGGCGTCGTCCACTCTGCCACGCTGGCTCGGTGAGGATCCTTCACGTCAGTGACTGCTACCTGCCGCGGCTCGGGGGCATCGAAGTCCAGGTGGCCGACCTCGTCAGAGCGCAGCGGGAGGCGGGCCACAGCGTCGAGGTGGCGACGGCGACACCGGGGGAGAGCCTGCCCGGCGTGCACCGCGTGGTGGCGGCGCTGCCGTTCGACCTGCCGGTGCACCCGCGTGGCACCTCCCACCTGATCCGGCTCATGACCTCCCTCCGGCCCGAGGTGGTCCACGTCCACACCGGCGCGGTCTCGCCGTTCGCCTGGATGGGCGTGCGGGCGGCCGTGCGGGCGGGGCTGCCGGTCGTCGTGACGGTTCACAGCATGTGGGATCCCGTGACGCGGGGCGTCTACCGGGCGCTGCAGGCGGCGTTCGAGTGGCGGCGGTGGGGGCTGGTCGCGACCGCCGTGAGCGAGGCGGCCGCCCGCCCGATCCGCGCCGTCGCCGGGCCCCGCGTGCCGGTGCAGGTCGTGTCCAACGGGCTCGACGTCTCGGCCTGGCGGCCCACGGCCCCGGCGGTGCGAGGCGAGGCCGTCCATGTAGTGGCGGTGGGGCGGCTGGCGCCGCGCAAGCAGCCGATGCGGCTGCTGAAGCTGCTGGAGGCGGCGCGCGCGCGGGTGCCGAGGGACGTCATGATGCGGGCCACGATCGTGGGCGACGGCCCCGCCCGGACCCGGATGGAGCGCCACCTGCGGGCTCGGCGGCTGGATTGGGTGTCGTTGCCCGGCAGGTTCAGCCGGGAGCAGATCAAGGACCTGCTCGCCTCGGCCGACGTGTTCGTGGCCCCGGCGCCGCGCGAGTCGTTCGGCCTCGCCGCGCTCGAGGCCCGCTCGGCCGGAGTCCCGGTCGTCGCCCGCGCCCAGAGCGGCGTGGCCGACTTCGTACGGCCCGGCAAGGAGGGCCTGCTGGGAAGGACCTTCGACGACCTGGTCTCGGCCGTCGTCAGGCTGACCCGCGACACCGAGCTACGGCTGTCCATCGCCGAGCACAACCGGGAGACGCAACCGGTGAAGTGCTCCTGGCCCGCCGTGCTGGAGGGCTTCGGCCGCTGCTACGAGCTGGCCCGGAGCTGAACCGCCCTCAAGGCCATGACCTTCTCAGAAGGGCCGTGACCTTCTCAGAACGGAAGGACCCGGCCCGAAGGGGTGCGCAGGTCGACGGGCTCGGGGTGCTTCGGTGGCCGCGGTCGCGGCACGATCTGCACCTTCTTCATCGGGGCCCTCCTCTCAACTGTTGCCCTCATGATTCCCACGAAATCACCAGGATTACCCTCGCGGGGTAACTTCCACTTCCGCTGATGTGCTGAGGCCGGTTTCAGGCGAGGCGGGTCACCTTCACCGGCACCTTCTGATGGCCGGCGGGCCCTCTTCAGCGGCGGCACGTCCGAGTAGTCCTCCCGCGGGCGACCACGACGTGTCCTTCTTCCGCCCTCGACCTGTTCGTGGGGCCGGGGCCGGCACCCTCTCCGGCCCAGCACGGCGGACGGGGGACGCCCGGCCGTTCGAACAGCTCGTCCCATGCATCGGCTAGGGGATATGAGTCGAATATGTCCGCCATGTCGGGAGCGTAGGAAACCTATGTTTCCTGCGATGTGTAGTCATATTTCAAGTCATGTCCGGTTCGCCGCAGCGAGGTACGCGGGCCAGCTGCCGTAGGAGGTGATGTCCTCGGCGCCCGGCAGGGCGTGCGGTTCACAGAGGAAACCGGTGACGAGGCGGCCGTCGGACAGCTCGACGGTCCCGAGGCCCAGGGGAGGCGGGATCGTCACGAGGAGGCGGCCGAGCGCCTCGTGGGTGACCCGGTGGAGCTCCACCTCTATCACGCCGCCGTCCTGGTCCCGGATCAGGCCGGGACGGTCGCCCAGGTCGTACAGGCGATAGGCGGACGCCGTACTGGCCAGGCCCCTGCCGACGGCGCCGAGCGCGGCCAGCTCGGGATGAAGCGGCTGGCCCGTGCGGTGGGCGCCGACGACGGCCAGCAGCACCTCATCGGCCGGGGCCCGCTCCGAGCCTCGTTCCGGGTCCCTTTCCAGAGGCAGCAGCGGGTACGGCGTGGCGCCGGTCATGCCGCCGGCGGCCTGGTGGAACACGGTGGCCAGGCCCGCGAGCAGGCCGTCGGAGCCGGTGGGGGCGAGCAGGGTCACTCCGTGCGGCCTGCCCGCGGACGTCATCCCGGCGGGCACCGCCACCGCCGCGAGGTCGAGCAGGTTGGTGAAGGTCGTGTAGTGGCCGAGCATGGTGTTGCGGCCGATGGGGTCGGCGGCCATCTCGTCCAGGGTGAAGGTCGTCGGCACCGTGGGGACCACGAGCACGTCGATCCCGGCCCATGTCCGCCGGGTCTGCCCGCCCAGCTCACCAAGCCGGTGGAGGCCCCGGAACACGTCGGCCCCCTTGATGTCGCGCCCTGTTGCGAGGACCTGGGCGGTGACCGGATGGACGGCCTCGGGGTGGGACGCGACGAAGTCGCCGACGCCCGCGAGTCTCTCGGCCACCCACGGGCCCTCGTAGAGCAGCCGCCCGGCCGCGAGGAACGGCCCCAGGTCGACGGGGACGATCTCATGGCCCAGACCGGCCAGCCGTACAGCCGCCTCGGCGAAGCCCGCTTCGGCGGCCGCGTCGCCGAAGAACTCCGGCGCCTCGGGCACTCCGATCCGGAGCCGCTCGCCGGCGACCGGCTCCGGAGCGGGGAACCGCCGCGACCACGGGTCGTCCGGCTCGAACCCCGCGATGACCGACAGGACGGCGGCGGCGTCGGGCACCGACAGGGCGAACACGCTCGGGCAGTCCAGCGACGCGCACGCGGGGACGATCCCGAGCGTGCTCACCAGCCCGCGCGAGGGCTTGAGGCCGACGGTGCCCGTCATGGCGGCGGGCACCCGGCCCGACCCGGCCGTGTCGGTGCCGATGGAGAAACTGACCAGCCCCGCGCTCACCGCCGCCGCCGACCCCGAACTCGAGCCCCCGGAGATCAGTCCGGGCACGAGCGGCGACTCACAGGAGCCGTACGGGCTGCGCGATCCGGAGAGTCCCGTGGCGAACTGGTCGAGGTTGTTCTTTCCGATCAGTACGGCTCCCGCGGCGAGAAGCCTCTCGACGATCGGCGCCGAACGGGACGGCCGGTAGGCGTAGGCGGGGCAGGCCGCCGTGGTCGGCAGGCCGGCGACGTCGATGTTGTCCTTGACCGCGAACGGAATGCCGTACAGGGGAAGCCGATCGTGTCCGGCGTGCCCCGCGGGCCGCGGCAGGCGTTGGAGGGACGCGAGGACCTCGCCCTCGGGCCGCAGGCTGATCCAGACGCCGTCGTCCCCGCGTTCCTTGATCCTCCGGTAGACCTCGGTCACCACGTCGGCGGGCGTGAACTCGCCCGCCCGGTAGCCCCGGGCCATGGCGGCCATCTGCAAGGTCGTGATCGGCACGCTCACCAGTCCAACGTCGAGTCAGTTCCGTCGATTGTCGACAAAACGGACTCGCTAGTAAAGCCGCTTCGCGTTCAGGGGCGCCCCAGCCGTGTGCGAGGTCAGCGGCGCAGCAGGCCCGCAGGGCCCGGGCGCGGCCGGCGGAGTTGGCGGAGAACAGCTAGACCCCCGCGGGGATGGCCAGAAGGGTCCCTCGTTAACGACCCTCGACCACCGCCTCCTGACAGGACTCCAGGGCGACCACACCCTCACACTGCCGGGCGACTTGGTCGTAGGCGGACAGGGTGAGTTCCCAGAACCGGGGGACGTCGATCGAGGTGCCGACCAGGGCGTTGGGGGCACGGTCGCCCAGGTCGAAGTCGACCACCGTCATGCCTGACGTGAAACGGCCCACAGTCTCGACCTCGACCACGGCGGGCTGTATCTCGATCAGCGTCGGGTCGATGAGGTAAGCGATCGCGCACACGTCGTGTACGGCCGGGCCGTCGTCCGCCGTCACCATGCCGTAGAACTCGGCGCAAGGCACGAGCAGGTCGGCGCCCAGACGGCCCATCGCGCGCATGCGGTCGACCACCGCCCCCGTGGCCAGGGCGGACCGGCTGACGTCGAGACCGATCATCGTGACGGTCCATCCGGCGGTGAAGACGATGGCCGCCGCCTCCGGATCGGCCGCGATGTTGAACTCGGCGGCCGGGGTGAAGTTGCCCCTGGTGTAGGAGCCTCCGAGGATTACGAACTCCCGGGCCCATTCGGTGACCCGCGGCTCTTTGCGGACGGCCAGGGCCACGTTGGTCAGCGGGCCGATGCCCACGAGCGTGACCTCGCCGGGGTGCGCGGCGAGCGTCTCGATGATGAAGTCGACGGCGTGACCGTCCGAGGGCGGGAGCGTGGCCGGCGGCAGCCGGGTGTCCCCGAGCCCCGAGTCACCGTGGACGTCCGCCGCGTCGACCCGGCTCCGAAGTAGCGCACCAGGGCTTCCGGGGACGACGGGAACCTCGGGAAATCCCAGGAACTCCCTGAGCTTCAGGGCGTTGGCGGTGGTCTTCTCCAGGGAGACGTTGCCACCGACCGTGGTGATCCCCAGGATTTCCAGCTCGGGGCTGCCGTGGGCGAGGGTGATCGCCAGCGCGTCGTCGATCCCCGGGTCGCAGTCGATCACGATCCTTCTCACTCGGGCAGCCTACGGCGACCCCCGCAGCGACCCCCACCCGGCCGGTCCGTAACCCGAACGCGACTGGGCTGCGATCACCCGGCGAGGAGTCGTGACGGTGCCCACCTTCCCGGGCTACACCGCCGCGTGGTGTTCGCATGTGTCTGGCGACGGTCGTGTGCGGGGGCTGGATGAGCCCGCGGCGGTGACGAGCACGGAACCGGCTGGGTGATCCGCGCGGGCGCGTGGCCGGCTGCCGGGAGCATCCGCCCGGCAGCGTGCCTACGGACGTCCACCCCGCGGGGCAGTGTGCCTGAGGAGGCGCGTGGGCGGCGCTCATGGATGCGGGCGCCTGGCCGCTGTCGGTTCAGGGCGTGCGCAGCGGATGGAGATCTATCTGATAAGCGCGGAGTGCTTGATTTGGCGGCGTTTTCTGAGGGCCATGTCGATCTGGAGCTCCATGATCCGGGCGCGTTCGTGATCTCCCTGCGCGGCGCTGGCCGCGGCGAGATTCTTGGCGACGCGGAGTACGGCTCCCGCGACATCCTGGAGGTGCGTTTCCCGTGCCCAGTTCTCGCTCATCGGGTCAAGGCCGAGGACATTCAGCATCGCCCGCACCGAGCGGCATTTGCCGGCGGCCCTTTCCTCGTCTCCGGAGCCGAGCGCGGCGTTGCCCTCGCCGACGGCGGCGTGGACGGCCGACAGTGCCTGCGAGACGTTCAGGTCGTTGTCCATGGCGCCGCTGAACTGCGCCGGAAGCTCCGTAACCAGCCCCGGAACCACATCCGAGCCCAGCCCGGAACCCGTCCCCGCGCCGGCCGGTGAGGCGACCCGGAGCACGAACCGTTCGATCCGGCGGTAGGCCGTGGCCGCCTCCTCGACCGCCTCCACCGAGAATTCCATCGGCGAGCGATAATGGGCGGCCGCGAGGTAATAGCGGAGCTCCACCGGGCGAATCCGATCGAGCAGGGCCGGGACGGCGAGCGGGTTGCGGACGTGCTTGCGGATTTTCTCACCGCGGTGCGTCACCGGCCCGTTGTGCAGCCAGAAACGCGCGAACGAGTCTCCCGCCGCACGCGACTGGGCGATCTCGTTCTCGTGGTGCGGAAATATCAGATTGGCCCCGCCGCCGTGGATGTCGAATTCCGCGCCGAGGTATTTCCGGGCCATGGCCGAGCATTCCAGATGCCACCCGGGCCGTCCCTCGCCCCATGGCGCGGTCCAGAACGGCTCGCCCGGCTTGGCCCGCTTCCAGAGCGCGAAATCGCGGGGGTCGCGTTTTCCGCGCTCGTTCTCCTCGGTGATCCGCATGTGCTTCGCCTGCTGCCGGGACAGCGATCCGTAATCGGCGTAGGAGTCGACGGAAAAGTAGACGTTCCCGTCGGACTCGTAGGCGTGCCCGGCGGCCACGAGCTCCTCGATCATCTCGATCATCTCGGGGATGTGGCCGGTCGCCCGTGGCTCCACGCTGGGCGGAAGGCAGCCGAGCGTGGCGTAAGTCCGGGCGAAGGACCGGTAGACCGGGTCGGTGATCCGCCACCACGGCTTTCCCTCGGAAAGGGACCTGCCGATTATCTTGTCTTCGATGTCCGTGACGTTCCGGCACAGGAGCACTTTGTAGCCCTTGGTCCTCAGCCACCGATGCAGAATGTCGAAACTCACCTGCGACCTGATCTGCCCGACGTGCGGCGGAACGACGACGGTGGGGCCGCAGAGATAAATGGACACCATTCCGGGAATTCGGGGGGTGAAATCACGCGCTGTGCGACCATGCGTATCGTAAAGGCGAAGACCCACCTAGCCGAGGGTAAGCGACTAATCCGCTCGCTGTCGATAGCGGTCCCGGGCCCGCGGCCGCACATCGCGAAATACGGATTGTGAGGCAGGCCGTACGGAAGTGCCCCCCGGAAGTGCGGCGGAAGTGCGGCGGAAGTGCGGGAAGTGCGGGAATAAGGGCCCGGCGTCCGGTGGTTGCGACCGGCATGGAACCGACCAAACGGGGCCGTGTCCGCGTCGAGACGACGGCCAAGCGTGTGCGGGCCTATGTCAACGGGCGGCCGGTGGCCGACACCATCCGCGCCCTGCTGGTGTGGGAGTTGCCGTATTACCCGACCTACTATTTCCCGGCCGACGACGTCGACATGGAGTCGCTGAAGGCGTCCGGCCGGAAGGAGCACTCCCCGAGCCGCGGCGACGGGGAGCTCCATGACGTTGCCGGGAGGCCCGACGCCGCCCTCGTCTACGGGGACGACGCCCCGCTGGAGCAGATCCGCGGGCACGTCCGGCTCGACTGGGAGTCCATGGACAACTGGTTCGAGGAGGACGAGGAGGTCACCGTCCACCCCCGTGATCCGTACCGGAGGGTGGACATCCTGGCGAGCTCCCGGCATGTCCGCGTGGAGGTCGACGGCGTGACGGTCGCCGACTCGCGCAGCCCGCGGATCCTGTTCGAGACGGGGCTTCGGCCGCGCTACTACCTGCCGAAGACGGACGTCCGGCTCGATCTGCTGCACCGTTCGGACACGGTGACCCACTGCCCGTACAAGGGCCAGGCGGAGTACTGGTCCGTGGGGGAGGGCGAGGGCGGCAAGGACCTGGTCTGGTCCTACCCGGCGCCCCTCCCCGAGAGCCAGAAGATCGCCGGCCTGGTCGCCTTCTACAACGAGAAGGTGGACCTCTACGTGGACGGCGTCCTCCAGCCGCGTTGACGGGCCCTGACGCTACATGGCGCTACCCGGTGCTACCTGCGGATGACGTGGAGGACGCTGGCGATCCGCTCGGCGGCGGTGACGACGTCGGAGGCGTGCCCGATGCGGCCCGCCCACGACAGCCAGTACCACCACTCGCCGTCGTTGGCGTTCGACGCCAGGACGTCCTCCGCCATGGCGGGGGCCATGGGGTTGACCACGCGCAGGCGCGGGTAGAGCCCGGCGGGCGCTGACAGGCGCACCTGGAAGGAGTGGGCCTCCAGTTGAGCGGCGAGCCGCTCGAGATGGTCCATCGCCTCGCTGCGATCTGCCGTCATGGTGGCCTCCGGGGGACGTTGTGGCCCATCAGTTGGGACCTAACACCGGAAAGGGTGAACCCGTGCTGTCCTACCGGCAATCGCGGCGATTCCGCGAAACCGTGCAATAACCAGGGAACTCGTGGGTATTCCGTGGAACAGCCTCGGGTCCCGGGCCACGAACGCATAACGGTGCGGGGTGGTTCGGTACATGCGGGTTTACGTTGGGGAAATATCCGTAACTGCGACACTCCAACTGCGGAGGGGCACGTACATGGCCCGTGGAGAACATTCACCCGCATGCGCTCGTCGCTGGCGTGAGCAGGCCGAAGCCCGGCAGTGGACGCTCTGGCAGACGGTCCAGGCGATCCACGGATGTTGCGGTGTGAGCATGCTCAAGGCCCATCGGCTCGGCCGCGGCTGGTCGGCCAGGCAGGCGATCGAGGAGCTGGAGTCACTGTGTGAGCGGCAGTCCCTCGGCCTGCCCCGTGCCAGCATCGACCTCCTGAACGCCTGGGAGAACAACCGGGCGCGCCCCCGCCCCCAGACCATCGACCTGCTCGCGCGGCTCTACAGGGCCAACGCCGTACGGCTCGGCCTCGCCGCGGACTACTGCGAGGACTCGGGCGGCCAGAAGGTCGTCGTGGTCGGCCCCGGCCAGTCCGAGGAGCCCGTCCACCTCGACGACGCGGGCGGCGACGACACCGAGCGCAGGGCGCTCTTCCACCAGGCCATGCTTCTCGGAACGCCGAACGGCCGGTTCTTCGCCGAGGTCGAGGGCACCCGGCACGATCTCGACCGGACCCTCGCGGCGGGCACGGTGACCGAGGACCAGCTCGACCGGCTGGACGAGCAGGTCCTCCGTTACCGCCGGGAGTACATGACCACACCGCCGATGCCGATGCTGTGCCGGGTCATGCTGGAGCTCTCCGACGTGCGGAAGCTGAGCGGGGCCCGCCAGCCGTCCTCGGTCCAGCGCCGCCTCCTCACGGCCACGACCATGCTCGCCCTGCTGTCCGCCGACGCGCTGATGAAGCTGGGCGACACGCGGCAGGCCCACGCGTGGTACGGCACGGCCCGCGCCGCCTCCGACGACGTCGGCGACCTCCGCCTGCGCGCCCTCGTCCGGGCGCAGCAGACGATGCTGCTCTACTACTACGGCGACCTCAACGAGACCGTACGGCTGGCACGGGAGGCCCGGATGCTGGCCGGGTCGGCCCCGAGCTCCCCGGCGGCCCTCGCGGCGGCGGCCGAGGCGCGGGCGCTGGCCCGGATGGGGGACGGCAAGGCGGCCAGGATCGCCCTCGCGGAGGCCGAGCAGATCTTCGCCCGCATGCGCGGCATGAGCCAGGACGACCTGGCCTTCGTCTTCACCGAGAAAAGGATGATGTTCTACCGGACCGGGACGCTGATCGAGCTGGGCGACGCCGAGCAGATCAACGGCCTCGACGCGTTCCCGCCCGGCTTCCACACGATCGACCCCGCCCTGATCCTGCTCGACCAGGCCAGTCACCTGGCGAGGCAGGGGGACCACGAGGAGGCCTGCCGGATCGCCGCCGAGGCGCTGCGGCAGGTGCCGGCCGAGCACCGCACCTCGATCGTGGTCACCCGGGCCAGGGCGCTGCTGGCCGACGCGGACCCGCGGCTGCCCGCCGTGCGGCATCTGCGGCAGGTGCTGGCGGAGTCGTCGCCACGGCTGGCCCTGGACGGCCTGCTGCGTTCGGACGGTCTCCTGCCGACTTCTGAGACCGGTCTGAGCCGCGCGTGAGGACCATAGTCCGGCCGCTGGCCGACGAGGCGTTCGGGCTCCTCCGCGATGTCTGCGGGCAACTGGGGGTCGACGCCACGGGCGCGCAGCTCCTGCGGCTGCGCAGCAACGCGGTGTTCAGGCTCCGCGGCGGCACGGGCGGCACAGGTGGCACGGGCGACTTGGGCGACTTGGGTGACATGGTCGTGCGGATCGCGACCGCCCCCGACGCGCTGACCCGGCTGCCGGTCGTGCTGGCGGTGGCCCGCTGGCTCGCCGACCGGGGCTTCCCGGCCGTGCGGCCGGTGGACGAGATCCCCGGCCAGCCGATCGTGTACGGCGGGCGGGCGGTCACGTTCTGGAGGTATGTCCGGTCGAGGGGCCGTCCGACCACGAGCGAGCTGGGCCGGGTGCTGCGCAACCTGCACCGGCTGCCGGTGCCGCCCATGGCGCTGCGGCGGCTCACCGACCCGCTGGCCGAGGTGCGGCACGCCGTGGAGCACCGCGCCGAGGTGCTCACCGCCGGACAGCGGGCCTGGCTGAGCGACCGCATCGAGGAGCTCACCGGCCGCTGGCAGGGCCTGGAGACGGGCCCTGCCGTCCTTCTGCACGGCGACGCGTGGATCGACAACCTGCTGCGCTGTCAGGACGGCCACGTCGTGCTGTGCGACTGGGACGGCGTCGCCGTCGGGCCCCGGGAGTGGGACCTCGTGCACACCTACCACGGGCAGCGCCGGTTCGGCCTGTCCGCCGCCGACGTGGACGACTTCGCCCACGCATACGGCTCTGACCTGCGACTATGGCCCGGCTACAGTACGCTGATGGAGGTCAGGGACATGTACGCCGTGGGGATCCACATCCGCAACGCGCTGGGCGACCCGTTCTCCCGGCAGGAGTTGCCGCGCAGGCTCGACTCGCTGACCCGCGGCGACGGCCATGCCCGCTGGTATATGGCCGCGCCTGCTTAGGTGTTTGGAGATGTGGGTAGGCTGCGTATAGGCTGCTGGTGTTGCAGTGGTGGTTTCCAAGAACGTGTTCTTTCCAAAAAGCGCACTCGGGAATTTCCCGACAGCGGGCGTGCTTGCTTTTCCAGCGTTTTTCGCGGATGCAGGGTAGGGTCCGCTAGCAGCCCCGTGTCATCGACCTGGTGACGCGGTGAGGCTCCCGAAAAGGAGAAGCAGTTGTCTGAAGGCACCGTCAAGTGGTTCAACGCCGAAAAGGGCTTCGGGTTCATCGCTCCGGACGACGGTACCCCTGACGTGTTCGTTCACTACTCGGCGATCACCTCGAGTGGTTACCGCAGCCTGGACGAGAACCAGCGCGTCAGCTACGTGACCGTCCAGGGCAACAAGGGTCCGCAGGCCGAGCAGGTCACGCCGCTCTAAGCTCTGAAACATAGCTCTACGAGCCCCGGGGGCGCTGTTCCCGGACGGCTCGCAGGGTTCGTCAAAACAGCTCAACGGTTCGAGATCCGGGCCCGCGTCCGCTCCGGCGGCGCGGGCCCGGATGTTTTGCCGGGCCTTTGCCGGGCAGCCGGAAGGGCCATGAGACTGAGCATGACGTCGGACCTGTGGTGGAAGAACGCGGTCGTCTACTGCCTGGACATCGAGACGTACGCCGACGGCGACGGCGACGGGATCGGCGACTTCCGGGGAGCCATCCAGCACATCGACCATCTCGACAGACTGGGTGTGACCTGCATCTGGCTGATGCCGTTCTTCCCGACGCCCGACCGCGACGACGGCTACGACATCACCGATTTCTACAGCGTGGACCCCCGCCTCGGCACGCTCGGGGACTTCGTCGAGTTCATGCGGGTGGCGAGGGACCGCGGCATCCGGGTGATCGCCGACCTTGTCGTCAACCACACCTCCGACGAGCACCCCTGGTTCAAGGACGCCCGCTCCAGCAGGGACTCCCGCTACCGCGACTGGTACATCTGGTCGGACAAGCCCGAGCCCGACGACCCCAAGGGCATCGTTTTCCCCGACAAGGAGAACAGCCTGTGGGAGTACGACGAGAAGACCAGACAGTATTATTTCCACCGGTTTTACCGGTTTCAGCCTGACCTGAACACGGCCAATCCCGAGGTGCGGGACGAGATCGCCCGGATCCTCGGGTTCTGGATGGAGCTGGGGCTCTCCGGCTTCCGCGTCGACGCCGTGCCGTTCCTCGTCGAGCAGGTCACCGACACCGACAGTGACAAGTTGCCCGATCCGCACGAGTTCTTCGCCGATCTGAGGGCCTTCATGAATCGCAGGGACGGCAGCGCCGCGCTCCTCGGTGAGGTGAACCTGCCCTACGACGACCTGGTCAAGTATTTCGGCAGCTCCCTCGGCAACGAGATCACGATGTGCTTCGACTTCATCGGCATGCAGCGGACCTACCTCTCGCTGGCCCGCCAGGACGCCAGGCCCCTCGCCGACGCGATGCGGGAGCGGCCCCGGCCGCCCAAGGACAGCCACTGGGCGACGTTCGTCCGCAACCACGACGAGCTCACGCTGGACAAGCTCAGCGACTCCGAGCGTCAGGAGGTCTTCGCCGCCTTCGGCCCGGACAAGGACATGCAGCTCTACGGCCGGGGCCTGCGCCGCCGTCTCCCCACGATGCTCGGCGGCGACATGGACCGGATCAAGATGGTCTACAGCCTGCTGTTCTCCTTGCCGGGCACTCCGGTCCTCTTCTACGGCGAGGAGATCGGCATGGGGGAGAACCTGGAGCTGGAGGGCCGCCAGGCCGTCCGCACGCCCATGCAGTGGACCCCGAACCGCAACGGCGGGTTCACCACGGCCGACCCCTCCAAAATCCAGAATGGCATGCCCAAGGGGGACTACGGCCCTGAGGAGGTCAATGTCAGCGCCCAGCAGCGGGATCCCGACTCGTTGCTGCTCTGGATCACCCGGCTCATCCGGCTCTACCGCGAGTGTCCCGAGCTGGCGTGGGGCGAGTCCGCCGTGCTGGACTCCGGGGCCGATCCGGTGCTCGCCCACCGGGCCGACGCGGACGGCGAGACCGTCGTGGCCGTGCACAACTTCAGCGACGCCGAGACCAAGGTCGAGATCACGCTCGACGGCGTCGACTCGTCCAAGGTCCTCACCGACCTGCTCGTGGACGGCACGATCGAGATCTCCGACGACGGCCGCGCGGAGTTCGAGCTGGGCCGGTACGGCTGCCGCTGGTTCCGCGTCTCCACTCCCGAGACCGCCCCGGCCGACTCCGCCGACGCCTCCTGAGATCGTTCGCGCTGGTCACGTCGCTGATCCCCAGGGGCCGGCGCCGTACGGACCCCAACGCGCCTAGGGGGCGCCTCAGGGCCGGGTCGGGCCGATCTCCGATGGGCCGGTCGAAGGCCCATGGCCACAGTGATGAGCCATGGGGATGCGGTTCAGCGATATCACCGGGCGGCATGACAGCGCGGATCAGGCCGGGTACGTGATCGTCGGCACGGGTGTGGCCGCGATGGTGCTCCTGCACCTGGTGTCCGGCCTCGACCCGCTGCGGGACATGATCAGCGAGTATGCCTTCGCGCCGCATGGCTGGCTGCTGCCCGTCTCGCTGGTGCTTCTCGCGTCCGGCTCGGCCGTGCTCGCCGTACGGCTGGCACGGCTGCACCGCGGCGTCGCGCTGCTGGCGGCCCTGTGGAGCTGCTGCCTGCTGCTGGTCGCCGGGTTCCCCACGGACAGGCCGGGGGTGTCGCTGTCGATGTCAGGCGGGATCCATCGTTATGCCGCGTTCGTTGCCTTCCTGAGCATTCCGGTCGCGGGGTTGACCCTCTCCCGGATCACGGCCGCAAGGGGCGGAGGGGGCGGAAGGCGCGGAAGCGGCGGAAGGGGCGCAAGGGCGGCCCGTGCGCTCAGCCTCGTCGCGCTCGGGTCGCTCGTCCTCGTGGTCCTGCCGTACGCCGTCAGAGCGCTGGGCCTGGACCCGGGGTGGGTGCCCGCCGGGCTGACCCAGCGACTCACCGTCGTCTCAGAAGTGGCCGCGCTGATCGCGATGAGCCTCTCCGCCCCCACCGGCTCCGCCCCCACCGGCTCCGCCCCCGCCGGCTCCGCCCCCGCCCCCGCCGGCTCAGCCTCCGCAGGCCATGAAGGTGAACGCGTCCTTGGGCATCTTGTAGGAGTCCCGGACCTTGACGGCCCCCGTGTCGGTGTCGAGCTCCAGGATCGTCATGGGCGCCCCGGCCATGTCGCCGGCGCCGGTGACGTGCATGGTGATCTGGTGATCACCCGTCCAGTCGAGCATGTACGGAAGGTTCTCTTGGGGGAGCTTGAACCGGATGGTCCGTACGATCTGGTCGGTGCCGAGGTCGTAGAGATTGAGCGCCGGCTTGTGCCCGGTGCCCGTGAGGAACGCGACGGTGCGGCCGTCCGAGGACAGGGTTTGCGGCTCGTTGTTGGCGACGACCTGGGGCGGCTCCACCCGGCTCAGCTCGTTGCCGCCGGTGTCGTAGGTGACGAGCTGGATGGTGTTGTCGTCGGTCGTCACCCCGGCCAGGACCGCCTGACCGTCGCCGCTGAAGCCCTGGAAGATCGTGTTCCCCGGGATCTCTCCGGGCTTGCCGGGATGTGAGGTGTCGAACACGCGGGTCGGCTGCCTGTTGGCCTCGTCGTAGTACTCGACGGCCAGGTGCCCGCCGTCCAGCGAGAGCTTCAGGTCGAGCTCTTCCATGCCGACGCCCCGGGGGAGCGCGATCTTCGGCATGACGTGGACGGCGCCTCCGAGCTCGCGGACGACCACCCGCCCGTCCGACTTGCGGAAGTAGGCGACGGTCTCACCGTCACCGCTCACCGCCATCGGCGCGGTCATGCTCTTGGTGGTCTTGCCGTTGCTCGCGCGCGGCCACACCAGGGCGTCCTTCAGCACGACCTGCCTGCCCCCGCGCAGGCCGAGCCGCCACGGCCCGCAGGGGAACTGCGCGCCGTCCCTGGTCTTGCAGGCCTTCACCGACGCGTAACGAATGGAGTGGCCGCCGTTCGCCTCGGCCTGGGCGGGGGTCGCGGTGGCCGCGAGGGCCGGCGCGGAAACGGGCAGCGTGGAAAGGGCAAGCGTGGAAAGGGCAAGCGCGGAAAGCGTCAGCGCGGCCAGTCCCTTCCGGGCGAGGCCGGCCTGCTCCCGTGCGGCCGGCGGGGTGGTCTTCTTCATGGCGATCTCCTTCTCCCATGAATGAGACCCCGCTGCCGCACATGAGGTTGGTCACATCTCGGCATCAGATCGCCGGCGCGCTACTCCAGGGTTTCCAGGGCGTCCTCGATCGCCCGGTGAAAGGTCGGATAGGCGTACATCATGTGCCGGAGCCGCGCGGTCGGCACCTCGTTGTGCACCGCCACCACCAGCGCGCCGAGGACCTCGCCACCGGCGGGCCCGGCGCTCGTCGCACCCACCAGGACGCCTCGCCCGGCGTCCTCCACCAGCTTGAGAAGGCCGTCGTTGCCGGTCTTGTGGATCCAGCCGCGGGCCGACTCGTCGACGGCGGCTAAGCCGACGCGCACCTGGAGCCCCTCGTCGCGGGCCTGCTGCTCGCTGAGGCCCACCGACGCCACCTCGGGATCGGTGAACGTGGCCCGCGGGACGGCCCGGTAGTCGGCCGCCGGGCCGCCCTCGCCCAGGATGTCCCTGGCGGCGATCCGGCCCTGGTAGACCGCGACGTGGGTGAACGCCGCCCGGCCGGTCACGTCGCCCACCGCCCAGACCCCGTCGGCGGCCCGCATCCGCTCGTCCACCTCGACGAACTCGGCCGACTCGTCGAGACCGGCCTGCCCGGCGCCGATGGCCGTCAGGTCGGTGCGGCGGCCGGTGGCGACGAGCAGCCTCGTCCCGCGAACCGTCTCGCCGCCCTCCAGCGTCAGCGTGAACCGCCCGCCGTCGTGCGCGACCCTCTCGGCCTTGGTCCCGGTCCGTACGGCGATGCCCTCCCGGGTGAACACGTCGGCCAGCAGCCTGCCCGCCTCCGGCTCCTCCTGGGGCAGCAGCCGGTCGGCCGCCTCCACCAGCGTGACGCGCGTGCCGAAGCGGCTGAAGACCTGGGCCAGCTCGGAGCCGACCGAGCCACCGCCGAGGACGATCAGCGACTCCGGCGCCTCCTCGGCGGCGACCGCCTCCCGGTTCGTCCAGTACGGCGTGCCGTTAAGCCCCTCGATGGGAGGGATGGCGGGCTCGGTGCCGGTGGCGATGACGATGCCGCGCCGGGCGCGCAGCACCCGGCCGCCGACGGTGACCTCTCTGGGCCCGGTGATCCGTCCGTGACCGCGGACGAGGTCGCCGCCCTTGCTCTCGAAGCGCTCCGCCGGGACCTTGTCGCTCCAGTCGTCGGTGGCCTCGTCCCTGATCCTGCGCGCCACCGGCGCCCAGTCGGGACGAACGTCGGCCGAGCCCGCCATGCCGCTGATCCGCCGTCCCTCGGCGAGCAGGCCGGACGCGCGGATCATCATCTTGGACGGCACGCAGGCCCAGTAGGCGCATTCGCCGCCGACCAGGCCCGCTTCCACTCCAGCCACGCTGAGGCCCGCCTCCGCGAGCCGTCCCGACACGTCCTCGCCGCCGGGTCCCATGCCTAGGACCACGATGTCAAACTCTGTGTCGTATTCGGTCATGGCGGTTATCTGCCCAGCGAAAGCCGTACCGCACGGCTGTGAGGTACGGCTGCGAGGTACGGCTGCGAGGCATCCGCCCCGACGCGTTAGATGAAGCCGGTATCAGATGAGACCGGTGTCAGATGAGGCCGGTGTCAGATGAGGCCGAGCTCCCTGACGGCGTCGCGCTCCTCGATCAGCTCGTTCACCGAGGCGTCGATGCGCTCGCGGGAGAACGCGTCGATCTCCAGGCCCTGGACGATCTCCCACTTGCCGTCCTTCGACACGACGGGGAAGGAGGAGATGATGCCCTCCGGCACGCCGTACGAGCCGTCGGAGGGGATGGCGGCCGAGGTCCAGTCGCCCTCGGGCGTGCCGTTCACCCAGTCGTACACGTGGTCGATGGCGGCGTTGGCGGCGGAGGCGGCCGACGAGGCGCCACGGGCCTCGATGATCGCGGCGCCGCGCTTGGCGACCGTCGGGATGAAGGTGTCGCGCAGCCACGCCTCCTCGACCTGCTCAGCGGCGATCTTGCCGCCGACCTCGGCGTGGAAGAGGTCGGGGTACTGCGTCGCGGAGTGGTTGCCCCAGATCGTCATCTTCTTGATCTCGGTCACCGGGACGCGCAGCTTCGCCGCGAGCTGCGAGAGCGCGCGGTTGTGGTCGAGCCGGGTCATGGCCGTGAAGCGCTCGGCCGGGACGTCCGGCGCGGACGACTGCGCGATGAGCGCGTTCGTGTTGGCCGGGTTGCCCACGACCAGCACGCGGATGTCGCCGGCCGCGTGGTCGTTGATGGCCTTGCCCTGCGGGCCGAAGATGCCGCCGTTGGCCTGGAGGAGGTCGCCCCGCTCCATGCCGGCCGTACGGGGACGCGCGCCCACGAGGAGCGCGACGTTGGCGCCGTCGAACGCCTTGGCGGGGTCGTCGGAGATCTCGATGCCGCGCAGCAGCGGGAACGCGCAGTCGTCGAGCTCCATCGCGGTGCCTTCGGCGGCCTTGACCGCCTGCGGGATCTCCAGCAGGCTGAGCTTCACCGGGGTGTCCGCGCCCAGGAGCTGGCCCGAGGCGATGCGGAAGAGCAGCGCGTAACCGATCTGGCCGGCCGCGCCGGTGACGGTCACTTTGACGGTCATGACGATCCCCATTCGCGATAGGTGTGACTCACGGATGCTACCTGTCTCGAATGATCCCCTCTTGACGGACCCGGCGTAGTCGTCCCTGTGTCAGCTGTACCTGCCGCCGTCAGCTGTACCTGTGTCAGCGCCGGAGAAACGTCGTCACGGCGTCGAGGAACTCATCCGGGCGCGTCGTGTGGATGTCGTGACCGCCCTCGATCGTGACGATGCGGCAGCCCGGGATGCGCGAGGCGAGATCGGCGACCTGGTCCTGCGGGAGGTGGCTCGTCGCGCCTCCGGCGATGACCAGCGTCGGGGCCGTTATGTCGGCGAGCCGGTCGAGCCACGCGGGGTCGGGGTGGTTCCGCTGGTGGGTGGTCTGCTCGACCATGGCCCAGTCAAAGGAGAGCGGGCTCTCCGGCCGATCGGGCAGCGATACCCCGGCCGGATGCGGCGCGGGCACGTCCTCCAGCACCAGCCGGTCGACCAGGCCGGGATGCTCCTCGGCGATCAGGAAGCCGACGAAGCCGCCGAGGGAATGGGCCACGATCGCCGTGCGCGCCACGCCGGCGTGGCCGAGCAGGGCGACCATGTCATCGCGCATCAGTTCCAGGTCGTAGGCGCCCGGCCAGTCGCTCCGGCCATGGCCTCGCAGGTCCGGGGCGTAGACCCGCCAGGAACCGGCGAGGCGGTCGATGACGCCCTTCCAACCGGAGTGATCCGCGCCGCGCCCGTGCAGCAGGAGCAACGGCGGCGCGTCCGCGTCCCCGGAGACCTGGTATGCCAGCCGTACACCGTTCACCTCGGCGAAGTGGAGATCGCTCATCCGGCCACGCTAGGCGTTCCTGCGGTCGCCGCGCGGCGAGGTTCGTCACGGGCGAAAAGCTCAACTTCGCCGCGTTTGTGTCCCTGGCCAACCGAGCTGAAGGTAGATCTTTAAGAAGGGAAGATCGTTTCAGGTGTTGCGAACATGAGTTCGTATAGAGTGTCGGTGTGGCGGTGATGATGGATGGCTTGAAGCTGATCCGGCAGGGTCTGGAGATCCTGGCGGCCGAGCCGCTTCTCGCCGACCCTTTCGAAACCATCGGTGATCCGAATGGCGGCAAGGACATCGAGCGGGCCGAGATGCTGGCCAAGGCGAGAGCTCAGGTGCTGGCGGGACAGGTTCAGGCGTTGCAGGAGCTGGTCGCCGACCTTGAGGTCGAGTCCGCCCGGCGTCTGCACCGCTTTTCCGAGATGGACGGCGTTCGCCTGGTCGGCCAGCGTTCCAGCGCCTCGTTCCTGCAGCAGGTCTGCGGCCTCCGCGATGGAGAATCGGTGGCCCGGGCACGTGTGGCCGAGTGGTTTGAACGGCTGGAGCCTTCTCTGGAGGCGCTCTCGCGACGGCGGATCGGGCTCGGTCACCTTTTGGAGATCGCCGATGGGGTGGAGCACGCGGTTCAGAGCGTGGACAGCGCTCGCGTGCCGAAGGGCGACGTGATCAGGCGAATGCAGGTGGCCCTGCTCGATCACGCCGGTCTGTCCGGAGCAGGCATGTCTCCCCGTCGGCTGCACACGCAGGCGCGACGTGAGGCGTGGAATCTGGACCCCACCCTGCCCGATCGGCTGCTGGCGAAGCACCACCGCCACCGTGCCGCCTCGTTCCGATTCGTTGATGGGGGAGCGGGGTTCGAGTTCCACGTCAGAGGAGAGGGCGCGGGCGGCGCCCTGCTTAAGGAGCTGCTGGAGGGCCATTCCATCGCCCCGTCCGCGGGCGACGGGCAACCCGCCGAACGCCGCCGCTACGACGCTTTCATACGCGGTGTGCAGACAGCCATGTCCGCCTTCACCGGCATCCGGGCGGCACCCACCATCCACTCTCCCGAGGACCAGGGTGGTGTTCTCCATCACGAGACCGCGTGCGATCCCGAAGCCGATCCCATAGGTGGTCCGCCGCCGGGGGGTTCTGTGGCCGGCGATTCACAGCCGGTGATACGGGGCGGCGCGCGGTGCCAGGTGCGCTTGATCGTGCCGTGGAGCACGCTGACCGGCGATCCGGAGTCTCCTCCAGCGGAAACCGACTGGGGGCAGTTGCTGCCGCCCGCCGCTGCCCGGGCACTGGCCAAGGACGCGACGGTTACGGCGATCATCGCCGACGCCATGACAGGGGAGCCGCTGAACGCCGGGCGGGCCCGCCGCCTGTTCTCGACTCGGCAGCGGGTGGCCCTTTCGGCCCAGTACCGAACCTGCCAGTGGCACGGTGGCTGCGACGTGCCGCTGCCCTGGACCGATATCGATCACGAGGTCTCTTGGTGGGCCGGCGGCAATACCGACATCGACAAGGGGAAGCCGCTGTGCCATGTCCACAATCTGGAGATTGAGCTCATCCGCTCCGAGAAGGCGGCGGCCGATCCTGCCCTGCGTCCACAGGCGGCAGCCGTACGGGATCGGCTGCGGGCGATCCTTCGCGAGTCCCGCCGGCAACGTCGATCGAGCGGACAACGCCTGACCGCCGCCTGACATCCGCGTTTCACACGCCTGCCCGGGGTCCGTCCGCATGCTGTTCATCGGAAACGTTGACGCTACGACAAGGTCAAACAGGTGCCCCGGAGTCGCCGCCGGGAGCAGGGAGCTTGTGCCAGACGATCGAGTAGCGCAGCAGGAGCAGGCGGCGGACGTGCGCCCCGGGGAGAAGGCGCCGGGCGGCCTGCCGTATCTCCGGATACTTCATCTCCGCGTCCATCATCGGCATCCCGAAGGGGGCGCCCTTGCCGCCCTTCAGCGAGCGGTAGAGCAAGGAGACCGGCAGCGCGAGCGCGGCGAAGGCATGGTCGGCGAGCGTCGCGAACCTGGGCAGGCCGATGATCACTAGCGTGCCGCCGGGGCGGAGCAGGCCGGCCATCTTCGTGACGGCCGCGCCGAAGTCCATGTGGTGGATCACGGTCACACAGCTGACGAAGTCGTAGGTCCGCCCGGGATCCCAGGTGAGGAAGTCGCCCTCCACGAAGGTGGCGTCCTCGGCGCGCCGCTCCGCCAGCCGGATCATCTCGGCCGATCGGTCGATCCCCGTGACGTGCCCGACGCGGGATGCCAGCTTGGCCGCCAGGAGGCCGTCGCCGCACCCGACGTCGAGCGCCGTGTCGCAGCCGTACGGCACCGCGTCGAGCACCACGCGGTGGTAGTGCACGTTGTGATTCCAGTACTCATCACGCGGGGGATCGGGCTTAAGGGAGGCGGTCACATCGGCACGCTAGCGGCCGTCTCCGTCGCTCGCTGTGAAACGACGAGGTCCGCGGGGAAGCCGCCGTTCGGCTGAAAGCCCTTGAGCCGCGGCGGGCCGCGGACAGGACCTATGCCGCTCCGGGGTGGGAGGGGCCGTGGGGGTCGCGGCAGTGCGGGCCGTCCTCCCCGATGACCAGCAGCCGGGGGGAGGCGTGGTCCACCTGGAGGGTGGTGTGCTCGATGCCGTAACCCTCCCGCAGCATCACCTCGGTGGCCTGCCGTACGGCGTGGCAGTCGGCGCCGGGGGCGACGAGCACGTGGGCGGAGAGCGCGGCGTAGCCGGAGGTGACCTCCCAGACGTGCAGGTCGTGGACCTCGACGACGTTGTCCATCGCCGCCATCTGGGCGCCGATCTCGGCGGGCGCCATCCCCGCCGGGGCCGCCTCGAGGAAGACACGGCCGGCGTCGCGGACGAGCCCCCAGCCCGCCTTGAGCATCAGCGCGGCCACGACCAGGGCGGCGATGGCGTCGGCGCGGGCCCAGCCCGTCAGCCACACCACGAGCCCGGCGACCGTGGTGGCGATGAACGCGTAGAGGTCGCTGACGATGTGCTGGAAGGCGCCCTCGACGTTGAGGCTCGACCGGTTGGCCTTGCTGATCAGCCACGCGGCGCCCACGTTGACGACGATGCCGGCGAGACCGGTGACCAGCACGAGGACGCCCTCGACCTCGGAGGGGGAGATCATCCTGCGGACGCCCTCGCCGATGAAGAACGCGGTGAGCAGCAGCAGCGTGATGCCGTTGATCTGCGCGCTGATGATCTCCACGCGCTTGAGCCCGTAGGTGAAGCCGCCCTGGGGCGGCCGGGCGGCGATCCGCATGGCGACGAGGGCGAGCCCGATGGCCGCCGCGTCGGTCAGCATGTGCCCGGCGTCGGACAGCAGCGCGAGGGAGCCGGCCATGAGGCCGGTCACGACCTCCGCCGCCATGAAGCCCAGGATCAGCGCCAGCGCCCAGGCGAGGGAGCGCCGATCGGCGTCCGCCCTCACCCGGTGCCCATGCCCGTGCCCGTGCTCCTGCCCGTGCTGGGGGTCACTCACTGTGGCCGCCGTCGTCGTGGGTGACGTGGGTGAGGGCCAGGTCGAAGAGCATCCGCACGTGCGAGTCGGCCAGCCGGTAGTAGGCCATCCGGCCGGACCGGCGCACCTTCACGACCCGGTTCAGCCGGAGCAGCCGCAATGCGTGGGAGACGGCCGACTCGCTCTGGCCGCATGCGGCCGCCAGGTCGCGGACGCACATCTCGCCGCCTTCGAGGAGCGCGGCCATGAGCCGGAGCCGCCCCGGATCGGCGAGGAGCCCGAAGACCTCGGCCAGGCCCTCGATCGCGGCCTGCGGAGGCAGCGATGCCATGACCGAACTGACCCGGTCGGCGTCCATCGGAGGCTCATGTGAATACACGCTCATATGAGCAATGATATGCAGCCGTCTGGAGGGTCAGGCGTAGTGGTCCCTGCCCCCACGGGAGCGGGTGAGCTTGAAGACGACGGACACGATCAGGGCGATGGCGCCGATGATCAGAAGCCACTTCAGCGCTCCGAAGATGAGCCCGATGACGGAGCCGAGCAGGAAGAGGCCGACGATGACGGCCGCTGCGATTAGAAGAATGCGTCCCATGTCTTCACCGTACGAGCCGCCCACCCCGCAATCACAGGGTGGGCGGCCAAGTTCAGGGCTGACTCAGGGACATCTCAGGGGCGTCCGCCGACGTCCGTCGCAGATCAGTCGTTGGTGTGGAGCGCGGCGTTCAGTTCGATGCCGGTGCCCGCCCGGGGCACGGCCTCGACCGCGCCGGTGGTCGAGTTGCGACGCAGCAGCAGCCCCGACTTGCCGGACAGGTCCCGGCCCTTGACGACGCCGCCGTCCGGAAGGGCGATCTTGGTTCCGGCCGTGACGTACAGCCCCGCCTCGACGACACAGTCGTCACCGAGGGAGATGCCGATACCCGAGTTGGCGCCCAGCAGGCAGCGCTCGCCCACGGAGATGACCTCCTTGCCGCCGCCGGACAGGGTGCCCATGATCGAGGCCCCTCCGCCGACGTCGGAGCCGTCTCCGACGACCACCCCCGCCGAGATCCGGCCCTCCACCATGGATGCGCCGAGCGTGCCCGCGTTGAAGTTCACGAAGCCCTCATGCATGACGGTCGTGCCGGCGGCCAGGTGCGCCCCGAGCCGCACACGGTCGGCGTCGGCGATCCGGACCCCCGAGGGCAGCACGTAATCGACCATCCGGGGGAACTTGTCCACACCGTAAACGGTCACCGGCCCACTGGCGCGCAGGCGGAGCCGTACGGTCTCGAAACCCTCCACGGCGCACGGGCCATGGTTCGTCCACACGACGTTGGCCAGCAGTCCGAAGATGCCGTCGAGGTTCAGCCCGTGCGGCCGGACGAGCCGGGCGGACAGCAGGTGCAGCCTGAGGTAGACGTCGTACGCGTCGGCGGGCGGCTCGGACAGGCTCACGATGCCGGTGCGCACCGCCACGACCTCCACACCCCGCGCGGGGTCGGGCCCGACCAGGGCCGCCACCTCCTCGTCGAGGCCCGAGACGGCCAGCGGCTCCGTGCCCGGGAAGGGCGGCTCGCCCAGCGCGGGAGAGGGGTACCAGGTGTCCAGGACGGTGCCGTCGGCGGCGATCGTCGCGAGGCCGATGCCGTGGGCGCCCGAGGCGGTGGGGTCGATAGCTGTCATGGCACCCAACGCTACCGGCATCACGGCTGTACGCCGGAGGGTCAGCCGGAGTCCGAGCCGGGGCGGACGACCCCGTTCTCGTAGGGGTGCCGCATGCTTTTCCGGTTCAAACTGCTTGTTTTTAGGGCTTTCTGGGTTAAAGGTCGCTCTTTCCTGGGGAGGACTCCTTCCCCTGAAAGTTCTGCGCCATTCGCGGAGCCGTGCTCATCTCCGTGTGGACGCCGATGGAGGGCGAATGACCGACGTACAGGCGTACGCCCAGAGGTGTTTTCGCGGAACCACCACGGATCGAGTCGGCGTCGAGCTGGAGTTCCTGGTGTTCGACGCGGACGTCCCCGCGGCGCCGGTGCCCATCGCCCGGATCGCTGACGCCCTCCCGCCGATGCCGGGAGGGAGCCGGATCACGTTCGAGCCCGGCGGGCAATTAGAGCTCTCCGCGCCGCCGGGTCTCCTCCCGGACGCCGTGGCCGGCCTAGTCGCCGACGTCGACGCGGTACGGCTGGCGCTCGGCGAGGCCGGGCTGACGCTCGGCGGCACGGGCCTCGACCCGCTCCGGCCGCCCCGGCGGCAGCTCAGGGAGCCCCGATACGACGCCATGGCGGCCTTCCTCGGCGTGCCGTACGGGCCGATGATGATGTGCTCGACGGCGTCGGTGCAGGTCAACCTGGATTTCAGCGCCGACCCGGCGGTGCGGTGGGCCCGCTCGCACCTGCTGGGCCCGGTGCTCGTCGCGGCCTTCGCCAACTCGCCCGCCCCGGGCTGGGTCTCCGGCCGGCAGGCCGTCTGGCTCAACCTCGACCCCAGCAGGACCGCGTCCGTGGCCATGGGCGGCGACCCGGCGGACGACTGGGCGCGCTACCTCCTGGACGCCCGTCTCATGATGGTGAGGGAGGAGGGCGACGGCTTCCGCCCCGTGCTGGACGGCTCGGCGTTCCGCGACTTCGCCGCCGTGGCCGGGAGACCGCCCACCGAGGAGGACCTGGCCTACCACGCGACCACCCTCTTCCCGCCCGTACGGCCCCGCGGCTGGCTCGAGGTCCGCTACCTCGACGCGCAGGCAGTCGACGACTGGCCGGTCTGCGCCGCCGTGGTCCACGCTCTCGTCATGGACGACCGGGCCGCCGATACCGCGCTCGCCGCGGCCGAGCCGGTGAGCGGCCGATGGGCGCGGGCCGCCCGTGCCGGGCTGGCGGACCCGGCCCTGCGACGGGCCGCGACGACCTACTTCCGCGCGGCGGTGGAGGCGCTGCCGAGGCTCGGGGCCGAGCCTTGGCTGGTCGACCGCGTCTCCGCCTTCGCCGCCGAGCACATCGAATCCGGCCGCTCTCCGGCCGTCGCCCTTTCCCAGCCGAAGGCCGGGGCTCCCACGCTGGAGGTACGCTCGTGACTGATCCGCTGAAGGAGAAGATCGCCGCTGAGCTGGCCGCTGTCCGCGACCGCTCGCTGACCTACACCGACGCCGACGACGACCTGCTGGTCCGCCAGCACTCACCCCTGATGTCCCCCCTGGTGTGGGACCTCGCCCACGTGGGCAACTACGAGGAGCTCTGGGTCCTGCGCGAGGTCGGGGGGATCACCCCGCTGCGCCCGGAGATCGACGACCTCTACGACGCGTTCAAGCACCCTCGGACCAACCGCCCGGCCCTTCCGCTGCTCGGACCCGCCGAGGCCAGGCGGTACATTTCGGGGGTCCGCGGCCGGGTCCTCGACGTGCTCGACAAGATCCAGTTGGACGACCCCGACCCCCTGCGCGCCGGGGGTTTCGTCTTCGGGCTGATCCTCCAGCATGAGCATCAGCACGACGAGACGATGCTCGCGACGCTCCAGCTCTCCAAGGAACCGGGGCTGGTCCGCGACGGCGAGCTGCCCCCGGCCCGTTCTCTGAACCTCAAAGGCGCGGCGTCGAACCTGGGCCGGGCGGCCCCGGAGGTCCACGTCCCCGGCGGGATCTTCACCATGGGAACCGACACCCTGCCCTGGGCGTACGACAACGAGCGCCCCGCCCACCGCATGTACCTCCCCGGCTACTGGATCGACCGGTTCCCCGTGAGCAACGCCGCCTACGCCGAGTTCATCGCCGCCGGCGGCTACGACGACCCTCGCTGGTGGATGCCCAAGGGGTGGGAGTGGGTCGAGACGACCGGCGTCCACGCGCCGCTCTTCTGGCAGAGGGACGGCGACACCTGGTGGCGGACCCGGTTCGGCCGTGAGGAACCCGTCCCCATGGACGAGCCGGTGCAGCACGTGTCCTGGTACGAGGCCGACGCCTACGCACGCTGGGCAGGGAAGCGGCTGCCCACCGAGGCCGAATGGGAGAAGGCCTGCGGCGGCCGCACCTACCCGTGGGGCGACGGCGACCCCGGACTCGCACACGCCAACCTCGGCCACCGCGCCGCCCGCCCCGCGCCGATCGGGGCGTTCCCCGAGGGAGCCAGCCCCTACGGGGCCGAGCAGCTCATCGGCGACGTCTGGGAGTGGACCGACTCGTGGTTCCTGCCCTATCCCGGCTTCCGGAGCTTCCCGTACAAGGAGTACAGCGAAGTCTTCTTCGGGGAGACGGAGACCTACCGCGTGCTCCGCGGCGGCTCCTGGGCCACCCATCCCACGGCCGTCAGGACGACCTTCCGCAACTGGGACTACCCGATCCGGCGGCAGATCTTCGCCGGGTTCCGCTGCGCCCGCTCGGAGGACTGAATGTGCCGCCACGCGGCGTGGCTCGGCCCGTCCAGGGCGCTCTCATCGTTGATCTTCGATCCGGAGTGCGGCCTGCTGCGGCAGTCGTACGCCCCCCGTATGCAGGCCTATGGGAAGGTCAACGCCGACGGGTTCGGGGTGGGGTGGTACGACCCGTACCGCCCCGAGCCCGTCCGCTACCGCCGGAGCGTCCCGATCTGGACCGACGCCAACCTGCCCGGGCTCGCCGAGGTCGCGCGCTCGTCATGCCTGATGGCCGCCGTACGGTCGGCGACCGTCGGCATGCCCATCGAGGAGACCGCCACCGCCCCTTTCACCGACGGGCGGTGGCTGCTCAGCCACAACGGCCGGGTCGACCGGGAGGCCCTCCGCCCTCTGGCGTCCGACCCCGAGAGCGCGTGCGACTCCGCGTGGCTCGCCTCCGCCGTGTTCGCACGCCTCCGCACCGGCATTCCGCTCGCCGAGGCGGCGCCCCTCGTCGTGCGGGAGGTGGGGAAGGCCGACCCCGTGGCCCGGCTGAACCTGCTCGTCTGCGGCGGCACCGAGATCGCCGCCATCGCCTGGGGCGACACCCTCTTCGCCCATCTCGACGAGGGCGTGCTCGTGGCAAGCGAGCCGCTCGACGACCGCCCAGGCTGGCAGGCCGTACCCGACAGGAACCTTCTGCTCGCATCCCCCGACGGCGTGCTGATCACACCCATCGACTGAGGAGCGACCCATGGCTGTAACCCACGCGGTGACCGACCATCTCGACGGCGACTACCTGCGGCAGGCACTGGAGCAGGACGTCCGCACCGGGCTCACCTCGGTGCCCAAGTGGCTGCCCCCGAAGTGGTTCTACGACGCGGTCGGCAGTGAGCTGTTCTCCCAGATCACCCGGCTGGAGGAGTATTACCCGACCAGGCGCGAGCTGGCCATCCTCCGCGAGCGCGCCGGGGACATCGCCGCCAGGAGCGGCGCCGACACCCTCGTCGAGCTCGGCTCCGGCACCAGCGAGAAGACCGTTCTGCTGCTCGACGCGCTCACCGCCGCCGGGACGCTGCGGACCTACACGCCCGTCGACGTCGACGCCGTCACCCTGGAGGCCGCCGCCGAACGGCTCGCCGCCCGCTATCCCCGCCTGGCCGTACGGCCGGTCCGCGCGGACTTCGAGCACCACCTGTCGCTGCTCCCCGGGACGGGCCGCCGGCTGGTCGCCTTCCTCGGCGGGACCATCGGGAACCTGCCGCCCGCCGCCAGAGAGGTGTTCCTGAAGGAACTGCGGTCCACCCTCAAGCCGGGAGACACCCTGCTCCTGGGGACCGACCTGGTGAAGGACCGCCGGCGGCTCGTCGCGGCCTACGACGACGCCCTGGGCGTGACGGCCGAGTTCAACCGCAACGTCCTCCGTGTGATCAACCGGGAGCTGGACGCCGACTTCGAACCCGGCGCGTTCGAGCACGTCGCCCTCTACGACGAGGACAACGACTGGATCGAGATGCGGCTTCGGGCCACCCGGGCCATGCGCGTCCAGGTCCGCGGCCTCGGCCTGTCGATCTCCTTCGAGCCCGGCGAGGAGATGCGCACCGAGATCAGCGCGAAGTTCCGCGAGGAAGGCGTCCTCGACGAGCTCACCAAGGCCGGCTTCGACGTCCTCCACTGGTACACGGACCCGGCCGAGGACTTCGCGCTCACCCTGGCCGCGCGTTAGGCGGGGCGGGTGTGGTAGGTGTCGCCGGTGCGGGTGCGCCAGAGCAGTTGGCCGGGGCGGACTTGCTCAACGTGGACCCCGGGGACGCTGCCTTTGATCCGGTGGTGGCGGCGGTGCAGCGCGGCGAGGTTGCCGTAGGCAGTGGGTCCGCCGCGCTCGTGGGCACGCGTGTGATCCAGATCGGCGCTCCAGGCCGAGTGGTTGCATGATGGGGCTCGGCATGTCCGGTCGCGGGCTCTGACCTTGGCGTCCAAGGCTGCCGAGGGGCGGTAGCCCGGTTCGGGCGGAGGCGGTTGGTCCACTGCCCGGACGGCTTTCATGATCCGCACGAGCTGTGGGCGGGCCGGTCCCTTGATGGCTATTTCGCCATGCAGGACGATGTGACCGTTGCGATCGCGGGTGGCGACCCAGCGGCGGGCGCGCGCGGCGAGGTCGCGAGCCTGGGCGGCGGTGACCAACCCGAAGTGCTGTAGCTCTCCGGGAAGCTCGGCGTCGCCGTTCCAGGTGGCATAGGGCACTGACAGCCAGTGTGTCCGCCGGACTGTGAGACTGTCCGCCGAGGCGACGATCTCCTCGACCTCCGTCCACTTCTGCCCGTCGGCCTCCCCGGCCTTCCCGGCCTTCCCGGCCTCCCCGGCGTCTTCGGCCGTCTTTGTGTCCCCGTCCTCCGTGGCCTGCCGGGTGGAGGTGCTCTTGGAGGCGTCGGCGTGGTCGGGCATGGGAGCAGAAGGCCAGGGGATCTCGTCCTCGCCGAGGACGCCCCCACGCCCTCCAGAGGAACGCTGCTCTTGGGAGGACCCGCTATGCCTGCTGGTGCCGTCCGCGACGGGCGCTCCCGCCAGTGGATCGCCGCCCGTACCGGGAGCGGGCATGGAATCACGGCGCTCATCATCGTGGTCGTGGTCGTGGTGTTTGTGGGTGGCGATGGGGGCCAGGGCGCGGGGATCGTGGCCAAGGATGAGGGTGTAGGTCACGAGCAGCCGTAGCTGCGGCAGCGGACGCTGATCACCGGCGTCCTTGGCCGCCCGCGCCAGCGCATCCACCCGGTCGGAGGCCGCCAGCGCCCACGCCACCGGAGAACCGATCAACGCCAAAGTCGCCGTGCCGTTCTCGCTGTTGCGCCACACCCGCAGCTCGGCCCGGTTCTCGGCCTCCCGGCGCTTCCGCTCGGCCAGCTCCGGATCAGCCTCCAAGGCCAGGCGGTTGACCCGCGCCCGCAACTGCGCGGACGTCAGCTCCCCAGCCACCCCCAGCACCGCCGCCTGCACCGCCCTGGCCTGCTCCTCCTCCAGCAGCGCCGTGCCGTTCACCAGGGCCAACACCTTCGGCACGTCCACCATCCCGCACCGCAACAACGCCAACATCTCCGGAAACCGCGTGGTCAGCGTGGTGCCAAGCGAAACCAGATGAGCGGCCGTGCCGGAGTTGACCCGCACCTTCGCCGCGATCTCCTCCACCACACACGCCTGGGTCAGCTCCACCAGATCCCTCGACGCCCCCAGCGGCGCGCCGTGTTCGTCCCGGACGGGCCGCCCATGCAACTCCACCGCCGCGCTCAGCTGCACCGCCTCAGCCCAGCAGGCCATCCGCCGCGCCGCCGCCAAAACATCCAGCACCTGTGAATCAGGCAACGCGGAAAGACGCGGCAGCGCCCGCTCGATCCCGGCGGCGGCCTGCCCGCCCGGCGCCACCCCCGCCACCTCGGCGAACGGCTCGCCGTACAACTGCAACGGCGGCACCTCTCGCGCAGTGGCGCCGTCACCGGCGCCCCCCGCAGCACCGGGGGACTCTGCTGAACCAGCCGACTCAGCCACCGCCAGCGGCCACATCGGCGCACCATCAAGTGGATCACCGGACTCATCAACGGCCTCGGAGACCTCAGGCGCAGACGACGCCGCCTCATCCAGCAACTCGACATCCGCCCACCACGGCACATCAACGGACAACCCGGCAGTCACCGACGCCTGCCATGACGAGGGCGACGGCGACGACGGATCGTCGTTGTACGGCCCGCTCATCACGCGCCTCCCCTCGCACTGTCACGATGTCGGCTGAACCCCGACCTCGGCGTCTTTCGCGCCTCTGACCTGCCTCAATGATGCCCCACCGCATTCGAAAATGCGAACGAATAAATGCCGTATGCCGCACATAACGGCTGCCCAGCGAAAGATTTTTGGGCGGACTCAGCGGACCTCCATCCTCACGCCGCGCTATTTTCGGATCGTTACGTCACTGAATGCGGCGCCCCCGCGGACTCTGCCTGAAACGGTTCTCGCCCTTCCGGACACGTACGGAATGGCGGGGAGATCGCGGCGATAGGGGGCAAGCGTGGGCCATTCGGACATAAGACAGCGCTTCGAGGAGATCTACCTGGCGCACTTCGCGGATCTCCTCGCCTACGTCCGGCGGCGTACCGAATCCCCCGAGGACGCCGCCGACGCCCTCGCCGAGACCTTCACCACGGCCTGGCGCCGCATCTCCGACGTCCCGGACGGCCCGGCGGCCCGATTATGGCTGTACGGCGTGGCCCGGCGGGTGCTGGCCAACGGCCGCAGGGCTGAGACGCGCAGGAGCGCGCTCGTCGAGCGGCTCGGAGAGGAACTCGCCCGGTGGGCCGAAGGGGCGGCCCCGTACGACCGGGATGATTTCGACGCGGTCCGCGCGGCGTTCCGGCGGCTCAATCCGGACGACCGGGAGGTGCTCGCGCTGGTCAGCTGGGAGGGGCTGAGCTCGGCGGAGGTCGCCGCGGTGCTGGGGTGCTCACGCGGGGCCGCCCGCCTCCGGCTGCACCGTGCCCGCAAGCGCCTGGCAAGGCAGTTGAGCTCCGCGGGCGTCGACATGGCCAGATTCGGCGCTCGCATGCTGGCGCTGGCGGGGGGAGAGGTCTGATGAACCACCGCGACGACCTCTATCGACTTGTGGCCCGCATCGCGCCGGACCCCGGCCCCGGTCTGACGCCGATCGCCCGGGAACTCCTGGAGGAGATCGTCTCTGCTCCAGCTCCGCGCAATCCCCTGATGTCGCGGCTCAAGGGTTTCTTGAGGAGCCGTCCCCGGCTGGCGGTGGCGGCCGCCCCGCTCACCCCCGTCCTGCTCGTCGTCGGCTGGTTGCTCCCCGGAACGGCGGGGCTCGGCGCGGCGCCCGCGTCCGCGGCGCTCGACATCAAGCGGCAGGGCGACCATTACGTCGTCATGGTGAAGGACCTGTCCGCCGACCCCGCGATGTACCAGCGGGAACTGCGCGAGCGGGGCCTGGACGTCGAGGTGCGCGTTGAGCCGGTGGCGCCGCCCTCAGTGGGAGAGGCCCACGCCTTCGACGGCACCCGAGACGGACACCTCATCACCGCCATCGCGGCTCCCGGCACGTGCAGGCCCTTCGCGAGCTGTGCGATCGGCTTCCGCATCCCGGTGACCTTTCGCGGGCACGCGACCGTCTACCTCGGCCGCATGGCCCGTCCGGGGGAGCGTTACGGCATCCTGACCGCCATCGACCTGCCTGGCGAGCCCTTCCACTGTGTGGACTACGTCAACAAGACCGTCACCGAGGTGATGCCCATGCTGGTCGCCCGAGGTGTGCGACCGGAGTTCACGTCCTACGCCACCCGCGGCACCCGGCCTTCGGCCCCCGGAGACTGGTACGTCTATGGGGGGTTCATGACCGCGGCGGGACAGGCGGTCATAACCGTCAACCGCACCCCGAATCCCTCACCCCGGCCGAAGGACGCCTTCTGCCCCCGGGGGCAGGCTGATTCCGGCCGGTTCGACGATTCCGGTTCGTGATCCCGAGAGGTCCGCGGATTCCCGCGTCGCTGATCCGCGAGTGCTGATCCGCGAGTGCTGACCTACAGGGCCTGAGCTCACTCGGCTCGAAGGATCGGCGGTTCTTCGCAGGGCTCCGAGTTGGCCACGGCGGGTTCCGGGGCGCTGACCTCTGGAGCTCTGGCTCGCTCCGTTGTTCGTTCCCCGCCGGACCCCTTCTCTTACCGCCGCATGCCACTGCCGGCCTGCGCGGGTCTTCCTCCGACGATCGGATTCGCCATGCTCACCCACGCCCGTCCCATGGCCTCGGCCCGCTCTCTCCGGGCCGTTCCCGGGCGCCATCGCGCCTTCACGATCGCGCTCGCGGCCGCCGCCGCGCTCCGGGCCGTGGTCATGCTCGGTTATCCGCCTGCCCGGCTGTACTGGTACGACTCGTTCACCTACCTGGACAACGCCGTCCACCTGGGCCCGGCGCGGGCGTTCCATCCGCTCGGCTACCCGCTGCTGTTACGGGCCCTGCTGCCGTTCCACAGCGTGGGCGTGGTCGTCGCCGTCCAGCACGCCATGGGGTTGGCGACGGGCGTCATCGTCTATGCGCTGCTGCGCCGTAAGGGGCTGCCCGGCTGGGGCGCTCTGCTCGCCGCCGCGCCGGTGCTGTTCGACGCGTCGTTCCTCAGGCTGGAGCACGCCGTGCTGTCCGACACCCTTTTCATCCTGCTCGTCGTCTCCGCGACAGCCGCGCTGACCTGGTGGCCGGCGCCGTCGGCGCGCGCGGTCGCCGTCGCGGGCCTGCTACTCGCGGGAGCCGCGCTGACCCGGACGATCGCGCTGCCGCTGATCGTGCTCGCCCTGCTCGTGCTCGCCGTACGCCGAGTCTCCTGGCGACGCCTGGCGGTGCTGGCCGTGGCCGGACTGCTGCCACTGGCGGGTTACGCGGCCTGGTACGGCGAGCGCTACGGCGAGTTCACGCTCAGCGGCGCGGACGGGGTGGCGCTGTGGGCCCGCACCATGACCTTCGCGGACTGCGCGGTCATCCGGCCCGCGCCCGCCCTGGTCCCGTTCTGCCCGAACGGGACCGTCCTCGACGCCGCCTCCGAATACGTCTGGGCGCCCGAGGCCCCGATCAACCGGCTGCCCGGTGACCGGTTCGCCCACAACGACTTGGCTCGGACCTTCGCGCTGCGCGCCATCGCCGCCCAGCCGCTGGACTATCTTCTTGACGTGGCGAAGGACACCGCGCTCGCGTTCGCCTGGACCCCGATCGCCCACCCGGCGCGGACCGTTCCCGCGTTCGGCTTCGCGCACGGAACCTGGCCGCTTCCCAGCGGGCAGCCGCTCGTCGACCAGGTGAGACGGGAGTACGACCCGGATATCACCGGCATGCGGTCGGTCCGGCCGTACGCCGGTCTGCTCGTCGCCTACCAGCACGTGGCCTACCTGCGCGGGCCGGTGCTGGCCGCGATCCTCCTCCTGGGAGCAGCGGGCGCCGTGCTGCGGCCGGGGACGGTGGCGCTGCCGTGGGGGGCCGCCGTCACACTCCTGGCCGGGCCGGTCGCCGTGCTGGACTTCGACCACCGGTACGTCCTGCCCGTCGTGCCCTTGGCATGCCTCGCGGCCGGGCTGGCGGCGCTCAGTACGCGGGCTCAGTACGCGGGCTGGGGACGCCGGGCCACCCGCTCGACGCGCTCGGCCTCGTAACCGCGGGTCGGCATCCGCATACCGGCGATCTTCTCGGTCTTGAGCCGGTTCATCGAGATCGCGAGCGACGTGCCGTACATGATGTGCCCCAGGGCGAGGATCGCCTGGCGGCCGAAGTTGTCCCGGGTCGCCGGCGGAAGGGCGCCCATGCGCGGCACCCAGCCCTGGTAGCTCGCGATGTAGATCGCCAGGCCGTACGCCGCTCCGAGCGGGAGCGGGATCCGCCTGCCGCCCGTCACCAGGCCGAGCACGGCGCCGGCCGTGCTGCCGAACGCGTAGTGGGCGATCGTCGCCAGCACGTCCTCGCCTGGCTTGGGCCGGTGTTTCTGGCCGGGCAGCGTCACCCGCATGATCCGTTTGGGTGGGGGCGTCCCCATCACGCCGGCTCGGTCTCCCGCCATCATCACCGCGCTCATCACGGCGGTCCCGAGGGCGCCGCCGACTGCGCCGTTCACCAGGTTGCGCATCATGGTGGACACATTCCCTCCCCTCATGGTCGATGCCCCCCGAGCCTGGCACGTTTCGGGTAAACACCTCACCTCGACCTCGGAGCGGCTCTCACACGACGTCGCGCAGCAGCCGGTCCCAGTCCGAGAGGAATCGGCCGAGGTCGTAGCGGGCGAGGGCCGCTGCCCGTGCCGCCTTGCCGGCCCGGGCCGCCAGCTCGGGGTCGGCCGCGAAGGCCCCCAGGGCATCGATCAGCGTGGTGACCTTGGTCGACACGACGCCCGCCTCCGGCGGCACCGCCTCCACGGCCTCCGTGGTGGCCAGGGCCACGACCGGCATGCCGAGCATCATGGCCTCGATGAGCGCGAGCCCGAGCGAGGTCCATCGATACGGGTGCAGGTAGACCCGCCGGCGGGCGAGCTCGGCGTGCATCGCGCTCTGGGGCGGATCCTCGAAGGCGTCCATCCGGTCCACCACGCCCAGCTTCGCGGGCAGGCCGCCGACCCGCATGCCGTACACGTCGAGAGGAGCGGCGGCGGCGAACGCGGGAAGCAGGTCGGTCCCGGCGACCCGCCACCGCCGGATCGGCTCGTTCACGACGACGCCCGCCCTGGGCAGCTCGCCGGTGTAGAGGCAGCCGGGGTCGACGACGCCGTGCTCGATGACCCGGGCCGGCGCCCGTCCCGAGTCCCAGAACAGCTCGTTGAAGTTCGTCACGTGAACGAGCGGGATGTCGTCCCGGCCGGCAAGGTGGTGCCGGGTCTTGGGGACGTCGCCGGCCGGGGTGTTGTGCTCCACGTAGACCCCGGGCACGTCACGCCCGAGCCAGCGCCGCGCGAGCTCGATCTCGTGGGGCCGCTGGTAGACCACCACGTCCACATCCTCGCCGGACAACCGGTCGTGGGGCACCTCGTGCACGTTGGCCGGCCAGGGGTAGGTCAGCGCACGCCCCCGCCCGTCGGGCCCACGGTCGGGTGTGAGGGGCACGAGGTAGTCGTGACCCCCCTGCACGAACGAGGTGGTCCACGACCCGTGAACGTGCCAGACCAGGATTCTCATCGGATCACCGCTCCCCGTTCCATCTCCCCGTATTCCCGTCTCCCGGTGTTTCGCCTGTCCCCAGGACCTCTGTCCTCGTTCGGCGGCCTTATGCCCCGTGATCGTGTCGGCACGTTTCAGCTCGTGGCGATCAGCCGGTCCACCGCGGCGGCGAGGTCCGGCGCCACCTCGGGGGCCGCCGCCACCTCCGTGGGCAGCGTCATGGGGGTGGGCACGAGGATGCCCCGTGCCCCGGCCGCCCCCGCGGCCTCGATGTCGCGGCCGATGTCCCCGATCACCACGCAGTCCCGGGGGCTCACGCCGAGCGCCGCCGCGGCTCGGAGGACCAGTCCGGGGGCCGGTTTGCGGCAGTCGCAGCCGTCCGCGTCGTCGTGGGGGCACACGGCCCATACGTCGAAACGGCCGAGCAACTCCTCGACGCGGGCGTTGACCTCGTTCAGAGCGGCGGGGCTGATGAGGCCCTTGGCGACGCCCGACTGGTTGCTGACCACGCCCACCGGCACGCCCGCCCGGCGGAGCCGGTCCAGCGCCGCCCGTGCCCCCGGCACCGGCTCGACCTTGCCGGGGTCCGCGTTGTACGGAACGTCGTGGATCAAGGTTCCGTCACGATCGAACAGCACGGCGGCGGGCCGGGCCGGGCGGTCGAGGTGGCGTGACACGGCACCTTCCTCTCTTTCGCTTCGCCGCCCCGGCTACCCGCCGGGTACGAGGGCAAACACCCTGGTTGATTACCTAGCGTGACGATCGTTGAGAACGTGCCCTATTCACGTTGACTTCTCCGCAAAAGAGCGTTTAGAAGCGCTTCTCTCGGTAACCAGACACCCACGCGCAACGGAGGTAAACCGATGCGATTCCTGGGGATAAACGCGATCTTCCATGATCCAGCTGCTGCTTTGGTTGTGGACGGTGAGGTGGTCGCCGCCGCCGAGGAGGAGCGGTTCAGCCGACGTAAGCACGGCAAGCGTCCGGTGCCCTTCTCGGCCTGGGAGCTGCCCGAGCAGGCCGCCGCGTGGTGTCTGGAGCAGGCGGGGCTGCGCCCCGAGGATCTTGACGCCGTCGCCTACTCCTACGACCCCGATCTGGTCGGCGGGGAAGGGCTCGACGAGCGGTGGGAGGACTTGCGCACCACCTACGCCCGGCGCGCGCCCAACTTCCTCGCCACGGCGCTTCCGGGGCTCGACTCCGCCCAGGTGCGGTACGTGCCGCACCACATCGCCCACGCGGCCTCGGCCGGCCTGGCCGCGCCGTACCGCGAGTCGGCCGTGCTGGTCTGCGACGGGCGCGGGGAGGCGGTGTCGCACCTGGCCGGCCACTACCGCGACGGTGAGCTGACCGTCCTGGCCAGCCAGAGCCTGCCGCACTCGCTGGGCCTCATGTACGAGGAGGTCACCCAGCACCTGGGCTTCCTCCGGTCCAGCGACGAATACAAGGTCATGGCGCTCGCGTCGTACGGTGAGCCGCGATTTCTGAGGGAACTGCGCGAGCTCATCTACCCGACCGGGGACGGGGGCTTCCGCGTCGAGCCCATCGACTGGAGTGTCTACGCCAAGGCCCTGGCCAAGGGCGAGCGGTGGACGGCCGACCACGCCGATCTCGCGGCGAGCGTGCAGGTCCGCCTGGAAGAGGTCCTCCTGGACCTCGCGCGCTGGCTGCACGGGCGGACGGCCGCGCGCTACCTCACGATGGCCGGCGGAGTGGCGCTCAACTGCGTCGCCAACACGCGGCTGCTGGCCGAGGGGCCCTACGAGGACATCTGGATCCAGCCCGCCGCCGGGGACTCCGGCACCGCGCTCGGCGGCGCACTCCACCTGGCCCAGGCCCACGGTGACACGGTCGCCCCCATGCCAGGCGCCGACCTCGGGCGCGGCTGGAGCGACGAGGAGCTGGCCGCGTGGCTCGACGTCGCGCGCGTGCCGTACGAGCGGCCCGCCGACCTGGCCGCGACCGTCGCCGCCGAGCTGGCCGGCGACCGCATCGTGGCCTGGTTCCAGGGACGCAGCGAGTATGGCCCGCGGGCCCTCGGCCGCCGTTCGCTGCTCGCCCATCCCGGCAGGCCGGCCAACACCGAGCGGCTGAACGACGTGAAGGGCCGCGAGCAGTTCCGCCCGATCGCCCCGATGGTGCTCGCGGAGCGGGCACCCGAGATCTTCGAGCGTGGACCCATGTCGAGCCCGTACATGCTGTTCGTCCACGACGTACGGCCCGGCTGGCGCGACCGCATCCCCGCCGTCGTCCACGTGGACGGCACCGCCAGGGTTCAGACGGTGGAGCGCGGCCGGGATCCTCTGCTGGCCCGGATGCTCGAGGAGTTCGAGACCAGGACCGGACTGCCGGTGGTGGTCAACACGAGCCTCAACACGGCCGGCCGGCCCATGGTGGACGACCCCCGGGACGCCCTGGAGTGCTTCGGCTCCGCCCCCGTGGACGTCCTGGTGCTCGGGCCGTACGTGGTCCGCCGAGGGGCGGTGTTCGCCGGATGACGGACGACATGACGGCGAACGGCCTGGTGGCGGGCAGCACGACGGCCCATGCCCGGCCTGATCTCGCGTCCGGGGTCCGGAAGTTCAGACCGACGGGGCTGTTCACCGTGGTGATTCCGACCGTGGGCCGTCCGAGCCTGGCCGCGACGATCGCCGCCATCGGCCCGGGACCCGAGATCGTCGTCGTGGACGACAGACCGGGGCCTTCCGCCGGGCTGTCGACGCTGGCCGTCCCGGAAGGCGTGCGCGTGCTTCGCTCAGGGGGTCGCGGGCCCGCCGCCGCCCGCAATGCCGGGTGGAGGGCGGCGACGACGCCCTGGATCGCGTTCCTGGACGACGACGTCGTGCCGGGCGCCGGATGGCTGGAGACCCTCAGGGAGGATCTCACGGGCCTGTCCGAGCACGTGGGCGGCAGCCAGGGCCGCCTGGAGGTCCCCTTGCCGGCCGGCCGCCGGCCCACCGACGCCGAGCGCAACACGGCGGGCCTCGCCGGGGCCCGGTGGATCACCGCGGACATGGCCTACCGGCGGACGGCGCTGGAGGCCACGGGCGGCTTCGACGAACGGTTCACCGGCGCCTACCGCGAGGACGGCGACCTCGCCTTACGCGTCGAGCGGGAGGGGTTCTCGCTCGTGAGAGGGCGGCGGGTCACCCGTCACCCGGTCCGCGACGACGGGTTCTGGTCGAGCGTCCGCTTCCAGAGGGGCAACGCCGCCGACGCGCTGATGCGCCACCTGCACGGCCCCGGCTGGCGTGCCCTGATCGGAGGCCATCCCGGCCGCCTCAGACGGCATGCCCTCACCACGGCCGCCGGCCTGCTTGCGATAGCCCTCGCCGCCGCCACTCAACGGCCGGGGGATCACACCGGCAAGAGAGCCGGGAAGAGAGCCCGCGCGGGGCTGGGGTCCCTGACGGTGGCTGCATGGCCAGTGGGACTCCGGGGCGCGGCCTGCGCGGCGGGTCTGGCGTGGCTCGGCCTCACCGCGGAGTTCGCCTGGGCGCGGATCGCCCCGGGGCCGCATACGCCGGAAGAGGTCGCCCGCATGGCCGTCACGAGCGTCGTCATCCCACCGGTCGCGTGCGCCCACCGGCTCCGCGGCGAAGCGCGCGTTCGGGGGCGCCTGTGATCGGGACCGTGCTGGTGGTGCGACCCGACAACGCGGGCGACGTCCTGCTCGCCGGCCCGGCGATCCGTGCCGTGGCCGCGCAGTCGAGGGAGGTCGTGCTGCTGGCCGGGCCGCATGGGCGGGCCGCCGGCGAGTTGCTTCCCGGTGTGGACCGGGTGCTGCAGTGGCGGACGCCGTGGATCGACGCCGAGCCGCTTCCGGTGACGAACACGCATGCCGTACGGCTGATCCAGGACGTGCGGGAGATCGCCCCGGACATGGCGTTGATCTTCACCTCGTTCCACCAGTCGGCCCTGCCGACGGCGCTGCTGCTGCGGCTGGCGGGGACGCCGAGGATCGCGGCGATCAGCGCCGACTATCCGGGATCGCTCCTCGATCTGCGCCATGTGGTGGACGAGACCGTGGACGTCCCCGAGGCCGAACGGATGCTCGGCCTCGCCCGGGCCGCCGGATTCGAGCTTCCCCCGGGCGACGACGGGTCGCTCGCCGTGCGGCGACCCCTGCCGGACATGGAACACCTCACCGGGCCGCCCGGCTACGTGGTGGTGCATCCGGGGACCACCGCCCCCGCGCGGGCCTGGCAGCCGGACCACTGGGCCGCCGCCGTGGGCGACCTCGCCGCGGCGGGCGAGCGGGTCGTCGTCACGGGCGGCCCCGGCGAGCGCGGGCTCACCGCCCGGGTGGCCGGATCGCACGCGGCCGACCTGGGCGGGGCGACGACCTTCGCGGAGCTGGCCGCGGTGCTCGGGGGAGCGTCCGCCGTCGTGGTGGCCAACACCGGTCCGGCGCATCTCGCGGCGGCGGTGGGCGCTCCGGTGGTCAGCCTGTTCGCCCCCGTCGTGCCCGCCGCGCGCTGGGCGCCGTACCGCGTGCCGTCCGTGCTCCTGGGCGACCAGGACGCGCCGTGCCGGGGGACGAGGGCGAGGAACTGCCCGGTTCCCGGCCACCCCTGCCTGTCTTCGGTCACCGGTGAACAGGTCGTCGAAGCGGTCCGCCGCCTCGCCGTCGTGAGGGAGGGAGTTCCATGAGGATCGCCCTGATATCGGAGCACGCGAGCCCGCTGGCGGCCCTCGGCGGCGTCGACGCGGGCGGGCAGAACGTCCACGTCGCGGCGCTCGCGGTCGCCCTGGCCCAGCGGGGCAACGAGGTCGTCGTTCACACCAGGCGCACCGGCGAGGACCAGCCGGACACCGTCGCCATGGCGCCCGGCGTGACGGTGGACCACGTGCCCGCCGGGCCCCCGGAGCCGCTGCCCAAGGATGAGCTCCTGCCGTACATGCCGGCCTTCGCCGAGCACCTCGCGCGGAGATGGGCGGAGAGCAGGCCGGAAGTCGCGCACGCGCACTTCTGGATGAGCGGGCTGGCCACGCTGATGGCGGCCGAGGACCTCGGCATCCCGGTGGTGCAGACGTTCCACGCGCTCGGCACGGTCAAGCGGCGCTGGCAGGGCACGTCGGACACCAGCCCGTCGACGCGGATCGCCATCGAGCGTGACGTGGGACGGCGGGCGGACGCGGTCATCGCCACCTGCGCCGACGAGGTGAGGGAGCTGGCGGCCATGGGCGTGTCCAGTGACCGGGTGGCGGTCGTGCCGTGCGGGGTCGACCTCGACCTGTTCCGTCCCGACGGTCCGGTCGCGCCCCGGACGTCACGGCGGCCGCGTGTGCTCAGCATCGGCCGGATGGTGCCCCGAAAGGGCGTCGACACGGTCGTCCGCGCGATGCGCCAGGTCCCGGACGCCGAGCTGGTCATCGCGGGCGGCGCGCCCGGCGACGAGGAGACCGTACGGCTGCGCACGCTGGCGACGGGCTACGGCCTGGGCGGCCGGGTGCGGCTGATCGGCAGCGTGGGCCGGACCGAGGTGCCCGCGCTGATGCGGTCCGCCGACGTGCTGGCGACCGTGCCCTGGTACGAGCCGTTCGGCATGGTGCCGCTCGAAGCCCTGGCGTGCGGGGTGCCGGTGATCGCGTCGGCCGTCGGCGGCCATCTCGACACGGTCGCCGGGTGCGGGCTGCTCGTCCCGCCCCGTAAGCCGCGCGCCCTGTCGCGGGCGCTCCGCGACGTCCTGGCCCGGCCGGACCTGCGGGCCGCGATGTCGGCGGCCGGCGTCCGCAGAGCCCGGGCCAGGTACGGCTGGCCGAGGGTGGCCGCCCAGACCGAGTCCGTTTACCGAAATCTGGCACGCGGCCGGCTCGGCCGGCTCGCCGCAGCGGGAGGCTGAGCCATGCATCCTCATCTGGCCCGGCTGAGCACCGCCCTGGCGGCGGTGGACCCGGACACGCCCAGGATCTACGCCTGGGGCCTCAAGCTGGCCGCCGTGCTGACCGGCGGGGGACGGCTGCTGGCCTGCGGCAACGGGGGCTCGGCGGCGGAGGCGCAGCACCTGACGGCCGAGCTGGTGGGGCGCTACCGCACCGACAGGCGGCCCTACGCGGCGATCCCGTTACACGCCGACACCTCGTCGATGACCGCGATCGGCAACGACTTCGGCATGGACGAGGTGTACGCCCGGCAGGTGCGCGCCCACGGCCGCCCCGGGGACGTGCTCATCTGCTTGTCGACAAGCGGAGCGAGCCCCAACGTCACGGCGGCGGCCGAGGCCGCGCGCGAGTGCGGGCTCACGACCTGGGCGCTGACCGGTCCCGCGCCCAACCCGCTGGCCGACCTCTGCGACGAGGTCCTCGCCGTGCCCGCCGGGGACACGGCGACCGTGCAGGAGGTGCATCTCACCATCATTCACATGCTCTGCGACGTGATCGAGGAGGCCTGCGCGTGACCGGACCCGTCGTCGTTCTGGGGGACTCGCTGCTCGACGTCGACGTCGAGGGTGACGCGAGCCGCCTGTGCCCGGACGCTCCCGTGCCCGTGGTCGACGGCCGGGCCGAACACCACCGGCCGGGAGGCGCGGGCCTCGCCGCGCTCCTCGCCGCGCGGGACGGCACCGAGGTGGTCCTGATCACCGCGATCGGCGACGACCCGTCCGGACGACTCCTGGAGAGCCTGCTCTCGACGTCGGTCGAGGTGGTACGGCTGCCGCTGCGGGGCACCACCGTCCGCAAGACGCGGATCCGCGCGAAGGGGCAGACCCTGCTCAGGATCGACACCGGAGACGGCCGCCCCGACGGCTCGGCGATGGCGCGGGCCGTCGCCGCCCTGAGGAGCGCGAGCGCGATCCTGGTGGCCGACTACGGCGGCGGCGTGGCCGAGCCGTACCGCTCTCATCTCGGCGCTGATCGTGGGACGCCGATCGTCTGGGATCCGCATCCGCGCGGCTCACTGCCCGTGCCGGGCTGCGCGCTCGTCACGCCCAGCGAGGCGGAGGCCCGGCTGCTGTGCGCGGAGCCGTACACGACGCCGGACCGGGCGGCCCGCCGCCTGGTCCGCGACCTCGGCGCCGAGGCCGTGGCCGTCACGCTGGGGGAGCGCGGCGCGGTGCTGGCGTTCCGGGGCGGCCGTTTCGTGCGGATGCCGCCGCCCGAGGTGGCCGTCGGCCGGGACGCGTGCGGCGCGGGGGACAGGTTCGCCGCGGCGGCGACGGTCGCTCTGGCGGAGGGCGCGTCCACCGAGGACGCGGTCGTGACGGCGGTCGGCGAGGCCACCCGGTTCGTCGAGGAAGGCGGGGCGGCGGCGATCCGCCTGACCGCGCCGGAGGCCAGGACCCCGACCCTGGCGGGGGGCTCGGCCTTCGAGGTGACCGCCGCCGTCCGAGCCGCAGGCGGACGGCTCATCGCCACGGGAGGCTGCTTCGACCTGCTCCACGCCGGCCACGTGAGCCTTCTCCGCAGGGCCAGGGCGCTCGGCGACGCGCTGATCGTCTGCCTGAACAGCGACGACTCGATCCGCCGTCTGAAGGGGCCGGCCCGCCCGGTCGTCGGCGAGCGCGACCGCGTGGAGGTGCTGCGCGCGCTCGGCTGCGTGGACGCCGTGGCGGTCTTCGACGAGGACACCCCTTCGGGGCTGATCGAGCGTCTCGGCCCCGACGTGTGGGTGAAGGGCGGCGACTACACCGGCCGGGCGATGCCGGAGGCGGAGGCCGTCCGCCGGGCCGGTGGCGAGATCGTCATCCTTCCGAGCGTGCCGGGCTATTCGACGACCGGACTCATCGCCGCCGTCCAGGCGGCCTCATGATCCGACAATCTGACAGGAGACAGCACATGGTCGGGAACATCCTGATCACCGGAGGCGCGTCCGGTCTCGGCCGGGCCACCGCCGCCGCGGTCGCCAAGGCGGGGGGACGGCCCCTCCTGATCGACGTCAACGCGCCGGACGGTGACGCGGACCAGGTCAAGGACTTCGCGCGGGCCGACCTGTCCGACCGGGAGCAGGCCGAGCGGGCGGTCCGCGAGCTGGCCGAGCGGGCGGGCGGCCTCGACGGCGTCGTGACGGCGGCCGGCATCGACGCCTGCGGGCGGCTGGAGGACGTCCCCGCCGACGCCTGGGACCGGGTGATCCAGGTCAACCTGCTCGGCACCGCCTCCGTGGTCCGGGCGGCCCTGCCGTACCTGCGGGAATCGCGGGGCCCAGCGGGGGGCCCATCGGGGGGCAAGGTCGTGACCTGCGCCTCCACCCTGGGTATCCGGGCCGTGAGCGACGCGACGGCGTACTGCGCCGCCAAGTTCGGCGTGGTCGGCTTCACCCGGGCGCTCGCCGCGGAGCTCGCCGGCCAGGTCGGGGTGACGCTGCTCATCCCGGGCGGCATGCACACGAACTTCTTCGAGGGACGTGACGAGCAGTACAAGCCGGGGCCGGACGCCCGGCTCAACCAGCCCGAGGACGTCGCCGCGACGATCGTCTTCGCGCTGAGCCAGCCCCAGGGGTGCGAGGTCCGGGAGCTCGTCGTCTGCCCCTCCACGGAGACCTCATGGCCCTAGCGAGACCCGTGCTGCTCGTTCTCCGGGGGCTCGGGCTGGGCGACCTGCTGACCGGGGTTCCGGCGCTGCGGGCGCTGCGCCGGGCCCACCCGGACCACCGGATCGTGCTTGCCACGCCCGCGCATCTGGCCGGGCTGCTGCCACTCATCGGCGCGGTGGACGAGCTGCTCGACGTGTCCGGGCCGGGACCGGTGCCGTTTTCGACGCCCGACGTGGCGGTCAACCTGCACGGGAGCGGCCCGCAGAGCATCATGGCGCTGCGCCGCATCCGGCCGGGGCGGCTGCTCACCCACGCGCACCCCGCCGTGCCCGGCGCGGACGGTCCGCCGTGGCCCGCGGACGTGCACGAGGTGCGCCGGTGGTGCGCCCTCCTCGAGTGGTACGGCATCGCCGCGGACCCCGAGGACCTCCATCTGCGCGACGCACCCCTGAGCGATCGGGGACCCGGCGCGTACGGCGGGGGCGAGGTGGTGGTCCACCCGGGAGCCGCCTCCGAGGCCAGGCGGTGGCCTCCGGACCGGTTCGCCCGGGTGGCCGCCGAGCTGAGCCGCCTCGGCCATCAGGTGGTGATCACGGGAACCCCCGCCGAGGGCGCGCTGGCGCGTCAGACGGCCGCGCTCGCCGGCCTGCCGGACGCGTGCGTGCTCGCGGGGCGGACGGACCTGCCCGACCTCGCCGCGCTGGTCTCCCGCGCCGCGCTGGTCATCTGCGGCGACACCGGGATGTCTCACCTGGCCGCCGGGCTCGGCACGCCGTCGGTCGTGCTCTGCGGGCCGGTGTCGCCCGAGCTCTGGGGGCCACCCCGCAGTCCCCGTCATGTCGCGCTCTGGACGGGACGGACGGGCGACCCCCACGGTGACCGGCCCGACCCTGGGCTGCTCGAAATCGACGTCCCGGAGGTTCTCGACGCGGCCCGCGGGCTGCTGGAGGTGAGTGTGCGGTGAACGGTCTTCGCGTGGTGGTCACCGGCGGCGCCGGGTTCCTCGGCTCGTACCTGTGCGAGCGGCTCCTCGACCGCGGCGCCGAGGTGATCTGCATGGACAACTTCCTCACCGGGTCGCCCCGCAACGTCGAGCACCTGATCGGACGGCCGGCCTTCCGGCTGCTGGAGTGCGACCTCACCGGGTTCGTCCATGTGCCGGGGCAGGTCGACCTGGTGCTCCACTTCGCGTCGGCCGCGTCGCCGGTCGACTACCTGCGGCACCCGATCGAGACGCTCAAGGTCGGCAGCATCGGCACGCTGCACGCCCTCGGGCTCGCCAAGGAGAAGGGCGCGCGTTTCGTCCTCGCCTCCACCAGCGAGGTGTACGGCGACCCGCTGGAGCACCCGCAGCGGGAGAGCTACTGGGGCAACGTCAACCCGGTCGGGCCGCGCAGCGTCTACGACGAGGCCAAGCGCTTCGCCGAGTCGCTCACCACGGCCTACCGCAACTCCCACGGCACGGACACGGGCATCGTGCGGATCTTCAACACGTACGGCCCGCGGATGCGGCCGCACGACGGGCGGGCCATTCCGACGTTCATCCGGCAGGCCCTCACCGGGGAGCCCATCACCGTCGCGGGCGACGGCAGCCAGACCCGGTCGATCTGCTACGTCGCCGACACCGTCGAGGGCGTCCTGGCCCTGGCGGAGAGCGACTTCGAGGGGCCGGTCAACATCGGCAACCCCACGGAGATGTCCGTGATCGAGCTGGCTGAGACGATCCGCCGGCTGGCCGGCTCGTCGTCTCCCGTCACGTTCGTGGAGCGGCCCGTCGATGACCCGGCGGTCCGGCGGCCGGATGCCTCGCTCGCCGCGGAGCGGCTCGGCTGGCGGCCTCGCGTGGACCCCGTCAGCGGGCTCCGCCGCACCATCGCCTGGTTCGAGGAGGAGCTCGGCACGGCCGACGGCTCCTCTTACCGCGCGGTCGTTTCCTAGCCCGATACCTCTCCGCGCGGTTCTCGCGATCGGGGCCGGGGCACTGACCTGCTCATGACCGGCCTGCACACGGGGGTGTCCGGACCATGACGTCGCTCACCGTCCTCGCGGGTCCGGCGAGCCCGGCCGACCTCGCCGCGGCCCGGATGCAGATGGCGCTGTCCCTCGGCTGGCACATCGTGCTGGCCTGCCTGGGCGTCGGCATGCCCGCCCTTCTGCTGTTCGCGGAGTGGCGGGCCGTACGGACCGGAGACGAGGACTTTCACCGACTGGCCAGGCGGTGGGCCAAGGCGGTCGGCGTGCTGTTCGCCGTGGGCGCCGTCTCCGGCACCATTCTCAGCTTCGAGATGGGCCTGCTGTGGCCGGGGCTGATGGGCGTCTACGGCCAGGTCGTCGGGCTGCCGTTCGCGTTGGAGGGCATCGCCTTCTTCATCGAGGCCATCTTCCTCGGGATCTGGCTCTACGCATGGGGCAGGCTGTCTCCCCGCGCCCACCTCCTCAGCGGCGTGCCGATCCTGGTGGCCGGTGTGGCCTCGGCGTTCTTCATCGTCTCGGCCAACGCGTGGATGAACCAGCCGCGCGGCTTCGACCTGGAGAGCGGCCGGATCACGCATGTGTCGCCCTGGGCGGCGATGTTCAACCCCGCGACGCCGCCGCAGACCCTTCACATGATCCTCGCCGCCTTCATGGTGTCCGGGTTCGGCACCGCGGGGGTGTACGCGGTGGCCCTGCTGCGTGGACACCGCGACCGTTATCACCGGCTCGGTTTCGTGGTTCCGTTCACGATGGCGGCGGTGCTCACGCCGGTGCAGATCGTGGTGGGCGACTACGCCGCGCGGTTCCTGTCCGAATATCAGCCGGCCAAGCTGGCCGCCTTCGAAGGGGTCTACCGGACCGGCCCGTACGCGCCGCTGAGCCTCGGCGGGGTCTTCGTGGACGACCGGATGCGGTACGCCGTGGAGATCCCCAGCGCGCTGTCCCTGCTGGTGGGCTACCGTCCGAGCGCGGTCGTCCAGGGTCTGGACCGCACGCCCCCCGCGGACCGGCCGCCGGTCACGCCCGTCCACTGGGCGTTCGAGACCATGGTCGGCATCGGGTTCCTCCTGCTGCTGCTGTCGGCGTGGCTGGCGTGGAGCTGGTGGCGGCGGCGCGACCTGCCCCGCACGCCGTGGTTCCTGCGGCTGGCGGCGATCGCCGGGGTGCTCGCCGTGGTGGCGGTCGAGGCCGGCTGGACGGCGACCGAGGTCGGCCGGCAGCCCTGGGTGGTGTACGGCAGGATGCGTACTCTCCAGGCGGTCAACCCCGTGCCGGGCCTGTGGGCCGGGTTCGTGGTCGTCTCCCTCGTCTACGTTGTGCTCACGGTGGCCACCGTCTACGTGCTGCGGCACATGACCCGGGGCAGGCAGGTCGCCCCCCAGGAACCGGTGGTGACGTGATGGACGCGGCGCAGGCCCTGCTCGCCGCCATGTGGCTGGGGCTCACCCTCTACGCGCTGCTGGGCGGGGCGGACTTCGGCGGCGGCGTCTGGGATCTGCTGGCCGGCCGCAGCCGTGCCGGCATGCCGCAGAGGCGGCTCATCGAGCACTCGATCGGGCCGGTCTGGGAGGCCAACCACGTCTGGCTGATCTTCGTGCTGGTGGTCCTGTGGACCGGCTTCCCGCTGGCCTTCGCCTCGGTGATGTCCACGCTCTACATCCCGCTCACGCTGGCCGCGCTCGGCATCATCGCGAGAGGCGCCGCCTTCGCCTTCCGCAAGACCAGCACGGAGCTGTGGCAGCAGCGCCTCTTCGGCGGCGCCTTCGCGCTGTCGTCGGTCTTCACGCCGTTCTTCCTGGGCACGGTCGCCGGGGGCATCGCCTCGGGACGCGTCCCGCCCGGCCTGGCCGCGGGAGACCTGGTGAGGAGCTGGGTCAACCCGACGTCCCTGCTCGGCGGAGTGCTCGCCGTGGGCGTCTGCGCCTATCTCGCGGCGACCTACCTGTGCGACGACGCCGTGCGGGCCCGGTCACCGGACATGGCCGAGGGCTTCCGCCGGAGGGCGCTCGCCACGGCCGTCCTGGTCGGCGCCGTCGCGCTCGGCGGCATCGCCGTACTGCGCTGGGACGCTCCGCTGCTCTTCCGCGGACTGACCGGCCGGGCGCTGCCGCTCATCGTCGCCAGCGCCGTTCTCGGGCTCGTCTCCATCGCACTGCTCTGGTGGCGGCGCTACCTGCTCGTGCGCGGCACCGCCGTACTGGCCGTCGCCGCGGTCATGTGGGGCTGGCCGGTCGCCCAGTATCCGGCCATGCTGCCGCCCTCGCTCACCTACCTGGACGCCGCCGCGCAGCCCGTGGTGCTCACGACGACCCTCGCTGTCGCGGCGGTCGGGGCGCTCCTCGTTCTCCCGTCCATCGCCTGGCTGTTCCTCCTCCAGCGCCGCATGCCTTACGAGCCGGAAAGACCCGCCTGACCCGGCTCCGCCGGTACGGCATGCGTGGTCGGACAAGAGGGTCACGGCCATCGTCCGGGAAGCTCAGGACAACGACTTCCGGGTCGTGGTCAGCGCGATCACGCCTATTGAGGCCCAGGACGACTGCTCGGTAGTGGTCCAGCGGGGAGGTGCGGATGGCATGCTAGGGGGACGGCGATCACGAGGAGATCAGTGATGAACCACCCTCTCGGCACGCAGCCCGCGCCCCGGCGCACCCCTCTCAGCGCGGATGAGAAGGCCCGGGCCGAAGCGGGCTTCGTTCCCCTCGTCGCCGAGCACCTCGCCGCCAGCGGTCGGTTCAGGGTCAGCGCCGACACCCCGGAGATGGTGGAGTTGTTCCAGAGGGTCGCCCGCAGGGTGGGTGACATGCTCCAGCGGCCTGTGGTCAGCTACGCCAACGGCAGGTACATCGTGATCACCTTCGGCCAGGAGGAGGCCCCCGGCCTCACGGGTCAGGTCGCGTTCTCTGACTGAGCGGCGACGATCCTTGACGCCTTGTCCACGATCTCGTCCAGATGGCTTCCGTGTGCGCCATGCCAGTAGACGCGCCCGCAGGTGAGGCAGCGGGCGAACGTGTCGTAGCTGCGCCGGGTCCCCGGCAGCAGGAGCTTCTCGACCTCGGCCTTGCCGACCGGGGACAGCATGCCGTTGCATGCCGTACACCTGGTCCAGGGCGCGAGGGGTGGAGCGAAGCGGTCGAGCACGTCGCGGAACTGGTCGTCGGGGCGCGCGCCCCGGACGTAGGCGCCGAGCCAGAGTCCTCTGCGGCGCAGCAGCCCGCGATCCTGGGTCAGCAGGACCCTCTCGTCGGTGTTCGCCTGGGCGATCAGCGCGTCGTCGTCGAGGTCGTTGCGATAGGCCACGTCGACACCCACGAGCCGCAGCCGCCGGGCGAGCGTGCCGAGGTGGACGTCGAGGACGAACCGGGACGACGGGACCTGCTGTGGCCTCCGCACCGCCAGCACGTGGATCGGGTCTGCCGTCACAGGACGGTACGACGGCGTGACGGGCCGGCCGTCCACAAGGAGTGAGCCGACCTCCGGGAGCGGGACGCCGGCCGACTCGACCACGTGCCCGAGCGACGACGTGCCGTCATAGGGGATACGCAGATCGGCATGCCGGTCGCGGGGCGGCAGGAACAGCCACAACTCCGCCGCGAAGCGCACGCACAACTCGCGCCTGTCCACGCATCCAGCATGCCAGCAGCCGCTGAGGTCAGGGGAGGTACTCGACGGCGGCGTCGAGGAGCCAGGCGGCGAGGTAGCCCGCGAAGGACGACCGTACGAAGACCCGGAACTCGCCACCTTCCCTGGCGGCGAGCAGGACCTGGGCCCGGGCCAGCATGGTCTGCGCGCACCGCCCCGGCCCGAACGTCCGAGGATGCAGGTCGAGTGCGCAGCCGTGGGCCAGCAGGTCGCGAGCCTTGGGCCCGCCCACGACCAGGGCCGTGCGCTGCGCCGAGACATCGGTGATCCCGACGTGTACCCGGCCGGCTTCCACCGCGCCCGTCGCCGCGGCGCGGAGGCGGGGTTCGAGGTCGGCTCGGGCGCCCGCGCCGACGATGAGCCATTCGTCCGGGCCCAGCCAGAAGACGTCGGAATCCGCGCTCGCATAGGTGTTCGGCTCGGTCGGGAGCGGCGCGCCGAGGGCGAGGCCGATGTCGGCGGCGGCCCGGCTCTTCGGATCCACCCGCAGGTTGACCTGGGTGAGGAAGGGAATCTCCGCGATTCGCAGGTCGTCCGTGGAGACGGGCTCGAACCGGGCCAGCGGGCTCAGTCGCTCAGCCATCGCGGCGGGCTCCCTCGGGGTCGTAGAGGACGTGATGGGTGACGGTCACGGGGACCGGTTCGCCGCCAAGGGGGACGTACAGCCGCTCGCCCACCCGCTCGCGCCCGCCGCTGACGAGGGCGAGCGCGAAGGTGCGGCCGAGGGCGGCGCTGCGATAGCTGGAGGTCACGTGGCCCAGGGTCGGCACGGGCGGCTCGGGCAGCGTGCTCGACTCCACGAGGTGGGCCCCTTCGGGCAGCAGGAAGTCCGGGTCGGCGGGCAGCAGGCCGACCAGGTGCCTGCGGTCCGGCCTGGCGGTGTCGGACCTGGCGAAGGACCGCTTGCCGATGAAGCCGGCCTTCTTCTTGGAAACCACCCAGTCCATGCCCAGGTCGGCGGGGGTGACGGTGCCGTCGGTGTCCTGGCCGACGATCGGATAACCCTTCTCGGCCCGCAGCACGTGCATCGTCTCGGTTCCGTACGGTGTGACCGCCCCGGTGGCGTGGAGCGCCTCCCAGAGGGCGAGGCCGTCCCACGCGTTGACGTTGATCTCGTAGGCCAGTTCGCCGGAGAAGCTGATCCGGCACACCCGCGCCGCGATGCCCGCCACCTCGGCGTCCCGCCAGGTCATGAAGGGGAAGCTCGCCGCGTCCACGGCCGGCCCCGGCGCGAGGCCGGCCAGCACGTCGCGGGAGCCCGGCCCGGCGAGCGCGACGGTCGCCCAGTGCTCGGTCACCGAGGTGCAGTAGACCCTCAGCGAGGGCCACTCGGTCTGCAGCCACTCCTCCATCCAGTCGAGGACGGCGGCGGCGTTGCCCGTGGTGGTCGTGACCAGGAAGCGGTCGTCGGCCAGCCGGATCACCGTGCCGTCGTCGAACACCATCCCGTCGGCCCGGCACATGACCCCGTAGCGGATCGCGCCCACCTTGAGGGTGCTCATCATGTTCGTGTAGAGCCGGTCCAGGAACTCGGCGGCATCGGGCCCCTGCACGTCGATCTTGCCGAGCGTGGAGGCGTCCATCGCGCCCACGCTCTGCCGTACTGCCCGGCACTCCCGGAGGACCGCGGCCTCCATGTCCTCGCCGGGACGCGGGTAGTACCAGGGCCGTTTCCACTGGCCGACGTTCTCGAACAGCGCGCCGTGCGCGACGTGCCAATCGTGGAGCGAGGTCACCCGCACCGGGTCGTGCAGCGCTCCTCTGTCCCGTCCGGCGAGCGTCGCGAAGCTGACCGGCATGTACGGCGCGCGGAACGTCGTGGTGCCGAGCTGCGCGATATCGGCCCCGATGGCATGGGCGACGATCGCGCTGGTGAGCACGCCGGAGAGTTTGCCCTGGTCGTGTGCCGTTCCGGCCGTGGTGTAGCGCTTCACGTGCTCGACCGAGCGCAGCCCGGCCCCTGTCGCCCGGACGACGTCGGCCACGGTCACGTCGCGCTGGAGATCCACGAAGTGGCTCCGGTAGTCACCCGAGGGCACCAGCCAGAAGGCGACCGGCTCATCCGCATCCGGGGCGCCGTTGTCTGAGGCGCCGTTGTCTGAGGCGCCGTTGTCTGAGGCGCCGTCGTCTGAAGCGCGGGGGGCCGGGTGCCGCGGCGGTGCGCGGAACCCGGCCGCCTCGGCGGCGCGCGCCCCGGCGGCGGCGCCGTCCTCCAGACAACCGGACAGGCTGAACACCCCGCGAGCGGCCCCGGCGACCTCCAGGGCCTGCCGGGCGGAGCGGGGGACGAAAGAGCCGATTCCCTCGTCGTAGCGCAGTTCCCCGCCCGCCTGGCCGAACAGGTGGACCACCGGGTTCCAGCCGCCCGACACGAGAAGCAGGTCGGCCTGGATCTCCCGCCCGTCCGAAACGCTCACCGAGGAGACGGCCCCGTCGCCGCCCACGCCGGTGACGACGTGCCCGGAGAGGATCTCCGCACCGTCCCAGCGAGCGCCGGGCGCCTGCCGTACGTCCACGATGGCGGCGATCTCCACGCCGGCGGACGCGAGGTCGCGGGCGGCGGCGTAGGCGCTGTCGCCGGCGGTGAACACGACCGCACGGCGGCCCGGAAGGACGCCGTAGCGGTTGGCGTAGGCGCGGGCGGCCCCGGCGAGCATGACACCGGGCCGGTCGTTGTCGGCGAAGGCGATCGGCCGCTCGTGCGCTCCCGTGGCCAGCACGACCCGACCGGCCCTGATGCGCCAGACCCGCTCCCGCGCCCGTCCCTGACCACCCCACTCGCCGCGGCGTTCGACCGCGACCAGGTAGTTGTCGTCGTAGTAGCCGAACACGCTGGTGCGGCTGAGCACCCGCACGTCGGGACGGCCCGCCAGGTCGGCGGCCACGGCCGAGGCCCACGCCGCTCCGGGCACGCCGTCAACGGTCTCGGCCGTGTCCGGCAGGCTGCCGCCCGCGATGGGCCGGTCGTCGGCGAGGATCACCCGTGCGCCCGAGCCGGCAGCGGCCCGCGCGGCCGCCAGCCCGGCCGGTCCGGCGCCGACCACCAGCACGTCGCAGTGCGCGTGGACCGCGTCGTGGCGCGCCGGGTCGGGCCGGTCGCTCAGCCGGCCCCTCCCCGTCAGGCCGGTGGCCACCAGCCCGTCGTACAGCTCGACGGTCGTGGCCTGCAGCATCGGCTCGGGGAAGGGGTGCTCGATCTGGACGATCGCGTTCGGCTCCTCGGTCCAGGAGGCGTAGATCCCCCTTGGGCGGCCGAGCGCGGCGCTGGTCGCGACCGTCCGCACGCCGTTGGCGAGGAGCGCGGAGGCCAGGGTGTCGCCGCGGAGGCCCTCGTAGTCCTGCCCGTCGAAGCGGAACCGCAGCGGCTCGCCCCCGAACCCCGGCCGCCGATGTCGCCGATGATGGGACGTCATGCGCTCACCCACTCGTTGGTGGCCGTGTCGCGGACCACGTTGAACCAGCGGCGGCAACCCGCCGTGTGGTTCCACCGCTCGGCGAACCGGCCCTTGGGGTTGTCGCGGAAGAACAGGTACCGCGCCCACTCCTCGTCGGAGAGCGCCGCAGGGTCCTCGGGGTAGGCGACGTGCGCCTGCCCGCCGTAACGGAACTCGGCCTCGTCACGCGGCCCGCACCAGGGACAGGGGATCAGCAGCATCGATGAGGCGTTCCCTTCAGTCGGCCGTTTTCAGTGGGCCGTTTTCAGTGGGCCGTTTCAGTGGGCGACGGCGGCGGCGCCGTGCTCGTCCACGAGCGCGCCGGTGGTGAACCGTTCGAGCGAGAAGGGGGCGTTGAGCGGGTGGGGCTCCCCGTGGGCGATGGTGTGCGCGTAGCACCACCCCACTCCCGGTGTGGCCTTGAAGCCGCCGGTGCCCCAGCCGCAGTTGACGTACAGGTTCTCGACGGGGGTCGGCCCGACGATGGGCGAGGCGTCCGGGCTGACGTCCACCACCCCGCCCCATGTCCGCAGGACGTGCGCCCGCGCGAAGATCGGGAAGAGCTCCAGGGCCGCCGACATCTGCCGCTCGATGATGTGGAAGGCGCCGCGCTGCCGGTAGGAGTTGTACGCGTCGATGCCCGCGCCCATGACGAGCTCGCCCTTGTGGGCCTGGCTGACGTAGACGTGTACGGCGTTCGACATGACGACGGTCGGGTGCACCGGCTCGAGCAGTTCGGAGACGAGCGCCTGGAGGGGGTGGCTCTGCAGCGGCAGCTTCACCCCGGCCATCGCGCCGACCACGGACGAGTGCCCGGCGGCGCACAGCGCCACCGTGCCCGCCGCGATCCGGCCCTGGGCCGTCTCCACGGCCCGCACCCGCCCGCCGGTCACCTCGATGCCGGTGACCTCGCAGTTCTCGACCAGATGGACGCCCATCGCCGCCGCGGCGCGGGCGTAGCCCCACGCCACGTAGTCGTGCTTGGCGATCCCGGCGCGCGGCTGGTAGGTCGCGCCGAGCACCGGATAGCGCACGCCGGGCGAGACGTTGACGATCGGGCAGACCTCCTTGACCTCCTCCGGGCCGAGCCATTCGGCGTCGATACCGTTGAGCCGGTTGGCGTGAACCCGGCGCACGCTTTCGCGGACGTCCTGGAGGCTGTGCGCGAGATTCAGCACGCCGCGCCGGCTGAACAGGATGGGGTAGCCGAGGTCCTCCTCCAGTCCCTCCCACAGCTTCAGCGCGTGCTCGTAGATGCCCGCGCTCTCGTCCCACAGGTAGTTGGACCGGATGATCGTCGTGTTGCGGGCCATGTTGCCGCCCGCGAGCCAGCCGCGCTCCAGCACGGCCACGTCGGTGATCCCATGGTTCTTGGCCAGGTAGTAGGCTGTCGCCAGGCCGTGGCCCCCGCCTCCGACGATCACCACGTCGTAGGACCGTTTCGGCTGGGGGCTGCTCCACAGCCAGTCCGGATGCTCCGGGAAGTCGCGCATCTCGATCCTTCGCTAGCCGCGCAGGCGTTCCATGGCGGGGTCGAACAGCGGCTCTTCGGCGACCACCGCGCGGATTCGCCGGTCGAAATATCCGATGTGCAGCACCTGACCCGGCGCCGACAGCTCCACCGGAAGCCAGGCGTAGGCGATGCCCCTGCCGACGGTGTAGCCGTAGGCCGCACTGGTGACGTACCCGGCGCAGTGCTCGCCGTCGTAGACGGGCTCCTTGCCCATGACCACGGCCTCGGGGCCGTCGATCGTCAGGCAGGTCAGGCGCCGCCGTACGGCCTGGCGGCGTTCGAGCAGCGCCTCCCGGCCGATGAAGTCGCCCTTGGTCGATGAGGCGCCCCCCTTGACGGCGAAGCCGAGGCCCGCCTCGTAGGGGTCGTGCTCGTAGGTCATGTCCGTGCCGAAGGACCGGTAGCCCTTCTCCAGCCGCAGGCTGTTGAAGGCCCCCCGGCCGCCCGCGATGATTCCGTACGGCTCGCCCGCGGCCCACACGGTGTCCCAGAGCTTGGCGCCCAGGTCCGCCGTCGTGTAGAGCTCCCACCCGAGCTCACCGATGTAGGAGAGCCGGAGCGCGGTGACGGGCACGGTGCCGACGTGGGCCTTCTTCCCCCGGAAGTAGCGGAAGCCGTTCGCGCCGAAACCGGGACCGGCCAGCGGCTCCAGGACCTCGCGGGCGCGCGGCCCCCAGACGCCGACGCAGCACGTCCCGGCCGTGATGTCGCGGATGACGACCGGCTCGTCGCCCGCGTGGCGGTGGAACCAGTCGAGGTCGAGGTTGCCGTTGGCGCCCACCTGGTAGAGATCCCGGCCGAGCCTCGCCACGGTGATGTCGCTACGGATGCCGCCGTCCTCGCCGAGGAGCAGGCAGTAGGTCACCGAGCCGACGGGCTTGTCCACGTCGCCGGTCGAGAGCCGCTGGAGGAAGGCCGTGGCCCCCGGCCCGCTGACCTCGATGCGCTTGAGAGCCGTCATGTCGTACATCGCGACCGACTCGCGGGACGCCTGGGCCTCCGCGCCGACGATGGGCGACCAGTGGCGGGCCGCCCAGTCGCCCGGATGCGGGATGTCCCTGCCCTCCAGGAGGCGGGCGTTCGCGTCGTACCACTGGGGCCGCTCCCAGCCGCCGGCCTCCAGGAAGTAGGCCCCCAGCTCGCGCTCCCTGGCGTAGAACGGGCTGGTCCGCAGCGGCCGCAGGTCGGCCGGCGGCTCCAGTGGGTGGATGACGTCGTAGACCTCGGCGTAGTTCTGGCAGTCGCGGGCCAGGACGTAGCCGGGCGCGAGCTGGTGGGGCTCGAACCGGTTGACGTCGCACTCGTGCAGGTCGAACGACGAGCAGTGTCCGTCGGCCAGCCACTCGGCCATGGCCCGGCCCACGCCGGCCGAGTGCGTCACCCAGACGGCCTCGGCCACCCAGAAGCCCTTGACCTCGGCGGACTCCCCGAGCAGCGGCATGTTGTCGGTCGTGAACGAGAAGAGGCCGTTGATGCCCTCCTCGATCTTCGTCTCCCGGGTGGACGGCAGCAGCGAACGGGTCTCGGCCCAGGCGGGGGCGAAGTCGTCCTCGGTGAATCGCAGGACCGACGGCATGACCTCGGCGGCGTCGACCGAGAGGATCTCGTCGGCGCTGATGGGCATGGGGCGGTGGCCGTAGTAGCCGATGCCGAGCCGGTCGAACCGTTCGCGGAAGTAGAGGTCGGCGTCCTGGTGGCGGAGGATCGGCCGGACGGCCTCGTCGGCCTGGCCGGCCAGCCCGGGGACCGGCCCCGTCCAGGCGAGCTGGTGGGCCAGCGGCGTGAGCGGCAGGGTCATCCCGGCCATGCGCGCGATCCGGGGCCCCCAGATGCCCGCGCAGCACACGACGATGTCGGCGGGGATCTCGCCGCCGCTGGTCAGGACGGAGGCGACCCGGTCGTCCACCACCAGGATGCCGAGGACCTCGTGCCGCTCCAGAACGCGGACGCCCCGGTCCCGTGCCCGTCTGAGCTGGACGTCCACGGCCCGCACGGCCTTGGCGAGGCCGTCGGTCGGGACGAAGAGGCCGCCGAGCACGGGGCCCAGCAGCGAGTGGCGTGCCGCGCACTCCTCGGGGCCGAGCAGGTGGGCCTCGACCCCCCACGCGGTCGCCCAGCCGTGGCGGCGGCGCAGCTCCGTGAGCCGTTCCGGCGTGGTGGCCACCTCGAGCCCGCCGACCTGGAGGAAGCAGCCGAGCGCGCTGAGCTTCTCGACCGTGTAGCGGGCCATCTCGGTCATCGTCTTCGAGGCGTTGGTCTGGAACACGAGCCCGGGGGCGTGGGACGACGAGCCGCCCGTGGCCGGCACGGGACCCTGGTCGACGACGGTGATGGCGTTCCAGCCTCTGGCGGAGAGCTCCTCGGCGAGGGCGGCCCCGACGACACCAGCCCCGATGATGACGACGCGTGGGCCAGCCATGCACACCTCCGTCGTTGCGCATCCCGAAACAGTATGCGCTCTCCGCAACAGCGTCCCCCAGCCCCATCCCACTGTCAAGAACATCCGGAGGGCATGGCGATCTTCATTTGTGGTGACGGTAGAACTCGACCCGCTCGGCGGGCAGGGGGGTGTTGCCCAGGATGAGGTCGGCCGCCTTCTCCGCGATCATCATCACCGGCGCGTAGATGTTGCCGTTCGTCACGTACGGCATGACCGACGCGTCGACCACCCGGAGCCCTTCGAGGCCGTGCACCCTCATGGTCAGCGGATCAACGACGGACAGCTCGTCGACGCCCATGCGCGCTGTGCACGACGGATGCAGGGCGGTCTCCCCGTCCCTGGCCACCCAGTCGAGGATCTCCTGGTCGGTCTCCACGCCCGGCCCCGGCGACAGCTCTCCGGCGTTGTACGGATCCATCGCGGGCTGGTTGAGGATGCGGCGGGCGACCCGGACGGCTTCCACCCACTCGCGCCGGTCCTGCGCGGTGGACAGGTAGTTGAACCGCAGCGCGGGACGCACCCGGGGATCGGCGCTCTTGATCTTCACCGAGCCGCGGGCGTCGGAGTACATCGGCCCGATGTGCACCTGGTAGCCGTGCCCGCCAGCAGGCGAGCTGCCGTCGTAGCGGACCGCCAGGGGCAGAAAGTGGAACATCAGGTTCGGGTAGGCCACGTCGTCGTTGCTCCGGGTGAAGCCGCCCGCCTCGAAGTGGTTGGTGGCTCCGGGGCCCTCGCGCAGGAACAGCCACCGCGCCCCGATCCATGGCCGGTTGCGCCACTTCATGGCCGGCTGGAGGGAGACGGGCTGCTTCGAGCCGTACTGGATGTAGACCTCGAGGTGGTCCTGCAGGTTCTCCCCGACGCCGGGCAGGTCGTGGACGACGTCCACGCCGAGCGCCTTGAGCTCGGCGGCGTCGCCGACGCCCGAGACCTGGAGCACCTGCGGCGAGTTGATCGCGCCGCCGCAGAGGATCACCTCGCCCGCCCGGACGGTCCGGCCGTTGTACTCGACGCCGACCGCCCGCTTCCCCTCGAACAGGATCCTGCTGACGAACGCCCGCGTCCTGATCTCCAGGTTGGGGCGCTTCTTCACCGGGTGCAGGTACGCCCTGGCCGCGGACAGGCGGCGCCCCCGGCGGATGTTCCGGTCGAAGCGGGCGAAGCCCTCCTGCTGGAACCCGTTCACGTCGTCGGTCAGCGGATAGCCGGCCTGCTGCACGGCCTCGAAGAACGCCGTGAACAGCGGATTTCCCCCCGGCCCGCGCTCCAGCACCAACGGCCCGTCGTGCCCGCGCATCGGGTCGCCCGGCTCGGCCGCGAGACAGGTCTCCATCCGCTTGAAGTACGGCAGGCAGTGCGCGAAGTCCCAGGTCTCCATGCCGGGGCCGGCCGCCCAGCGCTCGTAGTCGAGAGGGTTGCCACGCTGGAAGATCATCCCGTTGATGCTGCTCGACCCGCCCAGGACCTTCCCCCGGGCGTGGTAGATCCGGCGGCCGTTCATGCACGGCTCCGGCTCGGACTCGTACTTCCAGTCATAGAAACGGCTGCCGATGGGGAAGGTCAGCGCCGCCGGCATGTGGATGAAGACGTCCCAGAAATAGTCGGGACGGCCCGCCTCCAGCACCAGCACCCGGTTGGCGGGGTCGGCGGACAGCCGGTTCGCCAGTGCACTGCCGGCCGATCCACCGCCGACTATGACAAAGTCGTACATGTCTGCCTCCCGCGCAGGATGATGTTGATCAGGGCTGTGAGGTCGGCCTGTACAGTCGCGCTATGGCCGATGACTCCACCAGCGCCGGCGGCGGCGTCCAGTCCGTCGATCGGGCCATCAGCATCCTGGAGATCCTTTCGCGGCGACGCGAGGCCGGCGTGAGCGAGATCGCGGCCGAGATCGAGGTGCACAAGTCGACCGCCTTCCGGCTGCTCGGCGCGCTGGAGTCCCGCGGCCTCGTCGAGCAGGCCGAGGACCGGGGCAAGTACCGGCTCAGCTTCGGCATCGTCCGCCTGGCCGGCGGCGTGGCCGCCCGGCTCGACCTCACCCAGCAGAGCCGTCCCGTCTGCCGCCGTCTCGCCGAGGAGATCGGCGAGACGGTGAACCTCGCGGTCGTCCGCTCGCACTACGCGGTCAACCTCGACCAGGTGCGCGGTCCCTCGGCGGTCACCGCGCACAACTGGGTCGGGCAGCTCACGCCCCTGCACGCCACGTCGAGCGGCAAGGTCCTCTTGGCCTACCTGGACGAACGCCACCGCGACCGGCTCATCGCCGCGGCGGGCCTCGAAAGCTACACACCGGCCACCATCACCTCGGCCGACGTCCTCCGGGTGCAGCTCGGCGAGGCCCGCCAGCGGGGGTACGCGGTGACCGTCGAGGAGTACGAGATCGGGCTGAACGCCATCGCCGCGCCCATCCGGTCCTACGAGGGCGAGGTCGTGGCCGCGGTCAGCGCGTCCGGCCCCGCCTACCGCTTCGGCGAGAAGCGGATGCACGAGCTCGCCCCCGTCCTGATCGCGGGCGCCGACGACATCAGCCACCGCCTGGGCTACGTCGGCTGACCGGTGCCGAGCTGACCGGTGCCGAGCCGGTCGAGCACCCACTCGTGGAAGCCGGCGATGTGGTGCTCCGTCGGCACGAGGACCCCGCCCCTGGCGTACGCGCGGGAGTTCATCGCGGGCTGGCACCTCTCGCAGGCCTCGAAGTCCTGCACGTTGACCCGGTGGAACAGCTCGATCGACGGCTCCAGGTCGCGCCCGCTCCGCACCACGTCCGCACGGAACAGCCAGTCGCACTCGAGGACCGTGTGGTCCGCTGCGAGCGGGAAGATCCGGTGGATGACGACGTGGTCTGGCACGAGGTTGATGAACATCAGCGGCCTGACCGTGAGGCCGTAATACCGGCGGTCCTGCGTCTCGCTGACCCCGGGGATCCGGTCCGCTCCCGGCGAGCCGTCCACCGTGAAGCCCTCGACGCCCTCGCCGAACTCGGCGCCGTGCCCGACGTAGAGCTGCGTGGCGAGCCCCTCGGCGAACTCCGGCAGCACCTCGACGAGCTCCGGGTGGATCGTCGCGCAGTGGTAGCACTCCATGAAGTTCTCAATGATGAGCTTCCAGTTCGCCTTCACGTCGTAGACGATCCGGCGGGCGACCTCCAGGCTCTCGATGCCGTAGTTGTGGATCGAGTCCAGGTCGCCGAGGCGGCTCACGACCTGGCCCTGCACCTCCTCCTCGAAGGGCTCGGGCTCGTCGGCGAGGCAGACCCACACGTAGCCCAGCCACTCCCGCACGTGCACGTTGACCAGGCCGTATTCCACCCGGTCGATGTCGGGCATCTTCGTGAGGTTGGGCGCGGCGATCAGCTTGCCCTCGAGGTCGTACGTCCACGCGTGGTAGGGGCACTGGAAGGCCCGCCTGACCTCGCCGGACTCCTCCGTCTTGATCCGGGCGCCGCGGTGGCGGCAGACGTTGAGGAAGGCGCGGATCGACTGGTCCCTGGCCCGGGTGACGAGCACGCTCTCCCGGCCGACCTGCACCGTCCTGAACGCGCCGGGCTTGGCCAGGTCGGCGGCGCGGACGACGCAGAACCACATCGACTCGAAGATCCGCGCCTGCTCCAGCGCGAAGATGTTCTCATGGGTGTAGTAGCCGCCGGGCAGGGTCGCGATGACGCTCGGGGGCAGGCTGCTCGTGGTCACGCGGCCTCCCCCGACGGCACGACGTAGACGGTGCCCTCCTCGACCACCACGCCGTGCGTCCGGACGGGCAGCTTGGCCGGTGGGGCGTCGACCTGCCCCGTGCGCAGGTCGAACCGCGAGGCGTGCAGCGGGCACTCGACCTCGCAGCCCTCCAGCCAGCCGTCGGCGAGCGAGGCGTCCTGGTGGGTGCAGGTGTCGTCCACCGCGTACAGCTCGCCGTCGTCGGTGTGGAAGACCGCGATGGGGGGTTCGACGGCGTCGAGGCGGAAGGCTTCGCCCCGGGGGAGGGCGGCCAGCGGGCACGCAGGGATCATGCGGCAGACCCGGTTTCGTCAGGCGGAACGAGCAGCGCTATGCGCAACAGCCTGGGCCTGTACGTGTCCAATGTCAAGGCCCCGCCCGACGGTCGCCGGAGGGCGAGGGCCGGGCGGGGCCGTACCGATGAGTGTGTGCCGGATCAGGCGCGCGTGGGTGCGGCGGTGCGTGCCTGGAGGGTGGTCAGCAGGCCGACGACGACCGTGACGGCGCCGGCGATCCACGCGGTCCACGCGGCGGACGAGTGACCGTCGAAGTTGAACGCCCACGGCGACACGAACAGCAGCGCCCCGAACGCGGCGGTGACCCAGGAGCCGGCGCCCCCGGCGCCGAGGATCGCCCACAGGGCGGACACGACGAGGAGCGCCCCGAGGATGAGCAGCGGCAGGTTGGCCGCGTTGACGTCACCGGCCCAGAAGAACGGCGCGAGCACCGCGACCAGGCCCGCGAGCAGGGCGACGACGTCGGACAACGATCTCGTGAGATCCATCGGTGCCTCCGGACATAGGGAGAGGTGACCTTTGATCTCGACGGTCGGCCTGATTGACCGCCCGGTCAACACTCCAATCCGTCAGGATTTCCTAACCGAGCGTCATCGCGGGCGAGGCCGAAGCTGCTCGCCGGGGCGCGCCTCCCCCAAAGCCATGGCCGGCCTCATCCCCGGGCGCGTCAGCGGAAGACCAGGACGGAGCCCGCGCCCATGGAGGAGATCTGGACGAAGCCCGGCACCCCGGCCCGCTCGGCCGCGTCGGCCAGCAGGACCGACGCCCCCTGATCGACGGTGTACTTACGGGCCACTCCGCTGCCGGCCCCGGCGCCCGCGGCGAACACCACGGCCCCCGCCCCTACGAGGATCTCCGCCACCTCGCCGGCCGCGGCCCGCTCCAGATCGCACAGCACGGCCTCCGCGCCCGTCGCCCGGACGTCCGCCTCGTGGCCGGTGTTGCGGACCAGGCCCACCGGCTGGTCGCCCCGCTCCGCGAGCAGCCTTTCCAGCAGCAGAGCGATCTTGCCGTGCCCGCCCGCGATCACCACGCGCATGTGGCCTCACCCCCGCTGACGATCCTTCCACTTCTCCGTACCGCCCCCCTCAAGCTCACCTTATGTGATAGTCATGTGACGGTAAGTGATCGTACTCTGTCCATCTCGCACTCTGTCCATATCGCAACTTGTCCATGAGGATGGTTCATGCTCGTCTGCGTACTGGCTGTTACCGCGGCGATCGGCCTGGTGGCCCTGGCCGCTTTCCTGTTCCGGAAACTGGACTTCGGCACCGACGACCGCGAGCCCCGTGGCACCTCGGCGGGGCACTCGGGAGCGATGCTGTCCTCCCTGTTCCTGCTGGTCTTCGCCATCGCGATCGTCGTTCCGTGGACGACGGCCGACTCCGCCCGGCAGAACACCTACGCCGAGGGCCAGGCGGCCGTCGAGACCTACTGGTCGGCGGCCGAGCTTCCCGCCCCCGCGGGCGGCGAGGTGCAGAGGGAACTCCGCGACTACGTCAGCTTCGTGCTCGACAAGGAATGGCCGGTGATGGCGACGGGCAGGCTCAGCCCGGAGGGTTCCGCACGCCTCGACACCTTGCGCACGCAGGTCACCGCCCTGAGCGTGACCGGTGACGACGCGCGGAGCGCCAAGAGCGCGGTCCTCGACCGGGTGGCCGATCTGTCGGCCGCCCGCCGCCAGCGAGCGGCGGACGCCGCGGCCGCACCGCCCCCGGGCGTGCTGATCCTGACCATCGTGACCGGGATCATCGTGCTCGTCTTCCCGTTCCTGGCCGGAGCCCGGCCCCGTGGGCAGGCCATCGTGCCGCTGGTGGCGATGGCGGCTCTTCTTGGCGTCGGCATCTACCTGACCTGGGACATCTCCCATGTGTTCAGGGGCGGCCTGGCGGTCAAGCCCGACGCCTTCCTGAGCGCTCTCCAGGAGTTCCAGCGGATCCCCGAGGGTCGATGACCATGGCAGTCCAACGCATGGCCGTGCTGCTGGCGGGAGCGCTCGCGGGGTTCGCGCTCGTCGGCGCGGGGATCGCCATGCCCGCCTCGGGCGCCGCTGACGCCGCACTGGAGGCGCGCCCCCGAGACCACGATCACGGGCTGGAGATCACCATCTGCGTGGACCTGTCCACGCTGGTGGGCGTCAAAGCCGGGATCGGCATCGGGGCCCGTCCCTGTGGTTGCCGGCCGCTCTGCGCGCCTCCGAAGGCCGTGCCGCCGCCGAAAGCGGCGCCCCCGAAGCCGCATCGGCCGCCCAGGGCGCCACGGCCGCCGCAACCCGTACGGCCCCCGGCGCCGCCTCCTCCGTCGGCCCGGCCCGCCCCGCCGGTCCGGCACGAGCCCCGACCGCCCATGGAGGTGCACCGGCCGTCCCCGTCGATCATGCCCGCCCACCGCCTGCGCGCCCCTCAGGCGGCGCACCCGGTCCGACGGCGGCGCAACCCCCTGGCCACCGTGGTCGTGATGGTCATCCTCTCCACCATGATCGCCGCAGCCGCGTCCGTCGCTTTCGCCACCCTCCGCTAGAAATCATCCCGCCGAGCCGTACGTCATACGCTGGGGATTCACGCGGGCGCGTGCTGCGGAGGTGACCGACCACCTGCGGGAGACGCTCGTCGGCGATCCGTCTTAGAGGGACCACCAGCAGTACAGGCGGTGGCCGTCCCGGATGGTCCGTACGGCCAGATCACGCAGGTCCTGGAGCAGCTCAGCCAGCTCGGCGGGATCGCCGCGCCCCCAGAACTCCTCCGTCTGGGACCATGGCTCCGCTACCGTGCGGATTCGCTCATCGGTCGCCGCGGCAAGAGCGGCGGTGAACTCGTCGGTGATGGTCAGGATGCCGCCACCACCGTCTTCGTTGTCTCTCAGCACCGCGCCGTGTCTCGGCCGGTCGACGAGTTGGTCGTAGGGGAGACCGGTGAGAAGCGCCTCAAGGGTTCCCATCATGACGACCGGGTCGATGCCTTTGAGCTCCACGGTGTCCTTGGCGCCGACGTTGTCGGGCGGGCAGGTGGGACCGGCGGGCCAGGCGTGGACAGCGGCGGCGTCCTCATCGGCGGCGGCGCTGAAATAGTCGCAGAACACTCCCATGCGGGGAAGTGTTGCAGCAGGGTCCGTCAATAGCGGGAACGAGCTTCGCGCCGAGGCGGGCGAACAGCTCCAACTGGTCGTAGTAGCTCTGGTAGCTCACGATCTGGTCGTCTTTCACGGTGAAGGCCACGCAGGCGCGCAGGCTGATGCCCTGGCCGGTCGCCTCGATGCTTCCGCCTCCGGGCAGCAGCACGGGTCCCCGATGGGTCCCGGTGTACATCCCTTCGACCACCACGAGGTCGTCACGGGCCACGGTGCTCCAGACGGTCATCCGTACGTCGGGGAAGGCGTCGACGAAAGCGGTGTAGTAGGAGGCGACCTCCGCGTGGCCCTCGGCCTGGCCTCCTGGGCCCACGCCGACGACGTCACCACTGAAGAACCGCATGGCCCGGTCGAGGTCGTGTTCGTTGAGCGCGTTTATCATCCGGCCCACGACAGTCTCGGCATCGGACATGGCGAGCTCCCCTCTCTCGCGAGTGGGAGTCACGTTACCGGCGACATGGCAATACGCGGCTCAAGCGGTGTCGACCATAGGGTCATCCCGTCTGGCCGGGTGGTCACCGCTTCCGCTTGGCTCGCAGGCGCGCGATCGTGCGCGCGGTGAGCAGCGCCGCGATGGCGATGATCTGGCCGCCCAGGATGACCCGGTCGAGGTTGACCACCGGCTCCCAGCGGACCGCGCCGTCCTTGATGACGAACACTCCGACCGGGGTGGCCCTGAGGCCGAAGCCGCCCCCGGATCCCTCTCCGGGACGGCCGCCCTCCTGCTTGCCGCTGCCTCCTCCGCCGCCCCCGCTCACCTTGGCGACCGGGATGACCGTCACACCGTCCTGGGTGATCGGCTCTCCGAAGACGCGCTTCACGGTCGCGCCGGTCTGGACCTGGCCTATCGTCTCCATGATTCCCATGGCTCCCAGGTTCGGGCGTCCGTCATGATCTGTCCAGGCGGGGGAAGGCGATCTCCCGGAGGAACAGCCGTACGGCGGCCGCGACGGGGATGGCGATGAGGGCGCCGATCATGCCCAGCAGCGTGCCGCCGATGAGCACGGCCAGGACGGTGACCACGCCGGGCACCTCCACCGCCTTGCCCATGACCTTGGGGACGATCAGGTAGTCCTCCACGAACCGGTAGGCCACGTAGAACCCCAGCGTGGCGAGCGCCACGGGCACGGAGACCGTGAGCGCCACGAGGCAGACGATCAGCCCGCCGATCGAGGAGCCCACCACCGGGATGAGATCGACCAGCGCGACGAAGATCCCCAGCAGCACGGCGTACGGCACGCCGAAGATTTCCAGCCAGACGAACGTGGCGACACCCGCGATCACCGACGTGATCAGGTTGCCCAGCACGTACGCGCCGACCTTCGTCAGGATCTCGTCGGTGATGAGGGTGACCCGGGCTCGCCGTGAGTACGGCACGCACCGGTAGAGCGTCTTGGTGATGCGCGGCAGGTCGGCGAGGAAGTACACCATGAGGACGCAGACCACGAAGAAGGCCGCGGCGGTGCTCAGGACGATCCGGCCGGCGCCCAGAATTCCGGTGGCGAGGGAGATCCCGGTCCCGCCTCCCGAAGTGAGCTCGGTCAGGCGCTGTTGCAGGTGAAAGCGCTCGTTGAGGCTCCCCAGAAGGGAATGGTGATCCTGCATGCTGCGCGCGTACTCCGGCAGTTGCGCCGCGAACTGGCTGCCCTGCTCGACGAGGGCGGGGATGGCCAGCGCCAGGAAGCCGCCCACCAGCGCCAGCGTCGTCACGATGATCACACTGACCGCCGCCCAGCGCGGCAGGCCCTTGCGCACCAGCCACTCCACCGCGGGGTTGAGCCCGATCGCCAGGAACAGCGCCAGCCCGATCAGCACGAGAACGTCACGGGCGCTGATCACGAGCTGGATCGCGGCGTACGTGACGGCGACCCCGGCCGCGGCCGTCATCCCGATGAAGAACGGGGACCGCCGGTTGAACGGCCGGCCCGGCCGCCCGAACGGCCGGTCATCCTCGGCGACGGCGCCCTGCTCCTTCTTTCCCCCTGCCTCCGGCGTGGCGGCTCGGGCCGGGGGTGCCCCCTTCACAGTGGGGCTCTCGTCCGCCATGGCGGCCACTTCCTCTCTCGGGGCTATGCCTACCCGTTCCAGAAAGTCTGCACCTTGGGAGGAGCGAGACGGATCCGCCCCGGAGGGGAGCGGCGGCGGCAACGGGGTGGTCGCCGGACGGTCTCGAGTCCGTCACTGTGCCTGGTGAGCCGCGCGCGCACGAAACCTACGGGATAGGTTGGAATAACATTTGAATTAATCGCGGGGGGAGTAGCGATGGGCCGTCCGAAGAGGGGAACGCTCCGCGACGTGCGGAGGGGTAACCGGTCAGTGCTCCTGTGGACGCTCTATTTCGCCAAAGAGCTGAGCAGGCTGGAGCTGGCCCAGGTCACGGGGCTGAGCCCGGCGACGGTGAGCAACGTGATCGGCGACCTCATCGCGGACGGCATCGTGGTGGAGGCAGGGGCCGTCGACTCCGACGGCGGGCGTCCGCGGATCATGCTCAGGGTCGACCCGTCGTATGGGAACGTTCTAGGTGTGGACGTCGGCGAGACGCGCGTCCGCGTCGAGCTGTTCGACCTGGCGATGACGCGGAAGGCCTCCAGGGAGTACGCCCTCGACCCCGGCCACCACGAGCCCGGCGTGGTCGTCCGCCACATCGTCGAGGGGCTGAAGACGGTCCTCGCCGACGCGGGGATCGACGAGTCCGACGTGCTCGGCATGGGCATCGGGGTGCCCGGCGTCGTCGAGCAGGGCCCCGATCTGCTGATTCACGCCAACGCGTTCGGCTGGGACGGCGTGCCGCTGCGGGCCTTGGTCCGCGAGAGCACCTCGATCCCGGTGTTCGTGGACAACGGCGCGAAGACCATGGGTCAGGCCGAGCTCTGGTTCGGAGCGGGCCAGGGCGCCAGGCACATGGTCATGACCCTCATCGGCTCGGGCATCGGAGCGAGCATCATCACCGACGGCGTGACCTATCGCGGCGTGGCCAGCAGCGCGGGGGAGTGGGGTCACACCACGATCGCCCTCGACGGGCGGCCGTGCCGCTGCGGGCACAAGGGGTGCCTGGAGGCGTATGTCGGCGCCGAGGCGATCCTGGCGCAGGCCGGCGCCGACCTGGCGACCGTGGACGAAGAGAGCGCTCTCGCGGCGCTGGTCGCGGACCCGGGGGCTCGTCCGGTGCTGGAGGAGGCCGTCCGCCATCTCGGGGCCGGGCTGGGCAACCTCATCAACCTGTTCAATCCCGAGCGGATCATCCTGGGCGGCTGGGCGGGGCATCTCCTCGGACGGGAGTTCCTGACCGAGATCCGGGAGGCCGCCGAGCGCAACTCCCTCCCGAGGCCCTTCTCCCAGGCGTCCATCCAGGTCGGCGCGCTCGGCCCGGAGGCGGTCGCCCTCGGCGCGGCCACCCTGGTCGTCGAGGACTTCCTCGTCTCGGGCCAGGACGGCCGCGCCGCCCGCCCGGCGGCCGGGCTGGCACACTCACTGACGTGACGCAAGCGATCCGGCAGACGACGACCCAGACGACAACCCGTGGTCTGCGCCGCCACAACCGGTCGATGGTGCTCTCGCATCTCTATGTCGAAGGTCCCGCGAGCAGGTTGGAGCTGGCCCGGGCCACCGGCCTGAGCGCGGCCACCATCAGCAACGTCGTGACCGATCTGCTGGACGACGGCCTCGTAGCGGAGGCCGGGTCCGTCGACTCCGGCGGCGGGCGTCCGCACAAGCTTCTCGCCATCCGCCCCGGCCTCGGCCACGTCGCCGGGGTCGACATCGGCGAGACCTGCGTCAAGGTCGGGCTCTTCGACGGAGCCCTGTCCACCGTGGCCACCGCGTCGTACGCCATCGGGTCCGAGGAGTTCGAGCCCGGACTGGTGGCGCGGCTGGTCATCGCCGGCGTGCGGGAGGTCTGCCAGCAGGTCGGGGTGGACCCGCACGGGCTGCTCGGCGTCGGAGTCGGCGTGCCGGGCGCGGTGGAACCCTCGCCGAGCAGCCTGGTCCACGCCCCGATCCTCGGCTGGTCCGACGTTCCCCTCGCCGAGACGCTGCGGCGGGAGATCCACGCGCCGCTCCACATCGACAACTGCGCGCGGACGTTGGGCCAGGCCGAGATGTGGCGGGGGGCGGGACGCGGATCCGGGCAGGCGGTCGTGGCCCTGCTCGGCGCGGGGCTCGGCGCCGCGCTGACCACAGGCTCCAACCCGTTCCACGGCGCCAGCAATATGGCCAGCGAGTGGGGGCACACCGTCATCGTGGTGCGGGGTCAGCCCTGCCGGTGCGGCTCGCGGGGGTGCCTGGAGGCGTACGTCGGGGCCGAGGCCATCCTGGCCGACTACCGGAGCCGCCGCTCCAGCACGCCGCTGGTCGCGACGGATCTGGAGGGCGGGCTGGCCGAACTCGTGGCGCGCTCTCGCGACGGCGGCGCGGCGCGGGACGCCCTCGACGACGCGGCGGAATACCTCGGCGTCGGCATCGCCAACCTCGTCAACGTGCTCAGCCCCGAGCGGGTGATCCTTTCCGGGTGGGCCGGCGCGCTGCTGGCCCCGGAGATCCTGCCCGCCGTACGGGACGCCGCGCGGCGGCACGCGCTGCCCCACGCCTACGCCAAGGTCAAGATCGAGCCCGGCCAGCTCGGCCGGGACGCGGTGGCTCTGGGGGCGGCCACGCTGCCGATCGCCGACTTCCTGGCCGCGGGCGGCAGCCCCCGCGCCATCTCCGCCTGCTGACGCCCCGCTTATTTTTCTTTCTGTATTAAGACTGGAAATGATCTGGTGAGATCGGTCGCGGACCGCTGTGTGGAGGCCGTGACCAGGAGGGCCGAGGCCCTGCGGGACAGGGTGCACCGGCGGATCGTCGAGCCCTCGATCGCGGAGGAGGCCAGGCTGGTCACCGGCGGCGTGCGCACGCCAATGAGCCGGTCACCGGCTGGCGGATCTCCAGGATCCGGCCGTGCACGAGCTCACGCTGCGCGGCCCGCTGTGGGCCAGCCGGTAACGCCGCAGGTCAGACCGCGTTCCTCGCGATGACCTCGCGGAACCACAGGGCGCTGTCCTTGGGCAGGCGCTCCTGGGTCGCGTAGTCGACGTGGACCAGGCCGAACCGCTTCTCGTAGCCGTAGGCCCATTCGAAGTTGTCCATCAGCGACCACGCCAGGTAGCCGCGGAGGTCGACTCCCTCCTGGATCGCCTGGTGGGCGGCGATCAGGTGGGTGCGCAGGTAGTCGATGCGGTCGTCGTCGGCCACCCGGCCGTTGTCGGCGAAGTCCGGGAACGACGCCCCGTTCTCCGTGATCAGCAACGGGGTCGACGGGTAATCCGCCGCGAGCCGTACGAGGAGGCGGCGCAGGCCGTCGGCCTCGATGGGCCACCCCATGCCGGTCACCGGCAGGGGCTGGTCGGGGAAGATGACCCCTTCCGAGCCGGGGAACTTGGCCGTCGCCGGGGCGCCGACCTTGGCCGCAACGTGGGTCGGGGCGTAGTAGTTGACGCCGAGGAAGTCGATCGGGGCCGCGATGACCGCGTCGTCTCCGTCGGAGATGTGGCCCAGGCCGGCGAAGCGGGCCACCAGCTCCAGCATGTCCGCCGGGTAGCGCCCGCGCAGGATCGGGTCGAGGAAGATCCGGTTGTGCAGGCCGTCCACGAGCTGGGCCGCGGCCACGTCGTGCTGGTCGGCCGCGTCGCGGGGGGTCACCGGGCTCAGGTTGACCGTGACGGACACCTCCTGCGCGCCCGCGGCGCGCAGCTCGTGGGCCGCCAGCCCGTGCCCGAGCAGCAGGTGGTGCACCGCGAGGAAGGCCGCCCCCGGATCCGTACGGCCCGGCGCGTGGTCGGCGCTGGAGTAGCCGAGGAACGAGGAGCACCACGGCTCGTTGAGCGTCGTCCACGTGCGGACGCGGTCGCCGAGACGCGCGTACACGGCGCTCGCGTAGTCGGCGAAGTGGTAGGCCACATCCCGGTTCGTCCAGCCGCCCCGGTCCTCCAGGATCTGCGGCAGGTCCCAGTGGTACAGCGTGGCCATGGGGTCGATGCCGGCGTTCAGGAGGGCGTCGACGAGCCGGTCGTAGAAGTCAAGGCCACGGGTGTTCACCGGCCCGGTGCCGTCCGGCTTGATCCGCGGCCAGGCCACCGAGAAGCGATAGGTGCCCACCCCCAGGTCTCGCATGAGCGCCACGTCGTCGGCATAGCGGTGATAGTGGTCACAGGCGACGTCACCGGTCTGCCCGAGATGGACACGGCCCGGGGTTCTCGCAAAGGTGTCCCAAATCGAGGGTGTCCGGCCGTCCTCGGAGGCCGCACCTTCGATCTGGTAGGACGCGGTCGCCACACCCCATCGGAAACCGGCCGGGAAAGCCAGCCCGGTCGCGGTGCGGTCGTCAGTCTGAGTCATCCCTTAACAGCTCCTTGCATGATTCCACGGATCAGTTGCTTGCCCAGCACCGCGAGCACGAGGATCAACGGCAGGGTCGCCAGTGCGGTGCCGGTCAGGGTCAGTGAGTAGTCGGTGAAGTAGCCGCTGGCGATGCTCGACAGCAGCACCTGCACGGTCGGGTTCTCCGGCGTGAGGACGACCAGCGGCCAGAAGAAGTCGTTCCACGCGTTCATGAAGGTGAGCATGCCGAGGACCGCCGCGGCGGGCCGGGCCACCGGCAGCACGACGTGCCAGAACAGCCTGATCGTGGTGGCGCCGTCGACGCGACCGGCCTCCAGGAGCTCCGTCGGCAGAGCCGCGGTGAGGTACTGCGTCATGAAGAACACGCCGAACGCGCTGACCAGGTTGGGCGCGATGACGGCGTACAAGCTGTCGATGAGCTCCAGCTTGGCCATCAGCATGTAGAGCGGGATGATGCCGAGCTGGGTCGGGACCATCATTGTGGCGATGACCGCGACGTACAGTCCCGGACGGCCGCGGAAGCGCAGCTTCGCGAAGGCGAACCCGGCGAGCGTGGAGAACAGCACGACGCTGAACGTGATCACCGAGGACACGATCAGCGAGTTCACCATGGCCAGGCCGAACGGCACCGTGTCGAACACCCGGCGGAGGTTCGCGATGAGCTGGTCGCCGGGGAAGAGCGGCGGGGGGACCCGGCCGAGGACGGAGTTGTCCCGCGAGGCGACGACCACGCTCCAGTACAGCGGGAACGCGGAGAAGAACACGAACGCGGTCAGGGTGAGGTAGGTGAGCGGGCCGGGCCGTAGGCGGCGAACGCGGCGGAGCCGGCTGAGACGGCTGCCCGCGGTCGAAGTCGGCGTGCGGGTGAGCGTGGCGGTCATCCTGCCCTCCGGATGCGTCGCGTGAGCAGGTAGTTGCCGATGGCGGCCAGCGCGATCACCAGGAACATCATCCAGGCGGTCGCGGAGGCGTAGCCGAAGTCGTATCGGCCGAACCCGACTTCGTACAGGTATAGCGACAGGGTCTGGAACTGCCGGTCGGAGCCGCCGGTGAGTGAGTTGCTTCCGGCTCCGAACAGCAGAGGCTCGGTGAAGACCTGCATCCCGCCGATCGTCGACACGATCACCGTGAAGATGATGGTCGGCCGGATCGCGGGAATGGTGATCTTGCGGAGGCGCTGCAGTGAGCTGGCGCCGTCGATGATGGCCGCCTCGTGCAGCGAATCGGGCACAGCCTGCATGGCGGCGAGGTAGATCAGCGCGTTGTAGCCGGTCCAGCGCCAGATGATCATTATCGAGATTGCGAGCTGCGAGGTCGCCGTGCCCGCGTGCCAGTCGATGTGGCCGCCGCCCGCCAGGCCGAGCACCCAGTTGATCAGGCCGAAGTCGCGCCCGAAGAGCTGACCGAAGATGATCGCGACGGCGGCGACGCTGGCGAGGTTGGGCAGCAGGAGGCCGGTGCGCCAGATGGTCTCGCCGCGCAGGCGGTTGTTGAGGATGTGCGCCAGCAGCAGCGCGAGCACCAACTGCGGCACCGTGGACAGCACCCAGATGGAGACCGTGTTGCCCAGGGCGTTCCAGAAGAACGAGTCGTGGAGCAGGTGTGTGTAGTTGTCGATGCCCACGAAGGTGTGCTGCTCCGACAGGAGGCTCCACTTGTGGAGCGAGACCCATGCCGTGTAGAGCAGCGGAAACACGCCGAGTGCGCCGAACACCAGGAAGAACGGGGAGATGTAGAGGTACGGCGACGCCTTCACATCGGCGCGGTACAGCCAGCTTTTCACGTCGAACTCCTTCAAGGGGGCAGGCCCCGGCATCGCCGGTGACGCGATGCCGAGGCCGTGATGCCGCAGGCTAGACGATCTGCTTGATCTCCGAGACCGCCTGCTGCCATGCCTGGTCGGGCGACTGCTTGCCCTGTTCGACGCGGGTGAGGCCGTTGATGATGGCGGTGTTGATGTCACCGGCCTTCGGGCCCAGGTACTGCGGCTTCATCGTCGCCACGGAGTCGGAGAAGATCTTGCCGACCGGGGCGTTGTTGAAGAACGGGCTCTTGAAGTCCGTGATGACCGGGTCCTTGTACAGCGTGAGGGTCGAGGGGAACAGGCCCGCGCCGCGGAAGACCTTGGCCTGCTGTTCGGGGCTGGTCAGCCACTTGGCCAGGGCGAAGGCCTCCTTCTGGTGCTTGCTCTGCTTGGGGATGGTCAGGAAGGAGCCGCCCCAGTTGCCGGTGCCGCCGGGGATCTTGGCGACGTCCCACTTGCCGGCGGAGTCCTTCGCCAGGTCCTGGATCTGGGCCAGCATCCACGCCGGGCAGGCGATGGTGGCGAAGCTGCCCTTCTGGAAGCCGGCGTTCCAGTCCGGCGACCAAGCGATGATCTTCGCGGAGAGCCCCGCGTTGATCGCCTCGATCGTCTTGTCGAACGCCCCCCGTACGGACGGGTTGCTCTCGACGACGACGTTGTCACTGGTGTCGTAGAGACCGACGTCCGCCTGGCCGAGGATCGCCCGGTACATCACGGTCGGGCCGTCGAAGAACGCCGCGCCGGGGACCTTCGCCGCGGCGAACTTCTTGCCGGTGGCGATGTAGCTGTCCCAGTCATTCCAGAGCGCGGAGACCTGGTCGCGGTCCGTGGGGAGGCCGGCCTTCTTGAACAGGTCGGTGCGGTAGCACATCGCCATGCCGCCGACGTCGGTGCCGAGCCCGATCTGCTTGCCGTCCTTGGAGACCGACGTCTGCCACTTCCATTCGGGCCACTGGGACTTGAGGTCGCCCGCGCCCAGGTCGAGCAGGTTGACGAACTTGTCGGGCTGGGCCTTGAACTGGCCGATCCAGCCTTCCTCGATCGCCTCGATGTCGGCCGAGCCCTGGTTCGTGGCGAGATGCGCCGCCAGGTTCTTGTGGTGGTCCTCGGCCTTGGTGACCCGGGCCACGATGTCGATATCGGGGTGGAGCTTCTCATACTCGGCGTAGAGAGGCTCGTAGCCGAACTCTCCGAACGTGCCGATCACGATCTTGGTCTTGCCCTGGCTTCCGCCGCCTCCGTTGCCGGAGCCGCCGCTCCCGCACGCCGCGAGCGCGGCGAGCATCGCGGTGACGGCCAGGGCGGCAGCGCCCAGTCGGTGCCCTCTGCGCATCAACTCCACCTTCCGTGGAAGTGTTGGGTGCCACCCCGGCGTGCCCAACTTTGATACTTATTTCGATTTGAGATTCAAGAGCCGAAGTCTGACCTGCGTCAAGGTTGCGTTACCGACTCGTTTCCCGGGGCTTCGCCTGTTGCGCGTCCTTTACAGACGTGTTACCACTGCATCGCCGCCATGTGCGTCGCCGGGCAGGGCCGTACGGGCGGAGATATACGGCGGGTTCGCCTGCGAGGCGGGACCGGTCGGCGCAGCCATGCGCTCTCCGGACCGAGGCCGTAACCGCTCCCCTGTGCCCCCCAACAAGGGAGACCCCCCATGCCATCACGGCTGGCCCTGGCCGGCGCCCTGCTTCTCGCGGGCGCCGGACTCGGCGTCGTCCAGGCCCCCGCGGCGCAGGCCGCGGGCGAGGCCGTCAACATCTGGCTGACCACCACGTCCGACTCCGGCGGCCGGGTCGTCACCCGCGGGTTGCAGCCGCAGACGCCCATCGCGTTCGCGGCGAGCAGCCCGGCGGGCAACCAGACGGTCACCGTCAACGAGAACACCACGTACCAGCAGTTCGAAGGGGGCGGCGCGTCGTTCACCGACACCGCCGCCTGGCTGATGAACAGCAGCGGCGCGCTCACCCCGACGGCACGCGACGCCGTCATGCGGAAGCTGTTCGACCCGGTCGACGGCATTGGACTGGCGTTCCTGCGCAACCCGATGGGCGCCTCGGACCTCGCCCGGTACAACTACTCCTACGACGACACGTGCTGCGACCTGGGCGACTTCTCGATCGCGCACGACCTCGCCGACGTGCTCCCGCTGACCAAGCAGGCGAAGGCGCTCAACACGAACCTGAAGGTCATGGCGGTGCCCTGGAGCGCCCCCGCCTGGATGAAGGACAACAACAGCTTCGTCAACCAGGGCTGGCTCAAGTCCGAGTACTACCCGATGTACGCGCAGTACTTCGTGAAGTACGTCCAGGCCTACCAGGCGCAAGGAGTCAAGACCGACTACGTGTCGGTGTCCAACGAGCCCAACTGCTGCGGCCCCGGCACGACCTACGCCTCCATGAACTGGAACGGCTCGGGCCTGGCCTACTTCATGAAGAACAACCTCTGGCCGGCCTTCCGCGACGCCGGCATCACGGCGAAGACCCTCGTCCTCGACTGGAACTGGGGCGACTACAACGACTTCGGCTCGGTGCCGCTGTCCGACTCCGCCATCCGGAGCGACCCGCTGTTCGGCGGGATCGCGTGGCACGGGTACGGCGGCGACGTGAACCTGCAGACCACCGTGCACAACCAGTACCCGTCGATCAACCACTACATGACCGAGCACTCCGGCGGCACGTGGATCGCCAACCAGCAGACGGAGGACATGCTCAACCTGGTCGACTACACCCGCAACTGGGACCGCAGCTGGGTCAAGTGGAGCCTCGCCGTGGACCAGAACTACGGCCCGCACGCCGGCGGCTGCGACAAGTGCACCGGCCTGATCACCGTGCACAACGGCGACGCGAGGCACGGCCAGGTCGACTACACGATCGAGTACTACACGATGGGCCACCTCACCAAGTTCGTGAAGCCCGGGGCGTACCGCATCGACTCCACGGCGAACTCCTCGGTGCCGAACGTCGCGTGGAAGAACCCCGACGGGAGCAAGGCCCTCATCGCGTACAACAACACCGGCGGCCCGCAGTCGGTCAAGGTGAACTGGGGCGGCCAGTCGTTCACCTACACACTGCCGACCAAGACGTCCGCGACCTTCACCTGGGCGGGGACGCAGTCCGGCGGCGGAGGCGGCGCCACGGCCATCACCGGCTACGGCGGCAAGTGCGTGGACGTGGCGGGCGCCGGCTCCGCCAACGGCACCCAGGTCCAGCTCTGGACGTGCAACGGCACGGCGGCCCAGCAGTGGACCGTCGGCGCCGACGGCACGATCCGCGCGCTCGGCAAGTGCCTCGACGTGGCCGGCGGGTCGAGCGCCAACGGGACCAAGGTGCAGATCTACGACTGCAACGGGACGGCGGCGCAGACCTGGACCGTCGGCGCCGACGGCACCATCCGGGCGCTCGGCAAGTGCCTGGACGCCACGGGTGTGAGCTCCGCGGACGGCACGCCCCTGCAGATCTGGGACTGCTCGGGCGGAGCCAACCAGAGGTGGACCGTCTAGAGCGCTCACCCGGCCCGGTGCGGTCCCGCCAGGGGCCGCACCGGGCTCACCGGACTCAGGGGGCTCGCTGGACTCACCGGGCTCAGGGTGCTTAGGGGGGTCGTGGAGGCCGATCGCGCCGTCCCGCCGGTGGCGAGCAGCTCGGCCACCGGCAGCGTCGCCGCGCCGAGCGCCACCGCGTCCTGGCCGAGCCGGCACATCTCGATCTTCGCCTGGGAGAACGGGCGCCGTAGCGCGTGCTCGCCCGCGGCGGCCCGGATCTCCGGCAGCCAGCGCGCCCCGAGGGCCAGCCCCGCCCAGCCCCCGAGGATGATCCGCTCGGGGTTGAACAGGTTGATCAGCGAGGCTATCCCCGCGCCCAGATACTCCACCGTCTCCGACAGGACGCGCCGCGCGGTCCGCGACTCGTCGGCGGCCGCCATCAGGGCTCCGATGGCCGACTCCTCGTCGGCGGCCTCCGCCGGACGGCCGCGGTTGGCCTCCCGGAACCGGTCGAGGACGCCTTCCGCGCCGACGTACGCCTCCAGGCACCCGCGGGCGCCGCACCGGCACAGCCGCCCGCCGAAGACGAGCGTCGTGTGGCCCCATTCGCCCGCGCTGCTCCGCGCGCCGCGATAGCTCATCCCGCCGGCGACGACGGCCGCCCCGACGCCCGAGCCGACCAGCGCGATCACCGCGTGCTGAGCGCCCCGGCCCGCGCCGAACCACATCTCGGCCTGGCCCAGGGTCTTGGCCCCGTTGTCGATGTGGATGGGCACTGAGGTGCCGGCGCGCAGCATGGCCCGGAGCGGCACGCCGTCCCATCCGAGCGTCTGCGCGTGGACGAGCCCGTCGTCACCCTGGTCGACCACGCCGGAGACGGCCATGCCGACGCCGAGCAGCGCCGACTCGGTGACGCCCGCCTGGCCGGTCACCGAGCCGATGCCGTCGAGCACGTGGCCGACGACCTCGGACGGATCCATCCTGCCCGGCTCGATCGGGCGGTCGGTCTTGGCCAGCGCGGTCATCGACAGGTCGAACAGCTCGACCTGGATGCGCGTCTCGCCGACATCGACGCCGATGACATGACCGTACGCCGGGGACACCCGGAGCAGCGTGCGCGGGCGGCCTCCGTCGGACTCGACCAGCCCGGCCTCCTCGACCAGCCCCTCCTCCAGCAGTTCGGCCACCAGAGTGCTCACGCTGGCCTGGGACAGCGCCGTCAACCGGGTCAGGTCGTGACGGCTCAGCGGCCCCTCCGAGTAGATCTTGGTGAGCACGACGGACCGGTTGGCCCGGCGCACGTCGCGGGCCGTCGCTCGCCTCATCGCCATGTGCCGCGCTCTCCGTCGTGTCCCCGCCAGCCTCTTGACCCATTGTGATCCATCACGGTTCAATTCATAGCATTAACTAAGTGGCGTAAAAGGGTCCGGGTCGACCATTCCTCGCTAGTCGCGGGTCCCTCCCTTACACCACTGGAGCGGCGTCCTCGCCAGGGGTGGAGCCTGCCCGCCCGGTCCTGGCGACGCTCCCGGCTTTCGCGCGCCCAGTGGCTCATCGCTCCGCTCACCCCCGAAAGGAGCCGGCACATGTCAATCAGCCTGCCCGGGATCCGCCGGCGCGGCCTCGCGCTCCTGGCGGCCGTCACGATCGTCTCGACGTACGGCACGCTGACCCCGGCGCCCGCTTCCGCCGCCACCGTCACCTTCTTCGACGACTTCACCGGGCCCGCCGGTAGCGCCGTCGACGGCGGCAAGTGGCAGCTGGAGACAGGCGACAACGTCAACAACCACGAGCGGCAGTACTACACCAACAGCACCAGGAACGCCTCCCTCGACGGCCAGGGCAACCTGGTGATCACCGCACGCCGGGAGAACCCCGCGGGTTACAACTGCTGGTACGGCAGCTGCCAGTACACCTCGGCCCGGCTGAACACGGCAGGCAGGTTCACACAGGCCTACGGCCGCTTCGAGGCCCGCATGAAGATCCCGCGCGGCCAGGGCATGTGGCCGGCCTTCTGGATGCTAGGCAGCAACATCGGCGACGTTCAGTGGCCGGACAGCGGCGAGATCGACATCATGGAGAACGTCGGCTTCGAGCCGAGCACGGTCCACGGCACCCTGCACGGCCCCGGCTACTTCGGCTCCGGAGGCATCGGCGCCCCCTACACCCTGCCGGGGGGTCAGAAGTTCGCCGACGGCTTCCACACCTTCGCCATCGACTGGTCGCCCAACACCATCACCTGGTCCGTGGACGGCGTCGCCTACCAGACCCGCACGCCCGCCGACCTGGGCGGCAGGACGTGGGTCTACAACCACCCGTTCTTCGTCATCCTCAACCTCGCCGTCGGCGGCTACTGGCCGGGCGACCCCGACGCCACCACCGTCTTCCCGCAGCAGCTCGTCGTCGACTACGTGCGCGTCACCGACACCGCCGGAGGTGGAGGCGGCGGCACCGCGAAGAAGATCACCGGCTACGGCGGGAAGTGCGTGGACGTCGCGGGCGCGAATTCCGTCAACGGCACCCAGGTCCAGCTCTGGACCTGTAACGGCACCGCCGCCCAGCAGTGGACCGTCGGCTCGGACGGCACCCTCCGGGCCCTGGGCAAGTGCATGGACGTGGCGGGAGCCAACAGCGCCAACGGGACGAAGGTCCAGCTCTACGACTGCAACGGCACGGCGGCGCAGAAGTGGACGGCCCCCGGCGACGGCACACTCCGCGCGCTCGGCAAGTGCCTGGACGCCACCAACGTGAGCTCGGCCGACGGCACGCCCCTGCAGATCTGGGACTGCTCCGGCGGCGCCAACCAGAAGTGGACGATCAACTAGCCGAGCACCGAAGCTGCCGCGGCGCCGTCAGGACGCGACGGCGCCGCGGCTTCGCCGCGCGCGGCCACAGGCTCACGAGCCCGGCGTCCGGAGCGTGACGCTGATCGGCACCGGTGAGGAAGCGCGAATCGGCCCCGCTGATTACCAGCGGGGCCGACTCTGCGTGAAGCCTACTTCCGCGATCTTTACGGGTAGTTGGACACCTTCACCGTCGAGTTGGAGGCGTTGACCGGGCCGCCGGTGTTGTTGATGATCCGGTTGATGGTTCCCTTGCCGCCAAGGGACACCGCCACCATGCTGTGGAACTTCACGCCGGGCGTGTTCGGCACCTCGAACGACCGCTCTGCGACGACGCTGGGGTTCACGTTGAAGTAGCAGTAGCTGCCGAGGCCCCATGCCTCATGGGTGGTGACGGAGTTGGCCACCTTGTAGGCGGCGTAGCCGCGGGTGCTCCCGTTCATCCAGGAGGCCTGGTCCGGCGGGTCGTAGGGGAACTCGTTCTGGAAGAAGTACGTCCGGCCGCCGTTGCCGTTCCAGATGACTTCGTACTTCTGGTAGTGCTCGACGAACAGGCCGTACATCGTGGCGTCGTTGCCGTTGACGATGAGGCCGGTGTCCGCGGTGTTGCTGTTCCACCCGACGCCGTAGCTGTGGTCGCCGCGCCAGAGCCACATGTGGTCGCCGATGACGTTGTTGCTGTTGATCACGAGGCTGGTGGTCGCCTTTCCGACCGCCGCGCCGCCGATGCGGAAGAACACGTCGTGCAAGGAGATCGGGTCGGCCGTGTGGTTCGCGGTCGAGCCGGCCGGGCCGACCTGCATGAGCAGCGACGAGTTCGTCGGGCCGGCGTCGATGAGCAGGCCCGCGATCTTCACTCCGTCGACGTCGGCGACGGACATCGCGGTGACGCCGTTGTCCGGCATGATCGTGGCCAGGCCGATGCCGAGCACGACCGTGTCGGGACGGTTCACCCTGATGGTGTCGTTGACGTGGTAGATGCCTGGGGTGAACAGCAGGTTCTTGCCCTGGCTGAGCGCCGCGTTGATGTCGGCGGCGGTGTTGCCCGGCTTGGCGATGAAGAACTGGTCGATTGGGATCGACGACCCGGCCGGAGTGCTGCCCACCCAGGTGGTGGCCTGCGAGTTCGTCCGCAGCGCCGGTACGAACACCTGGTAGGCGCCCGCCTGGTCGACGTAGAGGAACGGCTTCTCCCGGACGACCGGCGTCGTCCCCACAGTGGTGTACGGCGGGTCGGGGAAGCTGGTCGCGGGCGCGCCGTTCACGCCGACGAAGACCATGTTCCAGTTGTAGCCGGCCCAACTGCCGAACTGGGAGTTCCGGGAGATCCACTGCTGCTGCGTGCCCGACCGCACCTGGCCGTCGATCTTCGAGTCGGAGATCCAGCCGCCGCTGGACCAGCCCCCGTCGTCGAGCTGGAGGTCGCCGCGGACGTGCATGCGGCGGTACGGCGAGGCCTGGGAGACCGCCCACCGGTCCGTGCCGCCCGGCGGGTTCACCGAAAGGTTCTCGGCGCCGCGCCAGAAGTTCCGGGTGGCGTTGCCGTTGTCCCAGTCGGCCTCGGCGTGCACTCCGCCGTTGATGGTCACATTGTCGGGCGACGCTCCTAGACCGAGCACCTGGGTGTAGTAGCCGACGTTGACGTCGACGTTGTAGGTGCCGGGCTTGAACAGGAACGCGAAGCGGTTGCCGCCGAACTCGTTCCTCTCCTGCTGGCTGAACACCGAGTTCAGCTTGCTCTGGATGGCCGAGGCGGACATCGACGGGTCGAAGACGCTGACGTTGGGCCCGAGGTCCGGATTGCCCGACGTCGGAGTGGGCGTCGGTGTCGGACCCGCTCCCAGGGTGAACGACTGGGCCGCCGTGCCGTTGCAGGTGTACTGCTGCAACTGCACGCTGTCCGCGGTCGAGGCGGCGGGCACGTCGAGACACTTGCCGCTGTGGCGGTTGACGAAGTGGTAGGTGCCTCCGGCCTCCTCCACCGGCAGCCACTGCTGGTTGTTACCGCTGCTGTAGGTCCAGAGCTGGATGGGGGAGCCGTCGGCAGTGGAGACGTTGGTGTCGTCCCAGACCTGCGCGGCGTTGAGGTTGCTGTTGACGCGGTAGTAGCCGCCGCTCGTCGCCTGCAACTGCCAGAGCTGGGCGGCGGTGCCGTTGCAGCTGTACTGCTGTACGGCGGTGCCGTTCGCCGAGGCCGCGGCCCGGGCGTCCACGCACTTGCCGCTGTTCTTGCTGACCACGGTCGTCCAGCCGGTCGGCAGGACGGCCGCCGTGGCGCTCGGCATCACCGTCACCGTCAGGCCCACCGTGGCGAGCGTCGCCAGGACCAGCGTGAGCGGCATCAATCGCCGCTCACGGCGTGGTGGGTGGGAGACCACGCCGACGTGGTCGTTGTTCAGGGTCACGAAACCCTCCTCTGCCGCGGCGCGGCATCACTGTCCAATGCGGGGGGTGAATGGACTCGCTGCGCTGTCCGCGTCCGGTGCCAGGAGGGCGGCCATGCCACGTGCCGGCAGGGCGGACAGGCGCGTTGGAGACCCATCGGGGGAGACCGGCGTGTTCCGCTGAGGACGCGGGCGCCGGCGTGGCTCGGGCCTGGACCGCTCCGGTGACTGAGCGGTCGCCGCCCTGCGCCTGCCGTACCGAATGGGCAGGCCGCGGGGATCTCCCTTCTTCGGAGTGCGGGCGGATGGTCCCCCACATGCCCGCCGGGTGGCCGCCGGTCGCCCCGCTTTTGGCTGGACGGCCGGCGTTCCGGCGGCTGTGGTATGCCTCCGAGGGGACGCTATGACTGTTACGTTTATGTGTCAATACAGCTCTTTGACTAACTCTTGAAGAAACACGAAAGGAGCGGTCCAGAGCGGAATCCCCTACCGGGCAGGGGGAGCCGGCCAGGTGCTGGCATCGTTGGCCTGTGCTGAATGGGACGTCAGAAGAGACGGTCAAGGGGACGGTCAAGGGGACGCTGCTGGTCGCCGGCACGACCTCGGACGCGGGCAAGAGCGTGGTCACGGCGGGGATCTGCCGCTGGCTCGCCCGTCGCGGCGTCCGGGTCGCGCCGTTCAAGGCGCAGAACATGTCGCTCAACTCGTACGTCACCGCGGACGGCGCCGAGATCGGGCGGGCGCAGGTCGCGCAGGCGCAGGCCGCAGGTCTGGAGCCCACCGCCGACATGAACCCGATCCTGTTGAAGCCGGGCAGTGACCGGCGGAGCCAGGTCGTGGTCCTCGGCAGGCCGCTGGCCGATGTGGACGCCATGGAGTACGGCGCGTACAAGGACCGCCTCAGGCAGGTCGCGCTGGAGTCCTACCAGCGGCTTCGGTCGGCTTTCGACGTGGTCGTCTGCGAGGGGGCCGGCAGCCCCACGGAGATCAATCTGCGCAGGGGCGACATCGCTAACATGGGGCTGGCCCGCGCCGGCGGCATCCCTGTGATCGTCGTCGGGGACATCGACCGCGGCGGCGTCTTCGCGTCCCTGTACGGCACGCTCGCGCTGCTCGACGCCGAGGACCAGGCGCTGATCGGCGGATTCCTGATCAACAAGTTCCGCGGCGCGCCCGAGCTTCTCGCCCCCGGCCTCGACACGCTGCGGGATCTCACCGGACGCCCCGTGTACGGCGTGCTGCCCTGGCTCGACGGGCTCTGGATGGACCTGGAGGACTCGCTCGCCCTGGACAACCAGGGCGTCCGGCAGGCTCCGCCCGGTCCGGGGCGGAGCCTGCGGGTGGCCGTGGTGCGTTATCCCAGGATCTCGAACTTCACCGACATCGACGCCCTCATGGCGGAGCCCGGCGTCGTGGTCAGGTTCCTCAGCTCACCCGGGGACGTCGCGGAGATCGCCGAGGCCGACCTGGTGATCCTGCCGGGATCGCGGGCCACGGTCAGTGACCTCGGATGGCTCCGCCGTACCGGCTTCGCGTCGGCCATCGCGGAGCGGCGCGGGCCCGTCCTCGGGATCTGCGGCGGCTACCAGATGCTCGCGCGGTGGATCCGCGACGACGTGGAGTCGGGCGCGGGGCTGGTCGAGGGGCTCGGCCTGCTCCCCGCCACCGTCGAGTTCGCGGCGGGCAAGACCCTCGCCCGGCCGGTCGGAGAGGCGTTCGGCTGCCGCGTCGAGGCCTACGAGATCCACCACGGGATCGTGTCGAGGGACGGCGGCGCCGAGCCGTTCCTGGACGGCTGCCGGGCGGGAGCCGTCTGGGGCACGACCTGGCACGGCGCGCTCGAGAACGACGAGTTCCGCCGGGCCTTCCTGGCCGAGGTCGCGTCCGCCGCGGGGAGGACCGGTTTCGTGCCGTCGGCGGGGGTGTCCTTCGCCGCGCTCAGGGAGCGGCAGCTCGACGCGCTCGGCGACCTGATCGAGCGGCACGTCGACACGGACGCGCTGCTCGCGCTCATCGAGAAGGGCGCCCCCGCGGGCCTGCCGGCGCTTCCGCCAGGCGGCGTCAATCAGTGAAACGCAGTCGCCAGCGACCCCCGTGGCCGGTGAGCGAGACGCGGGAGAGCGGCTCGGCGTCGATTGCCCAGAACGACTCGGCCGGCGTGCGGAGCACGTGCACGACCGCGGCCCTCATCACGGCGGGGTGCGTCACCGCGACCCCGCTCGCGGCCGAGGCCAGCCACGCGCCGACCCGATCGACGAGGGCGAGGACCGGCTCGCCCCCGTGCGGGGCCGCGGACGGGTCGGTCAGCCAGGCGCGGACGCCCTCCGGATCGGCCGCCTGGACCTCGGCGAGCGACCTCCCGGCCCAGTGGCCGAAGTCGCAGTCGCGCAGCCCCTCGTCGACCTCGGCGCGCAGCCCCAGGGCGGCGGCGGTCTCCCGGCAGCACCGCGACGGCCCGCAGGAGGCGCTCTTCACTGCGGCGTACAGGGGAGCGGCGTCGGAGGCCTGCCGCAGCCCCCGTTCGTCCAGTTCTTCGTCGAGGGGGAACGCCGCCCGGCGCATCGCCTCGGTGTAACCGTGACAAACAAGGACTAGACGGACGGTCATTCGGAACCTTTTGCTCAATTGACGCTGCGGTGGGTCGCGTCGTAGCGTAAAGCGACATTAATGATGATGTGGGGAAGCCAGCGAGACTCTGGCACGGCCGCGCCACTGTGACCGGTCCTCCGGGACCGGGAGTCAGACCCTCCATCGTCACCGCCACCCCAATTGGGACGCGTGATCCCGAGGAGGCTCTTCCCATGGCTCAAGCCGCCGTTCCCCACTCCCAGCCCGTTCCGGTCAGCATTCCGGTCCGCGAGCTGATCCCCTGGGCCGTCTTCGCCGGCGTCCTGGCCATCGTCCTCCTCTACTTCGTCGGCGCGGAGCAGGGCGTCACCGCCCTGATCTCCGGGAACGGCGTGCACGAGTTCGTGCACGACGGCCGTCACCTGCTCGGCTTCCCCTGTCACTGACAAGGGGACGAGTCACCGCAATGGTGAGAAACCTGCTGGTCCGCGGCATGCTCGCGGGCCTGGTCGCCGCTGTCCTCGCCCTCGTCTTCGCCTGGGTCTTCGGCGAGCCGGAGCTCGGGCGTGCCATCGTCCTGGAAGGCGCCCATGTCGGGCACGCGGCGGAGGAGGCGGCCGAACCCGAGCCGTTCAGCCGCGCCGTGCAGTCGACTGTGGGGCTCGCCACGGCCGTCGGCGTCTACGGCGTCGCGATCGGCGGTGTCTTCGCGCTCGTGTTCGCATTCGCCTACGGGCGCCTCGGAGCCCTGAGCGCGAGAGCCACCGCGGCCCTGATCGCGCTCGGGGCGTTCGTCACCGTCGCGCTGGTGCCGTTCCTGAAGTACCCGGCGAACCCGCCGGGGGTCGGCGACCCGGACTCCATCCGGGAGCGGACCGTCGTGTACTTCGCGCTCGTCGCCGGCTCGGTGGCCCTCGCCGCTGTGGCGCTCTACCTGCGCCGCCGCCTCGCCCCCCGTTACGGCGGCTGGAACGCGACGCTGCTCGCCGTGGCCGCGTTCCTCGTCGCCGTGACCGTCGCGTGCCTGCTGCTCCCGGTGATCGACGGGGTGCCGGCCCACTTCCCGGCCGTTCTGCTGTGGAGGTTCCGGCTCGCCTCGCTGGGCACGCAGGTCACCCTGTGGGCGGGCGTCGGACTGATCTTCGGCCCGCTGGCCGAGCGCGTGCTCACGTCCCGCTACGCTCCGGCTCCCGCGCTCCCCGCGTGAGCGGGAGCGACCGATGACTCATGACAGAACGAGGCCAGATGCCTGACGCGCGCCACTATCCGTTCACGGCGATCGTGGGGCTCGATCAGCTCAAGCTGGCACTGATCCTCAACGCCGTGTCGCCGCGCACCGGCGGGGTGCTCATCCGAGGCGAGAAGGGCACCGCCAAGTCGACCATCGTGCGGGCGCTCGCGGCGCTGCTGCCGCCGGTCGCCGTCGTACCCGGATGCCGGTTCTCCTGCGACCCCGCCGCGCCGGAGCCCGCCTGTCCCGACGGGCCGCACGGACCCCGGCCCGACGCGTCGGTGCGGCCCGCGAGGCTGGCCGAGCTTCCCGTGGGAGCCTCCGAGGACCGCCTGGTCGGCTCGCTCGACCTCGAACGCGCGCTGACCGAAGGCGTGAAGTCCTTCGAGCCCGGCCTGCTCGCCGCCGCCCACCGGGGCGTGCTGTACGTGGACGAGGTCAACCTGCTGCACGACCACCTGGTGGACCTGCTTCTCGACGCCGCCGCGCTGGGCACCTGCTACGTCGAGCGCGACGCGGTGTCCGTACGGCACCCGGCGCGCTTCCTGCTGGTCGGCACGATGAACCCGGAGGAGGGGGAGCTGCGGCCCCAGCTCCTCGACCGATTCGGGCTGACCGTCGAGGTGACCGCGTCACGCGACCCCGGCGAGCGCGCCGAGGTGGTGCGGCGGCGGCTGTCCTTTGAGGACGACCCCGAGGGTTTCGCCGCCCGATGGACGGCGGAGGAGCGGGCGCTGGCCGCTCGCATAGCCGAGGCCCGGGGCCGCCTGCGCGACGTGGCGCTCTCCGACGCCGCGCTGCGGCAGATCGCCACCGTCTGCGCCGCGTTCGGCGTGGACGGCATGCGGGCCGACCTGATCACCGCCCACGCCGCCGTCGCCCACGCGGCCTGGCGAGGCGGTACGGAGGTCACCGCCGAGGACGTGCGGGCCGCGGCCCGCCTGGCCCTGCCGCACCGGCGCCGCCGCGATCCCTTCGACGCCCCCGGCCTCGACGAGTCAGAGCTGGACGAGCTTCTCGACAACTCCGAGCCGGAACCCGACCCCGACCCCGACGCCGACCCCGACGCCGATCCCGACGCCGATCCCGACGCCGATCCCGATCCCGACCCGGGTTCGGGCTCCCGGCGGGACGGCGATCAGGAGCCCGCCGGCGGGCTCGGCGAGTCGGACAGCGCGGAGAACGGCCAGGCGGATGCGCCCGCGAGCGGCGCAGAAGATGGCGAAGCCGGCGGCGCGGGGAACGGCCAGGCGGCCACGTCCACCGCTCGGCCGGGCGAGCCGTACCGGGTGCGTGCGCTGACCGTCCCGGGGCTCGGCACGGGCAGCCCCGGACGGCGGTCACGAGCCCGCACGCCGTATGGCCGGGTCTCGGGCTCGCGGGCGCCGGTGGGCCGCCTCACCTCGCCCCATCTCACGGCGACCCTCCGCGCGGCGGCCCCTCACCAGCGCGAACGCGGCAGGACCGGGCCCGGGCTGGTGGTGCGGCCCGGCGACCTGCGCGAAGCCGTACGGGAGGGCCGCGAGGGCAACCTCGTGCTCTTCGCCGTGGACGCGAGCGGGTCGATGGCGGCTCGCCGCCGGATGGGGGCCGTCAAGGGGGCCGTGCTGAGCCTGCTCCTCGACGCCTACCAGCGGCGCGACAAGGTCGGCCTCGTGACGTTCCGCGGTTCCGCCGCGGAGCTGGTGCTTCCCCCGACCTCCTCGGTGGAGGCGGGCGCGGCCCGGCTGCGTTCCCTGCCCACGGGCGGGCGCACGCCGCTCGCCGAGGGCCTGCGCCGGGCCGCCGAGGTGCTGCGGGTCGAGCGGCTCCGCGACCCGTCACGCAGGCCGCTGCTCGTCGTGGTGACCGACGGGCGCGTCACGTCGGGCGCGACGGCCGACGTGGACCGCGCCGCCGCGCTGCTGCGCGGCGTGACCGCCGTCGTGGTCGACTGCGAGAGCGGGCCCGTACGGCTCGGCCTCGCCGGACGGCTGGCCGGACGGCTGGGCGGCGAAGCCGTACGGCTGGAGGAACTGGCCGCGGACGGGCTGCGCGAGCTCGTCCGGGAGCGCAGGAAGGCGGCCTGACATGCCTCAGGGTAAGCCGGCGGCGGTGCCGGACGACGGCCTCACGACCAGGCAGCGGCGCACCCGGCCGCTGGTGTTCGTCCACACCGGCCCGGGCAAGGGGAAGTCGACCGCGGCGTTCGGTCTCGCCCTCCGCGCGTGGAACCAGGGCTGGCCGGTCGGGGTCTTCCAGTTCGTCAAGTCGGCCAAGTGGCGGGTGGGCGAGGAGCGGGCCCTGGCCGTGCTCAGCGAGTCGGGCGCGGGAGGCACGGTCGCGTGGCACAAGATGGGCGAGGGCTGGTCGTGGATCAAGAAGGCGGGCGCCGAGGAGGACCACGCCGCCGACGCCCGTGAGGGATGGGAGCAGATCAAGCGCGACCTCGCGGCCGAGACCTACCGGCTGTACGTGCTGGACGAGTTCACCTACCCCATCAAATGGGGGTGGATCGATGTGGAGGACGTGGTGGCCGCTCTCGCGGGCCGTCCCGGCATCCAGCATGTGGTGATCACCGGCAGGGACGCCCATCCGCGCCTGCTGGAGACCGCCGACCTGGTCACGGAGATGGCCAAGGTGAGGCACCCCATGGACGCGGGTCAGAAGGGTCAGAAGGGCATCGAATGGTGATCGGCGCGACCCGTTCACGGGGGAGGGGCAGGAGTGCCTGAGCTTCCGCGCCTCGTCATCGCGGCGCCCTCCTCGGGATCCGGCAAGACGACGGTGGCCACCGGGCTGATGGCGGCCCTGACGGCCAAGGGCTTCACGGTCTCGCCGCACAAGGTGGGGCCGGACTACATCGATCCCGGCTACCACGCGCTGGCCGCGGGGCGCCCGGGGCGGAACCTCGACCCCTGGCTCGTCGGCGAGGCGCTGATCGAGCCCCTGCTCCTACACGGTGCCGCCGGACCGCATGGTGCCGCCGGGGCCGGGATCGCCGTCATCGAGGGTGTGATGGGGCTGTACGACGGCGCCTCTGGCGGCGACCTCGCGTCCACGGCCCATGTCGCGCGCCTGCTCGACGCGCCGGTCGTGCTGGTCGTCGACGCGTCGGGGCAGGGGAGATCGGTGGCCGCGCTGGTCCACGGGTTCGCCTCCTACGACACCCGCGTGCGGATCGGCGGCGTGATCCTCAACCGGGTCGGCTCGCCCCGGCATGAGCAGATCTGCCGCGACGCGCTCGCCGAGACGGGGGTCGCGGTGCTCGGGGCGATCCCCCGTGCCGAAGTGGCCGCGACGCCCTCCCGCCATCTCGGCCTCGTGCCTGCCGCCGAGCGGACGGCGGAAGCGGTGAGCGCGGTGGCGGCGCTGGGCGAGCTGGTGACGGCCACCTGCGACCTGGAGGCGCTCGTACGGCTCGCCCGCGGCGCGTCCCCCCTCAACGCCCCCTCGTGGAACCCGCGCGAGGCCCTCGCCGGCATTCCTGCCGAGGAAGGCCCTGACGGTGACGGTGACGGTGAGGTGGTCGTGGCGGTGGCCGGGGGCAAGGCGTTCACGTTCGGGTACGCGGAGCAGGCCGAGCTGATCGAGGCGGCCGGGGCCACCGTGGCCGTCTTCGACCCGCTGCGCGACGAGACCCTTCCCACTGGCTCGTCGGCCCTCGTGCTGCCCGGTGGGTTCCCCGAGGTGTACGCGGCCGAGCTGTCGGCCAACGAGCCGCTCCGGCGGGAGGTCGCCGCGTTCGGCGGGCCCATCGTGGCCGAGTGCGCCGGGCTGCTCTATCTGTGCCGGGAGCTGGACGGCCGTCCCATGTGCGGGGTCGTGGACGCCACCGCCACCATGACGGGCACGCTCACGCTCGGCTATCGGCGGGCCGTGGCCGTACGCGACTCGGTGCTGACCCGGGAGGGCGAGCGCTACGACGGCCACGAGTTCCACCGCACGCGCGTCAGCCCGGCGAGTGACGTGCCGCCGCTCTACCGATGGCGGGACGGGGCCGACGGGTACGGCGGGCCGCGGCTGGCCGCGTCCTACGTGCACCTGCACTGGGCCGGAAGCCCTCACCTCGCCCGGAGGCTGGTGTCGGAAGCCGGGCGGTCACGAGCGGCTGCCGGCGCATGAGCGGCCTGGTGACCGTCGTCGGCATCGGCGCCGACGGCTGGGCCGGGCTGTCTCCGGTCGCCCGGCGGGAGATAGACGCCGCGGAGGTCCTCATGGGCAGCGCGCGGCAGCTCGCGCTCGTGCCGGACACCGGCGCGGAGCGCGTCGCGTGGCCCTCGCCGATGCTGCCGGCCGTCGAAGGGCTGCTCGCCGAGCGAGCCCACCAGGCCGTATGCGTGCTGGCCAGCGGCGATCCGATGTTCTACGGGGTCGGCACGACGCTCGTGCGGTTGCTCGGGGCCGACCGGGTCCGGGTGCTGCCGCATCCCTCGTCGGTCTCGCTGGCCTGCGCCAGGATGGGCTGGCCGGTCGAGCAAACGGCGGTCGTGAGCCTGGTCGGCCGCCCGGTGGAGTCGCTGCACCCCTTCGTGCGGGGCCGGGTCGTCGTCCTGAGCGCCGACGCCGCCACTCCCGGCCAGGTCGCGGCTCTGCTGGTCGCCAGGGGGTACGGCCGCAGCGTGATGACCGTGCTCGAACAGCTCGGCGGCCCGGGCGAGCGCCAGGTGACGAGCACGGCCGAACGGTGGGACACGGAGGTCGCGGAGATCGGCCCGCTGAACGTCGTGGCCGTGGAGTTCCGGCCCGAGCCGGGCGTGTCGCCGCTGCCGTGCGTTCCCGGGCTGCCGGACGAGGCGTTCGAGCATGACGGGCAACTGACGAAGCGCGAGGTCCGCGCGGTGACGCTGTCGCGGCTCGCTCCCGAGCCGGGTGAGCTGCTGTGGGACGTGGGCGCAGGGGCCGGGAGCGTGGCCATCGAGTGGATGCGCGCCCATCCCGCCTGCCGGGCGGTCGCGGTCGAGAGCCGCGCCGAACGCGCGGCCCGGATCGCGCGGAACGCGGCGGCCCTCGGCGTGCCCGGACTGCGGGTGGTGCACGGCACGGCTCCGGAGGCTCTCGCGGGCCTCGAACCACCCGGCGCGGTCTTCGTCGGCGGCGGCGCCACGGTGCCGGGCACCGTCGAGGCGTGCTGGGAGGCCCTGCGCCCCGGCGGGAGGCTCGTGGTGAACGCGGTGACCCTGGAGTCCGAGTCGGTCGTGGCCGCCTGGCACGGCAAGGTCGGCGGCGACCTGGTCCGGATCGCGGTCGACCGGGCCGCGCCGGTCGGAGGATTCACCGCATGGCGGCCGGCGATGCCCGTCCTGGTGTGGACGGCGACCAGAGAGGCGGCATCATGACGGTGCACTTCATCGGGGCCGGGCCGGGTGCGGCCGACCTCATCACCGTGCGCGGGCGCGACCTGATCGCCGCCTCGTCGGTCTGCCTCTACGCGGGGTCGCTCGTGCCCAAGGAGCTGCTGGAGCACGCGCCCCCCGGCGCGCGGCTGGTGGACACCGCCCGCATGACGCTGGACGAGATAGTCGCCGAGATGCTGGCCGCCCACGCCGCCGGGCATGACGTGGCCCGATTGCACTCCGGCGACCCGTCGATCTTCAGCGCGATGGCCGAGCAGATGCGCCACCTTGACGCGGAGGGCGTGCCGTACGACGTGACACCGGGTGTCCCGGCCTTCGCCGCCGCGGCCGCGTCCCTCGGGCGCGAGCTCACCGTGCCCGGAGTCGGCCAGACGGTGGTGCTGACCCGGACGTCGGCGCGCGCCACTCCCATGCCTCCGGGGGAGGACCTCGGCACGCTCGGCCGCAGCCGGTCCACGATGGTGCTGCACCTGGCGGTCCAGCGCATCGAGACGCTGGTGGAGGAGCTGACCCCCAACTACGGCGCGGGCTGCCCGGTCGCGGTGGTGGCCCGCGCGAGCAGGGACGATGAGGTGGTCCTGCGGGGCACCCTGGCCGACATCGCCGGGCGGGTGCGCGAAGCGGGCGTGGTCCGCACGGCCGTGGTCATCGTCGGCGCGGTGCTGACCGCTTCCGAGTTCCCCGACAGCCACCTCTACTCCGCCGCGCGGCACCGCGACGCGATCGACTGAAGGAGCTCGTCATCGACTACATCCAGGACGACTACATCCGGGACGGCTACATCCGGGACGGCTACATCCGGGACGGCGCGGAGATCTACCGCCGGTCCTTCGCCACCATCCGCGCTGAGGCGGATCTCGCCGGCCTGCCGGAGGACGTCTCCAGGGTGGCCGTGCGGATGATCCACGCCTGCGGGATGGTGGACCTCGTCGCCGATCTCGCCTGGTCCCCCGGCGTGGTGGCCGCCGGGCGGGCGGCGCTCCGAGCGGGCGCGGCGATTCTGTGCGACGCGACGATGGTGGCCTCCGGAGTGACCCGCCGGCGGCTGCCGGCCGATAACGAGGTGCTGTGCGCCCTCGGCGACCCCCGCGTGCCCGACCTGGCCCGCCAACTCGGGACGACCCGCAGCGCGGCGGCGCTGGAGCTCTGGCGGGACCGGCTCGACGGCGCCGTGGTGGCGATCGGCAACGCCCCCACTGCCTTGTTCCGGCTTCTCGAACTGGTGGGGGAGGGCGCCGGGCGGCCCGCCGCCGTCCTCGGCGTGCCGGTCGGCTTCATCGGCGCCGCCGAGTCCAAGCAGGCGCTGGCCGAGCACGGCGGCCTCGACTACCTGGTGGTGCACGGGCGCCGAGGTGGGAGCGCGCTGGCCGCGGCGGCCCTCAACGCGATCGCGAGCGAGGAAGAATGAGCGACAAGATCAGCGAGCCCGGCGGCCGGGAGCCTGCGCCGGTGGGGCGTTTGCGCGGCGTGGGGCTCGGGCCCGGGGATCCGGAACTGGTCACGGTGAAGGCCGCGCGTCTCGTCCGTGAGGCGGACGTGATCGCCTACCACAGTGCCCGGCACGGCCGGAGCATCGCCCGCGCGGTGGCCGCGCCGTACCTTCGCGGCGACCAGATCGAGGAAGCACTGATCTATCCCGTCACCACGGAGACCACCGACCATCCGGGCGGTTACCGCGGGGCCATCGAGGAGTTCTACGTCACGTGCGCCGAGCGACTCGCGGCGCACCTCGACGCCGGACGTGACGTGGTCGTGCTCTGCGAGGGAGATCCACTCTTCTACGGCTCCTACATGCACCTGCACAAGCGCCTGGCGGACCGTTACCCGACAGAGGTCGTCCCCGGCGTCACGTCCGTCAGCGCGGCCTCCGCGGTGCTCGGCCGCCCGCTCGTCGAGCGGGACGAGACCCTCACCGTCCTGCCCGGGACGCTGCCGCCCGAAGAGCTCGCCGTACGGCTGGCCGCCACGGACTCGGCGGCGATCCTGAAGCTGGGCCGTACGTTCACGTCTGTGCGGGACGCGCTGGAGCAGGCGGGCCGCCTGGACGACGCCTGGTACGTCGAGCGGGCCACCACTGACCGTCAGCGGATCGAACGGCTCGCCGACGTGGCCCCCGAGGAGGTTCCGTACTTCTCGGTGGCCATCCTCCCCAGCAGGATCGACACGCCGTCCGCCGTCCGGGTGGAGTCGGCTGCCGATGGGCCGGCGGCGGCGTCTCGGGGGGAGGTCGTCGTAGTGGGGCTCGGCCCGGCGGGCCGTCCCTGGCTCACGCCCGAAGCCCAGGACGCCCTCGCGACCGCGGATGATCTCGTCGGGTACGGCCCGTACCTCGACCGGGTGGCGCCCAACCCCCGCCAGCGCCGGCATCCCACGGACAACCGCGTGGAGGCCGAGCGGGCGGCGCACGCGCTGCGGCTGGCCAAGGAGGGGTCCCGGGTCGCGGTGGTGTCCTCGGGAGACCCTGGGGTGTTCGCCATGGCGAGCGCGGTCCTCGAGGTGGCATGCGAGCCCGAGTACGCGGATGTGCCGGTCCGCGTGGTCCCCGGGCTCACCGCCGCCCAGGCGGTCGCGAGCCGGGCAGGGGCGCCGCTGGGGCACGACTACTGCGTCCTTTCCCTGTCCGACCGGCTCAAGCCCTGGGACGTGATCGCGGACCGCCTCGCCGCCGCCGCGGCGGCCGATCTCGTGATCGCCGTCTACAACCCGGCGTCGCGGAGCCGTACGTGGCAGGTGGCCGCGGCGAGGGACCTTTTGTTACGGCATCGCGGCCCGGACACGCCGGTGGTCATCGGGCGGGACGTCGGGGGACCGGCGGAGACCCTGCGCGTCACCACTCTGGCAAAGCTCGACCCGGCCGATGTCGACATGCGGTGCCTGCTGGTGATCGGCTCGTCGACGACACGCGTCGTCGAGCGAGAGGGACGGCCTGTCGTCTTCACCCCCCGCCGCTATCCGGCTCATTAGTGCTGCCCCCCAACCGGGAAGGATGGAACGGCCTTGTAACCGTCGCCGCAGTGAACTCATGGCGCTTCCCGGCATGCTTACAAGCTCTGAAGGTCGAGCGGATGGGCCACGAGGACACGAGCATGTCCGGCCGGTACGGGACGTGACCGAGGGTATGCGCCGTGCTGGACGAGGACCTGGAGGCGTGGCGGGGGGTAAGGCATCCAAGGTGGTCACGGCGATCTCGCCTAGGAACAGCGTGCGCGGGTCGGCCTAGCCCGCCCAGATCAGGTCATAGATTTCGATCAGCTCGGCCGTCGCGTCGAGGTGGAACCACAAGATGCCCATGCCGTCGCCGAACGTCGTCTGGCGGAAATCGGCCGTGCCCGGTCTGGCCACCCTGGCATCCCAGGGCTCGCGCACCAAGTCGGCGGCCCGCGCTACCAGCGCGGTGAGCGCCTCGGTAGGGAAGTCCTTCATCTTGGTCAGGGCCAGCCCGCGCAGTTCGACGCGGTAGCTCACCGGCGCCGGACCTGGGCCTGCGCCAGGCGCTCCTCCCAATCAGGGATGGCCTCCTCGATGGGGATCCGCTCACCCTTCTCCTCGAGGATCTCGCGCACCGCCTCCTCATGGCGGGGGTCGTTGTAAGCGATCGAGCTCAGCCACCACGTGTGCAACAGTTCGGGCAGGAGATGGTACTTGCCCGGCTCTCGCGCGGCCTCCCACGCCTCCTGGTATTGCTCCAAGAAAAGGGGCCGGTACTGCTCAGGAAGGCCGCGAAGGATGGCCTCGGGATCTTGCCACGGATCGTGGATGGGCTGGGCGCTCATGACACGACGCTACCTCAGGGCTCGGCTTCGAGGGGGACGGTCGCCTGCATCGACGTCGACTCGACGCAGCGGCGCATATATGTACTGCCCGGTGCTCCTCGACCCGGCCGATGTCGACTGCGCTGCCTGCTGGTGATCGGCTCATCGACGACACGCGTCGTCGAGCGAGAGGGACGGCCCGTCGTCTTCACCCCCCGCCGCCATCCGGCCTGACACTTCGTACGGCACCTCTTGCCGCGGACGTCCCCGCTCGTACGAAAGGAACGCGGCGCAGCAGACGAGTAGGGCAACCATGAAGGCAGGCAGCCAGGCGAGCCGGGCGAACACCCAGCCGGGGGTGTCAGGGACGGTGTGCAGGCCCGGCAGGGCCTCGCCCGTCAGCATGCCGGTAGCGGTGACCGCGATCAGGGCGGTCTGGTGCCAAAGGAAGATCGTCATGGCGGACAGGTTGGCCGCCGTCACCACCGCCCAGGCGGCCGGGCGGCGCAGCAGCCGCCGGAGCGGGCCAACCAGCAGCAGCGCCGCCCCGCACTGGGCCAGGCCGAAGGTGACGGCCGCCAGGGTGGGCGGGGCCTGGTTGGAGACGCGGGCACCCGGCACGCCGACCATGGAGGCCGGATAGCCGGCCCACAGGACCAGCGCGGCAGTGGCGGCGGCGCCGCCGAGCAGCAGCCCCCACGCGGTCGCGCGCCCGCAGAGGCGGCCGCGTTCCCAAGACGCGCCGAGGCAGTACGGCACCAGCCAACCGGCCATGTAGTTGATCCACCCCGGCCACGCGGGGCCGCCCAGGCCGAACCGGACCAGGTCGGTGAGCGCGACGACGGCGAGCGGCCAAAGCGGATGCGTCCTGGCGGCCAGCGGCGTCGCGGCCGTCAGCCCTGCGAAGACCAGCAGAAACCACATTGGCGACCACACCAGCTTGGCCAGGGCGAATACGGTTCGCAGGTCGGCGCCCAAGGCGAGCATCGTGACCACCACCATGCTCCACACCGCCGGCACGACGGCGACCGGCCGGAACAAGCGGGCCATTCGGATGCCGAGCCACCGGGTGTAGCTCTCGCCCCTGACGCGGGCGGAGGAACGGCTCTTCACGGCCATTTGCCCGCCCACCACGAAGAAGACCGCCATGGTCTGGAACACCCAGGAGACGGGGGCGAGGTGCGGCATGCTCCGTAGCGGGCTGCCGACGCGTATCGTGCCACTGTCGACGACCAGGGCGGTCACCAGCCAGTGGCCGAGCACCACGCCCAGGATGGCTGCGGCCCGCAGTCCATCGACGCCGCGGTCACGGCCGGAGGGCGTCGCGGCCTCGATGCGCCGGATGAGGTCACGCATCGCGGCCCACCTGGGCGGGAGCCTGTCCCGCAACGATCGCGACGATGCTCCTCAGCGACGGGGAGCCGGCCTTCAGGTAGTCGCTGTGGCCGCCGTCGCCGGCTTCGAAAAGCCGTGCGCCGAACCGCGGGGACAGCGGGTCCGCACCGAATCCGATGGTCGCGAAGGGAAGGCGCAGCCGCGCGTGCGGCACGTAGGCGATCCAGTCGCCGCTGCCCCGGCCGGCCCAGACGGTGGCCTTGGTGCGCAGCGCGGCAACGTTGTCGAAGGTCGTGCCCGCGCTGCTGACCAGGACGATGTCGGCGACGTCCATGTCTGAGGCGGCCCGGGCGCAGACGACGCCGCCGTACGAGTGGCACAGGAGGGTGACACGGGCGTGGGGCCTCGCGGCGCGCAGTTGGCGTACGAACGCGCGCAGGTGCGGGACGGCCGCGTCGGCCCGGCCGGTCGTCAGCGCCTCGGCGCTCACCGTGCTGGGCGTGTGGTAGCCGAGCCACGCGATGACAGCGGATCGCTGGCCGAGCGCCTGGGAGAGCCTCAGCGAACTGCCGCGCAGGATTCCGTACTTGTCGAGGTTGGTGTCGGCGCCGGGGACCACCACCGCGATCCGGTCCGCCGTCGCCAGGTCCCCGAACACCTCCATGGCCCGGCCGCCGTCGCGGCCGTCGAACGACAGGAACCGGCGGGTGGGATCCGCCATCGCGTGCAGCATCGTCGCACGCCACTGGTCTCCGTGGGCCGAGGCCGTCTCTTCGGCGGCCAGGATGCCGGCCCGGCTCACGGCGTATCTCTGGGCCAGGGCTTCGTGGGTCGCGGCCCGGAACGGGCCCAGCGCCGCAGGGGTGGGCGCCGGGACGGCCGCCGCGCGTGCCACATGCGTCACCGGAAGCACCACCAATGTGGCGATGAGGGCTGCGAGGGGGGTACGGCTGAGCCGGAGCCGGTCGGATTCGCTCACCCCGCAGACGGTGCCGGACGGGGCATCGACGCCGCGTCGGACCGCCGGTGGCATTCCTCGGGGCGTCTGTAGACCGTGGATGTACGACTTTGGTCCGATGCCGGTTCAATACCGAGCCGTTACCCTCTGATCATGCACGTCGCACCGCCTCCGCCTTTCCTCAAGCGGGTGCCGCCGGGTGTCTGGACGACGGTGACCTGGTGCGCGGGGGTGGCCTTTACGGTTCTCATCCGTGTCAGGCTGCCCGGCGAGTCCATGTCCGCCGTGCCGGCCGGTGTCCTCGTCTTCCGGTGGGACGGGCTGACCTACCTGGGAGTGGCGACCGGCCTCGTGCTGGCTGGAAGCGCTCTGCTGCCCCGCCGGCCGCTGCGCGCCCTCACCCTGTTCCTCGCCGCCTCCGTGATCGAGACTCTCCCTCTGGGAGTCGGGGAGATCCCGCTGGCCCAGTTCCTGGCCGTCGACGTGGCGCTCTATTTCATCGCGTCCACCAGAGCGCGCCGGACAGGGGTCGTCGCCGTGGCCTGTGCGCTCGCCGTACTCGCCGGCTATCTGACCACCCGGTTGTTGTGCGGCTGGAGCGTCGGAACCTCCGCGGAACTGGCGGTGGCGATGACGACGGTCATCGCCTGGCTGGTAGGGCATTCTGTGCACCAGGCTCGCGAGCATGCCGGGAAACTGGTCGCACTGGCGACCGCCCAGGCGGTCACCGACGAACGGCTGCGCATCTCGCGTGAGCTGCATGACGTCGTCGCGCACAGCATCGGCGTCATCGCCCTGCAAGCCGCCGCGGCAGGGCGGGTTATCGAGACCCAGCCCGGACGGGCGCGGGAGGCGCTGGGCGAGATCGAGACGGTCGGCCGGGAGGCATTGTCCGGGCTGCGCCGCATGGTCGCCGCGCTCCGGCAAGCCGAGCCGGGGCAGCCCCCACAGCCGGCGGCGTCCGGCTCGGCGCCGGGGCTGGCCGACGTCGACCGGCTGGCGGCGACCGTGACGGACGCCGGAGTCCGCGTCGATGTGCGATGGCTGGGCGAGCGGCGCCCGCTGCCTGCTGATATCGATATCTCCGCTTACCGGATCATCCAGGAGGCGGTCACCAACGTGGTGCGCCACGCCGGAACCCATTCCTGCGAGGCGCTCATCGACTTCCGGGACGACGAGCTGTCCATTGAGGTGATCGACGGGGGGAACGGTCGTGGCCGTCCGGCGGGAAGCGGATATGGCCTGGTCGGAATGCGCGAGCGGGTCGGCCTCCTGCGTGGGGAGTTCTCCGCCGCGCCTCGTCCCGAAGGTGGTTTCCGAGTGACGGCCCGTCTTCCCCTGCCGGAGGGAGTGCGATGACCGTCCGCATCGTGCTCGCCGACGACCAGGCGCTGATCCGCGCCGCGATGCGGATGGTCATCACCGAGGCTCCCGACCTTGAGCTCGCCGGTGAGGCCGAGACGGGCGCGCAAGCCGTACGGCTCGCCGAGGACCTGCGCCCCGACGTCGTCCTGATGGACATCCGCATGCCCGGAATGGACGGCATCGACGCCACCCGGCTGATCATCTCCGGTCCCAGCGGGGCACGGGTGGTCATCCTGACCACCTTCGATGACGATGACTACGTCTACGGCGCGCTGCGCGCCGGCGCGTCCGGGTTCCTCGTCAAGGACATGGCTCTGGACGACATCCTCGCGGCGATCCGCGTGGTCGCCGCCGGTGACGCCCTGATCGCGCCGAGTGTCACCCGACGGCTGATCGGGGAGTTCGCCGGCCGCCCCCTGCCCGCTCTCGCGTCCCCCGTGCTGAAGGGCATCACCGGGCGGGAACGCGAAGTCCTGACACTGGTCGCACGTGGCCGATCCAACACGGAGATCGCCGCCGAACTGTTCGTCAGCGTCGCCACCGTCAAGACGTACGTGACGCGGCTGCTGACCAAGCTGGATGCCCGCGACCGGGTTCAGCTCGTCATCATCGCCTACGATGCGGGGCTCGCTCCCGGATCTTGACCCGTTCGTCCAGATGGAGGAGGCCGTCGAGCCAGGCCAGGGCCTGTTCGACGGTCCCGGCCGTGGGAACGTCGGGCAGGGCGGGACGCCGCACCACGACGACGGGCAGGCCGAGCTCCCGGGCGGCGGTGAGCTTCGGCATGGTCATCGTTCCTCCGCTGTCCTTGGTGACCAGCAGGTCGACGCGGTGCTCCCGCATGAGGGACAGCTCACTGTCCAGCGTGTAAGGGCCCCGGTCGAGCAGCAGGCGGAACCTCGATGGAAGCGGCGGCTCGGGCGGGTCGACCGTACGGATGAGGAACCACAGGTCGTCCAGGCCGGCAAAGGCGGGCAGGCCCTGGCGTCCCGTGGTGAGGAACGCCCGGCGGCCCAGCGTGGGAAGCCGCGCGGCCGCTTCCGGCAGTGACGCCGTCCAGTGCCAGTCGTCGCCCGGCTCCTCCCGCCACCCGGGCCGGCGGAGGACAAGCAGGGGGACCCCGGCCGCCGACGTGGCCCGCACCGCCGAGGCGGTGATCCGTTCGGCGAACGGGTGGGTCGCGTCCACCACGGCGGAGATGCCCTGCTCACGCAGCCAGTCCGCCATGGCGTCCGGGCCCCCGAACCCCCCGACGCGTACCTCTCCCCGCGGGAGCTTGGGGTCGCGCACCCGGCCTGCCAGTGAGGAGATCACGCGAAGCCGCGGCTCTCGTGCCAGCGTCTCCGCCAGTCGCCGTGCCTCGCCGGTCCCTCCCAGGATCAGGACGCCCGCCCTCATGGGAGGCTCCGCCCAAACTGGTACATCCTTGACGCATGAGCACCGGTCTTCGGCACGGCTGGACCACTGGCGCGTGTGCCACGGCGGCCACCACGGCCGCGTACACGGCACTCCTCACAGGGTCGTTCCCCGATCCCGTGGAGATCGTGCTGCCACGCGGTCAGTGTCCGGCGTTCGCGCTCGCCGTGGAGGAGCTGACCCCTGGCGGAGGTTCGCGGGCCGGGGTGGTCAAGGACGCCGGGGACGACCCCGATGTGACTCATGGCGCGCTGATCTCCGCGACCGTACGGCACGGCGCTCCGGGGACCGGCGTCACGTTCCGCGCCGGGCCGGGCGTGGGGACGGTGACGAAGCCGGGGTTGCCGCTGGATGTGGGCGAGCCGGCGATCAACCCGGTGCCCCGGCAGATGATGCGCGAGCACGTCGAGCGGATCGCCGGACTGTACGGCGGCAGCGGCGACGTCATCGTGGAGATCTCCGTGGAGGGCGGGGAGGAGTTGGCGCGCCACACCTGGAATCCCCGATTGGGCATCCTCGGGGGGCTCTCCATCCTCGGCACCACCGGCATCGTGGTGCCGTACTCGTGCTCGGCGTGGATCGACAGCATCCGGCGCGGGATCGACGTCGCGCGGGCGGCGGGGCATCGGCACGTCGCCGCGTGCACCGGCAGCACGTCGGAGAATGTGGCCACCGAGCTCTACGGGTTGCCCGAAGACGCGCTCCTGGACATGGGCGACTTCGCCGGGGCCGTGCTGAAATACCTGCGCAGGCACCCGATTCCCCGGTTGACGGTCGCCGGTGGCATCGGCAAGCTCTCCAAGCTCGCGGACGGGCACCTGGATCTGCATTCGGGCCGCTCGCAGGTCAGTACGGAGGCGCTCGCCGCGCTGGTGAGGAAGGCGGGCGGCGCCGAGGACCTGGCCGATCGGGTCAGGCACGCCAACACGGCACTGCAGGCGCTCCAGCTCTGCCAGGAGACCGGTCTGCCGCTGGGGGACCTGGTCGCGGAACGGGCAAGGGTCGCCGCCCTCGGGGTCCTGCGCGGCGCCCCAGTCGACGTCGACGTCGTGGTGATCGACCGCGCGGGGATCATAGTCGGCCGAGCCGGGTGAGGGTGGGGCGGGGCTCATGGCTCTGTCGTGCCCGCCGGCCCATCGGCTGTCGTGCGCGTCGTGCTGATCGCGGAAGCCGTTTCCTCAATGCCCGTGCATGACACGCTCCGCCCACCGGCGTCCACCCGGTAGCCGTGGCCGGTGGCGACGACGAGCACGGCGGGCCCGCTCGGCCGTCCGCAGCGGCGTTCGCAACCGGCCCAGTGCACCGGGAGAGCTTCCGCCGCGCCCCGGGCACCGGCGCCCGCCATCGCTCGAATGGCGTCGGCCTGGACATCGGCCAGGGACTTGGCGCAGCCGGGCCGTCCCGTACAGGCCGTCACTCCCGTCCACGGGGAGGAGGCGTCGGTGATGAGGCCGACGTCCGCCAGCCGGGGGAGCCACAGCTCGGCGTCGGCCCACGTCAAGCCGGGCACGATGACGCCGCGCCACGGGGTGAGGCGGATCTCCCCATCGCCTGTGTCGGCGGCGGTGGCGACGGCGTGGGCCTGAGCGGCCGACAGGCGGCCGAGCGGCGGCATGACGGACAGCGCGGTCCAGCCGCCGGGCTGCGCCAGCGCTCCCAGCTGCTTTCCGGCGACTGTCGCGACGCCTCCGTCTCCCGGCTGGAGGAGGGGTGACGCGGCGGCGTGGCCGCCGAGGCGGGCGGCGATCCTCGCGGGGCCATCGGGGAGTTCAGCGATCCGCCAGGCCTTGGAGTCGGCCGACCCGCGTTCGGCGAGGAACGCCTCGGCCGCCGCCACCATGACGGGTACGGCTTCCTCCGGGCTGACGCGCAGCCCGCTGTCCTGGCCCGCGATCAGCACGAAGGAGGGGGGGAGGAGGGCGATGTCGGCGCCGAGGGCCGCCACGTCGCCTCTGCCGTCGTCCACGGCGAACAGGAACCGGCCGGGCAGATCCGCGAGCACCGGGCGGGAGCGGATGGCCAGATCGAGCTCGCGGACCAGCGGGGCCACCTCGATGAGGCCCTGACCGTCCAGCCCCGCCATTGGGGAGGCCAGGATGTTCCGCACGCGTTCATGGGTCGCCGAGGGGAGCAGCCCGGCGGCGGCCATCCGCGTCGCTAAGCTCCGCTCCGCCTCGCCGTGCAGGCCGCGGATCTGGACGTTGGCGCGGGACGTCAGCTCGATGACGCCCGAGCCGAGGGACGCGGCGGTGTGGCCGAGCTCGCGCAGTTGCCGGGCGGTGAGGATGCCGCCCGGTACGCGGATCCGAGCGACGGCGCCGTCAGCGGCCGAATGCGTCTGAAACGCCCCCGGGCATGCGTCTGGCCCGGATCGTTCCGAAACGTCGGTAAGACCCACGTCGATGATGTTAGTCCGGCTTACGCAACAAACCCGCATAATGGGGGCGACGGCACGAGGAGGGAAGCCGGTGCGAATCCGGCGCGGTCCCGCCACTGTCACCGGACGAGGGCGTCAGCCCAGGTCCGGGAGCCAGAACACTCCTGGCCGTTCTGGACCACGACCCGGGGCGCGGACCCCGAGTGAGGACATGTGCCGTGCGCGAGCTGCCCATCCTGCTGCTGTCCACCTCGGACACCGACCTTCTCAGTGCACGCGCGAGCGGTGCGCCGTACCGGCTGGGCAACCCCGCCCGGCTCGCCGTCGCCGACCTTCCGCCCCTGCTCGACGGCGTCGAGCTCGTGGTGGTCCGGTTGCTCGGCGGGCGCCGGGTCTGGGAGGAGGGCCTGGACGCCCTGTTGGCGGGTCCCCGTCCCGTCATCGTGCTCGGCGGCGAGCAGGCCCCCGACGCCGAGCTGATGGAGCTGTCCACCGTCCCCGGCGGCGTGTGCGCCGAGGCCCACGCGTATCTCGCCCACGGCGGCCCGGACAACCTGGCCGAGCTGCATCGCTTCCTGTCCGACACGGTGCTGCTCACCGGGCACGGGTTCGCCCCTCCGGCTCCGCTGCCGAGCTGGGGCGTCCTCGAACGCGACTCGACCGGCGACGGCCCGGTCGTGGGGGTCCTTTACTACCGCGCTCATCACGTGGCCGGGAACACCGGCTTCGTCGAGTCGCTGTGCGCCGCGATCGAGAACGCGGGCGGCCGCCCCCTGCCGGTCTACTGCGCCTCCCTCCGCACCGCCGAGCCGGAGCTGCTCGACGTGCTCGGCCGTGCGGACGCGCTGATCGTCACCGTGCTCGCGGCCGGCGGCAGCCGTCCCGCGACGGCGTCGGCGGGCGGGGACGACGAGGCGTGGGACGTGGGGGCGCTGGCCCGGCTCGACATTCCGATCCTGCAGGGCCTGTGCCTCACCGGCGACCGGGAGACGTGGGCGGCCAGCGACGACGGGCTGTCGCCTCTCGACGCCGCCTCGCAGGTGGCGATCCCGGAGTTCGACGGCCGGATCATCACCGTGCCGTTCTCCTTCAAGGAGGTCGACGAGGAGGGGCTGACGGTCTACGTGGCCGACCAGGAGCGCGCCGCCCGCGTCGCCGGCATCGCCGTACGGCATGCCACGCTGCGCCACGTGCCTCCGGCGGACCGGCGCGTCGTGGTCATGCTGTCGGCCTATCCCACCAAGCACGCGCGGATCGGCAACGCGGTCGGGCTCGACACGCCGAAGAGCGTGGTCCGCCTGCTGGCCGCCCTCCGCGAGCGGGGCTACGACATAGGGGAGCTGCCCGGCGTGGCTGATCAGGACGGCGACGCGCTCATCCACGCTCTCATCGCCGCGGGCGGCCAGGACCAGGACTGGCTCACCGAGGAGCAGCTTTCCGGGAATCCGGTACGGATCTCCGCCGAGAGCTACGGCGCCTGGTACGGCACGCTGCCTGAGGACCTGCGCGCGGACATGGAGCGGCACTGGGGCCCTCCGCCGGGCGAGCTGTTCGTCGACCGGTCCCGCGACCCCGACGGGGAAATCGTGCTGGCGGCGCTGCGGGCCGGGAACGTCGTGGTGATGGTGCAGCCGCCGCGCGGGTTCGGCGAGAACCCCATCGCCATCTACCACGACCCCGACCTGCCGCCCAGCCACCACTACCTGGCGGCCTACCGCTGGCTCGCCGACGGGTTCGGCGCGCACGCGGTGGTCCACGTCGGCAAGCACGGCAACCTGGAGTGGCTGCCCGGCAAGTCCGCCGGGATGTCCGCGTCCTGCGGGCCGGACGCCGCGCTGGGCGACCTGCCCCTGATCTACCCGTTCCTCGTCAACGACCCGGGGGAGGGCACCCAGGCCAAGCGGCGCGCGCACGCCACGCTTGTGGACCACCTCGTGCCGCCGATGGCGCGCGCCGACACCTACGGGGACATGGCCCGGCTGGAGCAGCTCCTCGACGAGCACGCCTCCATCGCCGCGATGGACCCGGCCAAGCTGCCCGCCATCCGGGCCCAAATCTGGACGCTGATCCAGGCCGCCCGGCTCGACCACGACCTGGGCCTGGACGACCGGCCGCACGACGCGGAGTTCGACGACTTCCTGCTGCACGTCGACGGCTGGCTGTGCGAGGTCAAGGACGTGCAGATCCGGGACGGCCTGCACGTGCTCGGCGAGGCTCCGGCCGGGCAGGCGCGCGTGGACCTGGTGCTCGCGATGCTCAGAGCCCGGCAGATCTGGGCGGGGAGCGAGGCGCTTCCTGGGCTGCGTGAGGCGCTCGGCCTCAGCGAGGACGGCACCGCCGGGCGCGTCGACACCGATCAGGCCGAGACGGTGGCGGCGGCGCTCGTCGAAGGGATGGAAGCCCGTGGCTGGGATCCGGCCGCGGCCGGGGAGGTCTGCGAGGCGATGGCCGTACCGTCCCGGGTTTCGGAAATCCTGACGTTCGCCGCCACCGAGATCGTGCCGCGGCTGGCCAAGACGAGCGGCGAGATCGACGCGGTGCTGCACGCGCTCGACGGCGGCTACGTTCCCGCGGGGCCCAGCGGGTCGCCGCTGCGCGGCCTGGTGAACGTGCTCCCCACCGGCAGGAACTTCTACTCGGTCGACCCCAAGGCCGTGCCGAGCCGCCTCGCCTGGGAGACCGGGCAGGCGATGGCCGAGTCGCTGCTGGAGCGCTACCGGGCCGACACGGGCGACTGGCCGCGCTCGGTCGGGCTGTCGATCTGGGGCACCAGCGCGATGCGCACCGCCGGGGACGACGTGGCCGAGGTCCTCGCGCTTCTCGGCGTCCGCCCCGAGTGGGACGAGGCGTCCCGCCGGGTCACGGGTCTCACGCCGATCCCGGCGGCCGAGCTCGGCCGTCCCCGCGTGGACGTCGTCGTCCGGATCAGCGGTTTCTTCCGCGACGCGTTCCCCCACGTGGTGGTCATGCTGGACGACGCCGTACGGCTGGTCGCCGGCCTGGACGAGCCCGAAGAGCTCAATTACGTGCGGGCCCACGTCATGGCCGACCGGGCCGTCCACGGGGACGAGCGGCGGGCCACCACACGGATCTTCGGCTCCCGCCCCGGGGCGTACGGCGCCGGCCTGCTCCCGCTGATCGACAGCCGCAACTGGCGCGACGACGCCGACCTCGCCGAGGTCTACGCGGTGTGGGGCGGTTTCGCCTACGGCAGGGACATGGACGGCACGCCGTCCCGGCAGGACATGGAGGCCGCCTACCGGCGCATCGCGGTGGCCGCGAAGAACGTCGACACGCGCGAGCACGACATCGCGGACTCCGACGACTACTTCCAGTACCACGGCGGGATGATCGCCACCGTCCGCGCCCTCACCGGCAAGGCTCCGGCGGCGTACATCGGCGACAGCACCCGGCCGGACGCGGTCCGCACCCGGACCCTGTCGGAGGAGACGGCCCGGATCTTCCGCGCCCGCGTGGTCAACCCCCGATGGGTCGCGGCGATGCGGCGGCACGGGTACAAGGGCGCCTTCGAGCTGGCCGCCACCGTCGACTACCTCTTCGGATACGACGCGACGACAGGCGTGGTGGCCGACTGGATGTACGACACGCTCGCCGCGACCTACGTGCTGGACCCGGAGAACCAGCGGTTCCTCACCGAGTCGAACCCGTGGGCCCTGCACGGCATCGCCGAGCGCCTGCTGGAGGCGGCCGACCGGAACATGTGGGCGCACCCCGACCCCGACATCCTCCAGGACCTGCGGGAGGTCTACCTCAAGGTCGAAGGCGACATCGAAGGCGGCACCGATACCTGGGTATAGCCGTATGGGGGTGGGGCATGAGTGCATCGGTCGATCTGATGGACCCGGAACTGATGGGCGACCCGTTCGGGGGATTCGCACGGCTGCGGGAGCAGGCGCCGATGGCGCGCGCGACGTTCCCCGGCGTCGATGCGCCGATCTGGCTCGTCACCCGATACGACGACGTCAAGGTGGTGCTGAGCGACCCGCGTTTCGTCAACAACCCCGCCGGCGTCCCCGGCATGGACGTGCGCGACCTCCGCGACCAGATGATCCGGGCGCGTGGCATCCCTCCGGAATACGCCAAGTATGTCCTGGACGGTGTCCTCGACGTCGACGGCGCCGACCACATCCGGCTGCGCAAGCTCGTGTCGCGTGCGTTCACCGCCCGCCGGGTCTCCGAGCTGCGGCCACGCGTGGAGGAAATCACCGAGAGCCTGCTCGACGGGCTGGACGGCGTGGTCGATCTGATGGAGCGATTCGCCTATCCCTTGCCGATCACGGTCATCTGCGAGCTGGTCGGCATCCCCGAGGAGGACCGTCCCCGGTGGCGGGAGTGGGGCAGAGCCCTCGTGTCGCTCGAACCCGGGACCTTCGCCGCGCCGCTGCGGGAGATGGTCGCGCACGTCCAGGAGCTGATCGTACGGCGTCGCGCCGAGCCCACCGGCGACCTGCTCACCGGGCTGATCCGCGCCCAGGACGAGGACGGCGACCGGCTCGGCGACACCGAGATGATCACGATGGTCCTGACGCTCGTCCTCGCCGGGCACGAGACGACCGCGCATCTGATCGGCAACGGCGTCGTCGCCCTCCTCACGCATCCCGACCAGCTCGCCCGGCTTCGCGGCGAGCCGGGCCTCCTGCCGAGAGCCGTACACGAGCTCATGCGCTGGTGCGGCCCCGTTCAGGCGACGCGGATGCGTTACGCGACCGAGGACCTCGACATCGGCGGCATGCCGGTCAGGCGGGGCGAGGCGGTCATGGCCGTGCTCGTCGCCGCCAACCACGACCCCCGCGAGTTCGACGACCCCGGACGGCTCGACCTCACCCGTCAGCGGACGGAGGCCCATGTCGGATTCGGGCAGGGCCTCCACTACTGCCTGGGCGCGGCGCTGGCCCGGCAGGAGGCGGAGGTGGCCTTCGAGGCGCTTCTCCGGCGCTTCCCCGGCCTGGCCCTGGCCGTGGAGCCGGACAAACTGGAACGTCAGCTCCTGCCCGGCTCCTGGCGGCTCGCACGGCTGCCGGTCAGGCTAGAGTCGGGCGATGACAACACCGGTTGAGCGGCTCGGCGCTGAGAAGTACGTGTCAGTCGTGACCTTCCGACGGGACGGCACGCCCGTCGCCACTCCCGTCTGGGCGGTGCGGGACGGTGACGCCCTGGTCGTCTGGACGGTCCGCGACTCCGGCAAGGTCAAGCGGATCCGCAACAACCCCGAGGTGACCGTCGCGCCCTGCGACATCCGGGGCAGGCTGCGGGGTGAGGCCGTCAGAGGTCGCGCGGAGCTGCTGCCCGACGAGCGGATCTACCATGTGGGCCGGCTCGTCATGGGCAAGTACGGCCTGGCCGGCCGGCTGACGATCTGGACGAGCAGGCTGCGGCGCGGCCCTCAGGGAACCATCGGCGTGCGGATCGTCCTAGATTAGGTCGTCCGCGGTCAGGGCGTTGAGCCGGGCGAGCATCCGCGCGAGCAGCCACACCTCGTCCTCCGGCCAGGTGTCGAGCCGCTCACGTAACGCCTTCTGGCGCGCGTCCCGGGCCCGGTGGAGCCGCTGCCGCCCCTCCTCGGTCAGGGCCAGCAGATGGGCGCGGCCATCGAGGGAGTCTGGCTCACGCCTGATCAGGCCGAGCTCCTCAAGCGCCTTGAGCTGGCGGCTGATGGTGGCCTTGCCGACGCCGAAATAGGTCGCGAGGTCGCTGGGCCGCGCCGGACCCACATCGTCAAGCCGGATCAGCAGGCCGTACGCGCCGGGCTCCAGGTCGGGATGGACCCGGCGGCCCATCTCGGCGGAGAGCGCACGGGCCCGCCGGAAGAGAACGCTGAGCTGCTGCTCGACCGAGCAGTAGGCCTCCCGCGCGCTCGCGGTGGTGGCCATCGTGGTTGTCTGGGCCTTCGTCATCGTTCCTCCAGTGCCGGCCCAATGTATCGAAGACGATCAGGCCGGCGGCAGTGTCGTCTCATGCACGGCCTGGATTTCGAGCTCTATCTTCAGTGTGGCGCCGACCAGGGCGATTCCGGCCTGCACGATCTGGTTGAAGTTCATCGCGAAGTCGTCGCGGCGCAGCTCGGCGACGGCGTGGAACGCGGCGCGCAGGCCGCCCCACAGGTCGGGGCCCGTGCCGAGGTAGGACAGGTCGAGGTCGACCGGGCGGGTGATGCCGCCGAGGGTCAGCTCGCCGTGGACCGTCCACCGGTCCGGGCCGGCGGCGGAGACGCCGCTGCCACGGTAGGTGATGGCGGGGTGCTGCTCGACGTCCAGGAAGTCGGCCGAGCGCAGGTGATCGTCGCGTGTGCCGTTGCCGGTCTCGATCGACGTCGCGTTGATCTGGGCGCTGACGGTGGACCTCTCGACGTCGGGGGCGATCTCGATGCGCGCGGCGAAGTCGCCGAAGCGTCCCCGCACGCTGGACAGCCCGAGGTGCTGGGCCGTCGCGGCGACCGTCGAGTGCGCCGGGTCGACGATCCACACGCCGGGCGGCGGCAGTTCCCTGCCGCCCTGCCGGGCGAGCACGAGGGCGCCCAGCTCGGCGGCGCCGGAGGCGGTCACCATCGCGGTCGACGCGACGGGCGCGTAACCGATCGCGGTGACGACAACGGTGTAGACGCCGGGCGGCAGCGGGCCGCTCATCACCGTGCCGTCGGTGTCCGCCTCGACCCTGGCGACCTGCTGCCCGGACATGTCGGTCACGGTGACGACGGCGTTCTGTACGGCCCAGCCGTCTCTGGTTCGGACGACGGCCTGCAGGCCGCGCCGGATGTCGGTGCTCATGCCAGGTGACCCAGCCACATGTCGTGGGCGTCCTCGCCGGTGAGGTTGACGGTGTCGGCCACGGGCGGGTAGCCGGTCGCGATGACGGTGTACTGGCCGTTCGCCAGGTCGGCGAAGCCGTACTCTCCGTCCTCGCCCGTGGTCGCGGTGCCGACGACGTTGCCCGCGGGGTCGAGCAGCGTGACGCGGGCGTCGAGCAGGGGGCCGCCGCCCTTGACGCGGACCGTGCCGCGGAGTCTGGCCCCGGGGAGCAGCTCGACATCCTGCCTGTTCTGCCCGCTTCCCACCTCCACCGGCAACGCGGCGGGCCGGTGGCCGGTGGCGCTGACCGCGAGGGTGTAGGTCCCGGCCGCCGTTCCCGTGAAGGAGAAGCCGCCGTCGGCCCCGGTCGTGCAGGAGACGACCACCTCGCCGCGCAGGTCCGTGAGGATCACCATCGCGTCCGGGACGGGCACGCCGTTTCTGTCGCGCACGGTGCCGGCGAGCCCGCCCGAGCTGGTGAGCGTCAGGTCGAAGTCGAGCGGCTGGTCACCGACCACGAGGGTCGCCACTTGTGGTTCGTGCTCGGCCGCCGAGGCGATGAGGACGAATGTGCCGCTGCCGGGAGTCCACAGGTCGTACCGGCCGCCCGCCTGCGCGGTCGCGCGGGAGAGCTGGTGCCCGCGAAGGTCGATCAGCGTCAGGTTTGCGTAGGGCACCGGGACGCCCTCGCCGTTGCGGATGAAGCCGCGGATGCTGCCGCCGGGGGTGAGCTGCGCGAGGTGGTCGGCCGCCTCCAGCATGACGGCGCTGGGAACAGGCTGGGGCTCCCGCCGTACGCGCTGGGGCAGCGGGCCGCGGTCGCCGTTGTGGGCGTGGCGGCCGTGCGGGACGGGGCTCCGGACGGGCGCGGGTGCTTCGGCCGTCGCCTGCTCGGTGTGCGCCGTGCGCAGCGGGACCTCCTTGACGAGCAGGATGACGATCAGCGCGATGAGGGCACAGGGCGCCGAGTAGAGGAACACGTCGCCGATGCCGTGGCCGTAGGAGCTCTCGACGACCTCGCGGACGGGGGCGGGCAGCGTGGAGATCTTGGGGAGGGAGCCGCCACCCGGCGTGCTGTGGACTCCCAGTCTCGCGAGGCCCTCCTCCAGATACCCGGTGATCCGGGAGGCGAGCACGGCGCCGATCGCCGCGACGCCGATCGCGCCGCCGAGGGTGCGGAAGAAGGCCACGACCGAGCTGGCCGCGCCGAGCTCGCTCGGCCTGACCTGGTTCTGCACCGCCAGGACGAGGTTCTGCATGGTGGTTCCGACGCCGATGCCGAGGAACACCATGTAGATCGCCACCTGCCAGTAGGCGGTGTCGAAACGCAGGGTTCCCATCAGGGCGAATCCGGCGGTGAGGAACAGCCCGCCGATGACCAGGAAGACCTTCCAGCGTCCGGTGCGGGTGATGATCTGGCCCGCCACGGTGGACGAGACGGCGAGACCCAAGATCATCGGCAGGGTCATGACGCCGGCCATCGTGGGCGTCTCGCCACGGGCGAGCTGGAAGTACTGGCTGAGGAAGGTCGTCGCGCCGAACATCGCGACGCCGACGAGAAGGCTCGCCACCACGGCCAGGCTCATCGTCCGGTTGCGGAACAGGCGCAGCGGGACGATCGGCTCGGCGGCCCTCGACTCCACCAGCAGGAAGAGCAGCGCCAGGACGATTGTGCCGCCGACCATGGCGGCGGTCTGCCACGAAAGCCAGTCGTACTTGTTGCCGGCGAAGGACACCCAGACGAGGAGAAGGGATGCCGAGGCGGCGATGAGCGCCGCGCCGATCCAGTCGACCTTGACCTCGCGCGTGCGGGTCGGGAGGTGCAGCGTCTTCTGCAGGACGACCAGCGCGATGACGGCGAACGGCACGCCGACGTAGAAGCACCAGCGCCAGCCGAGCCACGAGGTGTCGACGATGACGCCGCCGATGAGCGGGCCGCCGATGGTGGCGAGGGCGAAGACGGCCCCCAGATAGCCGGAGTAGCGGCCGCGCTCACGCGGCGCGATCATCACCGCCATGATGACCTGCGCCAGGGCGGTGAGGCCGCCCGCGCCGAGGCCCTGGACGACCCGGGCGGCGATCAGCATGCCGGGATTCTGCGACAGCCCGGCGATGGCCGAGCCGATGACGTAGACCACGAGGCCGGCCTGGACGAGCAGCTTCTTGCTCATCAGGTCCGCGAGCTTGCCCCAGATCGGAGTAGAGACCGTGGTCGCGAGCAAGGCCGCGGTGATCACCCAGGTGTAGGTGGTCTCGCTCGCGTGTAGATCGACGATGATCGTCGGCAGCGCGTTCGACACGACGGTCGACGACAGGATCGCCACGAACATGCCGAGGAGCAGGCCCGACAGCGCCTCCAGGATCTGCCGGTGCGTCATCGGCGCGCCCGATTCAGGCGCCGTCGTCCGCACTCTTTCTGGTACCGCGGTTGGCATCAATGTCCTTTCGCCCAATAGTTGCCTAAGGCAATCATACGGGATGGTTTCCTGAGGCAACTTATTGGATCGGGGCAAATAGGACAAATCCGGCTCCACTAGGCTTGGTTCATGGCGGGGCTGCCGATGGGGGAGCCGCTGGTCTGCTCGGCGAGGGGCTGTGGGGCCGTGGCGGTGTACGCCGTTGTCTGGAACAACCCCAAGATCCACCCGCCCGAGCGGGAGAAGGTCTGGATGGCCTGCGAGGACCACCGCCAGTCGCTCGCCGACTTCCTCGACGCGCGCGGGTTCCTCCGCCGGGTGGATCCCCTGTAGGTCCGAACTCCTCTCGGAACCTCCTTCGTGGGCATTGACGCGCAAAGCCGCAGCTTCTAGCATCCCGCTAACCGTCTAGAAACTATCCAGACGATTAAGGATGAAGCCGATGCCGGCCGGTAGCCCCCGATTCCTGCGGACCCTCAACGAGCGCGCCACCCTGGAGTTGCTCCTGGGCCGCGGGCCGCTCACCCGTGGCGAACTGGAGAGCCTCACCGGCCTGTCGAAAGCCGCCACGGCCGAGGTGCTCCGGCGTCTGGAGTCGGCTCGGCTCGTGCGCAAGGGCGGCCGGAAGCCGGGCAGCGCGGGCCCGGCCGCCCACATGTGGACCCTGGACGGGTCCTCCTCCTACGTCGCGGGAGTGGACGTCACACCGTCCGCCCTCGACGTGGCGGTGGCCGATCTCACCGGCGAGATCGTCGGGGAGCGCCGCATACCGACGCCGGAGCCGTACGACGCGATCGAGACGTTGTCCGCCGCCCTCACGGACGCCACCACGGCCGCGGGCATCCAGGTGAGCGATCTCGACCGGATCATCATCGGGATGCCCGGAGTCGTGGACGTCAACGGCGACCGGCTGGCCTCGGCGATCCAGGTGCCGAGCTGGAGCGACGTGCACCCGCTCGGTCCGCTCCGCGCCGCGCTCGGCAACGACCGGGTCCACATGGAGAACGACGTCAACCTCGTCGCCGTGGAGGAGATGGTCAAGGGCGCGGCCGTCGGCGCCGAGAACTTCGTGCTCTTCTGGCTGGGCCAGGGGATCGGCGCGGGAGTCGTGCTCAAGGGCGCGCTCTGGCGCGGCGCCACCGGCCGGAGCGGCGAGATCGGCTCGGTCGTGGTGCCCGACCCCGTGGAGGTGGGCCGCGTCTTCGGGCCGGAGGGCGGCCCGCTCGACCAGATCCTCGGCGCGGAGGCCGTCGCCGCGCTGGCCCAGGCACACGGTCTCGGGGCGGATGACGCGATAACGGGCGGTCACCCCGCCTTCCTCGCCGACCTCGCCGCCCGTGTCGCCGTCGCGCTGACCGGCGTCATCGGGGTCCTCGACCCCGACCTGGTGGTTCTCGGGGGGCCACTGTGCCGTGCCGGCGGCAAGGCGTTACGCGAGCGGGTCGCCGCCCGGCTCGCGGGCACGCCGCTGGCTCAGACCCCGCTCGCGACCAGCACGGTGAGCGGCAACGCCGTACGGGCGGGCGCGGTCGAGTTCGCCCTTTCCCTGGCCCGTGAGCAGCTCTTCACCGCCGGCACAGCCGGTCGGTAGAACCCCCAATGAGGTAGACATGCGCCACACCGTCACCCGTCACCCCGCCTTCTGCCCCCACGTCTCCCGCGAGCCCGTCTCCCGCCCCGTTACCCGTCGCGCCTTCATCGGAGGCGCGGGCGTCCTCGCCCTGGGTGTCGCGGCGACCGCCTGCGGATCCACCACCCCGTCGAAGACCTCGCCCTCCGGCCGGCCGGCCGGAACCGCGCTCGTGACGCTCGTCGCCGAGAGCAGCCGCAACTTCACCCGCAACTTCAACCCGTTCTCCCCGACCTCGCGCTGGGCCGCCCTCAAGGCCATGTACGAGCCGCTGATGATCAACAACTCGGCCACCGGCAAGCTGGACCCCTGGATCGCGAGCAAGGCCGAGTGGAACGGCCCCACGCGGCTCGACCTGACGCTCAGGAACGACGTGAAGTGGTCCGACGGGAAGTCGTTCCAGGCGTCCGACGTCGTGTTCACGTTCGAGCTGATGAAGCGGAACAAGGGCCTGATCGGGCCCGCGTCGGGGGCCTGGGAGGACTACCTCGCCTCGGTCGAGGCGGTCGACCCGGCGACCGTGCGCTTCACCCTGACGAAGCCGTACTCGCCCGCGCTCTACATCCTGGTCAGCCAGTTCGTGGTGCCCGAGCACGTCTGGTCGTCGATCCCCGACCCGGTCAAGCACACCAATCCCGACCCCGTCGCCACCGGCCCGTTCACGGTCGTCAAGAGCTTCCAGCCCCAGCGGTACCAGCTCACCGCCAACCCCCACTACTGGCAGAAGCTCGGCGTCGGCGGCCTCAACATCCCGGCCTTCTCCGGCAACGACCAGATCAGCGCGGCCACGATCGGCGGCCAGATCGACTGGGGCGGCCTGGTCCCCGACCCGGACAAGACCTTCGTCTCGCGCGATCCCCAGCACTTCGGCTACTGGTGGCCGCGCACGACCTGCGTCTATCTCATGCTCAACACCGAGAAGAAGCCGTTCGACGACGTCCGCGTCCGCAAGGCGGTCAGCCTGGCGCTCGACCGGCAGCGGATGATCGACATCGCCGTCTGGGGCAAGAGCGCCCCGGCGAACGCCACGGGCCTGCCGAGCGGGCCGTACAAGGACTGGATCGACCCCGCCGTGGTCCAGGAGGGCGCGTCGTGGGTCGGCCACGACGCCGCGAAGGCGGGCGCGCTGCTCGACGAGGCGGGGCTCAAGAAGGGCGCCGACGGATTCCGCACGCTGCCCGACGGCACGCCGCTCAAGCTCTCGATCATCGTGCCGACCGGCTGGAACGACTGGATCTCCTCCTCGCAGTGCGTCGCAGACAACCTCAAGGAGGTCGGCATCCGGGTCGAGCTCAAGACCATCGCCTACGAAACCTGGACCGACTCCACCTACCAGGGCAGGTTCGACCTGACCCTGGGCAGCGCGGAGCGGACGGCCACGCCGTTCGAGTTCTTCCGCGGCATGATGTCGAGCGCGACCTACAAGCCCGTCGGCACGGCCTCCGCGCTCAACGTCCAGCGGTACAAGAGCGCCGAGGCGGACAAGCTGCTCGCGGAGTTCGCCGCCACTCCGGATCTCGCCGCCCAGCAGGCGCTCTCCAAGCAGTTGGAGGCCCTGTTCTCCCGCGAGGCCCCGGTCGTCCCGCTCTACGAGCAGCCCGACTGGGGGCTGTACAACACCCGGCGCGTCACCGGCTTCCCCACCGAGAAGGATCCGTACGCGCCGCTCACCCTCCAGAGCACCCCGTCGACGTTCCTCGTCTACCCGAAGCTGCGGTCGGTGTAGCCGGTGTACCTCCTGCGCAGGCTGGGCTTCTACGCGCTCGCGGCCTTCGTCGCGGTCAGCGTGAACTTCTTCCTCCCGCGGCTCGCCCCCGGAGATCCGGCGAGCACGATGTTCGCCAACTACTCGACCCAGCTCACCCCGGCGGCGCTGGACGGGCTCCGGGAGGCGTACGGGCTCACCGACGACCCGCTCGTCGTGCAGTACGGCCGCTACCTGTGGGCCCTCCTGCACGGCGACCTCGGGGTGTCGCTGTCGCAGTTCCCGTCACCGGTGACCGACGTCATCGCGACCGGGCTCGGCTGGTCGATCCTCCTCGGCGTGGTGAGCGTCGCGGCGAGCTTCGTCATCGGCTGCGCGCTCGGGGCGGTGGCCGCCTGGCGCAGGTCGGGGATCGTCGACCGGGTCGCGCCGCCGAGCCTGATCTTCGTCGGCTCCTTTCCCTACTTCTTCCTGGCGCTGCTCCTGATGTACCTGCTGGCGTTCGACTGGGGCGTGTTCCCGCTCGGGCACGCCTACGACGACGGCCTGGAGCCGGCGCTCACGCTGGAGTTCGCCGGGAGCGTGGCCACCCATCTGGCCCTGCCCGTCTTCACCATCGTGCTGGTGTCGGTCGGAAGCTGGACGCTGAACATGCGCAACGCGATGGTCGGCGTCCTGTCCGAGGACTACCTGACGCTCGCCGAGGCGAAGGGCCTCGCGCCCCGGCACATCCTGCTGCGGCACGCGGTGCGCAACGCGCTGCTCCCCAACGTGACCATGCTGGGGATGGCCGTCGGCATGGTCTTCAGCGGGCAGATCCTCACCGAGATCGTCTTCTCCTATCCCGGCCTCGGCTTCCTGCTCCTTCAGGCCGTCACGACCGTGGACTATCCGCTCATGCAGGCGCTCTTTCTGATCATCACACTGTCGGTCCTGGCCGCGAACTTCATCGTGGACTCTCTGTACGCCCTGCTCGACCCGCGCGTCCGGCAGGTGGTGGCGGCATGAGGTTCGGGGTCGTCACCCTCGTCCTGCTGGCGCTCTGCGCGGCCCTCGGCCCGCCGCTGGCGCCCTACGACCCCGCGAAGGGCGTGGGCGGCATCAACGAGCCGCCGTCGGCGGCCCACCTGTTCGGCACCACCGGCCAGGGGCAGGACGTGCTCAGCCAGTTCCTGTACGGCTGCCGCGTCTCGCTGCTCATCGCGTTCGCGGTCGCCCTGATCACGACGCTCATCAGCCTCGCGGTCGGCCTGCTCGCGGCCTACGCCGGCGGCCGGACCGACGACGTGCTCTCGTCGCTGACCAATGTGTTCCTCGTGCTGCCCGGCCTGCCGCTCATCGTGGTGCTGGCCGCGTTCCTCCCTCCCGGGCCGGTGACGATCGTCGCGGTGCTGAGCCTCACCGGATGGGCGTTCGGCGCGCGGCTGTTCCGCTCGCAGGCGCTCAGCCTGCGGCAGCGGGAGTTCATCGCCGCCGCGCGGCTGGCGGGGGAGTCGCGGTGGCGCGTCCTCGCGGTCGAGTTGCTGCCCAACATGCTGTCGATCGTCGCCGCCTTCTTCGTCAACCAGGTGATCTTCGCCGTGGGCGCCGAGGCGTCGCTGGAGTTCCTCGGACTCGGCGACAGCGGTCAGGTGACCTGGGGCACCATGCTGTTCTGGGCGCAGAACGGCTCGGCGCTCCTGCAGGGCGCGTGGTGGACGTTCGTCATCCCCGGCCTCGGCATCGCGCTGACGGCCTTCTCGCTCGCCCTGATCAACCACGCCGTGGACGAGCGGACCAACCCCCGGCTCCGGGCCTCCGACCTGCTCCGCCAGGCCATCGGCATGCGGCAGCGGAGCGCCGTGCTCGTGACTCCGGTGGTGCGCGATGCCTGATCTGCTGCGAGTCCGCGACCTGCGGGTGCGGTACGCCGCGGAGTCCGGGTCCGTGAGCGTCGTCGACGGCCTCGACCTCGACGTGGCCGAGGGCGAGTTCCTCGGCCTGGCGGGGGAGTCGGGCTGCGGCAAGTCGACCGTCGCCCAGGCGCTCACCCGCCTGCTGCGCCCGCCCGGCTACATCACGGGCGGCCAGGTCCTGGTCGACGGCGCGGATGTCCTCACCATGAGCGACGCCGAGGTGAGGGACCTCCGCTGGCGGGTGGTCTCGATGGTGATGCAGAACTCGCTCAACGCGCTCAACCCCGTGCTGCGGATCGAGCGGCAGCTCGCCGAGGCCCTCGGGCGGGGACACGCGCCCGGCCGGAGCCCCGCCGACCTGCTCGACCTGGTGGGCATCGACCGGCGCAGGGTCCGCGCGTACCCGCACGAGCTGTCCGGCGGGATGCGGCAGCGGGTCGCCATCGCGATGGCCCTCGCCCTCCGTCCCCGCCTGGTCGTCATGGACGAGCCCACCACCGCGCTGGACGTCGTCGTCCAGCACGAGCTGATCGGCCAGATCAGGGCGCTCCAGGCCGAGCTCGGCTTCGCCGTGCTGTTCATCACGCACGACCTGCCGCTCCTCCTGGAGACCGCCGATCGGGTCGCCGTCATGTACGCCGGGAGGCTCTGCGAGGTGGCGAAGGCCGCCGACTTCCGGCTGAGCCAGGAACACCCCTACTCGCGGAGGCTGGTCGCGTCGGTGCCCGGCCTCGGGAAGGGGCGGATAGCCGGGCTGCCCGGCAGGCCGCCCGACCCGCAGGCTCCGCCGCCCGGCTGCCGGTTCCATCCCCGCTGCCCGGTCGCGGTGGACGTCTGCCGGACCGAGCAGCCCGCGCTGCTTCCGCTTGGGGACCGCGTGGTCGCGTGTTGGGAGGCGTCATGAGCGAGGCCGTTGTGACGGCGCGCGGGCTGAGGAAGGACTTCGGCCCGGTGAAGGCGGTCCGCGACGTCTCCCTGGCGGTCGATCCCGCCGAGATCGTCGCGGTTGTGGGGGAGTCGGGGAGCGGCAAGACCACGCTCGGCCGGATCATCGTGGGCCTCACGCGCCCGTCCGAGGGATCGGTGACGGTCTCCGGACGGCCACAGATGATCTTCCAGGACGTCTTCGGGTCGCTCAACCCGGCCCACGACATCGGCCACCACCTCCGCCGGGCCGTGATCCGGTCCGGGCGGCGCGTCCCGGACGTGGACAGGGAGGTGGTCACGCTCCTGGAGCGCGTCGGGCTGGGGGAGCGGTTCGTCCGGCGGCGCCCGCACGAGCTCTCCGGAGGCGAGCGCCAGCGCGTCGGCACGGCCCGCGCGCTCGCGTCCGCGCCCCGGCTGATCGTCGCCGACGAGCCCGTCTCCATGCTCGACATGTCGGTCCGGGTGGAGATCCTCAACCTCATGGCCCGCCTGCGTGACGACGAGGGCGTGGCGCTCCTCTACATCACCCACGACCTGGTCAGCGCCCGCTACCTCGCCGACCGGGTGGTGGTCATGTTCGCGGGCTACGCCGTCGAGTCGGCGCCGGCGGAGGAGCTGCTCGACGACCCCCGGCACCCGTACACGCGGCTGCTGCTCGCGTCGGTTCCCGGATCGTCCCTGGACCCGGCGCCAGCGGCGGGGACCGTACAGGCCGGGGAGGCGGGCTGCCCGTTCGCCGCGCGCTGCCCGGTCGCCGTGGCCGAGTGCGGCCGCACCATGCCCCCGGTCGCGCCACTCGCCACCGAGCCTTCCCCGGGCCGGTGGCTCCGCTGCCACGTGGAAGGAGCCCCGCTATGAAGGTCGGGATCGACGGCCGCAAGTTCCCCGCCGAGGGGCGCGGCCCGCTCGACCTGCTCGTCCGCTGTCACGAGCTGGGATACGACGGGGTGTTCTTCCGGACCGTCCTCGACGTCACGCCGGCCCTGGACAAGGGGCTGCTGGCCGACCTGCGCGACCTCGCCGGCGATCTCGGCCTCTATCTGGAGATGGGGCTCGGGAAGGTCAATCCGTACAACACGGCGGAGGCGCCCGAGGTGCGCGCGGCCGGCGACGGCGACTACCTCCTCGGGATGACCCGGATGGTCGAGGCGTGCGCGGCGGCCGGATGCGTGTCGCTGTGGTGCGACACCGCCAACTACCAGCGGCACGAGTGGGGCCTGCAGGCCAACGACCGGTTCCGCACCGACGTCGTCTGGGAGGACCAGCTGGAGGCGACGCGGAAGTTCCTCCTCAGGCTGGCGCCCGTCGTGCGGGACCACGGCGCCTGGCTGGCCATGGAGACCCACGAGGAGATCACCACCACCGAGATCCTGCGCCTGGCGGACGCCGTCGACGTCCTGGGCGTGACCCTCGACCTCGCCAACGTCGTCGTCCGCGGGGAGGACCCCGTCGCCGCGACCCGGCGCCTCGGCCCGCTCGTCCGCAAGACCCACATGCGCGACGTGACCCTGTTCCAGACGCCGCGCGGCCTCGAACGCCAGATCCGCGCCTGCGGCGACGGGGTCATCGACTGGCACGCCGTGCTGGCGGAGCTGGACCCATCGGTCAACCTCACCATCGAGAACGCCACGTCCCGCGACTGGAACGACATCCCGATCTACGACCCTTCCTGGCGGCGGGCCCATCCCGACCTCGACGTTGGAGAGCTCCTCGAACTGGTCCGCCTCGCGCGGCTGTGCGAGGAGCGGGTCCGGGAAGGCGTCATGCCGGGGCCCGACGACTACTACACCGACCCCTACGGCGTCGACCGGCAGCTCGCGTTCATCGCGCGCTCCGCCGAGACGCTGCGCGCGATCAGAAAGGAAACCCAATGACCAAGGTCCTCGTTGTGGGCGCCCACCCGGATGAGGCGGACATGTACGCCGGAGGGACGGCGGCCGCGCTCGCGAGGGAGGGTCACGCGGTCAAGTTCCTGTCGCTGACCAACGGCGACGCCGGTCACTTCGCGCTGGAGCGCATCACCCTCGCCCGGCGCCGCGCCAAGGAGGCGGTCCGCGCGGCCGAGCACCTCGGCGTCCTCGAATACCAGATCTGGGACACCCACGACGGCGAGCTGGAAGCCTCGATCGAAATTCGCAAGAGGGTGATCGAGGTGATCCGCGACTGGCGCGCCGACGTGGTCATCGCGTTCCACGACGACTGCGCCGGGCACCCCGACAACCGGGCTGCCGGGCGCGTCGTGCGGGACGCCGTCGCGTTCTGCTCCGTGCCGAACGTCGTGCCGGACAAGCCCGCGCTCGACCGCGCGCCGCTGTGCCTGCTGATGACCGACTACGGCACGGGCGACTGCCACCGGCACGACGTGGCCGTCGACGTGGACGGCGTGATGGAGGAGAAGCTCCTCGCGTGCGCCGCCCACGCGACGCAGTTCTTCGAGTTCGCGCCGTTCGAGCGCGGGTTCCTCGACCAGGTGCCCCCGGAGGACTCCTGGCCGGAGCGGCGCGAGTTCGTGCTGACCCACTGGGCGGAGTTCATGCTGGCCGGAGACCCCATGCGGCCGGCCCTGGCCCGCTTCTACGGGGACGAGCACGCCGAGAAGGTCCGCCACGCCGAGACGTTCAAGCTCGCCGGCTACGGCCGCCAGGCCACGGACGCCGAGATCCGCCGGCTGCTGCCGCTATTCGGAGGGTAGGAGATCCCACTCCTCCCAGGACAGGTCCCTCCCCGGCCAGCGGACCTCGGCGTACGGCCAGGCATCGCGGAGCCAGGCGCGGACGACCCGCTCCAGCTCCTCCTCCAGGCCGGTGTCCTCCTCGTCGGCGCGTACCCAGAACGACACGTCGGCGTCGGCTCCCCGCTTCTCGGGAGGGTCGATGTACACGCATCCGAGCAGGCGCGACCCGTCGGGGCTCACCACGGCGTAGTTGAACGACCGGCGGAGCCTGGCCTCCTTCTGGTGCCAGGCCAGGTCGACGAGGTTGTCCTCCAGCGTCATGGCCGGGGGCGGCCAGCCCCACAGCGGGAAGCGCTCCCGCAGCCGGGCCGCGCTGCTCATCACGGCGTCGAAGTCGCGCACGGCGTCGTGCACGGTGATCGGCCGGATGTGGAAGCGCTCGTGCTCCACACCGGCCGGGATCTCATGGGTTCTCGGTAGGAACGGCATGCGGCCCAGCCTGGCCCGGCCGTCTTGGCGCGGGCTGGGTGACCGCTTGGCGTCACGGGACGATGCGCAGAGCGGGCCGCTGGTCGGGCATGCCGAGCAGCTCGCGGACCCGGGGAATCGGCCAGGCCAGCTGGGCGGCGAGCCGCGGCATGGTCAGGCCGGTCTCGGCGACGGCGAGGTCGAACGCCTGGCGGAGCAGCATCGGCTGCTCGCCGGGATAGCCGCTTATCGGCTCGGCGGCGAATCCGGGCTGGTCGCGCAGCGTCTTGAGCCGCTGGTAGGCCCGGCCCGCGGCGGAGTCGGAGATCAGGCCCACCTCCCGGCACCGGTACAGCAGGGAGTCGACCGACACGCCCCAGGTGTGCTTGAGCTCGACGAGCCTCCGCAGGTCGAGCCGTTTGGGCAGCTCCGGGAGGATGCTGTCGCGCGGGGTGAGGAACTCCGCGGCGAAGACGTCGGCCTCCCGCTCCTGCTGGGTGTCTCCGGAGGCGGTGTCCCCGTGCAGGACCAGATGGCCCAGCTCGTGCGCCGCGGTGAACCGGTAGCGGTGGATGTCGTCGAACCGGTTGGCGGTGAGGACGACGATCGGCCGGGGCAGCTGGGACGTGGAGAACGCGTCGACCGTGGCGGCGTCCTCGTCCGGGGGCGGGAAGACCACGATGATCCCGTGGGCCTCCAGGTGCCGGACGATGTGGGACAGCGGCCCGGCGCCCAGCCCCCAGAGCCGGCGCAGGGCGCGGGCGGCCTCGGCGGGGTCACGGGCCAGGGGGTGGACCTCGCCGCCCGAGAATCCGGGCAGGTCCACGTGCGGCAGCCGTACGCGTCGTTCGAGGGCGTGCGCGAGCTCCCACACCTGCTCGACGAACGCGACCGCCTTGGCCCGCTGGTGGGCCCGGGTCGAGCGCAGGCTCCGGAAATGGGCCATGGACCCGTCGAGCTTGCCGTGCGGGCGGCCCATCAGGAAGAACGCCAACGGGACGCCGAGAACGCCGGCGAGGCGGGGGACCAGGTCGCCCCTCGGGCGGGTCATGCCGGTCTCGTACTGTCCCACGGCGGCGGGCGTGACACCGATCCGCTCGGCGAGGTCCTTCTTCGTCATCCCGGCCAGACGCCGGGCCTGGGTGAGCCGCGCGGGGTCGAAGGCGTCCGCCACGGCCTGCGGGCTAGGGGCGCTCATCGCCGCCGGCGACCGCGGTCCGCTGGGACTCCCTCGGGCTCAGGCCGAGGTCCGGAACGGCGCCGTGGTCGAAGCGCGTGGCGGTGCCGGGCTGAGCCGGTAGAAGGGTCGCGGTGTGAGCCGTCAGGAGCGGGATCGGCTCGTAGTGATGCCATCGGAGCCTGCCGAACTCGTCGATCAGCTCCGCCTCGCCCCAGTAGAGCCGGAGCAGCCCCGCCTGGGCGTTGCCCGCGTAGGCGACGGGGACGAGACGGGTGTCGTCCGGGAGGCCGGCCAGAGTGGGACGGACCTCCGCGAGCTCGGCCTCGTCCTCGAGGGTCAGCTGCCGGTAGGACGCCGCCGGGCCGTACCGGGTGAACAGCTCTCTGGCCAGCGCGGAGATGCGGCCGTCGGTGACCCGGGCCTCCGTGATGGGCGTGGTGTCGTCCTCGCCGTAGCGGAACGGCAGCAGCAGGTTGCCGTCGAGGACCACCAGGTGATGCGGCGAGCCGTAGGGCTTGACCATCTGGAAGCCCGGCTCGTTGCGGAAGCCCTCGACCAGCGCCTCGTAGCGCCTGGTCATCATGGTCTGCCCATAAGGGAAGCGCTTGTCGCTGCGGGACCACCGCTGCGCGTCCTGCGCGTTGCCCATGGCCTCCAGCAGCGACGTGACGAGCTGCTGTCGCACGAAGTCGGCGCGGTCGCCGAAGCGCCCCACGGCCCATGAGGACGTTTCGAAGCTCATCGGCAACCCCCGTTTCCACTTGGCCCAGCATCAGACGATCATCGCCGGCACTTCATTTCCGGGCATCATAGCGCCTGTAGCAGGGCCGTGGCGAAGATCGCCGTAACCCAGGTCCAGAGGATCGACAACGCGATGTGACCGGCAGTCCGGAAGCGGTCCCCTCGCCAGATGCGGGGAGAGAACACGGCGAACTCGAACACCAGGCGGGTCGCCCAGAAGGCCGTCTGCCCCGCCAGCAGCGCGGTCCCCAGCCGGGAGCCAGACAGGAGGTCGGCGGTCAGCAGGAGCGGCGGCAACCCCAGGCACACACAGGTCAGGCCGATGAAGAAGGTGTGGGCGTAGGCGATCTGGCGGGTCAGCAGGCTGGTGGGGGCGAGGTCGGCGGGCCAGCCGATCAGCCGGGGGAGCACCGCGTGGAACGCGCCCATGCCGAGCAGCGCGACGCCGACCAGGCGCAGCTGGGTCTCCAGCTCCAGCAGGCCGCTCACGCCGGGTCCCGAAGGAAGGCGAACGCGGTGACGAACGTGCCGATCCGCCGCTCGGCGGAAGTCCGCAGTCCGGCGCGGCCCGCCACCCGAAGCCACTCCGCGCGCGGGAAGAAGTGAAAGGAGCCGGGGCCGTAGACGGCCGCGTTGGCGGCGTCCCGCAGATGCTCGACCAGGATCAGCGCGCCGCCCGGCCGGAGCGCCCTGGCGCATTCGGCGAACAGGCTCTCCCGGTCACGCGGCCGGCGCAGCTCGTGCGCGGCGAAGACCAGGAACACCGTGTCCTGCGACGCGGACTCCACCGGCAGGCGATCGGGGCGAGCGGCCACTGCCCGCGGCGACGGCGGAACCCGGTCGCGGGCACGCCGGAGCGAGCCCGTGGTGGCGAGGCCCAGGTCCGCCACGGTCTGCCTGCCATGGGCGGAGAGCGGCAGGCTGGCCTCGTCGAGTCCTCCGGAGACCACGAGGTGGTCCCCCGGCCCGTCCGGCAGCAGATCGGGCAGCCAGGTGTAAGCGTGCAGCCCGGACCGGTCGTAGACCCACCAGCTCGCGGCGACGCTGCTGAGCAGCCAGCCCGCCGCGAGCAGCGCGCCCCCGCGCGCCGCTGCTCGCGGGGCGCCCGGCAGCCGGCGTGCTGCGGCGGCCCCCGCCACCGCGCAGGCGGCGCCGGCCGCGTAGAGCGGCCAGTTGTAGACGACGACCTCCCGGGCGCCGGATGGTCCATGGGTCACAGCTCTCCTCCGTCAGGGGTGCGGCGCACGCCGCGATGCCAGCCGTACTCGACATCCGCGACATGGAAGGCGTTGGCGAGGACGGGCGCGCTCCCGGCGAACGGCCCGTGGTCGAAGAAGGTGAGCCCGCCGACCTCGACCGCGACCGGCTCGGGCTCCCAGCGCGTGCGGAAAGCCTTGACCACCACGATCGCGCCGGTCCGCGGCTCGTGCTCGAAGGTGTACGGCAGCGGCCCGGCGAAGCGCCGGGCGTCCCGCGCGCAGGCGAACGGGCTCCCCTCGGGCAGCGGCGCCGGGGCTCCGGCCAGGTCGGCCCGGACCCGCAGGTCCGCGCGGCCGTCGGCGCTGACCACCTCGAACTCCAGGGCGCCGTCCCCGGCCCGGGAGACCATCCGGGCGAGCCGGTAGTGATAGCGGGTGAGCAGGTTCCCGCCCATGACCATCAGGCGGCTGCCCGTGTCGCTCCGCAGGATACGCAGGCCGCGCATGGTCCGGCCGCCGGGCGTGCGGAACCGGGTGAAGATCCGGTAGCCGGTCAGCAGATGGTCGCCGCCGAAGGGAAGGAAGGCGGGCCGCAGCCGGCGGGTGTCCACCAGTCCGACGGCGACGAACCCGTGCTCGACCCCCGACCGGTCCGTGTAGGTGTCCAGCGCCAGCCCGGGCGGCACCAAGGGGGCGAGCACCTCGGGCGGCAGCGCGTAGGTCAGCACGAGCGAGTGCGCGAACCGGGCCCGGATCGGCAGTGGATGGCGCCGCAGCAGTTCTCTCACAGCCAGGTCTCTCACAGCCAGGTATCTCACAGCCCGATCACCCGCACGACGCCCCACAGCATCGACCGTTCGTCGGCGGCCCGGCCCGGCCCGGAGGCGGCCGGCTCACGGAAGCTGCGCAGCACCGCCACCCCGCCCGGACGTACGGCATGCCGGACGGCGGCCCGCAGGCGCCGTGCGAAGGCCGGGCCCGGGCCGTCGAGGACGTTGGACAGGGTCACCGCGTCGTACGTGCCGGGCGCCACGCGTTCGAGATGGCCGGCCACGTCGGCCTCCACCAGCTTCACCGGAGGCCCGGCGGGCTTCGCGGCCGGGAGGATCTCGTGGCCGAGCAGCAGCCGCCACGCCCACGGATTGCGCGCGTTGGGATGGCGGCTCACGCCGCCCGCGATGCGGCGGCGGAGCGCCAGGTCGAACCTGGCCGGAACGACGCCGCGGAAGGCGGGCCGCAGCGCGGCGGCCATCGCACCGGCGGGCCGGAGCGCCGCGCCCATCAGCAGCCGCAGGCCCGGGCCGTCGAGGCTCGTCCGCCACTGCCGGGCCTGCTCAAACGGATCGTCGAGCCGGAGGAACCGCTCCAGCGACGGGCGGCGCCACGCGGGGAGCAGAGCGGCCGCCGCCGCGCGGCCCGTCGCCAGCATCCGCTCGGCCGTGCCGTCCACGGCGGGCGCGCCCCGCTCAAGGCGGCCACGCGCGTATTCGAGCTGGACCGGGTTGACGTCGACCGCCGTGACCTCGTAGCCCGCGCCGGCGAGGGCGGCGGCGGTGTCCCCGGCCGAGGCGACACACAGGACCCGGGCGCCCGGTGGGGGGAAGACGGAGAGCTCGACGCCGGGGTCTTCATACATGCGGCCGAACAGCACGCGCGGGCGCGCGCCGCCTGCCAGGATGCGCCCCTGGGCCCACGGATTGCCGCTCACCGCGCCTCCCGCTGATGGAGGGGTCGCCTCCGCTGGGCCGCGACCATCCAGACGAGCGCGATGAACGCGATGTCCTGGATGACCAGCCGGGCCGGTTCGGGAATGTGGTCCGACCCCCAGAGCAGGCCGCCGAGGTTGACCGTCGCGACCACGGCCGTCTGGACGACCGCGGCCATGTGGGGGCGCCACCCGCTCAGCGCCCACACCCCGATGCCGGCCTCGGCGAGCCCGATCGCGACAAGGAGCGGGGTCACCGCGCCGGCGGGAAGGAACGGGACTCCCGCCACGATCGCGCGCTGGTCCTCCCTGCCGGGAAAGACCTTGCACCACAGGCCTTCGTAGAGCCACAACAACGCGACCGGGGCCGCGGTAAGCCAGGACCGTGCCATCGGAACCCTTCACCGCTCGGTTTAATCACTCGATTAAATCGTATGATGAGCGTTGCCGTGGTTGTCAAGCGAGCTTGTCGTTTTGGCGACATGTCGCGGTTTGGGCAGGCCTGTGGTCGTGACGGGAGCGATGCCCGTCCCCCACTCTCGTGAACGGCATCACCCCTGATCACGAGAGGTCTACAGACCCATGCGCTGGCTCGCGAGTCTTACGGCCGCCACAGTGGCCCTGTCCATGGCCGGATTACCGGCGCTGCCCTCGGCGGCCGAGGCCACACCGGCATCGCCCGGGGCGCTCCATCGGGTCACCCTCATCACCGGTGATGTCGTGACGGTCGAGGGACTCGCCGGAGGGAAGCAGACCGCCACGGTCGAGCCCGGCAAGGGCCGGGAGGGGATCAGGTTCTACTCCCAGGAGGTCGACGGCGAGCTGCGGATCACGCCCGCCGACATGGTCCCCTACCTGGCCAAGAACCTGGTCGACAAGCGCCTGTTCGACGTCGGCGAGCTGATCGAGCAGGGATACGACGACGCGAGCAGCGCGACCCTGCCGCTCCTGTTCGTCTACGACGGCGCTGCGAGGAAGTCCGCCGCCCTGCCAGGTGTCCAGGACGGCACGGCCCTGCCGAGCGTCAACGCGCGGGCGGTCGCCGCGGACAAGGGCAAGCTGTCCGACCTGTGGCGGACCGTGGAGCCCTCGGCCCGCGCGGCCCAGGCCCAGCCGGCGCTCCCCCAGGGGATCAAGAAGATCTGGCTCGACGGGAAGGTCCGGGCCTCACTGGAGCACAGCGTCCCCCAGGTCGGCGCGCCGGAGGCGTGGAAGGCCGGGTTCGACGGGAAGGGCGTCAAGGTCGCCGTCCTGGACACGGGCATTGACCAGAACCATCCCGACCTGGCCGGGAAGATCGCCCAGACGCGCAACTTCACCGAGGACCCCTCCGTCCAGGACGGATTCGGGCACGGCACCCATGTCGCCTCGATCATCGCCGGTCTGGGCACGGCCTCCCAGGGCCTTCGCAAGGGCGTGGCGCCCGGTGCCCAGCTGATGGTCGGCAAGGTGCTGGACGACAGCGGCTCCGGCACCGAGTCCGAGATCATCCAGGGGATGGAGTGGGCCACGGCCTCCGGCGCCGACGTGGTCAACATGAGCCTCGGCGGCGGTCCGACCGACGGGACCGACCCGCTCAGCGTCGCCGTGGACAACCTCACCGACCAGACCGGCGCCCTCTTCGTGATCGCCGCCGGCAATGAGGGCAAGGAGTACAGCGTCGGGACTCCGGGCGCCGCCACCTCCGCCCTGACCGTCGGCGCGGTCGACGGAGCGGACGCCCTGGCCGGCTTCTCCAGCCGCGGTCCCCGGCTCGACGGGGGGCTCAAGCCGGACATCACCGCCCCGGGCGTGGACATCATCGCCGCCCGCGCGGCCGGGACCAGCATCGGCACGCCGGTCGGCGACGCCTACACCACCCTGTCCGGCACGTCCATGGCGACGCCCCACGTGGCGGGCGCGGCGGCGATCCTCAAGCAGGAGCACCCCGGCTGGAAGGCCCGGCAGATCAAGGACATCCTGGTCTCCACCGCCAAGACGGCGGCCGATCAGACCGTCTACCAGCAGGGCGGCGGACGGCTCGACGTGGCCCGTGCCGTACGGCAGGGCGTGACGGCCACCGGGGCGGTCGACCTGGGATACCACGAGGGCGACGACGACCAGCCGGGCGGCGACATCACCTACACCAACGGCACCGGGACCTCGGTGAAGCTCACGCTCACCGCCGGCCTGGCGAACGTCGACGGCGGCCCGTCCCCCGAGGGGGCGATCAGCCTCGGCTCCTCCGAGGTCACCGTGGAGGCCGGCGCGTCGGTCGCCGTCCCGGTCAGGGCCGCCCTGTCCAAGGTGCCGACCGGCCGGTACGGCGGCTACGTCAGCGCCGTCTCCGCGGACGGCACGGTCGCGCTGCACACGACCCTGGCGCTGTTCAAGCGCGGCCGTCTCCACAACGTGCACTTCACCGCCGTGGACCGGAACGGCAAGCCGACCCCGATCCCCGTCATCACGATGTACGGAGCCTCGTCGCTGGACGACGTGTGGGCCTACATCGACCGCGAGCACGCCGACACAGGGATCACCGTCAGGGTGTCTGAAGGCACCTACATGACGCAGGGCGTCTTCGACCCGACCCAGAGCGCTCACCCCGTGGACAGCCTGGTCGTCATGCCCGAGCTCCAGGTGACCGGTGACATGGACGTGGTGCTGGACGCCCGCAAGGCGAACCCGATCACCATCAAGACGCCCCGGCCGGTGGTGCAGGACGGCATCTTCACCTACTTCACCCATCGGACCATCGGCAACCGCAAGATCTCGCAGGGCGTCATGGACTACCCGGTCGTGGAGCAGCTCGCCGTGACCCCGACCCAGCCCGTCAAGGAGGGGAGCTTCGAGTTCGCCTCCCGCTGGCAGCTCGCCGCGCCGAAGGTGTCCGCCAGGCTGGCCGGTTCCGGCGAGCCGGTGACGATGAGCCTGCTCGCCAGGTCGCCCCAGATGGACGGCGTGCGGCGATGGCCGCTCGTCGACGGAGGCGCCGGCACCCCCGAGGAGCTCTCCCGCCTCAAGCTGCGCGGCCGCGCGGTGATCGTCTCGCCTCCCGACCGCGGTTACTGGGAGGACCGGATCGCGGCGGCTGGGGCGGCCGGCGCCGCGGCGGTCATCGTCGTGGGGGAGAAGGACGGCAGCGTCTGGCAGCCGTGGACCCCGGATGGCGACCGCTATCCGCTGCCGACCTTCGCGGTCGCCCATGACCACGCGCGGAAGCTGTACGGCGCGGGCCGGGCCGTACTCGAAGTGTCCGTGAACGTCGTGAGCCCCTACTACTACGACATCATGCAGGTCTCCCCCGGCGAGGTTCCCGAGCACATCGTGCACGAGGTCACCGACCGCAACACGGCCCGCGTCGACACCGCGTACGCGCAGTCCGGCGGGTTCGCCTGGGCCAAGGAGCAGCGGTTCGGCTGGCGGCCCTGGCAGATCTACGGCCTGGGCTTCCAGATGGAGCAGCAGCGGATCGTCCGGACTCCGCTGGAGCGGGCCGAGTACGTCAGCACCGGCGACACGCAGTGGCGGCACATCGTGCAGCACATGTTCACCTGGGACAACATGTTCTCCCTCCGGGGCGGCCTGACCGAGCGGCCGCGGGGCTACAAGCCCGGTGAGGTCGTGCGTGAGACGTGGTTCGGACCGGTCGTACGGCCGGCGATCCCGGCCGCTGTGCCCGCACCCACGCGGTCGGGGGACGCGCTGAGCGTCGTGGTCCCCGAGTTCGCCGACTCCTCCGGGCACTTCGGGTACGCCGGGGGCAGCGACGAGCAGGACACGACGTCGGCCCGGTTCTACCGGAACGGCGAACTGGTCGAGGAGCGGAGCGAGATCCGGGGCGACTTCCCCGCGGTGCCAGAGGAGGCGGAATACCGCCTGGAGCTGTCCACGCGGCGGTCGTCCGAGGAGTGGACGCACGCCACGGCCACCGAGACGGCGTGGACCTTCCGATCGAAGGCCGGACAGGCGGCGCTCGACCTGCCGCAGGTCGACTACGACGTGCCGGCCGACCTCAACGGTCAGGTCTCCCGTGGCCTCGCCAAGCTGAGCTTCGCCGTACGGACCCCCTCCGCCGGCCCGGCGGCCGTGAAGACGTTCGGGGCCGAGGTGTCCTACGACGACGGGAAGACCTGGACGCGCCTGGTCACCGTGCCGACCGGCGGCGGCCGCTACACGACCCTGGTCGCTCACCCGCCGCTCAAGCAGGTGTCGCTGCGGGTCTCGGCCGAGGACGCCGCGGGAGGCAGGATCGAGCAGACCGTCATCCGGGCCTACGGCGTGAAGTAGCCGTCAGAGCCACCGTTCACGGGCGGCGTGCCAGGCGAGTTGCATCCGGGTCTGAGCGCCCGCGGCCTCCATGATGTGGGAGACGCGGCGCTGGACGGTCCGCTGGCTGATCCCCAGCTGGCTGGCGATGGACTTGTCGGGCACGCCCGCCACGAGCAGAGAGAGGAGATAGAGGTCGGGGGAGTCCAGCGGGCAGGGAACGGACTCCACGGAGATCCCGCCGTCGTCGAGGACCCGCAGCGGCGTCGCTCGCTCCCAGTAGTTCTCGAACAGGGCGAGCAACGCGTCCAGCAGGGTGCTGTCCCGGATCAGCGCGGCCGTCGGCTCCGACGGGCCGGCGTCCTGGACCAGGGTCAGCAGGCCGATCTTCCGGTCCACGACGGTCATCCGGACCGGAAGGCTGGGGACGGCTCGCGCCAGCTCTCCGAGCTTGATCCCGAAGGCGACGTTGGCCTGCATGCCGGCCTCTTCGAGCAGCGCGCGTTCGTAGATCACCCGGTAGGTGACTCCGCGGCGCAGCGCGGCCAGCTCCGGCTCCTCGTTCTCGTCCGCCGTCATCACCACAGGGCCGGTCCGGCAGAAGTAGAGCACCTCGTCACGCGCGTTGTCCTGGAGGTGGACGATCTGCTCCCGGATCCCGGCCCGGTCCGGCACCACCTCGACCAGCTCGCGGGCGTCGTTGCGGCGGGCGTTGCCGCGAAACTCCTCCGATAGCTGGTCCACGGCGCGGCGGGCCCAGTCCAGCGCCTGCCGCTGCCGTAGCAGCGACGCGCCCAGGGCGATCTCGGGAGTGACCGGCGCGAATCTCCGCCCTTCCAGGGAGACCTCCCGCACGAGGCCCTTGCGCCGCATGGACCGCAGCGTCTCCTCGACCTGGGCCGGCTGGAGACCCAGATACGCGCTGACATCGGCTACGTCCGCCTCGACCGCGGACACCAGGAACCGATAGGTACGTTCCTCCACGGGACTGAGCCCCGCAACCTCCAGCATTGTCTAATCATGACATCCCAAATACCGCTATTTGGGCATGACGGAACTGGCCGCCCGATAACCGGGTGGAAACCTCTTGCTGACCTTCTCTCTGTACCGTTCCCCGTCCGCACGTGAAACGAAAGAGAAAGGCGCCAATGCCAGTCGGTCGTCCCCCGAAGGCGGACACCAGCGACACCCATGTCGGTCTCCTGCTCGAGTTCCTCACCGAGATCGCCTCTGATCGGCACACCGACGACCCCGTCGCCCTTCTCCGGCTCGTCGCCGCGGTCAAACGGGCCAAGCAGGGCGAGATCAACTTCCTGACCCACCTCGAGGACCTGGAGATCGCGCGGATCCTCAGTGGCGCCCGCCGCACCCGCGAGGTCGACAACAAGCAGATCGCCCGCGTTCTCGGGGTGACGCCCGGCCGCGTGTCGCAGCGCCACAGCGATGCCCGGCGCCGCCTGGCCGACGGCCCGGTCGCGGCGTTCCACGACCTCTTCCAGGAGGAGGAGACCAGGCTCCGGACGGTCGCCGAAGACGCCCAGACGCCGCTGTTCGAACGGGTCCGCGCCGGCTCCGTGGCCGCGGCGCTCAAGAAGGCCGCCCAGCGCCTGCTCGGGTCCATGTCCGTCGCCGCGGACCAGGAAGGCCACCACGGGGCGGAGCCGTCCTGAGCGGCCCCGCCCCGTCGTCAGACCCGGCCCGGTGCGGCTATTCACTCCGAAGGCCCGCACGCTGGCTGACGCTGTTACGGCTCGGGCTGCCCGTCCTCGACGCGGTAGGTGTCGGTCCATGTGGCGCCGCACTGGCAGCCGGTCTTCTCGACCAGGTCGCCCTCTTCGGTTATGGCCAGGCCGTGACTGAGGCGGACGTGAACATGCTGACTCATGGGAATCGGCTTCCGTCGGGAACACAGATACGCGATGCGTTTGACCAGTCGCAGAACGAGTCGCTGCGCTTCCGAGGAGGATACGTGACGACTCACAAAGAACGCGAGCGTAACCGCAGGTCACTCGGCGCCCGGCGCCGCTCCGAGGAGATCGCGGATCCGGCCCGTCGCCCTGGCGAACTCCGGCTCGGCCATGGTCTCGCCGTACTTCCGCTCGGCGGGCAGGGCCACCGGGATGATCTCGGCGACGGTGCCGGGGCGCGGGGTCATGACGATCACCCGGTCGGCGAGGTAGACCGCTTCGGCGATGGAGTGCGTGACCAGCAGCACGGTGGTGCCGGTCTCGCGCCAGATCCGGCGCAACTCGACGTTCATCTGCTCGCGGGTGAGCGCGTCCAGCGCCCCGAAGGGCTCGTCCATCAGCAGCACCGGCGGCTGGTGCAGCAGCGCCCGGCACAGCGCCACCCGCTGCTGCATCCCGCCGGACAGCTCATGCGGATAGGCGTCCTCGAAACCGGTCAGGCCGGTCATGGCCATCAGCTCGTCGGCCCGCTCGCGTGCCCCTTCCTTCGGCATCCGGCGCATCTCCGCCTGGAGCAGGATGTTCCGCCGGGCGGTCCGCCACTCCAGGAGGGCGGCCCGCTGGAAGACGTACCCGATGTCGCGCCGCGGCCCCCGGACGTCCTGTCCGTGCAGCCGGACCCGGCCCGAGGACGGGCTCAGCAGGCCGGACACCAGCTTGAGCAGGGTCGACTTGCCGCATCCGGAGGCGCCCACGATCGCCACGAACTCGCCGGGCTCGACCCGCAGCGAGACCTCCCGCAGGGCCGTGACATCCTGCTTCCTGGTGCGGAAGCGGACCTCGACGTCGTCGATCTCCACGGCAGCGCCGGTCGTGACCTCGGGGTCGTACGGCGGGGCGATGCCGTTGCCCGTCCGCATCCTCATCCCTTCGGGGCGAAGCTGGCGTCCCAGTACGTCGCGGGAGGCTCGGCCTTGGTGATCACGCCCGCCTGGGTGAAGGTGGCGATGGTCTTGGCCCAGTCCGCCTCGGCGTTCGCCCCCGGGGGCCGGCTCTTCGTGGCGTCGGTGTGGAGGAGCTTCAGCGTGGCGCTGAACTGCTCGGTGAGGACCTTCTCCGAGGGAAGCTGCTGGGAGGCGCCGGCCATCGCGCGGACCGCGGCGCCGGGGTCCTTCTCCGCCGCCGTCCAGGATTCGCTGGTGGCCTCGACCATCCGCTTGACCAGGTCCTTCTTGTCCGCGATGGTGCCGGTCGAGGTAAGCAGCCCGTTGCTGTAGAAACTGAGCCCGTAGTCGGCGAAGCGCAGGTAGGAGACCTGCTTTCCGGACTTCTCCTGCATCGTGGGGCCCTGGTCGGTGGCGAAGCCGAGCAGGGCGTCGGTCTTGCCGGAGATGACCGCCGCCATCTTGCCCGCCGGGTCGGTGTTCTGCAGCGTGACATCGCCGGGGCTCAGCCCGTTGGCCTTCAGGAAGGCCGGGAACGTCTTGCTCAGCGCGTCTCCGGCGGTGGAGGCGATCGACTTGCCCTTGAGATCGGCGGGAGACTTGATGTTCTTGTCGTCGAAGAACTGCACCGACGAGGGCGTGGTCTGCAGGAAGACGCCGAGGCTCTTCACCTCCAGCCCCTGGGACACCCCCGCGAGCAGGGCCGGCGTGTCCGCCCAGCCGAAATCGGTCTGCCCGGAGGCGGTCGCCTGGATCGTCTTCTGCGAGCCCTGCCCCGGCCGGATGGTCAGGTCGATGCCGTGCCTGGCGAAGATCCCCTGCTTCTTGCCGTAGTAGAACGGCGCGTGCTCGCCGTACGGGTACCAGTTGAGCGTGAGCGTGACCTTGTCGAGCTCCCGGCCCTGGGCGTCCTTGGTCTTCTCCGTCGCCGGTGAGCCGCAGCCGGCGACCGTGAGCAGGAGCGCCGGCACGAGTCCGGCGACGAGCACGCGCAGTCTCATCGGGGGTCTCATTGGGGGTCTCCTCCTAGAGGGAAGTCGTGGCGATGTCGGTGCGGCGGCGGCTGGCGTGCCAGGGGAGGACGAAGTTCTCGAGCAGCTCGACGAGCGCGAACAGCACCACGCCGAGCAGGGACATGATGAGCAGCCCGGCGAAGAGCACCGGGGTGTCGAGGTTGCCGTTCGCCTGCAGGATCACGTAGCCGAGGCCCTCGTTGGCCCCGACGAACTCGCCGACCACCGCGCCGGTGACGGCCATGGTCGCGGCGACCTTGAGCCCCGAGAACAGGTGGGGCAGGGAGGCCGGGAAGCGGATCTTCCAGAAGGTCTGGCCCGTCCCCGCACCCATCGTGGACGACAGTTGCAGCATCTCGGGGTCGATCGTCTTCAGACCGGTGACCGCGGAGATCACGATGGGGAAGAAGGCCATCAGGACCGCGACGACGATCTTCGGTGACAGGCCGAACCCGAGCCACACCACGAACAGCGGCGCGATGGCGATCTTCGGGATGACCTGGGCGAACAGCAGCAGCGGGTACAGGCTCTTCTCGACCGTGGGGGAGTAGACCATGACGACCGCGGCGAGCACGCCCACCACGATGGCGATCGCGAAACCCAGCACCGTCTCGTACGTCGTGATCCAGGTGTTGTGCGCGAAGTACGCCGACTGGCTGAGGACCGCGTCGAGGGTCCGTGCCGGCGAGGGCACCAGATAGGGCTTGATGAGGCCCGCGGCGGTGACGGCCCACCAGATCACGAAAAGCGCCGCCAGCACGGCGACCGGGCGCCAGGTCCGGGCAGTGGCGGCGGCCAGTCGTTCCGCCGGACCGGGCCGGTTCCGCGCGGTCACGCCGCTCGCCGCCTGCGCCCCTGGCGGCTGGAGTCGGCGGGTCGAGCTTCGCGAAACCATGGCCCCCCTTTGGAAAGCGCTTTCTGGCAGTTACCGTAACCGCGGGTGAGTTCACCAGTCAAGAAACAGGAGAGTGATGCGCGACCGGATCCACGTGACGCTGGAGGACTTCGCAGAAGCGGCCGGCGCGTACGGCGGGCCGCGAGCGGGGTGAGCCTTCAGGCTCTGCGGGCGCGGGCGCGCCGCTTGCCCTCGTGCATCGCCTGCACGCGGGCGACCGGGATCGTGTGGCCCTCCTCGATCAGATCGGCGGGCAGCCGCTGCGGCTCCGGCATGAGCTCCGCCCACGGATCGCCGTCGCCGAGCAGCCGCGCCGCGGTGTGCACGGTGAAGTCGGCCGGCGTGACCCTGTCCAGATCCGCCCAGGCCACGGGGAACGACACCGGCACGCCGGGCCGTACGCGCGGGCTGTAGGCCGCGACCACCGTAGCCCCGCCGGACCGGGTGGAGTCGAGGAACACCTTGCCGCCGCGGTCCTCCCGGATGAACGCCGTGGTGGCGAGGACCGGGTCAAGGCGCTCGGCGCGCGCGGCGACGGCCCGGGTGGCCGCCGCCACGTCGGCCATGGCCGCGTGCGGCTCGATCGGCACGAACACGTGCAGGCCTTTCGCGCCGCTTGTCTTGACCGCCCCCTTCAGGCCCGCGTCGGCCAGGGCCTGGCGGACCAGGAGCGCGGCGCGTACGGCCAGCGGGAACGCGTCCGCGAGCGGCGGATCGAGGTCGAGCACCAGATGGGTCTGGTGCTCCCACTGCCCCGCGCGGACCAGGGTCGGGTGATACTCCACCGCCCGCTGGTTGGCGAACCACAGCAAGGTGCGGCGGTCATCGCACAGGGCGTACGACACCTGCCGCCGCGAGGTCTCCGCCCACAGCGGGACCGTCCTGATCCACGCCGGGGCGTACTTGGGGATGTTCTTCTGCATGAACGGCGCCTGGCCCTGCCGCACCCGGACCACCGACAGCGGCCGATCCCGCAACGCCGGGATGACGCGGTCACGGACGGCGTCCAGGTAGTCGACCAGATCGCGCTTGGTCGCCTCCGCCCCGTCGAACAGCGGCTGGTCGAGATTGGTGAGCTCAACCCCGTCCCGCGCCTCATCGCTGGCCATCAGCCCACCATGCCCATGTCAGAGCACGGGGTCAACTCCCCGGTTGCCGAGTGGCCGGCGCGCCAGCGCCTCCGATGGGCATCGTGCCAGCCCGTCGTACCGTGCGGGCGCAGCCGTTGACTTCACGTCCTTACCTTCCGTTCGGGACCAACGCGAGTGACTCGACCGTAGGACGCGCCGGTAGCGCGTCTCTTGGGTCACATGACTGCGCTGTGCGGGAGGTTGAGTCGTTTTACCCAAGCGGCGGCCGGGCTGGAGTTCCTACGATCACTCGTACGAGGAATGGAGCGCGGATGTCCCCCAGGAAGCTGATCGGCCAGGCTCACCTGGCCTACGCCCGGGCAGTTGAAGCCGCGATGCCGGGGCCGGCCGTATGACGACCACTCACGTCTTCGGCAGGGGCGAGGAAATGCGGGTGCTCGCCGGGCTCATCGAGCGGATCGGGGAGAGCGGAAGCGCCGTCCTGCTCCTCGGGGAGGCCGGGATCGGGAAGTCCACGCTGCTGCGCGCCGTGGCCGAGCGCGGCAGGGCGGCGGGATTCCACGTCCTGAAGACGATCGGTGTGGAGGCGGAGACCCAGGTGCCCTTCGCCGGGCTGCACCGGTTGCTCCGTCCGATTCTCCGCACCCGCGACGCTCTTCCCGCGACGCAGCGGCGCGCCCTTATGTCGGCCTTCGGCGACGAGGGGGGACCGCCGCCGGAGCCCTTCATGATCGCGATGGCGGCGTTGAACCTGCTGGCGGAGGTCGCCGCCACGCGGCCCGTGATGGTGGTGGTCGACGATGTGCAGTGGCTCGACCGGCCGACCCATGAGGCGCTGGCGTTCGTCGCACGCCGGGTGTCCCGCGACCCGATCATCGTCGTGGGCGCCGTGCGGAAGGGTCATGCCGGCCCTTTCGCCGCCGCCGGTCTGCGCGAGATGGAGGTGCCCGGGCTGGACGACGCGTCCGCGCGCGAGGTCCTCGGAGCCCATGCCGCCGACCTGAGCCTCTCGGACCGGGAGCGGATCCTGGGGGAGGCGCTCGGCAACCCGCTGGCCCTCGTCGAGCTTCCCGCCGCCTGGCGGGCGGCCGGTGAGCGCGGAGGGGAGCTCCCCTCCCTCCTGCCGCTGACGACCCGGCTGGAGCGGGCGTTCGCCGGCCGCGTCGCCGAACTGCCCGGGCCGACCCGCGACGCGGTGCTCATCGCGGCGGTCGACTCCGTCGACGAGTTGCCGGAGATCCTGGCCGCGGCCTCGGTGCTGGCCGGGCGGCCCGTGAACGTCGACGTCCTGGACAGCGCCGCGGAGCTCGGACTGCTCCGGTTCGACGAGATGCGCGTGACCTTCCGGCATCCCCTGGTCCGATCCGGTGTCCTGCACTCGGAGACCGTCGCGCGCCGCCAGGCGGCCAATGCCGCGCTGGCCGCCGTCCTGGAGGACCAGCCGTACCGCCGCATCTGGCACCGCGCGCAGTCGATCATCGGCCCGGACGACGAGATCGCCGATGAGCTGGAGGTCACCCATGCGATCTCGGTTCGCCGCGGGTCGGTGACGGCGGCCATCCGGTCGCTCGAACGCTCGGCCCAGCTCACCACCGACTCGGCGAAGCGCGGCCGGAGGCTGCTGCTCGCGGCCGAGCACGCGTTCGGGTTGGGGCGTGCCGACATGGTGGACCACTTCGTGCAGGCGGCGGCCCGTACGGACCTGTCGGAGCTCGACCGCGCCCGGTCGGAGTGGCTGCGGGAGATCTTCAACGACGGCGTTCCCGGCGACGCGACACGGGTGTTCGAGCTGTGCGACTTCGCGCTGCGGTCCGCCGGCGCGGGGGACACCGACCTCGCGCTCAACCTTCTGCTGGGAGCGTCCCTGCGCTGCTGGTGGGCCGACGCCGGAACCGAGGCCGGCGCCCGGGTGGCGGGCGCCACCCGGCGGCTCCGGGACGCCGAGGACGACCCGCGCTATGTGGCGGCCCTGGCGACCGCCGAGCCCGTACGGGAGGCCGGTGCCGCCCGCGACCTGTTGTCGCGGGTGACCGTGGAGACCGTCGCCGACGCCGCCGCGCTCCGTCTGCTGGGCCAGGCGGCACACGCGATCGGCGAGCCGGTGCTCAGCGTCGACTTCCTCGACCGCTCCGAGAACAAGCTCCGCGAGCAGGGGAGGCTCGGGTTGCTGTCGCACGTGTTGACCATGCAGATCCTGGACCGCGTGGAGCTGGGCGAGTGGGGGCGGGCCCTCGCCGCGGTGGAGGAGGGGCGCCGCCTCGCACAGGACACCGGCCAGCCCATCTGGGACACCGGGTCGCTCGTCCTCAACGCCGTGCTTCTCGGCCTGCGCGGCGACAACGAGCGGGCGCAGGCCATGGCCCGCGAGGCCGAACAGGCCGCGAACGGCAGGCGTCTGACCAACCTGCTGGCCTGTGTCCAGCTCGCACGCGGCTACGGCTGGATCGGCGTGGGCCGGCACGCCGAGGCGTACGACGCGCTCCGGCCGCTGTTCGACCCCGGCAGCCCATGCTTCCACCAGGCCGAACGGTTCCACGCCGTCATGTTCCTGGCCGAGGCCGCCGTACACGCCGGGCGCTGCGACGACGCCCGCTCGGTGATCGCCGATCTCGAATCGGTCGCCGCCGTCACACCGGCGGCCACTCTGCACGTCCACCTGTCGTACGCACGGGCGGTCCTGGCCGACGACGACGAGGCGGAGGAGCTGTTCCTCACCGCGCTGGGGCGCGACCTCGTCCGCTGGCCGTGGGCCAAGGCGCGCCTGGACCTGGCGTACGGCAGCTGGTTGCGCCGCCGGCGGCGTATCGCGGAGTCGCGGGCGCCGCTGCGTTCCGCGATGATCACTTTCGACGTCATGGGCGCGAATCACTGGGCCGAGCAGGCCCGGTTCCAGCTCCGCGCCTCCGGGGAACGCGCCCCCGACCACGGCCCCGCCGCCCAGGACGCGCTCTCCGCGCAGGAGTTGCAGATCGCGAGGCTCGCCGCGGCGGGGCTGTCCAACCGGGAGATCGGGCAGCGGCTCTACCTCTCGCCTCGCACGGTCGGCTCCCATCTCTACCGGATCTTCCCGAAGCTCAACATCACCTCGCGGTCCCAGCTGGCCTCCCGCCTCGACGGGATCTAGACACGCCCTCCCGGATTCTGAAATCCGGTGAACATCCTCGCCGCCCAGCGGACCTGTTACGGCAGTTTGCCGAGGTGAACGCCTACCCTCCCTTGTTCACTGGAGTTTCGTTCTGATAGAACACCCCGGTATGCGGGGGCCACCCCGGGCCCTCGCTTCCCCGTGAACTGGAGAGGCTCCCATGAGCGCCGCACATCAGCCGGCGGAGCCGGCGACCGTGCTGACCAACTGCACGGTGGTCGACGGCCGGGTCCTCGACGGCGTCGGCCCGCTCCCCGGCGCGGCCGTATGGGTACGCGGCGACCGGATCGCCGCCGTCGGACCCGCCGCCGAGGTCCTCGCCCAGGCCAGGGCGGCCGGCGACGTCCGTGAGATCGACCTGGCCGGCGCGTACGTCACGCCGGGACTGGTGAACATGCACACCCACCTTTCCCTGTCCCTGCCGGGCCAGGGAGGCGACGCGGTCAAGGGGATGGCCCCGCACGAGCTGGCCCTCTACATGGCCGACGGCGCCCGGCGCACTCTCCTCTGCGGAGTGACGACCGTACGATGCGTCGCGGAGAAGGACCACGCCGACTTCGCGCTGCGCCGCGCCATCGCGTCGGGCCGCGCGATCGGCCCCCGGATCTTCACCGCGGGCCGGGCGCTGGTCTGCACCGGCGGCCACGGCCATGAGGGCACGGACACCCTCGAGTGCGACGGCGCGGACGGCTTCCGCCAGGGGGTGCGCAGCCAGGTCAAGGCCGGCGCCGACCTGATCAAGGTGATGATCTCCGGCGGCATCGCCGGTGAACACGAGGCGATCCACACCCGGCAGCTGTTCACCGACGAGCTGGCGGCCGTGATCGAGACCGCCCACGCCTGGGGCCGTAAGGTCACCGCGCACGCCGGTCCCGCGCCGGTCATCGCCGAGGCCGTCGAGCTGGGGCTGGACTGCGTCGAGCACGGCTACCAGCTCACCCCGGAGGTGGCCGCCCGGATGGCGGAGCGGGGCACCGCCCTGGTGCCCACACTGCTGGTCACGCGCTGCAAGGAGTTCTTCGACGAGCTCGGCGTGCCGGAGTGGATGCAGTGCCGTTCTCTGGGCGCCGGCCCCCGCCACCTGGACAGCTACGCGATGGCCGTCGAGGCGGGAGTCGAGGTCCTGCTCGGCAGCGACATGCCGCCGTTCTGGGGTTTCGAGGGCACCAACGCCTCGGTGCGGGAGCTGGAGTACATGTCCGAGGCCGGCATCGGCCCGGCCCGCGCGCTCTACGCCGGGACGCTCGGCCCGGTGCGCTGGCTCGGCGCGGAGGCCGACCTCGGCACCGTCGAGGCCGGCAAGCACGCCGATCTCATCGCGATGGACGGCGACCCGCTCGCGGAGACGTCCGCGTTCCGCGGCGTGCGCTGGGTGATGTCGGGCGGCCGCGTGGTCCGCGACGACCGGATGGGATGGGGGATGGCGATGACCGGCGGGGACGCCGCCGCCGTGGTCGCCGCGGGCATCGACGACATGTACGACGCCTTCCTCGCGGGCGACCGGCGGCGCTTCGACTCCCACCTCCACCCGGAGGTGACGACGTGGGAGACGCACCTGCCGGGCCCCCTGCGGAGCCGCGCCGACCTGGACGCCTACCGCGCGCAACGGGACGCGGCCGGAGCCCGGCCCGCGCCGGCCTCACTGGAGGCCCGGGACATGCGCGTCGACGTGTGGGGGGACACCGCTGTCGCCCGATATGTGCTGGTCGCGGCCGAGACCGCCGAAGGCCCGGCCGAGCACACGCGGGTGACCGACGTGCTGCGGCACTCCACCGACGGCTGGCTCATCGTCCACCACCACGCCGAGCTGGTGCTCTGATGGGGGAAGGACCCGGCATGGAGGAGACCGCCGGTGACATGGAGCTTTATGACCTGCGGGTCAGCGTCGACCGGATCGAGGGCCGGTCGGTCTGCGGCATGGCGGTCGGCGACTACTTCGAGCTGACCGACAGCGCGCACCTGCGGCTGCCGGACGGCAAGCACTTCTGCGTGTACGCGCTGGCGTCGGTGCTGCCGTTCCTGGCGGCCAAGCAGCGGGACCTGGCCGCCGGCGACTGGCTGGCCCAGGACGCGCTGTTCGCCTGCCCGGACCCGGAGGAGCGGCTGATCATGCGTGTGGAGCGCACCCGCCGCCGCCGGATGAACTCGGCCGACCTGACCTGACAGAGGAGCTGACGTGGCACCCGTGGAGATCGGGCTCGGCCTTCAGAGCGACAAGCGGGCGGGCGACTACGCCCGGCTGGCCCGCCGGGCGGAGGAGCAGGGATTCGACGTGCTCACCGTCTTCGGTGATCTGATGTACCAGCCGCCCATCTTCCCGCTGCTGGAGATGGCGGCGGCCACGTCGCGGGTCCGCCTCGGACCGGCCTGCCTCAACCCCTACTCGCTGGCTCCCTACGAGATCGCCGGCCAGGTGGCGGCCCTCGATCTCGCCTCGCGCGGGCGCGCGTATCTCGGCCTGGCCCGCGGCACCTGGCTGGACGCCGTGGGCATCGAGCAGCCCAGACCGCTGGCGGCCATCGAGGAGGCGGCGCAGGTCGTCTACCGGCTGCTCGGCGGCGACGCCGGAGGGTTCGAGGGCCGGGTGTTCCGGCTGGCCTCCGGCACAACCCTGCGCTATGCCGTACACCGGCCGGACCCGCCGCTGCTGATCGGCGCCTGGGGGCCGCGCGGCGCCGCCCTCGCGGGCCGGATCGCCGGCGAGATCAAGATCGGCGGTAGCGCCAACCCGGCGATGGTCCCGGTGGTCCGCGACCGGTTGCGCGTCGGCGCCGAGCAGGCCGGCCGGTCCGCCGACGAGATCGGCATCGTGGTCGGCGCGGTGACGGTGGTGGACACCGACGGCGCCGCCGCGCGGGCCCGGGCCCGGACGGAGGTCGCGATGTACCTCGCCGTCGTGGCCGATCTCGACCCGACCGCCGAGGTCCCGGCCGACCTGCTGCGCCGGGTGAAGGAGCTGACCGACGCCGGGCGGCACGAGGCGGCCGGGCTGCTGATCCCGGACGACCTGCTCGACCTGTTCGCGTTCTCCGGCACCCCGGAACAGGTCGCCGCCCAGGCTCAGGCGCTCATCGACGCCGGCGTCCACCGGGTGGAGTTCGGCACGCCGCACGGGCTCACCGACGACCTCGGCGTCTGGCTGCTCGGCTCCGCCGTACTGCCCGCGTTGAACCGGGAACCGGCCCGGAGGGTGAGATGACCGCCACCCGCGTCCTCGTCGTCGCCGGGCCAGAGCTGGTCGCCGACCTGGCCCTCCTCCGGCGGCTCACCGAGACCGAGTGCGACCTCCTCAGCGTGCCCGGCCGCTTCGTGACGGTTCCGGACGGCGACGCGCTGTGGGACGCGCTCGGACAGGCCGGTCCCGGCTGTGCCATCGTGGCCCTGCCCGGCCCGGACGCGGATGCCCGCCGTGCTCTCTGCCGGCCCGGCTCCCACGCCGCCCGGACCGTGTGGTGTGACCTGGCCGCCACCGGACCGGTCGAGGTCGCCGCCGGCTCCGCTCACATCGCCGGCCGGGGCGTCTGGGGACTGGCCTGGGCGATCAGGCATGCCGTCCACCGCCTGCGCCACCCCGCGCGGCGCATACCGTATGGCCAGGCCGCCGAGCAGTGGGGGGAGTTGCGGCTGCCGCCAGGTCATGACGGCCGTCCGCTGCCGGTGGCCGTCCTGCTGCACGGCGGGTTCTGGCGGTCGGTCTGGGGCGCCGACCTCATGGACGCGCTCGCCATCGACCTGGCCGATCGGGGCTACGCCGCCTGGAACCTCGAATACCGCCGCCCGGACCGGCACGGCTGGCGGGCCACCACCGCGGACATCGCCGACGGGGCCGCCGCGCTGGGGACTCTTGGACCCGCGCTCGACCCGGACCGGATCGCGGTGATCGGCCACTCGGCCGGTGGCCAGCTGGCCCTGCGCGTGGCCGCCGACCAGAGCGGGAACCGGGGCAAGAACCGGGGGAAGAACCTGGGCGGGATCGCGCTCGCCGTCTCGCTGGCCGGCGTGCTCGACCTCGCCGAAGGCGACCGGCGCCGGATCGGGGCGGGCGCCGTCGCGCAGGCCCTGGGCGGGACCCGGGAGGAGGTTCCCGAGGTGTACGCGGCGGCCGATCCGTCGGCCCGGCTGCCGCTGGGCGTCCCCCAGCTGGTCGTGCAGGGGCGGGACGACGACCTCGACCTGATCGACTTCAACCGGCGCCACGTCGCCGCGGCGCGGGAGGCGGGCGACGAGGTCGTCTTCCTGGAGCAGCCCGGAGACCACTTCTCCGTCATCGACCCCGCGGCCGAGATCTGGCACGCGACGGTCGCCGAGATGGACCGGCGACTTCACGTGTGAGTGAACAACCGGCCATTGATCAGGGCAACGGATCAGAACAGACGAGGGGTGACCACCGACACCACGGTGGTTACTTCGCCGGTGTCGTTGAACATCCGGTGGGGCACGTCGGAGCGGAGGTGCACGCTGTCGCCGGGGAAGAGCCGGTGCTCCACGCCGTCGACCTCGTAGAGCAGCTCCCCCCGCACGACATAGGCGAACTCCTCGCCCCTGTGGCCGTACGCCTCCTCGCGGCGGCCGCCGGGAGCGATGTGCACGAGCATCGGCTCCAGCACCAGGCCGGGCCCGCGCTCCGAGAGCATGCGGTAGGTCTGCTGGCCGGAGACGTACTGCGTGGCGCCGTCCTCGCGACGGGTCAGCGTGAAGTGGTGTGGTGGTGAGGCCGGGAGGCCACTCTCCGGCTCGGGCTCGTCGTCGTCGAAGAACGCGGCCACCGGATGGTCGAGCGCGTTGGCCACGCTGTTGAGCGCGGTCAGGCCGATGGACGACACGCCCCGCTCGACCTGGGAGAGGAAGCCGATCGACAGGCCGGACTTGGCGGACAGCCCGCGGAGCGTGAGCCCCCGCTCGTTGCGGAACCGGCGGATGTGGGCGCCGACGCGTTCCTGCTCGCCGCCGGCCGCCGTGGCACGCCGGTCACTCCTGCCCACCTGACCTCCCGACGCCGGGTCCGTCCATGCGATTTGTTCGATGCTATCGAACGCCGGAGTCACCGGGCTCTCGCTTGGCAGGAGGGCGTAGCGTTCATCCGCCAGCGTCAGCTCACATCGTCCCGGTGCCGATCGCGGCCGGGTTGGAAAGGAGCCCCGTGAAGATCAAGAAGGCCGTGTCCCGCGCGCGTCCGCCGCGTGACGAGCACACGCGTCCGGCGCGTGACAGGCACACGCGTCCGGCGCGTGACAGGCACACGCGTCCGGCGCTCATCGAGCACGTGCACCCGGCAATCATCGAACACGAGGCGAAGCGCGCGGCCGACGTGCAGCTGCGCGTGGCCGACGCGATCACCAGGTTCGCCGGGTCTATGCAGTTCGTCTACATCCACGCGCTCGGGTTCGCCCTATGGATGATCTTCGTGGAGGCAAGCCCCTGGCCGACGCTGACGTTGGTCGTCTCGCTGGAAGCCATCTTCCTGTCCACCTTCGTCATGATCGGCCAGAACCGCCAGGGCGACTTCGCCCGGCGCAAGGCCGACCACGACTACAAGGCCCAGACAGTCGAGCTGCACCACAACACGGAGCTGACCCAGCTCATCCACGCGCTCACCGTAGAGATCCACGCCGCCGTCGTCGCGTCCCACGCCCGGTCGGGATCCGGTCCGGGCGACGCCGAGTCACCCGGGCACGCCGGTCAGGTCAACCCGGCCGCCTCATGACAGCCCATCGTCGGTCGCGGCGGCCGTCGACGGCCCGTTGACCCCCGCCGCTGGGGGCTACGAACCTTCCCATGAACGAAAGGGAGATGGAACATGGAAAGCCCTGACAGTCCTCGCGGTGACGGCATGCCGGAACATCCGGTCGAGCACAAACCGGGCTACGTCTCATATCGGCTCCCGATATCGGTCAAACTTGTCGTCGACATGGGCGGCAGGATCCCCCTGCTCATGAACGAACGCGACGAGTGGGAGCTGCCCGGCGGGAAGCTGGAGGTGGGTGAGACTCCGGAAGTCTGCGCCTGCCGGGAGGTCTTCGAGGAGCTCAACCTCACCGTGATGGTCGAGGAAATCATCGACACCTGGGTCTACGAGATCACACCACGAAGTCACTGCTTCATCGTCAGTTACGGCACGACCTACATCGGTGACGAAGAGATCCGCAACTCCAATGAGCACAAGCAGCTTGGGCTCTTCGAATACGCCGAAGTGCCGGCTCTCCACATGCCGGAGCCGTACAAACGGACGATACAGAGGTGGCAGAAGCTCCTCTTGAAGCGGTGATGGAGTCCGAGGGGGCTACGCCGCGCGCAGCGTGAGCACGGTGATCTCGCTCGGCGCGAAGATCCTCATTGGCGGCCCCCAGAAGCCGGTGCCCCGGCTGGTGTAGAGCTGGGTCCGGTCGCCGTGCCGGCTCAGCCCGTGGACCGTGGGCTGGTCGAGGCGCACGAGGAAATGGAAGGGCCAGATCTGGCCGCCGTGGGTGTGCCCGGAGATCTGCAGGTCGACGCCGCGCGCGATGGCCGCGTCGATCTGCTTCGGCTGGTGGGCGAGCAGCAGTACGGGAAGGTCCGGGTCGGCGTCCGCGAGCGCGGCGGCATGGTCGGCGTGGTGACCGGGGCGCCCCGAGGACGCGGCGGTCGCGTCGTCCACGCCGGCGACGACGAGCCGGGAGCCGTCGCGCTCCACCACTATGTGCCGGTTGTGCAGGGGTTCCCAGCCGAGCTCCCGCATGTGGTCGAGCCAGCCCTGGGCCTCGCCGAAGTACTCGTGGTTTCCGGTCACGTACGTCCTGGCGAGCCGGGCACGGACGTCGCCGAGCGGTGCGGCCTGCTCCTGTCGTTCGGACACGGTGCCGTCGGCGATGTCGCCGGTGTGGCAGACGATGTCGGCATCAAGCTCGTTGACGGCGGCGACGACCCCGGCCGACCAGCGCGCCCGGTTGATGGGGCCGTAGTGCGTGTCGGTCAGCAGGACGACCCGGACGCCGTCCAGGCCCGCACCCAACCGGGGAATGGCGACGTCCACCCGCTTGATTCGGGGCACGCGCATCGCCTCGGCGTACCCCCAGAGCATCAGCAGGAGCGACACGGCGGCGGTCGCGGCGGCGACGATCCGGGACAGGACCGGGTCGGCGACACCGGCGATCACGAGTGCGAGCCGCAGCACGTTGCCGAGCAGCGCCCAGACGAACATCACCCAGATGGCGCCGAGGATCGTGTCGCCGATGCGTGCGGCCCAGTCACGGTGGCGGCTGCCGTGTCCGAGGTACATGAGCGCGGGTAACGCGACGAGCGCGCCGGCGAAGACGATCGTGCCGGCGACCACGACGGCGGCCGGCCACCGCGTGTCCGCGATGACCAACGTCCACCACGGCACACCGAACAGCAGCGCCAGTATGGCGATGACCGTCAGGCCGAACAGCAACGGCCGCAGCGATCGCCTCGCTGGCGCCGCCTGCGCCGCTTCAGTAGCTGACACGGATGGACTCCTCGGTCGGGGGTGCGTGCATCATGACACCTCCGGCGCACTGCCCACCACACGCGCCGGTCGCACGGCATTGCCCGTGCGCCGCCGAGACCGACTTGTACGTCCGGGAACTCATCGAGCGCTACCAGACATCCACCGTCCGGTCATCAGGCCGACCTGCCCGCCACCCAGCATGGCCTAGCGGGGCTCGGCGCGCGGCTCCGATCTGATTTAGAGGCAGGTAGCGCCCGGCCAGAGGTGAACCCTCGTCACGATCCGCCGGGAGCGACGTTGAACTCGTCGGCCTTCACGCCCTGGACGAAGGCGGCCCATTCGGACGGGGTGAAGAACAGCTTGGGGCCGTCGGGGTTTTTCGAGTCCCGTACGGCGATCAGCCTGCTGTGGTCACTCTTATGGCCAGGACCATCGACGTGGCCGACCGTTTGATCAGAACTGTCGGTCACATCGGCCACTTCCGCGATCTCCACACAGTTGCCGCCGTTGTCACCGGAGAAGCTCGACTTGCGCCAGCGCGCCATGCTCAGGTCCATCTTTCCTCCGCCGTTCTCTTAATCAAGTCAAGGGACATGTTCAGCGGTAGCGCCTCGGTCCGGATGGCCTCGAAACGCTCGATCGCTGCCGTGACATCCTCCGCGTCGCTGGTGGTGATGCCCCGGACGGCGGTCTCCGCGTAGAGTACGTCGCTTCCGCCATCCAGCGTCGCGATGCCGAACCCTCCGAGCAACCCCGAGTGCATCCCCTGCGGGACAATCTGGACGCTCAGCCGTGAACCGGCCATCGAGATCAAGTGATGAAGCTGCCCACGCATTACCTCCGGCCCGCCGATCGGCCGGTACAGCACGGTCTCGTCAATGACGCACCGGAAAGTCGGTGGTTGTGGGTCTTCACGCGTGAGGATGAGTTGCCTATCCAGGCGTGCCGTCACGGCTGCCTCGTTACCGCGCAGCAAGACCCGGGCGTACGCCTCGGTCTGGAGCAGGCCGGGGATCACGAGCGGTTCGTAGGTCCGTAGTGTGGTGGCGATCTGCTCCTTGTCTCGCCACTTTCCGAACCAGGAGGGGAAGACCTGCCCCTTCCGCCAGTCGAGCAGGCGATGCAGGGAGCCACCCGTCGTGAGGACCTCGTCACAGCACTGGGCGAACTCGGGGCTGGCCGGAAGCTGGCCGGTCTCGATGCCGCTGATCAGGGACTCGCTGAAATGGACCTTCTGGGCGAGCTGAGCCTGTGTCAGCCCCGCCTCCTGCCTGTAATGGCGCAGCTCCCTGCCCCATATCGCCTGTGGCGAGTAGGAATCGACCACAATGCCTCCCTCGTCGGAGTTCAACGACATGGCTTCGGCCTTCAAATGTCGGCCTTGGTAACGAAATCCGTACTCACAGTAGTCGGGTCTCGGCAGTCTGGATGTGAAATTCCGAGACTGGGAGAACGTCGATGACAGAGGCAATCGTGGCCCGCATGGTGCCGGCCGAATATCGCTACACGCCGGACCGGCTCGTTCCCGTCCTGGGCGAGAAGTGGCTGCCGCGTAACAAGAAATGCGTAGCGTCCGCTCGGCGGTTCGTGCGCGATGTGGCCGTCGATTGGGACGCGGCTGAAGACGTCCCGGAAGTCGCCGAACTCCTGGCGTCGGAGCTCATCACCAACGCGCTCACACACGGTTCAGTCGGTGTCCCCGCGACGAGCACGATCCGCGTCACGGTCAGCCGGGAGAAGGAACTACTCGTCGTGGACGTCCACGACCCCTGCAGCAAGCTTCCCCGGCTACGCCAGGCCGGCGAGCTCGACCTCCGTGGCCGGGGGCTCGCCATCGTCCAGACGTTCTCCCACCTCTGGGGCTGGGCGCTCACCCCCTACGGCAAGTCCGTCTGGTTCCAGCTCGTCGCCTGGCCAACGACCTCCGGCGGAGGGCCATCGCATGGCCTGGACTCCTGAGGTTTCTTCCCGCATCGATCATGACGATAGTGCTGTCATCCGCGCGAAATAACAGCACTATTGTCATGGTCGATTTCGCTCGTGCCCCCAGCGCGGCCGGTCAGCACACGAAAGACGGCGTGACCAGAGAATGCAGACCTTCCACCCTAGCCGCATATCGGGATATATCCGGCCGAGGTGTCACCGCGGGTCCACACAAGCTGTGCGAATAGTTCTCAAGCGAGGATGAACGGTCAACTGGCGAGCGTGGCGCGCGGCCAGAAAGACCTAGGAGTCGGAATTTCCGTTAATTTGCTAATTTGGTGGCAAAGATGCCCTTATGTACTTCGGATGCCGGTTCAGGACTCGAAGTGAGCCACCATAGGAAGGCGGCTAACAGTAGCGCTACGATAATCCAGAAAATTCTGGTCAAGTTTCCTCTTTCTTTCGCTTCTGATGCGCTCAGCGTGCCCGGCGGGCCGTCAGCGACGGGTCACTCCAGCGGTTCAGGCTGAGCCATCCGCTGTACGAACTCGTCACGGAGATCGGTGAGAAGCCGTAGTCCGCTTTCAGTGGCGGCGGAGCCATTGATCACCTGCATGTCGGGTGCCGGATTAGATGATCGTTAACTCTAGTTGAGAGTTCGAGGCCGTCTCTTGACTTTCCGAATCGCAGGCGCCTGATGCTCCAGTTCCTGCCGCGGCACGGCCTCGCTCCAACGTGCGGCTTCCTGGGAATCAGCCCTTCGGCCTGCAATGCTTCTCGATGCAATGGGGCGGGGGCATAGGGGAGAAGGTCGTGGAAAGGGGCATTGATGCGGATTTTGAGCGGTTCGCCAGTCGTCGTGAGCTCATCCATGCTTTCTCTGGCCTGGCCGTCCTCGCGGCCACGAGTCAGGCGGGACCGGCGATCTTCGCCCGGCGTCGCCTGACCGGCTACCCGTTCACGCTGGGGGTGGCGTCCGGCGATCCGAGGCCCGATGGCGCGGTGCTGTGGACGCGGCTGGCCCCTGCCCCCTTCGGAGCGGAGCCCATCTCCGGGCCCGTCAACGTCGACTGGCAGGTGGCGACCGACTCCGCGTTCAGCCGGATCGCCCGGGAGGGCACCGCCGCCGCGTTCCCGGAGTTGGCCCACTCCGTCCATGCCGAGGTGGCCGGGCTTGCGGCGGACACGGAGCACTTCTACCGATTCCGGGCGGCAGGGGAGATCAGCGCTACCGGCAGGTTCCGTACAGTGCCAGATCGATCCGCCCAGGCGTTGGCGTTCGCGTTCGTGTCCTGCCAGAAGCGCACCGCCAGTGGGAGATACTCCTCCTACCTCGGATTGATCGACGAGGGCGTCGACCTGGTCGTCCATCTCGGTGACTACATCTACGAGAACCGGGACATCCGCGAGCTCTCCGACTACCGAGCCCTGTACGCGCTCTACAAGAGCTCACCTGACCTGCAGGCCGCCCACGCCGCCTGTCCCTTCGTGGTGACCTTTGACGATCACGAGGTGGAGAACAACTACGCCGGCTACCACTCATTGAACGCGGCGGACACGATGGCCCTGCGCCGGCGACGGGCGGCCGCGTACCGGGCCTGGTACGAGCACATGCCGGTGCCCGCGACCGCCCTGCCGTACGGATCGAAGCTGCGGGTGCATCGGCGGATAGGGTTCGGCGACCTGGCGGCCTTTCATGTGCTCGACACGCGCCAGCATCGCGACGCGCCGCCCTGCGCGCCAGGGATGGGGCCCTCGATCGACGGCAGTCTCGCCGTTCCCGTATGCACGGGCCGGGAGGATCCCGATCGTCACATCCTCGGCGCGGACCAGGAGCAGTGGCTCCGGCGCTCGCTCGCCGACTCCCGGGCGCGGTGGAATGTGCTCGCCAACAGTGTGATGATGGCCGACTTCTCCACCGGCGGCCCGGTGAGCCCGCGCCTGTCCGGCGACACGTGGGCCGCCTACCCGGCGGCTCGCGGCCGCCTTCTGCGCTACCTGCGGGACAACCGCGTCAGCAATCCCGTCGTCATCACCGGCGACGCGCACGCCAACTTCGTGAACGATCTCCGGTTCGGGCCGGGGGACATCGTGGCTCCCGAGTTCGTCGGCACATCGATCAGTTCTCCGGCCAAAGGCCAACTGCTCACCGAAGAGCAGCTCAGCGCCAACCCCCACTGTCGCTACTACAGCGGTGACTGGCGAGGATATATCCGATGCGACCTGACGCACGGTCGCGTCACCATGACGCTTCGGGTCGTCGTCGATCCCGCGTCATCCGCCGCGCCCGCTATGACGCAAGCGGTCTTCGAGGTGCTGGACGGAGATCACTACGCCGAGCGCCTGGACTGATCTCAGCACCCGCGCTCTCATTGAGTGGGCCGCCGTATCCGGGTGCATGCCGTATCCGGGTGCATGCCGTATCCGGGTGCATAGGGCATCCGCCGCGAAGTGGATCACCACCGAACAGCCTCGTGAAAGGTGGAACAGATGCACGCAGAATCCGTCGAACTGGGGTTGCCCGCGTCAGCGGGAGCCATCCCGGACTATCCGATGGCACGGACGGCCCGCTGCCCCTTCGACCCGCCCCCTGAGCTGCGGGCCGTACAGTCCGAGACGGCGATCACCAAGGTCCGGTTGTGGGACGGCAGCACCCCCTGGCTGGTCACCCGTTACGCCGACCAGCGAGCCCTGCTCGCCGATCCGCGGATCAGCGCCGACATCACACTGGCGGGCTACCCCCACCCCAGTGCGGGCCTCGCCGCGCGGACAGGGCAGACGCGAAGCTTCGTCGGCATGGACGACCCCGAGCACGCCCGGCTGCGCCGCATGGTGACGGCCCTGTTCACCGTCAAGCGGGCCGAGACGCTGCGGCCGGTGATTCAGCGGATCACGGACTGCCTGATCGACGACATGCTGTCCGGCCCGAAGCCGGTCGACCTCGTCGAGGCGTTCGCCCTGCCTGTGCCGTCGAAGGTGATCTGCGAACTGCTCGGCGTGCCGTACGCCGATCACGGCTTCTTCCAGCACAACAGCAGGATTCTCGTCAGCCGTGACCAGGCGCCGGAAAGGAGCGCGGCGGCCCAGAGCGAGCTGATCGGCTACCTGGACCGCCTGGTCGCCACGAAGCTGGCCAACCCCACGCAGGACCTGCTGTCGAAGCTGGCCGTCGAGCAGGTCGCGACCGGGAACCTGCCGCAGCGCGAAGCGGCGGCCATGGGCATGCTGTTACTCGTCGCCGGCCATGAGACCACCGCGAACATGATCGCGCTCGGCACGCTGGCGCTCCTGGAGCACCCCGGTCAGCTCGCCGCGCTGCGCGACTGCGACGACCCCACGCTCATCGCCGGCGCGGTCGAGGAGCTGCTGCGCTATCTGACCATCCTCCAGTCTGGACGGCGCAGGGTCGCCCTTGCGGACATCGACCTCCACGGCCAGCTCATCCACGCGGGGGACGGGGTCATCTTCCCCTCTGACGCGGGCAACCGGGACGAGGAGGTGTTCACCGATCCCGACCGGTTGGACGTCCAGCGCGACGCGCGCGGCCACCTGGCCTTCGGCTTCGGGGTGCATCAGTGCCTGGGGCAGGCGCTGGCCAGAGTCGAGCTTCAGGTCGCGTACGGCACGCTCTTCCGGCGCGTCCCTGGCCTGCGGCTCGCCGTCGACCTCGATCAGGTGCCGTTCAAGCACGACGGGCTGGTCTACGGCGTGTACGAGCTCCCGGTGACCTGGTGATCACAACTTCTGCCCCCGCACACCGCCATGTTCCCTGCTCCCCCGTCGCCATATACATAACCTACTGATATAAGTTACTTATGGATATGGAGACGGGTGGCAGCCCGGGCGACCTTCCCGTCGCGGAGATCAGCGCGGCGCTGGAACAACTCGCCCGCCTGTTCTTGCGGCTCGGCTCGCGAGGCGACCTGTCGCTCACCGCTGCTGCGACGCTGGCCAGCCTGGAGCGGTCGGGGCCGTGGCGGCTGACCGATCTGGCGGCGCGGGAGGGCGTGACCCAGCCCGCCATGACGCAGCTCGTCTCCCGCCTGCAGGAGGCCGGCCTCGCCGTACGCGCACGTGATCCGGAGGACGGACGGGTCGTGCTGGTGCACATCACAGACACCGGTCGCGCCGTGAACACCAAGCGACGGCAGGCTCGCATGGCCATGCTGGCGGAGTTGCTGTCCCAGCTCGACGAGGCCGAGCGCGCCGGCCTCGTCGCGGCCCTGCCCGCCATCTCCGGCCTCGCGCGCCTGGTCCCCGACGAGCGCCCGGGCACCGGCCCGACGCGTTGATTCCCCCAAGTTCTCGATATGGAGCGTGCTGATGAGTGGTCATGCCGCCGGCGCGGGCGTGAGCCCGTTCAAGCAGCCGAAAGCGGTGTTCGCGGTCGCCTTCGCCTGCGTGGTGTCGTTCATGGGGATCGGGCTGGTGGACCCGATCCTGCCGGCGATCTCCCATGAGCTGAACGCGACGCCCAGCCAGGTCACGCTGCTGTTCACGAGCTACCTGGTCGTGACCGCGGTCGCCATGCTGATCACCGGCTGGGTCTCCAGCCGCATCGGCGCCAAGCGCACCCTGCTGGCAGGCCTCGCGCTCATCGTGGTCTTCAGCGCGCTGGCCGGCGCCTCGCCCGGCATCGGCGAGATCGTCGGATTCCGCGCGGGATGGGGAGTCGGCAACGCGCTCTTCATCGCCACCTCCCTGGCCGTGATCATCAGCTCGGCCAGCGGCGGGTTCGCCGGAGCGATCATCCTGTACGAGGCCGCGCTGGGGCTGGGCATCGCGGTCGGCCCGCTGCTCGGCGGACTGCTCGGCAACATCAGCTGGCGCGGCCCGTTCTACGGGGTCGCGATCCTGATGGCCATCGCGGCGATCGCGACGGTCGTGCTGGTCAGCCCGACACCGCGTCCGGCGCACAAGACCAGCCTGGTGGCGCCCCTGCGCGCGCTGCGGCACCGCGGCCTGCTCACGATGTCTCTGACCGCGCTCTGCTACAACTGGGCGTTCTTCACCGTCCTCGGCTACGCGCCGTTCCCGATGGGCCTCGACGCCATCCAGCTCGGCTTCGTCTTCACCGGCTGGGGCGTGCTGGTCGCGATCTTCGCCGTCTTCGGAGCCCCGTGGCTGCAGAGCCGGTTCGGCATCGCCCGCACGCTGTACGTCAATCTTGCTCTGTTCGCCGTCACCGTGCTGGTCATCGCGATCTGGACGACGCACCCGGCCGTGCTGATCGCCGCCGTCGTCGTGGCGGGCATCTTCATCGGCGTGAACAACACGGTCACCACGCAGGCCGTCATGACCGTCTCTTCGGTCGAGCGCCCGATCGCCTCGGCTGCCTACGGGTTCGTCCGCTTCATCGGCGGAGGTCTGGCCCCCTTCGTCGCCGGCAAGCTGGTGGAGCACACCAACCTGCACGTCCCCTTCTACATCGGAGCCGGGGTGCTCGTCGTCGGCATCCTGATCCTCACCACCGCGCACAAGCATCTCGTCCAGGCCGAGCGCGTACAGGCCGAGGGCGTCGACGAAGTGATCGAGCCCCCCATCCCGCCGGTGCGCCTCGTCGCCGTGGACGGCGGCATGCCGTACGGCGGCGGCCGCCACGAGGGCGCCGCGCCCCTGATCACGGCCCCGATCGTGGCCGCCATCGACGACACCCCGATCGCCACGGAGGTCACCGCCGCCGCGGCTCGGCTCGCGTCGCTGACCGGACGGCCCGTCCACCTGATCCACGCGAGGGAGGGCGCCGTGACCAGCGAGGCGGCCGACGAGGGCGAGAGCCTCGACGCGGCCCGGGCCACCGTGCGGACGCACCTTGAGCAGCTGGCGGCCGGCGACGTGCCCGCCGTCGGCCACGTGCTCCTCGGCTCGGTTCAGCACGGGGGAGCGGGACGGATGGTGGCCGACCACGCCAACCAGATCGGGGCACGGGTCATCGTGATCGGCGCGCCGACCCACGGCGGGATCGCGGCCATGATGGACGCCGGCGCCGCCCACCAGCTGGAACGGCATGCCAACAGCCATATCCTCATCGTCAGGCCCGGTCTGGTGGCGGCCTCCGCGCCCGGTGCCTGAGAGGTCAGCGCGCCCGGCCCTGAGACGTCAGGAAAGGCAGCCGACGTGCGCGAGGGCCTGCTTGAGCAGGACGCCGTGCCCGCCGGTCATCTCCTGTTGCACCATGGGCGACGCCGCCTCCTCGGGGGTGAACCAGACGAGGTCGAGAGCGTCCTGCCGGGGACGGCAGTCGCCCGCTACCGGCACCACATAGGCCAGGGACACCGCGTGCTGCCGAGGATCGTGGTACGGCGTGACACCCTGTGTCGGGAAGTACTCGGCGATGGTGAACGGCTGGGGAGAAGGAGGAACCCGGGGAAGGGCCGTCGGGCCGAGGTCCTTCTCCAGGTGGCGCATGAGCGCGTCACGGACACGCTCGTGGTGCAGCACCCGGCCGGAGACGAGGGCACGGCTGACCGTCCCGTCCGATCCGATGCGCAGCAGCAGGCCGACATGCGTGACCACTCCCGCCTCGTCGACTCTCACCGGCACGGCGTCGACGTAGAGGATCGGCATCCGCGCGCGGGTCAGTTCGAGCTCTTCGGGACTCAGCCAACCGGGCGCGGTTTCGGTCATTTCGGTCATTGCCTGATGGTACTTCCCGGCCCGCTCACCTCGCGAGATTGGACGGCCATCGCGGGTCAGGGCGTTCGCATCGACCGTCTCGGCGATCTGAGAGGATTTGTCACCGCCTGGCGACGACAACGGAGACGGAATGAGTCAGCGATCAGCCGACGAAGGGCACGGGAGCCCGGAGCCCGCAGCCACACGATTGGGGAGTCTCCGGGAAAGCATCGACAATATCGACGCGGCGCTCATTCACCTGCTCGCCGAGCGATTCAAGTGCACCCAGCAAGTCGGCGAACTCAAGGCCGCCCACGGCCTGCCGGCGGCCGACCTCGCGCGTGAAGCCGCGCAGATAGAGCGGCTTCGAAGACTGGCGGCGGACGCCAGACTGGATCCGGAATTCGCCACGAAATTCCTCAGATTTATCATCCAGGAAGTGATCCGTCATCACGAGATGGCCGCGCGAAAGCCTTGAAGCCAGGTGTCCGCGCAAGGACCGCTGCCGGTGACGCCGTACGTGCCGGACGCCAAGGGGCTGGCCACCGGCGTGTTCGAGACCCGGGCCGTCGCCTATCTACTGCATCCCGAGGACGGCCCCACGGGATGCGCGCCCGGAGTCTACGTCGTCCGGCGGCGACGCGAGTTCGAAGCGTACGGACCCCGCCTGATCGCGGACTGGTGCTACGTTAGGCGAAGTCAGCTCGCAAGGCTTGTTCGGCGGCAAGCCTGACTTCTACTATGAGAGCCCATCTTTACGGAGCAGCGACGTGTCCGAGGACCTGTTCGACAAGCACCGCGCGACACTGGACCGAGCGGTGGAGGCGTGCCGGACCCGGCACAGCTGGAGCGCTTACAGCGACGCGCCGGGGGCCCATCCCGGTGGTGAGGACGCCCGCCGAGCCGGCGAGGAGGCGTTCCGCGCCCAGCTCGGGCGTCCGTTCGAGATGGACCACCCCGGCCCGCTCGTACGGCAGGCCGACGAGGTCTCGCCGTACACGGGGGAGCCCCTGGGCATCTCCTATCCCGCGGCCCCGGCCGACACGCTGTTCGGCGCCGCGAAGCGGGCCTGGCCGGCCTGGCGGGACGCCGCCCCCACGACGCGGGTGGGCGTGTGCCTGGAGATCTGCTCCCGGATCTACGAGCAGGCGTTCGAGCTGGCCTTCGCCACCATGCACACGGCCGGGCAGAGCTTCGGCATGAGCTACACCGGCAGCGGCACCAACGCCCTGGATCGGGGCATCGAGGCGGTCGCCCAGGCGTACAGCGCGATGGACCGGGTGCCGGGAGAGGCCCGCTGGTCACGCGACTTCGGCACGAGCACGGTCACGCTGGCCAAGCGCTACCGGCTGGCGCCCAGGGGCATCGCCGTCGTGATCGCCTGCGCGAGCTTCCCCGCGTGGAACGTCTATCCCGCGCTGCTGGCCAGCCTGGCGACCGGCAACCCGGTCATCCTCAAGCCGCATCCCACCTCGGTGCTGCAGATGGCGCATGCCGTGCGGATCTGCCGCCGGGTGCTCGGCGAGGCCGGCTTCTCTCCCGGCCTGGTCGGCCTGGCCGTCGACAGCGTGGCCGAGCCGGTGGCCAAGCAGCTCGTGGAGCACCCGGAGACCCGGATCGTCGACTTCACCGGCTCCGCCGCGTTCGGCTCGTGGGTGGAGGCCAATGCCTTCCCCGCCGTGGCGTACACCGAGACGTCCGGCGTCAACTCGGTGCTCATCGACTCCATGGACGACCCGGGGCCGGTTCTGCGCGCGCTCGCCGGGTCGCTGTGCCTGTTCTCCGCGCAGATGTGCACGAGCCCGCAGAACATCTACGTCCCCCGCGACGGCATCCCGACCGCGGCCGGCCGGATGAAACCCGACGAGTTCGCGGGAGCCCTGGCGGAGGCGATCCGCGCGGTGAGCACCGTGCCGCGCCGGGCCGCTTCTGTCATGGCGACTGTGCAGTCGGCCCAGACGCTGCGCCTGCTCGACCAGGTCCGCGACCTGACCGCCGCTCGCGGGCAGGTCATCCTGGAGCCCGAGCCGTACGCCCATCCGGAGTTCCCGGTGGCGCGGACGAGTGGGCCGCTGCTGGGGATGATCGACGTCGCCGACCATGATCTCTTCGGCGAGGAGCGCTTCGGGCCGGCCGCGTTCGTCATCACGGCCGACGGCTCGGACCAGGCCCTGGAGCGGGCCGCCGGGGATGCCGCCGAGCATGGAGCGATCACCGCGTTCGCCTACTCCACCAGCGAGGACTTCCTCGACCGCGCCGAGTCCGCGTACGCGGTGGCCGGGGCGGCGCTGACCTCCAACGTGACCGGGCCGATGCCGCTGAACTTCTCCGCCGCCTACAGCGATTACCACGTCACCGGGCTGAACCCGGCGGGCAACGCGTCGCTCACCGACGAGTCGTTCATCGCCGGTCGCTTCCGGGTCACCCAGTCGCGGCGCCCGGCCTGACGGTCCCCGTCAGGTCGAAGTGAATCTCGTCGCGGACCAGCGGCTCGTGGCAGTTCAGACACCGCAGGAACGGGATCATCGGCTTGCCGCAGGCGGTGTGCACAATGGTGATCTCCGACTGCGGCGGGCCGGAGTGCCAGCGCTGGGCCCAGTCGACGAGGAACGCGAAGACCGGGAAGAATGCCAGGCCCTTGTCGGTCAGCCGGTATTCGTGGCCCTTGCCCGCGATGTCCGACTGGACGAAGATGCCCAGCTCGCTGAAGCGCCGCAGGCGGTTGCTCAATATCGACGGGGCGACCCCGAGCTCGCTCTGGAACGCGGCGAATCGCCGGACCCGTAGGAACGCCGCGGCGAGGATGACCGTGCTCCACCGGTCACCCAGGATTTCGAGCGTCTCCGGAAAGTACGACAGCGGGTCGCGGGGCGCGCGTTCCCGGACCGTACGGCGGTGCAGGCGGTGCACCGCGACGTCCGAGAACGTGTTGGCGGCGCCGCGCTCGGTCCGGGTGTCCCGGGCGGTGACCGGCGTCTTGCCGCAGGCCGCGCAGCCGAGCTCGGCGTCGGTGCGCGCGCCGCATCGCTCGTGGACCAGATCCGGCAGCCCGCCGGGCCGCTCGACCCACGTCCGCTCCCAGGACCAGATCGCGACCAGGAAGGTCCACAGCTCCCGGGCCCGGTCGGTGAGCAGGTATTCGGAGCGCGTGCGGCCCTCCCCCCGGTAAGGGGACGGTTCGAGCAGACCTCCGGCCACCAGTTCCCTCAGCCGCCCGGCGAGCACCGAGTCGGACATGGCCAGCTCGTCCCGCCACTCCGCGAAACGCCGCGTGTGCTTGAGGAACGCCCGCTGCAGGATGAGCAGCGACCACTGGTCGCCGAGGGCGAGCAGCGCCTGCCCGATGCCGCCGCGCGGCTCCCCGGCCGTGTCCACTCCCGCACCTCCGAATCGATCGGCTCTGACGGTCACATGGTAGGGCCGTTGCGATCTGGCTTCTCCTATAGGATCTCGCGCCGCTCCAGCATCTCAACCACGTCCCGACGGCTGATCTTGCCGGTGGCGTTGAGCGGCAGCGCGGGGTAGAGGTATGCCTGCTTGGGCCGCTTGTGCGGCGGCAGCGCCGTACGGCACCGGGCCAGGACGTCACCGGGGTCGACCTGGCCGGTGTAGGCGACGACGATCCGCTGCCCCCAGTCCGCGTCCGGCAGGCCGACGACCGCCGCCGCGCCGACGCCCTCGATCCCGCTGACGACCTCCTCGACCTCGCGCGGATAGACGTTGTAGCCGCCCGTGATGATCATGTCGTTCTTGCGGTCGGTCAGCCAGAGGTGGCCGCCGGGGCCCAGCCGTCCGATGTCGCCGGTCCGCAGCCACCCGCCGGTCAGCGCCTTGCCGAGATCGTCGCGGCGCTCCGCGTTCCAGTACCCGGGCATGACGGGGTCGCCGCGCACCTCGACCTCGCCCGTTTCACCCTCGGGCAGCACCGCGCCGTCGCCGTCCACGATCCGCAGCCCGACCGCGAGGCACGTACGGCCCGCCGATCGCAGCAGCTCAGGCCATTCGTCGAGGCCCCTGGCGTGATCCGCCTCGTCGAGCACCGTCAGCGGAGGCATCGCCTCGACGAGGCCGTAGTACTGGACGAGGTGCGGGGTCAGAAGCTCGGCCGCCTGCCGGATGTGGCGTTCCGGCATCGGAGCGCCGGCATAGGCGAGCATCCGCAGCGACGCCAGCCGGGCGCGCTCGACACCGGGCACCGCCAGCAACCGGCTGATCATGGTCGGCACGAGAGCGGTGTGCGTGATGCCGTGCGCCTCGATCGTCTCCACGAGGGTGGCCGCGTCGGCGTGTTCGAGCAGGACCTGGCGGGCTCCCGCCACCAGGAAGGGCAGCACGAACAGCCCGCTCGTGTGGATGACCGGGCCGGCGTGCAGGAACGCGCTGTCCGGCCGCGGCCGGCCGCCGAGCACCTCATGCGTCATCGCCAGCGCCGAGGCGATGCGGTTGCGCTGGGTGCGCATGGCGCCCTTCGGGCGGCCGGTCGTGCCCGAGGAGTACGCCAGGCCCACAAGGTCGTCGGCGGCGTGGTCGAGCCGTAACCGGTTCGGCGGGCTGTCGTTGATCAGCTCTTCCCGGGGCCGCCCCGGACCGTCACCGGTCACCACCGTGAACCCCGCGCCCAGCCCGGAGCGAAGCGCCTCGGTCGTTTCGGTGAAGGACGCGTCGTAGATGAGGGCGCGCGCCCCGGAGTCGTCCGCGATCGCCTCCCACTCCCGGGGGTCGAGCCGCGGATTGAGCGGCACCCGGACCAGGCCGGCGGCCGCCAGGGCCAGGTCCGACTCCACCGCGCCACAGCCGTTGGGCTGGAGTTCGAGCACCCGGTCACCCGGGCGGAGCCCCAGGCCGAGCAGCCCCCGGGCGAGCCTGGTCACCCGGTCGTCCAACTGGGCGAAGGTCAGCCTGCCGTCCGGCCCCTCCAGCGCGACCCGGCCACCGTACCGAGCCGCGGCCCGTTCGACCAACAGGCTTACAGGCATCGAGGACCTCCGGGTTCTGATGCGGACAGGAGAGGAATCTACTACTGTAGGCGAAGTCAGGCGAGGTGATGGAGGGGGCCGATGGACGCGTACATCCTCGACGCGGTACGCACGCCGTTCGGCGGGAATCGCCGCGGGCTGTCCGGCGTACGCGTCGACGACCTGGCGGGACACCCGCTGGCCGCGCTGGTGCGGCGCCATCCGGCACTCGACCCGGCGCGCGTCCGCGAGGTCATCTACGGCAACGCCAACGGAGCCGGAGAAGACAACCGCAACGTCGCCAGGATGGCCGTCCTGCTGGCCGGGCTGCCAGTCACGGTGCCCGCGGTGACCGTCAACCGGTTGTGCGGCTCCGGAGCCGAGGCGATCGCCCAGGCGGCCCGGCTCGTCGCCACCGAGGAGGCGGACATCGTCATCGCCGGGGGAGTCGAGGGCATGAGCCGCGCGCCGTACGTGCTGCCGCCCATCGACCAGGCACTCCCTCGGGACCTGGCGCTCCTGCCCACGACGGTCGGCTGGCGGATGCCCAACCCGGCGTTCCCCGGCCAGTGGACGGAGGCTCTGGGCGTCTCCGCCGAGAGGATCGCGCACGAGAAGGGCATCTCCCGGACCAGGCAGGACGAGTGGGCCCTGCGGTCCCACACCCGTGCGCATGCCGCATGGGAGACCGGCCTCCACGACGACGCCGTGGTCGAGTGCGCCGGTGTCACCAGGGACGAGTCGATCCGCCCGGCCACCACCGCGCAGGCCCTCGCCGGTCTCCGTCCCGCGTTCACCCCCACCGGCACGGTCACCGCTGGGAACTCCTCACCCATCAACGACGGCGCCATCGCCGTGCTCGTCGGATCCCGGCAGGCCGCCGACGAGCTCGGCGTGCGGCCCATCGCCCGGATCGTCTCCTCCGCGGTCGCCGCCGTGGCGCCGGACCGGTTCGCTCTCGCGCCCGTGCCCGCCATCCACGCCGCGCTAAAACGAGCCGGGCGGGAGCTCTCCGACATCGACGTCCTGGAGCTCAACGAGGCGTTCGCCGCCATGGTCCTGTCCTGCCTCGACGAGCTGACGGAGGTCGGCGAGGCGCGGGTGAACCCCCACGGCGGAGCCATCGCGTACGGCCACCCGCTCGGCGCCTCGGCCGCCCGCGCGGTCGTGGACTGCGCGCGCGAGCTCCGCCGCAGGGGCGGCGGTGTCGGGGTCATGGCCGCGTGCGTCGGAGTGGGCCAGGGCATCGCGCTGGTCCTCGAAGGACCGCAAGGATGATCGTCGTGAACAGCGATCCGGACCCGGCCGGTGACCGCGCCCCCCGCCCCACACCCGGCCCTCATGACGAGTCCGCCCTGCCCAGCGCGGAGAGCCTCACCGAGATCACGGTGGGACGGCTGCCCGGTCTCCTCGGGTTCCGCGTCGTGGAGGTGGCCGAGGGCAGCCTCGTCGCCGAGCTGGACGTCCGTCCCGACCTGCTCGCCCCGAACGGCTACCTGCACGCGGCCACCGTGGTCGCGCTCGCCGACACCGCCTGCGGTCTGGGCTGCCGGGTGACGCTGCCACGCGGGGCCAGTGGCTTCACCACGCTCGAACTCAAGACCTCCTATCTGGCCACGGCCCGCGAGGGGACCGTACGCGCCCATGCCACGCTCATGCACGGCGGCCGGCTGACCCAGGTCTGGGACGCGACCGTGACCGACGCGTCCGGACGCAAGCTGGCGCTGTTCCGCTGCACCCAGCTCATCCTCTGGCCCTCGACCGGCTCCTGATGGCGGCTATGATCGCCGAGGGCGATTGCTGAAATTGTGGAGCGGCCATGGCTGGGCTGGAGCGGGTTCCCAAGGGTGTCGACGTTTCGGTGCCGAGTTCCGCACGGGTCTACGACTATCTTCTCGGCGGCAAGGACAACTACGCCGTCGACCGGAAGGTCGCGGAGAAGCTCCTGTCCGTGGCGCCGGACACGCGCTCCGTGGCACGGGCCAACCGCGCCTTCCTCGCCAGAGCCGTACGGTTCCTGGCCGCGCAGGGAATCCGCCAGTTCATCGACCTGGGCACCGGCATCCCGACGCCCCCCAGCGTGCACGAGCTGGCCCGGGAGGCCGACCCGTCCGCGCGAGTGGTCTACGTCGACAACGATCCCGTGGTGAAGGTGCACAACGACGCCCTGCTGGCGACCGACGAAGGCGTGATCACCGTCGAAGCGGACGTCCGCCGCCCCGAGGTGATCCTCGCCGACCCGCGCCTGCGTGCGTTGATCGACTTCAGCGCGCCGGTCGGGGTGCTGTTCCTCACGGTCCTCCACTTCGTCACCGACGAGGAGGACGCCCGGGGGATCGTGGCGCGGTGGCGCGAGGAAATGACGTCCGGCAGCTATGTCGTCATCTCCAACATGACCGCCGGCAGCGATCCGGAGGCCCTCCGCAACCTGCGGGCGATGACGGCGAACACCCCCGCGCACTCGACGTTCCGCACCCACGACGAGCTCATGCGGTTCTTCGACGGATTCGAGCTGGTGGAGCCCGGCCTGCTCCCGGTCCAGGAATGGCGTCCGCTCATGGACCACGTCCCCACGCTGATGGTCGTGGAGGGCGGTGTGGGCCGCAAACCCTAGCCAGCCGCGTGCGACCGGCCTCCGGGGCGCGTATGGGTCAGTTCAGCACCAGGCGGAGAGTGAAGGCTCCGCCGCCTTCGCTGTTCCGGCCGCCTACCTGGCGCTGTTCCTGATGAGGATCAGCGTTACCACGGTGACGATCGCCACAGCGGTGAGTGTGACGGCGAGGATCTTGGCGGTGCTGTACGGCCGCTGCCCGATCACCTCGCCGGTGTGGGCGTTCACCATCACGTTCCAGCTCCTGCCGCCGTGGAGGTAGCTCAGGAACCAGACGGGGAGCAGCACCAGTTTGAAGCTGAGGCCGGAGTAGCGGGTGTCGACCGAGTGGACCCGCTGCTCGTCCCCGCCGATGTCGTCGCGGCAGTCGGCCCTGATGACCGGGGACATCTGTTCCTTGGCCAGATCGAGGCCGTCCTCCGGCTCGATGTCGTAGCGCACGGTCTGGAAACCCGCCAGATACTGCTCCTGGTACGGAATGGCCTCGTCCAGCGGCCAGGGGGTGAGCTTCTCCAACTGCTTCGAGGCCACTCGGGTCGTACCGGCGACGAGCACGTCGTCGAAGGCGCGCGAAACCGTGCCGGAGGCGTGCGACCAGCGGGTCCGCATGATCTCACGGGTCTCCGTCCGGCTCTCGCCGTTCGTCGTGACGGTGTACGTCTCGGTCTCCCAGTAGTGGTCGCCCCGCTGGCCGGTGTAGTCAGAGACCGTGTCCGCGTCGTATGTCCAGTACGGCAGGTAGCTCCCCTTGAAGGTCTCCGCCTCGGTCACCCTCTTGAGGGTGGAAGGGGCGAACCAACGAGACGACGTCCAGGTGCGCAGCGCGGCGCGGGCGCCGTTCCGGTCGATGCCGAAGGGGACGACCGCTTCGGGCGTGATCCGCTCGGTGGCCCCCGCGTCGGCCACCAGCGGCGTGGCGCAGAACTGGCACCGTTCGGACAGCGTGTCGCTTTCCGTACGCGCCTGGCAGCCTGGGCAGATGAACAGCCGCGCCGCTTCGGCGGCTTCCCGTGGCTTGAGCGGCATCTGGGCCAACTCGGCGTAGCCGTGCTCGCGCACTCCCCGCGCGGCGGGCGCGATTGGCTGTCCCTGCTTGCAGTACGGGCAGCGCATGGCGTTGGTGGCCGGGGCGTATTCCAGGCTGGCCCCGCACGACTGGCACGGGTAGGAGCGCGCGGTCGCGGGGCCGGTGGTGTCAGGGTCGGACAAGGCCGGTCCTCCGGAGGGAAGCGGGTGAGAGCAAGGTGGCCGTTCGCCGCGGCCGGGCCTCAGACCTGCGGGGGCAGGGGCGGCGGGATGCGGGCCATCAGCTGGGTGAGCTCGGGCACCTGGCCGGCCGGGAGCCAGGCGGGCATGCCCGCCCGCCAGACCAGGGTGGCGCCGGTCAGCGCGAGGCCGGGGAGCGAAGCGAGGTCGTACGGCCCCTGCTGGCGGCCGTCCACCGCGACGTACCACTCCCCCTGCGATGGAATCGGCGGCGGGCCGCCTGCCGCGGCGACCGGATTGGCCGGAACCGCTCCCGGAACCGCTCCCGGGACCACTCCCGGAACCGCTTCTGGCGCTGCTCCGGCGGCCAGGCGCTGCCCGATGGCCATTCCCAGGCCCAGACCGATACCCTCGCCGGCGCCTCCGGGGTTGCGGGCGGCGTCAGCGATCGCGTTCGCGGTCTGGAACCGGGTGTACTGGTCGAGATCGCCCGCGATGCCGATCCGGGTGCGGGTGTCGATCGCCGCCTCGACCTCCGGGGGCAGGGAGATGTTCTCGATGACGAACGTCGGCACCGATACGCCGACCGGGGCCAGTTCTTCACTGAGGACGGCCGCCAGCCGGGCGCCCAGAGCGTCCTGTCGGCCCGCCAGGTCGAGCACGGGGACGTTCGCGGTGGCCAGGGCGTTGGCCAGCCGGCCGACGATCAGCTGCCGCAGGTATTCCCGCACCTCCTCGGTGCGGAACTGGGGGTCGGTCCCGGCCAGTTCCCGCAGGAGACCGGCCGCGTCGGTGATCCGTACCGAGAGCGCGCCGAACGCCCGCAGCCGCACCATGCCGAACTCCGGGTCGCGGACGATGACCGGATTCTGGGTGCCCCACTTCAAATCGGTGAACTGGCGGGTGCTCACGAAGTAGACCTCGGCCTTGAACGGCGAGTGGAAGCCGTACTTCCAGCCTTTCAACGTCGCCAGCAGCGGGAGGTTCCGCGTCTCGAGGACGTAGGTGCCGGGGGTGAAAACGTCGGCGATGCGGCCCTCGTTGACGAAGACGGCCGTCTGCGATTCCCGGACCACCAGCCGGGCGCCCATCTTGATTTCGTTCTCGTAGCGCGGGAAACGCCAGACAACGGTGTCCCTGCTGTCGTCCGTCCATTCCACGATGTCGACGAACTCACCGCGGATGCGGTCCATGAAGCCCACGTTTCCCCCGGCCGTCACCTGACGAATGCCGAGCGGCCCGTGCTCGGCGTCGCCGCCGACCATAACAAGTGCCACAAACAACGACCAGACCCCTGTTTCCGGCTCGCCATGACCAGGGTCAACGCGCCTGGTGATCGAGGCGCCGCCACTTAGGAGGACTTGACGGGGGTTGTAGTAGCGTGCACAGGTCCCGTCGTGTTCAGCCGGGCGGGCCAAGAGAGTGTGAGGCTGTGATGAGCCTTCTCGGGGTGCCACTTCTCGTCGGGACGATCGTGCTGACGGTCGCGGTGACGGTCGCGTCCGTGTGGATCGGTGGCCGGCTGCGCGGGCCGGCGCTGTCGCAGGGCGTGCGGCGAGCTGCTCTGGTCCTCCTCTGTCAGGTATGCGCGGTGCTCACCGTCGCGGTCGTCGTCAACGACCAGTTCGAGTTCTACGCCACGTGGGACGACCTGGCCGGTTCCAGCACTGGTGACGCGGGAGACGCTCTCGTGCCGCTGACGTCACCCGGGCACGGGTTCCAGGCCTCGACAAGCCAGAGATTCGTGCCGTTCGGCCAGGACGGAGTGCGGGTCGTCGACTACGACGGGCCGAGAACGCACATCAGGGCACCGGTTTACGTGTGGCTGCCGCCGCAGTACGGCCAGCCTGCTTACCGGCACGAGCTGTTCCCTGTGATCGAGCTGCTGCCCGGTTATCCCGGACCCGTACACAACTGGTTCACCATGCTCAACATCACCGGGCTCCTCACTCAGGAGATGGCGAGGGGCGCGACGCGGCCGGCCATCCTCGTCGCCCCTACGATGCAGCTGGCGCCAGGTCTTGACACCGACTGCACCGACATCCCCGGCGGCCCCCGCGCGGAGACCTGGGCCGCCGAAGACGTCCGCGACATGGTGACCGCCAACTTCCGCGCCCGCAGGGACGGGGCGGGCTGGGCCGCGATGGGATATTCGGAGGGCGGTTTCTGCGCGGCCAAACTCGCGGTCCAACATCCCGGGCAATACGCGGCCGCCGTCAGCCTGTCCGGATACTTCACGCCGACCGCGCAGGCCGTGACCCGGTCGCCCGCGCTGCTGAAGGCCAACGATCTCCTCCAGGTGCTGGGCAGGCACCATCCGCGGGTGTCGCTGCTGGTCATGGGCACCCGTCAGGACTCCGACACGGCACCGGACATCTTGCGGCTGCGTCAGGTCGTTCGTGCCCCGACCCGGGTCTTCTCGTCCATCCTCCCCACCGGGGGCCACAACTACGGCATATGGAGCTCAATGCTGCCGGCGGCCCTCAAGTGGATCTCCAGCAAGCTGCATGACCCCCGTCGGCTCCATTAGCGACCTGGCAGAGGACGTGTTGTCGGTCAACGGACGTGACGTCGGCTCCCGCCGGTCACGGCGTGTCCAGGCGAGAATCGCACGCCGGGCGCGGCTCCGGGCGCGAGCGGCCTTCCTGGCGGTGATGACGATGCTGGGCGTCCTGCTCGACCTCCCGGCCGCCGGAGTGACGCGGAGCGGCACGGCGGCCCATGTATTCGTCGCGCACGACTGGGCCTTCGCCGCCCCGCTCTCGCGACCCAGCTCGAAGAAGCCGTCGTCACACGCTCCCGCCACGGTGAACACCGTGGTGAAGACCGTGGTGGGGCTCGGCGACTCGGTGCCGGCCGGATCCGCGTGCGACTGCAGCAGCTACGTCTCGCTGATCGGCGAGGCCCTTGCGGCGAAGCAGGGCACGGACGTCGTCAGCGACAACCTCGCCACCGCCGGGCTCACCACCCAGGGACTGCTCGACCAGCTCAAGGACGACTCCGCGCGGCAGACCCTGCTCTCCGCCGATCTGACGATCATCACGATCGGGGCCAACGACTTCGACAGCGGCACCATCGACGACGACGACTGCGGGCCGAGCGCCGGCATGGCCTGCTACAAGGACGATCTGGTACGGCTACGCGCGAACATGGACGCCATCTTGGCCAGAGTGCGGGCGCTGCAGACACGGCAGGGGAGCCGGATCATCGTGACCGGTTACTGGAACGTCTTCGTGGACGGCGCCATGGGCAGGGCCGAGGGGGAGAAGTACGTCACCAACAGCGACAGTCTCACGCGGGCGGTGAACGGCACGCTCGCCGCGTCGGCCCAGGCCGGGGGCGCACGGTATGTCGATCTGTACACGCCGTTCAAGGATTACGGCGCGACGGGGGACGACACCACCCTCCTCGCGGCCGACGGCGACCATCCCGCCGCCACCGGGCACCAGCTCATCGCCCGCCAGGTGCTCTCCGCCCTTCAGCGGTAGCCGTAGGCACTGCCGGCTCGTTCGCGGCACCGGTTTTGTCATCGCCGTGCTCTAGTCTCCCGACCAATTGATCAAGTTTGGCTATCCGGAGAGTGCGGACATGACCTACCTCGAGTTGTCTGAAGACGGCGGCGGATCACACAAGTTCTACGAGACGACCGTGTCCGGGACACAGGTGACGATCACCTACGGGCGCATCGGCGAGGCCGGTCAGACCAAGGTCACCATCTTCCCGACCGAGGAGAAAGCGCAGGCCGCAGCGGCCAAGAAGGTCGGTGAGAAGCTGCGCAAGGGGTACGCGCCGGCCGTACGCGGCGTACGGCAGCCCAGGGCGGTCACCCGCAGGACCATCGCCAGCACCCGCTCCACCGCCCAGCAGGCGCCTGTCCTGTGGCGCTTCAACAGCGGCGCCTCCGCGTTCGGCATCTTCGTGGACGAGGAGCGATGCTGGGTCGGCAACCAGCGTGGCGACGTGTACACCGTCACCCACTCCGGCACCGTGACGGGCCGCTTCCGGCTGCCGGACGGGGTCAAGTGCATTGTGGCCGACGACTTCTGGATCTACGCGGGCTGCGACGACGGCAAGGTGTACGACCTGAGTGGCAAGGTGCCAAGGGCGGCCTATGAGATCGCCGCCGAGGTCGACATCTACTGGCTCGACATCCACGACGGAATCCTGGGCGTCTCCGACCGGGACGGGCGGATCACCACGATCGACTACGAGGACGAGTTCCAGTGGTCGCGCACGGGCCAGGGCAACGCCGGGTGGATGGTCAGGTGCGACGAGGACGCGGTTTACCACGGCCACTCGGGTGGTGTGGCCCGTTACGACGCCGCCGACGGCAGCCCCGTCTGGCAGACGCCGGTGGCCGATCAGGTGCTGTTCGGCTGGCAGGAGGAGCACGCGGTCTACGCCGGCACGGCCCGCCGCACGGTCCACCGTCTGTCCAAGAGCGACGGCGCCGTCGAGGCCGTCTACCGGTGCGACGGTCCCGTCTACTCCTGCGCGACCTCGCCCGAGGGACGTTACGTCTTCGCCGGTGACAGCCACTCCTCTGTGTACTGCTTCGCCGCCTCGGGGGAGCGGCTGTGGAAGCTCGGCACGGGTTGCGGGTCGGCCTTCTCCATGCAGTTCCTTGACGACCGCCTGTACATCGTCACCACCGACGGCTCTCTGGCCTGCATCGACGCGAGCGAGATGGCGATCGCGGCGGCCCGGGAGGGCACCGTGCCGGAGCCCCTCGATGTGAAGGCGGCGGCGTCGCTAGCGGCGGTGGAGCCGTCCGTCGTGTTGGAGACGGTCACCCATGCCGGGGACGGCGTGGTCGTCGAGTGCGTGCGTGAAGGGGAGCGGCTGCGCGTCCGCGTCGTCAGCCCTGGTTACGAGTTGTGGAACGTGCAGTTCCCCAAGGAGATCCGGGAGGTGGGCGCGCGCTACCTCGTCGAGGGGGTGCGCCCTTCGGGACGAGGCGGCTTCTATCGCACCTTCGGCGAGATCAGGCGGCTGGTCTGAGAGCGCAGCGGTTGATGCGGCGAGTCCTGGACGGGCTGGGATCCGGCCCCACTCCGCCTCCACGATCTCCGGCGCCGCGCAACCCACGCGGGCGCCGGGGACGTGCTCTGAGGTGGGTGCTGCGACTACGCCGCGCTACGCGAAGCGGCCGGTCTGATCTTGCCTGCGGATCTTCATGAGCTGGAAGATGTCCATCCGGTGCCCCCTGATTTTCCAGTTGGTGCGATGCAGACTGATCCACCCGTTCCCTCCGATGACCTTCCCCGGCTTCCGTCCTCTCCGAGGAACGCGGTAAAGGGCTGCCTCATCGCTCTCGTTATCGCTCTGGCTTTACCGGTGCTCGGCTTGTTCCTCCTCGTCAAGATCCCGATGTGGGCCGATGACGGACGGCTGGACGACTTCACCGACCGGTTCTACGCCTACCCGCTGCCTCCCTCTACGGAGTTCGCGGACTATGACGCGGAAGGCTCGGTCGAACTGCGATCGAACGGGGATCACTGTGACTACCTCGTCAGGTTCTCGCTGACGACGCAGCTCCCCGAGGAGGAAATCACGAAGTACTACAAGCAGGCCGACATCCCCGGCGTTGATGGCGAGCGCGCGCAAGTGACGGTTTACTTCCCCAAATACTCAAGCCGGTTCGACAACGGCTGGCCCACGTCCTTCATAGTCGAGATCTTCGACAGCACCGATCCAGGCTGGGACATCCGCTGCCACTGATCTCTTCCGCACGAGCGGGCAGTGTGAGTTCCGGCGGCTCACCGGACCTGAGGGCATGGCCCAGGGATGTCCACCAGCCGTCCCATGACGGGCAGCTCCACCAGGAGGCGTGGGATCACTTCGCCCCGCGACCGCCACTACGGGGTCTTCGGAAATTCCTTTCAGCGTGGCGAACCGGTCCGGTTCATTCGCCAGCGTCCAGACGCTCGCCGCTTCATCGAGGGGGCGATCACGGCGTATCCGCCGTCAGCCGTCATGGCCACGAAGTCGGACCGACTCTGCGGCAGGAGGAGCCACTGGATCCGCACGCAGCCCCCTTGGCGAAAAATGCGCTGTCTCACCAAGATAAAGAAAAGGCGGCCGATCGGTGAATGGCGGGCGCGGTGTCCCTCGCGCCCGCCGTTCACCCTTCGAGGCTCACCACACCTGGGCGAAGCAGGCGAGGGCGACGGCCCCCAGGAGTACGGCCACCGACAGGGCCTTCACGACATTCGACATGTACAACACGATGCTCCTTCGCTATGCGGAGCGCCTGGTCTGACGCCGCCGGTGCGGCGCCGCCGATGGCGGGACTTCAGGCGACGGCGGTCGCCCGGATGGTGACCGGGATGTTGCCGCGGGTGGCCCTGGAGTAGGGGCAGAGCTGGTGGGCGGCCGCGCCGAGCTCTTCGGCGGTCTGCTGGTCCACGCCGCCCAGCGTGAGGTTGAGGACGGCGCTCAGACCGAACTGGCCGTCGTCACCGTGGTGCAGGGTCACCTCGGACGTGATGCCTGTGCTTTTCAGCGTCACCTTGCGCTGTGCCGCGGCCCTCCTGACGGCGCCGAGGAAGCACGCGGCCCAGCCGGCGGCGAACAACTGCTCGGGGTTGGTCGCTCCTCCGGCGCCGCCCAGCTCTTTGGGAATGGCGAGGGTGGTGTCGAGCAGACCGTCGTCGGCCGTGGCCCGGCCTCCGTTGCGGCCCTCTCCTGTCACAGTGACGACCGCGGTGTAGCTGGCACTCATGGCTGTTTCCTTCCTGGCGGGAGCTCATCCGAACTGGCACACTTCGCGTGCGTCACCGGTCTAAGTGATGACTATGTTGGCCATATCGGGAGTCACCTGTCAAGGTGGTGACGGTGCGAGCCGCGCCAGGGGCATGGGAAGGAGTGCTCAGCCGATCGGCGCCTCGCCCGGAGAGGGTCCCGGGCTCCGCTGTCCTGCGACTGCGCCGGGGTCGCCTCGGTCCACCGGCCCTCGGCGCTGAGCTGCGGAACGGCGGGTGGCATGCGGAGTTCACCACTGCGAGCGCCGCGCCGTCGTAGCCCTCCCCGCGCTCGCGTGCCATGCCAGGCACCTGAGCAAAGCTGACGGAAGTCTTACGGCCATCCGTCGCCGCTGGCCATGAGGATGGCGACCTGCTCGAATGGGCGATATGTCTGATTCACGAAATGGAGCCGAAAGCGGCCCCCCCATCGCGCGACGGGTGATGTTGTCGATGCTCGGCGCCGGCGCCGCGGGCCTTGTCGCCGCGCCGTACGTGCAGGGTGGCTGGGGGAAGGTCCTCGAGGCCGTCTCGCAGAAGGACCCCACCGGTTTGACGGGGGTGCTGCCCAATCCGGGTGGCTTCCGCTATTTCAGCGTCGCGGGCTCGGTGCCCCGGAAGGACGATACGAATTACCAGCTGACCATCGATGGCCTCGTCGACCGCCCCGGGACGTACACGCTCGATGCCCTGCGAGAGTTGCCGCAGACCCGGATCGTCGGTGATGTGCGGTGCACCGACGGCTGGGGGGTCCCGGGAACGCCCTTCGAAGGGGTGTTGCTCTCGCACCTCCTCGACGCGGCCGGCGTGCGACCTGGGGCTCAGGCGGTCCGCTTCACCTGCTTCGACGGCGTGTACAGCGAAAGCCTCACGCTCGCGCAGGCACGCCGTTCCGATGTGCTGGTGGCCCTGAAGATGCAGGACAAGCCGCTCACTCACGCTCATGGTGGGCCCGTGCGGCTGTACGCGGCGCCGATGTACTTCTACAAGTCGGCCAAATGGCTTTCCGGCATCTCGGTGACCGACAAGGTCATCCCTGGTTATTGGGAGGAGTACGGCTATGACGTCGACGGTTGGCTTGACGGGCACCACGGCTCCGCCTGAGCGCTCCCGGCGCATATTGCGGTTCACCCGAGCCGAGCGGCTGGTCCACCGTGCCACGGCCGGGCTCATGCTGCTGTGCGTCGGGGCGGCGGCCTGTCTGTATCTGCAGCCGCTCGCTGAACTGGTCGGACGCCGCCACCTGGTGGTCGTCGTCCACGAGTGGTCGGGGATCCTGCTGCCGGCGCCGTTCCTTCTCGGCCTGGCCTCGTCCGCGTTCCGCGCCGATCTACGCAGACTGAACCGATTGGCGCGGTACGACAAGGAGTGGCTGCGAGCGGTTCGTAAAGGCTGGACCTCGCCTGCCGAACGGCCTGCCGGCAAGTTCAATGCCGGGCAGAAGATCTACGCCGGGTGGATCGCCGGAGCTGTGCCCATCATGATGGTCACGGGTCTGCTGATGTGGTTCACCGGACTCCTGCCGGTGATCTCCCGGACGAGCGCCATCTTCGTGCACGATGTGACGGCCCTGGCCATCGGCCTCGTCCTGATCGGGCACATGCGAATGGCCTACCGGGATCCGCACGCACGGCGGGGGATGCGCACAGGCTACGTGGAACGGGCCTGGGCGAAGAGGTGGCACTCCAAGTGGCTGGAGGAGGACCACACCGCGGGATCTCGTCCGAGCCAGCACTAGTCTGAGGGCAGCACAAGATCAAGAAGGGGCACGTGCCCGTTCATCGCGTAGGACCGGCCGAGGGACGCACGCTGATCTCGGTCATGTGGGCGTCGGGCGTCGCGGTCACGGCGGCCAGCACGGCACGCGCGACCGAGCCGGCCTCGAGGTACCTGTCCGGCTCGTACGGGCCGGACTCCTGGGCGCGGACGTCCCTCTGCATGTCGGTGTCAACCCGTCCGGGGTAGATCGAGGTGACCCGGATGCCTTCGTGGTGCTCTTCCTCACGGAGGACATCGGCGTAGGCGCGCAGGGCGAACTTGCTCGCCGCGTAGGCCCCCCAGTTGGGGTTGGCCCGCTGCCCGCTACCCGAGTTGATCAGAACGACGTGGCCCCGAGCCGCCCGGAGCGCGGGGAGCAGCAGCCGTGTCAGCTCGGCCACAGCGGTGACGTTCACCTCCAACGTCCGCCGCCAGACTTCCACGGGGGTCTCGGCCAGGGCGCCGAGCCGGGCGATCCCGGCGCTGTGGACGAGCAGGTCGAGCCGGTCGATCCCCTCGACGTCGGCTGCGGTCACCTCGGTGAGCTCGACCGCCCACGGGCGGGCATGAGGCAGCTCGGCGCACAGGGCGTCCAGTGCCGCGCGGTCCCGGCCGCCAAGGACCAGGTCGTACGTAGGGGCGAGGGCCTGGGCCACGGCAGCCCCGATCCCGCGTGAGGCGCCCGTGACGAGCGCCGTCGGTCGTTCGGACATGGACTTCACCCTAGAGCTGATGGCACCGCGGACGCGCCGTCCTCGGCGAGCCGGGCGGCGTACGCGGTTGCCGGGCCGCGCGGCAGCCACAGGTGGTGATCGGGGTCGAACAGCACGCGGGCATCAGGTCCTCGGTTCTGCGGCGGGCGACAGGCGCAGGGGTGCCGCCGAGCGTAGGACCGGTCTGGAGCCGAAATCAATACTTGACGAAGTTAAATATTGCTCCTACGTTTCGCCTATGTTTCCCGCAAGGCACGGCTTAGCCCGCTGTGACACTGGCGGCAATGGCTGTGTTCACGGCGGTGATCACAGCGATGCTGACCCAGGGCCCACTCACTCGGGTAAGCCTCGCGCGCCGGCTCCAGCTGTTCTCCGTCGCCGTCACCAGGGCCGCTCGCGCGCTCATCGACAGGGCTTACCCGCATGAGCCGGCCGCGTCCAGCCGCTCGCTTCCTGTGGGCGGTGGGCGCGCGGGGCGGCCGGTCAGCCTCCAGTCCGCTCGTCGTTCCCTGACCCCGCCGGCCTCAATCCGTTCGTCGATCCGGCCACTGGCCGGTCATATCGCGACAGGTACCATCCCACGCACTCTCAAATCACCTCAAACCACTCGATCCCCTCTCAACCCTCTCGACCAGGTGTGACTGTGAGGTCACCCCGTTTCCTGATGGAGCTGCACATGAGCCTGGCCTGTGCTGTACCAAACGGCAGGTTCGTCGAGCACATCCCGCAGCTCGGCGCCATCGCCCGGACCGGATCAGTGATCATGGACGGCAGGGTCTGGCCGCCGGACGCACCCGGTATCGGCATGGACTGTGACCTCGACGCCGCCGCCGACCTGCGGGTGGACTGATGGCGGTCACCACGCGGCGCCCGAGCCCGCCGGTCCCGTCCCGCCGGCGCCGGAACGCGCCCGCGCGCTATTGGCGTAGCCGCTGGGCCGAGGCGCAACACTCCTGGCGGCTTTATTGGCAGCTGTACCTGCTGGTGATCGTGCCGGTGGCGTACTTCGTGATCTTCAAGTACATCCCGATCAGCAACGCCGTCATCGCGTTCAAGGACTACAACGTCGTTCAGGGGATCTGGGGCAGTGAGTGGGTCGGGTTCAAGAACTTCGAGCTGTTCTTCAGTAACCCGGTCTTCGGCACGCTGCTGAAGAACACCTTCATCCTGGCGTTCTACCTGGTGCTGGCGAGTTTCCCGATCCCGATCGTGCTGGCCATAGCGCTGAACGAGATTCGCGACGGCTTGTTCAAGCGCTCGGTCCAGTTGCTCACCTATGCGCCCTACTTCATCTCCACCGTCGTGGCGGTGTCGATGACGATCCTCATTCTGTCGCCGCGGCTGGGCATCGTGAACGACGCGCTCGGCCTGTTCGGGATCCCGGCGGTCGACTTCCTCGGCGATCCGAACTACTTCCGGCACATCTACGTGTGGTCCGACGTGTGGCAGACCACGGGTTACTCGGCGGTCATCTACATGGCCGCTCTCGCCGGTATCGATCCGGCGCTGCACGAGGCGGCCAAGATCGACGGTGCCAGCCGGTGGCAGCGGATCCGGAACGTCGACCTGCCGGGAATCATGCCCACCGCCGTGATCATCCTGGTGCTCGGCGTGGGGAACATGATGGCGATCGGGTTCGAGAAGGCCTTCCTGCTGCAGAACGACCTGAACCTCGCGCAGTCGGAGATCATCGCGACCTACGTCTACAAGACCGGCCTGGTCAACGCGGACTTCAGCATGGCGACCGCCGTCGGCCTGTTCAACTCGGTGGTCAATCTCTGCCTGCTGCTGTTCGTCAACTTCGCCGCCAAGCGCATCACCGGGAAGGGGTTGTGGGGATGAGCGCGCTGACGACGTCGCCCCTGTCCAGGCTGCGGCGGAAGCCGGTGGCGAAGGAGCGGATCCGTGAGCCGTTCCGCGACCGGGTGTTCGTGGTCGTCGTGACGATCATGCTCGCGGTGATCCTGGGACTGGTACTGCTGCCGCTGGTCTACATCGTCGCCAATTCGCTCAGCAGCGCGAGTGCCGTCTCCGCGGGCAGGGTGACCTTCTGGCCGGTCGACTTCTCGCTGCACGCCTACGAGGTCGCTCTCAACAATCCGCAGATCCTGCGGGGGTACTACAACTCGCTGATCTACGCCGTCTTCGGCACGCTGATCAGCGTCACGCTGACCGTCGCCATCGCCTACCCGTTGTCGCGCAAGAACTTCTTCGGGCGCAACGTGCTGATGACCGGCCTGATCTTCACCATGCTGTTCTCGGGCGGCCTGATCCCGACGTACATGGTGATCCAGGACCTCGGCATGCTGAACACCCGCTGGGCGCTCCTGATCCCCAACGCCATCGGCGTCTGGCAGGTCATCATCGCACGCACGTTCTTCGCCAACTCCATCCCGGAGGACCTCCACGAGGCGGCGATGCTGGACGGGGCGAGCGAGCTTCGCTATCTCCGGTCGGTGGTGCTGCCGCTGTCGAAGCCGCTGCTGGCCGTACTCGCGCTGATGTACGTGATCTTCCAGTGGAACACCTACTTCGACGCCCTGGTCTATCTCAAGGATCAAGATCTCTTTCCGCTGCAGATCGTGCTCAGGAACGTCCTCATCCTGAACCAGCGCAACGTCGGCGCCGCGGACGTGGCCCAGCAACTGCAGCAGCAACAGCTCGCCAACGTCCTGAAGTACGCCCTCATCGTCGTCTCGAGCCTGCCCGTACTGATCATCTACCCGTTCGTCGCCCGCCACTTCACCAAGGGCGTGCTGGTCGGCGCCGTCAAGGGCTAGCAACTCACGATTGGAAAGAACCATGGAAATACGCTTCACGAGGGCAGCCGCCGCACTGGCGGTCGCCACGGCACTGGGCGTCGCGGGCTGCAGTTCCAGCGAGGACTCAAAGCCCAAGCTTGGCGCCGACGGCAAGGTAATCATCAACACGTTCGCGCCCGCCGGCGCGGACGTGAATCTGGACACGAACCCGGTCACCAAGTTGATGAGTGACAAGTTCAAGATCCAGTTCCACTGGCAGACCACCACATACGACGCGGGGCCGGCCAAGGAGAAGAGGCAGATCGCGCTCGCCAGCGGCGACTACCCGGACCTGTTCCTGCTGATCCCCTGGGTGGACGGATTCAGCCAGGCCGAGGTGCTGAAGCTCGGCAAGCAGGGCGTCGCGGTGCCGCTGGAGAACCTGATCAAGGAGAACGCGCCGAACATCCAGAAGGCGCTGGACTCCAACACGACGCTCAAGGAGATGTCGACCGCGCCCGACGGGCACATCTACGCGTTGCCGCAATGGTCGGACTGCTTCCACTGCTATTACCCGGCCAAGCTGTGGATCAACAGCGCCTGGTTGAAGAAGCTCAACCTGCAGATGCCGAAGACCACAGAGGAGCTTCGCACGGTCCTGAAGGCCTTCAAAACCAAGGACCCGAACGGCAACGGCAAGGCCGACGAGATCCCGATGACCACCGACACACAGGACGGTCACCTGATCGACTACCTGATGGGCGCGTTCGCCTACCCCCCGGCCGGTGCGAACAACGGCGGGTTCGGACTGCTCACCCTCGACGGCGACAAGGTCACCACTCCGGTGACCAAGCCCGAGTGGCGCGAAGGCCTGAAGTACATCCACTCGCTGGTCAAGGAGGGCCTGATCGACCAGGCCTCCTTCACCCAGAACGCCGAGGCACTCCAGGCGATCGGCAACAACCCCGACGCCGTCACGATCGGCTCGTCGCCTCTCCTGTACCCGGGCATCTTCGTGCAGCTGGGCTCCAAGGACGGCCGCGACAAGCAGTACGACGCCGCGCCGCCGCTGACCGGGCCGTCCGGTAAGAGCTACAGCAGTCTGAACTACCCGAGCTCCAGCACCTTCACCTTCATGCTGACCAACAAGGCCAGCAAGGAGGCGCAGGTCGCGGCGATCAAGATGCTTGACTACATCTACACGACCGAGGGCACCGAGACCGCGGTGATGGGTCCGGAGGGCGTGGGCTGGACCAAGCCGGGGCCCGGCGACATCGCGCTTGACGACAAGGCCACGCCGCTGTACAAGCCCACGCCGGGTACGCAGCACCCCAAGAACATCGCCTGGGAGGCGATGGCGCAGTACAACATGCCCCTCGCCTACCGCAATGCCCAGGTGGTGCCGAAGGACATCTACTCCGAGGAGGGATTGGAGCGGCGATTGTTCCAGGCCACCAAGCTGTACGAGGGCCATGAGGACAAGGCGCAGTTCTTCCCGACCGTCTCGGTCTGGACGGACCCGAGCGCCAGCGCCGAGCTCGCGACGCTGAAGACCAACCTCGACAGCTATGTCGCCCAGGGCCAGCTGGCCTTCATCACTGGGTCGAAGAACATCGACACCGACTGGGACGCCTACGTCAAGGGTCTCGACGGCGTCGGCCTGCAGCGGTACCTGGAACTGAACCAGAAGGACTACGACAAGTACAAGGCCGGCAAGTGACACCGCGCTCAGCCGGCCGGCGCCGACCGCGGAGTGGGCCGAGCCCGCTCCGGTCGGCAACGTCCGGCTGAGCGCCGTAGTGTTCAGCGGTATCACCTGTGGACGGAGCGCAGCGCCGCGGCCAGCAGACGGCAGACATCGTCCTGCGATCCTGCTCCGACGTGGGTATCGAACAGAACCTCGCGCACTCGCCTCGCCGGTGCAGGACGGCGTGCTGATCTCCAGGGACCAGTGTTATCCAACGGAGGGGCGGGCATCAGCCTGGTTACGGCCAGTCGGATAGGCGGGGGAACCGATCATGTCGCAACAGCCGAAAGGCCCGATCAAGGACAAGCACTACGACCTGATTACCGTGCTCCACATGTCTCTGAGGATGGCCTGGAAGCTGGAGACCTACATCGCCGACGCTCGGCGCGAAGGCGACGAGGAACTCGCCGATTGGTTCGCTGGAATCCAGGCCCATTGCCACTCGACGGGCGAGCAGGGCAAGCAGTTGCTCGCTGAGCGACTCCCCAAGGAGTGAGGGCATCGCGGTCGTGGGCGCGGTGCGACGATCCCGGTCAAGCACCACCACGCGGCCGCCAACCGGCGTAATAAGGGACTGCTGGGCGGGATAGATCGGGGCAAGGGCCATGGCGGTGAGGCTGAATCAGCGGGCGTTTGATCACGCCAAGAACCTGATCAAGCAGAAGCGGGTCGTATTGGATGTGATGGATGACTGGAGCGAACATCAGCCGTCGGCTGCGCAGGAAAACACGTTTATCGAGCAACACGGATTCGGTGAGTACCAGAAGTGGTACCTCGGGTTGGACGACGAACAGGACGAAGACAACAAAGGACGCTATAAGTTCCCCTACGGCGACTTCGACAAGGTGCACCGGTGCGGCGTCATCGCGGCGGAAGTGCGGGCCGCGCAGAGAAAGTATGACGACATCGAGGTGGCCGCCGCCCACCTGCACGGCATGCTGGATGAGCTGATGTGACAGCCGTCAGCGTCGAGGAACCGCCAGCCCTCCTAGGAGATGAGGCGCAGGTCCCGCAACGTGGTGGAAGGCGGCTCGAAGAGGGACCCTTCCGGCGATGGACGCGCCATCGCGGCGGCCGGCCTTCGACCGGGGCCGGCCGCTGTTGGCGTGCGCACTGGCGTCGGTGGCCGGGCACCGCGTATCAGCTGAGCTGGCCGGGATGGATGACGACCTTGGTCCAGCCGAGATCCCGCCGGTCGAAGTGCTCGTAGCCGTCGGGGGCCTGGTCCAGGTTCAGTTCGTGCGAGACGACCCAGGACGGCCGGGCCTTTCCCTCGTGGATGAGCGCGCAGAGCTGCCGGTTGTAGTTCTTCACGTTGCACTGGCCGGTGCCCATGGTCTGGCCCTTGAACCAGAACATCCCGTAGTCGAAGGCGATCTCG
>NZ_JAOEGB010000069.1 GCF_025420585.1 Planotetraspora sp. A-T 1434 | reverse complement strand
CCGCCTGCGCAGCGTCGGCGAGCTCATCCAGAACCAGGTCCGCCTGGGCCTGGCCCGCATGGAGCGCGTCGTCCGCGAGCGCATGACGACCCAGGACGTCGAGGCCATCACGCCGCAGACCCTGATCAACATCCGCCCCGTCGTGGCGTCGATCAAGGAGTTCTTCGGCACCTCGCAGCTGTCGCAGTTCATGGACCACACCAACCCCCTGTCGGGGCTGACGCACAAGCGGCGCCTGAACGCGCTGGGCCCCGGTGGTCTGTCGCGTGAGCGCGCCGGCTTCGAGGTCCGTGACGTGCACCCGTCCCACTACGGCCGGATGTGCCCGATCGAGACCCCGGAAGGCCCGAACATCGGCCTCATCGGCTCGCTGGCCTCCTATGCCCGGCTCAATGCCTTCGGTTTCGTCGAGACGCCGTACCGCAAGGTCGTCGACGGGAAGGTGACCGACCAGATCGACTACCTGACCGCCGACGAGGAAGACCGCTACGTCAAGGCGCAGGCCAACACGGCGCTCAACCCGGACGGTTCGTTCGCCGAGTCCCGCGTCCTGGTCCGCACCAAGGGCGGTGAGACCGAGCTCGCCCGTGCCGAGGAGGTCGACTACGTCGACGTGTCGCCGCGCCAGATGGTGTCGGTGGCCACCGCCATGATTCCGTTCCTCGAGCACGACGACGCCAACCGCGCGCTCATGGGCTCCAACATGATGCGCCAGTCGGTGCCGCTGCTGAAGAGCGAGGCGCCGCTGGTCGGCACCGGCATGGAGTACCGCGCCGCGACCGACGCCGGTGACGTCATCACGGCCGAGAAGGCCGGTGTGGTGGAGGAGGTCTCCGCCGACTACGTGACCGTCATGAACGACGACGGCACGCGGACGACGTACCGCGTGGCGAAGTTCAAGCGGTCGAATCAGGGCACCTGCTTCAACCAGAAGCCGATCGTGGCCGAGGGTGATCGGGTCGAGGTCAACCAGGTGATCGCTGACGGGCCCTGCACCGACACCGGTGAGATGGCGCTGGGTAAGAACCTGCTGGTGGCGTTCATGCCGTGGGAGGGCCACAACTACGAAGACGCGATCATCTTGTCGCAGCGTCTGGTGCAGGACGACGTGCTGTCCTCGATTCACATCGAGGAGCACGAGGTCGACGCCCGTGACACGAAGCTGGGCCCTGAGGAGATCACCCGGGACATCCCGAACGTCTCCGAGGAGGTCCTGGCCGATCTCGACGAGCGGGGCATCATTCGTATCGGCGCCGAGGTCACGACCGGTGACATCCTGGTCGGCAAGGTGACT
>NZ_JAOEGB010000068.1 GCF_025420585.1 Planotetraspora sp. A-T 1434 | reverse complement strand
AGCTGGCCGGCTGGAACGCCACCGACCGGCGCTATGCGGGTCCGGAGTTGCTGCACGAGTTGGTCGCCGCGCAGGTGCGGGCCACGCCGGACGTGGTGGCGGTCTCGGCCGGGGACGGGTCGCTGACCTACGCCGAGCTGGACCGGCGCGCCAACCGGCTGGCCAACCTCCTCCAGGCCCGAGGCGTCGGCGTCGAACACCTGGTCGGCGTGTGCCTCCCACGCGCGATCGACCTGCCGGTGGCCCTGCTGGCGGTCCTCAAGGCGGGCGGCGCCTACGTCCCGCTCGACCCCGGCTATCCCCGTTCCCGCCTGGCGTACATGTTCGCCGACGCGGCTCCCACCGTCGTGGTGACCACGAGCGAGCTGGCGCCGAGCCTGCCGTACCACCCGGCAATGCTCGTGCTCGACGACCCGGAGGTCCGGGCTGAGCTGACGGCCGCCGCCGAGACCGCGCCCTCGGTGAGCGTCCACCCGGACAACCTCGCGTACCTCATCTACACCTCCGGCTCGACGGGCAGGCCGAAGGGCGCGATGAACTCGCACGCGGCCATCCGCAACCGCCTGCTGTGGATGCAGGAGGAGTACGGGCTGGACGAGACGGACCGCGTCCTGCAGAAGACCCCGATGAGCTTCGACGTGTCGGTATGGGAGTTCTTCTGGCCGCTCATCACCGGCGCCCGGATGGTTCTCGCCCGTCCCGAGGGGCACAAGGACCCGGAGTACCTCAGAGACACGATCATCAAGGAGGGCGTGACCACCCTGCACTTCGTGCCGCCGATGCTGCAGATCTTCCTCGACCAGCCCGGCGTCGAGGACTGCCGCTCGATCAGGCGCGTCGTGTGCAGCGGCCAGGCGCTGCCGGCAGAGCTCAGCAATCGGTTCCTCAGTCGCCTGGACGCCGGACTGCACAACCTGTACGGCCCGACCGAGGCGGCGGTCGACGTCAGCTATTGGCCCTGTGACATGGGCGATGACATCGTCCCGATCGGACGCCCCATCGCCAACATCAGGTTGCACGTGGTCGACGCGACCATGCGGCGGGTCCCGATCGGCGTGCCCGGCGAGCTCCTCATCGGAGGGATCGGTGTCGGGCGGGGCTACAAGGACCGGCCGAGTCTCACAGCGGAGCGGTTCGTGCCGGATCCGTTTGGGTCCCTTCCCACGTCCAAGGGGGGCCGGCTGTATCGGACGGGGGATCGGGTGCGGTGGCTGCCGGACGGCACGCTGGAGTTCCTGGGCCGCCTCGACGACCAGGTCAAGCTCCGTGGCTTCCGCATCGAGCTCGGCGAGATCGAAGCCGTCCTCCTGGG
>NZ_JAOEGB010000067.1 GCF_025420585.1 Planotetraspora sp. A-T 1434 | reverse complement strand
GGCTGGCCGGCTGGAACGCCACCGACCGGCGCTATGCGGGTCCGGAGTTGCTGCACGAGTTGGTCGCCGCGCAGGTGCGGGCCACACCGGACGTGGTGGCGGTCTCGGCCGGGGACGGGCCGCTGACCTACGCCGAGCTGGACCGGCGTGCCAACCGGCTGGCCAACCTCCTCCAGGCCCGAGGTGTCGGCGTGGACCATCTCGTAGCGGTATGCCTGCCCCGAGACCTGGGCCTGCCCGTGGCGCAGTTCGCCGCGCTGAAGGCCGGCGCGGCGTACGTGCCGATCGACCCGGGCCTTCCGCACGCTCGCCTGTCCTTCATGTTCGCCGACGCGGCTCCCACCGTCGTGGTGACCACGAGCGAGCTGGCGCCGAGCCTGCCGTACCACCCGGGAATGCTCGTGCTCGACGACCCGGAGGTCCGGGCGGAGCTGACGGCCGCCGCCGAGACCGCGCCCTCGGTGAGCGTCCACCCGGACAACCTCGCGTACCTCATCTACACCTCCGGCTCGACGGGCAAGCCGAAGGCCGTGGCGCTTCCCCATCGCGGGATCGTCAACCTGGTCCACTGGCACTGTGAGACGTTCGGCGTGACGCCGGCGGACCGGGCCAGCCTCGTGGCCGGGCTCGGGTTCGACGCCGCGACCTGGGAGCTGTGGCCCTATCTGGCGGCCGGGGGGCGGGTCTGCCTGCCTCCCGAGGACGTGCGGCTCTCGGCCGAGCCGCTCCAGCGGTGGCTTGTCGATCAGGGCGTGACGATGGCGTTCCTGCCGACGCCGATGGCCGAGCAGGCCCTCCGGCTCGACTGGCCCGCTGAATGCGCGCTGCGGGTGCTGCTCACCGGAGGCGCCGCCCTGCGCCGCCATCCGCCGGCCGGCCTGCCGTTCACGCTGATCAACAACTACGGGCCGACGGAAGCCTCCGTGGCGGTCACCTCGGGCGCCGTGCCCGCCGTGGACGCCGTGCCCGCCCTGAACGTCTCAGTGCCGCCGTCCCTGGGTGGTCCCATCGGCAACGCCCGGCTGTACGTCTTGGACGAGGTGATGGCGCCGGTCCCTGTGGGGGTCGCGGGGGAGCTGTTCGTGGGTGGGCCGGGCCTGGCTCGTGGGTATTGGGGGCGTCCTGGTCTGACGGCGGAGAGGTTCGTGCCGGATCCGTTCGGGTCCCTTCCCACGTCCAAGGGGGGCCGGCTGTATCGGACGGGGGATCGGGTGCGGTGGCTGCCGGACGGCACGCTGGAGTTCCTGGGCCGCCTCGACGATCAGGTCAAGCTCCGTGGCTTCCGCATCGAGCTCGGCGAGATCGAAGCCGTCCTCCTGGC
>NZ_JAOEGB010000066.1 GCF_025420585.1 Planotetraspora sp. A-T 1434 | reverse complement strand
GGGCCGTCAGGACCTGGGTGGTGACGACCGCCTGATGGTTGGTCCGATCGATCTGGCCTTTGGCCCGGTGTTTAGAGATCGCGCGTTTCACCACTCGTGGGCTGACCCGGGCCCGGCGGATGGGTAGCGGGTGCGCCAAGACAGCCCGGCCGATCCGGCCGACCAGGTCGATCGTGGCCTCGGCGATGATGCCTGCGGCGTGGATGATCTGGTCGCGAGCAGCCAACAGGGCGACGGTGAAGCTGGCGCGGTCGGCGTCGATGTCTGGGCGGCTGGCGGTGGCATCGGCCATGGCCAACCGGAGCGCCTGATAAGAGGCAAGCAGAGCGTAGATTTCCTGATCCACCCCCTGCGGGGAACGGGAGCGCAGGACTCGGCCGCCCAAGGTCGTTGATTTCAGCTCCAGGTAGGTTGTCTCGATCTCCCATCGCTGGTGGTAGAGGGCGATAACGTCCCGGGCGGGGTAGCGGCGATGATCGGTCAGGGTGGTGATCAGCCGATAGTGGCCGATCTTGTGGCCGCAGCCGGAGAGGGTCACGGTGATGCTGGCGTCGATGACGCGGACCGCCACCCCACCCAGCACCGAGGTCCACGACCCGTCGGGCAGGGTCGTCAGCCGAGGCAGGCTCCTGCCGTTCTTGCAGCGGATCAGCAGGTCCGCGCCGGTGCCGGCGATCTGGGTGACCAGGTCCTTGACGGCGAAGTTGCGGTCGGCCAGCAGCAAGATCCCCGTCCGCAGGCAACCCAGCAGCGCGGGTGCGTAGCTCGTCTCGCCCTTCCCGAACGGCCCGAACGTCGCAGCCAGCAGCGTCCGGGTGCCGCAGGCGACCACAGCCAGCAGCCGGACCAGGGGATAACCCGATCCGCCGTGACTGCCGCTTTGGTGGCCGTAGCGGGACAGGTTGGCCGGACTGTCGGGCACCGACATGGTCGTGCCGTCGATCGCACACACCAGCAGCCCACGCCATCGCACCGCCCCCGGCGGCGGGCCGGCCAGCAGCTCGAACAAGGCTTTCAACGGCGCGATCCCGACCCGGCGGCGGGCTTGGGCCAGGGCCGCCGACGATGGTGCCGCTCCCGCGGCGCCCAGGCCAGAGGTCAGCCGTGCCCAGACCTGCCGATAGCCCATGTCGGCGAAGAACCCCGCCGCCAGCAGCAGGTAGATCACTACTCGAGACGGTAACGCCCGTATCCGGCGTTCCCGCCCGCCGGCTTCCGCCAGTACTTCATCAATCATCTCGAAGGGAACCGTCTGGGTCAGTTCACCCAGGTGGCCTGGCGCGAAGGAGCCGGCGGCGCTGCGAACGGTGATAGTGGTCGTG
>NZ_JAOEGB010000065.1 GCF_025420585.1 Planotetraspora sp. A-T 1434 | reverse complement strand
AAAGATCGACCGACCGGCGGTCGCCCGGCTGCTCCAGAGCCGTGTCGCGGCCGCGGCCGTCACCGCCGGGCCGCCGCGCGGCAAGGTCGAGACCGCGCTCGCGGAGATCTGGGCCGGACTGCTCGGGTGCCCGGTCCCCCACCGGGAGGCGAGCTTCTTCGCCCTCGGCGGCGACAGCCTGCTCGCCACCCGGCTGCTCGGCCGGATGCGGCGGGCCGGCCTCTACGGCGGCTCGCTGCGCGAGCTGTTCGAACACCCTCGCCTCAAGGACTTCGCGGCGCTCCTGCGCCCGGGCGCGCCGGCCACCGCCACGGCCCCGCTGGAACCGGACCCGGCGAACCGCTACGAGCCGTTCGACCCGACGGATGTCCAGCGGGCGTACTGGCTGGGACGCTCGGCCGAGTTCGCGCTGGGCGCGGTCGGGTCGCACTGGTACTGGGAGTTCGACGGCGCCGACGTCGACGTCGACCGGCTGGAACGCGCCTGGAACCTGCTCATCGCGCGGCACGAGATGCTGCGGGCCGTCTTCGACGCCGATGGGCGGCAGCGCATCCAGCAGGCCGTGCCGTACGTGACGATTCCGGTGACCGACGGCGGCGAGGACGAGCTCGCGGAGATGCGCGAACGGCTGTCCGCTCGCATTCCCGACCCGGGCCGGTGGCCGCTGGCGGCGATCGAGGCGGTCCGGCAGGGCGACCAGGTCAGAATCGCCTTCAGCTTCGACTTCATCGTCCTGGACGCTCTCAGCATCGTCATCGTCTTCACCGAACTCGCGGCGCTGTACGCCGACCCCGGTGCGGCGCTGCCGCCGCTCGGTGTGTCGTTTCGCGACTATTTGCTCAGTATCGCGCCCGACCCGGCCGACCAGGATTACTGGGCGGACCGGCTGGCCGAGTTGCCGCCGCCGCCCGAGCTGCCGCTGGCCGTCGACCCCGGGCAGATCGGCACGCCGCGCTTCACCCGCAGGGAGGTGAAGATCGACGCCGAGCAGTGGAAGGCGCTGCGCGAACGGGCCCGCGAGCACGGCGTGACCCCCGCGTCGGTCCTGGCGACCGCGTATGCCGAGGTGCTCGCGGCGTGGAGCGCCCAGCCGTCGCTCACGCTCAACCTCACCCTGTTCGACCGCCGCGACGTCCACCCCGACATCCACCGGATCCTCGGCGACTTCACCTCGCTCCTGCTCGTCCCGCACCGGCCCCAGACGGGTGACACGGTCGTCGACCTCGTCAGGGGCCTGCAGGAGCGGATCTGGGACGGCATGGAGCACGGCTCGGTGTCGGCCATCTGGGTCCTGCGCGAGCTGGCCCGCCGCACCGGCAGCCCCATGGCGTCCATGCCGGTCGTCTTCACCAGCGCCCTCGGCGTCAGCGACGAACTCGCGGGTGAGCTGCCCTTCGGGCGGCAGATCTGGGGCATCTCCCAGACGCCGCAGGTGTGGCTGGACTGTCAGGTGACGGAG
>NZ_JAOEGB010000064.1 GCF_025420585.1 Planotetraspora sp. A-T 1434 | reverse complement strand
TGAACGCTCGGCCTGATCTGGTAGTAGGTAAACGATGGGGTGACGCAGGAAGGTAGCCCATCCCGGGCGATGGTTGTTCCCGGGGTAAGCATGTAGGGAGAGAGATAGGCAAATCCGTCTCTCATGTATCCTGAGGTGTGATGCCGAGCCGATTGTGGCGAAGTGGGTGATCCTATGCTGCCGAGAAAAGCCTCTAGTGAGTGTCGTGGCGGCCCGTACCCTAAACCGACTCAGGTGGTCAGGTAGAGAATACTAAGGCGTTCGGGTGAACTGTGGTTAAGGAACTCGGCAAATTGCCCCCGTAACTTCGGGAGAAGGGGGACCTTTACTGGTGTAGGACCTTTGCGTTCGAAGCTGGTGGGGGTCGCAGTGGCCAGGGGGAAGCGACTGTTTACTAAAAACACAGGTCCGTGCTAAGTCGTAAGACGATGTATACGGACTGACGCCTGCCCGGTGCCGGAACGTTAAGGGGACCGGTTAGTCGAACGTGTTTCGGCGAAGCTGAGAACTTAAGCGCCGGTAAACGGCGGTGGTAACTATAACCATCCTAAGGTAGCGAAATTCCTTGTCGGGTAAGTTCCGACCTGCACGAATGGCGTAACGACTTCCCCGCTGTCTCAACCACAGGCCCGGTGAAATTGCAGTACGAGTAAAGATGCTCGTTTCGCGCAGCAGGACGGAAAGACCCCGGGACCTTCACTACAGCTTGACATTGGCGTTTGGAGCGTCTTGTGTAGGATAGGTGGGAGACTGGGAAGCGGTGACGCTAGTCATCGTGGAGTCATTGGTGAAATACCACTCTGGTCGTTTTGGACGTCTAACCCGCGCCCGTGTATCCGGGTGGGGGACAGTGTCTGGTGGGTAGTTTAACTGGGGCGGTTGCCTCCTAAAGTGTAACGGAGGCGCCCAAAGGTTCCCTCAGCCTGGTTGGCAATCAGGTGTCGAGTGTAAGTGCACAAGGGAGCTTGACTGTGAGACTGACGGGTCGAGCAGGAGCGAAAGCTGGGACTAGTGATCCGGCATCGGCATGTGGAAGCGGTGTCGCTCAACGGCTAAAAGGTACCCCGGGGATAACAGGCTGATCTTCCCCAAGAGTCCATATCGACGGGATGGTTTGGCACCTCGATGTCGGCTCGTCGCATCCTGGGGCTGGAGTAGGTCCCAAGGGTTGGGCTGTTCGCCCATTAAAGCGGTACGCGAGCTGGGTTTAGAACGTCGCGAGACAGTTCGGTCCCTATCCGCTGCGCGCGCAGGAGACTTGAGAGGGGCTGTCCCTAGTACGAGAGGACCGGGACGGACGAACCTCTGGTGTGCCAGTTGTTCCGCCAGGAGCACGGCTGGTTGGCTACGTTCGGCAGGGATAACCGCTGAAAGCATCTAAGCGGGAAGCTCGCCTCAAGATGAGGTCTCCCACCACGAGAGTGGGTAAGGCCCCCTAGAGATGATGGGGTTGATAGGCCGGAGGTGGAAGCATAGTAATGTGTGGAGCTGACCGGTACTAATAGGCCGAGGACTTGACCACAAAGCAAAT
>NZ_JAOEGB010000063.1 GCF_025420585.1 Planotetraspora sp. A-T 1434 | reverse complement strand
CAACGCCGTTGCGTTTGGCTGATCGGCCGTCCGTCAAGCCCTGATGACGAAGCAACGGGACTTCTGATAGATCATCTTGCGACCAAGCCAGAAGATCATCAGGAGTCCCGTTGCGGGAGAAGTCTGTCATTCATCGCACGATCGAGGTAGCCCCCGGCGTCCACGCGCCGGGCCATCTCGGCGAGCTCACCCAGGTCGTCGACTTTCAGCTGGTGGACGCGGTACTGGAGGAGACCGGGACACGCGAGCGCAGGCTACGGCTGCTGCCCTCGCGGGTGGTGGTGTACTTCGTCCTGGCGCTGGCGTTGTTCGAGCACTGCTCCTACCGGGCGGTCTGGGGCAAGCTCACCGCCGCTTTGGCAAGCTTGCCCCTCCTTCAGCCAAGCCTGTCATCGCTGTCACGGGCCCGGCGCCGGATCGGCGTCGCGCCGCTGCGCCGGCTCTTTGAGATTCTGGCCGGGCCGGTCGCCGGGCAGGCTGTGCCGGGCGTGTTCTATCGGGGCCTGCGCGTCGTGGCCATCGACGGCACCCACCTGCACGTCCCCGACCACGAAGCGGTCACCTGGCGCTACCCCAAACGCGGGGGCGACCAAATGGAGTACGGGTACCCGCTGCTGCGCCTGCTGGTCATCATCGAATGCGGCACCCGCGCGCTGCTGGCGGCCGCCTTCGGTCCCGACGACGACGGCGAGACCACCTACGCGCGCACGCTGCTGGGCGCACTGAACGCCCGCATGCTCATGCTGGCCGACGCCGGCTTCGACGCCGCCGGCTTCCTGCACGACCTGGCGGCCACCGGGGCGCAGTTCCTGGTGCGCTCCTCGGCCCGTCGCTGCCCGGTCATCGAGCGCCGCCTGCCCGACGGCTCCTACCTGGCCCAGATCGGGTACGGCGTCCTGCCCGTCTTACTCCCGGTCCGCATCATCGAAGCCCGCGTTACCGTCACCCTCGCCGACGGCACCAGCCGCAGCCAGCAGTGGCGGCTGATCACCAGCCTGCTCAACCACACCCGCCACCCCGCCCGCGAACTGGTGGACCTCTACCACCAGCGCTGGCAGGCCGAGACCACCTACCTATCCCTCAAAGCGACCATGCTGGACGGCCGCGTACTGCGCTCACGCACCATCTGCGGAATCGAGCAGGAGGTCTACGCCCTGCTGACCGCCTACCAGGCGCTGATCCACGCCGCCGCCGACACCGCGCTCACCCGCCCGGGCCTGGACATGGACCAGATCAGCTTCACCGTCTTACTGCAGGCGGCCCGCGACACGGTGACCACCGCCACCCAGATCTTCCCAGCCCGGCCGGTCGATCTGATCGGCGCGATCGGCCAGGCCGTCCTGAACGCGCTCCTACCCGCCCGGCGCAGACCCCGGATCAAAGCCCGCACCCGAAAGAACCCGACCAGCAAATACCGCCCCAACGCCGGACAGCACCCCACAACCACGCAAACCTACAGCTTCCACACCCACATCACGATCTTCGAGAAGGGACTTGCCTCCCGCCCGCGATGCTAAACGCAACGGCGTTGTGG
>NZ_JAOEGB010000062.1 GCF_025420585.1 Planotetraspora sp. A-T 1434 | reverse complement strand
CTCTGATCACGAGCTACCAGGCCCTGGGGCGCCTCAGGCTGTCGATCGCGCTAAGGCGTGGGCCTGGCGACACTAACCTGCACCAGCCGTGTTCCGGCTGTCTTCTCCGAGGATGCTCTGCGGCGGACGCCGGGATCGGCCGCGCTACACGCGAGGACGCCCCGCGCAGGGCAGTGATGCTCCGCGCGGGGCCGATGATCCTCCTTGAGGCGAAGCCGGGAACGCCCGGGCGGCCACCGATTCGATCCCCGAGTATGGCCACCGAACGGCGACGCGTCGTCAGAAGATCTCGAAGGCGGACGGCGGCTGGTGCCACCCGAATGCCGGGGCGGCCTCGGCGAGCGCGCCGGGACGCAACTCGCGGATCAGGCCGGCGCCGGCCAGCGCCTGCAGCGACGCCCCGCCCATGTAGACGGCCCCGAGAGCCCGGATGTCGAACGCCAGGTCCGCGTCGTCCGTCGTGGGCGCGCAGGACGCCGAGTCCGGCGACCCGGTCAGGCGCCACTTTCCGGTGTTGACCGGCAGGAAGTCGTCGGTGACGTCGATGACGACGTCGATGGCCGTGGCGTACCGGCGCGACGCCAGCGCCTTGGCGACGTCGACGACCCGGATGTAGAGCCCGTCGCACAGGTGCGCCGACAGTTGCCGCGCCTCGCCGACCCAGTAGAACAGCGGCTCGTCGACCGAGACCGACCACGTCGAGACGTAGCGGGTGAGGTCGACCTTGAGCAGGAAACGCCACAGCGCGTCGTACGCCTCGGGGGTCGTGGAGACCTGCTCGACGACGTCCACCGTGCTTAGCGGGCCGGTCCCCGACCAGGAGCTCCGCACCCGCCACAGGGCGTAGCCGTCGATGCCGTCGTCGCCTTCGTGGATGACGGCCCGCAGCGCCGAGCCGCCCGCCCGCTGCGACATGAGATCGGCCAGGCGGTAGTCCCAGTGCGCGGCCGTACGCTCCGACCATCCCGGGCGCTCGGCGTAGACCTGGTCGTAGATCTTGACGAGGGCGTCGCGGAGGTCGGCCGGCGAGCCTTCGGTGACCCTTCCGGCAGGGGTCCCCGGCGGAGGCGTGACCTCGCGCGAGTTCACGTTGAGCGCGAGCCGCCGGACCGCCACGCCGTACCCGAACCGGTGGTAGATGCGGCCTTCGCTGGCCCAGCACAGGGTGATGGCCTCGCCGAGGGCGCGCGCGTCCTCGAAGTGCCGGCGCATCAACTGGGTGAGGATGCCCTGGCGCCGGACGGTCGCGGACACCGCGCCCCGGCAGCCGTGGGCGGCGGGGATCACCGCGCCGGGAACCGCGATCTGCCGGGTGTTGCCGCCCAGCGTGGCGACGATCCGGCCGTCGCTCCGCACGACCAGCGAGCGCTCGGGCTCGAACAGCTCGCGCTCGGCCTCCAGGCTCTGGGGGTCGCCGTCGATGTTGATGCCCGCGGAGAACACCTGGTAGATGTCCTCCCAGTCCTCGTGGGCCGGGACCTCGATCGAAAAGTCGTCGGTACTCCCGACGGTGTTGCTCGTCATTCGGTAGCCTCCGGAATGCCGCGAAAGAGTCTCTTTGCCGGATGTCGGGGAACGGCGCAGCGAGCCTGGCCGCGGGAGCGCGAGCGGGTCAGGCCGCGCCGATGGGGGTGTTCTGGTAGGCGGTGATCAGCCACTGCCCATCCTGCTTGGCCAGCACCCACGTCGCCCGGACGGCACGCTCCGGCGTGACCTCGGCGTCGCCGGGAGCGAGGACACCGCCACGCGTGACGAGCACGGCCGCGTCCTTGCCGATGAACTTCGCCGAGATCGGGTCGCCGGCCACCCGGGTGCCCTTGTAGGGGCCGGAGTACGCCATGGTCATGAACTCGCGGATCCCCTGGCGGCCGCTGACGAAGATGTCCCCGGGGAGGATCATCGTGGCGTCCTCGGTGAAGACCCCGGCGAAGGCCTCCGCGTCGTTCTGGGCCCACGCGGCGACGATGCGCCGCGGCACCTCGCGCACGGCCGTCGCGTCGTCGGTGATGGTCGATGAAGAGCTCATGTCTGTCGTTCCTTCGCTGAACGGCTGGAACACGGATAAGGCCGCGAGCCGACAGGGGTCCGAGCGACCGAGCCCGAATCGCCATCGGTCACCTTCGCATCGTGATCGCCGCCTGTCCCGCCGTGCATCTCTCGCCGTGCGGTGTCCCCCGGCCGGTCGTCCACGGCCTGTACGGCAGGCCGACGCACCGACAATTTCATGAGTCTTGACAACAGATATTGTCGGTGGGAGTGTGGGGACCCGCAAGCCTCGTCACAGGCGGAC
>NZ_JAOEGB010000061.1 GCF_025420585.1 Planotetraspora sp. A-T 1434 | reverse complement strand
ACACGTCTCGTGGACATCTGGCGCGAGACGCTCGACATCGCCCAGGTGGGCATGAACGACAACTTCTTCGACCTGGGCGGTCACTCGCTGCTCCTGCCGGTGGTGCGGGAACGCATCCGGGTCGATTTCGGGCGCGACATCGCCATGCTCGAACTGTTCCGCCGCCCCACGCCCCGCGCGCTCGCCGACCTGCTCGTCAACGGTTCCGGCGAGTCCTCGGCGGTGGCGAAGGACGGCACTCACCGAGACGCGCGCGAGCGGGCGCTCAGACAGCGCCGGCTCCGCATGCGTCGCGAGTCCTAGAAGAAATTCACCGAAGAACCGATAAGAACCCAGCGAAGAAGGGCACAGCTGTGAACGACGAATTCATCGTGGTGATCAACGACGAGGGGCAGTACTCGATCTGGCCGGCCGGCCGCGGCCTGCCCCGGGGCTGGTCCGACGTGGGCAGGCGTGGGGACAAGGAGTCCTGCCTGGCCTACATCGACCAGACGTGGACCGACATGCGTCCGCTGAGCCTGGTCAGAGCGATGCGGCCGGAATCCGGGCGATGACCGGTCCCGTCCCGCCGCTGGGGGCTCACTCACTGCTGTCGTTCCTGTTACAGGTCGGCGTACTGCTCCTCGTCGCCGTGGTCCTCGGCCGGCTCGCCGTACGGCTGAAAATGCCACCCGTGGTCGGCGAGCTGTGCGCGGGCATTCTCCTGGGACCGTCGCTTCTCCAGATCGTCGCCCCCGGGGCGGCGGGCTGGCTGGTGCCGCACGACGCCGAGCAGTTCCACCTGCTGGACGCGATCGGCCAGATCGGCGTGCTGCTGCTGGTGGGCGTCACCGGCAGCCACCTGGACCTGGGGCTGGTGCGCAGGCGGGGGGCCACCGCCGTCAAGATCAGCGTGTCCGGCCTGGTCGTCCCGCTCGTCCTGGGCGTCGGGACCGGCCTGCTGCCGTCGCCGCTGACGGACGGCAGCCGGGACCGCACGGTGTTCGCGCTGTTCCTGGCCGTGGCCATGTGCGTGAGCGCCATCCCGGTGATCGCCAAGACGCTCTTCGACATGAACCTGCTGCATCGCGACATCGGCCAGCTGACGCTCGTCGCCGGGGTGGTCGACGACGTCTTCGGCTGGGTGATGCTGTCGATCGTCTCGGTCATGGCCACGACCGGCCTCCACGCGGCGAACGTGGCGCTCTCCGTGGCGTACGTGCTCGGTGTCCTCCTCTTCGCCGCCGTCGTGGGCAGGCCGTTGACCAGGAAGATCTACCAGTACGCCCAGGGGAACGCGGCCGTCGTCGGCGTCACGGTGATCCTGATCCTGTTGTCCGCCGCAGGCACCCAGGCCCTGGGCCTGGAGGCCGCCTTCGGCGCCTTCGTGGCGGGCATCCTCGTCGGCGAGTGGGGCAAGCCCGACCCCGCCGCGCTCGCCCCGCTGCGGGCCGTGGTGCTCGCGGTGCTCGCGCCCATCTTCTTCGCCACCGCGGGGTTGCGGATGAACCTGACCGCCCTGGCGAGGATCGAGGTGCTCGGGGCGGCGCTGGTAGTCCTGGCCGTCGCCGTCGCCGGGAAGTTCGCGGGCGCCTATCTCGGCGCCCGCGCCAGCCGCCTCTCCAGTTGGGAGGCGCTCGCGCTGGGGGCGGGCATGAACGCCCGCGGCGTCATCGAGGTCATCATCGCCACGGTCGGCCTGCGTCTCGGTGTGCTGAACTCCGAGACGTACACGATCATCATCCTCGTGGCGGTGGTCACGTCGCTCATGGCCCCGCCCATCCTGCGTGTGGCGATGGCCAGAATCGCACCCACCGCCGAGGAGGCCGGCCGGCAGCCGGTGGCGGCAGCGCCACAGTAAACGCCAGGCCATGTTGCCGGTCGATGGCCCACGAGCGGGATCGGTGCCACGGGCTGCCGAGAAGGAATCCACCCCCAATGGCGATTCCGCGTGATGACCAAGCCCTTCGCGCCGGAAACGTTCGTGGATCATTTCGAGCCGAAGTACTCCGCGACGATCCGGGTGTGCAGGGGGAACGCGAGCTCCTGTGGCCCGTCGATCAGCGACCACTCCGATGTTTCGGCCGTGGCCGCGACCGGAGGGAGGATGGCCGAGCTGGTCCGCGGGCCCAAGGCGAAGATCAGCACAGTGCCGTCGGGAGCGCTGAGCACGTTGAAAAGCCGTAGATCGTCTGCGTCGACGACGATCCCCGTCTCTTCGTGGAGTTCCCGGACGGCCGCCTGCTGCCAGGATTCGCCGATGTCGATGAAGCCGCCGGGCAGGGCGAGCCCGCCACGGTGCGGTTCGATGTCACGGCGGATCACCAGCAGGCCGTCGTCCACCGGTAGCACCATCACCGCGACGGGCAGCGGGTTCAGGTAGCTGGTGTTCGCACAGCCGGAGCAGGTGCGCGGCCAGGTCTGGCCGGTCGCGAAGGCCGTACCGCAGAAGGAGCAGTGCGAGTTCCTGATCGTCACGACCGTGAGACTAACGCGGGGTTCGTGACTGGGCCTGTTCAACCTGACGGCGTAATTGATCGTTGATGAAGGAAGCCCACCGGGCGTGTCGGCCCCGTACGGCTTGCGCAGCTCTCTCGTTCGTGGCGATCACCCCGGAGC
>NZ_JAOEGB010000060.1 GCF_025420585.1 Planotetraspora sp. A-T 1434 | reverse complement strand
CTACAAACCGCACACAACGACGGCATCACCGCCTACCTCGAAATCGGTCCGGACGCCGTACTCACCGCACTGGCCCAAGAGGCACTTTCCAGCGACACCATCACCGCCATTCCGGCGCTCCGGGGCGACCGGCCCGAAGTCGCCACCGCCCTCACCGCCGCCGCCCACCTCCACACCCGAGGCACCCCCGTCGACTGGGCAGCCGTCTACACCGACAGCGACCCCACCACCGTCGACCTCCCCACCTACGCCTTCCAGCAGCGGAGACACTGGCTCGACCATCCGAAACCCAGCGCCGCCGCGGCCGGGAACGGCGAAAGCGACGAGGCGCACGCCCGCTTCTGGGACACGGTCAGCCGCGGCGACCTCGATTCCCTGGTCGAAACGCTGGGAGCCGGCGACGAGGGGGTGCGGGAGTCGCTCGGCGCGGTCCTGCCGGCGCTCGCGTCCTGGCACGCCGCGCGGGGCACTCGATCGACCATCGACTCCTGGCGATACCGGCTGTCGTGGCGGCCCGTCACCACGGAGACGCCGGCCCGCCTCGCCGGGCGCTGGTTGCTGGTCCGTCCCGCCCACAGTGAGGCAGCGGAATGGGCCAAGGTCCTCGCCCATGCCTTCGAGGAGCGGGGCGCCGAGGCGGCGTCCATCGTGATCGATGCCGGGACGGCCGACCGGGACGCGCTCATCGAGGCGCTGGGCTCCGTCTCCCCTGACGAGCCCGTCACAGGGGTGCTATCCCTGCTTTCGTTCGATGACACCCCGCACGCGGCGCATCCGGCAGTGTCCCGAGGAAACGCCGCCGAGGTGGCCCTGATCCAGGCCCTCGGTGTCGCCGGGATCTCCGGGCCGCTCTGGATCGCGACCAGCGGAACCGTCTCGGCGACGCCGTCCGATCAGTTGAGCCACCCCGGTCGTGCGCTGGCGTGGGGTCTCGGTGGCGTGGTCGCAGCCGAGAGGCCCGAGGGGTGGGGCGGCCTGCTCGACCTGCCCGCGAGGCCGGACGCCCGAGCCGCCGCACACGCCGTCACCGCGTTGGCCGGAGATCACGGCGAGTCCGAGCTGGCCGTCCGCGCCGCCGGGCTTCTGGCGCGCCGGTTGGTGCCCGCGCCCCTCCTCGACGGCTCCGCCGTACCGTCACCGTGGGCGTCGCCCGGGACCGTACTGATCACCGGTGGTACGGGCGCACTCGGTGGGCATGTCGCACGCCGCCTGGCTCGGCGCGGGGTCCGGCACCTGTTGCTCATCGGCCGCCGGGGGCTCGACGCTCCGGGCGCCGCGGAGCTGGAGGCGGAGCTCACCGGCCTCGGCGCGCGGGTCACCATCGCCGCCTGCGACGTGTCCGACCGGGACGCGCTCGCCGCCACACTCGCGGCCATCCCTCCCGAACACCCGCTCAGCGCCGTGATCCACACCGCGGCGGTCCTGGACGACTCCCTGCTCGACTCGCTCACCACCGAGCGGATGCACCGGGCCCAGCGGGTCAAGGTCGGAGGGGCGCTGAACCTGCACGAGCTGACCCGCGACCTGGACCTCTCCGCGTTCGTGCTGTTCTCGTCGATCGCCGGCACGATCGGCACCGCGGGGCAGGGCAACTACGCGCCGGGCAACGCCTTCCTGGACGCGTTCGCCGAGCACCGCCGCTCCATCGGCCTGCCCGCCACATCGATCGCGTGGGGCCAGTGGGACGGCGACGGCATCGCCGGCGACGGGGCGAAGCAGCAGTTGCGGCGCAACGGGTTACGGCCGATGGACCCGGACCTCGCGGTCACCGCGCTGGAGGAGGTGCTGGATCACGGGGAGACCCGGCTCATTGTCAGCAGAGCCGACTGGACCGCCGTGCTCGCGACCCGGCCGCACCCCCTGCTCGCCGAGCTGCCCGAGGCCCGTGAAGCCGCGCTAAGCGGCCCTGCCGCCGCCTCGGAGGCGGGGGGCGACGACGGCCCGGACCTGGTGCGGCGGCTGTCCACACTGCCCGAGGCGGAAAGGCGGCAGACGGTTCGCAGGGTCGTCCGCACCGAGATCGCCGCCGTTCTTGGGCACAGCTCCGCGGCGGATGTGGACGACCAGCGCGGCTTCCGCGACCAGGGATTCAGCTCCCTGTCCGCGGTCGAGCTGCGGAACCGCCTCAGCCGGCTCACGGGTACGGCGCTGCCGAGCTCTCTCGTCTTCGACTATCCGACTCCCGCGGAGCTGGTCGACCACCTGCATGCCGTACTGGTTCCCGAGCCGGAGCCGCCACTCGCCGCGATGCTGGCGAAGATCGATGAACTTGAGAGCCTGCTCTCCGTGGCTTCGCTGCCTCCCCTGGACCGGGACGCGGCGACAGCGCGGTTGCGGCGGCTCCTGGACACGCCGCCGCCCGGTGAGGCGGTGCCCGGCGGCATGCCGGGCGGCGTGCCGGGCGGTCATCCGGCGTCCGGAGACCTGTCCTCGGCCTCCGACGACGAGCTCATCAGCTTCATCAGCAACGAACTCGGCATCTCCTGAGCCTCTCCCTTGTCCAGCCTGTGCCCTGGAGGCAGACCCCTGTGAGTGACGACCAGATCCGGCATCTCCTCCGGCGTGTGACCGAGGAACTGCACAAGACGCGCGAAGAATTACGGGATGTACGAGAGGAACAACGGGAGCCGATCGCGATCGTGGGGATGGGCTGCCGGCTGCCCGGCGGCGTGGCCTCCCCCGAGGACCTGTGGGACCTGGTCTCCTCA
>NZ_JAOEGB010000006.1 GCF_025420585.1 Planotetraspora sp. A-T 1434 | reverse complement strand
ATCGGAGGTGCCGAGTGAGGGCCGTACACCTGCTGCTCGGAGACTGTGACATGCGTCCCGAACCCGCCGTCGGAGGTGCCGAGTGACCGTGACCATCCTCATCAAGGGCGCCGCGATCCTCGGCGGCGACCCCGCTGACATCCTCATCAGGGACGGCCTGGTCGCCGAGGTCGGCGACCTCCGCGGCACGACGGCCGATCAGACCGTCGACGCGGCCGGCCTGGTCGCCCTGCCCGGTCTCGTGGACCTGCACACCCACCTGCGCGAGCCGGGCCGGGAGGACGCCGAGACCGTCGAGACCGGCACCCAGGCGGCGGCCCGTGGCGGCTTCACCGCCGTCCACGCCATGGCCAACACCTCCCCGGTCGCCGACACGGCCGGGGTCGTCGAGCAGGTCTGGCGACTCGGCCAGGAGCACGGCTACTGCGACGTCCAGCCGGTCGGCGCGGTCACCTCCGGCCTGGAGGGCAGGCAGCTCGCCGAGCTTGGCGCGATGGCCGACTCGGCCGCCCGCGTCCGCGTCTTCTCCGACGACGGCAAGTGCGTCTCCGACGCCGTGCTGATGCGGCGGGCGCTGGAGTACGTCAAGGCGTTCGACGGGGTCGTGGCCCAGCATGCCCAGGAGCCGCGCCTGACCGAGGGCGCCCAGCTCAACGAGGGCGAGGTGTCCGGCAGGCTCGGCCTGACCGGCTGGCCCGCCGTCGCCGAGGAGGCGATCATCGCCCGCGACTGCCTGCTCGCCGCGCACGTCGGCTCCCGGCTGCACGTCTGCCACGTCTCGACGGCGGGCTCGGTGGAGATCATCCGCTGGGCCAAGTCGAAGGGCTGGGACGTCACCGCCGAAGTGACCCCCCACCACCTGCTGCTCACCGACTCTTGCGCCGAGAGCTCGCCGGTCGGGCCGTACAACCCGATCTACAAGGTGAACCCGCCGCTGCGGACGCGGGAGGACGTGCGGGCGCTGCGTGAGGCGCTGGCCGACGGCACGATCGACTGCGTCGCGACCGACCACGCCCCCCACCCGGTCGAGGACAAGGAGACCGAGTGGGGCGCGGCGGCCATGGGCATGATCGGCCTGGAGACGGCGCTGTCCGTCGTCCAGGAGGCCATGATCGAGACCGGCCTGCTCGACTGGGCCGGCGTCGCCGACCGCATGTCGCTGCGCCCGGCGCGGATCGGCCGCCTGGCCGGCCACGGCCGCCCCGTCGAGCCGGGCGCCCCGGCCAACATCACGCTCTACGACCCGGCGGTCCGGTCGCTCGTGGACCCCACGGCCATGGCCTCCCGGAGCCGCAACACGCCGTACGAGGGGATGACGCTCCCCGGGCGCGTCGTCGCCACGTTCCTCCGCGGCCGTCCGACCGTTCTTGAAGGGAAGCTCGTATGACAGCGCTGCTCGTGCTCGAGGACGGTCGCGTCTTCGAGGGAACGCCCTATGGCGCCGAGGGGGAGACCTTCGGGGAGATGGTCTTCAACACCGGCATGACGGGCTACCAGGAGACGCTGACCGACCCGTCGTATCACCGGCAGATCGTCGCGATGACCGCGCCGCACATCGGGAACACCGGCGTGAACGAGGAGGACCCCGAGTCCGGCCGGGTCTGGGTGTCGGGCTACGTCGTTCGTGAGCCGTCCCGGATCCCCTCCAACTGGCGGTCCACCAAGACCCTGGACGACTACCTGCGCGACCAGGGCGTCGTCGGCATCGCGATGCGCGGGACGCGGGCGCTGACGCGGCACCTGCGTGAGCGGGGGGCCATGCGTGCCGGGATCTTCTCCGGCGCGGCTCAGGCGCCGTTGGAGGAGTTGATCGAGCGGGTACGGCGTTCGCCCGGCATGGAGGGGGCGGACCTCGCCAAGGAGGTCTCGACGGCCGAGCCGTACGTCGTGGCGGCACGCGGGACCAAGCGGTTCACGGTCGCGGCCGTGGACCTGGGCATCAAGGCGATGACGCCGCAGCGGCTGGCGGAGCGGGGCTGTGAGGTCCATGTGCTGCCTGCGAGCGCGACGGCGGACGACGTCCTCGCCCTCCGCCCGGACGGCGTCTTCTTCTCCAACGGCCCCGGCGACCCCGCCACCGCGGACTACGCCGTCGCCGCCCTGCGCGGGGTCCTGGACTCCGGCACGCCGTTCTTCGGCATCTGCTTCGGCAATCAGATCCTCGGCCGCGCGCTCGGGCTGGGGACGTACAAGCTGCGGTACGGCCACCGCGGCGTGAACCAGCCCGTCCAGGACCGCCGCACGGGCAAGGTGGAGATCTCCGCGCACAACCACGGCTTCGCCGTGCAGGCCCCGCTCGACGGGCCCTTCGAGACGCCGTACGGCCGGGCCGAGGTGAGCCACGTGAACCTCAACGACGGCTGCGTGGAGGGCCTGCGGCTGCTCGACCGGCCGGCGTTCAGCGTGCAGTACCACCCCGAGGCGGCGGCGGGCCCGCACGACGCGGCGTACCTGTTCGACGAGTTCTGTGAGCTGATGGACCGCACAAAGGGGGAGAAGGGTGCCTAAGCGCACGGACATCGAGTCGATCATGGTGATCGGTTCCGGGCCGATCGTGATCGGGCAGGCGTGCGAGTTCGATTACTCGGGCACGCAGGCGTGCCGGGTGCTGCGGGCCGAGGGGTTCCGGGTGATCCTGGTGAACAGCAACCCGGCGACGATCATGACGGATCCGGAGTTCGCCGACGCGACCTATGTCGAGCCCATCACGCCGGAGATGGTCGAGAAGGTCATCGCGAAGGAGCGGCCGGACGCGTTGCTGCCGACGCTGGGCGGGCAGACCGCCTTGAACGCGGCGGTCGCGCTGCATGAGGCCGGCGTGCTGGACAAGTACGGCGTCGAGCTGATCGGAGCGAACTTCGACGCGATCCAGGCGGGGGAGAACCGGGAGCGGTTCAAGGAGATCGTGGCGAAGGTCGCCGCGGAGCGGGGGCTGAACGCCGAGTCGGCGCGCAGCGTGATCTGCCACAGCATGGACGAGTGCCTGGCCGCCGCGCGGGAGCTGGGGTATCCGGTGGTGGTGCGGCCGTCGTTCACGATGGGCGGCGCGGGCTCGGGGTTCGCCCACGACGATAGCGAGCTGCGGCGCATCGCCGGGGCGGGCCTGGACGCCTCTCCGACCACCGAGGTGCTCCTGGAGGAGTCGATCCTCGGGTGGAAGGAGTACGAACTGGAGGTCATGCGGGACCGGGCCGACAACGTCGTCATCGTGTGCTCGATCGAGAACATCGACCCGATGGGCGTGCACACGGGGGACAGTGTGACTGTCGCGCCGGCGTTGACGCTGACCGACCGCGAGTATCAGAACATGCGGGACGTGGCGATCGCGGTGATCCGTGAGGTGGGGGTGGACACCGGCGGGTGCAACATCCAGTTCGCGATCGACCCGGCCACCGGGCGGATGATCGTGATCGAGATGAACCCGCGGGTGTCGCGGTCGTCGGCGCTGGCGTCCAAGGCGACGGGGTTCCCGATCGCCAAGATCGCCGCGAAGCTGGCCATCGGCTACACCCTCGATGAGGTGCCCAACGACATCACCAAGGAGACGCCGGCGTCGTTCGAGCCGTCCCTGGACTACATCGTCGTCAAGGTGCCGCGGTTCGCGTTCGAGAAGTTCGCGGGGGCCGATCAGACGCTGACGACCCATATGAAGTCGGTCGGTGAGGCGATGGCGATCGGGCGGTCGTTCCCCGAGGCGCTGCAGAAGGCGCTGCGGTCGATGGAGAAGAAGGGATCGTCCTTCTCCTGGATCGGCGAGCACGGTGCGTTAGAGGACCTGCTGGAGGCGTGCCGGACGCCGCATGACGGGCGGCTGCGCACGATGCAGCAGGCCATCCGCGCCGGCGCCACCCCGCAGCAGCTTGTCGAGGCGACGTCGATCGACCCGTGGTTCGTGGATCAGCTGTTCGCGATCGACGAGGTCGCCCACTCCATCACGACCCTCGACGAGGCGACCCTGGTCAGGGCGAAGACGCATGGGTTCAGCGACGCGCAGATCGCGGAGATCCTCGCCCTCACCGAAGCGCACGTGCGGCAGGTCCGGCACGATCTGGGGGTGCGGCCGGTGTACAACACCGTGGACACGTGCGCGGCGGAGTTCGCCGCGGCCACGCCGTACCTGTATTCGACCTATGACGAGGAGAGCGAGGTCCCCCCGGGGGACCGCCCCAAGGTGATCATCCTCGGCAGTGGGCCGAACCGGATCGGGCAGGGCATCGAGTTCGACTACGCGTGTGTACACGCCTCGTTCGAGCTGTCCAAGGCCGGGTTCGAGACGGTCATGGTCAACTGCAACCCCGAGACGGTCTCGACCGACTACGACACCTCCGACCGGCTGTATTTCGAGCCGCTCACGCTGGAGGACGTGCTGGAGGTCGTGCACGCCGAGCAGGCCGCGGGCCCGGTCGTCGGGGTGATCGTGCAGCTCGGCGGGCAGACGCCGCTGGGGTTGGCGCAGGCGCTCAAGGACGCGGGGGTGCCGGTGGTCGGCACCTCACCGGAGTCGATTCATCTGGCCGAGGAGCGGGGCGCGTTCGGGCGGGTGCTGGCCGAGGCGAACCTGCCCGCCCCGAAGCACGGCACCGCCACGACGGTGGCCGGGGCGCAGGAGATCGCCGCGGAGATCGGCTATCCGGTGCTGGTCCGCCCCTCCTACGTGCTCGGCGGGGCGGGCATGGCCATCGTCTACGACGACGACACCCTCCAGACGTACATGGCCAAGGCGGTGCGGGCGTCGGACAACCCGGTGCTGATCGACAAGTTCCTCGACGACGCGATCGAGATCGACGTCGACGCCCTGTACGACGGCGAGGAGCTCTACCTCGGCGGCGTGATGGAGCACATCGAGGAGGCCGGGATCCATTCGGGTGACTCGGCCTGCGCGCTGCCCCCGATCACCCTCGGGAGTTTCGACATCAAGCGGATCCGCGCGGCGACCGAGGCGATCGCCCGGGGGGTCGGGGTGCGCGGGCTGCTGAACGTGCAGTACGCGATGGCCGCCGGGGTGCTCTACGTTCTGGAGGCCAATCCGCGGGCGAGCCGTACGGTGCCGTTCGTGTCCAAGGCCACCGCGGTGCCGCTGGCCAAGGCCGCGGCCCGGGTCATGCTCGGCGCCACCGTCGCCGAACTCCGCGCGGAGGGGATGCTCCCGGCGACAGGGGACGGCGGCACGCTGCCGTTGGACGCGCCGATCGCGGTCAAGGAGGCGGTGCTGCCGTTCAACCGGTTCCGGGGGGTGGACATCGTGCTGGGGCCGGAGATGCGCTCGACCGGTGAGGTGATGGGCATCGACGAGTTCTTCGGGACCGCGTACGCCAAGTCGCAGGCGGGGGCGTATGGGCCGTTGCCGACCAAGGGGCGGGCGTTCGTGTCGGTGGCGAACAAGGACAAGCGGGCGGCGATCTTCCCGGTGAAGGCGCTGGCGGATCTGGGATTTGAGATTCTGGCGACCGAGGGGACGGCGGAGGTGCTGCGCCGTAACGGTGTCCGTGCCAAGATCGTGCGCAAGCACAGCGACGGGAGTGGTCCCGGCGGTGAGCCCACGATCGTGCGGCGGATCCTGGACGGGGAGGTGGACCTCATCGTGAACACCCCGTTCGGCAGCCCCGGCCAGTCCGGGCCCCGCCTGGACGGGTACGAGATCCGCACCGCCGCCGTCCTGCGCGGCATCCCCTGCATCACCACCGTGCAGGGCCTCGCGGCGGCCGTTCAGGGCATCCAGCACATCGTCCGGGGCGACGTGGGCGTACGGTCGCTCCAGGAGCACGCGCGGAGGCTGAGGGATTAGCTGGGGACCGAGCGGGGCCGACCAGCTGAGGGAGTAGGGGAGTGGCCGGGAGTCCGGTGCAGGTGACGGGCACGGTGCTGACGACGCGCCGGGTTGACGCCTACCATGCGCTGACGGTGGTCGCGCCGGGCATCGCCGACCGGTACCGCCCCGGCCACTTCGTCACGGTCGCCGTCGGCGGCCCGACCACCTCGATGCTGACCCGGCGGGCCTTCGCCATCCACGACGTCAAGCCGGACTATGGTGGCACGGTGGAGCTGGTCTTCACCGTGCGCGGCGCGGGAACGGCCTGGCTGGCCGACCTGCGGGCGCGCGACACGCTGGACCTGGTCGGCCCGCTCGGCCGGCCGTTCCCGCTGCCCCGCGACCCCTGCACCTGCGTGCTCGTCGGCGGCGAGTACGGCTCGGCGTCGCTTTTCTCGCTGGGCGACGCCCTCCAGCAGCGCGGCTGCCGGATCGACTTCGTCCTCGGCGCGGCCGGCGCCGACCGGGTGTTCGGCGCGCTCCGGGCCCGCCGGATGGGCGAGACCACCACGCTCACCACCGAGGACGGCTCGCTCGGCATGCGCGGCCGGGTGACCGACGTGCTGCCCGGCGTGATCGCCGACGCGAGGGCCGACGTGGTCTACGCGTGCGGGCCCATGGACATGCTGCGCGGGGTGACGGCCGTGGCCGCCGAGTTCGACATCCCGGTCCAGGTCGCCGTGGAGGAGCGCATGGCCTGCGGCATCGGCGTGTGCATGACATGCGTCGTGCCGGTGATCGGTGATGACGGGGTGACCCGGATGGTCCGGGCGTGCACGGACGGCCCGGTCTTCCGGGGGGAGCGCGTCCGGTTCGACGACGTCGGAACGATCCCGTTCGACGCGCTCGGCGCTCCCGGAGGACGGCATGCCTGAGCGGGGCCCCCGGCGCACAGGGCGGGGCGAGGTGAGCGGCCATAGCGGCTGACCTGCGGAGCTACCTCGCCCATGTCGAGCTGCCCAACCCGGTCATGACGGCCTCCGGATGCGGGGGGACCGGTCGCGAGCTGGCGCAGTTCTACGACGTCATGCGGCTCGGCGCGTTCGTCACCCGGTCGATCACCATGGCTCCCCGGGCCGGACGGCCGACGCCCCGGATGGCCGAGACGCCGTCGGGGCTGCTGAACGCCGTGGGCCTCCAGGGCCCCGGCGTCGACGCGTTCCTGGAGCAGGAGCTGCCCTGGCTGGCCGAGCGGGGCGCGCGGACCGTGGTCTCCATCGGCGGCGGCACGGTCGCGGAGTACACCGCGCTCGCCCGGCGGCTCGCCGACGCGCCGGGGGTGGCCGCCGTCGAGATCAACCTGTCCTGCCCGAACGTCGAGGACCGCGGCAGGGTCTTCGCCCGGGACGGCTCGGCGGCCGCCGAGGTCGTGGCGTCGGTGCGCGCGGCGACGCGGTACGACGTTCCGGTGATCGCCAAGCTTTCCCCCGACGTCGCCGACATCGTCGCGGTCGCGCGCTCGTGCGTCGACGGCGGCGCCGACGCCCTTGCGATGATCAACACGCCGGTCGGCATGAGCATCGACGTGGACACCATGCGGCCCTCGCTCGCGGCGGGGACCGGCGGCCTTTCCGGCCCCGCCGTACGGCCCCTGGCGGTCCGCTGCGTCTGGCAGGTTCACGCGGCCCTCCCGGGGGTTCCGATCGTCGGCATGGGCGGCGTGACGACCGGCAGGGACGCGCTGGAGCTCATCCTGGCCGGCGCCTGCGCCGTCGCCGTGGGCACCGCCCTGTTCCACGACCCGTACGCCTGCCCGCGCATCCTCAGGGAGCTCGAGGAGCTTCTCCAGGAGCGCGGTTTCGACCGCCTGGCCGACGCCGTAGGGCTCGCCCACCGTCCCCCGGGGTCCGCGCCCCGCAACAGAACCGATCTGGAGGAGAGTTCCCTGTGACGACGCCCGCTCCCATCGCCGTGGCCTTGGACGCGCCCGAACTGGAGACGGCTGCCCGCTGGGCGAGCCTGGTGACGCCCCACGTCTCCACCGTGAAGGTGGGGCTGGAGCTCTATCTCCGCTACGGTCCCGACGTGATCGCGTCGGTGCGCGGCGCGAGCGGTGTGCACGTCTTCCTGGACCTAAAGCTCCATGACATCCCCAACACCGTGGCGGCGGCCGCTCGTGCCGTCTCCCGGCTGAAGCCGGCCATCCTGACCGTCCACGCGGCCGGTGGGCCGGCGATGATCCGGGCGGCCGTGGAGGCGGCCCCCAACACCCAGATCGCCGCCGTGACGCTTCTCACGTCGCTCTCGGAGGCCGATCTGGCCGCCATCGGCATCCAGGGCCCCCCGGGCGACGCCGCGCGCCGGATGGCCGCTCTCGCCGTGGGCGCCGGAGCCCAGGCTCTGGTCTGCTCGCCGCGCGAGGTCGCCGCCGTGCGGGCAGAGGTCGGCCCCGGCATCACGCTCATCACCCCGGGCGTGCGGCCCGCCGGCGCCGACACTCAGGATCAAGCAAGAGTAGCGACTCCCGAGGACGCCCTGAGCCACGGGGCCGATCTTCTGGTCATCGGCCGGCCGATCACGGGGTCCGCCGACCCCGGCGCGGCCGCCGCCGGGATAGCCGCCGCTCTCCGCCGAGTGAGCCTCACCTGAGCGCGAATCGGGGGCGAATGGGGGACTCCGAGTGCCGCTCGGTTAGATGGCTGATGGAGCGGTTTTCATAGACAAAGCGTGACTTTTCCATTACTGGAAGTAGTAGAATCAATTTTATGGGCACAGAAACAGGTCTTGACGTTGCCTGATGGGGCATGGACCAGCTAGTTTCCCCTCCCGTCCGAGTACATCGACAGAAATTCGAGGTGACCCGGCGTGGCTCTTCCTCCCCTAACCCCCGAGCAGCGCGCCGCAGCTCTTGAGAAGGCTGCCAAGGCACGTAAAGAGCGTGCCGAGGTCAAGAACCGGCTCAAGCACGGCGCGGTTTCTCTGGCTGAGGTGCTGAAGGATGGGCAGACCGACGACGTCATCGGCAAGATGAAGGTCTCGGCTCTGCTGGAGTCGCTCCCTGGCGTCGGCAAGGTCCGCGCCAAGCAGCTCATGGAGCGCCTGGGTATCGCCGAGTCCCGCCGTGTGCGGGGTCTCGGTGCCAACCAGCGCGCGTCCTTGGAGCGCGAGTTCGGCGGTGCCGAGAGCTGATCTCGGCTTCGCACGAGCAAGTATCACGGGGGTACGGAGTGACCGACATGTCCTGGTCCGCTACGGATCGGGCCCACGAGGCAGCCGCTTCCAGCGGGTCCGGGACACGTGGCGGTGACTCCATGCCCCAGAACCGGCGCCTGACGGTCCTCTCCGGCCCGTCTGGTGTCGGGAAGTCCACGGTCGTCGCCGAGCTCCGGCGGTCACACCCCGAGGTGTGGCTGTCGGTCTCGGTGACAACCCGGAAACCCCGTCCGGGTGAGACGCACGGCGTGGAGTACTACTTCACCGACGACGCCGAGTTCGAACGGCTGGCCGCCTCAGGAGAGCTCCTGGAGTGGGCCGAGTTCGCCGGCAACCGGTACGGGACGCCCCGCGCCCCCGTGCTGGAACGGCTCGCGGCCGGTGTGCCGACGCTGCTGGAGATCGACCTCCAGGGCGCGCGGCAGGTCCGGTGCAGCATGCCCGAGGCCCTGCTCGTCTTCCTGGCCCCGCCGAGCTGGGAGGAACTGGAGCGGCGGCTGCGCGGCCGGGGCACCGAGCCCCCCGAGGTCATCGCCCGCCGGCTGGAGGCCGGGCGGGTCGAGATGGCCGCCGAGAAGGAGTTCGACCTCACCCTGGTCAACACATCCGTCAAGGACGTGTGCCATCGGCTGATAACCTTGATGCGACGTTCACCTAGCTAGGGGAAATCACACGTGGCAAGCAGCGCCGCCTACGCCGAGGGCATCACCAACCCGTCCATCGACTCACTGCTCGACATCGTCGACAGCAAGTACAGCCTGGTGATCATGGGCGCGAAGCGCGCGCGCCAGATCAACGCCTACTACTCCCAGCTCGGCGAGGGCCTGCTGGAGTATGTCGGGCCGCTCGTGGAGACCCACGCCCAGGAGAAGCCGCTGTCCATCGCGCTGCGCGAGGTCAGTGAGGGCCTTCTCACCTCCGAGCCCATCGAGGGCTGAGTCGATGGCGCTGGCGCGGCTCCGCGCGGCATGGCGCTGACATGAGCGCGGTGGTCCTGGGGGTCAGCGCGGGCATCGCGGTCTACAAGTCGTGCGAGCTGCTGCGGCTGTTCACCGAGTCAGGCCATGACGTCCGCGTCGTGCCGACCAGGGACGCGCTGCGGTTCGTCGGCGAGCCCACCTGGGCCGCGCTGTCGGGCAACCCCGTCACCACTGAGGTGTGGGAGTCGGTCCACGAGGTCCCGCACGTTCGCATCGGGCAGAACGCCGACCTCGTGGTGGTCGCGCCCGCGACGGCCGACGTGCTCGCCAGGGCCGCCCACGGCCTCGCCAACGACCTGCTGACGAACACGCTGCTGACGGCCCGCTGCCCGGTGGTGTTCGCCCCCGCGATGCACACCGAGATGTGGGAGCACCCCGCGACCCGCGCCAACGTCGCGACGCTCCGCGAGCGCGGCGCGATCGTGATCGATCCCGCCGTCGGGAGGCTCACCGGCGCCGACACCGGCCCCGGACGGCTGCCCGACCCGCCGGAGATCTTCGAGGTCTGCCGCAGGGTGCTGTCGGCCCGCGCCCTCGACCTCGCCGGGCGGCACGTGGTCGTCTCCGCCGGCGGGACCCGCGAGGCCATCGACCCGGTCCGCTTCATCGGCAACCGATCGTCGGGCCTCCAGGGCTACGCGCTGGCGCGCACGGCCGTCGCCCGCGGCGCGGAGGTCACGCTCGTGTCGGCCAACGTCGCGCTGCCGGACCCGGCCGGCGCGAAGGTCGTCCGGGTCGAGTCCGCCCGGCAGCTCCGCGAGGCCGTCCTCGCCGCCGCCGACCACGCCGACGCCGTCGTGATGGCCGCCGCCGTCGCCGACTTCCGTCCCGTACGGCAGAGCGACACGAAGATCAAGAAGTCCTCGGCCGAGCCCGACCCCATCCATCTGGTGAAGAATCCGGACGTGCTGGGCGAGCTTGGCGAGATCCGCCGGGCCGGGCGACAGCCGTACCCGAGGGTGATCGTGGGCTTCGCCGCCGAGACCGACGACGTCCTGGCCAACGGGCGGGCCAAGCTGGAGCGCAAAGGCTGCGACCTCCTCGTGGTGAACGAGGTGGGGGACAACCTCGCGTTCGGCACGCCGGACAACGCCGCTGTCGTCCTCGTGGCGGGCGGCGAGTCCGTCGAGATTCCCCCCGTCGAGATCCCAAGGGGTCCCAAAGAGGATCTCGCCGACGTAGTCTGGGATTTGGTGGCGGCGCGCCTCGCCTGACCGTGCCGCCGGGGCTGCCGCGAGGGAGCGATGGTCATGCCGGTGTCCGCCGCGATCAGGGAGCGCTGCCGGGCGTTGCTCCGTCCCGGGGAGGACATCCGCTATGTCTTCCCCGCGGTGTCGCTGGGACCTCCGCACACGGCCCCCTTTCTCGTCGTGGTCACCGACAGGTCCATCACCCTCTTCTCCACCAAGATGTTCACCCGCAACGAGCCGTCCGGGGTGTGGGCCACCTACCCGCGCCGCACCCGCCTGGGGCCGGTCGAGCACCGCGGCTCGCCGACGATCGAGCTCGGGGGGACGGTGTACGAGGTGGACGACGAATACATCGCGGTCGTCGCGGCGGCCGACGCGGAGGCGTTCTCACCGGGTGATCTGCCGCGCGACCCCCTGCCGGATCTGTGATGCCATGTCCGGAACCCGAATCGACCCGCCCGGAGAAGTGCTCACCGGCCGCCCGGAATCCGGACGGTTTCGCGACGCCACACCGGGTGAGGCTAGACTCGCCTCTGCATTGGAGTGGCCGCCGGTAGAGCGCTATCGCCGGTCACTCTGTAACGTCAGCAGCCGCTGCATGAGGAGCCACTGAGTTGTCCCGTCGCCTGTTCACCTCCGAGTCGGTTACCGAGGGCCACCCGGACAAGATCGCCGACCAGATCAGTGACGCGATTCTCGACGCCATGCTCAAGGACGACCCCAAGAGCCGGGTCGCCGTCGAGACGCTGATCACTACTGGCCAGGTCCACGTCGCCGGCGAGGTGACGACGGAGACCTACATCGACATCCCCGCCCTGATCCGGGAGAAGATCCTGGAGATCGGCTACGACGCGTCCCACAAGGGCTTCGACGGCGCCTCCTGCGGCGTCTCGGTGTCCATCGGCGCCCAGTCGCCCGACATCGCCCAGGGCGTCGACGACGCCTACGAGCACCGCGCGGGAGAGGGCGTCGACGACTTCGACCGCCAGGGCGCCGGCGACCAGGGCCTGATGTTCGGGTACGCGTGCCGCGAGACCCCCGAGCTCATGCCGCTGCCGATCACGCTCGCCCACCGGATGGCCCGCCGCCTGTCCGAGGTCCGCAAGAACGGCACCGTGCCCTACCTGCGTCCCGACGGCAAGACCCAGGTCACCATCGAGTACGACGGCGACCGGCCGGTCCGCCTCGACACCGTGGTGGTCTCCACCCAGCACGCCCCGGAGATCGACCTCCGGGAGATGCTGACGCCGGACATCCGCGAGCACGTGGTCGAGCCGGTCCTCGCCGACCTGGACATCGAGACCGAGGGCTACCGTCTCCTGGTCAACCCGACCGGACGCTTCGAGATCGGCGGCCCGATGGGCGACGCCGGGCTCACCGGCCGGAAGATCATCATCGACACATACGGCGGCATGGCCCGGCACGGCGGCGGCGCCTTCTCCGGCAAGGACCCGTCGAAGGTGGACCGCTCGGCCGCGTACGCCATGCGGTGGGTCGCGAAGAACGTCGTGGCGGCGGGTCTCGCCGACCGCTGCGAGGTCCAGGTGGCCTACGCCATCGGCAAGGCCCAGCCGGTCGGCCTGTTCATCGAGACGTTCGGCACCGAGAAGGTCCCGGTCGCCACGATCCAGGACGCCGTGCTCCAGACGTTCGACCTGCGCCCGGCCGCCATCATTCGCGACCTCGACCTGCTCCGCCCGATCTACTCGGAGACCGCCGCCTACGGCCACTTCGGCCGTGAGGGGGTCTCCTGGGAGTCCACCGACCGCGCCGAGGCGCTCCGCGCCGCCGCGGGTCTCTGACGGCCCCGGAACATCGGAACGGCGCCCGCCTCCCGGCGGGCGCCGTTTGATTTGAAGACGTTTTCATTTGAGGACGTTGATGGCCCGAGCGACGACGAGGGCCACGATGACCAGGGATATCGACGACTGAAGCATCATGAGGATCTTGGCCCACCGGCTGAGCGGCATCACGTCCGTGGGGCTGAAGGCGGTCGAGTTCGTGAAGCCCAGGTAGAGATAGTCGGCGAACGTGGGGCGCCAGTGCGGCGGCGTTACGTCATGCTCGGTCATCTGCGGGAACAGGAAGTCCGGGTACCGCTCGCGGGCCTTCGAACGGGCGACCGGCCCGGCCCGGTCGAGTTCCCAGTACCAGAGCGAGAACATCAGGACGTTGATCACCCAGACGCCCACCCCGGTGGCGAGCAACCGGACCGCGTCGTGCTCCTTTCCGGTGACCAGCTTGCCGACCTCGCGGATGGTGATCCAGGCGTTGGCCGTGCTGATGACGCCGATCAGGCCGAGACTCGCGACGCGGATCAGGCGGCTCTCGCGGGTGAAGGTCACCGGGTTGGCCACGATCAGCCCAACGAGCAGGACGGACTCCAGCACGGGCATCACCCAGTACGGCTCGATGTCCAGGGTGTCGTGCAGCAGCACGTGGATGGCGATCACCACGAGGACAGCGGCGCCGGCCGTCCACCGCCCCTCCGCCTCCGTCTCCCGAAGCCAGACGGGGACCCTGTTCTCGCTCTTCATCCCCTTCGCCACCCCCTCTAGCCGTGCACGCCTCACCGGCCGCGTCTGGTAGGACGTAGACGTGACCGAGCCGACCAGCGCACCTTACCCTCAGGAGGCACTCCTGCCGGTGCCCGCGGCGGCCGCGCGGGCGACCTCCTCCGGCGCGAAGGGGGCGCGGACGGCGGCGGAGAACCTGCCGGTGGCGAGGGTCGTGGTGGACACCCCGCTGCCCCACCTGGACCGGCCGTTCGACTACCTCGTCCCGGCGTCGATGGACGCCGACGCCTCGCCGGGCTGCCGCGTCCGCGTGCGCTTCGCCGGCCAGCTCGCCGACGGCTTTCTCCTCGAACGGCTGGCGGACAGCGAGCACCAGGGGCGGCTGGCCTTCCTGGAGCGGGTCGTCTCGCCCGAGCCGGTCCTCACGGCGGAGATCGCGGGGCTCGCGAGGGCCGTGGCCGACCGCTACGCCGGGACGCTCTCCGACGTCCTCCGGCTGGCCGTGCCGCCCCGCCACGCCAGGGTCGAGGCCGAGGCCAGGTCCGCGGCCGAGCAGGGCCCGGCCGCCGAGGCCGGATCCGCAGCCGGGGCCGGGCCCGTGAATCCCGTCACGTGGTCCGGTGACGCCTGGGCGGCGTACCCGGCGGGGGAGCGGTTCCTGACCGCGCTGGCCGAGGGACTGGCGCCGAGAGCGGTCTGGCCGGCCCTGCCCGGCACCGGAGAGGGCGGCCCGTCGTGGCCCGGGGCCGTCGCGGCGGCCGTCCGGGCGACCCTGGCGAGCGGGCGCGGCGCGGTGGTCGTCGTCCCCGACGGCAAGGACGTGGCGCTCGCCGTCCGGGCGCTCGGGGACACCCTCCATGTGGCGATCACCGCCGAACTCGGGCCGGCCGAGCGCTACCGCCGCTGGCTCAGAGTCCTGCGCGGCGAGGTCAGGGCGGTGGTCGGCACCCGCGCCGCCGCCTTCGCCCCGGTCGCGGACCTGGGCCTGGCCGTCATCTGGGACGACGGGGACGACGTCCACTCCGACAGGCACGCGCCGTACCCGCACGCCCGCGAGGTGCTGGCGCTGCGCGCCCACCGGGCCGAGGCGGGCATGCTGATCGGCGGCTACGCGGTCACCGCCGAAGCGGCCCAGCTCGTCGCGTCGGGATGGGCCGGGCCGCTGGTCCCGCCGCGCGAGGAGTTGAGGGCCAGAGCGCCACGCGTCCGCCCCGCCGGCGACGACGCCGAGCTGGCCCGTGACGAGGCGGCCCGCGCGGCCCGCCTGCCGAGCCTCGCCTGGCGGGCGCTCAGGCATGGCCTGGAGACCGGCCCCGTGCTCGTCCAGGTGCCGCGCAGGGGCTACCTGCCCGCGCTCGCCTGCCAGCACTGCCGCGCCCCCGCCCGATGCGGCGCCCAACGCCTCCCGGGGCCCGTGTGCTCGGGTCCGCTCGCGCTGCGAAGCGGCCACGCCGCGCCGTACTGCCGGTGGTGCGGCCGGATCGCGGGCGACTGGCGCTGCCCGTCGTGCGGCGGCACGCGGGTGCGCGCCGTCGTGGTCGGCGCTCGCCGCACCGCCGAGGAGCTGGGCCGCGCCTTCCCCTCGGTGGCCGTGAAGACCTCCGGCCGGGACGGCGTCCTCGCCACGGTCGGTACGGCTCCCGCGCTGGTCGTGGCGACGCCGGGGGCCGAGCCGGTGCCGGAGGCCGGCTACGCGGCGGCCGTGCTGCTGGACGGGTGGGCCCTCCTCGGCCGCCCCGACCTGCGCGCGGCCGAGGAGGCGCTGCGGCGCTGGATGAACGCCGCCGCGCTGGCCCGCCCCGGAGCCGAGGTGGTGGTGCTGGCGGACTCGGCGGTCTCCGTCGTGCAGGCGCTCCTGCGCTGGGACCCGGTCACCTTCGCCGAGCGCGAGCTGGCGGACCGGGCGGAGCTCGGCTTCCCGCCGGCGGTCCGGATGGCCACGCTGACCGGCCCCCCGGCGGCCGTCAGGGAGATGCTGGCGGACACGCGGTTGCCCGACGGCGCCCAGGTCCTCGGGCCCGTGCCGGTCGACGGAGGGCTGGAGCGCGCGATGGTCCGGGTGCCCCGCGACCGGGGATCGGTCCTCGCCAAGGTGCTGAAGGGAGCGAGCGGCGTGCGGTCCGCCCGCAAGGCGGCAGACGTGGTGCGTGTGAGCATTGATCCCCTGGACCTCATCTGACCGATTCGCACAGCTGTTAGTAACCCGTTAGCGTCTCCCTGTGTCGATCGAATGGGTGAACCGGGCCGTCGACGGAATCCGCGCGTGGGGGCGTGAGAAGGGCGTCGAGGTCGACGTCGACGAGGTACGCCTGCTGTGCGACTACGCCAGCGACTACCTGGAGGTCGACGAGCTCGGCGATTTCAGGCCGGGCACGTTCGAGGAGCTCCTGCTGGAAATCTACCCGCGCAAGGTCATCGCGCCGCCGGAGAGCGCGCCGGAGACGGTCGCCGCGGCCCGCACGCTGGTCGAGTTCCTGCTCGACACGGGGGAGATCGGCAGCAAGACGGCCGCCCGGATGCGGGCCACCATCGACGAGATCGAGCCGGAGATGCCGGACGCGCTCGCCGACACCACGAAGTTCGGCATGGCCAAGAGCATCTTCAGCGCGATCAGCGCCGACTCGCTCGACCTGGCCGACCCCGGGGCGGTCCAGCGGGCGGTCGACGAGGCGGGCGACGGGGAGGCCTGCGACTGCCCCGGCTGCGCGCCCCTGCCGCCCGTACGGCTGGCCGCGCCGGCCGAGCTGGCGAGAGCCGTACGGGACGTGCCGCTGCTCCGCGAGGCGCACGGGCTGGTGGCCTGGATGGCCGGCGGCGGCCGGACGACGACGGTCAGGAAGGCGCTGCGGGTCAAGGACGCCCGGCAGGTCGCGGAGGAGTTGGGCGTCGAGCGGCCCGCCCTGGCCTGGCGGCTGGCGGTCGACCTCGGGCTCGTGCGGGTCGACGGGACGGCGGTGCTGCCCGGCGAGGGCTTCCGCCCGCTCGGCTCCCGCCCGGACGAGGAGGTCCTCGACCTGTGGGCGGGCACCGTGCAGTTCCTCATCGAGGCGCCGATGGACATCACGGGCGAGGACATCGTCGACGAGGAGCTCTACTCGATCCACGACCTGCTCTACCGGGTGCAGGCGCCGGTCCCGGTGGAGGCGATCGGGGACTATCTCCGGGAGGCCGCGTCCGGAAGGCCGTCGGGGCGGCTGGAGGCGGCGCTGGAGGACCTCGCCCGTGCGGGAACGGTCCAGCGCACCGCGGACGGCCTCACGCTCACCCCGCACGGCCTGTGGGGGCTGCGGCTCATGTACGAGGAGATGGGCATGGAGGCGCCCATCGCGGCGGACCTCGCGGAGGGCGACGCGAGCGGGCTGATCGGCGGGCTGATCAGCGACGGCCTCCCCGAGGAGGTGGCCGAGCGGGACATCGTCACGTGGCTGTCCCGGCGGACCCCCGAGGAGGCGGCGTCCGAGCTGCTGGCGGCCGTGGTCGGCGCGCCCGCCGAGGTGCGGGGGATCGCGGTCACGATCGTCGACCGGCTCGGCGAGGAGGCGGCCCCGGTCGTCCGGACGTACCTCGCCGACGCGGAGCTGCGCCCGCACGCCATCCACTGGCTCTCTGCCCGGGGGCTCGACGCTCCCTCGCTCACCCAGGACGAGCTGCTGTGGGTCAGCGTCGACATGCTGGCGCTCGCGCTGCCCGCCGCGGAGGCCGACCCGGAGGGCTTCGCGGAGAACATCGCCGTGTCCGGACCGGCCCCGCACCTGATCGAGCACATGTGGCGGGTCGACCACCCCGACGTCGTCGAGGTCCTGGAGCTTCTCGGCAACACGCTGCCGGACAGGACGGCCGCGAAGGCCGCCCGGAAGGCCGCCTTCAAGGCACGTTCGAGGGGCATCCGGTGACGGGTGTGGAGTAAGTTGCTGGAATGGCCGACAGCGACGTGCTCACATTCCCGCCGGTCGAGCTCGCCTCCGACGAGGAGCTGGTTCAGGCGGTGCGGGAGATCCCTCTGGTGCGGGACGCCGCACGCCTGGCCGAGTGGACCGGCGTGCGGGAGGTCACGGAGCACGGGCTGCTGACGGTCGGCGACGCCCGCGCGGCGGTCACCGAGCTGGGGCTGAACGCCAAGCGGCTGCACCTGCTGTGGGTCGTCGCCGTCAACGGCCGGCTCATCGAGATCACCCGTGAGGGGGCCCGCCCCGGCCCCGGCGTCCCCGAACCCATGGAGTTTTGGGACGGCGTCGTCATGGACGTGCTGGACCGCACGGACGAGGGCCTCACCGGCTCGAGCGTCGTGGACGAGCACCTCACCGAAATCCTCGCGACCATCTACTCGGTCCGGGACGGCATGCCGCTCGGCGCGCTCGCCACGGGCATCCTCCAGGCGCACGAGGTCGGCTGCGAGGCCCGCCAGGCGGAGCTCAAGCGGCTGCGGATGACGCTGCCGGGCGAGCTGGCCGAGGCCATGGACCTGCTGGTCTACTGCGGGCTCATCGAGCTGCCGGGCGATCTCGTACGGCTGACGCAGCCGGGCGTGTGGGCCGTCCGCCGCGACCTGCTCCGCGAGGGCCACGACGCGCCCTCGCTGCGGGAGGTGGCCGGGTTCGCCGAACTGACCGCCGCCGAGCTGATCGACTCGATGCTGGTGGGCAAGGCGTCGGCCAGCGCGGCCACGCTGTGGCTGGAGCACCGGATGCCCGAGGACGCCGCCCGGGAGCTGATCAAGATCGCCGCGTCCGGCAATGCCGCGCAGCGCGGCACGGCCGGGACGATCCTGGAGGAGCTCGGCCCGGAGGCGGAGCACGCCGTCCGGGAGGCGCTCGGCGAGCCGATGATGTGGCGATACGCCGCGGCCTGGCTGGGCGTCCGCGACCTCGACGCCCCCGCGCTGGGCGAGGGTGACGGCGCGTGGGTGGCCGTGGACACGCTGGCGGCCCTGCTCTACATCGGCGCGCCGGCCGACTCGGCGGCCCATTTCGACATCCTGGGGGAGGATCTGCTCACGCTGGTGCCGGAGATGGGGCGGGTCGACCATCCCGACGCCCTGGCCGTCCTGGAGATGCTCGGCCGGCACCACCCCGACGTGGTCGTGGCCAAGATCGCGAGGAAGACGGCGATGAAGGTCCGTTCACGCCCGTAAACTGTGGTGATCCCATAGTGAACGGAGAGCCGCAGTTGGCCATTCAGCCGATCCGCCTGTTCGGCGACCCGGTGTTGCGCACCCCGGCGGAGCCGGTGGTCGACTTCGACAAGGAGTTGCGCAAGCTCGTCAAGGACCTCACCGACACGATGATGGACGCCCCGGGGGCGGGGCTCGCCGCGCCGCAGATCGGCGTGGGGCTCCGGGTGTTCACCTACTACGTCGACGAGCAGCTCGGGCATCTGATCAACCCCGACCTCGACCTGTCGGACGAGCTCGACGAGGAAGGCGAGGAGGGCTGCCTGTCCTTCCCCGGCCTGTCCTATCCCACGCCGCGGGCGATCCGGGCCGTGGCCAAGGGCTACAACATGCACGGAGAGCCGATCACGCTGGAGGGCACCGACCTCATGGCGCGCTGCTTCCAGCACGAGACCGACCATCTCGACGGCGTGCTGTTCATCGACCGGATGGACGCCAAGCAGCGCAAGCTCGCGATGAAGGCCATCCGGGAGGCCGAGTGGAGCGGGCTGTCGGCGCCCGCAGTGAAGCTCTCGCCGCACGCGACGCACGGGAGGGCCCTCTAGTGCGCCTGGTCTTCGCCGGCACTCCGGACGCGGCGCTCCCGTCGCTGCGGGCCGTGCTGGACTCGCCCCGCCATGAGGTGGCGGCCGTCGTCACCCGCCCGGACGCGCAGTCCGGCCGGGGACGGAAGGTCCACCCCAGCCCGGTGGCCCAGCTCGCCGAGGAGTCGGGCATCGAGGTGCTCAAGCCGACGAAGGCCGGGGATCCCGAATTTCTCGACCGCATTAGAGCGATAAATCCGGATTGTTGCCCTGTTGTCGCTTATGGGGCATTGCTGCCGCAGGCGGCGCTCGATATTCCACCCCATGGGTGGATAAATCTGCATTTCTCATTGCTGCCGGCCTGGCGTGGAGCGGCGCCGGTCCAGCATGCCGTACTGCACGGCGACGAAATCACCGGCGCCTCTACCTTCCGGATCGTCAAGGAACTGGACGCCGGGCCCGTCTTCGGCGTGGTGACCGAGGAGATCCGCTCCGAAGACACCAGCGGCGACCTGCTGGCCCGGCTCGCCGAGTCCGGCGCGGGGCTGCTCCTGGCGACGCTGGACGGCGTTGAGGACGGTGTGCTGGAGGCCAGGCCCCAGCCGTCCGACGGGGTGAGCTTCGCGCCCAAGATCGGCGTCGAGGACGCGCGGGTCGACTGGGCGGCCCCCGCGATGCGGGTGGACCGGCTGGTCCGCGCCTGCACCCCGGCCCCCGGCGCGTGGACCGAGTTCCGCGGCCAGCGGATCAAGCTCGGCCCCGTACGGCTCGCGCCGGAGGCGGACAAGCTCGCCCCGGGCGAGATCGCCGCCTCCAAGAACGGCGTGCTGGCCGGCACCGGCAGCCACCCCGTCGAGATCGGGGAGGTGCAGCCGCAGGGCAAGCGGCTCATGACCGCCGGCGAGTGGGCCCGCGGCGTCCGGATCACCGCCCAGGATCGGCTGGACTGAGTGACCGTGAACAGCCAGGAAGGACGCCCCAAGGGCCGCCGCCGCCCGCCCCGCCCCACGAGGGACGAGGCCCGCAACGCCGCCTACGACCTGATGAGGGCCGTCGACGAGCGGGACGCCTACGCCAACCTGCTGATGCCGACGCTGCTCCGGCAGCGGCGCGTCAGCGGCCGCGACGCCGCCCTCGCCACCGAGCTGGCCTACGGCACGCTGCGCGGGCTCGGCACCTACGACGAGATCATCGCGGCGTGCAGCGACCGCGCCCCGGAGAACGTGGACCCGCCGTTGCTCGACGCGATCAGGCTCGGCGTCCACCAGCTGCTCAAGACCCGCATCCCGCCTCACGCGGCGGTCAGCGCGACCATCGATCTCGTACGGCTCCGCGTCGGCGCGGGCCCGTCCCGCTACGCCAACGCGGTGCTGCGCAAGGTCGCGGGCCGGACGCTGGAGGAGTGGCTGGCCATCGTCGCCCCGCCGCGCGAGCAGGACCCGGTCGGCAACCTCTCGGTCACCTACAGCCATCCCCGCTGGATCGTCACGGCCCTGCGCGACGCGCTCGGCGGCGGCGTGGACGAGACCGCCGCCCTCCTGGAGGCCGACAACGAGCGACCGCGCGTCGCCCTGGTGGCCCGGCCGGGCCGTTGCTCGGTCGGCGAGCTGGTCGCGGCGGGCGCCGAGCCGGCCGCCTACTCGCCGTACGGCGTCTACCTGACCGAGGGCGACCCCGGCGCGATCCCGGCCATCGGGGAGGCCCGCGCCGCCGTGCAGGACGAGGCGAGCCAACTCGTCGCCCTCGCCCTCACCCGCGTGCCGCTCGCCGAGGACGGCCAGGCCGGGGAGCGCTGGCTCGACATGTGCGCCGGCCCCGGCGGGAAGGCCGGGCTGCTCGACGCCGTCGCCGTGCGGAACGGGGCGCGCCTGCTCGCCTCCGACGTGCAGTATCACCGCGCCCGGCTCGTCTGGGGCACCACCAGGGAGGCCAAGGTGATCGTCGCGGACGGCACCGAGCCGCCGTGGCGCCCCGCCGCTTTCGACCGGGTCATGCTCGACGCTCCCTGCACGGGGCTCGGGGCCCTCCGCAGGCGGCCCGAGGCCCGCTGGCGGCGCGACCCGCGCAGCATCCCCGAGCTGACCGGGCTCCAGCGCCGGTTGCTCGACTCGGCGCTCGACGCCGTACGGCCGGGCGGCGTGGTGGCGTACGTCACGTGCTCGCCGCATCTCGCGGAGACCCGCGCGGTGGTGGACGACGTGGCCGGGCGGGCCGAGCTGCTGGACGCGCGGGAGTTCCTGCCCGAGGTGCCGGACCTCGGCGACGGCCCCTACGTCCAGTTCTGGCCGCACCGGCACGGCACCGACGCCATGTTCCTGGCCCTGCTCCGCCGTACGTAGACTGCTGCCACTATGGCCGTACAGATCTCGCCCAGCATCCTGTCCGCCGACTTCGCCCGCCTCGCCGACGAGGCCGCCCGGGTGGAGGGCGTCGCCGACTGGCTGCACGTGGACGTCATGGACAACCACTTCGTGCCGAACCTCACGATCGGCCTGCCCGTCGTCGAGGCGCTTCTCAAGGCGACCTCGACGCCGATCGACTGCCACCTCATGATCGAGGACCCGGACCGGTGGGCGCCGGGCTACGCCGAGGCCGGCGCGGGCAGCGTCACGATCCACGCCGAAGCGGCGAAGGCCGCCATCCGCACGCTCCGGGCGATCCGCGCGGCGGGGGCCAGGGCGGGCTTCGCGGTGAACCCCGCCACGGCGGTCGAGCAGTACGAGGACCTGCTGCCCGAGATCGACATGCTGCTGGTCATGACCGTCGAGCCGGGCTTCGGCGGCCAGCGGTTCCTGGACGTCGTGCTGCCCAAGGTGTCCCGGGCCCGGGCACTGATCGACAAGCACGGCGGCGAGGTGTGGCTCCAGGTGGACGGCGGCGTGTCCGCCGAGACCATCGAGCGCTGCGCCGAGGCGGGAGCCGACGTCTTCGTCGCCGGGAACGCCGTCTACGGGGCCGACGACCCGGCCCAGGCCGTACGCAACCTCCGCGCCCTGGCGGAGAACGCCTGAGCAAGCGGCCGCACGCGGCCGACCGGTCCGGGTCCGTCCGGCCCGCCGCCGCAGTTCCCTGGGCGCGGCCGCGCTGTACTCAGGCGGCGGCGCCGTACTTCAGGCGAGGGCGGGGTCCAGGACCACGTCCTCGCCGTGGATCGTGGGGGCCTCGGGGAAGTGGCAGGCGGTGAGGTGACCCTCGCGGTTGCCGCTCAGCCGGACCAGCGGCGGCGCCTCCTGGGCGCACCTCTCTTGCGCCTTCCAGCAGCGGGTGCGGAAGCGGCAGCCCGACGGCGGGTCGATGGGGGACGGCACGTCGCCCGCCAGGCGGATCCGCTCGCGCGGCTCGCCCGACACGTCCGGCTCGGGCACGGCCGACAGCAAAGCGTGCGTGTACGGGTGGCGCGGGCGCTCGTAGATGGACTGGCGGTCGCCGACCTCCACGATGTTGCCGAGGTACATGACCGCGACGCGCTGGGAGAAGTGCCTTACCACGGCGAGGTCGTGGGCGATGAACAGGAACGCGATGCCGAGGTCGCGCTGCAGGTCCCGCAGCAGGTTGACCACCTGGGCCTGGATGGACACGTCGAGCGCCGACACGGGCTCGTCGGCGATGATGAGCTTTGGGTCGAGCGCGAGCGCCCTCGCCACGCCGATGCGCTGGCGCTGCCCGCCGGAGAACTCGTGCGGGAACCGGTTGTAGTGCTCCGGGTTGAGGCCGACGATCTCCAGTAGCTCCTGGGCGCGCCTCTTCCGCCCGCCCTCCGGGTCGATGCCGTTGATCTCCATCGGGCCCCGGATGATCGTGCCCACGGTCTGCCGGGGGTTGAGCGAGCTGTAGGGGTCCTGGAAGATCATCTGGATCTCGGGCCTGATCGGCTTCAGCTCCCGCCGCGAGCTGTGGGCGATGTCGTCGCCCTGGTAAAGGATCTTGCCGGCGGTCGGCTCCAGCAGCCGCGCGGCCAGCCGTCCGGTGGTGGACTTGCCACAGCCCGACTCGCCGACGAGGCCGACGGCCTCACCCGACCCCACGGTCAGGTCGATCCCGTCCACGGCGTGCACGTTGCCGATCTGGCGCTTGAGGATGAAGCCACCCATGACCGGGAAGTACTTGGTCAGGCCCTGGAGTTCCAGCAGCGGCGTGGTCACGGCTTTTCCTTGATCTGCGTGAGGATTTCCTGCTTCTGCGCGAGCGTGAGATAGCACGCGTCGCCGTGCCCGGTCTCGGGGGACAGGCTCGGCCGCTGGTGGAGGCAGAGCTCCGGCCCGGCCAGTTCGGGGTAGTCGCACCGGGGATGGAACGGGCAGCCCGCCGGCGGGCTCAGCAGGCTCGGCGGGGTGCCCCTGATCGGGGTCAGCGGGACGTCCACCGGCCCGCCCAGCTTGGGCACCGAGGAGAGCAGGCCCCAGGTGTACGGGTGCCGGGGCGAGCCGAGGACCTCCCGCACGGTCCCCCGCTCGGCGGCTCTCCCGGCGTACATGACCAGGATGTTGTGGGCCGTCCGGGCGACCACGCCGAGATCGTGGGTGATCAGGATGATGGCGGTGCCCGTCTGCTGCTGCAGGTCCTTCAGCAGGTCGAGGATCTGCGCCTGCACGGTCACGTCGAGCGCCGTGGTCGGCTCGTCCGCGATCAGGAGCGCCGGGTCGCAGACGAGGGCCATGGCGATCATGACGCGCTGCCGCATGCCGCCGGAGAAGTGGTGCGGGTAGTCGTCCACGCGGGTCTTGGCGTTCGGGATGCCGACGCGCTCCAGCATCTCGACCGCGCGGTCGCGCGCCTCGCGCTTGCTCGCGCCTCTGTGCCTGCGGTAGACCTCGCCGATCTGGCGGCCGACCGTGTGGAACGGCGACAGCGCGGTCAGCGGGTCCTGGAAGATCATGGCGATCCGGTTGCCCCGCAGCTTCTCGAGGTCCGTACGGCTCGCCCCGATCAGCTCCCGGTCCTCGAACCAGATCTCGCCGTGGATGTCGGTGTGCTCGGGATTGTGCAGGCCGAGGACGGCCAGGTTGGTCACAGACTTGCCCGAGCCGGACTCGCCGACGATGCCGAGCGTCGTGCCCTTCTCCAGCTCGAAGGAGAGCCCGTCCACCGCCTTGACCATGCCGTCCTCCGTCCGGAAGGAGACGTGCAGATCCTGGACGGAAAGGAAGGAGTCGCCCCGGCGGCCGGAGCTGCTCTCGGAGAGTGTGACGGCGGTCAAGCGGTGACTCCTAGCTGAGGCGGACGCGCGGGTCGATGACCGCGTAGAGCGCGTCCACGATGACGTTGAAGACGACGATCGCGGCGGCGGCGAGCAGCACCGTCGCCATCAGCATGGGCAGGTCCGAGTTGACCACCGCCTGGATCGAGAGGCGGCCGATGCCCTGCAGGCTGAACGTGGTCTCCGTGATGATGGCGCCCCCGATGAGGGTGCCGACGTCGATGCCGAAGATCGTTACGATGGGGGTGAGGGTGCCCCGAAGCGCGAACCGTGTGATGACCGTGCGGGCAGGCATCCCCTTCGCGCGGGCCGTACGGACGTAGTCCTCGCCGAGCTGCTCCACCATGGTCGAGCGGGTCATGCGGGTGTAGTTGGCGGTGAAGATGATCGCCAGCACGATCCACGGCAGCAGGAGCCCGTAGGCCCACTGCAGGGGATTGTCCGTGAACGGCACGTACCGCGGTCGTTCGATCACGTCCCACTGGAACACGAGGAAGTACATGGCCAGCGTGCCGACGAAGTAGATCTGCACCGACGCGCCGATCAGGGACGAGACGCTGGCGATCTTGTCGAGCGCCTTTCCCTGGTTGAGGGCCGCCACGACGCCGGTGCTCACGCCGAACAGCAGAAAGATGATCGCCGAGCCGAGCGTCAGCGAGATCGTCACCGGCATCCGGTCCACGATCGTGTCGAAGACCGGGGCGTGGTTGACGAACGAGTATCCCAGGCAGGGCGCCGGGCAGTGCCCCAGCCCGTCGTAGTCGCGGCCGACGAAGACCCCGGCGAGCCACTCCACGAACTGGACGAAGATCGGCTGGTCCAGCCCGAGGTTGTGCCGCGCCTGGGCGAGAGTCTCGGGCGGGCAGATTTTCCCGCAGGCCAGCCGCGCCGGGTCCGCGGGAACGGCGAAGAAGAGAAAGAACGTCACCGCGGCGATGATCAGGAGGATCACCGCCGCGCCGATGGTACGGCGTGTCAGGAATCGCAGCATGGCCTGTCGGTCTCGCTTGTAGGTGCGCGGTCTCGCTTGTAGGTGCGCGGTCTCGCTTGTAGGTACGCGGTCTCACTTGTAAGGTCCCGGGGCGCCGGACGGGCGCCCCGGAGCCGGGAGTGCTACTGCTTCACGAAGATGGTGTTCGGCGAGACGACCCAGCTGATCGGGTCCGTCTCCGCGCCGCCGACGAGCGACCCGTGAAGCTGGAGGCCGACGTCGTTCAGCGCGGGGACGCCCGGGGTGACCGTCTCCATGATCTTCTTGTCGAGCTCGCCCCACGCCTTGTTGGCCTCGTTGGCGTCGGAGAGGTTCATGATGCGGTCGATCTCCGCCTTGATGGCCGGATCCTTGAGGTGCGACTGGTTGTAGCCGCCGTCGGCGATGGGCCCGAAGATGACGGGGAACACCGTCGCGGCCGTCGGCCAGTCGGCCCCCCAGCCGGCCCAGTACATGTCCAGACCGTTGTCCACCTTGCCGATCGCGTCGTAGTAGGTCTTGGTGTCCATCGGCTTGGCCACCACGTTCACACCGATCTTGGCGAGCTGGTTCTTGATCGCGACCGTGACGCGCTGCTCGGTGGGAGTGTTGTTGTAGCCGTACACGATCGTCGGCTTCGGGTTGCTGGACGACGCGAGCAGTTCCTTCGCCTTTTCCACGTTGCCGCTCGGGTTCTGCTTGACGCCGAAGAGGTCGTAGTCCTGCCAGCCCGACACGCTCGGGTTGAGGATCGTGGTGCTGATCACCGAGACGTTGGGGCCTCCCGTGATCTGCTGGATCTGCTTCGTCGGCCAGGCGTAGGCGATGGCCTGGCGGATCTTGATGTCCTTCACCCGGTCGAGGTTGAAGTAGTAGTAGTTCGCGTACGGCGAGGGCTGTCTGAGCACCCGCGACTGCAGGCTCGGGTTCTCCAGGACCTGCTGGACCCGCTCGGCGTTGACGTGGGTGTAGAAGCTGAACGTCTTCTTGTCGTCACCCGTGTCGGCGATGAACCGGTCGGTGACCGGCAGGGACTGGTAGCCGAACTCGAGGTGCCACTTGTCGGGGTAGGCGCCGCGGATCGGGTCGGAGGCCGCGTCCCAGTTGGGGTTGCGCTCCAGGTCCATCGACTTGTCGACGGTGTGCTTGGCGATGATGTACGGCCCGCTGGAGAAGGGCTCCTTGTCGTACTTCTCCTTGGTGTCCTTGGCCTTGGGGACGATGCCGTAGCCGGTCATCGCGAGGGCGTAGTTGGCGTCCGCGTGCGGCGACTTGAAGTGGAAGACGACGGTCTTGTCATCGGGCGTCTCGATGCCGTCGAGTTCCTTGCCGCCGTACGGCCCGCCGTAGGCCTTCTTGTAGTCCTCCTGGGTGAGCCACTGCTGGATGTACGGCGGGCCCTCGGTGATGAACGGCGCGAACAGCCGCTCGATGGACCACTTCACGTCGCCGGAGGTGATCGGGCTGCCGTCCTGCCACTTCACCCCGTCCTTGAGGGTGAACTTCCAGGTCTTGCCGCCTTCGGACGACTGGCCCGTGTCGGTGGCGAGGTCGCCGACGACCTTGTACTCGCCCTTGGCGACCCGCTTGTAGCCGGTGAGCTGGCGGGTGATCAGGAGGGAGAAGTTGGCCGCGACGTTGTCGTAGATGCGGCCCGGGTCGAGGTGGGCGTAGTCGTCGCGGTCGATCATGTTGACCGTTCCGCCCTTGACGACGCCCTCCGGCGGGATGGCCGGGCCCTTGGAGTCATCCGCCGTGCCGATGGAGACCTTCGCGGGGGTGAAGAGCTGCACCAGATCGGTCTTCGACGCGGTGGGAGCGGAGCTGGTGGCCGGCGCGCCGGCGTTTCCCTTGGCGCACGCCGTCGCGAGCGCGAGGGACCCGATGGCGAGCACGGCCAGAGCGGACCGCTTTCGTCGTGACATTTCACTCCTGGTCATAGATATGTGAGGGGGCTGGGTGGTCAACGTCTGATCTTGGGGTCGAAGGCATCCCGGACCGAGTCGCCCAGCAGGTTGAAGGCCACGACAAAGATCAGAAGGGCGATGCCGGGGAACATCAGGTAGGTGATGTCTGTCTGGTAGACCTCGGTCCCGCGCAGGAACATGCGGCCCCAGTCGGGGACCGGCTCGATCATGCCGACGCCCAGGAACGAGAGCGCGGCCTCGGAGGTGACCAGCGCCGGGAGCAGGAGCGTCGACTGGATGAGGATCGGCGTCCACAGGTTCGGCAGCAATTCCTTGAAGATGATCCGGGTCGGCGAGGCTCCGGTCACCCTGGCCGCCTCGACGAACTCACGCTCCCGTAGCGACAGCACGTTGCCGCGCAGCAGGCGAGCCAGCCCGGCCCAGCCGAAGACCGTCAGAAAGATGATCAGAGCGGCGGCTCGCAGCCAGGTCGGCGTCTCCTCGTCCGGCTTCACCAGGAGGTTCTCCACCACGGGCATGAACGCGATGATGAAGAGCGTCGATGGAAACGACAGCAGGACGTCGATCGTCCGGCCGATGAAGTAGTCCGTCCGGCCGCCCGCGTAGCCCGCCACGATGCCCACCACGATGCCGATCACCGTCGTCGCCACCGTCGCCGCCAGCGCGATCGACAGCGACGTGCGGATGCCGTACACGAGCTGCATGAAGACGTCCCGGCCCAGGCTGGGCTCGATTCCGAACCAGAAGTCCGAGCTCATGCCGCCATTGGGCAGGACCGGATTGCCATAGTCGTTGAGAAGCCCGGGGTTGTCGAGACCGTAGGTCGTGTCGGGGTCCTTGCCGTACAAGGCGGAGATGAGCGGCGCGGCGAGGGCGACCAGGACGAAGAACAGGACGATGACGGCCGAGATCACTCCCGTCTTGTCCCGGCGGAAACGCCGCCACATCAGCTGGCCGGGCGAGCGGCCGACGATGGCGGGGGCCGGCTCGGCCACTCCGGTCACGGAGTCGTCGGCGTCCGTGGCGGTGGCGGTCGTGGCCGGGGAGGGGAACGTCATGGTGCGGTGCTCCCAGATGGACCTTTAACGATCGGAGAAATCCGACTTGAAGGGAACCTTGGCAACTTATTTCGCGAGGGTCAATCGCTCCGCCGGAGCATTCGGGTTTTTGCCTGCTTCGTTGTCCAAAGTAAATCAGCTTGTGTCCGGAAGCCCGTTGACCTCGGTGGATGTCACCGTGACACTGCATATTACATGGCGGCTCCTGTGTCTTGATTTCGTGACACAACTTGGACGCCCCAGAGACAGTCCTCACCACCCGCGAAATGGCGTCAAGACCCCCGCGGCCCGCCCGTTGGCGGGTGTGTTCCCGATCGAGCGCCCACGCGTGGGGGCTCTCACCGTGCGCCCCGCCGATCGCCGGAGCCATGCTGTGGCGTACGGCACTGTGGTTCACGACACTGTGGTTTACGACACTGGGGCCCGGTAGAGCGGGATTTGCCGGAATCGTGCACAATGGTGACCGTGCCATGCGTGGCACACTGAGACAGAGCAAGCGTGCTCCGGGGTCGGTGTAATTCCGAACCGGCGGTGACACCCGACAGGGTGGCAGTCCGCGACCCGGCCGAAGCCATCGGCCGGTGGACCTGGTGAGATTCCGGGACCGACGGTGAAAGTCCGGATGGGAGGAAGCGCGCGAACGGACGACCGTGCCGTCAGGCACCGTGCGTCCGTTGACGTGGTGCGGTGGCCGCGATCCGGCCCCACCCGTCCACCCCCGGGGCCCGCCGTGGCAGGCGAGAGGAAGACCCGGGGTGAGCGAAAAGATTCCGCAAGGCGGCGAGCCGTCCGACGACCGCCACATGCTGCGCGCGGTGGCGCTGGCCGCCCGCGGCCTCGGCGGCACCAGCCCCAACCCCGTCGTCGGGTGCGTGATCCTCGACGCGTCCGGCGAGGTCGTGGGGGAGGGCTTCCACGCCTACGCCGGCGGGCCGCACGCCGAGGTCGTGGCCCTGCGGGAGGCGGGCGACCGGGCCCGGGGCGGCACCGCCTACGTCACCCTTGAGCCCTGCAACCACACCGGCAGGACAGGGCCGTGCGCCGGCGCGCTGCTCGACGCGGGCGTGGCGAGGGTCGTCATCGCCGTCCCCGACCCCAACCCCGTGGCCGCCGGAGGGGCCGGGACGCTCCGCGCGCACGGGGTCCGGGTGGACACCGGCGTCCTGACCGAGGAGGCCGAGCGGGGCAACGCGGCCTGGCTGACCTCCGTCCGGAGGCGCCGGCCGTACGTGACGTGGAAGTTCGCGGCGACCCTCGACGGGCGGTCCGCCGCGGAGGACGGCACCAGCCAGTGGATCACCTCCGCCGAGGCCCGCGAGGACGTGCAGCGGCTGCGCGCCGAGAGCGACGCCATCGTGGCCGGGATCGGCACCGTCCTCGCCGACGACCCCCGCCTCACGATCAGGACCGCGTCCCGGGAGAGGCCGCCGCTGCTGCGCGTGGTCGTCGACCCCGGCGCCCGGACCCCCGCGTCCGCCCGCGTCCTGGACGGCGAGGCCCCGACGCTGGTGGCCGTCGCGGCCGACGCCGACGTCCCCCCGCACCTCGGCGACGCCGTACGGCTGCCGCGCGCGGAGGGCGGAATAGATCTCCACGCGCTCATGGCTGAGCTGCACGGGAGGCAGATCGTGAGCGTGCTGCTCGAAGGCGGGCCGAGGCTCGCCGGCTCGTTCGTCAGGGAGGGCCTGGTCGATCGGGTCGTCGGCTACCTCGCGCCCGCCCTGCTCGGCGCCGGAGCCGCGGCGCTCGGGCCCGCCGGAGCGGCCACCATCGGCGAGATCCACCGCCTCGGCTTCGAAGAAGTCACCCCCATCGGGCCGGACCTCAGGGTCATCCTCGGGCCGGCACCAGCTAAGGAGCACTGAATGTTCACCGGAATCGTCGAGGAGCTCGGCGAGGTCGTCGGGGTCGAGCCGCAGAGCGATGCGGCCCGCCTGTCGGTCCGCGGGGCGGTCGTCACGGGCGACGCGCGGCACGGCGACTCGATCGCGGTCAACGGCGTCTGCCTCACGGTGGCGGACGTCGAGGGCGACGTGTTCACCGCCGACGTCATGAAGGAGACCCTGGACCGGTCGTCCCTGGGCGTGCTGCGGCCCGGCTCCCGGGTCAACCTGGAGCGCGCCGTACGCGCCGACCAGCGCCTCGGCGGCCACATCGTGCAGGGCCACGTGGACGGCACCGGCGTGGTGCTGTCCCGCGAGCCCGGCGAGCACTGGGAGGTCGTACGGCTCTCGCTGCCCGAGGCCCTGAACCGCTACGTCGTGGAGAAGGGGTCGATCGCGGTGGACGGCGTCAGCCTGACCGTGGTGGGGGTGGACGCCGAGGCCTTCGCGGTCAGCCTGATCCCCACCACGCTCGACCTCACCACGCTCGGCCGCAAGCAGCCCGGGGAACCGGTCAACCTGGAGGTCGACATCATCGCCAAGTACGTCGAGAAGCTCACCGCCGGGGCCCGCGCATGAACTGGGCGACGGCCGGGTTCGACGTCTTCGGGCAGCACGTCTACTGGACCGACCTGATCGGCAACGCGTGCGCGCTCGTGACGGTCTGGCTGGCCATCAGGAAGTCGATCTGGACGTGGCCGGTGCAGCTCGCCGGGTCCGCGCTGCTGTTCGTGGCGTCCGTCAACGCGCACATCACCGGCAACGCGCTCAAGCAGGTGCTGTTCGGCGTGCTCGCGGTCTACGGCTGGTTCCGCTGGTCGAGGGGCACCCGCGACGGCGGCACGCTGGCCATCCGGTCGGCCTCTCCCCGCGAGAGGGCGCTGCTCGTCGCCGCGATGGCCGCCGGGACGGTCGCGGTGGCGCTGCTGTTCACCTTCCTCAACTCCCGCGGCCTGAACATCTCCTGGGCGCCCTGGCCGGACGCCTACATCTTCGCCGGAAGCGCCGTCGCGACCTGGGCGCAGGGCCGCGCCCTGGTCGACTTCTGGGTGATCTGGGTGGCCGTCGACCTCGTCGGTGTGCCGCTGGCCTTCACCTCGCACCTGGTGGTCTCCGGCGCCGTGTACGGCCTGTTCTTCGTGATGGTTGTTTTTGGGTTCCGTGACTGGTTGCGCCAGTCCCGCAGGCTGGAGGCCGTGACCGTATGACCGACAAGAACGATGTGACCGACATGATAGGCAAGACGGCGGACATCCGGCTTGATCCCATCGAGCGGGCGATCGCGGACATCCGCGAGGGCAGGCCCGTGGTCGTCGTCGACAACGAGAACCGCGAGAACGAGGGCGACATCATCTTCGCGGCCGCCAAGGCGACTCCCGAGCTGCTCGCCTTCACGATCCGCTACACGAGCGGCGTGATCTGCGTGGCGATGGAGGGCGCGGAGCTCGACCGGCTCGGCCTGCCGCTCATGGTCAACCAGAACCGGGAGCGCCTGAGGACGGCGTACACGATCAGCGTCGACGCCCGCGACGGCGTGACGACGGGCATCTCGGCCGCCGACCGGGCGAAGACGATCCGCACGCTGTGCGACTCCGCCACCGAGCCCTTCGAGCTCGTCCGCCCCGGCCACATCTTCCCCCTCCGCTACCGCGAGGGCGGCGTCCTCGTCCGGCAGGGCCACACCGAGGCGGCGGTCGATCTCGCCCGGCTGGCCGGGCTGACGGCGGCGGGAGCCCTGGCCGAGGTCGTCAACGACGACGGCACGATGGCGAGGCTGCCAAGGCTGCGCGAGTTCGCCGACGAGCACGACATCGCGCTTATCTCGATCGAGCAGCTCGTCGAGTACCGCCGCAGGTCCGAGCGGATGGTCACCCGGGTCGCCGAGACCCGCATCCCCAACCGGTACGGCATCTGGCGGGCTTACGGCTACGCCAGCGCCCTGGACGGCGGCGAGCACCTGGCCCTCGTCTACGGCGACCTCTCCGACGGGGAGAACGTCCTCGTCCGGGCGCATTCGGAGTGCCTGACCGGCGACGTGCTGGGCTCGCTGCGGTGCGACTGCGGGGTCCAGCTCGACCACGCCATGCGGGTGATCTCCGAGCAGGGCCGGGGTGTGGTCGTCTACCTGCGCGGCCACGAGGGGAGGGGCATCGGCCTGCTGGCCAAGCTCAGGGCCTACGGCCTCCAGGACAACGGCAGCGACACCGTCGACGCCAACGTCGAGCTCGGCCTGCCCGTGGACGCCCGGGAGTTCTCCAACGCCGGGCAGATGCTCGCCGACCTCGGCGTGAAGTCGGTCCGGCTGCTGACCAACAACCCCGCCAAGGTGCGGGGGATGGACGGCTACGGCATCAAGGTCCTCGGCCGCGAACCCATGCCGGTGGCCATGAACCCGTACAACGAGAAGTACCTCAGGGCCAAGCGCGAGCGCCTCGGCCACGACATTCCCGAACAGCAGGACATTCCCGAACAGCGGGACATTCACGAACAGCACGACATTCCGGAAGGGGACAACTCATGAGCGGCGACGGGCGTCCGGACGCGCAGAGGGTGGACGCGGGAGGGCTGACCGTGGGCATCGTCGCGGCCCGCTGGCACGAGAAGATCACCGACCAGTTGCTGGCGAGAGCCGTACAGGCTGCCGAGGACAGTGGCGCGGCCACGGTGACGGTGCGCGTGGCGGGCTCGCTGGAGATCCCGGTGGTGGTGCAGGCCCTCGCGAGGCGGTGCGACGCCGTGGTGGCGCTCGGCGCCGTGATCCGAGGTGAGACGGCCCACTTCGACTACGTCTGCGACTCGGTGACGTCGGGTCTGACCAGGGTGTCCCTCGACGAGTCCACCCCGGTCGGCAACGGGGTGCTCACGTGTGACACGCTCGACCAGGCTGTCGACCGGTCGGGCCTGCCGGGAAGCAAGGAGGACAAGGGCTACGAGGCCACCGTCGCCGCTCTCGAAACCGCCCTCATCCTCCGCACCCTCCCTTCGCCGTGATCATGCACAGATTCCCCGCCCTCCGCCGTGACCGGCCCCCATCCTGGTCGTGATCATGCACAGGTTCGCATTCCTCCCGTTCAAGCTGGGAAAACTGTATTGGTGATCATGCATGAGTGCGCAGCCCTCCGAGGGAGCCGTCATGGCTGACCGCACGCCGCCACCACTGCCGGTGACGTGGCGTCCCCGGCGCGCCCGGATCATCGCGTACGGCCTGGCGGTCGTGATGGTGGTGGGCTCAGTGGTCCTCGCGGCCATGCTGCCGCCGCAGTTCAAGCTGCCGGACCGGCTCGGCATGGTCGCGTTCGGCTGCCTCGTGGCGGGCGTGCTGCACCTGCTCGGCCGGCTCCGGGTCACGGCCGACGAGCGGGGGATCACTGTGGTGAACGCGCTCAAGGTCCACCGCTACGAGTGGCCGGAGGTGATCGACGTCACCATGGTCGAGGGCGACCCGTGGCCGAAGCTGGACCTGGCCAGCGGGCTCACCCTCGGCGCGATGGGGATCCAGAGCACCGAGCGGGAGCGGTCCCGCAAGGCCGTCGCCGAGCTGAGCGCCCTCATCCGGGACCGCGGAGAGGCCCCCGACCGGGTGTAAGAGGGCGTGTAAGAGGGCAGGGTGCGGGCGTCAGCTCACCCCGGCCCATCGGCTGAGCACCGCGGTGGCCTTCTCCTCGTCGGCGGCGGAGAGCGTGGCGATGCTCGCTCCGTGGTTGCCCTTGGGGGCGACGAACACGTGGCAGTCGCCGCCCCGGGGGGTGAACCGCTCGGCGCTCCACGGGTCGTACTCCCCGTAGACGAACATCATCTCGTCCGACCGCGTGGCCACCCAGCCGTCGACGTCCTTCATCGCCGCGCCGTCGTACCGCGACCGCAGGGACTTCGGCAGGCTGGAGTCGGCCTGGTAGAGCCCGGGGTAGCGGAGCAGGCCCTTCAGGTGGCCGAAGCCCAGCGTGGCCCAGCCGAGCTGGGTGGCCGCCTGGTAGTAGTAGCCGAGGTAGGGGGCGATGCCCTGGTCGGTGTAGACGTACCACTGCTGGATCTTGTCGACCCACCGGAAGATCGCGGCGTCCGACGCGCTCCTGCGCGGGATGCCGCCGCAGTAGCGCGTGCCGAAGTATTGCCAGAAGGTCCAGACGGAGTCGAGCACGCTGAGCTCGAAGGAGCGGTCGGCGCTGCCCACGGTCCTGGTGAAGGTGAGGCCGTCCCGCTTCGCGAGGGCCTTGAGCCTCGGCACGAGTCTGGCCCGCCGCTTCAGCGCCTCCCGCTGCACGTTCCGCAGCGCCGTACGGCACGCGGGGGTGCCCACGTGGGTGAAGAACTCCTCGTAGCGCCTGTCGTCGGAGTTGACGGCGTCGTCGGGGGCGACGTACGCCACGACGCCGCTGACGTCACCGGGGTAGAAGCGGCGGTGGTAGACGGCCGTCATGCCCCCCTTGCTGCCCCCGGTGGCGATCCAGTTGCCCGTGTAGACGGGCTTGAGCGCCTGGACGATCGCGTGCTCGTCGCTCGCCTCCTGCCAGATGTCGAGCTTCGTCCAGTCCTTCGGCTTGGGCGTGGAGGCGCCGAAGAACCGGTGCTCGACCGCGACCTCGTTGCCGCCCAGGATCCTCGACGGCTCGCTGAGACGGCTCCCGCCGTACAGGGAGTAACCGCTGGTGAAGAGCACGGTCGGCAGGGAGGCCGACCGGTGCATGATGTTCAGCCGCTGTTGGAAGGTCCCCGCGCCGGGGTGCCGGTGGTCGACCGGCTGGGTGAAGGTCAGCGTGAAGAGGGTGTACTTCTCGGATACCCGCTTCTTCGACACGACCTTCAGCCCATGGACGGCCTTGAGCTTCGCCAGGATGCCGTCGTCGCTCTGCCCGGCCGGGGCGGCGGCGGCCGTCCCCGGCAGGAGGAGAGAGAACAGCAGGCAGATCAGCAGGATCGGGCCACGCGGCACGCTGGGGGTCCTCCCGGTCGATGGTGAGCGGGACGACTCTGCCGTACGGCGGCATAGCTGGACAAGCGGTATATCAGGACAAGCGGTATATCAGGACGGGAGCACGCCACGCCGGCGGAGCTCGGGCAGCACGCCCTCGCCGAACCAGTAGGCCTCCTCCAGATGGGGGTACCCGGACAGGACGAACTCCTCGATCCCCAGCGAGGCGTACTCCTCCACCAGGTCGGCGACCTCCCCGTGGCTGCCGACCAGGGCCGTGCCCGCCCCGCCGCGGACCAGGCCGACGCCGGCCCAGAGATTCGGGTAGATCTCCAGGTCGCGGGCCTTCCCGCCGCGGAATCCCTCATGCAGGGCGAGCATCCGCTGCTGGCCGACCGACTCGCTGCGGCCGAGGATCTTCCGGGCGGACTCGATGTCCTTGGGGTCGATCCGCTCCAGCAGCCGCCCGGCCTCAGCCCAGGCCTCGTCGGCCGTGTCCCGGGCGATCACGTGCAGGCGGATGCCGAACCGCAGCGTGCGGTTCTCGGCGGCCGCCAGCTCGCGGATCCAGTCGAGCTTCGCCGCCACCTGCTCGGGCGGCTCGCCCCACGTCAGGTAGACGTTCACGTGCTTGGCCGCGACCGGCCCGGCGGCGGCCGAGGAGCCGCCGAAGTACAACTCGGGGACGGGATCGGGCCGCTCGGCCACCATCGCGCCCTCGACGTCGTAGTGCTTGCCGGTGAAGTCGAACGGCCCGTCCCACGCGCCCCGGACGATGGACAGGAACTCGTCGGTCCTGGCGTACCGCTCGTCCTTGGAGAGGTGGTCGCCGAACCGCTTCTGCTCGGTGGCCTCGCCGCCGGTGACCACGTTGAGCAGCAGCCGCCCGCCGGAGAGCCGCTGGTACGTCGCGGCCATCTGGGCGGCCAGCGTCGGCGACAGGAACCCGGGCCGGAACGCGACGAGGAACTTCAGCCGCTTCGTGACCTGGGTAAGGGCGGCCGTGACCAGCCAGGCGTCCTCGCAGAAGGTGCCCGTCGGGGTCAGCACGGCCTCGAAGCCGAGTTGCTCGGCGGAGCGGGCGATCTGGCCCAGGTAGTCGATCGAGGGCGGGCGGTACACGCTGGCCGTGGGATGGCCGTGGCCCCGGTGGAGCCCGTGGCCGCCGCCGACGATCGCCCGGCTGTCGCCCGTCGTGGGCAGGAACCAGTGGAACCTCACTGCTGTGCCTTCCCCACGACGTCGTTGAACCGGTTGTCGACGAAGCCGGAGAACTTCACGCTGCCCGGGATCAGGCCCTCGGCCGTGAACGCGTCGGCGACCTCCTGCTGGGATGTCACGACGGAGTCGTCGATCGCGATCGGGGTGGCGACGGAGTTGACCACCGCGGCGTTCGCGACATCCGCCGGGAGGCCGGTCTCCTTCGCCCACACCTTGGCCCACTCGGCCTGGTGGGACGCGGCCCAGGTCCGCGCCTTGGCGAGCCGGGTGAGAAAGTCGCGGATGGCCGCCTCCTTCCCGGTGACCGCCGCGGGGGAGGCGACCTCGAAGCTCAGCCCGCTGACATAGCCGTTGCCGTCGACGACCGGCTTCGCCTTGTTCTGGATCTTCACCTGGGCGGCGAACGGGTCCCAGATGGCCCACGCGTCGACCGTGCCGGACGTGAAGGCCGCGAGCGCGTCGGCGGGCTGGAGATACTGCGGCTGGATGTCCTTGAACGACAGGCCCTCCTTCTTCAGGACGGCCAGCAGGTGGTAGTGCGACGCGCTGCCCTTGGCCACCGCGATCTTCTTGCCCTTGAACTGGGCGGGAGAGGTGATCGCGGACCCCTCGGGCACCACGATCGAGAGCGCCGCGGGCTTCTGCTGGTAGGCGGCGACCACCGTGATCTTGGAGCCGGCGGCGGCGGCGAAGACCGGCGGGGTGTTGCCGACGCCGCCGATGTCGATCGCTCCCGCGTTCACCGCTTCCAGCAGCGGCGGGCCGGACGGGAACTGGGACCACGTGATCGCGTAGGGCGTCCCGTCGAGCAGCCCGGCGGCCTTGAGCACCGCCTGCACCCCGGCCTTCTGGTCGCCCACGCGCAGAGTCACGCCCGCACCGGAGCCACCGGCCGGCTTTCCGGCGGCCGAGTCGTTGGTGGAGCCGGTGTTTGCACAGGCCGTACCGAGGGAAGCGAGGGAGACGGTGAGGAGGAGCGCGGCGAGCAGTTTCCGGGTCATATTCCGGGTCATATTGCGGGTCATGTTCCTGGTCATGAGCTTCCTTCGGGGGACACGCCGAGAGCGGAGAGGAGGGTGGCGCGGAGCGACAGCAGATCGGGGTCGTCGCGGTGGCGGGGACGCGGTGTGGAGACGGCGGAGTCGTGGGCGATGCGGCCCTCGTCGAGGACGAGGACTCGGTCGGCCAGCAGCAGCGCCTCGTCCACGTCGTGGGTGACCAGCAGCACGGCCGGCCGGTGTACCGACCACAGTTGGAGGACGAGCTGGTGGATGGTGATCCGGGTCAGCGCGTCGAGGGCGCTGAACGGCTCGTCGAGCAGCAGCAGCTCGGGCTCGCGGACCAGGGCGCGGGCCAGGCTGGCCCGCTGCGCCTCGCCGCCGGAGAGCGTGAGCGGCCACGCGCCGGCCCGCTCGGACAGCCCGACCTCCGCCAGCGCGGCGTCCGCCCGCTCCTTCGGGCCCTGTGCGGCGCCTTTCCCCGGCAGGCCGAGCGTGATGTTGGCGTGGACCCGCTTCCAGGGGATCAGGCGCGGTTCCTGGAAGGCCACGGCGACTGAGTCGGTCACGGTCAGGCCGCCCTCGACCTCGCCGTCCAGCCCGGCGAGCGCGCGCAGCAGGGTGGACTTGCCGGATCCGCTGCGGCCCAGCAGGGCGATGAACTCGCCCCTCCCGATTTCCAGGTCGAGCCGGTCCAGCACCGTCCGCTCGCCGAACCTGCGGGTGAGGTCGCGTACGGACGCCACCGGCTGCCGGGCGGTATCGCTCACTTGGACAGGAACTCGCGTCGCCACGTCAGCGCCCTCCTCTCCAGTAGCCGGACCAGGGCGTCGGTCAGCAGGCCGAGGGCGCTGTAGACGAGGAGCCCCACGACGATCACGTCGGTCCGGAGGAACTCCCGGGCATCGTTGATCATGTAGCCGAGACCGGCGTTGGCGTTGACCTGCTCGGCGACGATGAGCGCGAGCCACGCGACGCCGAGGCTCTGCCGCAGGCCGACGAGCGTCTGCGGGAGCGCGCCCGGCAGCACGATGTGCCGGATCAGCTGGGTCTTGCTGAGCCGGACCGTCCGCGCGACCTCGGCCAGCTTGGCGTCCACCCCCCGGATGCCCGCGAAGGTGTTCAGGTAGAGGGGAAATGACACCGCGAGCGCCACGAGCAGGACCTTGGGAGTCTCGCCGATGCCGAACCAGAGGATGAACAGCGGGATCAGCCCGAAGAACGGCAGCGCGCGGAGCATCTGCATGATCGGGTCGACCGCGTTCTCGCCTTTGTGGCTGAGCCCGGCGACCAGCGCCAGGCCGACGCCCGCGAGCCCGCCGCCGGCGAACCCGATCAGCACCCGCTGGAGCGACACGGCGATGGCCGTGAGGAGCGTGCCGGACTGGACCAGGTCGACCGCCGTCGTGGCGACCGTGGAGGGCGCGGCGAGCAGGCGTTCCGGCAGCAGGCCGGTGCTGCTCGCGATCTGCCAGACGACGACGAGGACGAGCGGGCTGATCCAGCGCTGCCAGGCCTTTCCGCGTGGGCGCCGGTTCTGAGCTGCCGGGGAGGGCTGCGGGCCGGGACGGATCTCCGTACGGACCGGCGTCCCCAGTTCAAGGACGGACATGGGACCTCGCAAGGTGCGGCGTGCGATTCCCCTGCAGCATTGTCGATATTTCCTACCAAGTCAATGGGTAATCTTACACTGAGCTGTGACCGTGCTGATCGATCGGCCGAACTGGCCCGGCCCCCGGGGCCTTCTCTGGTCCCATCTGGTCAGCGACGAGTCGCACGAGGAGCTGCACGCGTTCGCGCGGCTCCTGGGCGTCTCCGAGCGGGCCTTCGACCGCGACCACTACGACGTGCCGGAGACCGTCTACGAGCGGGCCGTCCTGCTGGGCGCCGAGCCGGTGCCGAGCCGCGAGCTGGTCGTCCGCCTCCGCGCCTCCGGCCTCCGCCGCCCGAAGACGCCCAAGACACCCCCGACGCCCCAGACGCCGAAGGCACCGAAGACGCCCGAGACGCCCCAGACAACCGAGACGCCCCAGACAACCGAGACGCCCCAGACAACCGAGACGCCGAAGACGGCCGAGACGCCGCCGGTCCCTAACCGCTGAGCGCGGCGAGCTCCCGGGTCATGTTCTCCCTGGCCCGCCGCTCCCACAGGTCGCGTGCGGCGGCCGTGCCGTACAGGCGGTCCTCGCCGAGGAGCGCTCGGAGGACGGCCGACCTGCCGGTCCGGAACGGCTCGTCCGGCACATGGCGGTACTCCTCCCGTACGGCTCTCGCGTACGCGTCGTACTCCTGGGGCGGCCCGCCGAGGACGGACAGGTCGGCGTCGCACAGCACGGCGGCGTTGGCGTCGCCGGGGCCATAGGTGTGCCCGGCCGTCACCCGCACGAGGCGCGCCACCTCCCGGACGCGCGCCGGGGCCACTCCGCACGCCGGAAGCCTGGCCTCGGCGAGCTGCGCGCTCCTCTCCTCGTCCCATCCCGGACGGCCCTCGTAGACGGCGTCGTGGAACCAGGCGGCGAGCCGTACGGCACCGGCGTCCTCGGCCAGGGCGGCGAGCGGCTCGATCGCGGCGAGGACCGCCCGCAGGTGGGTCGTCGTGTGATAGCGCCGGTGCGGCTCAGCCCACCGCGCGCTCAGCTCGGCCGTCAGCGCGCTCGCCGCGGGGGAGCCGGGAAGCCCGAGGACAAGCCCGAGGATCGTCACCGGAACAAATCTAGAAGAGTCCACCCGTCACCGGTGCCGTGCGGGGGAACTGTGTGGCGGAAGAACTGTGTGGCGGAGGAACTGTGTGATCGTGGCAATGGTGGGCACGGGCGACCCGCCTTTGTTGGTGGAATCGGCCAGAGCGGGGCGGAACCGGCGGCACGTAGCCTGAGGGTGTGCTGCGGCGGACAATCACGGCGTCTGACATCGGCTCGCCCGCCGATGTCGCGGAGCTGCTCGACCAATGGGACTACCTGGCGGACGAGGGGCTCGCGACGGCGGTGTTCCTCGCCCTGAGGATGGGCCGCCCGCTCTTCCTCGAAGGGGAGGCGGGCGTCGGTAAGACGGAGCTGGCCAAGACCCTGTCGGCGATTCTGGGGGCGCAGCTGATCAGGCTGCAGTGCTACGAGGGCCTCGACGCGGCGCAGGCGCTCTACGACTGGGACTTCGCCCGCCAGCTCCTGCACCTGAAGGCCGCCGAGGCGGCGGGCGCGACCGACGTGAGGGCCCTCGAAGGGGAGATCTACGACAGGCGGTTCCTGATCGCCCGGCCGCTGCTCCAGGCGCTGGAGACCACGCCGAGCGTGCTGCTCGTCGACGAGATCGACCGGGCGGACGACGAGTTCGAGGCGTTCCTCCTGGAGGTCCTGTCGGACTACACCATCTCCATCCCCGAGCTGGGCACGATCAGCGCGGCGGCCCCTCCGGTCGTGGTCGTCACGTCCAACCGGACCCGTGAGGTGCACGACGCGCTCAAGCGGCGCTGCCTCTACCACTGGCTGGAGCATCCGGGCTTCGACCGGGAGGTGGCGATCCTGCGCAGGCGCCTCCCGGAGTGCGCGGAACGGCTCGCGACGGACGTCGCGGCGGCCGCCGGGCGTCTGCGCGGGGCGGACCTAATCAAGCCGCCCGGCATCGCCGAGACGCTCGACTGGACCGAGGCCCTGCTGACGCTCGGCGCCACCAGCCTCCACCCCGGCCTGGCGGCGGCGACGCTCGGCGCGGTGCTGAAGCACCGCGAGGACCAGGAGTTCGTCCGGGGGAACGGGCTGCTCGCATGAACCACGAGGCCGTCCGTCGCCCGCCGCCCGGGGATGGCGTCCTGGTCGCCACCATGACGGGGTTCGCCCGGACGCTCCGGGCCGCCGGGGTGGGGGCCGACCACCAGCGCACCCAGAGCTTCCTCACCGCCCTCGGCCACCTGGGCGTCGCCAACGCCCACGAGGTCTACTGGGCCGGAAGGCTCACCCTCTGCGCCGGGCCGGACGACCTCCCCAAGTACGACCGGTGCTTCGCGGCCTACTTCGCCGGAGCCCGGCCACCCGCCCGCCGCGCCGGGACGACCGTGTCCGTGACCCGCCCCGTCGCCGTGCCGTACGGCTCGCGCGAGCGCGAGGAGAGCGGCGAACCGAGCGGGGTGCCCGCCACGGCGAGCGAGGCCGAGGTGCTGCGCCACCGGGACGTGGCGCGGATGAGCGAGGCGGAGCGGCGCGAGGTGCACCGGCTGCTCGCGCTGCTGCGCGGCGCGCGGGAGCGGCGGGTGTCCCGGCGGTTCACCCCGTCCCACAGGGGCGTCCTGGATCCCCGGCGTACGGTGAGGGAGGCCCTGCGCGACGGCGGAGAGCCGGCGCGGCTGCGGCGGCGCGCGCGCCGGGACCGGCCACGCCGGGTCGTCATGCTGGTGGACGTGAGCGGGTCGATGGCGCCCTACGCCGACACGATGCTGCGCTTCGCCCACGCGCTCGTGCGGGCCGAGCCCCGGGCGACCGAGGTGTTCAGCGCCGGGACCCGCCTCACCAGGATCACCGCCGAGCTCCGCCACCGCGATCCGGGCGTCGCCATGGACGCCGTCTCCGCCGCCGTGCCCGACTGGAGCGGCGGCACCCGGCTCGGCGAGGAGCTCAGGGCGCTGCTCAGGCTCGCGGACCCGCGCGGCGCGGTCGTGGTGATCGCCTCGGACGGGTGGGAGAGGGGCTCCGCGGAGCCGCTCGGCGTGCAGATGGCCCGGCTGTCGCGGCTCGCCCACCGGGTGATCTGGGTGAACCCGCACAAGGGCGACCCCGCCTACCGGCCGCTGACGGCCGGGATGCGGGCCGCCCTGCCGTACGTCACGGACTTCGTGGCCGGTCACAGCCTGGCGGCGTTCGAGGACCTGGCGGCCCTGCTCGGGTCGTCAAGCGGGGGAGGGCGTGCTCATGCGTGACGTGCTGGGGCAGATTTCGCGGTGGTGGGAGGCCGGTGAGCGGTTCGGACTGGCGACGGTCGTCGGGACCTTCCGCAGCGCGCCCCGGCCGCCCGGGGCCTCCATGGCCGTCCTCGGGGCCGAGGCCGTCGGCAGCGTGTCGGGGGGGTGCGTCGAGGGAGCCGTCTACGAGCTGGCCCATGAGGTCGTGGCCGGGGGTGCGCCCGTGCTCCAGCGGTACGGCGTGAGCGAAGACGAGGCGTTCTCGGTCGGCCTGACCTGCGGCGGGATCATCGACGTGTTCGTGGAGCCGGTGTCGCGCGAGACCTTCCCCGAGCTGGGGGAGATCGCCGCGTCGATCGAGAAGCAGCAGCCGGTGGCCGTGGCGACGATCGTGTCCGGGCCAGGGGCCGTCGGGGCGCGCCGGGTCGTCTGGCCCGGTCACGCCTCGAGGTCGCTGGGCTCGGAGCGGCTGGACGACGCGGTGGACGACGACGTGCGCGGCATGCTCGCCCAGGGGCTCACCGGCATCCGGCGTTACGGAGCGCAGGGAGAGCGGCGGCTGGACGACCTCCAGGTGTTCGTCCAGTCCTTCGCGCCACCCCCGCGCATGCTGGTGTTCGGCGCGATCGACTTCGCGGCGGCCGTCGCACGGATCGGCAAGTTCCTCGGCTACCACGTGGTGGTCTGCGACGCCCGGCCGGTGTTCGCGACGGCCAAGCGGTTCCCCGAGGCGGACGAGGTCGTCGTCAAGTGGCCGCACGACTACCTGTCCACGGTGCCGGTCGACGAGCGGACGGTCATCTGCGTCCTCACCCACGACCCCAAGTTCGACGTCCCGCTCCTGGAGGTCGCCCTGAGGACCCCCGCGGCGTACGTGGGCGCCATGGGGTCGCGCCGGACGCACGAGGACCGGCTGGCCCGGCTCCGCGAGGCGGGTCTGTCGGAGAGCGAGCTGGTCCGGCTCAGATCGCCGATCGGCCTCGATCTCGGGGCGCGTACGCCGGAGGAGACCGCCGTGTCGATCGCGGCCGAGCTGATCCGGCTCCGCTGGGGCGGCACGGGCGGGCCGCTCACGGAGACCACCGGCCGGATCCATGGGGATGTCCTGCATGATCACGAACGGTGAACCCGCAGGTGGGCGCAGAGGTGAGGGAACCCGCGCATGATCACGAGCGGTGAAGAGGCAGGTCGGCGGCGGCGTGGAGGAACCTGTGCATGATCACGCGGGAGGGGTGGCGGGGGTGGTGCTGGCCGCCGGGAGCGGGAGCCGGTTCGGGCGGCCGAAGGCGCTGGTCGAGTTCGAGGGGGAGCGGCTCGTCGACCGCGCCGTGCGGCTGCTGGAGGACGGCGGCTGCCGTCCCGTCGTCGTCGTCCTCGGCGCGGCGGCGGCCGACGTTCCGAGGGCGGTGGTCGTCCGCAATCCCGGCTGGGCCACGGGCATGGGCTCCTCCCTCCGGGTGGGGCTGGAGTCGGTGCCCGGGTCCGCGCGGGCCGCCGTGATCGCCCTGGTGGACCAGCCGCTGATCAGGGCCGGGGCCGTACGCCGCCTGATCGGGGCGTTCGAGGCCGGGGCGGCGGTCGCGGTGGCGACCTACGGGGGCGCGCCGAGGAACCCGGTCCTCATCGCGCGGGACCACTTCCCGGAGGTCGCCGAGCTGGCCGTGGGCGACGTGGGGGCGCGGCCGTTCCTGCGGGCCCACCCCGAGCTGGTGACCCCCGTGCCCTGCGACGACGTGGGTGATCCGGCGGACATCGACGTCCCGGCCGATCTTCACCGGCCCGCCGTACCGCCCCGCGCGGCTGAGCGGTAACCTGCCAGAACAACGTTCGGTCTGGGAAGGACTGCGGAATGCGCATCGGGATGGCACTCAACTACGACGGCGGTTTCAAGAAGACCGTGGCCGAGCTGGGCGACTACGAGAAGGCCGGGCTCGACATCGTGTTCGTCGCCGAGGTGTACACCTTCGACGCGGTCAGCCAGATGGGCTACATCGCCGCGCGCACCGAGCGCCTCCAGATCGCGTCCGGCATCCTGCCGATCTACTCCCGCACGCCCGCGCTGCTCGCCATGACCGCCGCCGGGCTCGACTACGTCTCCGACGGGCGGTTCACGCTCGGCATCGGCGCGTCGGGTCCCCAGGTGATCGAGGGCTTCCACGGCGTGCCGTACACCGCTCCGCTGGGCCGCACCCGCGAGATCATCGAGATCTGCCGCAAGGTGTGGCGGCGTGAGCGGCTGGAGCACTCCGGCAAGCACTACACGATGCCGCTCCAAGGGGGGACCGGCCTCGGCAAGCCGCTCAAGCTGATCAACCACCCGGTCCGCGAGCGGATCCCCATTGTGATCGCCGCGATCGGCCCGCAGAACGTCGAGCTCACCGCCGAGCTGGCGGAGGGCTGGGAGCCGATCTTCTTCATGCCGGAGAAGTCCCCCGACGTGTGGGGCGCGTCGCTCGCCGCGGGCAAGGCCCGGCGCGACCCCGCGCTCGGCGAGCTGGACATCATCGCCCAGGCCGTGCTGGCGATCGGCGACGACGTCGACGACGTCCTGGAGCTGGGCCGCCCGATGGCCGCCCTCTACATCGGCGGCATGGGGGCCAAGGGCAAGAACTTCTACAACGACCTCGCCCGCCGCTACGGCTACGAGAAGGAGGCCGAGCAGATTCAGGACCTCTACCTGGAGGGCAAGAAGGACGAGGCGGCCGCCCTGGTCCCGCGCGAGCTGCTGGAGAAGATGTCGCTGGTCGGCTCGGAGGGCCACGTGCGGGAGCGGCTCGCGGCGATGCGGGAGGCCGGAGTGACCACCCTCAACGTCACCCCCTTCGCCCGCACCCACGAGGAGCGCCTCGCGCTCATCGAGAAGATCAAGGATCTCGCCGCCTGACCCCTCCCGATCCCGCGTGATCATGCAGGGTATCCCGGCAAGCCCGCGCGACCAGCGGCGACACAGGTGGTGATCATGCACACTGTCCCGGGCTGCCTACCTACCTGCGGCGACGCAGGTGGTGATCATGCGTTGGCGGGTGGCAGAGGGGCCAGGCAGGCGCGAAACGCCGCCTCCAGCCGCGTCTCCAGCACGGCCGGATCGGCGTCCCGGAGGCTTTCGGGGCCGAGGAGCCGCCTCAGCGACCCCACGCCGAGGAGGATCACCGTGGCGAGCAGGGCCCGCTCTCTCGCCCGGGGGCCTTCCAGCCGCGCGCTGATCGCGTCCACGAGGCCCTCCTCCACCCGCGCCCGCAGCACCGCCCGGATCTCGGGGCTCATCCCCGCCCGGTCGATCACCCGTACCAGCGACTCCGGCGTCCCCGTCCGGAGCCGCTCGGCGACGCGCCCCGCCAGCCGCGCGGGCAGCCCGGCGGGGTCGCCCTCGATCACCGACTCGATCGTCGAGCCGGTGACGAGGACCTTCGCGAACAGGCCGGCCTTCGACCCGAAGTAACGGTTGACCAGGGCGACGTTGGCATCGGCCGCCGAAGCGATCATCCGCATCGTCACCTGGTCGTAGCCGTGCTCGGCGAACAGCTCCCGGGCGGCCGTGAGGATCCGCCCGCAGGTCGCCTCCCGGTCTCGTGTCACGCTCCGCACCTTACGACATGTAAACAAGCGTCTACTATGAAAGGGACAGTCTGGACTTAAGGGCGGGGGGATACGTGACGCAGGAGCTCGCCCCGGAGGACGTGCCGCGCTCGTACACGCACCGCGAGATCATGGAGATCCTTTCCGGGCTCCTGCTCGCCCTCCTCACGTCGATGATCTCGACCTCCGTGGTCGGTACGGCGCTGCCCACGATCGTGGGGGAGCTGGGCGGCCAGGAGCAGCTCTCGTGGGTCGCGAGCGCGACGCTGCTGACGATGACCGTCTCAACCCCGCTGTGGGGCAAGCTCTCCGACATCTTCGGGCGCAAGCTGATGTTCCAGGTCGCGCTGGGGCTGTTCGTGGCCGCCTCGATGGTCGCCGGGCTGTCGCAGAACATCGGCATGCTCATCGCCGCGAGAGCCGTACAGGGGCTCGGGACCGGCGGTCTGTCCGCGCTCGTCCAGGTGATCCTGGGCGACATCGTCCAGCCGCGCGAGCGGGGCCGATACTCGGGCTACGTGGGCGCGGTCTTCGGCGTCTCCACCGTGGCCGGGCCGTTGCTCGGCGGCTTCATCGTCGACACCGACTGGCTCGGCTGGCGGTGGTGCTTCTACGTCTGCGTCCCGATCGCGGTGCTGGCCTCCGTCGTCATCCAGCGGGTCCTGCGGCTGAGGCACGTGAAGCGGGACGTCCGGCTCGACGTCTGGGGCGCCACGACCCTCACCAGCGGGGCGACCGCGCTGATGCTGCTGCTCTCGCTCGGCGGCCACGAGTTCGACTGGAGCTCCCCCTGGGCGTACGGCCTGGCCGCGCTCAGCGTGGTGCTGTTCGGGCTGGCGGTCCTCGCCGAGCGGAGGGCGAGCGAGCCGATCCTGCCGCCGCGGCTGTTCCGCAGCCGGTCGTTCGTCCTGTCCAGCACGGCGTCGCTGCTGGTGGGCATCGCGCTGTACGGCGTGCTGATCTACCTGCCGCAGTTCCTGCAGATCGTCAAGGGGCTGAGCCCGGCCGCGTCGGGGGTCATGACGCTGCCCATGGTCCTCAGCCTCTTCCTGGGCTCGATCATCTCCGGGCGCGTCGTCACCCGGACGGGACGATGGAAGATCTTCCCCCTCGCCGGCATGATCCTGGTGGCGGCGGGGCTCTGGCTGCTCTCACTGCTGAAGGCGGACAGCGGCTACGTCGTGCTCGGCGTGGACATCGCGATCCTGGGCGCGGGGCTGGGCATGTCCATGCAGATGCTGATCCTCGCCGCGCAGAACGCGGCGGAGGGCCGGGACATGGCGGTGAGCACTTCGGGAGTGGCCTTCTTCCGAAACCTCGGCGGCGCGGTGGGCGTGGCCGCCTTCGGCGCGATCCTGACCAACCGGGTCAAGGCCGAGATGACCGCGATGCTGGGAGCGGCCCACGTCAGGGCCACGGGCCTGGCGCTGGGCACCCCGGAGGCCATCCACCATCTCCCCGCCGCCGCGCGCCGGATCGTGATCCAGGCGTTCGCGTCGGCGATGAGCACGGTGTTCCTTCTCGGGGTGCCCGCGGCCGTTCTCGGCCTCGTCGCCGTGGTCTTCCTCAGGGAGGTGCCGCTCCGCTCCTCCCGTCAGGCGGCCTTGCAGGTGAGCACCGGGCCGGCCCAGTCGATCCGGTCGTAGCTGTTGGTGTCGCCTCCCACCGTTCCGACCAGGCGCAGGAAGGTCGCCCCGCTGAGGTCCGCCGTGAGCGTCGTGGCCGGGTCCTGCCAGGTGCGCAGGCCGCTGTCGGCCCGCTTGGCGCCGTCGGCCCACAGCTCGGCCGTGATCGTGCTCTGTCCCGGCACCGTACGCGGGTCGCGTTCGTCATCCACGCCCACGTCCGTCGTGAGCCCGGTGCACCGGCCGGCGAGGTAGTAGACGATCTGCACGGGCGCGTGCGTGCCGAGGCCCTTCGGATAGACGACGCCGTTGATCGTCAGAGGCTTGCCGTCACCGGGCTTGGGGCCGCCGTTCGACATGTTGTGCTCGACCGGGCCGTACCCGTTGCTCGCCCATGCCCGGGCGACGTCGCCGAGATCGGAGGTCCCCGCGGGCGGCGCCGCCGGTACGGTGAGGGCCTCGGTGGCGTCCCGCGACGGTCCGTTCTGGGAGGTCAGCGTCGCCGTCAGCCCGGCCGTGCCCGGCGGTGCGGACGCCGGGGGAGTGACCCGCCACTCGGCCGACAGCGACTGGCCGGTGCCGAGCGTCGGCCGCGACACCGGCCGGGAGGGCTCGATCGACCACCCGGCGGGGGCGGTGAGCTTCAGGGTGGGGAGGACGAGGGGGATCCGGCCGAGGTTCGTCGTGGTCACCTTCGCCGTGAAGGCGCGGCCCGGAGGGGTGATCGTCCCGGGGATCCCTGTCATGGTGGGCGGGACGACGAGCCCCAGGTCGGCGGCGGGCGGGGTGCGCCACCAGTCGGCCCGTGGCTTGACCCGGTACATCACGGTGGCGTGGCCGGGCACCGTCGCGCTGATCGCGCCCGCCGTCTCGGCCTCCTTGTGCCGCCACAGGTCGCGCAGCACGTAGGCGGGCCGCCGGGGCAGGCCGAGCTCCTGCGCCGTCGTGCCGAACGTCGCGGTCGTGTCGGTCTCGTTGAACAGCGCCACGGCGACGTCGCCGTCCTTGAGGGGCTTGACCATGATCCAGTGCCCGTCGTCGTTGCGGAGCACGCGGCCCTGCACGCCGAGCGGGTCCTGGTCCACGCCGATGACGTCCTTGTTGAGCAGGATCTCCATCGTCTGCGGCGTCGCCTTGCGCAGGTCGGTCCCGATGAGGAGGGGGGCCGCCATGATCGACCACAGGCTCATGTGCGAGCGGTATTCGGCGTCCGTCATGCCGCCGTTGCCCACTTCGAGCATGTCCGGGTCGTTCCAGTGCCCCGGCCCCGCGTACGGCGCGAGCGGCGCGTTCAGCTTGAAGATGTTCAGCATGGAGACGTAGCCGTCGCTGATGTCGCCGGTGGTGCGCCACAGGTGACCGACGTCCTTGCCCCACTCCCAGGGCTTGTTCTGGCCCCACTCGCAGATGCTGAAGACGATGGGGCGGCCCGTCTTCTTCAGCGCGTCCCGCATCTTCGTGTAGCGCTCGAGCGCGGGCCTGCCCTGGTTGTTGCAGTTGTCGTACTTCAGGTAGTCGACTCCCCAGTCGGCGAACGTCTGCGCGTCGACCTCCTCGTGGTCCAGGGCCCCGGGCATCGTCTTCGCGCAGGTCTGCGTGCCCGCGCTGGTGTAGATGCCGAACTTCAGCCCCTTGGAGTGGACGTAGTCGGCGAGCGCCTTGATCCCGCTGGGGAAGCGCTCGGGATGCGCCCGGAGCCGTCCGGTCTCGGGGTCGCGTTCGGGCGCCGCCCAGCAGTCGTCGACGTTGACGTGGTCGTACCCGGCCTGCTTCAGCCCCGAGGTGACGAAGAAGTCCGCCATGTCGCGGATCATCTTCTCGTCGATGGCGCAGCCCGTGGAGTTCCAGTTGTTGAAGCCCATCGGCGGGGTGAGCGCCTGCCCGTCATCCAGGGCGATGGCCGCTTTGGGCGTGGCCACCTCCCCGGTGACGGCGGCGACCGTGGTCAGGGCGCAGACCGTCGCCGCGGTGACGATCGCGCTCAGTGCTCTTCGCACGTGCATCCTCCTCATCTGGGCGCGACCGCGCCACAGATCGGATCTTTACACACGTGTTAACTGAAAAAAAGCACCTTTGTACGACATGTCTCGTGGATAGGTCGGATGAATTTGGCTGGGTGGTCAGTCCATCAAGGTCAGGGCGTAGAGGGCGATGGCGGCGAAGTCGTCCGCGGGCTCGGAGGCCTGCCAGGACCGGACGTCGTCCACGAAGCGCGCGCCGCGGCCGGTGAACCGCTCGTACCGGTCCCCGCCGTCCGGGCAGCGCCGCATCCCGTCCTCGAAGTCGCCGAGGCCCTCCTTGAACAGGCCCTCGCCGTTCGGGCCGTTGACGACCGCGCCGACGAGGATGGGACGGCGGCCGTCCAGGCGGCCGTTGATGTTGGCCACCTGGTGGTGCGGGCAGCGGACGAAGCTCGTCCCGGCCCCGACCATGAAGGACACGCCCCACGGGTTGGCGCCGAACACCCAGTTGCGCTGCTGGGTGCCGAAGGCGTCGTACGACGTGTCGTCCGTGACCGACCGGTAGAGGCGTGAGGTGGCGGCCAGCCCGAAGGCGTGCGGCACCGAGTCGAACTCGGCGTGGTTCGCCCCGGCCCGGAAGGGGTCCTTCGCGGCCCGCTTGGCGCCGATCTCCAGTTGCGCCTTCAGGTCGCCGATCAGGTCGTCCTCCGACACGGCCAGGCCCTTGGCCCCCGCGTCCCGCAGCGCGACGACGAGGTCCCGGTGGGCGAGCGCGCTCACGTCGTACAGGTTGAGCGTGTCCCCGCCCGCCTCGTGCGCGAGATACTCCGAGGCCCAGTGCGCGGCCTGCTCCAGCCACGCGGAGGCCCTGGGGTCGCCCAGCTTCGCCGCCGCGAGCGCGAGCTGCGCGCCGCCGAGCTCCATGTCGTCACGCCAGGCGCTCTCCGGGTAGAACGCGAACGGCAGCGACGTCACGAGCTGCTTGACGTTCTCCGTCTTGGCCATGCCGTACACACCGGCGGCCTTCTCCAGGAGGGCGTGCGCCTTCTTCCTGTTCGGTTCGAGCTGCGCCGCCAGCGCGAACGCGGCGGCCGTACGGCCCGCCAGGTTGGGGCTGATCTTCTCGCCCGGGGCGGCGGCCCGGAAGATCGGCCGCTTCCGGAGATACGGATGCTTCCTGTCGTGGTCGTCGGCCTCCGGCAGCCGCCACACGTCGTGGTCACCGGTGACCTTGTCGTTGCCCGAGCCGAGGCCCACCTGGATGTAGAGCGTCTTGTTCTTGTCGTCCCACATCTTGTCGAGGTACTTGAGGCCGTGCCGCGCCTCGGCGGCGAGCGCCTTGCCGGAGCCCCCGTCCCGCTCCGCCGCGAAGATCAGGGTGTCCACGTAGGCCAGGATGTGGGTGAACTTCAGGTAGTCGCCGGCGTCGAACCAGCCGCCCTCGGCGTCCACCTTCCCGCCGATCTTCTTCAGGTCGCCCTTGATCTCGTCGGTGTCGGGGCCGGCGAAGGTGGGCCACTCATAGACGGTGGCCTTCCGGTCGTTCAGGTGGCTCGGCGCGCGCTTCAGGTCGCCCGGGATGACGTCCGCGCCGTCGCGCTGGCTCTGGAAGAAGGTCACGGCCTTGCGCGCGGTCTCCCCGAAGCGCGCGCCGATCCGGAAGGGCGGAGACGTGCGCCCCTCGGACTTGATCCGATAGCGGCCCGGCTCGCGCAGCGCGGTGAGGTCGAGGTCGTAGACGTGGGGGTAGCGGCTGTTCCACTTGCCGAGATCGGCGCCCGCGTGACCCTTCAGCACGGCCCGGCCCCGCTCGTCCACCACCGTGAACGCCGCGCCCGTCGCGGCGCCGGTCGACATGAGGTAGGCGTGCTTCGCCTCGCCCGCCGAGAACCCGACCTGGTCCACCCGGATGAACCCGGCGTTCTTCCCGGCTGCCGCCATGGCGGGGCTCCCAACCGTCAGGACGAGGGCCGCGAGGGCTCCGGCCGCGCGTAATCTCTTCATAGTTAAGGAACCTACCTAAACCCTGGCAAGAGGCACGGTCAAGCCCGGCGTAGAGTCCAGTCGTGACCCATGCCTCCCGCCGCGCACGGCTGGCCGCGGCCCTCCCGGAGCACGACGTGACCGCGCTGCTCGTCACGCGGCCCGTCAACGTGCGCTACCTGACCGGCCTGGCGAGCTCCAACGCGGCGGTGCTCGTGACCGTCGAGGGCGACGCCGTGCTCGCCACCGACTCCCGCTACATCGAGACCGCCCGGCGTCTGTGTCCCGACGTCGAGCTGGTCGAGGCCAGGGACGTGGCGGGAACGCTGGCCGGGCGCGCGGGCCGGATCGCCATCGAGGCCGACCACATGGCGGTCGCCGAGTTCGAGCGGCTCCGCGCCGAGCGGCCCCTGGCCGCCGTCATCGGCCTCGTCCAGGGCGTCAGAACCGTCAAGGACGAAGGGGAGATCGAGTCGCTCCGCCGGGCCTGCGCGATCACCGATGAGGCGTTCTCGCTGGTCATCGGCCGGATCGCCCCCGGCGTGACCGAGCGTGAGATCGCCCGGTGGCTGGAGTTCCGGATGATGGAGCTCGGGGCTGAGAAGCCCGCCTTCGACTCGATCGTCGCGAGCGGCCCCAACGGCTCCATTCCGCACCACGCGCCGTCGGGCCGTCCCGTCGAGCGGGGCGACCTGGTCACCGTGGACTTCGGCGCGCTCTTCGACGGCTACCACGCCGACATGACCCGCACGGTGGCCGTCGGTGAGCCCGCCGGGTGGCAGCGCGAGATCTACGAGCTCGTACGGCAGGCCCAGCGCGCGGGGCGGCACGCCGTGCGGCCCGGTGCGACGGCGCACGACGTGGACGCGGCCGCGCGGGGCGTCATCGCCCAGGCGGGCCACGCGCCGCATTTCGAGCACGGCCTCGGCCACGGGGTGGGACTGGAGATCCACGAGCTTCCGTTCCTGGGCCCTGACAGGACCGGTAGACTAGAGGATCGAGTTCCGATCACCGTCGAGCCCGGGGTCTACTTGCCGGGCAGGGGCGGTGTGCGCATCGAGGACACGCTGGTGACGCGTGACGACGGGCCGGAGCTCCTCACACTGACGACCAAGGAGCTGCTCGTCCTCTAGGGGCAGCCACACGCAGGAGATCTCACGTGGCCACGACGAACGACCTGAAGAACGGACTGGTGCTCAAGCTCGACGGCGGTGAGCTTTGGACCGTCGTCGAGTTCCAGCACGTCAAGCCCGGCAAGGGCGGCGCGTTCGTCCGCACCAAGCTGAAGAACATCCTGTCCGGCAAGGTCGTGGACAAGACCTTCAACGCGGGCGTCAAGGTCGACGTGGCCAACGTCGACAAGCGCGAGATGCAGTACTCGTACCTCGACGGCGAGGACTACGTCTTCATGGACACCGAGACCTACGACATGCTGCACGTCTCCCGTCCGGCGGTCGGCGACGCCGCGAACTACCTGCTGGAGAACATGCTCGCCACGGTCGCGATCAACGAGGGCAACGTGCTCTACGTCGAGCTTCCGGCCGCCGTCGAGCTCACCATCGCGGAGACCGAGCCGGGCCTGCAGGGCGACCGCTCGACCGGCGGCACCAAGCCCGCCAAGCTGGAGACCGGCGCCGAGATCAAGGTGCCGCTGTTCATCACGACCGGCGAGAGGGTCAAGGTCGACACTCGCAGCGGCGAGTACCTCGGTCGGGCCTGACGTGTCAGCTCGGGGGAAAGCCCGACGCCGCGCGCTGGACATCCTCTTCGAGGCCGAGGCCCGGGACGAGAACCCGCTGAGCGTGCTCGCCGAGCGGGTCGAGCGGTCCGAACCGCCCGTGAACGAGTACACCTCGGCGCTCGTCGAGGGAGTGGCCCGGCACCTCGACCGGATCGACGAGCTCATCTCGACCTACGCCGAGGGCTGGACGCTGGAGCGGATGCCGGCCGTCGACCGGAACATCCTGCGCGGGGGCACCTACGAGATGCTCTGGTCGGACGAGGTGCCCGAGGGCGTGGTCATCAGCGAATGGGTGCACCTCGCGGCGGAGCTGTCGACCGACGAGTCGCCGCAGTTCGTCAACGGCCTGCTGGCCCGGTTCAAGCAGCTCAAGCCGTCGCTGTCGCTCTAACCTGGAGGGCCGGAAGTGCGTGACGCCACGCGGCAGACCGTCGTCTGGGAGGCGCTCCGCGCCGTCCTGGCCGACCGGGTCGCCGCCACCGGACGCCGGTCGCTCGACATCGTCGACGCCGGAGGCGGCACCGGCGGCTTCGCCGTACCGCTCGCGAAGCTCGGCCACGCCGTGACGGTGGTGGACCCCAGCCCGGACTCGCTCGCCGCGCTGGAGCGCCGCGCCGCCGAGACCGGCGTGGGCGTCAAGGGCCTGCAGGGGGAGGCGGCCGACCTCGGGGAGCTGCTGCGGCCGGACAGCGCCGACCTGGTGCTCTGCCACAGCGTCCTGGAGTACGTCGAGGACCCGGCGGGCGCGCTCGGCGCCGTCCGGGGCATCCTCCGCGCCGGGGGAGCGGTCAGCGTGCTGGCGGCCAACCCCGTCGCGACGGCCATCCACCGCTCCCTCGCGGGGCACTTCGACGAGGCCCGGCAGGTGCTCTCCGACGCCGCCGGGCGCTGGGGCGACCGCGACCCGGCTCCGCGCCGGTTCGGCCGCGACGCCCTGGCCGCGCTGGTCACCAAGGCCGGGTTCACCGTGGGCGACGTGCACGGCGTGCGGATCTTCGCCGACCTGGTGCCCGGCATGCTGGCGGAGGGCGACCCCGACGGGCTGATCGCCCTGGAGCGGGCGGCGGCCGCCCACCCGGTGCTGCGCGACATCGCCACCCAGCTTCACGTCATCGCGTACCGGTAGAATCCGCTTGTAGAAAGCGTGTTCGGGTAGGCTGGCGGGGTGTCCCGCAACCAGCTGCTGCCACGGGAGCCGTCGCCGCCGGGTGGCCCCGGCGACGACAGCGGCTGCCCCATCCTGCACGTGGACATGGACGCGTTCTTCGCGAGCGTGGAGCTGCTCGACCGTCCCGAGCTGAGGGGCACCCCGGTCATCGTCGGGGCGCCGGGGGCCCGGGGCGTGGTGCTCAGCGCCACCTACGAGGCCAGGCGGTTCGGCGTCCACTCCGCGATGCCGATGACGCGGGCCCGCCGGATCTGCCCCCAGGCGACGGTCATCCCGCCCAGCCACGGCAAATACTCCGAGGTCTCCCGAGGAGTCATGGAGATCTTCCAGGCGATCACTCCCGAGGTGGAGCCGATCGCCTCCGACGAGGCGTTCCTGGACGTCGGTGGCGCCCGCCGCAGGCTCGGGCCGCCCGCGGTCATCGCCCGGATGATCCGCGAGCAGGTGGCGGAGCGCTACGGCATCACCTGCTCGGTGGGCGTGGCGAGCAGCAAGTTCGTCGCCAAGCTGGCGTCCCGGCAGTGCAAGCCCGACGGGCTGCTCGTCGTCCCGGCGGACAAGGTGGTCGAGTTCCTCCACCCGCTGCCCGTCGCCGCGCTGTGGGGAGTGGGGGAGCGCACCGAGCAGGCGCTGGTACGGCTCGGCATCAAGACCGTGGGCGACCTGGCCCACGTGCCGGTCGCCACGCTGCAGCGCGAGTTCGGGGCCGTCGGAGCCCACCTGGCCGCGCTCGCCTGGGGCCGCGACGAGCGCGCGGTCGTGCCGCACGTCCCCGACAAGAGCATCGGCAACGAGGAGACCTTCCCCCACGACGTGGACGACCCCGAGGCGATCAGGCGGGAGCTGCTGCGGCTGTCGGAGCGGGTCGCCGCCCGGCTGCGGGCGGCCGGGCACGTCGGCCGCACGGTCAGCGTGAAGCTGCGACGCTCCGACTTCACCACGATCACCAGATCGCGCACGTTGAGAGAACCGACCGACGTCGCGAAGGAGATTTACACCACATCCTGCGAGCTCTACGAGGCCGCCGGGCTGGAGCGGGTGCGTCTCAGGCTGGTCGGAGTCCGTGTCGAGAACCTCCGCCCGGCCGCCGCGGCGACCCGCCAGCTCAGCCTCGGCGAGCGCGAGACCGGCTGGCGGGAGGCCGAACAGGCGATGGACAAGGCGGTCCGGCGCTTCGGCCCGGACGCGGTACGCCCGGCCTCGCTCGTTCGCCGTCCGTTTGATCCAATGGATCCATGACTTCGCCTCCGGTTTGGACCGCGTTGGACGTTTTCTTTCGCCTACGTCTACAGCCTCGTATTCTGGGGATAACCGACCGCGAGGTCCGGACACCGCGTGTCGTCCGTTGCCGTCTTCCCCTGAATGGGGCCGTCCTTGGGAGGCGCCGTGCCGCTGTCTGAGCACGAGCAGCGCTTGCTCGACCAGATCGAGCAGGCCCTCTACGCCGAGGACCCGAAGTGGGCCAATACAGTCCGCATCAGTGATCCCCGAAACCACTACAAGCGCCGCCTGGTGAAGGCCTCGATCGGCTTCACGCTCGGCGTCGTCATGCTGATGGTCGGCGTCATCGCCAATCCGATCATCGGTGTCGCCGGCTTCGTGGTCATGCTGGCCACCTGCCTGTGGGGCCTGTCCAGCTGGAAGCGCATGAACGGGTTCGGCGGTGAGAGCTCGGCGGCGCCGGGCCGGCCGCGCGGCCGCCGTCCCCAGCGCCAGGGCTTCATGGAGCGGATGGAGGAGCGCTGGCGCCGTCGTCACGACGAGCGCTGAGCGCCCCACCACTACCTCCTCGTCAGTTCCCTCACGTGATCGTCTCGCCGCGCCGTCCGCACCCGGATGTTCTCCAACCGGTCGAAACCGTCCAACGCCTTCTCACCCAGCGCTCGTAGGCGCAGCAGCGTCGACCTCGGCGCCAGAGCCGCCCCCACCCGCCGCCTTTTCGACACCGTGGCCGCCAGCGCCCGCCTCACTCGCCTGACGTCCGCGGCCACGGGTCCCGCGTCGAGCGGCGTGGGGGCGTACCGCAGCCGCTCCTCCGCCGAGGCGATCGTGCGGATCGACGCGGCGGCCTCCGCGTCCAACTCGTACTGCTCCGTCAGCCTCCGGGCGACCGCCCGAGGGCTCTCGCTCGGGTTCCGGGGCATCCCGAAGTCGGTGAGCGTGTCGCACAGCTCCGCCCAGGCCGCCTCGACGGCGCGAGCCGCGTACGCCGAGGGATCCCTGGGGATCGCCCGCACCGTCACGTCGCGGGGAAGCTCCCCGGAGGTTTCCGGCGCCCGCGGGGCCGGAACGCGAACCGTCGCAGGCCGGGCCGCCGTCACCCGGGCGAGAACCCGGCGCCGGCCGTACCAGAAGAGCAGCCGGAGGAGGGCGGGGATGAGGGCGAGCAGGAGGAGGGTGCCGGCACCGATGCCGCCCTTGGCCGCCACGGGCAGGCCGGGGTCCGGGATCACCGGCACGCCGCCGAAGTCGCGGTCGAGCTGGCGGGGGTTCCGCCTCGCCGGGCCGCCCGGGTGGTCACTCGTGTCGCCCGCGCCGGACGACGGACCGGCGGACGAGCCCGTCGTGGGGTTCGCCGTCGGCGTCACGGGGACGGTGTACGGCGGCACCTGGGCCGTGCCCTGGCCGGCGCCTCCCGTGGGCGTGGGCTCGAACCGCAGCCACCCAACACCCGCGAAGTACAGCTCGGGCCACGCGTGGGCGTCGTGGGTCCGCACGACCCACGACTTGCCGATCTTCGTGCCGCCGGTGTAGCCGATCGACACCCGGGCGGGGATGCCGAGCATCCGCGCCATGACCGCCATCGCGCTCGCGAACTGCTCGCAGTAGCCCGAGCGGCCGGTCAGGACGAACCGCGACAGCGCGTCGCCGCCCGACCCGGTCGTCCGCAGGCTGTAGGTGAACTTGCCGCTGTGGGTGAACCACTCCTGGAGCTTCACGGCCTTCTGGTACGGCGTGGCCGCCCCTCTCGTGACCCGGACCGCCATGGCGCGGACCTGGCCGTCGAGGCCGGGCGGAAGGTCCAGGAAACGGCCGCTGCCCGGCGGGGAAACGGCCGCGTCGAGCTGCGCCACGGTGGGCTGCGGCTCGCCGGTCGCCACGCGATACTCCAGCCCCGCCGCCTCGTCGCGGGTCGAGAAGACCATCAGGGTGGCCCGGTCGGCCCGCCAGTCGCCGTCGGCGTCCACCTGAGTCGCCGGATAGGGCAGCGGCAGGAACCTGAGCTGGTCGATGTCCTCGCTGATCGTGATCCGGGTCTCGGCCCGCTTCACCGCGACCCCGGGGCCGAGGCCCGGCGCCGGGGGCAGCGGCCCAGCCGAAACCCGGTCCTCGGGGCGTCCCCGCAGCGCGCTGGGCGTCCATTTCCTGCCGTCGAAGAGATCGAGCGAGTAGATCCGCAGGTAACGGGGCTGGTCGTCGCTGCTCGTATAGGTCAGCACCGTCGCGTTGCGCTGCTGGTTGAGCTGCCCGCCGAGCTTGGCGATCGCGTCCGGGATGCCGATGTTGTTGCCGCCCGGGCCGAGGCCGTTGCCCACCCCGAACCCGAACAGGGGGTTCGGCGCCAGTGTCGGGAGCAGCGCGGGCAGCAGGATGGCGAGCGCGATCGCGGTAACGCCGATCCGCTTGCCCGAGAGCGCCAGCCGCCCGGTGTCGGGCGCCGTGCCCGTGCCGCCGACCCTGGACCGCCGCACCAGCACGGCCCGGCCCCAGTGGCTGAGCCGCTCCCGCCCGTCGGCCACCAGCAGCCCGACGTATCCCAGCGCCGCGATCACGAAAGCGGGCCACCCGATCGGGTCGGTGATCACGGCGGCGGGCACGGTGAACAGCGCCAGCAGCGGCAGCCCGGCCAGCGCCGCCCGGCGGAGCCGTACCGCGAAGAGGTCGACCAGGACGGCGATCAGCCCAACGCCGCCCCCGGTCAGCAGGGAGATGCCGGGATTGGACGGGACAGGGGCCGCGAACCGCTGGATGTCGTCGTAGCCGGAGGCGATCAGCTCGCCCAGACGGAGGACCGAGTCCTTCGTCGGGATCACGCTCAGCCACGCCTCCTGCCGGGCGAAGCCGGCCGTCAGGTACAGGCCCTGGGCGACGAGCATCGCGAGCGGCGCAAGCCATCGGGGAGTGGCCAGCCGCGAGGCCACGACTCCCACCGCCGTCGTCACGAGGACCACGCCCAGGCTCGCCCAGAACCAGGCGCCCCCGTTGAACAGCGGGTAGAGCGTGATCGAGACCGCCGCCGTGGCCAGTCCCGCCGCCACCGGCAGTTTCATGCCGCACTCCTCTTATAGGCCGCCTGCGGCCAGACGGTCGCGAGGGAGGCGCCCGCCGGGAGCGTCAGCACGCGCCAGCCCGCTCCGGCCAGCGCCGCCCGCGCCGCCTCCGCGTCCTCGTCGGGGAACTGGTCCCACGTCGCCACATCCAGCACGACCGCGACCCCGGTGACGCCCGGATGCCGCAGCCTGGCCAGCGCCCGCGCCTCCTCGCCGTCGATCGAGCCGAGCACGGCGACGATCAGGCCGTCGCCGCCGCCCTGGCGGAGCGCCGTGATCCCGTGCTCCAGCGACCGCGCCGTGCTCGGCCGTACGACGGAGAGCGTGTCGAGCAGCGACCAGGACTGGCCCATGCTGTAGTCCGCGATCTCATGCCGGCTTCTGAGATCGCCGGGTAGTTGCCGCGCACCTTGGTCGGTGACCAGGCGCAGGCCGAGGCCCTCGCGGGACAGGTGCACCCCGATCGACGCCGCCGCGGAGACCGCGACCTCGAAGGACGACCGCGGGCCCTCGCCCCGGTGGGCGTGCCTGCGGGTGTCGAGCAGGAGCGCGCCCCGGCTCTGCCACTGCTGCTCCTCGCGCCTGACCATCAGCTCGCCGTGCCGCGCGGTGGACCGCCAGTGGACCCTCCGCAGGTCGTCGCCCTGGCGGTACTCGCGCGGAGCCACGTCGTCGTCGCCCGCCGCCGCCACCGATCTCGTACGGCTGTCGCCCCCGCCGGTCCACTCGCCCGACAGCCGTACGGCAGGCAGCGGCACGACCTCGGGGGTCACCACCAGCGTGTCGGTGATCGTGAACGACCTGGCCAGCTCGACCATCCCGAACGGGTCGGTGATCCGCACCGAGAGCGGCCCGATCGGGAAGCGTCCCCGCAAGTCGGAGCGGACCTTGTAGTCGATCTCCCGGATGCCCCGCGACTCCACCCTGTCGAGGACGAAGCGCGGCCGGGTCCCCAGGGCGTACTGCAGGGTGTCCTCGACCAGCAGCAGGCCGGTCGGGAGGCGGGTCAAGTTCTCCAGCCGCAGCGTGACGGTGCTGTCGGCGCCGACCTCCACCCGGGCGGGGTCGAGCCGCCGGGCGCAGGTCAGCCGGTATCGGGTCCGCGCCACGACCATCGACGCGAGCAGCGGCATGGCGATGATCAGGACCGCCACCCGCAGCAGGTCGTGCTCCCCCAGGAACAGGGCGCACAGGAGCGCCGCGACGCCCGACGCGAGGAACGAGCGCCCCCGGGAGGTGAGGGCCTTCAACCCCGTCATCGGACCTCCCTCCTGCGCGTCAGCCGGCGCGTCACTTCGCGTCCGGCACCGGGATGCGGCGGACGAGCTCGGCGACCACCTGCTCCGGGTGCCGGCGCTGGCCCTGGGCCTCCATGCTCGGCAGCAGCCGGTGCGAGAGGACCGGGACGGCCAGGTCCTGCAGGTCGTCGGGGATGACGTAGTCGCGGCCCGAGAGCGCGGCGTGCGCCCTGGCGCTCCTGACCAGGTGCAGGGTGGCGCGCGGGGACGCGCCGAGCCGCAGGTCGGAGGAGTGGCGCGTCGCGGCCACCATGTCGATCGCGTACCTCTTCACCGGCTGGGAGACGTAGACGGCGCGGACCGCCTGGATCAGCGCGTGGACCTCGGCCGTGGTGGCCACCGGCTCCAGCTTGTCCAGCGGCTGGGAGGCGCCGTGGACGTCGAGCATCTCCAGCTCGGCGGCCGGCTCGGGGTAGCCCATCGCGATCTTCGCGGTGAACCGGTCGCGCTGCGCCTCCGGCAGGGGATAGGTCCCCTCCATCTCGATCGGGTTCTGGGTCGCGATCACCATGAAGGGCGACTCCAGTTGATACGTCACGCCGTCGACCGTGACCTGGTGCTCCTCCATGCACTCCAGAAGCGCGGACTGCGTCTTGGGCGATGCCCTGTTGATCTCGTCGCCGACGACGATGTTCGCGAAGACCGGCCCCGGCTTGAACTCGAACTCCCTGGTCTGCTGGTTGTACGCGCTGACTCCGGTGATGTCGCTCGGCAGCAGGTCGGGGGTGAACTGCACGCGCCTGACCGGGCAGTCGATGGAGCGCGCCAACGCCTTGGCCAGCATCGTCTTGCCGACCCCGGGCACGTCCTCGATGAGGAGGTGGCCTTCCGCCAGAAGAACGGTGAGGGTGAGGCGGACCACGTCACTCTTGCCCTCGATCACGGACTCGATCGCGCGGCGGATCCGGTGGGCGGTTTCCACCAGCTCTTCGAGCCGGCTTCCAGCATCGGTGACGTCGGGGGTTGCTGCCACCAGGCCTCCATGAGGGTGCGTCCCCGAGAATGGGGCGTTAAACGTTGCTTTTCCATTCTGTGTGCCGACCCTATGACTCCTGGGGTTCCCGGGCGACTATGTCCAGAAATCGGCAGGCGAACTGCCCACAGTGTTGTCAGATGTGTTCCCAGTCAGGTAGCGCGTTCGTCCGAATCCCGTGACAAACTCCCCCGCGCTTTTCTCCGACACGCCCAAGGGCGGGGGAGGGGCCGCCAGGACGCTCCACTTCACTCCACCATCGCTGACCTGCGGAAACGCCGCGAAAAATCGATGCCGACACGGTTCGGATCAGTTGACGGTGGGGAGAAGTGGAGTATGGTGGTGCGCAGTGGAGGGCAGGGGCTACAGCGCTGAGCGCTCCGCAAGGCACGGGAGGTGGGTCCGGTGTTCCTCGGCACCCACCAGCCGCGCCTTGATGACAAAGGACGGCTGTTCCTGCCGGCGAAGTATCGCGAGGAGCTGGCGGAGGGTCTTGTGATCACCAAAGGCCAGGAGCGCTGCCTCTACGTCTTCCCCGTAGAGGAGTTCCAGCGCATTACCGAGGCCCTGCGCACGGCGCCGGTGACCGCCAAGGCGGTCCGCGATTACAGCCGCGTCTTCTTCGCCAGCGCGTCCGACGAGACGCCGGACAAGCAGGGGCGCATCACGATTCCCCCGAGCCTCAGGCAGTACGCGGGGCTGGAACGTGACTGCGTGGTCATCGGGGCCAACACCCGGCTGGAGATCTGGGACGCCCAGGCATGGGACACCTACCTGGCCGCCCAGGAGCAGGCGTTCTCCGATCTGTCGGAGGAGGTGCTGCCAGGAATCCTGTGATCGATCGACCCGTCGGTGACGTTCGGCGAGGTCTCCACCCGCTCCCATGCGGCAGCTGATGCACCTTCCCCGGTGTCAGATGCCGCGGCAGGCGACGCGGATGGGGACCTGGCCGGACGGGTCGGCCTCCCGAAGAGGCCGGCATGGGTGGGGATCCGTAGGGTAATCACCGGCGGCAGCCGCGCATCCGCGAGCTTCGAAGCGGCCAGTTGGGGGTTGGAAAGCGTTGTCGCAAGACCTGGGGCAACCGGGCGGTCACGTTCCGGTCATGCTCGATCGCGTGCTGGAGTTGCTCGGTCCCGCGCTGGCCGGGCCGGATCCGGTCGTCGTCGACGCCAACCTCGGCCTCGGCGGGCACGCCGAGGCGCTTCTCGCCGCCCATCCGTCGCTGCATCTCGTCGGCATCGACCGCGACCCCACCGCCATCAAGCGGTCCACCGAACGGCTCGCGCCCTACGCGGAGCGGGTCACGATCGTGCGGGCCGTCTCCGACGAGCTTCCCGATGTCCTGGCGGACATCGGGCGGTCGCGCGTCAACGGCGCGCTCTTCGACCTCGGCGTCTCCTCCCCTCAGCTCGACGAGGCGGAGCGCGGCTTCGCGTACTCCTACGACGCCCCCCTCGACATGCGGATGGACCGCGAGCAGGAGCTCACCGCCGAGCGCGTGGTGAACACATATTCCGTCGCGGAGCTGACCCGCATCCTGCGAGACTACGGCGAAGAGCGGTTCGCGGCACGCGTGGCGAACCTCATCGCCAAAGAACGCGTCAAAGACCCCATCACCAGCACCAAACGGCTTGCCGATCTCGTGCGGGCGGCCATCCCCGCCGCGACGAGGCGAACCGGGGGCAACCCCGCCAAGAGAACGTTCCAAGCGTTGCGCATCGAGGTGAACGAGGAGCTGACCGCGCTGGAGCGCGCGCTGCCCGCGGCCCTCGACGCGCTGACGCTCGGCGGGCGAGTGGTCGTGCTCGCCTACCACTCTTTGGAGGACCGGCTCACCAAGCAGGTCCTCGCGGCGCGAACCAGGGACACCAGCCCCCCCGGCCTCCCCGTCCCGCTAGAGGCTCACCAGCCCCGGTTCCGCCTACTGACGAGGGGAGCCGAGCTCCCGGACGAAGACGAGGTGGCCCGCAACCCGCGGGCGGCCTCGGCCCGTTTGCGGGCGGCAGAGAGGATCCGCCAGGGATGAGGACGACAGAGCAGGAGACCAGGACGACGACGACCCGGCGGGCTCCCGCCGCGCCCGGCCGTCCGCCCGCCCGTGCGCCGCGGGGCCGCGTCCCGGGCACGGCGACCGCGCCCGCACGAGCCAAGGAGACCGTCGCTCCGGACGCCTCCGTACGGCTGAGGTCGCGCGGCGGGTCGGTGCGGCAGGCCCTCCGGCGGCCGCCGAGGGCTCCCTTCGTGCTGCTCGTCGTCGGGCTGATGTCCGGCGGCCTGGTGACCCTGCTCCTCCTGAACACGGTGCTCGCGCAGGACTCCTTCAAGGTGAGCGACCTCCGGTCGAGCACCGATCAGCTCCGCGAGCAGGCCGCGGACCTGGAGGGCCGGCTTCGGGTGTGGGACCAGCCGAACGCTGTCGAGGAGGCGGCCAGGAGATACGGCCTCCGGGAGGACAGGTCGTCGCCGCAGTTCATCGACCCCGGCCAGTCCAGCACCGCCGCCACCGCCGCGAGCGCGGGTGAGCCTCAGGAGGAGGGCACGGACCGGTGAGAGAGAGCGGCCGGAGCCCGGGCCCCGGCCGCGGCGGTCCCAATGGGCGAGGCGGTCAGGGGCCGGGCGGCGGCAGGAGGGCACCGGGATCGCCGGGATCCCCGGGATCCCCCGGATCGCCCGGGTCGCAGGGCAAGCCCGCCCGCCCCGCCGGCCCGCCACGTCCCGAGCGGCCCGCGAGGAGCGGGAACGCGGACGGCGGCAGGCCGCCGGCGGCGGATGAGCCACGCCGCCGCCCGCGCCCCGACTCCGTCCCGCCCGGCCGTACGCCTCCCCCCGGCCGTACGCCTACGCCCGGCCGTACGCCTCCGGCTGGCCGGCCGCGTGGGAGCGGGCCCGCCGGCGCGCGTCCTCCGGGTCCGCCGCCGCCCCCGCGCCCGCCGGCCGTGCTGCGGCTGGGCAACCCGGCGCGGCGGCTGAACGCGGGGCTCGCCGTGATGGCGTTCGTGCTGTCGCTGTTCGCCGGGCGCCTCGTCCAGCTCCAGGGGCTGGACTCGAAGGTGCTCCAGGCCAAGGCGGCCCAGCAGCGCGTGCAGCCGGAGACGCTGCCCGCGCGGCGCGGGTCGATCAGGGACGTGGCCGGGCACGAGCTGGCCGTCACCGCCGACGCCCGGGAGATCTACCTCGACCCGGCCGACGTCACCCCCGCCCAGCGGGACCTGATCGCCACGACCCTGGCCGTGGAGCTGAACCGCCCCAAGGAGGAGATCGCGGCCAAGCTGGCCAAGACCACCCAGCGGTACATCGTGGCCGCGCGGGACATCGAGCCGCTGCGCGCCAAGAAGATCATGAGCTTCCGGTTCAAGGGAGTGGGCTCCAGGCCGACCTACCGCCGGGAGTACCCCGGCGACTCCCTGGCGGGCGGCCTCATCGGGTTCGTCGGCTTCGAGGGGCACGGCCTCACGGGGATCGAGCGGGCCTACGACAAGGTGCTCGCCGGGCAGGACGGCAAGCAGAGCATCGAGATCGGCAGGGACGGCCAGCGCATCCCCATGACGAGCAGCAGCCACCGGGCGCCGGTGCCGGGCCGCGACGTGCGGCTGACGATCGACCGGGACATCCAGTGGGCCGCGCAGCAGGCGATCGAGCGGCAGGTGCGGGCGGCCAGCGCACGCAGCGGCAGCGTCATCGTGATGGACGTCAGGACCGGGCAGATCGTGGCCATGGCCAACTCACCCGAGGTCGACCTCAACGACTGGGAGACGACGCCGGAGGAGGACTGGGGCAACCGGGCCGCCTCGGAGGTCTTCGAGCCGGGCAGCACCAACAAGGTCATCACGGCCGCCGCGGCCATCGAGTCGGGCGCGGTCACCCCGGACACCGTCTTCCGGGTGCCCGACCACACGCAGTGCGCCGACCGGCAGCTCAAGGACGCCCACCCGCACAGCCCCGAGAACCTCACGTTCACCGGTGTCATCGCCGAGTCCAGCAACGTCGGCACGATCATGGCGGCGGAGAAGGTCAGCAGCCAGCGGCTGTACGACATGTTCCGTTCCTTCGGTTTCGGCGTGAAGAGCGGCGCGAGCCTCCCCGGCGAGGAGGCGGGGCTGCTGCCTCGCTGGGAGACCTGGTCCGGCAGCCAGCGCTGCACCATCGCGTACGGGCAGGGCATCTCGGTGACCGCGCTCCAGATGGCCAGCGTCTACCAGACGATCGCCAACGGGGGAGTGCGGGTGACCCCCTCGATCGTCGCGGGCACCACGGACGAGCACGGCCGGTTCGTCCCGGCCCCGGCGCCCAAGCAGACCAGGGTCATCAGCCAGCGCACCGCGCAGCAGATCGCCGGCATGCTGGAGGCCGCGGTCGGGCACGACGGCACCGGCGCCGCCGCGGCGATCCCCGGCTACCGGGTCGCGGGCAAGACCGGCACCGCCATGCGGTACGACGAGAAGTGCAAGGGATACTGCGGCTACACGGCGACGTTCGTGGGGTTCACCCCGGCGGACGCGCCCCGGCTCATGGCGCTGGCCGTCATCCAGGATCCCAAGAACGGCCATTTCGGCGGCATGGTGTCCGCCCCCGTGTTCAAGGACGTCATGACCTTCGCGTTGAAGAGCAGGAAGATCCCGCCGACCGGGACGAAGGCGCCGGATGTCGTCCTTCGCACCGGTGAGTGACGAGGGACGGTACGCTCTCGCCGTGCGTCCTTCTGCCGCTCCCACCCGTCCGCTGTCCGGCCTCGCGGCGCTTCTCGGCACGTCCTCCGCTCCCGGGGCCAGGGCGGCCCGCGGCGCCGTGACGGGCCTCAGCATCGACTCGCGCCGGATCCGGCGCGGCGACCTCTACGTGGCGCTGCCCGGGAAGGCCGCCCACGGCGCGGAGTTCTCCGGGGACGCGCTGGCGGCGGGGGCGGTGGCGATCCTCACCGACGAGGAGGGGCGCGAGCGCGCGACGGCCACGGGGCTGCCCGTGCTCGTCGTGCCCGACCCGCGGGCGCTGCTCGGGCAGGTCGCCGCCTGGGTGTACGGCAGGCCCGCGGACGGCATCACGGTCATCGGCGTCACGGGGACCAGCGGCAAGTCCACCTCGACGTTCCTCCTGGAGGCGGGGCTGCGGGCGGCGGGCCACCGCACCGGCCTGGTCGGCGGCGTGGAGATCCGGGCGGGCGACGTGCGGTTCGTCCCCGAGCTGACCACCCCGGAGGCGAACGACCTTCAGGGCCTGTTCGCGCTGATGCGGGAGCAGGGCGTCACGGCCGCCGCGATGGAGGTCTCCAGCCACGCCCTGGCCCTCGGCCGCGTGGACGGGATCTTCTACGATGTCGCGATATTCACGAACCTGTCGCAGGACCATCTGGACTTCCACCGCGACCTCGACGACTACTTCGCCGCCAAGGCCAGGCTGTTCACCCCCGAGTTCTCTCGGCTCGGCGTCGTCAACATCGACGACCCCCACGGCCGCGAGCTCACCGGGATCGCCAAGATCCCGATCACGACGTTCTCCGCCGCCGGGTCCCCGGAGGCCGAGTGGCGGGCGGAGGACGTGCGGCTCGGCGCCGGCGGCAGCGCCTTCCGCGTCGTCGGTCCCGGCGGGGTCGAGGCCGAGGCCGCGGTCGCCCTTCCCGGCCCGTTCAACGTGGCCAACACCCTCGGCGCGCTCGTCGCGCTGGTGGAGACCGGGATCCCCCTCCAGACCGCGGTGAACGGCATCGCCACGTTCACCGGGGTGCCCGGACGCATGGAAAGCGTGCCGGGGACCGACGGCTACCAGGTGATCGTCGACTACGCCCACAAGCCCGGCGCCGTCGAGTCGGTCCTGACCTCGCTGCGGGCGGTGCTGGACGACGGTTCCGCGCCGGCGGGACCACGGGGACGGCTGACGATCGTGCTCGGCTGCGGCGGTGACCGTGACCGGGGCAAGCGGCCCATGATGGGCGCGGCGGCCGCCCGGCTCGCCGATGTGGCGATTCTCACCAGCGACAACCCCCGCACCGAGGATCCGCTCGCCATCCTGGCCGCCATGCTGGAAGGCGCGCTGACGGTCCCCCAGGGCGAGCGGGCCCACGTCATCGTGGAGCCCGACCGCGCCGCCGCCATCGCTCTGGCGATCTCCGGTGCCGCGCCCGGAGATGTGGTAGTTGTGGCCGGCAAGGGACACGAGCAGGGCCAGTACGCCGGGGGCGCGGTCATCCCGTTCGACGACCGTCAGGTCGCCGGGGACGCCGTGTCTAGAAGACGAACAGAAGAGAGCAGGAAAGACGCATGATCCCGTTGCCGCTGGCGCGGGTCGCCGAGATCACCTCCGGTGCCCTGACCGGTATGGCCGACCCCCGGGCCGTGGTCCGCGGCCCCGTCGTGATCGACTCGCGGGCCGCCGAGCCGGGATCGCTGTTCGTGGCGATCAAGGGCGGGCGCGCCGACGGGCACGACTTCGCCGAGCAGGCCTGCGCGGCGGGGGCGACCGCCGTCCTCGCCTCCCGCCCGGTCGAGGCGCCCGCGGTCATCGTGGGTGACGTGCTGGCCGCCCTGGCCGATCTCGCCACGGCCGTCGTGTCCGAGTTGCCCGCCGTGACCGTCGTGGGGGTGACCGGCTCCGCCGGGAAGACCACGACCAAGGACCTGCTGGCGAGGCTCGCCGCGCGCATCGGCCCCACAGTCGCGCCGGTCGGCTCGTACAACAACGAGATCGGCCATCCGCTGACCGTCCTCAAGGCCGACGAGGCCACCCGGTTCATGGTCCTGGAGCTCAGCGCGAGGAACGTGGGCCACATCGCCTACCTGGCCCGGATCGCCCCGCCGCGCATCGGGGTGGTGCTCAACGTGGGCACCGCGCACCTCGGCGTCTTCGGCGGCAAGGAGGCGATCGCCCAGGCCAAGGGCGAGCTGGTCGAGGCGCTGCCGGACGACGGCGTGGCCGTGCTCAACATCGACGACCCTCTCGTCAGGGCGATGGCCGGCCGTACCGGCGCGAGGGTGACCTACTTCGGGCGGTCGCCGGAGGCGCACGTCCGGGCCACCGGCGAGACACTCGACGAGCGCGGCCGGGCGTCGTTCACGCTGCGCACGCCGTCCGGCGCGGCCCCCGTGCGGCTCCGCCTCCACGGCGCGCACGCGGTCGAGAACGCGCTCGCCGCGGCGGCCGCGGCCTACGAGCTGGGCCTGCCGGTGGCGACGATCGCCCAGGAGCTGTCGGAGGCCGAGCCCCGCAGCCGCTGGCGCATGGAGGTCACCGACCGGGCCGACGGCGTCACCGTGATCAACGACGCGTACAACGCCAACCCCGACTCGATGCGGGCCGCCTTGGCGAGCCTCGCGAGGATCGGGGAGGGCAGGCGGCGGTTCGCTGTGATCGCGGCGCTGCGCGAGCTGGGCGACCGCAGCGCCGAGCTCAACGAGGGCGTCGGGCGGCTCGCCGCGGGCGCCGGGCTGGAGACGCTGATCGTCGTGGGCGAGGACGCCGGGCCCATCCTGGCCGGTGCTCCCGGCGCGCTGCACGTCCCCGACGTGGCCGCCGCCACGGCGGAGCTGTCCGCACGGCTGGCGCCGGGCGACGTGGTGCTGGTGAAGGGGCCGCGCGCGGCCGGGCTCGAGCGGGTCGCCGAGGCGATCCTCGGAGGTGACGCCCGGTGAGGAACATCCTCATCGCGGCCGCGGTGTCGCTGCTGCTCTCGATGGTCGGCACGCCGCTCGCGATCCGCCTGTTCGCGCGACGCGGATACGGCCAGAACATCCGCGAGGAGGGCCCGTCCGGGCACTACGACAAGAAGGGCACGCCCACGATGGGCGGCACCGTGATCGTGATCGCGGCGCTCATCGGATATTTCACGGCCCACCTGACGAGCATGCTGTCGTCGACCGGGGACACGCCCACGGCGTCCGGGCTGCTCGTGCTGTTCCTCATGACCGGGCTCGGCCTGGTCGGCTTCCTCGACGACTTCATCAAGATCTACAAGCAGCGCAGCCTCGGCCTGCGCAGCGGCGCCAAGGCGGGCGGCCAGCTCGTCGTCGGAGCGATCTTCGCGGTGCTGGCCGTCCAGTTCCCGAACGGATACGACCTCACGCCGGCCGAGAAGAGCCTGTCGTTCCTGCGCGACTTCGGGCCGCCCATCGGCCTGCTGGGCTTCACGATCTGGGTGCTGTTCATCATCGTCGGCTTCTCCAACGCGGTGAACCTGACCGACGGCCTCGACGGCCTGGCGTCGGGGGCGACCTGCCTCGTCCTCGCGGCGTACGTGCTGATCGGCAACTGGCAGCTCCGCAACAGCTGCACGGCCGCGCTCGGGCCCAACTGCTACTCGGTGCGCGACCCGCTCGACCTGGCCGTGGTCGCGGCGGCGGTGCTCGGGGCGACCCTCGGCTTCCTGTGGTGGAACGCCCCGCCCGCCAAGATCTTCATGGGTGACACGGGCTCGCTCGCGCTCGGCGGCGTCATCGCGGGCCTGGCGATCACCACCCGCACGCAGCTCCTGCTGGTCATCCTGGGCGGCCTGTTCACCATCATCACGATGTCGGTGATCATCCAGGTCGGCTTCTTCAAGATGACCAGGAAACGGGTCTTCCGGATGGCCCCGCTGCAGCACCACTTCGAGCTGTCGGGCTGGGCCGAGACGACGATCGTCGTCCGCTTCTGGCTGATCGCCGCGATGTGCGTCGCCGCCGGTCTCGGCCTGTTCTACCTGGAATGGATGCCCAAGCAGTGAGCGTCGTCGTCGCCGGGCTCGGCGTCTCCGGCACGGCCGCCGCCCGAGGGCTCGCCGGAAGCGGCGAGCGGGTCATCGTCCTCGAGTCGGGCGACGGCGAGCGGCAGCGGGCAGTCGCCGCCGAGCTGGCCGCGTCCGGGATCGAGGTGCGCTTCGGCGAGCCGGTCCTCCCCGAGGGGACCTCGCTCGTCATCACCTCGCCGGGGTGGCGGCCCGACCATCCGCTGCTGGTCGCCGCCGCCCGCGCGGGCATCCCGGTGATCGGCGAGGTCGAGCTGGCCTGGCACCTCCGCGCGTCGGACGGCTCCGCCGCCCCATGGCTCACCCTCACCGGCACGAACGGCAAGACCACCGCCGTGCGGATGCTGACCTCCATCCTCACGGCGGCCGGGAAACGGGCCATCGCCGTGGGCAACGTCGGCGTCCCGATCGTCGAGGCGGTCCGCGAGCCGTACGACGTGCTGGCCGTGGAGCTGTCGAGCTTCCAGCTCCACTGGTCGTCCAGCCTCGCCCCCCTCGCGGCGGCGGTGCTGAACGTCGCGCCCGACCACATCGACTGGCACGGCTCCTTCGAGGACTACGCCGCGGCCAAGGCCCGGATCTTCGAGAACGCCGGCGTGGTCGTCTACAACGCCGACGACGAGTGGTCCACCAGGCTGGCCGAGCCGTACGCCGACGGAGGCCGGCGGGCCGGCTTCACGCTGGGCTCGCCGCGGCCGGGACAGCTCGGCCTCGTCGAGGACCTTCTGGTGGACCGGGCCTTCGTGGCCGACCCGGCCAACGAGGCGGAGGAGCTGGCCTGCCTGGCGGACGTCAGGCCGTTCGCGCCGCACAACGTCGCCAACGCGCTCGCCGCCGCGGCGCTCGCCCGCGCCTACGGCGTGCCCGCGGACGCGGTACGGCGCGGCCTCGCGGAGTTCGTCCCCGACCCGCACCGGATCGCCCACGTGGCGACGGTCGGCGGCGTCGACTACGTGGACGACTCCAAGGCGACCAACCCGCACGCCGCCGCGGCCTCCCTCGCCGCCTACCGGTCGATCGTGTGGGTCGCGGGCGGCCAGCTCAAGGGCGCCGACGTCGGCGACCTCGTACGGCAGGCCGCGCCGCGCCTGCGGGGAGCGGTGGTTCTCGGGGCCGACCGCGAGCGAATCCGCGAGGCTCTGGCGCGACACGCCCCGGATGTCCCGGTGGTGGACGTCCCGGGGCAAGACACTGGGGTGATGGACCGTGTCGTCACCGAAGCCGCCCGGCTCGCCTCCCCGGGGGACACCGTGCTGCTGGCCCCCGCCGGAGCGTCGCTGGACATGTTCGCCAGTTATGGAGCCCGTGGGGAGGCCTTCGCGCGAGCCGTGCACCGCCTGGCGGAGCGGTGACCGCCCAGCAAACGGCGCAGCAGGCGGAGGAGACCGCGCCGGGCTGGAGCCGCACCCAGCTCGGGGCGCTCCGCGAGCTGCTGGGCCGCCCGCTGACGTCGTACTACCTGGTGCTGGGGTGCAGCGCCCTGCTGCTGACCCTCGGCCTGATGATGGTGCTGTCCGCCTCCAGCATCGAGGCGCTGCAGAAGACCGGGAACCCGTTCTACTGGTTCCTCAAGCAGTCGATGTCGGTCGCCATCGGCCTCCCACTGATGTGGGTCTGCTCCCGCATGCCGCAGCGGTTCTTCCGGCTCGCCGGATATCCGCTGATGGGCATCTCGATCCTCGGCCTCCTGATGGTCATCTTCATCGGCCAGGAGTTGCTGGGCGCCCAGCGATGGATCGCGATCGGGCCGTTCTCCTTCCAGCCGTCGGAGCCGGCGAAGCTCGGCCTGGTGCTGTGGGGGGCCGACCTGCTCGCCAGGAAGGCGCGGGGCGGCCGGATCGAGTGGCGGCACCTGCTGATCCCGCTCATGCCTGGGACGGCCCTCATCGCCGTCCTCGTCATGCTCGGCCGCGACCTCGGCACCACCCTCGTGCTGATGCTGATCTTCCTGGCGCTCCTGTGGGTGGTCGGCGCGCCCGTGCGGCTGTTCGGGGGGATACTCCTGCTGCTCGTGCTGGCCACGGTCATCATGATCATGGTCGAGCCGTACCGGGTGGCCCGCCTGACGGATTTCTGGGATCCCTGGAAGGACGTGCACGGCGCCGGGTGGCAGGCGGCGCAGGGGCAGATCGCGATGGGCTCGGGCGGCTGGTTCGGCCTGGGCCTCGGCAGCAGCCGGCAGAAGTGGAACTGGCTGCCCCACGCGGAGAGCGACTTCATCTTCTCGATCCTCGGCGAGGAGCTGGGCCTGATGGGCACCCTCGTCGTCGTGGCGCTGTTCGGCCTGTTCGGGTACGCCGGGCTGCGCATCGCCTCCCGGGTCGACGACCCGTTCATCCGGCTTTCATCCGCAGCGGCGGTCGCGTGGATCGCCGGGCAGGCGATCGTCAACATCGGCGCCGTCATCGGCGTCTTCCCGATCACCGGCATCCCGCTGCCCCTGGTGTCCTACGGAGGATCGGCCCTGTTGCCGACCCTCGCCGCGCTTGGCATGTTGTTGTCTTTCGCCAAACGGGAGCCCGGCGCGGCCGAGGCCCTGGCCGCCCGTGGACCCGGGCCCGCCGCCAGGGCTCTAAGCTGGCTTGGCCTGGGTGGCCGCCCGAGGCGATGACACGGAACAGGGAGTGACATGAGGGTGGTCCTCGCCGGCGGCGGGACGGCCGGCCATATTGAGCCGGCGCTCGCGCTGGCCGATGCGCTTCGCCAGCAGGACCCCGCGATCGGGATCACCTGCCTCGGCACCGAGCGGGGCCTGGAGACCCGGCTCGTGCCCGCCCGCGGCTACGAGCTGGCCCTGGTGCCCGCCGTGCCGCTGCCCCGGGCTCTCACCCCCCAGTTGCTGGCGGTGCCGGGAAGGCTCGCCGGGGCGATCAACGCGGCGGCCGGGATCCTCGACCGGGTCCAGGCCGACGTCCTCGTCGGGTTCGGCGGCTACGTCGCGACGCCGGGTTACCTGGCGGCGCGGCGGCGCGGCGTGCCGATCGTGGTCCACGAGGCCAACCCGCGGCCCGGCCTGGCCAACCGGCTCGGCGCCCGGCTCACCGACCACGTCTTCACCGGCCACCCGGACGCGTCGCTGCCCAACGCGCAGTACGTCGGGATTCCGCTGCGCCGCGAGGTCTCGATGATGGACCGCCTGTCCCTGGGGGACAAGGCGAGGTCCTACTTCGGGCTGGAGTCCGACCGGCCGACGCTGCTCGTCTTCGGCGGCTCGCAGGGCGCCCGCTCGATCAACCAGGCGGCCCTCGACGCCGCGCCTTATCTGCGGGCGGCCGGCATCCAGGTGCTCCACGTGATCGGGCCGAAGAACACGGTCGAGCAGGAGCCGCCGCCCGGCGACCCGCAGTACGTGATCCTTCCGTACGTCGACCGCATGGACCTCGCCTACGCCTCGGCCGACCTGGTGCTGTGCCGCAGCGGCGCGATGACCTGCGCGGAGCTCACCGCCGTCGGCCTGCCCGCGGCGTACGTGCCGCTGCCGCACGGCAACGGGGAGCAGCGGCTCAACGCCCAGCCCATCGTGCAGGCCGGGGGCGGCCTGATGGTCGACGACGCGGACCTGTCCGCGGCCTGGATCGTCGAGGTGCTGCTGCCGATCCTGAACGACCCCGAGCGGGTCGTCGCGATGTCCGAGGCCGCCTCCCGGCTGGGCCGCAAGGACGCCGACGTGACGCTCGCCCGCAAGGTTTTGGAGATCGCCTCGCGATGAGTCTTGTGAAGCTCGTGGAGCCCATCCCGGCGGGGGAACTGGGCCGGGTGCACTTCATCGGCATCGGTGGTGCCGGCATGTCCGGGATCGCCCGGATCCTCCTGAAGCGTGGCGTGCCCGTGTCGGGCAGCGACGCGCGCACCTCCGAGATGCTGAGCGAGCTGCGCGACCTCGGCGCCACCGTGCACGTGGGCCACGCCGCCTCCCACATCAAGGACGTCAACACGGTCGTCGTCTCCACCGCGATCCGCGACTCCAACCCGGAGCTGGGGGAGGCCCTGCGGCAGAACCTCCGGGTCATCCCGCGGGCCGCCGCCCTCGCCGCCGTGATGGCCGGCCGGAACGGCATCGCGGTCGCGGGCACCCACGGCAAGACCACGACCACCTCGATGCTCACCGTCACGCTGCAGAAGTGCGGCGCCGACCCGTCGTACTGCGTCGGCGGCCAGCTCGTCACGACGGGCCTCGGCGCGGACGAGGGCGCGGGCGACGTCTTCGTGGCCGAGGCGGACGAGAGTGACGGGTCGTTCCTCATGCTGGCGCCGCGCATCGCGGTCGTCACCAACGTCGAGGCCGACCACCTGGACAACTACGGCGACCCGCAGGCCGTCCACGACAGCTTCGCCCGCTTCGTCGAGCGGATCGGCTCGGTGCTCGTGCTCTGCGCCGACGATCCCGGCGCGGCGGCCCTCGGGCCCATCGCGCGGGCCCGCGGCCTCAAGGTCGTCACGTACGGCGAGGCCGCCGACGCCGACTTCCGTACCGCCGACGTCGTCCCGCGCGGGCTCGGCGTCGAGTTCACCGTGGCCGGGCACGGCAGCGTCCGGCTGGTCGTCCCGGGGCGGCACAACGCGCTCAACGCCACCGCGGTGGTCGCCGTGGCGATGGAGCTCGGCCTGCCGTTCGAGGAGGTCAGGGAGGGCCTGGCCGCGTTCACCGGGGCCAAGCGGCGGTTCGAGGCCAAGGGTGAGGCGGGCGGCGTGTCGGTGTACGACAGCTACGCCCACCACCCGACGGAGCTGGCGGCCGACCTGCGCGCCGCCCGTGACGTGGTCTCCGGCGGCGGGCGGGTGATCGCGGTGTTCCAGCCGCATCTCTACTCGCGCACCCGGTTCTTCGCCGCGGAGTTCGGCGCGGCCCTCGGCCTGGCCGACGAGGCGATCGTCCTCGACGTGTACGGCGCCAGGGAGGATCCGGAGCCCGGAGTCTCGGGCGCGCTCGTCGCGGGGAAGGTGCCGCTGCCGTCAGAGTGCGTCGCATACGTCCCCGACGGCGCTTCGGTGCCTCCGCTGGTCGCCGACCGGGCCCGCCCGGGAGACATCGTCCTCACAATGGGCGCGGGAGACATCACCGAGCTGGGCCCCCGCATCGTCGCGGAGCTGGCCGCCCGGTGAGGCCCGCCGTCCGGCGTGCGGCGATCGCCACCCTGCTGTCGGGCGGGGTGGTGGGCGCCGCGACCTGGGTGGTGTTCTTCTCGCCGGTTCTGGGCGTGCGGGTGGTCGAGATCACGGGGAACACCGTGGTGCCGGCCGAGCAGCTCCGCCTGGCCGCCGGAGTGCGGACCGGCACGCCGCTGGCCACCGTCGACCTGGACGCGGTGGAGCAGCGGGTGGAAGCCGTCCGGGAGGTCGAGTCGGCCCGCGTGGAGCGGAGCTGGCCGGGCACGGTGCGGGTGACCGTGGTGGAGCGCACGCCGGTCGCCGCCGTGCCGCTGGGCCGCGGAAGGTCGGTGGTCGTGGACCGCTTCGGAGTGGCCCTGCGGGAGGTGGCCGTGGTCCCGCCCCGGCTGCCCGTGCTGCGGGTCCAGCGTTTCGCGGCGGAGGACCCGGCCACCGGGTCGGCGCTCACCGTGCTGAGCCGCCTTCCGGAGGACGTGCTGCGCCGCGTCCGGGAGGTCCGGGCGCCGTCCCCGAAGTCGGTGACCCTCACGCTCACCGACGGCCGCACGGTCGTCTGGGGCGACGCGCGGCGCGCCGCGGAGAAGGGCCGGCTCCTCCTGGCCGTCCTCGGCAAGCCCGCGACCAGCTACGACGTCAGCTCACCCGGCGTGGTGACGGTCAAGTGAGATTTCTCACCGGCCGCACGGAGGGGGAGCGTGCGAATGGGACAGTGCGCGACACGCCGGACGGCCTTGCGGCGCGGTTAGTTGACCCTGGGGGAGGCGCAACCCTACTGTCCGTATCAATCCTCAGGTTGACATAACTCTAAATCTCAACTTGAGGGTGAGAGTTAGAAGAGACAGCGCGGGCACCGCCCGCACGAAACGTAAACGAGCGGAAAGGCCCCTCGTCGTGGCAGCACCGCAGAACTACCTCGCGGTCATCAAGGTCGTCGGCATCGGCGGCGGCGGAGTGAACGCCGTCAACCGGATGATCGAGGAGGGACTCAAGGGCGTCGAGTTCATCGCCATCAACACCGACGCCCAGGCGCTGCTGATGAGTGACGCCGATGTGAAACTCGACGTCGGGCGCGAGCTGACCCGAGGTCTCGGCGCGGGCGCCAACCCGGAGGTGGGCCGCAAGGCCGCGGAGGACCACCGCGAGGAGATCGAAGAGGTCATCAAGGGCGCCGACATGGTGTTCGTCACCGCCGGCGAGGGCGGCGGCACCGGCACCGGCGGCGCGCCGGTCGTGGCCAGTATCGCCCGATCGCTGGGCGCCCTGACCATCGGCGTCGTCACGCGGCCCTTCAGCTTCGAGGGCAAGCGCCGGGCCATGCAGGCCGAGGCCGGCATAGAGACCCTGCGCGAGGAGGTGGACACGCTCATCGTCATTCCGAACGACCGGCTGCTGTCCATCTCGGACCGCCAGGTCAGCGTGCTCGACGCCTTCAAGGCCGCCGACCAGGTGCTCCTGTCCGGTGTCCAGGGCATCACCGACCTCATCACCACTCCGGGTCTGATCAACCTCGACTTCGCCGATGTGAAGTCGGTCATGTCCGGCGCGGGCTCGGCCCTCATGGGCATCGGCCACGCCAGAGGCGACGACCGGTCCGTGGCGGCCGCCGAGATGGCGGTCTCCAGCCCGCTGCTGGAGGCCAGCATCGACGGCGCCCACGGCGTGCTGCTGTCCATCGCGGGCGGGTCCGACCTCGGTCTCTTCGAGATCAACGAGGCGGCCCAGCTCGTCTCCAACGCGGCGGCGTCCGACGCCAACATCATCTTCGGCACGGTCATCGACGACGCGCTTGGCGACGAGGTCCGCGTGACGGTCATCGCCGCCGGGTTCGACGAGCCGGTCGCCACCAAGCCGGTGGCCGCCCCGCTGTCGCGGTCGCAGCCGTCCCGCCCGCCGGCGGCGCCCCCGCCGTCCCGCCCCGTCGCGGCGGCCCCGGCTCCCACGCCGGTCCCCGCGCCCGCTCCGGCCCCGGTCCCCGCGCCGGCTCCCAAGCCTGAGCCGCGCGCCGAGCAGCCCGCGCCGCGTCCGTACGTGAGCCCGGCGCCCGCCCCGGCGCCGTCCGTGTCCGCCGTGCCGCCGCCCCCTGCGGTTACGCCGGAGCCGCCGCGTCCCGAGCCGGCCGCGGCGAACACCGGGCCGCTGTCCATTCCGCGTCCCACGCCCGAGCCGCCCACCCCCATCACCTCGCGCGTCACCCAGCCGGCTCCCCGCCGCCCGGTGGTGTTCGAGGAGCAGGAGGAGGAGCTGGACGTGCCGGATTTCCTCAAACCGGGCCCGAATGTATGACGATCGACGCTCGGAGATCGCGAGAAACCTGACAGAGGTGGAGCGGCGCGTCGAGGAGGCGTGCCGCGCCGCGGGCAGGGCCCGGTCGGAGATCACCCTCATCGCGGTGACCAAGACCTATCCCGCCTCTGATGTGCGGCTGCTCGCGGAGCTCGGGGTGTCCGACATCGGCGAGAACCGGGACCAGGAGGCGGCGCGGAAGGCCGCCGACTGTGCCGATCTCCCGCTCACGTGGCACTTCATCGGGCAGTTACAGACCAACAAGGTCCGGTCCGTCGTGTCCTACGCCCACCTCGTCCATTCGGTCGACCGGCTCAGGCTGGCCGAGGCGCTCAGCCGCGAGGCCGTACGGGCCGGGCGTGAGGTGGGGTGCCTCATCCAGGTCACGCTGGACCCGGAGGCCCCCAGCGGCCGGGGCGGCGTCCGGCCCGAGGACGTTTCCGAGCTGGCCGGCGCCATCGCCTCGGCGGAGGGCCTGTGGCTGGGCGGCGTCATGGCGGTCGCGCCCCTCGGGGAGGACCCGGGGGAGGCATTCGCCCGGCTGCGGGGGGTGGCGGAAGCCGTACAGAAGGAACAACCCTCCGCGAATGTGATTTCAGCGGGCATGAGTGGGGATCTTGCCCAAGCGATAGCCAACGGCGCGACACACCTGCGTGTCGGTACGGCGTTGCTCGGTCGCCGGAAGCCCTTCGTCAGGTAATGTCCCCCAAGTGGACCTTGGTGTCCGCGCTCAGGTAGAGGTCGATCAGCGGTGAGCTCCAAGGGGGGTACGGCTACCGCCCTGGCCTTCCCATAGAAAACGCGGAGGACGACGAGCGATGGCCGGCGCGATGCGCAAGATGGCGGTCTACCTCGGTCTCGTGGAGGACGACCGCTACGACGACAGGTACGGGACCGAGTACGGCGGCGACGAGGATTACGGCGACGACGACTACGAGTCGCCGAGGCGCGGCTTCGTCGTCGGGCCGTCCGGTGCCCCGGCGGCTGGGGCCGCCCATGTGGCGGCCCATGAGCGCGACGAGGACGGCGAAACGGCCGTCCCGGCACCCAGGCCCCCCACGACGGTGCTGGAGCGCCGTACGACCGATCTGGCGCGGATCACGACCCTTCACCCCCGCACGTACAACGAGGCGCGCACGATCGGGGAGCACTTCCGCGAGGGGACTCCGGTCATCATGAATCTGACCGAGATGGTTGACAGCGACGCGAAGCGGCTTGTCGATTTCGCGGCAGGTCTCGTCTTTGGCCTACACGGCAGCATCGAACGTGTTACCAACAAGGTATTCCTGTTGTCCCCTGCCAACGTTGAGGTGACCGCCGAGGACAAGGCCCGAATCGCGGAACGAGGCTTCTTCAACCAGAGCTAGAGTTCCATCTATGAACAGTGACCGGCCGAGCGGTACCCAATGGGACCGGAGGCAGTGGACCCAGATGGAGGCGGGGCTGGACCGTGGGGATCGTTAGCGAGATCTTGGTCGTCGCCCTGACTCTGTACCTGGTTCTGTTGATCGGCAGAATGATCTTTGAGACGGTGCAGGCTTTCGCCCGTTCCTGGCGGCCCTCGGGGGTCGTCCTGGTGCTGGCGGAGGTCACCTACACGGCGACCGATCCTCCTCTCAAATTCCTCCGCCGTTTCATTCCGCCCCTCAGGTTGGGTACGGTGGCCTTTGACCTGAGCTTCACAGTGCTGTTCATTGTGGTTTTGGTCTTGATCCAAGTCGTGAACGCGCTTCGTTGATCGGGTACCGTCCCGCCGGACAGACTCCAAGCGCGCCAAGGAGACCCAAATGCCGTTGACGCCCGCTGATGTGCGGAACAAGCAGTTCAGTACCACCCGGCTCAGGCCGGGGTACGACGAGGAGGAGGTTGACGCGTTCCTCGACGAGGTCGAGGCCGAGCTCGACCGACTCATTCAGGAGAACGAGGAGCTCCGTGCGAAGCTGGCTGAGTGCCTGAGGGGCAAGGTCCCCGGGGGCATGGGCATGGCCGGTTCCATGCAGATGGCGCCCGCCCCGGTCGCCGAGCCCAAGCCCGAGATGATGGCCCCCCAGCCTGAGCCGATCAAGCCCCCGGAGCCGGCCCGTCCCGAGCCCGTCCCCGTCGGCATGGGCCTCCCGCCCGCCGAGGACAACATGGACACCGCGGCCCGCGTGCTCGCCCTCGCGCAGCAGACCGCCGACCAGGCCATCGCCGACGCCCGCCGCGAGGCGGACGAGACCGTGACCCGCGCCCGGCGCGAGGCCGACGACATCCTGGGCAAGGCCCGCCGCCAGGCCGAGCAGATCATCGGCGACGCCCGCGCCCGGGCCGAGACGCTGGAGCGCGACGCCCAGGAGCGGCACCGCCAGGCCATGGGCTCGCTCGTGCAGACCCGTGACGAGCTCGAGCGCAAGGTCGAGGAGCTGCGCAGCTTCGAGCGGGAGTACCGCAGCCGCCTGAAGCTGTACCTGGAGAACCAGCTCGCCGAGCTGAACGTCTCCGCCGAGGGCAGCGGCGCCTTCCCGATCGTGGGCGGCCCCCCGGCGATGGCGCACGCCGTCGCTCCCGGTGGCCAGCCGATCACTGCGGGCCCCAACCCGTTCGGCCAGGAGCCCCCGCAGCACTCCGGCGCGTTCCAGGGTCCTGAGGGCCCGCACAACGACCGCCGGTAGGCAGCGGGCCCCCCACCCCGGAGAAACCCCCAGTGATCCTCATCAGCGCCGCACTGGTGCTCGCCGCCATCGTCCTGCTCATCGCGGGCGTTGTCCTGGCGAAGGCTTTTCTCGTGATGTGGTCGATCGTGATCAGCGTGCTCTCTGCGGTCTGCCTGCTGATCGGGGCTCTACTGAGGCGCCATGAGCTGTTCCCCGCCGGCGGACGCGCCGCCGACGGGCCGGTTCTCACCCCCCAGGGTTCCCCCGTCCCGCAGTTGGCGCATACCGGCGCCTCTGTGTACGGCGGGGCGCCGGCCCATCCGGTGGCCTCGCCCATGGTGGCGGTGCCGCCGGTCACGCATCACGGGGGGTTGCCGCCGCACACGTTCCCGTCGCCGCGGGTCCCGGCGACGGCGCCGATCACCCGTCCACCGGCCAGCGCCGGTCGCGGTCTCGGCCCTGAGACCATCGTGCTGGTCATCCCCGGCCGCAAGCGCTTCCACCTGCCGAACTGCCGGCAGCTCGTGGGGCGCGAGGTCGAGGAGCTGACCCACGAGGAAGCCCGCGAGGAGGGCTTCACCCCCTGCACCACCTGCCTGCCGGAGGCATCCGCCCGTCCGGCGGGCGACGCCGAGGACCTGGCGGAGAGCCGGGAGAGCCGGGAGAACCGGGAGAGCCCTCTCGGCACGCCGGCCGCGGTCGTCCCGCAGCCCGCCAAGCCCGAGCCGGTCACACCGGAGGCCACTGCCGGACCCGTCACCCCTGGACCCATCACTGCCGGACCCGTCACCGCCGACCCCGTGACCGCCGACCCTGTGGCCGTGGAACCGGACACCGCCGGCTCTGTCACCGCCGACCCCGTGACCGCCGGCCCTGTCACCGCCGGTCCTGTCACCGCCGGCCCTGTGACCGTGGGCCCTGTGGCCGTGGAACCGGACACCGCCGAGTCCGACGCCCCGGAACCCGACACGGGGGAGATCCCGGTGATCAAGCCCCAGTCGGCCCCTCTCGACTGGTTCAAGCGCGACGCGTCTCCCTCCTCCCCGCTGGAGCCGACGCCTGAGACGGAGACCGCCCGGTCCCCTTGGGCGACGTCCGGCTGGGGCATGTCCGGGTGGGCCGGCAAACCAGAGGCCGCCCGGCCAGAACCCGACGCGACCGTGCCCGAGGACACCACATCCGAAGACACCACGTCCGTGGACACGGAATCGGCACCGCCCCAGTCCGACTGGTTCAAGGCAGACAAGGCCGACAAGGCGGATAAATCCGAGCCCGAGCCCGAGCCCGCACCGGCCGCGCCCGAGCCGGCCGCTGACGACGCTGACCACACCCGCGACACCGCCGATAGCCACGACACCGCTGGCTCGGACGAGGCCGACGACGCCAATGACGCCGACGACGCCGACGACGCGGTGGATGCGGCCGAGGACCGGACGGCGAACACGAAGCCGGTGGAGCCGGCCGAGACCGAGGAACCCGGGCGCGCCGGGTTCACGGTCCCTTCCGGCTCCACCTCCGTGTCCAGTCCCGTACAGCAGGCCGGCGACGAGGGCGCGTCCGAAGACGACGAGGGCGACCACACGATCGAGACCCGCAGGATCGGCGCCACGCCTCCGGGATCGGTGAAGGTCATGGTCGGCACCCGCCGATACCACAGCTCGGAGTGCCCCCTGATCGCCGGCATGGACGACGCCGGCATCGAGGTCATGACCCGGGAGGACGCCGAAGAGGCCGGCCTCACCCACTGCTCGGTCTGTCAGGCCCGATAAGTTCCGTTCCGCGACGGACATGCGAAAGACCCCGCCAAGCCGTATGCGCTTGACGGGGTCTTCTCGTTCGGTCAGGCCTTGCGGAGGTGGAACGTCAGGCCGAGGTCGGCGTCCTCCTGCCGGGGCAGATCCTCGTCGGGGGAGCCCTCGGTGAGGCTCGCCGCCAGCACCTCGTCGGCGACGGTCTGGCCGCCGCCGCGCAGGGCCTCCGCCAGGTCGCCGTCGGCCGACCACCACAGGTCGATCCGGTCGGTGATGGACAGGCCGGTCGACTTCCTGGCGTCCTGGACGAGGCGGATGACCTCGCGGACCAGGCCCGCACGGCGCAGCTCGTCGGTGATCGCCAGGTCGAGCGCGACGGTCTCGCCGGTCCCGGTGTCGATCGCGCCGGTCTCCACGGCCCAGCCCGTCCTCGGCTGCTCGGTGACGATCACGTCGTCCGGGCCCAGCTCGACGACGCCCAGCTCTCCGGCGTCGACGGCGGCGGCCGTACCGGACCGGAGGGCCTGGGCCAGGGCGGCGGGGTCGGCGCCGCTGACGGCGCCGGCCACCAGCTTGGTTTGTGACCCGAACCGCTTGCCGAGGGCCCGGAAGTTCGGCTTGACGGTGAAGGTCACCAGGTCGGCCGAGAATCCGGACATGTCCTCCAGCCTCTGGACGTTCAGCTCGTCGGCGATCAGCTCGCGCAGCTCGCCCGGGAGGGTGGCCCAGCCCGGTGCGCCGATCAGGGCCCGGCCAAGCGGCTGGCGGGTCTTGACCGACGACGAGGCGCGGGCGGAGCGGCCCAGCTCGACGAGGCGGCGGACCAGCGCCATCCGCTCCGACAGGACCGGGTCGAGCAGCGTGCTGTTCACCTCCGGCCAGGTGGCCAGGTGGACCGACGGCGGGGCGTCGGCTCCGCGGAGCACGTCCCACACGTAGTCGGTGAGGAACGGCACCAGCGGCGCCATCAGCCGGGTGACGGTCTCCAGGCACTCGTAGAGCGTGGCGAACGCCGACGCCTCGCCCGACCAGAACCGGCGGCGGGACCGCCGGACGTACCAGTTCGACAGGTCGTCCAGGAAGTCCGCCAGGCGGCGGCCGGCCCGGGTCGTGTCGAACTCCTCCAGCGACGCCGTGACCTCGGCGACCGTCCGGTGCAGCTCGGCCAGGGCCCACCGGTCGATCAGCGGGCGCTCGCCGTACGCCGGGGCCTCGGAGAGCCGGTCCGGCGACCACGACTCGGCGTTGGCGTAGAGCGTGAAGAACGACGCGGTGTTCCAGTAGGTCAGCAGGACCTTCCTGACGATCTCCTCCAGGGCGGCGTGGCCGATCCGCCGGGGCGCCCAGGGGGAGCCGGAGGTGGCCATGTACCAGCGGAGGGAGTCCGCGCCGTGCTGCTCCATCAGAGGCATGGGCTGGAGCACGTTGCCGAGGTGCTTGCTCATCTTCCGGCCGTCCTCGGCGAGGATCAGGCCGAGGCACAGGACGTTCTCGTACGACGACCTGCCGAAGACCAGCGTGCCGACGGCCATCAGCGAGTAGAACCAGCCGCGGGTCTGGTCGATGGCCTCGCAGATGAACTGGGCCGGGTAGGACCTCTCGAAGACGTCCTCGTTGCGATGCGGCGCGCCCCACTGGGCGAACGGCATGGCGCCGGAGTCGTACCACACGTCGATCACGTCGGGGACGCGCCTGGCCTCCCCGCCACAGGTGGGACAGGGGAAGGTCACGTCGTCGACGTACGGCCGGTGCGGGTCGAGCGCGGACAGGTCCATGCCGGCGTGCCTGCCGAGCTCCTTCAGGGAGCCGACGCAGGTGACGTGCGACTCGTCCACCGAGCAGATCCACAGCGGCAGCGGCGTGCCCCAGTATCTGGAGCGGGACAGCGCCCAGTCGACGTTGCCCCGGAGCCACTCGCCGTAACGGCCGTTCTTGATCGTCTCGGGGAACCAGTTGGTCCGCTCGTTCTCGGCGAGAAGCTGGTCCTTGATCGAGGTGGTCCTGATGTACCAGGACGGCAGGGCGTAGTAGAGCAGCGGCGTGTGGCAGCGCCAGCAGTGGGGGTAGCTGTGCTCGAAGTGCCCGCCTCGGAAGAGCAGGCCGCGCTCGCGCAGGTCCTCGGTGAGCGGCTCGTCGGCGTCCTTGAAGAACAGGCCGCCCACGAGCGGAACGTCCGGGAGGAACCGGCCGTCGGGCCCGACCGGATTGACGACCGGCAGGCCGTACCGCTTGCAGACGGTCATGTCGTCGGCGCCGAACGCGGGAGCCTGGTGGACCAGGCCGGTGCCGTCCTCGATGGTGACGTAGTCGCCCAGGACGACATAGTGCGCGCCCGGGATGTCGACCAGGTCGAACGGCCGCGAGTAGGTCGTGTGCTCCAGATCCGCGCCGACGAAGGAGGCCACCACCTCGGCGTCGTCGCCGAGGACCCGCTCCAGCAGCGGCTCGGCCACCACCAGCACCTCGTCGCCGTGGCGCGCCGCCACATAGGTCACCTCGGGGTGCACGGCCACCGCCGTGTTGGACACCAGGGTCCACGGGGTGGTGGTCCACACCAGGAGAGAGGCGCCCAGCTCGGCGAGCGGGCCGGACGTGGCGGGCATCCGCACGTAAACCGACGGGCTGGAGACGGTCTCGTAACCGCCCGGCTGGCCCAGCTCGTGATCGGACAGGCCGGTGCCGCAGCGCGGGCAGTAGGGCGTGATCCGGAAGTCGCGGAACAGCAGGTCCTTGTCCCAGATGGTCTTGAGCGACCACCAGACGGCCTCGACGTACGACGGGTCCATCGTGCGGTAGGCCTGGGACATGTCGACCCAGTAGCCCATCCGCTCGGTCATCTCCTCGAACGCGTCGACGTGCCGCAGGACCGACTCGCGGCAGCGGGCGTTGAACTCGGCGATGCCGTACGCCTCGATCTCGGGCTTGCCGGAGAGGCCGAGCTCCTTCTCGACGGCGACCTCCACGGGCAGGCCGTGGCAGTCCCAGCCGGCCTTGCGGGGGACGTGGTAGCCGCGCATGGACTTGTAGCGGGGGAAGACGTCCTTGAAGACGCGGGCCTCGACGTGGTGGACGCCCGGCATGCCGTTCGCCGTGGGCGGGCCCTCGTAGAACACCCAGGAGGGGCCGTCCGCGTTCTGCTCCAGGGAGCGCTCGAACACCTTCCCGTCCCGCCAGCGTTCGAGCACCTCGCGTTCGAGGGCCGGCAGGTCGACCTGCGCGGGAAGAGAGCGGAAGTAATGGGAAGACATCGTCGGGCGGGACCTCCACGCGTGGCTGACATGGCGCGAAGGGACGAAGCCGGGACGGCTCCGCGGTACCACCCTCCTTGACGCCCCCGTAACCGATGGGCGCCCTCTCGTTTGATTCGCTGCCGGTTCTACTCGGCCCGAGGGCCTTTCTTCCGGCGGCTCCGGGGTGATCTTCCCTCCGCGGCTCGCCCCGGGCTCGCACCGTCCCCGGGTCGCTCACGCGAGTGGGTGCGGAGGTACTCGTCCCCATCAACGCCTTGCAGACTAAAACGATAACGCAGACGGGCCGCCGAGGCTTCCCTCGAAGGAACATACGGCGGTGCCTCGGTTGTTGTCAGGGTAAGTGCCCCCGCGTTCGCCGGTTTCCCGGTGTACGGCGGGGCGCTGCGCATTGTGTGTGCCGCCCGGCTCTGAGAGGGGTAAAACCGTCGGCGAGTCGTTTGCCGATCCGTTATCAGCGACCTATGCTGCCCGAACTGCTCATGTGCTTGATCACCACTGCTGAATAATGGGAGGCCCTCATGGCCACGCGTGCGGCGAGAACCGCCACCAGCGAAGATACTTGGTCCGCGGACGAGCTCGCCGAGGTCCGCAAGCGGCTCCTCCACGAGATCGAGGAGTTGAACGCCGACATCACCCGCGCCGAGGCGGAGCTGGCCGCGGGGGACGCCAGCGAGGGCGCGGGGGACGATCCGGCGGATGCCGGGGCGAAGACCTATGAGCGCGAGCGTGAGATCGCCCTTACCCTGAATGCGCGCGACCTGCTCGCGCAGAACGAGCGGGCGATCGCCCGCGTCGACGCAGGGACTTACGGAGAGTGCGAATCGTGCCACAAGCCGATCGGCAAGGAGCGTCTGCAGGCGTTCCCGAGGGCGACGCTGTGCGTAGCGTGCAAGCAGCGGGAGGAGCGCCGCTGAGCGGAGAGACGGACACGCGGCCCGATCGCGCGCGGAGGGTCGCCCTCCTCGTCGCCGTCGCGGCGGTGGCGTACGCGCTCGACGTGGTGAGCAAGTTCCTGGTGGTGAAGTTCCTGGAGCACAAGGAGCCCGTCACCGTCATCCCCGGCGTGCTGGTGCTGAACGTCATCCGCAATCCCGGTGCCGCGTTCAGCATCGGCACCGGGATGACGATCATCTTCACGGTGATCGCCGTCGGTGTGGTCGTCGCCATCCTCCGTACGGCACGGCAGCTCCGGAGCCTGCCCTGGGCGATCACGCTGGGCCTGCTGCTCGGCGGAGCCCTCGGCAACCTCACCGACCGGATCTTCCGGTCGCCCGCGCCGCTGCAGGGACACGTGGTCGACTTCCTCCAGGCCTTCCCCGTCACCGGGTTCCCGGTGTTCAACCTCGCCGACTCGGCCATCGTCTGCGGTGGCGTCCTTGCCGTGTTCCTTGCCTGGCGCGGCTACCAGATCGACGGCACCCGCCAGACGGGGGACGCCAGGACGGGGGAGGCTTCGGATGGCTGACCAGCGGAGCCTGCCCGTCCCCGACGGCCTGGAGGGCGAGCGCCTCGACGCCGCCCTGGCCCGGCTGTTCGGCTTCTCCCGCACCCGCGCCGCCGAGCTGATCGCCTCGGGTGAGGTGCTGGTCGACGGCTCACTCCCGGCGAAGTCCGACCGGGTCCACGCGGGAGCGTGGCTCGACGTGACCATCCCGCCGCCCCCGGCCGCCCCGATGCCCGTGGCCGAGCCCGTGCCCGGCATGGCGATCATCTACGAGGACGACGACATCGTCGTGGTCAACAAGCCGATCGGCGTGGCCGCGCACCCGACCGTCGGGTGGACCGGACCGACTGTGCTCGGCGGCCTCCTGGGCACCGGCCACCGGGTCTCCACCAGCGGCGCGGCCGAGCGGCAGGGCATCGTCCACCGGCTCGACGCGAACACCACTGGAGCCATGGTGGTGGCCAAGAGCGAGCGGGCGTACTCGCACCTCAAGAGGGCCTTCAAGGAGCGCACCGTCGACAAGCGCTACCACGCGCTCGTGCAGGGGCACATGGACCCGCTGCGCGGCACCGTGGACGCCCCGATCGACCGTCACCCGTCAGGGGACGGCCGCTTCGCCGTCGTGGCCGGCGGGAAGGACTCCGTCACCCACTACGACACCATCGAGGCGTTCCGGGCGGCGTCGCTGCTGGACATCAAGCTGGAGACCGGCCGGACCCACCAGATCCGGGTGCACATGTCGGCCCTGAGGCATCCCTGCGTGGGCGACCTCATGTACGGCGCGGACCCCACGCTGGCCGCCCGGCTCGGGCTGTCCCGGCAGTGGCTGCACGCAGTCTCGCTGGCCTTCGAGCATCCGGCGACGGGGGAGTGGGTCTCCTTCACCAGCGACTATCCCGATGATCTGGAGCGCGCGCTCAAGATCGTCGACGACGAGAGCTAGCTTCCCGCCCAGTCGCTGTCGCCGAAGTCGCCGTCCTGGCCGGTGAGACCGTTGTCCTGCTCGCCGGCCGCTCCGTCCCACGCTTCACTTTTCTTCCCTTTTTTATCCTTGTTTGTGTCTTTTTTCTGGTCCTTGCCGTTCTTGTCCTTGCCGCCGGCTTTTCCCGTAGAGGGCTCCACGGTTCCGTCGCCGGGGCTCTTCGTGGGTGACGCCTTGGGCGTGGGACTGTGCTTGGGGCTGTGCTTCGGGCTGGGCTTCGCCGTCGGGCTCTGGCTCCTATGGTGGCCGGTCGGGCCGGTAGAGCCCGCCGTACGGTAGCCGGGGCCGGTCTCTTCCCGGGACGTCGGCTCCGTCCGGTGCCCGGTCGGCGCCGCCTCGGCCGTCCGCGTGGCGAAGACCGTCACGGTGGGCGTGCTGATCGGGTGCGTCCCCGGGTCCGGCATGCGGGCCGTCATGTAGGCCACTCCGCCCACGGAGACGCCCACCAGGGCGACCAGGGCTCCCGCTCCGGCGACGAGTCCCCACCGTACGCGCCGAGGCTGGGGCGGCGGAGCGGTGGAGAGGGCCGGGGAGGTCACCGGGTAGGGGATGGGGGTCGGAGTCGAGACGCCGGCGGCGGCAGGGCTCGCGGCGCTTGCTGCGCTCGCGGGCGAGAGACGCGCGAAACGGGGGTTCCTCGGCGCCGGGACGATCGGGTCCGTCGCCTGTCCGGCGGACACCGCCATCAGGTGCGCCGCCGCCTCCTCCGCCGTCATCCGGCGGGACGGGTCCTTGATCAGCAGGCCGGTGATGACCGGAGCCAGCGGGCCGGCCCGGTGCAGCGGCCCCGGCTCCTCGTACATGACCGCCGCCAGCGTCGCCAGCGCGTGGCCGCGGTGGAACGGCGACCGGCCCTCGACCGCGAGGAACAGCGTCACGCCGAGAGACCACAGATCCGAGGCGCGCTGTGCCTGCGCGCCGGCGGCCCGCTCGGGCGCGATGAACGCGGGCGTGCCGATCAGCATGCCGGTCCGGGTGACGGGGGAGTCGTCCTCCATGGCGGCGATGCCGAAGTCCGTGAGCACCGCCCGGCCGTCGTGGGCCATCAGCACGTTGTCGGGCTTGACGTCCCGGTGCAGCACCCCCGCCGCGTGGGCGGCCCTGAGAGCCCCGAGCACCTGGAGGCCGATCTCCGCCACCCGCTGGGGCGGCAGCGGGCCCTCTTCGCGGACGATCGAGCCGAGAGTCCGCGACGGGACCAGCTCAAGAACGATCCAGGGATGGCCGTTCTCCTCGAAGACGTCGTAGACGGCCGCCACGCCCGGATGGCTCAGCCGTCCGGCGGCTCTCGCCTCGCGGAAGGTCCGTACGGTGAAGACCTCGCGTTCTGGCCCCGTCAGCTCGGCGGACGCGAGGAGCTCCTTGACGGCCACCTCACGCTGCAGAACCTCGTCCATGGCCCGCCAGACCGTCCCCATGCCGCCTCGCCCGAGCGGCTCGATCAGGCGGTACCGTCCAGCGACGACTCGATCGGAGATCTGCGCATCAGCCATGGATCTCGCGCTACCCGAGTTGGCCCATGCCATTCCAGAGCGTGACTATTCGTTGTCAGTATCCGCCCGGACCTGGGCAACTCCACCAAATCGTTATTCAAGCCGGAAGGTGTTCGCGAAGACCGGGAAGTAGGACATACCTGTCGTCCAGCGGCTGTCGGGCGTCTGCCAGTAGATCGCGACCTGTTGCCCGTCGATCATGAAGGCCCGGTCGAGCACCCGGACCTTGCCCGCCTTGAGCGCGTGGGTGAATTCCCAGTCCGCGGCCGGTAGACCGCGGTAACGCTGTTTCATCAGGCGGATCCGCTTGTAGTCGCGGAGGTAGCCCTTCTTCGTCGATGTCGCCTCGACTGTCGTGAGGGCGGCGACAGGGTCGTCATCCGTCCACGGGGTGAGGTCGACCTGGAGGTAGCTGCCCGGCATGCTCGGCCAGTGGAACCTCACTCGCGTGTTTCCTCGGTCGAACTCCGTCCAGCCCGGAGGGAGAGCGATCGAGAAGCCCAGCGTGTCGGAGTGCGTCTTCCAGCCCTTCGGGAGGGTGGCCGTCCGGGAGGGGGACGGTGAAGCCGACGCCACGGGTTCCGACGGGGACGCCGATCCCTTGTCCGTCGCGGTGGGCGACGCCGGGCCCGGCGATGGATGCCCCGACGCGCCGGACGCGCCGGCGTGGGGCTCGATCAGTGCCTGGTAGCCGTACCAGCCGCCGACGCCCACCCCTGCCAGCAGCACAGGAAGCAGGATGAGCAGGACCACCCGGACCCGGAACGGGCGCCGTGGCGGTCCTCCGGCGGTCCCTCCGACGTTGCCGACGGTCCCTCCGTGGCCGAGGCCGCCGTGCGTATTCCCCTGGTTCGATAAGTAGTAGCCCCCGGCCGGACCCGGGGCATCGCCGGCCGTCTGATGCCCGCCGTGCGTGCCTTCGAAAGGGTTCACGCCGGGCTGGAGACGGCTCGCTCCGCCCGACGCGGCGGCCTGGAGCAGCTCGGCGGTCTCGACGGCGTCGATCCGCTGGGCCGGGTCCTTCCGCAGCAGCCCCTCGATCACCGGCGTCAGAGCGCCCGCGCGGCGGGGCGGCTCAGGCTCCTCGTGAAGTACGGCGGCCATGGTGGCGATGGGCGAGTTCCGGTCGAAGGGAGGCCTGCCCTCGACGGCGGCGTAGAGGGTCGCGCCGAGGGACCACAGATCGGACTGGGGCGTGGCGGGCTCGCCGTTGAGCCGCTCGGGCGGGAGGAACGCCGGGGTGCCCGTGACGACGCCCGTCATGGTCAGCCCGGTCTCCTCCGGCATGGTGGCGATGCCGAAGTCCGTCAGCACGACCCGGTTGTCGCCACTGAGCAGGACGTTCTCCGGCTTGACGTCGCGGTGGAGCACACCGGCGGCGTGAGCCGTACGGAGAGCGTCGAGCACCTGGAGGCCGATGGACGCGACGCGCTCGGGGATGAGTGGCCCATGCTCACGCAGGACCTCGCCGAGCGATCGGGCCCGGACGAGCTGCATGACGATCCAGGGACGGCCGTCCTCCTCGATGACGTCATGGACCACCACGACGTTCGGGTGGGAGATGCGGCCGGCGGCGCGGGCCTCGCGGATCGTCCGGCGGTTGAAGGCCTCCTGGTCCTCCTCTCCCATCGGGTGGTAGAGGACCTCTTTGACGGCCACGGCACGGTCGAGCAGCTCGTCGTGGGCGCGCCAGACGATCCCCATGCCGCCACGTCCGATGGGTTCGAGCAGGTGGTACCTGCCCGCCACACGACGCCCTTCCGCCACCCTCGCCCCCTTTCGAAACCTCTGAATCGTCCCACAAGTCAAGAGCCGATCGGCTGGCCCGGGCTTAGCGCATCCGGGGTGGTTGGGGCTTCTCCGGCGCGGCGCCCTGATCGGGGTGGGTCGTGGCGGTAGGGGCTGTGGCCGGCGAGATGAACACGCGCAGTTCGGAGCCCGGAGCGCGGGAGAAACGGAGGTCATCGGAACGTCTTAATTTAAGAGGTTGTGGAAGATCACCATCACCAGGTAGATCAGAAGTAAATTGCCGCACGCGGCATGTGACAGTTTTGGCGTTTATGACCTACTCCGGGGGCTGGTGTGCATTTCTCGATCTTGGGGCAGGTGGGGGTTTCGTCTGGGGGGACGCCGATCGTGCTCCCGCCGATCCGGCGACGGGTGTTGTGCGCCTTGCTACTGGTCGGTGACGGCGGGATCTCCTCTGACGCGCTGCTGGAAGCCGTGTGGGGGGAGGCCGACGCCACCGCGCACGAGGGGACCCTGAAGTCCGCCGTCAGTTTCCTTCGCGGCGCCCTCGGGCACGCCCGGGTCCCCCGCGGCCGTTCGGGGAGGTACCGGCTCCTGTTGGAGCCGGGTGACGGCCTGGACCTGGAGGAGTTCCGCGCCCTGGTCGAACAGGCACGGCCTCTCATGGGTGCCGACGATCAGGCGGCCGCGGCGCTGTTGCACCGCGCGGTCGACCTGTGGGGTCGCGGCGCTCCTCTGCCGGATCTCCCGGAGGAGTCCGCACAGATGCGCGTGCTCCGCGACGAGCTCCTGGAGGAGCGGCTGGAGGCGCAGGCCGCGCTGTTCCAGGCGCAGTTGGGCCTTGGGGAGCACCGCGAGGTCGTCAGGGAGGTGCGCCGCGCACTGGCCGATGCCCCGCTATCTGAGCAATTGCATGGGCTGCTGATGCGTGCGCTGTACCGGTCGGGTCAGCGCGCCGAGGCGCTCCGGCATTTCGAGGCCACCGATACGCGCATGATCCAGGAGACCGGAGCGGGAGTAGGCACCCGGCTGCGTGACCTTCGCGACGAACTGGCCGCCGACCGCCCCGGGAGCGGGAGCGGGGACGCGGTGCCGGTGCCGGGCCAACTCCCACCCGACGTGATGGACTACACCGGCCGCGCCGAGGAGATCACCCGCCTGGTCGAGGTCCTCACCCCCGCCCCGGGCGACACGGGGGTGCGTATCGCGGCGATCTACGGCCCCGGTGGGATCGGCAAATCCGCCCTCGCCACACACGTCGCGCACCACATCCGGCACCACTACCCGGACGGGCAACTCTACGCGCACCTCGACGCGACGTCGGGCCACGCGCGGCCCGTCGGCGATGTCCTGGCCGAGTTTCTCCGCTCTCTCGGCGTTCGCGGGGAGATGCCCCGCACGAGCCGCGAACGGACAGCGCTGTTCCGGTCCCTGCTGGCCGGGCGGCGCGTCCTGGTCCTGCTGGACGACGCCGGCTCGCACGAGGTCCACGACCTCGCCCCAGGGACGGCGGGGTGCGCGGTCATCATCACGTCCCGCGCCCACCTCGCGGACGGGGCGATGCGCCATCTGCGGCTGGACCCATTGCCTGCGCGGGAGGCGACCCGTCTCCTCGGTGAGATCATCGGCCCCGGCCGGGTGCGGGCCGAACCCGACGAGGCCGCCACGATCGCCGCCGCGTGCGGCGGATGGCCATTGGCGATCCGGGTCGCGGGGTCGCGGCTGTCGAGCCAGCCACACTGGAGCCTGCGGTACTTCGCCGGGCTGCTCGGCGACAGTGTCCGCGACGCTGACGGCACACAGGTGAGCACCAGGATCGCCGCCGGCAGCTACGAGGCCCTTGACGCGGGGGCGCGGCACGCGTTCCGCGTGCTCTCACTCGCCGGACCGGGCGACTGGGCAGCCTGGCTCGTGGCCATGCTGACCGGCGACAACGACGCGGACCAGCGTGTCGAGACGCTCACCACGCGCAGCCTGATCACCCCCGCCGGTGCGGACCGGCTCGGGCAGCCCCGTTATCGGCAGCATGACCTGCTCCGCTCCTACGCGGCCGACCGGCTGGCCGAGAACACCGCTGAACGCGACGCGGCGATGTGCCGCCTCTGGGACGGGTGGCTGGCGTTGGCCGCACGTGCTGACTCCCACATCCAGCACGAGCCTCACCACCCGCCCACTCCGGAGTTGGCCCAGGGCTTGGACGCCCCACCGTGCGCGCTCAAATTCGTCGAGTCCGGCGCCCGTGAGTGGTTCGACCAGGAGATCACCAACGTCCTCGCGGTGATCCGGCTGGCCTGCCGAGAGGGCCACATCCGCAAGGCGATGTGGCTCGCCCTCACGGCCAGCAGCTACCTGTTCTGGTCGCGCAGGGATTGGGACACCGAATACATGTGGCGGTTGGTGATGCAGTCCGCCGCAGCCGGTTACCCGGCGTTGGCCGCTGAGGCGCGCCTGCGGTTGGCCGTGCTGATCAGCCGCCTGCCCGGTGGGGCGGCCCGCGCCATCCCCATGCTCGGCACCTGCGTGGCGTTCTTCGCCGACACGGGAGACCAGCAGGGGTTGGCGAGGTCATTGGCGGCACGCGCGTTCGCGGCCTGGGTCCTGACCCAGGACCCGGACCTGCCGGACCGTGACGGCCACCTCAAGCAGGGCGCCGAGGACGCCCAGCGCGGCCTGCGAACGGCCCGCGCCGCCCGTGACATCTACTCCGAGATGGCATGCGTGCGGTCGCTCGGGCTGGTCCACGCCGGGCTCGGGGACGCCGACACGGCCATCACCCTGGTCGGGGACGCGCTGGCCTGCGCTGAAAGGATCGCCCAGGAGACGGGGCAACGCGCGGATGAGGCCTACACGCTGCGGCTCCTCACCATCGTGCAACTCGCCGGCCGCCACTTCGAGGACGCGCTCGCCCTGGCGTCCCGGGGGTGGGCGCTCATGCGGATGTTCGGCTACCGGGCCGGAGAAGGATCGTTCGCTGATCTGGCCGGGGACGCCCTCGCCGGGCTTGGCCGGTACGGCGAGGCGGCCGACCGGTACGGGGAGGCCGCGGACCTTTATGAGGGAGACACCGCCCCGTATCTGCGGGTGCGCTGCCTGAACAAGCGTGCCGCCGCGGCGGCAGCGGCACGCTCCAATCTCGGGGGTTAGCGCTTGACCGCCACACCGGCGAGGATTTCCAGCGGGATGGGCTCACGCTCACGCGCGAAACCTGGAGCCCACTGCTCAACGAACACCAGGCCTGGCGGCGCGAGGTCGAGGCCGTCGAAGAACCGGGCTATCTCCCCTTGGTGCGGAAGGTGACCGGCGCCGCCATGTGCCGAGTAGGTAGTTGTAGATGCGAGCGCCGGACGCCTGGGCCGGCTCGAAACCGTCAACGGTCGCCCCTCGTCGTGGAGGCTCGCCGGGAACGCTCACGTCGATCATTTGGCGGGCTTGAAGGTGGTGGTGAAGGTCTCGAAGAAGTGGTGGTCCTTGTCCCAGCGGCTGTCCGGAGTGCTCCAGTAGATCGCGTAGCCGTGGTGTTTGTCGGTGACGAACCCGCGGTTGACCACGTGCGTGCGGCCTGACCCCGATCCGAACGTGAACTCCCAGTCGGCCGCCTCCTTCCAGTAGTCCACCGACACGATCTTCACGCGCTTGTAGTTGGCGAAGGAGTACCGCCGGCTCCGCTCTTGGTTCTCCCAGTCCTTCTTCGCGTCCTTCCGCGGGGTGTCCGTCTGATCGATGAGCAGGAAGCCTGGAGTGCCGGGACCGCGGAGCCACACCGTTGTGCCGCTTCGCTTGCTGACGTCCCAGCCCTTGGGCAGGGCGACGGAGAAGCCGCTCTTGTCCTTGTACCGGTGCCAGCCGTCCGGAACGTCAGCGGGCTTCGATGTCGTGGGGGTCGGCGACGGCTTGTCAGAGGGGGTCGGCGTGGAACTCGCCTGACTGGGCTTCTCGGAGGCCGACGCGGATGGCGGGGATGGCTTGTGGGACGGCGGTGCGGAAGATGACGCCTTGCCGTCCGTCGCGCCGTTCCCCGAGTCGCGTTTGCCCGCGCGAAGACCGAGATATCCCGCGATGCCCGCGATGACAAGCAAGGCTGGGACGATCACAAGGGCCGCCTTGAGCATGGGCCTCGGACGCCGCTCGACCGGCCCGGTCTGCGCGTCCCCGCGCCAGATCTCGCTCCGCTGCGTGGGCACGGCCGGAGCGCCCCCTTGGTCGGCGGTCGGCACGGCTGCCGCCCCGCCCCAACCCGGTCCCGCGTCGTCGGCGCGCCGGCCGAAGGGCGGGCTGTCGCGCCTGGTGGGTGCGGCCTGCGCACCCGTCTCCGGCATCGGCTGACGGCGGGCAGAGGGAGGCGTCGTGGGGGAGGACGAGGCCGGCGGGCCGGGAGATACGGCGGGCTTGGACGCAGGCGGAGGCGCGGGCGCAGGGGACGAGGGCGAGGGAGTGGGGGCGGCCGAGGACGGGGTTGCGCCAGCGGGCCGGCCGCTCTCGCGGACGACCGGGATGGGTGAGGTGATCTCACCCGGTGCCGCCTCCTGGCCGCTCCCGTAGCCGTCACCGGGATCGTGGTCGTCCCGGTGCTGGTCGTCCCGGTGCCGGCTCTCCGGGTGCTGGGTCCCTGGGTGCTGGGTCCCTGGGTGCTGGGTCCCTGGGTTCTGGGTCCCTGGGTTCTGGGCGCTCCAGTCGTCGGCCAAGTCGGAGCCGGCGAGTGCGGGGCTCCGCATGTCAGGTGAGTCTTCGTCGCGGTCGCGCCCGTCGCGAGAGGCCGCCGGCCCTCTCCGGTCGCCCGGCGCGGGGGAGCCGCCGTGGTCGCCCGACGTCGTGGCACTCCGCGCGCCCGGTGAGGGGGAGCCCTGTCGCGACTCTGCGGCTGCCGCGCGGTCATCGCCCGCCGCCGAGGGGCTTTCGTCGCCTGCCTTACGGGGGTGCTGGCGTCCGGGCTCGGCGGCCGGGTCCCCCGCTCCGCGGCCGGAGCCCGGCTCTGAAGCTGGAACGGCTTTCGCCTGGCCGGAAGACCTCTCTCCGGCCGATGCCGGAGGGAGGCCGCCTACCGGGGACCCGGCAGGGCTTGCCGCACCTCTCGCGGCCGCGGACGCCGGGGGCTTCGCCGATGCGGGGGGCTTCGCGGCGGGGGACGGTGTCGGCCTGGGCGCACCCCCGCCGCCACCTGGACCCCCATCGGCACCGGCACCCGGAGCCGAGGACGCCGAACCGGAACCCGCGCCCGGACCCGGTTCACTTGATGCGGGGGGCTCGGTCGACAGATGTACGGCCGGCATGACGGCGGTGCCGGTGGGAGTGGGACGGGCCGCCTGCTTCAGCAGCCTGGCCGTCTCGTCGTAGCCCGGCCGGTCGGCCGGTTCCTTGGCGAGCAGGCGCAGAAGCACCGGCCCCAGCCGTCCTGCCCTGCTCGGAAGCGTGGGTTCGTCGTTCAGCACGGCGTGCATGGTGGCCATGGCCATGCCGCGGTCGTGCGGGGGCTTGCCCTCAACCGCGGAGTACAGCGTGGCGCCCAGTGACCACAGGTCCGACTCGCGCTGCGCGGGGCCGCCGCGGAGCCGTTCAGGCGCGATGAACGCCGGGGTGCCGACGAGCCCGGTGCGGGTCATCGTCGAATCGGCCTCGAGACGGGCGATGCCGAAGTCGGTCAGGACCACCCGCCCGTCGTCGGTGAGCAGCACGTTCTCCGGCTTGACGTCCCGGTGCAGCACGCCCTGCCGGTGGGCGGCGCGCAGGGCGTCGAGGATCTGCAGCCCGATTTCGACGGTCCGGTCGGGTGAGAGCGGTCCGTCCTCGCGGATCACCTGGCCGAGCGAGCGTGACCTGACGAGCTGCATGATGATCCAGGGGCGGCCGTCCTCCTCGATCACGTCGTGGACGACGACCACGTTGGGGTGGGTGAGGCGGCCCGCCGCCCGCGCCTCCCGCATGGTGCGCCGGTTGAGATCGCTGAGCTCGTCGCCCATCGCGCTGTCGTAACGGACCTCCTTGACCGCGACCTCGCGGTCCAGCAGTTCGTCGTGCGCCCGCCACACGACGCCCATGCCACCCCGGCCGATCGGCTCCACAAGGTGGTACCGGCCTCCGACGAGCCGGCCTTCCGTTTGTGACATCTAATCCCCTCCCGGACCCATGAATCGTCCCATGGATGGCAAAGGGATCAACCTCCCCGAAGTCCTGCCACTACCGGCATTCCGGTATGTGAGACATGCTGTTCCAGGCTGTGGGGGGGCCTGCTAGGGTCGGGTTCGTGGCTAGGTATTTCACGTTTACGCAGCCGGCTCCGGGAGGGCCGGTCGCCCGATCGTGATCTAGCGACCATCCGGAGCCGGCTGAAGGCAGAGACATCGCGTCTCTGCCTTTTTCGTTGTCAACGAGCCGGTTGATGGGCCGGCCCACTAGGCCACTAGGAGCCGAAATGTCGCAGGTAGCCCAGCTCGACCGCGGTGCGGTACGAATCGGGGATCTCGCCATCGGGGACGGCATGCCCGTCGCCGTGATCGGCGGGGACCACGCCCGATGGGTGAGAGGCCGCGTCCCGGCAGAGGAGATGCGCGCCGCGTGGCAGGGCCCGCTGCTCGTGGAGCCCTCCGGGGCCGACGACCTGGCCGCGGTCGCGGAACCGGCCGACGCCGTGGTCGTCGGCGCCGCGTGGGCGCACGACCTGGACCTCGTGCGGGCGGTGGCGCGGCTCGGCCTGCCGGTCGTCGTCCAGCGCGGCCACACGGCCACGCTGGAGGAGTGGCTGGCCGTCGCGGACCTCTGCGCCGCCGAGGGGAACGAACGGGTGGTGCTGTGCGAGAGCGGCAGCCGTACCCATCTGGGCGGCCGCACCCATCCGGGGAGCCGTGCCGATCTGGGCGGCCGCACCCATCCGGGGAGCCGTGCCGATCTGGATGGCCGTGCCGATCTGGATGGCCGTGCCGATCTGGGAGACGTCACGCTGGACCTCGCGCTGATGGGGGCCGCCCGGCGGCGCTCGGGCCGTCCGGTGCTCGCCTACCTGGGCGACGACCCGGCGCTCGCGGGCGCGGCGGTCGCCGCCGGCGCGGACGGGTTGCTGCTCGCCCCCGCCGCCTCGCAGGCGACCGCCGAGGCGGCGCACGAGGCCGCCACGGTCCTGGCCGCTCTCGTACGGCCGGAGGCGCACGGAAGGGTCGCAGACGCGAGGGAGGCGATCGACCGGGTCGACGCGGCCCTCGCGATCCTCCTGGAGCGCCGGGCCGGGCTTGCCGGGACGATCCAGCGGCTGAAGCCCGTCGGGGGCTTCCGGGGCCGCGACATGGAGCGGGAGCGCCGTCTGGTCGCGGCCATGGCGCGCCGCGCTCCCCGTCTCGGCGAGGCACGCCTCGCGCCCGTCATGAACGCCGTCATCGAGGCCGGCCTCCATCTGGCCGAGGAGGAGCGCCGGGGGTCTGACCTGGCAACTCCCGACGCCGGATAGGATTTGAATCACCTGAGTCCCACGGGTTCGCGATCACGCGCAGGCTCTGATCCGCACCCGGAAGCGGCGGCGATGTTGGGGGTCTCATGGGTGATTCGTTTGTGCATCTGCACGTCCACACCGAGTATTCGATGCTCGACGGGGCCACTCGGCTGAAGCAGTTGTTCAAACTCGTGGGCGATCTCGGCATGCCCGCGATCGCGATCACCGACCACGGCAACATGCACGGCGCCTACGACTTCTACAAGCAGGCCACCGACGCCCGGGTGAAGCCGATCCTCGGCATCGAGGCGTACGTCGCGCCGGAGTCGCGGCTGCGGAAGGAACCGGTCCTGTGGGGCGAGCCGCACCAGAAGAGCGACGACGTCTCGGCGGGCGGCTACTACACCCACATGACCATCTGGGCCAGGAACCGGACCGGTCTCGGCAACCTGATGCGGCTCAGCTCCCGCGCCTACACCGAGGGATTCGTCCGCAATTGGGCTCGGATGGACGCCGACCTGCTCGCCGAGCACTCCGACGGCCTGATGGCGACCACCGGCTGCCCGTCGGGCGAGGTACAGACGCGCCTGCGCCTGGGGCAGTACGACGAGGCGCTGAAGGCCGCCGCGAAGTTCCAGGAGATCTTCGGGAAGGACGACTACTTCCTGGAGATCATGGATCACGGGCTCGACATCGAGCGGCGGGTCAGGGACGGGCTGACGAGGATCAGCCGGGAGCTCGACATCCCGCCGCTGGTCACCAACGACTCGCACTACACCTACGAGGCCGACGCGGCGAGTCACGACGCGCTCCTGTGCATCCAGACCGGCAAGCGGCTCTCCGACCCCGACCGGTTGCGGTTCGACGGCAGCGGCTACTACATCAGGTCGGCCGACGAGATGCGGGCCGTCGACTCCTCCGACCTGTGGCAGGAGGGCTGCCGCAACACGCTGCTGGTCGCCGAGAAGGTCGACCCCGCGAACATGTTCGGCTACAAGAACCTGATGCCGAGCTTCCCGGTGCCGGACGGTGAGACCGAGGAGAGCTGGTTCCGCAAGCGGGTCTGGGAGGGTATGGAGCGCCGCTTCCCGGACGGCTTCGACGACGAGCACCGGCGGCGGGCGGAGAAGGAGATCGAGGTCATCCTTCAGATGGGCTTCCCGTCCTACTTCCTCGTGGTCGCCGACTTCGTCATGTGGGCCAAGAACAACGGCATCCGGGTCGGCCCCGGCCGTGGCTCGGCGGCGGGCTCCCTCGCGGCCTACGCGCTCGGCATCACCGACCTCGACCCCATCCCGCACGGCCTGATCTTCGAGCGGTTCCTCAACCCCGAGCGCGTGTCCATGCCCGACGTCGACATCGACTTCGACGAGCGCAGGCGAGCCGACGTCATCCGTTACGTCACGGAGCGGTGGGGCGCCGACAAGGTCGCCATGATCGCGACGTTCGGCACCATCAAGGCGAAGGCCGCCATCAAGGACGCCGCCCGCGTCCTCGGTTATCCGTACGCCCTGGGCGACAAGGTCTCCAAGGCGTTCCCGCCCGCCGTGATGGGCAAGGACATCCCGCTGAGCGGCATCTTCGACTCCGGCCACCCGCGCTACAACGAGGCCGGCGAGCTGCGGAAGCTGTACGAGGAGGACGTCGACGTCAAGGCGGCGATGGACCTCGCCAAGGGCCTGGAGGGCCTGATCCGGCAGACCGGCGTGCACGCCGCGGGCGTCATCATGTCCGCCGAGCCGCTCGTCGACAACGTCCCGATCATGCGGCGCGACTCCGACGGCGCGATCATCACGCAGTTCGACCACCCGACCTGCGAGACGCTCGGCCTGCTGAAGATGGACTTCCTCGGCCTGCGCAACCTCACGATCATCGACGACTGCCTGAAGATGATCGAGATCAACGGCGGCGAGCCGATCGACCTGCTGAAGCTGCCGCTCGACGACCGGATCACCTACGAGCTGCTCGGCCGCGGCGACACGCTCGGCATCTTCCAGCTCGACGGCGGCGGCATGCGCTCGCTGCTGCGCATCATGCGCCCCGACGACTTCGAGGACATCTGCGCCGCCCTCGCGCTCTACCGGCCCGGCCCGATGGGCGCCAACTCGCACACCAACTACGCGCTCCGCAAGAACGGCCGGCAGGAGATCACCCCGATCCACCCCGAGCTGGCGGAGCCGCTCAAGGAGATCCTCGACACGACCTACGGCCTGATCGTCTACCAGGAGCAGGTCATGGCCATCGCGCGGAAGGTCGCGGGCTACTCCCTGGGCGGCGCCGACCTGCTCCGCCGCGCGATGGGCAAGAAGAAGAAGTCCGAGCTGGACAAGCAGTTCGAGTTCTTCGAGAAGGGCATGCGGGACAACGGCTTCTCGGCCGCCGCCATGAAGGCGCTGTGGGACATCCTCCTGCCCTTCTCCGGCTACGCGTTCAACAAGGCCCACACCGCCGGATACGGCCTGGTCTCCTACTGGACGGCCTACCTCAAGGCCAACTACCCGGCCGAGTACATGGCCGCCCTGCTCACGTCCGTCAAGGACGACAAGGACAAGTCGGCGCTCTACCTGAACGAGTGCCGCCGCATGGGCATCAAGGTGCTGCCGCCGGACGTCAACGACTCCGACTCCGGCTTCACCCCGCGCGGGACCGACGTCCGCTTCGGTCTGTCGGCCATCCGCAACGTCGGCGGCAGCGTGGTCGACGGCGTCATCGCCGCACGCAAGGAGAAGGGCAGGTTCGCCGACTTCACGGACTTCCTGCGCAAGGTCCCGCCGATCGTCTGCACCAAGCGCGTCATCGATTCCCTGATCAAGGCGGGCGCCTTCGACTCGTTCGACCACGTCCGCAAGGGCCTGCTGATGGTCCACGAGCAGGCGGTCGACGCGATCACCGACATCACGAAGAACGAGGCCATCGGGCAGGACTCGCTGTTCGGCGTGGTCGACGGCGCGGAGAACCAGACGTTCGACGTCCAGATCCCGCCGGGGGAGTGGGACAAGACCACGCTGCTGCGGTTCGAGCGGGAGATGCTCGGGCTGTACGTCTCCGACCACCCGCTCCTCGGCGTGGAGCACATCCTGGCGTCCGGCGCGGACTGCTCGGTGGCGGCCCTCCAGTCGGAGGACCGTCCCGACGGCCAGATCATCACGGTCGGCGGCCTGCTGACCGGTCTCCAGCGGAAGGTCACCAAGAAGGGCGACACCTGGGTCATCACCATGCTGGAGGACCTGGAGGGCGCAATCGAGGTGATGATCTTCCCTTCGGCGTACCAGCTCTGCGCCACGATCCTCGCCGAGGACGCGATCGTCTTCGTCAAGGGCCGGATCGACAAGCGCGAGGACGTGGCAAAGATCGTCGCCATGGAGGTGACGGCCCCCGACCTGACGGCCGAGTCGGGCGGCCCGCTCGTCGTCCGCCTGCCGATGGACCGCTGCACTCCGCCCGTCGTGGGCCGGCTCAAGGAGGTCCTGATCGCACATCCGGGCACGACCGAGGTGCACCTCCAGGTGCACAACGGCCCGCGCACCACCGTCGTGCGCCTCGACGACCGGCTCCGCGTCACCCCCTCGCCCGCGCTCATGGGGGACCTCAAACAGCTCCTCGGCTCCGCCTGCCTCGCCTGAGCCGTACGGCCCGCGCGGCGCACGGCTCAGCGGTCGTTGTGCGCTCGGCCCGGCCTGTGACGATGGGCCGGGTGGTGGTTCCTGTGGTGCCTGCTGTGGCCATGGCCCGCGTTCCGCCGGCCGGCGTGGTGATCGTCGTGGCCGCCGTTGCGGGCCGGGGGACGGGCATGAGACCGGCCCATGGGCTGGGCGGGGGCGTGGGCGGGGTCGGGGTTCTGGCCGGCGTGCTTCTGATAGGCGAACCGGCCGGTGTCGTGGCTCGTGTCGTGGCTCGTGTCGCGGGCTGTGTCGTGACCGGCCTCGTGGCCCGTGTCATGGGCTGTGTCGTGGTCCCCGCTGTGGTCCCTGCTGTGGTCCCCGCCGTGGTCCCCGCTGTGGTCGGCGTCGCGCCGGCCGCCGTGGCCTGAAACCTCCCGATCTCTGTGCTTCTTCTCCCTTTCGAGGAACTCCTTGAGGCCGGGCGTGAAGCCGCCGCCGAAGCGCCGCATGTCGGGTGGGACGAAGTCCGACGGCGGGATGTCCCGCAACGCGGACCGCATGGAGTCGACCCAGATCGGGCCGGGTAGCGAGGCGCCCTGAACGGCGCCGTAGTACTGGCCGCCGATGGTGACGCCCGTGAGGGGGTAGCGGTAGGAGCCGCGGATGTCGCCGACGCTGACGGCGGCCGCGAGGTGGGGTGTGTACCCGGCGAACCAGGCGGAGGTGTACCCGTTGTTCGTGCCCGTCTTGCCCGCCGCGGGCCGCCCGATGGACTGCCCGTGCATCGTCCCCTTCGTGAAGACCCCGGACAGCACGTGGTTGACCGCGTCGGCGACCTCCGGGTCGAGGACCTCCACGCAACTCGGCGGCACCGAGGTCCGCGTGCCGTCCCGCTCGACGATGTCGGTGATCGCCATGGGCCGGCAGTGGCGCCCGCGCGCCGCGAACGCCGCGAACGCCGCCGCGACGGTCGTCGGGTCCATCTCGTTGACGCCCAGCGTGAAGGTGGGCACCTCGCGCAGCGGCGTGCCGTCCGCCCTCGAGATGCCGAGCGCCCTGGCCGTCCTGACGACGTTGCACAGGCCGACCTCCCGCTCCAGCTTCATGTAGAAGATGTTGACCGACTTCCAGGTGCCCAGTTCCAGGCTGTACGGCCCGCCGGTGCCCTCTCCGCTGGCGTTGTAGATCGTGGCCGAGGGGGCGTTGACGGGCTTCCCCGAGCAGTCGCGGTAGCCGCTCGACGGCACGTAGGAACCGGGCGTGTCGAAGCCGTCCCCGAACCGCCAGCCCTGGGCCAGGGCCGTGGCCAGCGTGAACGCCTTGAACGTCGACCCGGCCTGGAAGCCGTCGCCGCCGCCGTGCGTCCTGTCCGCGGCCAGGTTGTAGGTCGTCCGCGGCCCGGCCTTGCGGTCGCGGGGGTTGCGCCCGTAGCGCTTGCTCGCCGCCATCGCCCGGATGAGGCCGGTGCCGGGCTCCACCATGGTCTCGGCCGCCACCTGGGTGTCCCGCGGGGCCACGCGCGCAGCGATCGCCCGCTCGGCGGCCTTCTGCGCGGCCGGGTCGATCGAGGTCCACAGGGTGAGCCCGCCCCGCTGGAGGCGTCGCTCCCGGTCGGCCCTGCTGTATCCGAAGGCGGGGTTGGTGAGCACCTCCTGCTCCACGTAGACGCAGAAGTAGGGGTAGGCGCTGCCCTCGCAGCCGCCCGGCTCCCCGCGCAGGCGCAGGTCCAGCGGGCTGCGGGCCGCCGCGTGGGCCTCCTCCGTCGTGATCATCTTCAGCTCGGCCATCCGGTCGAGCACGGTGTCGCGCCGCTCCAGCAGCCGCTCCTGCTGCGCCTTGCCCAGCGACGGGTCGGTGTCGTACGGCGTGCGCACGGCGCCGGCGAGCGTGGCCGACTGGAGGAGCGTCAGGTCGGCCGCGTCGACGCCGAAGAACCGCCGCGCCGCGGCCTGGATCCCGAACGCGCCCGCCCCGAAGTAGGCGATGTTGAGGTAGCGCTCCAGGATCTGCTGTTTGGAGTACTTCTTCTCCAGCGCGAGCGCGTACCGCGCCTCGTCGATCTTCCGCTGGATGCTGCGCATGCGGGCCAGGGCGCGTTCGTGGGCCGACTCGGCCCGGTTGACCATTATGTTCTTCACGAGCTGCTGGGTGATCGACGAGCCGCCCTGCCGGATGCCGCCCGCCTGCGTGTTGGCGATGAGCGCCCGGAGCGTCCCCTTGATGTCGACGCCGCCGTGCTCGTAGAACCGGGAGTCCTCGATCGCCACGATGGCCTGCCGCATGGCCGGGGCCACCTTGTCGATCGGCACGGACTCCCGGTTCTGGTAGTAGAACTGGGCGATCTGCCTGCCGTTCCGGTCGAGCAGGCGGGTCATCTCCGGAAGCGGGTCCTCGCGCGGCGGAGGGGGCAAGTCTGTGAAGGTGGACGCGGCTCCCTTCGCGGCGAACCCGGCCCCGCTCACCAGCGGCATGGCCAGCGCGGCGACCAGGACACCTCCCAGCGCGCCGGAAAGACCCAGCGCGGCGGCGGCGCTGAGGAGACGAGAGGTCACGGAATATCAGTGCGACCCGATGGCCGTCTCCAAACGCCGGACGCCGAAAGCTTTACGTTCCTCGGCTGATCTTCAGCCCCAGAGAGGTGAACTGCTCGAAGGGGCGGTGGTAGCCGCGCTCGATGTGGTTGACGCCGCGCAGGGTCGAGGTGCCCTCGGCGACCGCGGCCGCCAGCACCGCGGAGAACCCGGCGCGGATGTCGGGCAGCGTGACGTCGGCACCGCGCAACTTGGACACTCCGCGCACGACGGCCGAGTGCTTGGCGTTGGTGTCGTGGTAGCGGCAGGCGGGGCCGCCCAGGCACTGCGCGAAGACCTCGATCTCGCAGCCCATCTTCTGCAGGGCCGGCACGTAGACCAGCCGGTTCTCGAAGACGGTCTCGTGCAGCACGGACATGCCCTCGGCGCGGGTGAACAGCACCATCAGCGGCGTCTGCCAGTCGGTCATGAACCCGGGATGCGTGTCGGTCTGCACGGCCGCGGCCCGCAGGCCGTCCGGCGCGGAGGCGGTCAGCCAGTCGTCGGTGATGTCGAACCTGGCGCCCATCCGGGCGAGCGTGGTGATGGCGGTGACGAGCCGGTCCTGCGGGCAGCCGTGGACCCGCACCTCGCCGCCGGTGACGAGCCCGGCCACCAGGTAGGAGAACGCCTCGATGCGGTCCCCGGCGAGCCATGTCGAGGCGCCGCGCAGGCGCTCGACGCCCTCGATGACGATGCGCCGGTCGGGGCTGAGCTCGATCATGGCGCCCATCCGCTGGAGGAACAGCGCGAGCTCCACCACCTCGGGCTCCATCGCGGCGCCCTTGATGACCGTCTTGCCCTCGGCGAGCACCGCCGTCATGAGGATGGTCTCGGTAGCGCCGACGCTGGGGTAGGGGAGCGTGATGCGGCTGCCGCGCAGGCGGGTGGCCTTGGCCGTGATGCCGGTGTCGCCGACCTCGATCTCGGCGCCCATCGAGCGCAGCGCCTCGACGTGGAAGTTGACCGGCCGCCGCCCGATCGGGTCGCCGCCCACGAGCGGGACGAACGCCTCCCCGGCCAGGTGCAGCAGCGGGCCGAGCATGAGGATCGGGATGCGGTTGAGCCCGGTGTACTCCTCGGGGACGCGCGGCCGGATCTCGGCGCTCTGCTCGATCGTGATTTCACCCGGCGTGATCTCCACGTGGATGCCGAGCGCCTCCAGCATCGCCGCGGTCAGCCCGACCTCGCCGACCTCCGGGGCGTTGTGCAGCGTGCTCGGGCCTGTGCCCAGCATCGCCGCGACCATGTGCTTGGAGACCGCGTTCTTGGATCCCCGCACCTCGACGTCCCCGCGTAGCGGGCCTGACGGGTCGATCTGCCACACCTCTTCACTCACGCCCTAAAGAGTAACGGCGCTTCGCCCCATCGCCATGTAGGTACCATCTGGACGGTGCGGCATCATTTGGCGACGCTGGTCATGACCGTGCTCGTGCTGGCCCTGCTGGGAGTGGCCGCCGGGTTCGCGTGGTCGGGGCTCGCGCCCTCCTCGCTCTACGTGCTGACCGACGTGGGGCCGCAGGTCGCCGACCCGGAGTCGCAGTCGCTCATCGACGCCGACGGCTGGTTCGCCGTCGTCACCGGCGGGTTCGGCCTGGTCTGCGGCGTGGCGGCGTACGTCCTGGCGCGCCGGCGGCCGGTCGCGGCCCTGCTGGGGCTGGCGGGCGGCGGCCTGCTGGCCGGATATATCGCGTTCCTGGTCGGCAGGTCAGCGAAGGGAACGGTCCAGGCCGCGGGCCCCGGCGGGGTCACCGGCACGGCGTCGCTCGGCCTGACCGCGCACGGTGTGCTGTTCGCCTGGCCGGTCCTGGCCACCGCGATCTTTTGGGCCGTCGAGTTCGTGGTGACCTACCGCCAGCGGAGTTAGGGCCGCCTCTTCCCGTGCCCGGTCGCCCGCTCGAACGCGTGCCCGAGCCGCAGGACGTCGAGGTCGGCCCACGGCCTGCCGATGATCTGCACGCCCACCGGCAGGCCGCCCGGCGTGAACCCGGCGGGAATCGACATCGCGGGCGCGTGCAGGACGGACACCCAGTAGCAGGACCGCATCCAGGCGAGATAGTCCGGCATCCGCCGGCCGTTGATCTCCAGGACGTACGGATCGTCCACCGGGAACGGCGGCACCTGACTGACCGGGGCGACCAGGAACTCGTAGTCGTCGAAGAAGGCGTTCATCCGGTGGAACAGCTTGGTGCGGAGCCGCTCGGCCCGCGCGAGGTCCGCCCCGGTGACCTTCCTGCCCTGCTCCACGTTCCACGCGACGTTGGGGCCGACCTCCGTCAGGTCGCCGTAGTTCAGGGCGTAGTACCACGACCGGTAGATCCGGAAGGCGTCCTCGGCGTCGGAAAGGTCGAGATCGACCCGCTCCACCTTGGCTCCGAGCCCGGCAAGCGCGGTCGCCGCGCCGGCCGTGACCCGCGCCGTCTCCGGGTCGACCGGCAGCCCGCCCAGGTCGGGGCTGAACGCGATCCGCGCCCCGGTGAAGTCGCGGGTTAGGAGATCACCTTCCGGCGGCCCGCCGAACGCCTCCCTGACCGCGTACGGCGAGCACGGGTCGAACCCGGCGATCGCGCTCATGAACAGCGCGAGGTCGGCCGCCGTGCGGGCCATGGGCCCCGGCACGGCCAGCGTGAACCAGGCCGCGTTGGCGGACTTCGACGGCACCCGGCCGGGGGTCGGCCGCAGCCCCGCCACGTTGCAGAACGACGCGGGATTGCGCAGCGAGCCGCCCATGTCCGAGCCGTCGGCCAGCGGCACCATGCCGGTCGCCAGCGCCGCCGCCGCCCCGCCGCTGCTCCCGCCCGCGCTCCTGGACAGGTCATACGGGTTGCGGGTGGCCCCGAACACCTCGTTGACCGTGTGGGAGCCCGTGCCGAACTCGGGCGTGTTGGTCTTGCCGACCGCGATGCCACCCGCCTCCCTGATCCTCCGTACGATCAGGTCGTCGGTCACCGGCACGTGATCGGCGAACAGGGGCGAGCCGTACGTCGTCCTGATCCCGGCCGTGTCGACGAGGTCCTTGTGCGCGACGGGGAGCCCGTGCAGCGGGCCGCGCCAGTGGCCGCGGGCGAGGTCGGCGTCGGCCTGCGCCGCCTGGTCGAGGGCGCGCTCGGGCACCAGCGTGACGATGGCGTTGACCTGGCCGTTCACCTCGCCGATCCGCCGCAGGCACGCCTCCGTGAGCTCCACCGCGCTCACCTGCCGCGTGCGGAGCAGGCCGGACATCTCGGTCGCGGTGAGGTCGGGCAGCTCGGTCATGGGCTCAATTCTTCGCGATGGCGGCGGTGACGGCCTGGGTGAGCCAGACCAGGTTGGCCGGGGCCGTCTCGATCTGCAGTCCGCGGCGGCCGGCGGAGAAGTAGACGGTCTCGAACCCGAGCGCCGACTCGTCGATCACTGTGGGCAGCTTCTTGCGCTGCCCGAGGGGGCTGATGCCCCCGACGACGTAGCCGGTGACCCGCTCCACCTTGACCGCGTCGGCCATCGCCGCCCGCTTGCCCTTCAGCGCGGCGGCGAACGCCTTGAGGTCGAGCTTTCCGGCGACGGGCACCACGGCCACCGCCAGGCCCGACTCCGTCTCGGCGACGAGGGTCTTGAAGATCCGCTCGTACGGCACGCCGAGCGCGTCGGCCGCCTCCTCGCCGTACGCCTGGGCGTTCGGGTCGTGATCGTAGGGGTGGAGCGTGAACTCCGCCTTGGCCTGGGTCAAAGCGACCGTCGCCGGGGTTCCCTGCCCGCCCTTGCTCCTGGTCTTACTCACGTCGCTCAGCCTACAGAGATCCTTGACACCGGGGTTTTAGCAATATTTGAATTAAGTTACCAAAGAACCCCCCGGAGGTTACCTGTGAGGACCCGTGTGGCACTGGGGCGATTACTCGCCCTGTTCGCCGTCGCCGTCGGCGCGACCCTCTTCACCGTCAACGCGGCGTCCGCCGCGCCGCAGTTCAAGGTCCTCGCGTTCTACAGCGGCACCTACGACGACGCCCACATCAGTTTCGTCAAAGAGGCCAACCAGTGGTTCCCCCAGGTCGCCACGCAGAACAACTTCTCGTACACCGCGACCAACAACTGGGACCAGCTGAACGCCGCCACCCTCTCCCAGTACCAGGTCGTGATGTTCCTCGACGACCTGCCGCAGACGGCGGCGCAGCGGTCGGCCTTCGAGCAGTACATGCGGGGCGGCGGGGCCTGGATGGGCTTCCACGTGTCCGCCTTCAACACCAACCCGCAGAGCTGGTCCTGGTACCACAACGAGTTCCTGGGCACCGGCGCGTTCAAGTCCAACACCTGGGGGCCCACCTCGGTCACCACCCGGAACGAGGGGGGAAGCCACCCCTCGACGGCCCGGCTCCCCGCGACCTTCACCTCGTCGGTGAGCGAGTGGTACAGCTGGAACAACGACCTGCGGAACAACCCGAACATCAAGATCCTCGGGTCGATTGACTCCTCCAGCTTCCCGGTCGGGACCGACCCCAACCAGACCTGGTACAGCGGTTATTACCCCATCATGTGGACGAACAAGAACTACAAGATGCTGTACGCGAATTTCGGCCACAACGCGATGAACTACAGCACGAACACCCCGCTGTCCTCGACATTCGCCAGTGACACCCAGAACCGGTTCGTCATCGACGGCCTGCTGTGGCTGGGCGGGGCCACCGCGCCCCCGACCCCGAGCCCGACCCCGAGCCCCACACCGACGACCACCCCGACGACCACTCCGACCACGAGCCCGGACCCCACCGCGTGGTACAGCGTCGTCAACCGCGGCAACGGCAAATGCGTGGACGCCCGGGCAGCCGCGACGGCGAACGGCACCGCGGTCCAGCAGTACTCCTGCAACGGCACGACCGCCCAGAAGTGGCAGTTCCAGCCGACCAGCGGCGGCTTCGCGCGGATCAACAACCGGAACAACAGCGCCCAGGTGATCGACGTGACCAACGTTTCCTCGGCGGATGGCGCTCTACTCCAGCTGTGGGCGTACAGCGGCGGGAACAACCAGCAATGGCAGGCGGTCTCCGAAGGCGGCGGGTACTACCACTTCGTGAGCCGTCTCAGCGGGAAATGCCTCGACGTGCCCGGGGCCTCGGCCGCCGACTCCGTCCAGCTCCAGCAGTACACCTGCAACGGCACGGCCGCGCAGTCGTTCCGGGTGTCCTGATGAGATCACCCAGACCGTCTTAAGGACTGGACGGGAGAAGATTCCTCCCTGGTCATCCGTAGACTAGGACAGTGATTTCCCGTATCGATCTGCGTGGCTCGCTGCCCGGCGACCTGCGCGACGTGCTGCCCCGCGCCGATCTCGACGTCGAGGCCGCCCTGGAGAAGGTGCGGCCCATCTGCGAGGAGGTTCGCCATCGCGGCGTGGCGGCCGTGCGGGAGCTGACGGCGAGATTCGACGGGGTCGAGCTGGAGTCCACCCGGGTGCCCGTGGAGGCCATCGGGCGGGCCCTCGACGAGCTCCCCACGGCCGTGCGCGCGGCCCTGGAGGAGTCGATCCGCAGGGCCCGCCTCGTCCACCGGGACCAGCGGCGCACGGACACCACGACCCGGGTCGTGCCCGGCGGGTCGGTGACCGAGCGCTGGGTGCCGGTCGGCCGCGTTGGGCTGTACGTCCCGGGAGGCCGGGCCGTCTACCCCTCCAGCGTGGTCATGAACGTCGTGCCCGCCCAGGAGGCCGGCGTCGGCTCGCTCGCCGTCACCTCGCCCGCGCAGCGCGAGTTCGGCGGGCTGCCGCACCCCACGATCCTCGCGGCCTGCGCCCTGCTCGGGGTGGACGAGGTCTACTCCGTGGGCGGGGCCCAGGCCGTCGCGATGTTCGCCTACGGCACCGAGGAGTGCCCCCCGGTCAACATGGTCACCGGGCCGGGCAACATCTGGGTCGCCGCGGCCAAGCGGCTGCTCAAAGGCCGCATCGGCATCGACTCCGAGGCCGGTCCGACCGAGATCGCGATCCTGGCGGACGAGACGGCCGACCCCGTCCACGTCGCCTCCGACCTGATCAGCCAGGCCGAGCACGACGTGATCGCGGCGGCCGTGCTGGTCACCACGAGCCCGGAGCTCGCCGACGCGGTCGAGAAGGAGCTCCCCGGCCAGATCGCCGCCACCCGCCACTCCGAGCGGATCACCGAGGCCCTCGGCGGCCGGCAGTCCGGCATCGTGCTCGTGTCGAGCGTCGACGACGGCCTGAAGGTGGTGGACGCCTACGCGGCCGAGCACCTGGAGATCCAGACGGCCGACGCCCACGAGGTGGCCGCCCGGGTCCGCAACGCCGGGGCGATCTTCGTCGGCCCCTACGCGCCCGTCTCGCTCGGCGACTACATGGCCGGATCCAACCACGTGCTGCCGACCGGTGGCTGCGCCTGCCACTCGTCCGGCCTGTCCGTCCAGACCTTCCTCCGCGGCATCCACGTCGTCGACTACACCCGCGAGGCGCTCGCCGAGGCCGCGCCGTACGTCTGCGCGCTGGCCGACGCCGAGGACCTGCCTGCGCACGGCGCCGCCATCCGTGCCCGGTTCGACTGGGAAGTGCCCTCATGACCCTTGACGACCTGCCGATCCGCGACGACCTGCGCGGCAAGCAGCCCTACGGCGCGCCGCAGCTCGACGTGCCGGTCCAGCTCAACACCAACGAGAACCCCTACCCACCGTCGGCCGCGCTGATCGGCGACCTCGCGGAGGCGGTACGGCACGGCGCGGCCACGCTCAACCGCTACCCCGACAGGGATTCCGTCGAGCTGCGCAAGGATCTCGCCGACTACCTCGGCCACAGCCTCACGGCACGCCAGCTCTGGGCGGCCAACGGGTCCAACGAGATCATCCAGCAGATCCTTCAGGCGTTCGGCGGCCCGGGGCGGTCGGCCATCGGCTTCGAGCCGTCCTACTCCATGCACCCGATCATCGCCGGCGGCACCAGCACCCGCTGGATCGAGGGCGCCCGCGAGGAGGACTTCTCGATCGACGTGGCCGCGGCAGTCGCCGCGATCGAGCGGCACCGCCCCGACGTGGTGTTCCTGACCTCTCCGAACAACCCGACCGGTACGGCGCTGCCGCTCGGCGTGATCGAGCGGATCCTCGAGGCGGCGCCCGGGATGGTCGTGGTCGACGAGGCCTACGCCGAGTTCGCCCGGACCGGCACGCCGTCGGCGCTGACCCTGCTGCCGGGCAACCCCCGGCTGATCGTCACCCGGACGATGTCGAAGGCGTTCGCCATGGCGGGGACCCGCCTCGGATACCTCGCCGCCGACCCGGCCGTCGTCGACGCCATGCTGCTCGTCCGCCTGCCGTACCATCTGTCCACCCTGACCCAGGCGGCCGCCCGGGTGGCCCTGGCGCACCGGGCCGAGCTGCTCGGCACGGTGGACGCGCTGCGGGCCGAGCGGGACGCCACGGTGGACTGGCTACGGCATCGTGGCCTGGCGGTCGCTGACTCCGACGCGAACTTCGTGCTATTCGGTAGTTTTCCGGATCGGCGCGTCGTGTGGGAGGGGCTGCTTGAGCACGGCGTGCTGATCAGGGAGACCGGTCCCGCGGGATGGCTCCGCGTGTCGATCGGTACAAGTGAAGAGATGGCGGCGTTCCGCGCCGCCCTGGAGGGGGTCCTCGGATGAGTGACGCGCGCCCGGTGACGGGAACTGCCGCGGGCGACGAGCGCCGCGGCCGCGTCGAGCGCAGCACGAAGGAGACGTCGGTGCTGGTCGAGGTCAACCTCGACGGCACCGGCGTCGTGGATGTCGCGACCGGCGTCGGCTTCTACGACCACATGCTGGCGCAGCTCGGCAAGCACGGGCTGTTCGACCTGACCGTGAAGACCGAGGGCGACCTGCACATCGACTCACACCACACGATCGAGGACACCTCGATCGCGCTGGGAGCCGCGTTCCGCGAGGCGCTGGGCGACAAGTCGGGCATCCGCCGCTTCGGCAGCGCGTCGTGCCCGCTGGACGAGGCGCTGGCCCAGGTCACGGTGGACCTGTCCGGCCGGCCGTACCTCGTGCACACCGAGCCCGAGGGCATGGCGCCCATGATCGGGCCGGAGTACGACACGACCATGACCAGGCACATCCTGGAGTCGTTCGTCGCCCAGGCCGCCGTGTGCCTCCACGTGCACGTGCCGTACGGGCGCAACGCCCACCACATCGTCGAGGCGCAGTTCAAGGCCCTCGCGCGGGCGCTGCGGGAAGCGTCCGAGCGGGACCCGCGCGCGACCGGGGTGCCGAGCACCAAGGGCGTCCTCTGATGACCTTCGCGTCGGGCGGCATGATCTTCATCGGCCTCTTCCTCATCGGCGGGGTCATCTCCGCCGTGCGGCAGGGCCTCAAGGTGCTCGCGGTGCTGGCCGGCGCGGGAGCCGCGCTGGCGATCACAGCAGGGGTGATGTGGTGGCAGTAGGCAAGCGTGTCGTGGTGCTCGACTACGGCTCGGGCAACCTGCGCTCCGCCGAGCGGGCGCTGGCCCGGGCCGGAGCCGACGTGACGGTGACCGCCGACTGGGACGCGGCCCTGGAGGCGGACGGCCTGGTCGTCCCCGGCGTCGGCGCGTTCGCCGCCTGCATGGAGGGGCTCAGGAGCGTCCGCGGCGACCAGATCGTCGGCCGCCGCCTGTCGGGCGGGCGTCCGGTTCTCGGGATCTGCGTCGGGATGCAGATCCTGTTCGACAAGGGCGTGGAGCACGGCGTCCACACCCAGGGGTGCGGCGAGTGGCCGGGCACGGTCGAGCGCCTCGACGCGCCCGTGCTGCCGCACATGGGCTGGAACACCGTCACCGCGCCCGCCGGCAGCGTCCTGTTCGAGGGGCTTGACGCCGGCACCCGCTTCTACTTCGTCCACTCCTACGGCGTGCGCGACTGGAAGCTGGAGGCCGGTCCCGGCTTCGCCCAGCCGCTCGTGACCTGGGCCGAGCACGGCGTGCCGTTCGTCGCGGCCGTCGAGAACGGCCCGCTCATGGCCACCCAGTTCCACCCCGAGAAGTCCGGCGACGCCGGGGCCGCGCTGCTGGCCAACTGGCTCCACACGCTCTGAGGAGGCCCCATGAGCAAGGAGCGCGCCCGGCGCCGGGCGGAGCGCGAGGCCGAGCGGGAACGCCTCACGGCGGCCCGGGCCGCGCGCGAAGCCAGGGCGGCCCGGCGGCGCGAGCTGCGGGGCCGGGTCACCGCGGTGCTGCCGCGCCCGGTGCGGGTGGCCCGCCAGGGCGGCTACCTCGCGCGCCGGCGCCGCACCGAGAACGCCGTCGTGGCGGCGCTGTGGTTCCTCGTCCAGGTGATCGCCTGGATCCTGTTCGACGGCTGGATGGCCCGGCTCGGCGTCTTCGCCGGGTCGATCCTGCTGATCCCCGTGCTCGTCACCATTGTCTTTGACCGGAGGTCGTGACCATGTCACTCGTATTGCTCCCCGCCGTGGATGTCGCGGACGGCCAGGCCGTCCGTCTGGTGCAGGGTCAGGCGGGTACGGAGACCTCGTACGGGGACCCGCTCGCCGCCGCGCTGGCCTGGCAGGAGGCCGGCGCCGAGTGGATCCATCTGGTCGACCTCGACGCGGCCTTCGGCCGGGGGGACAACCGCGAGCTGATCGCCTCCGTCATCGGCGCCCTCGACGTCCAGGTCGAGCTGTCGGGCGGCATCCGTGACGACGCCACACTCGACGCGGCGCTGGCCACGGGCTGCCGCCGCGTGAACATCGGCACCGCGGCCCTGGAGGACCCGGCGTGGTGCGCCAAGGCGATCGCCGAGCACGGCGACAAGATCGCGGTCGGGCTCGACGTCCGCGGCACCACCCTGGCCGCCCGGGGCTGGACCAAGGAGGGCGGCGACCTGTGGGAGGTCCTCGACCGGCTCGAGTCGGAGGGCTGCCCGCGTTACGTCGTCACGGACGTGACCAAGGACGGCACGCTCCGCGGCCCCAACATCGACCTGCTCAGCGAGGTCTGCGCCAGGACCGACCGGCCCGTGATCGCCAGCGGCGGGGTGTCCTCGCTCGACGACCTCCGCGCCCTGGCGACGCAGGTCCCGGTCGAGGGAGCCATCGTCGGCAAGGCGCTGTACGCCCAGGCGTTCACGCTCGAAGAGGCGCTCGCGGCGGTGAGCGCCAGATGACCAGTGGCATGTCTTTCACCCGGATCTCGTCCGGCGGCCCGTGGGAGGACCGTTACGGCTACGCCCGCGCCGTCGTCGCCGGGCCTCACGTCCTGGTGTCCGGCTGCACCGCCACCGTGGGCGGGGAGATCCAGCATGTCGGCGACGCCTACAACCAGACCCTCACCGCGATCTCCATCGCCCTTGACGCCGTCGAGAAGGCGGGGATCTCCATCTCCGAGGTCGTCCGCACGAGACTCTACGTGGTGAACGCCGACGACTTCGAGGCGGTCGGCCGCGCGCACGGCGAGGTCTTCGGGACCGTACGGCCCGCCTGCACGAGCGTGCAGGTCGCCGGCCTCGTCGACTCGCGCATGCTGGTAGAGGTGGAGGTAGAGGCATACCGAGGGGAGGGGACGGGATGACGGTCGCCGTCAGGGTCATCCCCTGCCTCGACGTCGACGCCGGCCGCGTGGTCAAGGGCGTCAACTTCGAGAACCTCCGGGACGCCGGGGACCCCGTCGAGCTGGCCCGCCGGTACGACGCCGAAGGCGCCGATGAGCTGACATTTCTGGACATCACCGCGTCGTCGGGCGAGCGGGAGACCATGCTCGACGTGGTCCGCCGTACGGCCGAGCAGGTCTTCATCCCGCTGACGGTGGGCGGGGGAGTGCGCGCGGTCGAGGACGTGGACCGGCTCCTGCGGGCCGGAGCCGACAAGGTCGGCATCAACACCGCCGCCATCGCCCGGCCCGAGCTGCTGACCGAGGCGTCGCGGCGGTTCGGCTCGCAGTGCATCGTGCTGTCCGTGGACGCCCGCCGGGTCGTCGACGGCCCGCCCACACCGTCGGGGTTCGAGGTGACCACCCATGGCGGCCGCCGCGGCACCGGCATCGACGCGGTCGAGTGGGCCAGGCGCGGCGAGGAGCTCGGCGTGGGCGAGATCCTCCTCAACTCCATGGACGGCGACGGCACCAAGTCGGGTTACGACCTGGAGATGCTCAGAGCCGTCCGTAAGGCGGTGACCGTGCCCGTCATCGCCTCCGGGGGCGCGGGCAAGCTGGAGGACTTCCCGCCCGCCATCGACGCGGGCGCCGACGCCGTGCTCGCGGCGTCCGTCTTCCACTTCGGCCAGCTCAAGATCCACGAGGTGAAGGACACCCTCCGCGCCGCCGGTCACCCCGTCCGCTGAACGCGCGCACGGCCCGCGCCACGAAAGGGCACGGGCCGTACGCCGTCGCCAGTTGGGCGGCGGCGTCCTCAGTTGGGGCTTGGGGGCGGCAGCCGCTCCGCGATGCTCTGGACCGTCCTCGACAGCGCCTGAACGGTGTCCGTGAGGCTCTGCGTCGTGTCGAGCAGGTGGACAACGCCCTGGCTGGTCGCCTTGACGATGTCCTCCACCCGCGCGAGCCGGTCGTCGAACGAATCGAGACGGCGGTCGATGCCGTCGAACCGAGCGTCGACCTGCGCGAAGCGGGCGTCGACCTCCGCGAAGCGCGCGTCGATCGCCTCGAACCGTGCGTCGACCTGCGCGAAGCGGGCGTCGATCGCCTCGAATTTGGCGTCGAACGTGTCGACCTTCGTCCGAAGGTAACCGACTTCGCCGGTCAGAGTGTTGATCTTCTGGCTCATCTCAGTGGACCAGCTGCCCGCGGCGATCTGGCCGGCGAGGACCGCCGTGTCGTATCGCTGCTCCAGCCGCGTCAGCCGGTCCTTCAGGTCGTCCAGCTCGTCCTGCATGTTCATGAGGGTACCCCCGGGGGGTCGGACTCCGATAGGAGATGCGGGGACGCCGGCCGTACGTGGCCGGGTAGCGCATGCCCGCATGGCATAGGGGTATCAGGCGCCGCCGGCACTTGTGTGCTCGTGACAGTTCACGATCAAGCAAGCTTTTTACTACTCAGGGAGAAGTCCCTGCGCAGCGGAAGTGATTCGGGTTTCCCCGATCTGGCCTATATCCTGAAATGCATAAAGAAACGCGACCCCCGATAGGCGGGGGCCGCGTTCTTTCTCATATGGCGGATTCATCGGCGAAGGCTGGTTTTACCGGTCCTCGCCGGTGGGACGATCAGCCGCCCCAGTTGTATCCGCGGGAGTGCTCGCTGGTCCGGTCCGACCAGCCCTCGCCCTGCCGGTTGATCTCTTCGCTCTGGTGAGCACGGCCCGCGGGCTGGCCTGCCTCCTCGGACTCCTCGGAGATCCCGGATCGCTGTTCCGGCATTCTGGATCGCTCGGACAGCCCGGACTCTTCGGACTCCTCGGACTCGTCGGTCACGGGATCGTTCTGCGCGCTGGTGAGGGACACCTTCGCGGAGGTCGGAACGGACGAGGCCTGCGCCGTCTGCGCCGGGCCGAAGGCCAGGGCGGGAAGGAAGGCGAGGCCGAGCAGCATCGGAAGTCGTTTTGCTTGCATGGGTTCTCCTGTCCGATCAGGGCCGCGTCGCGGCGATCGGGAATGTCACTCCATCGTTGACCCCGGCTCTGGAGCACGTCTAGGTGAATCACCCGGAATAAGGGCGATCCAACCGTAAATCCATTCCGGCCGATGGAAGTGCCTTTCCTCCCTGGGCGGCCGGGCGGGCATTGGATTCCCGCCATACGACCGGGCCGATGCAACCGGGACGCCACCCAAAGAGTCCGCCTCTCCTGGACGATTTAGCGAAATACGAAGCATTTTCTCTAGAAAAGAGGGAAGGTGGCGCCTACGGCCGTTCCTTGCCAGTGCCTGAGACCAGGCGGGCGCTGAGCTGTTCGTGAAGGCTCGTGAGCCGCTCGATGCGCTCGCTGAGGACCCGCAGTCGTTCCCGGGCCACCCGCATCGCCTCGGCGCAGGTGCCGGCGTCGAGGACGGCGAACCGTTCGGGCAGGTCCCTGTCGAGCAGGTCGGCGAAGGTCCGGACGTCGTCCACGGTGAACCCGATGGACAGGAGTTCGCGGATGTTGCGCACCCGCCGTACGGCCTGCTCGTCATAGTCCCGGTAGCCGGTCGCGGTCCGGCGGGCCGTCAGCAGGTGCTGCTGCTCGTAATAGCGAAGCGCGCGGGTCGTGGTGCCCGCCGCCTCCGCCACCTCGCCGATCCTCATCGGCATGCCTCCTCACAATTCCACGATCACCGTACCGGTGTGCCTGCCGTCCAGTAGTTCCAGGAGGGCGCGGGGAGCCTCCCTCAGACCGGCGAACCGCGTCACCGGCACGGTGAGGCGGCCGTCCCGGAGCCAGCCGGCGATCTCCTCACGGCCGAGCCCCGGATGATCGCGCGCGGTGAAGCCCCGCAGGGAGATCCGCTTGGCGATGAGCGCGCGTGTGTCCACCGTGGCGAGACCCTGCCCTGTCCGCCCTGTCTGCCCGGCCAGCGCGCCGCACAGCGCCATCCTCGCGCCGGGATTGGCGACCTCGATGGCCGCGACGAGCTGTTCGCCGCCCACGTTGTCGAAGTAGACGTCGACGCCCTCGGGCGCGACCTCGCGCAGCCGCTCCGCCAAGGCTTCCTCGTGGTGGTCGAACGCCGCGTCGAAGCCCAGTTCGCCGACCAGCCAAGCCACCTTCGCCGCGGACCCCGCGCTGCCGACCACTCGCCCCGCGCCCTTGAGCCTGGCGATCTGCCCGGCCATCGTGCCGATGGAGCCTGCGGCGCTGGAGACGAACACGGTGTCGCCCGGACGGAGCCGTGCGGCCTCTACCAGGCCGGCATAGGCGGTCTCCGCCTGCGCGAGGTGGGCGACGGGGTCGGCGAGCTCGGGCAGCTCGCGCACCCCGGCCGCCTCCAGCAGGGCGTACTCCCGCCAGCCGAGGTCGTGGGCCACCAGGATGCCGGGCGTCCAGTCGCCGGCGACGACCTCGCCCACAGCGGGCCCCCACATCGCCTCGCCGGGCCGGTAGGCCGGCATGGTCGGCTCACCGCCGGCCATCAGCAGGCCCATGGCGGCACGCATGGCGAGGTAGCGGTTGCGGACGAGGACCTGCCCCGGTCCCGGGACGGGCACTGGAGTCTCCACGATTCGGAAGCGCTCAAGCCCCGGACGTCCATGGGCGGTGAGCCGGACCTCGTGTGCCGTGGTGATCTGAGTCATGGCCGTGACGGTAGACATTGACCCTTGCGGCAAGGTCAAGCTAGGAACCGGTCGACTCCCTGACGACGAGCTCGGGCTGGAACGTGATCTGCTGGTGGGCGTGGCCCCCGGGGTTGTCGCACTCGTCGAGCAGCAACTGGGTGGCGATGCGCCCGAGCCGGTGGGTGGCCTGGCGGACCGAGCTGAGCGACACCGCCGAGGCGGCGGCGAACTCGATGTCGTTGTAGCCGATCAGCGCCACGTCGCCGGGGACGCGGACGCCCGCCTGGAGCAGGACGCGCAGCAGGCCCAGCGCCAGGAGGTCGTTGGCGCAGAACACGGCGTCCGGCAGGGACGCGAGCAGCTTCTCGGCGGCCTGCTGGCCGGATCGGGCGTTCATGGCGGGCATGGTGAGCTCGCTGAGCGTGGCCGCCGGGTCGAGGCCGGCCTGCCGTACGGCACGGCGGGCTCCCTCCAGCCGGTCCTGGCACTGCGGGATCGTCAGCGGTCCGCTCACGTAGGCGATCCGGCGGGCTCCCCGTTCCAGCAGGTGGGTGACGGCGAGGAAACCCCCGGTGACGTCGTTGACCGTGACGGAGCACTGGTCGGGCCGGAGGGCCGGTCGGCCGATCAGGACGACGTTGATGCCGCGTTCGCGGACGCGATCCAGTGCGGCCGTGTCCTCGCCGCAGGGAGTGATCAGCACGCCCCGCACCCGCTGCTCGGCGAGGACCAGCAGGTTGCGCTCCTCCTTCGACCGGTCGCCCGCGGAGCTGCTGAGGATCACCGCGTAGCCGAGCTCGCTCGCCGTCTCCTCGACTCCGGCGGCGATGTCTGTGAAGAAGGGGTTGCCGATGTCGATGACGGACAGCCCGATCGTCCTGGTGTGCCCCGCCCGCAGCGACGACGCGGAGCCGTGCCGGACGAACCCGAGCTCGCGCACCGCCCGCTCGACGCGTTCGCGGGTCGAGGCGGCGACCTTCTCGGGGCGGTTGAGCACGTTCGAGACCGTGCCCGGGGAGACTCCGGCGAGTGCCGCGACCTCCCTGATGCTGACCGGCTCCATCTGTCGAAACGTACCAACGCCCGTTCCCAGGCATAACGCCGGCCGTGGAACTTGATGCTTCAAGTTTGTTGCCACTAGCATGGTTGAAGCGTCAACAAAGGAGTCGTATATGAACGTCGTCCTGTGGATCCTCCAAGGACTACTCGCCCTTGTCTTTCTGGCCGCGGGTGCCGGCAAGCTGGCCCAGCCGAAGGAGAAGCTGGCCGCCAACCCCAACATGGCCTGGACGGAGGACTTCTCGCAGCCAACGATCAAGACCATCGGGGCGCTTGAGGTGCTCGCCGCGATCGGCCTGATCCTCCCCGGCCTGACCGGCATCGCGCCGGTGCTCACGCCTCTCGCGGCGGTCGGCGCCGTCCTGCTCATGGTGGGCGCGGCCATCACGCACGGCCGGCGCAAGGAGACGCAGCCGATCGTGATCAACGTCGTGCTGCTGATCGTCGCCGTCGTCGTCGCGTGGGGGAGGTTTGGTCCGTACGCTTTCTGATGTGGCAAGGAAACCCGAGGGCGGATGGCTGGACGAGACTGAGACACGAGCGTGGCAGGGCCTCATAGCCTTCGCGATGCTGGTCCTTCCGGAGGTCGAGCGAGGACACCGGCGCTATGGGCTCGTGGGCGTGGAGTACGCCGTGCTCGTGGCGCTGAACGAGAAGGTGTTCCGGCTGAGCGACCTAGCGGCGGCGCTCAAGATGTCACAGAGCCGGCTCAGCCACCGAATGAGCAAGCTCATCAGCCGGGGCCTCGTGGTCGTACGGCCCTGCCCCGGGGACGGCAGGGCCTCCCTCGCGGAGATCACCTCCAGCGGCCGGGCGCTGCTGGAGGAGGTCGCTCCCCGGCACGTGGAGGACGTCCGCCGGCTGATCTTCGACCATCTCGACTGCGCGCAGGCCGAAGCGCTGGCCGAAGCCCTCGGCGCCGTCGTCTCGGGCGTGGTCTCCTGCCCCGGCGAGAACCCGCCCTGCTGACCAGGGAGACACGACCTTAGTAGACCCGCAGGTGGTGGAAGGTCTCGTAGGCGACGTCCTGGGCGGCGAAGTCCGCGACCTCGGAGCGCTTGACCGCCAGGTAGGCGGCGCGTCGCAGTGGCCCGAGCGCCTCCATCAGCAGCTCGTCGGCCTCCAGCGCGTCGAGCGCCTCCCCGAGTGAGGCGGGCAGCCGGGCGCAGCCCAGGCGGGCCCGCTCCTCGTCGGTCAGCGTCGCGGGATCCACGTTGACGGCGTCTCCAGGGTCGAGCTCCCGCCGGATGCCGTCGAGCCCGGCGTGGATGACGGCCCCGAGCGACAGATAGGGATTCGCCGAGGAGTCCGAGGGCTTGATCTCCAGATTGGTCGTTGCCTCGATATTTCCCGACATGGGGGAGCAAATCCGGACGGCGGCTTCCCGGTTGTCCATGCCATAGCAGGTGTACGCGCTGGACCATGAGCGGGGCTGGAGACGCCGGTAGCTGTTGACGCTCCCGCAGGTCAGGGCCACCAGAGCGGGCAGGTGGCGAAGCACGCCCCCGATGAAGTGACGGCCCAGCGCGGACAGGCCGCCGTGGCCGTCGGCGAACAGGTTGTGCTCCAGCGCGGGATCCCAGAGGGAGACGTGGAGGTGGGCGCCGTTTCCCGCCTGGTTCGCTATGGGCTTGGGCGCGAGTGTGGCCCACATCGCCATCCGGAACGCCACGCCGCGCACGGTCTCCCGATAGATCACGTGGTTGTCGGCGGCCTTCAGCGCGGTGGCGGGCCGGATCGACAGCTCCTGCTGGCCCGCGCCCAGCTCCGGGTAGTAGTGCTCGATCGGCATCCCCTGGGACTCCAGGGCGCGCACGAGCTGCATCGTGTAGTCGTGCGCGAGGTCGAAGCCCGACGTGGCGTAGCACGGGCTGTCGTCGAGCGGGACCAGGCGGTCCGGGCCACCCGCCGGGTCGGGAAGCCGCCGCCCGAGCGTGAACTCCGGCTCGAACGCCGCGACCGCCGCGTAGCCCTCGGCCTCCAGGGCGGCGATGGCGTCCTTGAGGAACGTCCTCGGGCAGGCGGCCCACGGCCCTCCGTCGAGGTCGCGCAGGTCCGACACCATGGCCGCGGCCCCCGGCGCGTAGGGGAGGGCGACGAACGTCCGCGGGTCGGGGACGATGCGGACCTCACCCACCGGGCCCATGCCCTCGACCGGCTGGAGGTGGTCGAGGATCGACATGGCCATCATCGCCACCGTGTGGCCGATGCCCGTGCCGAGACGCTCCGCCAGGCGTGACCGTCCGGCGGCCTTGCCGCGGATCACCCCGCCGTGGTCGGCGTAGAGGAAGCGGACGAGCTCGACGCCGTCCACCTCTACGCGTTCGAGGACCCGCCGGGCCGCGGGATCGAGTTGGTGGGCGACGCTCTGGCGCTCTCTCACCCTGTCTGCGTAACACATAAGACGGAGTGCCGCCACGTCACCGCGCCAGATGGCGCGGTGAGCGGGTGGTGGGAGAGGGGCCGATGGAACGGCGGGACCGCCGTCGCACCGGCCGGTTCACATCACCGCAGAACCGTCGTGAAGAAGGTCGCCAACCGGCTAGCGCCCGTGTTGACCGTGTCGAACACGCCCTTCACAGCACCAGCGGCAGCCTGCGGCTGGTTGTAGAGGTAGAAGACCACGAACGCGATGGCCGCGTACGTAAGAACCTTCTTGACCTGCATTGGGGGGCCTCCTGCAGTCAGTTTCCCGGCTGGTTGTACCCGGCGACAGTAATGATCATAACTAGCCGCAAGGTCATGAGGCCCTACCGCCTCTCAGCTCGACACGAGGGAAGTAAAGAACTGAGAGAGGCGCTCGGCTCCGGTGCTGACGCTTCCGAACAGCCCCTTGACAGCGGCGGCAGCCCCCGCTGGCTGGGTGAACAGGTAGAAGATCACGAATGCGACCGCCACATAGGTGACGACTTTCTTGACGTTCATCGGGGCTCCAACCGTGATGCGCTGCCCTCATGCTGCCCCATGCCGCCATGACAAGGTGTGGATTTCGTCTAGATCGTTTTGCGTGGGGTCAGACCCCCAGATGGGCCTCGCGGAGCCGGGCGACCGCCTCGGTGTCTCCTTCGTAGGTCACCCGGGCATGCGCCTGGCGGCCGAAGGCGAACAGCACCAGCTCCGGCGCGTCGCCGCTGACGACCACCGCGGGCTCGGCCTTCCTGCCCGCCGCCTTCTCCCCTCCGGTGCGGCGGAGCACGATCCCGACGGGCGCCTTTCGCAGGAACAGCCGGGCGCCGCTCTTGAGCCGCTTCCACAGCGCGTCCTCGTAGTCCCGGGGGAGCGCGCGGGGCTCCCAGCCCGGCTGGGCCCGGCGGGCGTCCTCGTGGTGGACGAACAGCTCCACGGTGTTCACGAGGTCGTCCACGCCCGGGATCAGGCTGTACGGGGACCACTTCGGGGGGCCCTGCCGTACGAGATCGACGAGCTCGGGGTAGGGGTGCCGGGCCTTGAGACCCTCCTGCACGGAGCTCGTGTAGCCCGCCAGGGGCGCGAGGGAGATCCCCGGAGCCGCGTCGAGGCGGCGCTCGCGGAGCACGAGGTGGGCGGCCAGGTCGGCGGTCGTCCAGCCCTCGCACAGCGTGGGGGCGCTGGGACCGAGCCGGTCCAGCAGGTCGCACAGCGCGGCACGTTCGTCCCTGGCGTTGCTCATGGTGGTCAGCCTACTTGCTGGAATAATCCGGTTGATCGGGATGATAGGGAGTAACTAGGACTAAAGGCTTGGTGTCGCGTCGGTCGGGCGGCTGATCCGGAAAGCGCACCCGGGTATGTAACGTCCGGATTCGATGGGCGCTCGGCAGAGCGGCCCCCACCCCCGATCGAAAGGAACCCCCGCGTGCCGACGAAGGAGTCCCCGCCGCGGCCGAGCAGGTCAGTCATGGTCCAAGGCCTCCGAGTGATCGGCGTCGCCATCAGGGCCGAGCCCCGCGTGTTCACGGCCGCGGTGCTCTCCAGCGCCCTCTACGGCGTGACGACGGTCGGGTCCTCGTGGGCGCTCGGCTGGGCGACCGACCACGTGGTGCTCCCGTCGTTCCGCCAGGGCAGGGCCGGGACCGGCACGCTCGTCGTCGCGGCGCTGCTCATCGTCGGGGTGGCCGTGCTCAAGGCCGCCGGGGTCATGGGGCGGCGGATCCTCGCGGGAGTCATGCAGTATCGGATGCAGGCCCGGTCGCGGCGTGCGGTCACCCGGCAGTACCTGCGGCTGCCGCTCGCCTGGCACCACCGGCACCCGACCGGACAGCTGCTCTCCAACGCCAACTCCGACGCCGAGGCCGCCTGGGCGCCGCTCGCCCCCTTGCCGATGGCCGTGGGCGTGATCGTGATGCTCGTGACGGCCGCCGGGGCGATCCTGCTCGTGGACCCGGTCCTCGCCCTCGTTGGTTTCCTGATATTTCCGGCGATAGCCGTACTGAACCTGATTTATCAGCGCAAGTTGTCGCCTCTGGCGATGCGGGCGCAGCAGCTCAGGGCCGAGGTGAGCGAGGTCGCGCACGAGAGCTTCGACGGCGCGCTCGTCGTCAAGACCCTCGGCAGGGAGGACGCGGAGGCCGCGCGGTTCCAGGCGCGCGCCGACGAGCTGCGCGACGCCAACGTCTTGGTCGGCCGGGTCCGCGGGCTGTTCGACCCGCTGCTGGAGGCGCTCCCGACCCTGGGTGTCCTCGCCGTGCTGCTCGTCGGGTCGCTCCGGCTCGAGGCGCACGACATCGCGGCCGGCGACCTCATCCAGGTGGCGTACCTGTTCACGCTGCTCGCCTTCCCGATCCGCGCGCTCGGCTGGGTTCTCGCCGAGCTGCCGCGCAGCGTCGTCGGCTGGACCCGCGTCCAGCAGGTCCTCGACGCGACCGGGTCCATGGAGTACGGCACGGCGGCCCTGGACGGGCCTATTGACGGGCCCGCGAAACTCGAGGTCGACGACGTCGCCTACGGCTACGACCCCGAGGCCCCGGTCCTCAGCGACGTGAGCTTCACCGTCGCCCCCGGGCGGACGGTCGCCGTCGTGGGGCCCACCGGGGCGGGCAAGTCCACGCTCACCCAGCTCCTCGCCCGCCTCATCGACCCCGACCGCGGCGCCGTGCGGATCGACGGGACCGACCTGCGCGAGGTCGCCAAGGGCGGCGTGAGCGCCTCCGTGGCGCTGGTGCCCCAGCAGACGTTCCTGTTCGACGACACCGTGCGCGGCAACATCACGCTGGGCCTCGCCGTACCGGACGAGACCGTCTGGGCGGCGCTCCGCCTCGCGCAGGCCGACGGGTTCGTCAGCGCCCTGCCGTCCGGTCTGGACACCCGGGTCGGCGAGCGCGGCGCGACGCTGTCCGGCGGCCAGCGGCAGCGGATCGCGCTCGCCCGCGCGCTCGTGCGCCGGCCCCGGCTGCTCATCCTCGACGACGCCACCTCCAGCGTGGATCCACAGGTGGAGAAGCGGATCCTGTACGGCCTGCGGGACGGGTCGGCGGACTCCACGGTGATCGTCGTCGCCTACCGGATGGCCACGATCGCCCTGGCCGACGAGGTCGTCTACCTGGAGCACGGCGTGGTGGCCGGCCACGGCACCCACGAGCGGCTCCTGGCCCGCTGCGAGGGCTACCGCAACCTGGTCACCGCGTACGAGCGCGAAGAGGCCGAACGAGCGGCGCTGGACACCGACGCCGATGAGGAGGTAGTGGCGTGATGGCGTTGGCGACCGGCCTGCGGGCGGCGGAGCGGACGGCCTTCGAGACGGTACGGCACGGCCTGCGGCTGTCGCCGGAGTTCCGGCGCGGTCTCGGCGGGACACTGGCGCTGGCCGTGCTCGCGACCCTCGGCAAGGTCATCGTGCCGATCGCGGTGCAGCAGGTGATCGACCGCGGCCTGCGCGGCGGCACCCCGGACGTGTCGTTCATCAGGAACGCCATCGGCCTGTGCGCGCTCGCCGTGGTGCTGACCGCGCTGTGCGGCTACCTCATGAACGTAAGGCTCTACCGGTCCACCGAGTCCGGCCTGGCCACCCTCCGCGGCAAGGGCTTCCGGCACGTGCACGACCTGTCGGTGCTGACCCAGAACACCGAGCGGCGCGGCGCGCTCGTCTCCCGGGTGACCGGCGACGTGGACCAGATCAGCACGTTCATGCAGTGGGGCGGGCTGATGGTGATCATCGCCTTCGGCCAGCTCCTCGTCGCGACCGTGCTCATGGCGATCTACTCCTGGCAGCTCACGCTGCTGGTCTGGGCCTGTTTCCTGCCGCTCGTCGTGGCCCTGCCCCGATTCCAGCGGCTGGTTGCCGGGGCGTACACCCGGGTGCGCGAGCGGGCGGGCGACGTCCTCGCCGCCGTGAGCGAGTCGGTCGTCGGCAGCGCGGTCATCCGGGCCTACGGCTCCGAGGACCGTACGGCGGCGCGGATCGACACCGCGGTGAACGCCCAGCGCAAGGCCCAGATCAGGGCCCAGCGGATCGTCGGGTTCACCTTCCCGATCACCGAGCTGGTCGCCTCGGTCGCCATCGCCGGGGTGGTGCTGCTGGGGGTCGAGCTCGGCATGACCGGGTCGATCACGGCCGGCCGGCTCATCGCCTTCCTCTTCCTGATCACGCTGTTCATCAGCCCGCTGCAGACCGCGACCGAGGTGCTCAACGAGGCGCAGAACGCCATCGCCGGGTGGCGCCGCATCCTCGGCGTGCTCGACACCCCGGCCGACGTGGCCGACCCCGCCCACGGCGCGACGCTGCCGCGCGGGCCGATCTCCGTCGAGTTCGAGGGCGTCGGCTTCGCCTATCCGGGCGGCGCCCCGGTGCTGCACGACGTGTCGGTGGACATCCCGCCGCGCACACGGGTGGCGGTCGTGGGGGAGACCGGGTCGGGCAAGACGACCTTCGCCAAGCTGCTCACCCGGCTCATGGACCCCACGTCGGGCCGGATCCTGGTCGACGGCGTCGACCTGCGGAGCGTGCGGTTCGCCTCGCTGCGGGAGCGGATCGTGATGGTGCCGCAGGACGGTTTCCTGTTCGACTCGTCCCTGGCCGAGAACATCCGGTTCGGGCTGCCCTCGGCGACCGACGACCACATCCGGCTGGCCCTGACCGAGCTGGGGCTGGCCGACTGGCTCGACGGCCTACCGGCGGGCCTGGAGACCCCCGTGGGCCAGCGCGGCGAGTCGCTGTCGGCGGGAGAGCGCCAGCTCGTCGCCCTCGCCCGCGCCTACCTCGCCGACCCGGATCTGCTCCTGCTCGACGAGGCCACCTCCGCCGTGGACCCGGCCACCGAGGTGCGGCTCGCGCGGGCCCTCGACGGGGTGACCCGTGGCCGGACGGCCGTCTCGATCGCCCACCGCCTCTCGACCGCCCAGGCGGCCGACGAGGTCCTGGTGTTCCAGCACGGGCGGATCGTCCAGCGCGGTCCGCACGCCGTCCTCGTGGAGGAGCCCGGCGTCTACGCCGACCTCTACGCCTCGTGGACGGCCGGCACGCACTCGTCCTAGTGGGTCTGAGCTTCGCCGGAGAGCCGCTGGGCCAGGTAGATCGGGACGACCGAGAAGACGATGAGGGCGGCGGCGACCACGTTCACCACCGGCGCCTGGTTGGGCCGGAACAGGTTCTCGAAGATCCAGATGGGCAGCGTCCGCACGCCCGCGCCGGAGGTGAACGTGGTCACGATGATCTCGTCGAACGACAGCGCGAAGGCCAGCAGCCCGCCCGCGAGCAGCGCCGACCGCAGCATGGGGAACGTGACCAGGCGGAATGTCGTGAACGTGTCCGCCCCCAAGTCGGCCGAGGCCTCCTCCAGGCCCCGCCCCATGCGGCGAAGCCGGGCCAGCACGTTGTTGTAGACGGTGACCACGCAGAAGGTGGCGTGGCCCACGATCACCGTGAGCAGCCCCAGGGGCACGCCGAGGACGGTGTGGAAGGTGTTGCTCAGCGCGATGCCGGTCACGATGCCGGGCAGGGCGATCGGCAGGACGATCAGCAGCGAGACGGTGTCCCGGCCGAAGAAGCGGTAGCGCTGCACGGCGAATGCCGCCATCGTGCCCAGGAGCAGGGCGATCGCCGTGGCCCCGAGTCCCGCCTGGATCGAGGTCCACAGGGCGTCGCGGACTCCCGTCGAGTTCCACGCCGAGCGCCACCACTGGAACGTCAGGCCGGAGGGCGGCCACCCGAAGGTCCGGTCCGAGTTGAAGGAGTTCAGGAGCACCACGGCCAGCGGCACGTAGATCACGCCGAGGCCGAGGGCCAGCGCGATCCTGAGGAGCGCGCGAGCCGTACGCGACAGATTCAAAGATTCTCCAGGGCTCCGGTACGGCGGACCGCCGCGAGGTAGACCAGCATGATGACGACGGGCACGGTGGCGACGGCGGCGGCGAACGGCAGGTTGTTCGCCGCGCCGATGTTGTCGTAGACCACGTTGCCGATGAGCTGCGACTTGCCGCCCACGATCTTCACGGCGATGTAGTCGCCCAGCGACAGCGAGAACGTGAAGATCGAGCCCGCGACGACGGCCGGGAACGAGAGCGGCCACACCACCGTCCGGAACGTCCGCCAGCCCCGCGCGCCCAGGTCGCCGGCCGCGTCGAGCAGCGAGTTCGGCAGCCGTTCGAGCCCCGCGTAGATCGGCAGGATCATGTACGGCAGCCACAGGTAGGAGAGGGTCAGGATGGTGGCCGTCAGGCCGTACCCCCAGCCGAGGACGCCGTCCGACGACAGCATCACCCGCCACGCGTACGCCTTGACCAGGTAGGACGCCCACAGCGGGGTGAGGACGAGGATGACGAGCCACCGCTGGGCCCGGGGGGAGGCCAGCTTCGCCATCGCGAACGCCATCGGGAAGGCGATCACCAGGTCGATGAGCGTCACCGCGACCGCCACCCCGAGGGAGCGCAGGGCGATCGTCCGGTAGACCTCGCCGGTCGCCAGGTCCTGGAAGTTGGCCAGGGTGAAGGTCTTGACCAGGTCTCCCGTGAAGGTGTCCGTGGACCAGAAGGCGGTCACGAACAGCGCGGCCAGGGCTCCCAGGTAGGCCAGCCCCAGCCACGCCAGCGGAGCCGAGAGCAGCAGCGACAGCCGTACTCGGGCATGCCGGTGCAGGAACGCCGCCGCCCGCCGCCGGAGACTCCCCGACATGTCCTCATCCCCTCTTCGCGTGATCATGCACACTTTCCTTAAGGTGCCCGTTGACGTGCTCAGACCCTTGGCGTGATCATGCACGTCTTCCCGCGCGTACGCCTCTTGCCGCGGCGACCCCGTTCGTGATCATGCAGCCTGGTTCGGCCGCATGATCACGAATGCCGTTCGCCGAGGTCGAGCGGTGTCCCGGGGAACCTCTGCCAGATCGCGAACGGTGTCGTCGCAGGTCATCCCGCATCTGCGGGAACTTGTGCATGATCACGCGTGGTTGGGGGTGGCGGTCAGCCCTTGATCTCGGTCCAGGCCCGAGTCCACTGGGAGTAGTCGGTGCACTTCACGCCGGTGCGGCCGTCGAGGCACTGGGCGATCGGAGTGGTCCAGTAGTGAACCTTGGAGAAGTAGCTCTCGTCGGTCGCGTGGTAGGTGTCGCAGAACGACTTGTCCGAGGTCTCGGCGCACGCCTTGGCGTTCGAGGGCGCCTCGCCGAACCACTCCGCCACCTGCGCGTTCACGGACGGCGAGATGATCCAGTCGAGCCACTTGTAGGCGCAGTTCGGGTTCTTCGCCTTGGCCGCCACCATCCAGGTGTCCGACCAGCCGGTCGCGCCCTCCTTCGGCAGGGTCACCTCGACCGGCGCCTTCTCCGCCTTGGTCAGGTTGGCGATGACCTGCCACGTCGTGCCCACCACGGTGTCGCCGCCCTTGAAGGACTGGACCGCCTTGGTGTAGTCGGACCAGTACTCGCCGACGATCGACTTCTGCTGCTTCAGCAGGTCGACCGCGGCCTGGAGCTGCTTGTCGTCGAGCGCGTACGGGTCCTTGATCCCGAGCTCCGGCTTGGCGGACATCAGGTAGAGCGCGGCGTCGGCGATGTAGATCGGCGAGTCATAGGCGGTCACATGCCCCTTGTACGGCGAGGCCGGGTCGAACACGACACCCCACGAGTCGGGCGCCGGGGTGACCTTGTCGGACCGCCACATCAGCAGGTTCGCCCCGCGGCCGTGCGGCACGCCGTAGGCCACGCCGCCGACCGAGTTCCACGGCTTGAGCTTCAGGCCCTCGAAGACGTCCTTGTAGTTGGGGACGAGGCCGGTGTTGACCGGCGCGACCGTGCCGGAGGCGATGAGCCGCAGCGAGGCGTCACCGGAGGCCGACACGGCGTCGTACTCGCCGGTCTTCATCAGGTTGACCATCTCGTCCGAGGTGCCGGCGGTCTTGGTGTTGACCTTGCAGCCGGTGGCCTTCTCGAAGGGGTGGACCCAGTCGACCTTGGGGTCGTTGGAGCCGTCCTCCGCGTAACCCGCCCAGGCCACCAGGTTGACCTGGCCCTCGCCCTGACCCAGGGACTTCAGCGCCTCGATCTTCGGCGGGGTGAACTTGCCCGTGCCCGGGGCGGCGGCCGGCGTCGAGGAGCCGCCGCCGCACCCCGCCGCGGCGGCGAGCGCCAGCGCGGCGGCGGCGATGACGATGGGGGCCCGCATGGGGGCTTGCCTGGAGGCCCGCTTGGGGGTCGGCATGGTGGTTCTCCTTGGTTCGAGGGGGTGGCCCGACCGGCCGTCGGCTCAGGGCCGGTTCAGTTCGGGGCCGGTTTCAGCTCAAGGCCGGTTTCAGTTCGGGGCCGGTTTCAGCTCCGGGCCGGTTCCGGAAGAGGGGCGTCGGCGATCGCGAACTCGTGCTGCCGGTGCCACACGAGCAGGACCCGGCTGCCGCGCAGGCCCGTCACGTCCATGGACGAGACCTGAAGGTTCTGCTGGAGGGCGATCAGGCGGCCGCCCGCGTCGAGTTCGACGACGAAGCGGGTCGCCGGCCCGGCGTACACCACCTCGGACACCGTCCCGGCGGCGCTGTGTTCCTCGGGCCCGGCCGTCGCGCCGTCGCCGACGACGAGCCGCAGCTTCTCCGGCCGCACGCTGAACGTCCCCTCCTTGCCCAGCACGGCCCGCGCCGCCTCGCCGGAGATCAGGTTCGAGGTGCCCACGAACCCGGCGACGAACGCGGTGGCCGGGCGCTCGTAGATCTCGGCCGGGGTGCCGACCTGCTCGATCCTGCCCTGGTTGAACACCGCGACCCGGTCGCTCATGGTGAGCGCCTCCTCCTGGTCGTGGGTCACGAACAGGAACGTGATGCCGACCTCGCGCTGGATGGCCTTCAGCTCGACCTGCATCTCCTCCCGGAGCTTGAGGTCGAGCGCGCCCAGCGGCTCGTCGAGCAGCAGCACCCGCGGCCGGTTGACCAGGGCGCGGGCGAGGGCCACGCGCTGGCGCTGTCCGCCCGAGAGCTGGGCGGGGCGCCGCTGCCCGAAGCCCTCCAGACGGACCGAGGCCAGCGCCTCCAGTGCCCGCTCGCGCCGCGCCGCCCTGGCCACCTTCTTGACCCGCAGGCCGTACTCCACGTTCTCCAGCACGCTCATGTGCGGGAACAGGGCGTAGTCCTGGAAGACGGTGTTGACGTCGCGCTCGAACGGCGCGAGCCGCGTGACGTCCCGGCCGCCCAGCTCGACGGTCCCCGCCGTGGGGGACTCGAACCCGGCGATCATGCGGAGCACCGTCGTCTTCCCCGAGCCCGACGGCCCGAGCATCGCGAAGAACTCCCCGTCGGCGATGTCGAGGTCCACGCCCGCGACTGCGTCGACGCTGCCGAAGCTCTTGCGGAGGCCGCGCAGGCTGACTGCTTGGTCTGGCATGACCGAAAACATATGGGGTTAAATGTTTCCCGTAAAGGCCCGGTCCGGTATCACCGTGTTAACTTCTGGCGGGGCTGGACGCCGGTCCGTAAGGAGGGGACGGCCCGTGAACGTCGCACGCCATGCGGTCTTCTCCCCGGTGGACAGCACCGCGCGAGTGGACGCGGTGGTCCGCCGCCTCGCCGACGCGATCGCCGTCGGCCTGCTCGCCGACGGGGAGCAACTGCCCAGCGAGGCGGAGCTCGCGGCGCGGCTCGGGGTCTCCACCGTGACCCTGCGGGAGGCCCTCATGGCGCTCCGGCAGCAGGGGATGGTCGAGACCCGGCGCGGCCGCGGCGGGGGCAGCTTTGTCCGTGTCCCCTCGGAGCTCGACCCGGGAGTGCGGCTCCTCGCCTTCGCCGTGGACGAGCTGCGCGACCTCGGAGACCACTACGCGGCCATCGCCGGCGCGGCGGCGCGGCTGGCCGCCCAGCGGTCCCTTCCCTCGGACCTCGCCCCGCTGTGGCGCTCCCTCGACGAGATGGCCGCCGCCTCGGAGCCGGGCGCGCTGCGGAGGCTGGACGGCCGGTTCCATATCGAGGTCGCGGCCGCGTCGCAGTCGGCGCGACTCACTCAGGAGGAGATCCGGTTACAGGCCGACATCGGACCGTTGCTGTGGCTTTCCCACGAGGCGCTGGGCGGGCACGATGGGATGACGACTGAGATGGCGGCACAGCACCAGGCCATCGCCGGCGCCATCCAGCGCGGTGACGGTGACCAGGCCAGGGCCGTCGCCGAGCGGCACGTGCTCGACGCGACAGAACATCTCATCGAGCTTCGGCTGCGGCTCCAGGAGTAACACCATGATCGCAAGAGCGGGCGCCCTCCCGGACGCCGAGGCGGTGGTCGAGCGGGTCCGCGAGGCCGCCGACGGCGTCTTCGCCGCCCTCGGGGAGGTCCGCGACGCCACGGTCGCGTGCCTGCGCCCTCGTGGCGGGCGCCCCGTGGCGGCCGACCTCGCCGCGCTGCGGCCGCTGCTCTGGGCGCGCCTGAACGGCAGCCGCCTGTCCGCCCTCATCGCCGGCATCGGCTTCATCGCGGCTCCCGGCCTGCTCGCCGACGCCCCCTGGTACCTCGAATGGTGGCAGGAGAACCCCGCCGGCGATCCCGTGCAGCTGCTGCGCGACCTCGACCCGTCGAGCAGCGCCTTCTACGACTACACGCACTGGGACTGGTACACCGGCCCACACTCCGGGGCCGAGCGGACGATCTGCGGGCCGTACGTCGACTATCTCTGCACCGACGAGTACAGCCTCACGCTCTCGGTGCCGGTCGTCCTGGACGGAGTGTTCATCGGTGTCGCGGCGGCGGACGTGTTCGTGCGGCGGTTCGAGAGCGCCGTGCTGCCCGCGCTCCGCCGGATCCCGGCCACCGCGTTCCTCGTCAACGCGGAGGGGCGGGTCGTCGCCTCGAACACCGCGCGCTGGGTCGCCGGGTCGGTCTACCGCGGCACCGAGGGCTTCGCCGTACGGCCGGTCGGGGATCTTCCGCTGTCCCTGGTCACGGCCGGGTAGAGCCCGTGGCGGGCACCCCCCGCCCGTTGCGGCAGAATTGGCCCATGGCCCTCGACCCGAAGATCGCCGGACGGCTGAAGCGCGCCCCCGACGGGCTGGTGCCCGCGATCGTCCAGCAGCACGACACCGGAGAGGTGCTGATGCTCGCCTGGATGGACGACGAGGCGCTGCACCGCACGCTGACCACCGGCCGGGCGACGTACTGGTCCCGCAGCCGCGGGGAGTACTGGGTGAAGGGCGACACCTCCGGCCACGTCCAGTGGGTGCGGCACGTGGCCCTCGACTGCGACGGCGACACGATCCTGCTCAAGGTGGACCAGGTGGGGGCCGCCTGCCACACCGGCGACCGCACCTGCTTCGACGCCGACGTGCTCGAGGTGAGCGGAGCCTCATGACCGCGCCGGATCCCGCCCGTACGGCCAGGCGCTCATTGGTGACGTGGCTGGTCACCTGCGTCGCTGGGGCGGGTTTCGTGCTTCTGGCCGCCGGCCGCGCGTGGGCCACGTTCGTCTTCAACCCGTTGGAAGGGACGCCCGGGCCCGGCAAGGTGGCCCTCGTGGGAAGCGAGCTCGTCCCCTTCCTCACGCCGGCCGCCCTGGCCGGGCTCGCGGCCACCGCCGCCGTGCTCGCGACGCGCGGGCTGCCCCGCCGGCTGATCGGCGCCGTGATCGCCCTATGCGGGGCCGCGGTCATGGCCGGGAGTTGGACGGGCACGCGGGCGGAGACGATCGCGGCCGTGGCGCGCGAGCACGCGACGGTGGCGATGATCGCGAGCGGCGGGTTCGCCGGGCCGTCCGTGACGTGGCTGTGGCCCCTGGCATCCGTGGCGGGGGGCGTCGTCCTGGTGGCCGGGGGAGCGATGGCCGTCGTGAGAGGCGGGCGCTGGCCCGGCATGTCCGGCCGGTACGACCGCCATGGCCGAGGCCGCGCGCGCCGCCACGTGAGCGGGGAGCGCGCCCTGTGGGACGCCATCGACGAGGGCGCCGACCCCACAGCCGATTCCGCAGCCGACCCCACAGCCGACTTCAAGGCCGAGTCCATAACGAATGACAAAGCCGGCGGCACTGCGGACGGGCGTTCCGGTGAGTTCTAAGCAAATTCGCTTAGATCACAACTTATCCACAAACTGGACTTTTCCCCGGCTATGGAACCTCGGCGTCGCTAAGCTTCCGCCGCAACTTGATCTCACAGGAGCCATCAAATGAGCTACGGAAATCAGCCGGGCGACACGGGGGGCTACGGAGCCCAGCCGCCCGGAGGGGGATACGGCCCTCCCGGCGGAGGCTACCCGCCGCCCGGCGGTTACGGCCCTCCCGGAGGGTACGGCGGTGGCGCCACGCCTCCGAACAACCACCTCGTCATGGCGATCATCACCACGATCCTCTGCTGCCTTCCCCTGGGCATCGTGTCGATCGTCTACGCCAGCCAGGTCAACTCCAAGTGGACCGCCGGTGACTACCAGGGCGCCGTCGCCGCGTCGGAATCGGCCAAGAAGTGGTGGATCGCGTCGCTGGCCGCCGGCCTCGTCGTGATCGTGCTGTACGTGCTGGCGGCGGTGGTCGGGGTCTTCAGCCTCAACACTTCCAGCACGACATACTGAGGACATGACCGAGATCGTCCCCGGGCGGCGAGGCAGGGACCGGCTGCGGTCCGTGCTCGCGCCGCTCGGCGTGGCGGCGATCACCGCCGCGGCGTTCGCGTACGTCGGCGCCGTGGACCCCAACCAGTCCGGGCACTACCCCACCTGCCCGTTCCTCTACCTGACCGGGTTCTACTGCCCCGGATGCGGCACGCTCCGTGCCATGCACGCGCTGGGACACGCCGACGTCGTCTCGGCCCTCGGGCTGAACCCGCTCGCCGTGGCCACGGTGCCGTTCCTTGTTTTCTGGTGGGGCCGCTGGGCGTTACGATCATGGCAGGGACGGCCCGCGCGCACGAGCCTGGCCCATCCCGCCTACATCTGGGGACTCCTCGGTGTCGTGATCGCCTTCTGGGTGATGCGAAATACGACTTTTGGTCATTTCCTCGCACCGTGACGAGACCCAGTGGCGGGGCGACGCGCGTTGGGCCGATACCATCGCAGGGCAAGACAGGGAGTGCAGCCGACCGGAGGGGACCCTTACGCGTGAGCGAGCGGACAGGTAAATCGCGCGAGCTCCTAGCCGAAGGAGAGGAGGGCGCGTGAGTGTTCTCGAGGACATCATCCTGGGCGTGCGAGAGGATCTCGAAGACCGGCAGAAGACCGTGTCGCTCGAGGAGCTCAAGGGGCGGGCCGCCCGCGCGGCCGAGCCCAAGGACGCCTACGCCGCGCTCGGGGGCGACAAGGTCTCGGTGATCGCCGAGGTGAAGCGCTCGAGCCCGTCCAAGGGCGCGCTCGCCGCCATCGCGGACCCCGCCGCCCTCGCCGCCGACTACGAGGCGGGCGGCGCCCATGTCATCAGCGTGCTGACCGAGCGGCGCAGGTTCGGCGGCACCCTCGACGACCTGGCCGCCGTTCGCGCGGCCGTCGACATCCCCATCCTGCGCAAGGACTTCATCGTCACCTCCTACCAGCTCTGGGAGGCCCGGGCGTACGGCGCGGACCTCGCCCTGCTGATCGTGGCCGCCCTCGACCAGAACGCGCTGGTCTCGCTCATCGAGCGGGCGGAGTCGATCGGCCTCACCCCGCTGGTCGAGGTGCACACCGACGAGGAGCTCAGCCGGGCCCTCGACGCCGGTGCCAGGATCGTCGGCGTGAACGCGCGGAACCTCAAGACTCTGGAGGTCGACCGCGACGTCTTCGCGAAGCTCGCGCCCAAGGTCCCCGAGGGCGTCATCAAGATCGCCGAGTCCGGCGTGCGCGGCCCGCACGACCTGCTCGCCTACGCGCGGGCCGGCGCCGACGCCGTGCTCGTCGGCGAGAGCCTGGTCACGGGTAAGGATCCGAAGGCAGCGGTCAACGACCTGGTGACCGCGGGCGCCCATCCGGCGTCCCGCCAGGACACCGGCCCCGAGAAGCAGTCGTGAACGACAGAGGAGGCCATGTGACAACGACGGAAGGGACTCCGCTCACCTCCGCCGACCTGGCCGGAAACGGCGTCTACGGCAACGACCCGGACGTCCTCGGCAAGTTCGGGATCTTCGGCGGCCGTTACGTGCCGGAGGCGCTCATCCCGGCGCTCGACGAGGTGGCGGCCGAGTACGACAAGGCCAGGAGCGACCTCGAATTCCTCCGTGAGTTCGACCACCTGCTGCGCACCTACGCGGGCCGCCCGACGACGCTGACCGAGGTGCCGCGCTTCGCCGAGCAGGCGGGCGGCGCGCGGATCCTGCTCAAGCGCGAGGACCTCACCCACACCGGCGCCCACAAGATCAACAACGTGCTCGGCCAGGCGTTGCTGACCAAGCGCCTGGGCAAGACCCGGGTGATCGCCGAGACCGGCGCGGGCCAGCACGGCGTCGCCACGGCCACCGCCGCGGCGCTCATGGGCCTGGAGTGCGTCATCTACATGGGTGCCGTCGACTGCGAGCGCCAGGCGCTCAACGTCGCCAGGATGAAGCTGCTCGGCGCGACCGTCATCCCGGTCACCAACGGCAGCCAGACGCTGAAGGACGCCATCAACGAGGCCTTCCGCGACTGGGTCACCAACGTCGACCACACCCACTACCTGTTCGGCACGGTCGCGGGCCCGCACCCGTTCCCCGAGATCGTCCGCGACTTCGCCCGCATCATCGGCGTCGAGGCGCGCCGCCAGATCCTGGAGCTCACCGGCAGGCTGCCCGACGCGGTCGCCGCGGCCGTCGGCGGGGGTTCCAACGCGATCGGCATCTTCCACGCCTTCATCAACGACAAGAGCGTCCAGCTCCACGGTTACGAGGCCGGCGGGCGGGGCGTGGAGACCGGTGAGCACGCCCTCACGCTGACCGAGGGCAGCGTCGGCGTGCTGCACGGCTCCCGCACCTACGTCCTCCAGGACGAGGAGGGCCAGACGATCGAGTCGCACTCGATCTCCGCGGGCCTCGACTACCCGGGCGTCGGCCCGGAGCACGCCTGGCTCAAGGACTCCGGCCGCGCCACCTACCACGGCATCACCGACGCCGAGGCGATGGACGCCTTCTCCCTGCTCGCCCGCACCGAGGGCATCATCCCGGCCATCGAGTCGTCGCACGCCCTCGCCGGCGCGCTCAAGCTCGGCCGGGAGCTCGGCCCCGAGGCCACCATCCTGGTGAACCTCTCCGGCCGCGGCGACAAGGACATGGGCACCGCGATGAAGTACTTCAACCTCTGACCCGCTAAGGCAACCGATGACGACTCTCCAGACGGTCTTCGAGAAGGCGCGCGCCGAGAACAGGGCCGCGCTGGTCGGCTACCTGCCGGCGGGCTTCCCCACCAAGGACGGGGCCGTGGCCGCCGCGACCGCCATGGTCGAGGCCGGCTGCGACGTGATCGAGATCGGCCTGCCGTACTCCGATCCGCTCATGGACGGCCCCACCATCCAGGACGCCGTGCACCGGTCGCTCACCAACGGCACGCGCATCGCCGACGTGATGCGCACCGTCGAGGGCGTGGCCAAGTCCGGCGCGGCAACGCTGGTCATGACGTACTGGAACCCGGTCGACCGCTACGGCGCGGAGCGCTTCGCGCGCGACCTCGCCTCTGCGGGCGGTGTGGGGACGATCACGCCCGACCTCACGCCGGAGGAGTCGGAGCCGTGGCTCGCGGCGAGCAAGGAGGCCGGGCTCGGCACCGTCTTCCTGGTCGCCCCCAGCTCGCCTGACGAGCGGATCGCCCGGGTCGCCGCCTGCTGCACCGGCTTCGTCTACGCGGCCTCGCTGATGGGTGTGACCGGCGCCAGGGAGTCGGTGAACGTCGCGGCCGAGGGCCTGGTCGAGCGGACCCGCCCGCACACCTCGCTGCCCGTCTGCGTCGGCCTCGGGGTCGGCAACGGCAGGCAGGCGGCCGAGGTGGCGGCCTACGCCGACGGCGTCATCGTCGGCTCGGCCTTCATCCGGCGCCTGCTCGACGCCCCGGACGAGGCGTCGGGCCTCGCCGCGGTTCGCGAGCTGGCCCACGAGCTCGCCGAAGGCGTCCGGCGCTGACCCGTCCTGCTAAAACTCCTGCTTACCATGCTCTTATCGGGGACATGGTGAGCTTGGATCCCAGTAATGTTCACTTCGGGATTGCCAAGCGGGCGAGGAGACGATGGTTCAATTGGCATCGGGCAGACCTGCGTCTGGCCGGTTACATTCAGTGAGGCCCGCGCGGTCGTGGGTGACGACCGTCGCGCGCCTGGTGCTCGGCGGCGTGCTCATCGTCGCCGGCGCGCTGAAGATCGGCGCGCCCGCCCTGTCGGTGGAGGCGGTCCGGGCCTACCAGCTCCTTCCGGACCCCCTCGTCAAGATCGTGGGGTACGGCCTGCCGGCGCTGGAGATCATCGTCGGCGTGCTGCTGGTCATCGGGCTGCTCACCCGCCCCGCGGCGGTGATCGCCGGAGTGCTGATGATCGCGTTCGTCGTCGGCATCTCCTCGGTGTGGGCCCGCGGCCTGCGGATCGACTGCGGCTGCTTCGGCGGAGCCGGCACGCTCGGCCAGGGCGAGGACCCTCACTACTTCCGGGAGCTCCTGCGTGACTTCGGGCTGGTGCTCTGCGCCTCCTGGATCGTGATGAGGCCTCCCGGCCGATTCGCGATGGACTCCGCCCTCGGGCTGGCGGGGACGCGGGAGCCGTACCTCCCGGGCGACGTAGAGGGCGACGATGAAGGGTGACGCAGCCATTGGGGGAGGCAGCGTGAGCAAGCGGACAAGAGAGGCCTCGGCGAAGGCCCGCATCGCGGCTCAGCGCGAGGCCCTGCGCAAGCAGGAGCAGCGCAGGCGCATGACCATGGTCGTGACGGTGGCCGTGATCGCGGTGGTCGCGATAGCCGTCGGCTGGTGGTCAATCGCGCAGAGCGCGTCGGAGAAGGTCACCGGGAACCTCGCACCGATCTCGATCCAGGAGGACGGCTCGGTCGTGATGGCACAGCGGGGCGTCACCGCGCCCGTGGTGGACGTCTACGAGGATTTCCAGTGCCCCGCCTGCAAGCAGTTCGAGGAGACCAGCGGCTCGACCCTGAAGAACCTGGCGGCCGAAGGCAAGGCCAAGGTCGTCTACCACGTCATCACGATCTTCACGGACGAGCCGACGAAGTCCAACTCGCTGCGCGCGGCGTCGGCGGCGCGTTGCCTGACCGAGGGCTCACAGTGGATGGCCTTCCACGACAAGATCTATCAGGGGCAGCCCAGTGAGACCGCGGTCGGCTTCACGGCCGACCAGCTGGTGAAGTGGGGCCACGAAGCCGGCGCCGGCGCTACGGGCTTCGACTCGTGCGTGCGCGGCGAGAAGAACGTGGCGGCCCACCAGGAGTACTCCAGTAAGATCATGAGCGCGCTCAAGCTGGCGGGGACGCCCACCATCATGCTCGACGGCCAGAGCCTGGAGGACACCGCGTTCGTGCCGAGCGCCCTGCGGGAGGCGGTTCTCAATGCCGCGAAATAGCAGGCCGAACAGGTGTGGTGACCTGTTCTCCCGCGCTGGGCACCGGGGCAGGGCGCTCTTACGGTAACGTCACCTGACATGCCCCTCCTCGCCTCGATTCCCAGCCCGTCACAGGGCGTCTGGGACCTCGGACCCCTACCGATCCGGGCCTACGCGCTGTGCATCGTGCTCGGCGTCATCGTCGCCGTCTGGATCGGTGAGCGCCGCTGGCGTGCCCGCGGCGGCGCGGCTGGAACGATCACCGATCTCGCCGTCTGGGCCGTGCCGTTCGGCCTGGTCGGTGGGCGTCTCTATCACGTCATCACCGACTGGCAGCTCTACTTCGGGTCCGGCGCGCCCAACCGGCCGATCGACGCCCTGTTCATCTGGAAGGGCGGCCTCGGCATCTGGGGCGCCATCGCGCTCGGCGCCCTCGGCGTGTGGATCGCCTGCCGCCGCCGTGGCATCTCCTTCTCGGCGGTGGCCGACACCCTCGCTCCGGCGGTCGCGGTGGCCCAGGCCATCGGCCGGTGGGGGAACTACTTCAACCAGGAGCTCTTCGGCGGGCCCACCGATCTGCCCTGGGCGTTGCGCATCGACCCCGGCCGCCCCGGCACGGTGCCCGGCGCGGCGACCTACCACCCGGCGTTCCTCTACGAGTCGCTGTGGGACCTCGGCCTCGCGGGCCTGCTCGTCCTGCTCGGCAGGCGCTTCAACCTGCGCCACGGCCGGCTCTTCGCGCTGTACGTCGCGGGCTACACGCTGGGCCGGTTCTGGATCGAGGGGCTGCGGGTCGACCCCGCGCACCACATCCTCGGGCTCCGGCTCAACCAGTGGACCTCCGTGGTCGTCTTCCTGGCGGCGCTGGCGTACTTCTGGCTGACCCGGAACAAGACGGGCGAGGAGCCGCTGGGCGTGACCTCCGAGCCGGGGGAGCCGGGCGACGGCGGCGAGGTGGAGAACCCGGACCCCGCCCACGCGAGCGACCAGGCCGACGAGCCCGGCGAGCGGGAGGAACGGGACGAACGGGACGAGCCCGACGTCGCGGAAGCGCACGCCGTGCACAACGGGGAGGCAGGGCAGCGATGATCGACGGCGGCGCTGGGGCGCGAGCCGAGATCCACCACCAGCACCGGGACGTGAACGGCGGCTGGCTGCGGCCCGCGGTGTTCGGTGCGATGGACGGCCTGGTCTCCAACTTCGCCCTGATCGCGGGCGTCGCGGGAGGCACGGCCACCACCAAGATCATCGCTCTGGCGGGCGTGGCCGGTCTCGCGGCCGGGGCCTTTTCCATGGCGGGCGGCGAGTACGTCTCGGTCGCCAGCCAGCGGGAACTGGCCCAGGCGGAGATCGACATCGAGCGGCGGGAGCTGGAGCGGCACCCTCAGGCCGAAGAGGAGGAGCTCGCCCAGCTCTACGTCCAGCGCGGCGTGGATCCCGTGACCGCGAGGGAGGTGGCCCGGCAGATCTCCCTCAACCCGGAGCAGGCCCTGGCGGTCCACACGCGGGCCGAGCTCGGCGTGGACCCGCACGACCTGCCCTCGCCGGTCCTGGCGGCGATCTCCTCGTTCCTGTCGTTCAGCCTGGGCGCGCTGATCCCGCTCCTGCCGTACCTGTTCGGCGCGACGGGGCTGTGGCTTTCGGCGATCGTGTCGATGGTGGCGCTGTTCGCCGCCGGCGTCCTGGTGTCGCGGGTGACCGCGCGGAGCTGGTGGTTCAGCGGTGTCCGCCAGTTGGTCGTGGGCGCCGTCGCGGCGGCCCTGACCTGGGGGCTCGGCACGCTCATCGGAGCCGGCGGTCTATGACCAAACGCAAGCGCCGGTCGTCCGAGGAAGGGTGGGCGAGCCCCACTCTCGCCGAATGGGGGCTGACCGGCGGCCAGCAGCGGCTCCTGGTCGGGGTCGGGTCCGTCGCCGCCGTCCTCGCGGCCGCGCTGTTGCTGACGTTCCTGGTCAACGCCATCGCGGGCGGGGAGCCGGCGCCCACGGAGGCGCCGCCGGACACTCTCGGAAAGGCCCGGCCGGACCTCTACCAGGCCTGGCCGTCCCTCAAGGAGTTCGCCCCGATCGCCGATCGAAAGGCCGACGGCGCGCCGCTCACCGCGCAGGAGGTCTTCGGCGTGAGGACCCTCACGGTGGGCAAGGTCAGCCTCAAGCGGATCGGCGGCCGCCTGGACCCGAGTTGCGCCGACGCCGTGTGGGGCGCCGAGCTGGCCGACCTGCTCGCCAAGGCGGGCTGCACGCAGGCCCTGCGCGGCCTCTACTCGACCGCGGACGGCGCCTACGTCGCCCAGTACACGATGCTCAACCTCGCCGGCGTGCAGGGGGCGAACGGCCTCGTCGAGAGCCTCAAGACGCTGCACAGCGGCGGCTGGGTGCTGCCGCTGGACCCGGTCAGGGCGGGTTTCGGGGGATACAGCGAGTCCAGCGGCCAGGCGATGGGGCACTACGCCGGCCTTGTCTGGGTCGCCCGCGCCGACGGCGCCGAGCCCCGTGAGAAGGACGACTTCGTCATGCTCGGGCTCGCCGCCAGGGAGGCGGAGAAGGCGATCTACCGCCGGGTCGTCGCGGTGGCCGGGCTGCCCGCCGTGCCTGCGCAGCCGGGGGCGGACACCGCTCAGCCGTCCGAGCCCGCCCCCAGCGAGACCACAATCTCGCCGTGATCATGCACGGGTTCCCGGACAGGCCCGCCACCCTTGCCCCAACACCAGTCGTGATCATGCGCGGGTTCCCCGGCGGCCGCTCTGACATGCGTCGATAGTGGTGGTGATCATGCACGGGTGCCGGGTGCCGGGTGTGCCGGGTGGCCCGCAGGCCACCCGGCCGGGATCTGTCAGGCGACGATGTCGGCGAGACGGTCGATCTGGCCGGGGTCCGGGGCCCAGCAGTAGCAGATCACCTCGTCCACGCCGAGGTCCGCGAACGCGGTGATGGCGTCGCCGACCTGTGCCCGCGTGGTGAGCAGGTTGTCCGTGACCCAGGAGGTGTCGCCGAGAAAGCCGTAGTAGGCGTTGATCGCCTCATAGGCGTCCTTCACCGTGTCGTCCGGGCCAAGGGCGACGTTGACCTGCGCCACCATGCGGGGCCGTCCGGCCCGCCCCGCGGTGGTCCAGGCCGTCTCGACGGTCTGGAAGAGGTGCCGGGCGTAGCCGGGAGGCGCGGCGCACAGGTAGCCGTCCCCCCAGCGGGCGACGCGCTGGAGCGCGGCGGGTTTGAACGCGCCGATCAGCACCTCCGGCCCGCCGGGGCGGGTGGGCGCCGGCCCGATCGGGCCCACTTCGGCGCTGTACGGCTCGCCGGACCAGACGCGGCGCAGGGTGGCCAGGCGCTCGTCGAGGAGGCGCCCGCGGCTGCGGATGTCGGTTCCGGCGGCGAGGTGGTCGTCCTCGCGTCCGCCGACTCCGATGCCGAGCGTGAAGCGGCCGCCCGACATCCGGTCGAGGGTCGCGGTCTGCTTGGCCAGCAGCGCCGGTTCGCGCAGGGGCCCGAGGAGGACCTCCGTCTGGACGCGGATCCGCGTGGTGACGGCGGCGACGGCCGCCAGGGTGATCAGGGGTTCGGGGTTGGCGTAGACGAGACGGTCCAGCAGACCGAGCGTGGTGAACGGGCCGGCGTCGGCGCGGCGGGCCCAGTCCAGCAGCGCGGGCGGGTCGCCGATGGGCAGGCCGAGACCTACATTCATGGGATCTAACCTCCGAAAGGGCATGCGAACGGAATGCCGCCCGCTCCATCGCCCTCGCGCGGTCAGCGCGTGCGGTGTGCTCCCGTTCTGCGACGTGTTTCTGGGGAGCGCGACCCTCGGAGTCCGATCATGTTAGCGTGCGCGACACGGCGGCGGGAAGCTCGGCGAGGCGGTGAAGGGGCAGTTCGAGGGCCGTCATGTCGGCGGCCCAGGGAGCGGCCTCCTCGACCGCGGCCCTGGCCTGCTTCTTCGTGAGCCCGGCCGCCTCGGTCAGCCCCTCCCGCCAGAGGTTGGCGACCTTGCCGTGGGCGCCGTCCAGGACGCGCCGGACGATCCGGGCCGCCCCGCCGTCCGGAAGCGGGAGCCGTACGGCGTCGAGGACCGGGCCGTCGGCGGTGAGGTCGTACACGGGCGACAGCACCGGCGCCAGCGCGGGGAGGTCGCCGGGCGGGCCCGCCAGGAGCACGCGCGCGTGCCGGGCGCGGGTCGCGAGCAGCAGCCGGGGGACCGCGGCCTCCAGCCCGGCCGGTACGGCTATCGCGACCCGATCCGGGGCGGCGGCGTAGGGCTTGGCGAGCAGCGTGGCGAGCCTCGTCCGGGGGACCTTCGGCAGCAGCTCACGCGGCCAGTCCCCGGCGAACAGGCCGGGGGCGAACGCCTCCACGGCCTCGATGCCGTGGAGGCCGGTCGCCGAGGCTTCGACGGCCTGGGGCCCCTGGGTGTAGATCGCGGTCGTGAGCCGGTCGAGACGGGCGGCGATGGCGGGCCACGTCTTGGTGGTGGGCCGCAGGACATAGAGGTCGGCCGCGCTGCCGATGGCCTCGGCCCCGTGATAGCGATTGAAGTCCGGAAATATCGCTTCATTAAGCAGATTGAGGTCGGAGAGCGCCCGCTGCACCTTGAGGGCGAGCATGGGAGTCCGCTCCGACGCCCCGTACGCCAGCAGGATCCGGCCCTGGTCCCGGTCGCGCAGGCCCTCCGCCGCCCGGGCCGCGAACAGCCCGATGCCCTCCGGCGTGTAGGGCGGATCGGTGATCGCCAGGTCGGCCCAGCCACGCGCCGAGGACGGCAGGCCCAGGCGCAGGTCGGCCCAGCGGGTGTGGACGCCGAGGTTCTGGTCGTCGATGTAGCCGAGGATCCGCTCGTCGATGTCGGCCACCATGACCTCGACCTCCGGATGGACCATCCGTACGGCCAGCGAGGTCAGGTCGTGGTCGCCGACGCAGAGCAGGCGGGCGCCCGGCAGCCAGAAGCGGGTCCCGAGCAGGATCGCGCGTCGCAGGACCGTCTCGGCGGTGGCGGCGACGTGGTCGAGCGTGTGCCGCCCGCGCGGCGCCTTGGCGATCAGGTTCTCCAGCCGGTCGAGCGCGTCCGGCGCGTCGCGTGGATCCGAAATAACGGCGAGCTGCCCGTTGTTATAGCGTCTAGTCTGATCTGCCGGGATTCGGACGCGGTCGCCGCTGTGCTCAAGGGGGAGCTCACGCAGCAGCGCCTCCATCGTCCGCCTCGACGTCGCGGTTTCCCGGATCAGGTCGGCCAGAGTCCACCAGCGGCCGTCGCCGAGCAGTGCAACGGCTGTGCGGAGGCGCCGGCTGTCCACGCCCAACGAGACGCCCGCCTGCGCCAGCAACTGGTCTATCGCGTCCTGATCGGCCATGCGGCAACTGTATCCATCGCGTTAACCAGTGAAGGTTCGCGAAGGGGACCGGGGGGGCACTATTCCGGCAGGGTGCGGTAATCTACACAGACCTACACCCGCAGCAGGGCCAACGTCGTCCCTCTGTTTCAACAGACGATGACGACGGGAGGGACTACATGCCTGCTGCCCGCCTTGGCCTGCCCGGAGGCTTTCCCAAGCCTCAGGGCCTTTACGACCCCTCAAACGAGCACGACGCCTGCGGTGTGGCCATGGTCGCCGACGTCGCCGGCCGCCGCAGCTACGACATCGTCGCCAAGGCGCTGACGGCGCTCCGCAATCTCGACCACCGCGGAGCAAGCGGAAGCGAGCCCGACACCGGCGACGGCGCGGGCATCCTCACACAGATCCCCGACGCGTTCTTCCGCGCGGTCGTGAACTTCGATCTTCCGGCCGAAGGCGCCTACGCCGCCGGCACCGCGTTCCTGCCGCTCGACGAGCAGGCGAGCGACATCGCGATCCGCCTTATCGAGGAGATCGCCGCCGAGGAGGGCGTCACCGTCCTCGGCTGGCGTGACCTGCCCGTCGACGCCGCCCTTCCCGGGGCGAGCGCCCGCGCGGTCATGCCGTCCTTCAAGCAGCTCTTCGTCGCGTCTCCCGGCGGCGAGACCGGGCTCGACCTCGACCGGCGCACGTTCGCCTTCCGCAAGCGGGCCGAGCACGAGGCCGACGTCTACTTCGCGTCGCTGTCCAGCCGGACGATCGTCTACAAGGGCATGCTGACCTCCCTGCAGGTCGAGCCGTTCTTCGCCGACCTGGCCGACGAGCGCTACGTGACCGCGATCGCGCTGGTCCATTCGCGCTTCTCCACCAACACGTTCCCGTCGTGGCCGCTGGCCCACCCGTACCGGTACATCGCGCACAACGGCGAGATCAACACCGTCAAGGGCAACCGGAACTGGATGCGCGCCCGTGAGGCCATGCTCGCCACGGACCTCATCCCCGGCGACCTGAAGCGGCTCTTCCCGGTCTGCGACCCCGACGCCTCCGACACCGCGTCCTTCGACGAGACGCTGGAGCTGCTCCACCTGGGCGGCCGGTCGCTTCCGCACGCCGTGCTCATGATGATCCCCGAGGCGTGGGAGAACCACACCGAGATGGATCCCGCCAGGCGGGCGTTCTACGAGTTCCACTCGACGCTGATGGAGGCCTGGGACGGCCCCGCGTCGATCACCTTCTCCGACGGCACCCTCGTTGGCGCCGTGCTCGACCGGAACGGCCTGCGCCCCGGGCGGTTCTGGGTCACCGACGACGGCCTGGTCGTGCTCGCCTCCGAGGCGGGCGTGCTCTCGGACATCGCGCCGGAGAAGGTCGTCCGCAAGGGCCGCCTCCAGCCCGGCAAGATGTTCCTCGTCGACACCGGCCGTGGCACGATCGTCGAGGACGACGAGATCAAGGCCGAGCTCGCGGCGGCCGAGCCGTACGGCGAGTGGCTGCACGCGGGCCTGGTCCGCTTCGAGGAGCTGCCCGAGCGCGAGCACGAGCACCCCACGCACGAGGCCCTGGTCCGCCGGCAGCAGACCTTCGGGTACACCGAGGAGGAGCTGCGGATCATCCTCGCGCCGATGGCGAAGTCGGCGTACGAGCCGATCGGCTCGATGGGCACCGACACGCCCGTGGCCGTGCTGAGCGAGAAGCCGCGGCTGCTGTTCGACTACTTCAGCCAGCTGTTCGCGCAGGTCACCAACCCTCCGCTGGACGCCATCCGTGAGGAGCTCGTCACCTCGCTGCAGTCGACCATCGGCCCCGAGGGCAACCTGCTCGACCCCGGCCCGGCCTCGTGCCGCCGGCTCGTGCTGCCCTACCCGGTGATCGACAACGACGAGCTCGCCAAGATCATCCACATCAACGACGAGGGCGCGCTGCCCGGCTTCCAGCCGCACGTCGTCTCCGGCCTGTTCGACGTGGCCGGCGGCGGCGACGCCCTGGTGCGGCGGCTGGAGGAGATCCGCCAGGAGGTCTCCGCGGCCATCCGGGACGGCGCGCGGATCATCGTGCTGTCCGACCGCGGCTCCTCGCGGGAGAAGGCGCCGATCCCGTCGCTGCTGCTCACCGGCGCGGTCCACCACCACCTCATCCGGGAGAAGTCGCGCACCCGCGTCGGGCTCGTCCTGGAGACCGGCGAGGCCCGCGAGTGCCACCACATGGCACTGCTCATCGGGTACGGCGCGAGCGCCATCAACCCGTATCTCGCGCTGGAGACGGCCGAGGACATGATCGCCACGGGCATGCTCGACCTGGAGCCGCGCAAGGCCGTCCGCAACCTCATCAAGGCGTACGGCAAGGGCGTCCTCAAGGTCATGTCGAAGATGGGCGTGTCCACGGTCGCGTCCTACACCGGCGCGCAGATCTTCGAGGCGCTCGGCCTCGGCGCCGAGGTCATCGACCAGTGCTTCACCGGCACCACCTCCCGGCTCGGCGGCGTGGGCTTCGACGTCCTCGCCCGCGAGGCGGTGGAGCGGCACCAGCGGGCCTACCCCCGCGCCGAGAACCCCCACCGGCGGCTGGAGGTCGGCGGCGAGTACCAGTGGCGCCGCGAGGGCGAGCCGCACCTGTTCAACCCCACGACCGTCTTCAAGCTGCAGCACGCCACCCGGTCGCGGCGCTACGAGATCTTCAAGGAGTACACCTCGCTCGTGGACGGGCAGTCCGAGCAGCTCATGACGCTGCGCGGCCTGTTCAAGCTGCGCCCCGGCGCCCAGCCCGTCCCGATCGAGGAGGTCGAGCCGGTCGAGTCGATCGTCAAGCGGTTCTCCACCGGCGCCATGTCGTACGGCTCCATCTCGATGGAGGCGCACGAGACCCTGGCCATCGCCATGAACCGGCTCGGCGCCAAGTCGAACACCGGTGAGGGCGGCGAGGACCCGGAGCGGCTGTACGATCCCGAGCGGCGCAGCGCGATCAAGCAGGTGGCCTCCGGCCGCTTCGGCGTGACCAGCGAATACCTCGTCAACGCCGACGACCTGCAGATCAAGATGGCCCAGGGCGCCAAGCCCGGCGAGGGCGGCCAGCTCCCCGGCCACAAGGTGTACCCGTGGATCGCCAGGACCCGGCACTCCACGCCCGGCGTCGGCCTCATTTCGCCGCCGCCGCACCACGACATCTACTCGATCGAGGACCTGGCCCAGCTCATCCACGACCTCAAGAACGCCAACCCGCGGGCCCGCGTCCATGTGAAGCTGGTCTCCGAGGTCGGCGTCGGGACCGTGGCCGCCGGAGTCAGCAAGGCCCACGCCGACGTCGTGCTGATCTCCGGCCACGACGGCGGCACCGGCGCCTCGCCACTGACGTCGCTCAAGCACGCGGGCGCGCCGTGGGAGCTCGGCCTCGCCGAGACCCAGCAGACCCTGCTGCTCAACGGCCTGCGCGACCGCATCGTCGTCCAGGCCGACGGCCAGCTCAAGACCGGCCGCGACGTCATCGTCGCCGCCCTGCTCGGCGCCGAGGAGTACGGCTTCGCGACCGCTCCGCTGGTCGTCTCCGGCTGCGTCATGATGCGGGTCTGCCACCTGGACACCTGCCCGGTCGGCGTCGCCACGCAGAACCCGGAGCTGCGCAAGCGGTTCAGCGGCAAGCCCGAGTTCGTGGTGAACTTCTTCGAGTTCATCGCCCAGGAGGTCCGCGAGTATCTCGCCGAGCTGGGCTTCCGCTCGCTCGACGAGGTCATCGGCCACGCCGAGCTGCTCGACACCGCCGAGGCCGTCGACCACTGGAAGGCCGCCGGGCTCGACCTGTCGCCGATCCTGCACCAGCCGGAGCTGCCCGAGGGCACCCCGCTGCACCAGGTCGTCGAGCAGGACCACGGACTCGACAAGGCCCTCGACAACACGCTCATCCAGCTCGCCGAGGGCGCCCTGGAGTTCGGCGACCGGGTCACGCTGGAGCTGCCCATCCGCAACGTCAACCGCACGGTCGGGACCATGCTCGGCCACGAGGTGACCAAGCGGTACGGCGGAGCCGGCCTGCCCGACAACACGATCGACGTGTCGTTCACCGGGTCGGCGGGCAACTCGTTCGGCGCGTTCGTGCCCCGCGGCGTCACGCTGCGGCTCACCGGCGACGCCAACGACTACCTCGGCAAGGGCCTTTCGGGCGGCCGCCTGGTCGTCCGCCCGCACCCCGACGCGCCGTTCGCCGCCGAGACACAGGTCGTCTCCGGCAACGTCGGCCTGTACGGCGCGACCTCCGGCGAGGTCTTCGTCCGGGGCGTCGTCGGCGAGCGGTTCTGCGTCCGCAACTCGGGCGCCACCGCCGTCGTCGAGGGCGTCGGCGACCACGGCTGCGAGTACATGACCGGCGGCCGGGCCGTCGTCCTCGGCCCCACCGGGCGCAACTTCGCGGCCGGCATGTCGGGCGGCATCGCCTACGCGATCGACCTCAGGCACGAGCGGGTCAACCGCGAGATGGTCGAGATCGAACCGCTGGACGACGAGGACGCCGAGTTCCTCAGGGAGATCGTCGACAAGCACTTCGCGGAGACGGGGTCCACGGTCGCCAAGGACCTGCTGGCCGACTGGGACATCGCCCTCACCAGGTTCAGCAAGGTCATGCCGTCGGACTACAAGCGGGTCCTGCGGGCGCGGGCCGCCGCCGAGGCCGAGGGCCGGGACATCGACGAGGCCGTCATGGCCGCTGCCCACGGATAAGGGGGGAACACCGATGGCTGACCCGAAGGGGTTCATGACGTACGGCCGGGAGCTGCCGGCGCGCCGCCCGATCGACGTGCGGATCCGCGACTGGCGGGAGGTCTACGAGGACTTCCCCAAGCCCGCGCTGACCAAGCAGGCGGCCCGCTGCATGGACTGCGGCATCCCGTTCTGCCACAACGGATGCCCACTGGGGAACCTCATCCCCGAGTGGAACGACCTCGTCTACCGCGACGACTGGCGCGAGGCGATCGAGCGGCTGCACGCCACCAACAACTTCCCGGAGTTCACCGGCCGCCTGTGCCCGGCTCCGTGTGAGGCGGCGTGCGTCCTCGGCATCAACTCCGACCCCGTCGCGATCAAGCGGGTCGAGGTCGAGATCATCGACAGGGCCTTCGCCGAGGGCTGGGTCACCCCCCAGCCGCCGCTCGCGAAGACCGGCAGGCGCGTGGCCGTCGTGGGATCCGGCCCCGCCGGTCTCGCGGCCGCCCAGCAGCTCACCCGGGCCGGGCACGACGTGGTCGTGTTCGAGCGGGCCGACCGGATCGGCGGGCTGCTCCGCTACGGCATCCCCGAGTTCAAGATGGAGAAGCGGCACATCGACCGCCGTCTCGCCCAGATGGAGGCCGAGGGCACCGAGTTCCGCACGTCGGTCGACGTCGGCGCCGACGTGACCGCCGCCCAGCTCCGCGAGGAGTTCGACGCGATCGTGCTCGCGGGCGGCGCCACCGCCTGGCGTGACCTGCCGGTGCCCGGCCGCGGGCTCAGGGGTGTCCACCAGGCGATGGAGTATCTCCCGCTGGCCAACAAGGTCCAGCAGGGGGACCTCCCCGGCTCTCCCATCTCCGCCGAGGGCAGGCACGTCGTCGTGATCGGCGGCGGCGACACCGGGGCGGACTGCATCGGCACGGCCATCCGCCAGGGGGCGTTGTCCGTCACCCAGCTGGAGATCATGCCGAGGCCGCCGGTCGGCCGTCCCGGCTCGCAGCCGTGGCCGACCTACCCGATGCTGTTCAAGATGGAGAGCGCGCACGAGGAGCTGGAGGCCGGCGGGGGCGACCGGGTCTACGCGGTCTCCACGGTCGAGTTCGCCGGCGACGCCGAGGGCAACGTCCGGGCGCTGCGCGTGGTCGACGTCGAGGGCCCGGAGGCGGGGTTCAAGCCGATCCCCGGCACCGAGCGCGAGATCCCGGCCGAGCTCGTCACGCTCGCCATGGGCTTCCTCGGCCCGGAGAAGGGCCCGCTGCTGAACGACCTCGCCGCGCTGGCGGACGACCCCCAGTCGTTCTTCGACCCGCGGGGCAACGTGGCCCGCGGCAAGGCGTACGAGACGGCCGTGGAGGGCGTCTTCGCGGCCGGCGACATGGGCCGCGGGCAGTCGCTCATCGTGTGGGCGATCGCGGAGGGCCGCTCGGCGGCGGCGGCGGTGGACCGGTACCTCACGGGCCAGACGGCCCTTCCGGTGCCCATCCCTCCGACGGCGCGGCCGCTCGTCTGATACAGGGGCGATAGCCGTACAAAACGGGAAGTATCTCAGGCAGCCGGTTGCATTCGTCTCCGGCTGCCTGAAGGATGCTGAGCCCGGACTGGGGGAGGAATTCTTGAAAGCACGGGGGCGTCTCGCCGGAGCACTCGTCTCGATCGCGCTGCTGGGGGCCGCCGGAGCCACCGCGGCCGGCATTCCGGCGCCGTCGCCGGCGCCGTCCGGTCCGGCCGGAGACTACCTGGTCTTCTACGCCGAGGGCGGCCGTGCGGCGGCGCTCCAGGCCGTCAAGGACGCGGGGGCCACTCTTGACGGGCAGGACGACCGGCTCGGCTACCTGATCGCGCGGACCGGGTCGCCCGAGCGGATCGGGGCCGGCCCCGCCGTGGTCGGCGTCACGCTCGACCGCCGCATCGGCGCGGTCGCCCGCGCGGGGGAGCGGACCGCGGCCTCTTCTACGGCTTCTCGGGCTTCTACGGCTTCTCGGGCCTCGTCCGTCTCACGGCGGGGGAGCAGCACCTCCGGGGGCGACCCGCTGTCGGGCCGTCAGTGGGACATGGCGATGATCGGCGCCACCCCCACCGGGTCGTACGCCAAGGTCAGGGGCAGCCACAAGGTGCTGGTGGGCATCATCGACACCGGTGTCGACGGAAACCACCCGGACATCGCGCCGAACTTCAACCGGGCGCTCAGCCGCAACTTCGTCACGGACCGCCCCAAGGACTCCAACGGCAAGAAGTTCGACGGCGCCTGCGAGTACAAGGGCTGCAAGGACCCGGCCGACGTGGACGACGACGGGCACGGCACCCACGTCGCCAGCACCATCGGCTCGCCGCTCAACGGCATCGGCGTCGCCGGGGTCGCGCCCGGCGTGTCCCTGGTCAACCTGCGCGCCGGCACCGACTCGGGCTACTTCTTCCTCAAGCCGACCATGGACGCCCTGACATACGCCGGCGACGTGGGCATCGACGTGGTCAACATGAGTTTCTACGTCGACCCCTGGACCTTCAACTGCACCGCCAACCCGCAGGACACCCGGGCACAGCAGCTCGAACAGCGGGGCATCATCACGGGCATGCGGCGGGCGCTCGACTACGCCCGCAAGCGCGGCGTCACGCTCATCACCGCCATCGGCAACAGCGGCACCGACCTCGGCAAGCCCACGCGGGACACCGCCAGCCCCGACTACCCCCTTGGCGCGGAGCGGGACCGCAAGGTCGACAACTCCTGCGTCAACGTCCCGGCCGAGCTCGACGGCGTCATCTCGGTCTCCGCCGTCGGCCCGAGCGGGCGGAAGGCCGTCTACTCCGACTACGGCATCGAGCAGACCGACATCGCCGCGCCCGGCGGCGACATGTTCGACGGCGGCACGCCGCTCAAGGGCGCCCGCCGGGAGATCCTGGCGGCCGCGCCGTACCGCGCGCTGCGCGCCGGGGGCCTCGTCGACGCTCACGGCAAGCCGGACGACCCGGCGGTCGTGCAGGAGTGCCACGGCGGCAAGTGCGCCTACTACCAGTACCTCGAGGGCACCTCGATGGCCGCGCCCCACGTCACGGGGATCGCCGCGCTCATCATCAGCCGGTTCGGCAAGCCGGGCAAGGGCGGCCTGTACATGGACCCGGCCAAGGTCGAGAAGCTGCTCTACGCCTCCGCCGTCCAGAAGACCTGCCCCTCACCCCGGGCGGCGAAGTACGGCGCGGGCGGCACGCAGCTGTGCGAGGGCGGCAAGGACAAGAACGGGTTCTACGGCCACGGCATCGCCAACGCCCTCCGCGCCGTAGGTTAGGTAGCGGAGGCATCTGAGTACGCGGACGGATGCCGCCGGACGGGGGCCGGATCTACCTTCGAGGTCGGAGGGCAGATCATGATTTATCGCATTCTCGGGGAAGCCACCATGGTGGCGCACTTCCTGGTCATCGCGTACATCGGCCTGGGCGGCTTCCTCGCCTGGCTGTGGCCCCGGCTGTTCTGGCCGCATCTCGCCATCTCCGCCTGGGGCCTCGTCCAGATCGCCGGGCTGGCCGAGTGTCCCCTCACGGCGATCGAGAACTGGGCACGCGCCCATGCCGGGGAGCGGGGCCTCGCCCCCGGCGGCTTCATCGACACCTACATCCAGGGCACCGTCTACCCCGCCGAGTACGCCGTGCTCGTGCGGTGGATCGTGGTCGGCGTCGTGCTCGTCTCCTGGGCCGGCTTCTACCTTCGCCGGAGGTCCCTACAGAAATCCGTCTTCTAGGATGACCGGTCAGCTCGCGTAGCCGCAGGCCGTCTCCGCGTACGACAGGAACGTCGCCTGGGTCTGCTTGGACGGCGTCGAGATGAGCCAGTACATCTTCCCGCCCCCGACCGTCGCCCACACCGGGAACAGGTAGGCCTTCTTGGCCTCCGCGAACGCGTGCATATCGCAGCGCGCGGGAGTCACCTCCACCGGGATCTCCACACTCCTGGAGCCGGGCGCGAGCACGATGACAGGCCGGTGTCTGCCCGACAGCGGCTTGACGTCGAAGTGCGTGGTGTTGCCGAGATCGTCCACCGTGATGGGCTCGTTCCCGCCCTTCCTCGTCACCATGAGCACCCCGTGCAGCGTCTTCCCGACGTGGGCCCACGAGGCCCCGAATGTCACGTCCACCGACTGCCGCAGGATGAAGGCGCCGCACTCGGCGGTCACCAACTGGGCCAGGAGGGGATCCGGATGCGGAATGACGAACCTGACCTCATGAAGGGGTTCGTTTCCCACCTGGAGGTGTGCCGCCACCGTCGCCGGCTTCACTGAAGGGACCTTCGCCGGGTCGCAGCGGGCTTCGCCGTACGTAACCTGGAAATCGGTCCGCGGCGTCTTGCCGAGCGTCGTTTCGACCTGGGCCGGGGGAAGCGTCACGAACGAGTCGGTGACGAGCTGCACATCATGGAAGCGCACCGGGGTAGAGGTGTCGTTGCGCACGGAGATCTCGATCGCATGGGAAGCCTCGTCGCTGCGCCATTGGTTCAGCGACACGGAAACACCCGCTGGTGGTTTGCTCGATTGGGTACTCTGGGCTGCGCAGGCGGTTACGGTGAGCAGCGCCGCCATCGCACTCCATATCCGGGTACGTCCCATGGGGCGCAACGGTAGAACATGCGGGTGACCGCGTGAAGTCTGAACATTTGGCGACAGCTCTGGGCGTCGTCGCAATCAAGTGGTCTGTACCAATTAGGGTGGGTCCTGTGAGTCGTCGAGCAAAGATCGTCTGTACCCTTGGCCCCGCCACCTCCTCGCCGGAGCGCCTCCGCGAGCTCATCGCCGCAGGCATGAACGTGGCCCGCTTCAACCTCTCCCACGGCAGCCACGAGCTCCACAAGGAGGTGCTGGACCGGGTCAGGGCCGCCGCCGACGAGCTGGGCCAGGCCGTCGGAGTCCTCGCCGATCTGCAGGGTCCCAAGATCCGCGTCGGCCGCTTCGCCTCCGGCCCCGTACGGCTCGGCTTCGGTGACGTTTTCACCGTCACCACCGAGGACGTGCCGGGAGACCGGGACATCGTCTCCACCACCTACGCGGGCCTCCCCGGCGACGTCAAGCCGGGCGACACCATCCTCGTCGACGACGGCCGCCTCAACCTCGAGGTGACGGCCGTGGAGGGCCCCCGCGTTGTGACCCGCGTCGTCATCGGCGGGATGATCTCCGACAACAAGGGGCTGAACCTCCCCGGCGTCGCCGTCAGCGCCCCCGCGCTCACCGAGAAGGACGAGGAGGACCTGCGCTGGGCCCTCCGCACGGGCTTTGACATGATCGCCCTGTCGTTCGTCCGGTCGCCCGAGGACGCGGACATCGTCCGCGGGATCATGGAGGAGGAGGGCGTCCACCTGCCACTCCTCGCCAAGATCGAGAAGCCGCAGGCCGTCGAGTGCCTCGAGGAGATCGTCGACGCGTTCGACGGCGTCATGGTGGCCCGCGGCGACCTCGGCGTCGAGCTGCCCCTGGAGCAGGTTCCGATCGTCCAGCGCCGCATCATCGAGCTCTGCCGCGAGAAGGCGCACCCCGTCATCGTGGCCACCCAGATGCTCGACTCGATGATGAGCGCCCCCCGCCCGACCCGCGCCGAGGCCTCCGACGTCGCCTACGCCGTCATGGACGGCGCCGACGCGGTCATGCTGTCCGGCGAGACCTCGGTCGGCACCTACCCCATCGAGTCGGTCTCCACGATGGCCCGCATCGCCATCGCCGCCGAAGGCACCGCGCTGCGCGCCACGCACACCCTGGAGCGCCTTCCCGAGACCACCGGCGGCGCCATCGCCCGCGCGGCGGCCGAGGTCGGCGCGATCGTGGGCGCCCGGGCGCTCGTGGCGTTCACCATGTCCGGCGAGACCGCCCGCCGCCTGGCCCGGTACCGCTCGCCGATCCCGCTGCTGGCCTTCACCTCCAACCCGCAGGTGCGCGGCCAGCTCGCGCTGACGTGGGGCGTCGAGACCTTCGAGGTGCCGTTCGTCCACCACACCGACGACATGGTGCGTCAGGTGGAGGCCTCGTTGCTGTCCCTCGGCCAGTTCGAGAAGGGCGACAAGATCGTCATCGTCGCCGGCTCCCCGCCCGGGAACCCCGGGTCCACCAACGCCCTCCGGGTCCACACGATCGGCTCCGCGGTGGCCCACGCCCGCTGACGGCGTGGGGCCCCCGGTAGCCCGCTAAAACCGGTTGATCGAAGCAACCTTCCTGGTGAAGCATGACAGGTGCGAGTCGTCCGATCCTGTCCCATGCACCGGTGAGGAGAGCTGCGCCCGACCATGGCTTCAGACCCCGATCAAGATCCTTATGGCGATCCCGATAGGAGGCCGGGAGCCCGGCGGCTCTCCTGGCGCTCGCTGTGGCGGCTGCGGTCCTACCTGCGGCCCTACGTCCGGGTTCTCATCGTGTCCTGGGTGGCCGCGTTCCTCGGCATCGCCGCGGGCACGGTCATCCCGCTCGTCGGCAAGGAGATCATCGACGGCCCGGTGAGGCATGGCGACCTTGGAGCGCTCCTGCCGCTAGGGCTGCTCGCGCTCGGCCTGGGGATCGCGGAGGCGGTCCTCACGTTCGTCCGGAGGTGGTCCCAGATCGGGGCCGTCCTCGGCCTGGAGACCGCCCTCCGGGACGACCTCTACGGCCAGCTCCAGCGCCTCCCGATGAGCTTTCACGGCGAGTGGCAGTCCGGCCAGCTCCTGTCCCGCGCGACGACCGACCTGTCGACCATCCGCCGCTTCCTCGGGTTCGGCGTGCTGTTCCTGGTCATGAACGTCATCCAGCTCACCGCCGTGATCATCGTGCTCCTGCGGATGTACTGGCCGCTCGGGCTGCTCGTCACCGCGTCGGCGGTGCCCATCGTGGCGATCTCGCTCCGGTTCGAGAAGCGGTACATCGGCATCTCCCGTCAGGTCCAGGACCAGCAGGGCGACCTCGCCACCCTCGTCGAGGAGTCGGCGGTGGGCATCCGCACCATCAAGGCGTTCGGCCGGCGGCGCCACCTCTACGAGACCTTCGACGACACCGCCCGCAAGATCCACGGGACGTCGCTCGCCAAGGTGCGCCTCGCCTCCCGGTTCTTCACGTTCCTCGAAGTCGTCCCCAACGTCACCCTCGCCATGGTGCTGCTGCTCGGCGCGCTCGCCGTCGCCCACGGCTCGCTGACCATCGGCACGCTGGTCGCCTTCACCACCCTCGTGCTCCAGCTCGTCTGGCCGGTCGCCTCTCTCGGCTACATCCTCGCCATGGGCCAGGAGGCGATGACCTCCGCCGACCGCGTGATCGAGGTGCTCGACACCGTCCCCGAGATCACCGGCGGCACCCGCGTCATCGAGGAGCCGCGCGGACACCTCCGGTTCGAGGGCGTGGAGTTCCGCTTCCCCGGCGGCGACCGGCCCGTGCTGCGCGACGTCTGGCTCGACGTGGCCCCGGGGGAGACGGTCGCCATCGTCGGCGCCACCGGGTCCGGCAAGACCACCCTGACCGCCCTCGTCCCCCGGCTCTGCGACGTCACCGCCGGCCGGGTCACCATCGACGGGCACGACGTGCGCGACCTGTCCCTGCCCGCGCTGCGCTCGGTCGTCGCCACCGCGTTCGAGGAGCCGACGCTGTTCTCGATGAGCGTCCGGGAGAACCTCACGCTCGGCCACCGCCACGCCACCGACGACGACATCCGCGAAGCCCTGGAGATCGCCCAGGCCACCTTCGCCTACGACCTGCCCTGGGGGCTCGACACCCGGATCGGCGAGCAGGGGATGTCCCTGTCCGGCGGCCAGCGGCAGCGCCTGGCCCTGGCCCGCGCCGTCCTCGGCAAACCCAGGATCCTCGTCCTCGACGACACCCTCTCCGCCCTCGACGTCGAGACCGAGGCCCTCGTCGAGGAGGCGCTGCGCCGGGTCCTCGCCGACGCGACCGGCCTCGTCGTCGCCCACAGGGCCTCCACCGTGCTGCTGGCCGACCGGGTCGCCCTTCTCCGCGACGGCACCATCACCCACATCGGCCGGCATCCCGACCTGCTGTCCGGAGTCCCGGAGTACCGCGCCCTGCTCGCCCAGGACGCCGACCTCGACCCCGAGCAGGCGGTGCGATGACCGGCACGACAGCTGACAAGACGACCGGCGCGACGGCTGGCGAAGCGACCGACAGATGGCGCGGCGTGGCCGCCGAGGACAAGGAGCACATCCCCGAGACCGTCTCGCTCCTGCTGCGGACCCGCTCGCGCCGGCTGCTCGGCGACCTGCTGCGGCCCCACCGCAAGGCGATCGGCGTGCTCACCGCCGTCATCGTGGTGTCCAATGCCGCCGGCCTCGCCCTGCCGTACCTCGTGAAGACCGGCATCGACAGCGGCATCCCGCCGATGACACACGGCAGGGGAGCCGGGACGCTCCTGACGATCGTCGCGGCCATCGTCGCGGCCGCGCTGACCCAGGCGGTCACCCGGCAGGCGTTCCTCCAGCTCTCCGGGCGGATCGGGCAGGACATCCTGCTCGAACTGCGCCGCCGCGTGTTCAACCATTTCCAAAGGCTGTCCCTCTCCTTCCACGAGAAGTACACCTCCGGCCGGGTCATCGCCCGGCTCACCTCGGATGTCGAGGCCATCGCGGAGCTGCTCGACTCGGGCTTCGACGGGCTCGTCACAGCCGTGCTCACCCTCTTCGGCACGGCCGCCATGCTGCTCGTGCTCGACGTCCACCTCGGCCTGGTGGCTCTGTTGCCGCTGCCCGTCCTGCTGCTGTTCACCCGGTGGTTCCGCCGCCAGTCGAGCGCGGCCTACCGTAGGACCCGCGAGACCGTCGCACTCGTCATCGTGCACTTCGTCGAGTCCATGACCGGCATCCGCGCCGTGCAGGCCTTCCGCAGAGAGCCCCGCAACCAGGAGATCTTCGAGAAGCTCAACGCCGACTACCGCGACGCCAACACGCGCGGCTCACGCCTCGTGGCGATCTTCATGCCCGGCATCAAGCTCATCGGGAACGTCACCGTGGCCATCGTCCTGCTGTACGGCGGGTGGCTCGCCGTGCGCGGCACGGTGACGGTCGGGGTGCTGGCCGCCTTCCTGCTCTACCTGCGCCAGTTCTACGAGCCGATGCAGGAGATCAGCCAGTTCTACAACGCCCTCCAGTCGGCCGGGGCCGCCCTGGAGAAGCTCTCCGGCGTGCTGGAGGAGCAGCCGGACGTCGCGGAGCCCCGGCGCCCCGCCACGCTGGCCCGCCCCCGCGGCGCGCTCCGGTTCGACGCCGTGGAGTTCGCCTACGCCGGCGGTCCGCCCGTCCTGCCCCGCCTCGACCTGGAGATCCCCTCGGGCCAGACCGTCGCCGTTGTCGGCACCACGGGAGCGGGCAAGACCACCCTCGCCAAGCTGATCTCGCGCTTCTACGATCCGGTGACCGGCCGGGTCCTCCTCGACGGCCTCGACCTGCGCGACCTCGACGAGACCACGCTGCGCCGCCACGTGGTCATGGTCACCCAGGAGAACTTCCTGTTCACCGGGACGATCGCCGACAACATCCGATTCGGGCGACCCGAGGCGTCCATGGCCGCCGTCGCCGAGGCCGCCGAAGCCATCGGCGCGCACGAGTTCGTCGCGACGCTGCCCGATGGCTACCAGACCCAGGTCGGCAAGCGCGGCGGCCGAATGTCGGCCGGGCAGCGGCAGCTCGTGGCCTTCGCCCGGGCCTTCCTCGCCGATCCCGCCGTGCTGATCCTCGACGAGGCAACCTCCAGCCTCGACGTGCCGAGCGAGCGGCTCGTCCAGCGGGCCCTCCGCACGATCCTGGCCGACCGCACCGCCATCATCATCGCCCACCGCCTGTCCACCGTGGAGATCGCCGAGCGGGTGCTCGTCATGGAGGGCGGCCGCGTCGTCGAGGACGGCCCGCCCGAGCACCTCATCACCCGATCCGGCCGGTTCGCCCGCCTCCACCAGGCCTGGCTCGACAGCCTCGCCTGAGCGCCTCAATCTTGTAGGGCTCCTGGGCGCTACGCGACATCATTGATGTTTCTCTGCCAGCATCGGTGATGACATACTTAAGGGCATGCGGACGACGTTAAGGCTGGACGACGATGTTCTCGCGGCGGTGGAGCAACTGAAGCGCGAACGGCACATCAGCCTGAGCGAGGCCATCAACGAACTGGTGCGCGAGGGGCTCCGAGCGCGTCCGGCTCCTAAGACGTTTCGCCAACGGACCGAGGCGCTGGGAATGCGTGTCGACGTTTCCAATGTCGCGGAGGCGCTGGAGTTGCTCGACGAACTGGGGGACGAGAGATGATCGTCGACGCCAACATCCTGCTCTACGCGGTCGACGAGACGAGCCCGTTCCACAAGACATCACTGGAGTGGCTGGAAAGCGCGCTCAACGGCCCCGTCAGGATCGGGCTGCCATGGGCTTCCCTCACGGCGTTCCTTCGCATCTCGACCCATCCGCGCGTCTCGGCGCACCCACTGACTGCTGAGCAGGCGTGGAGCTATGTCGAGGATTGGCTCGATGCGGGACCCGCCTGGGTCCCGTTGCCGACGCCCCGGCATGCCGACGTCCTGCGAGATCTCCTGATCCGCGGCGACGTGCGCGGCAACCTGGTGACGGACGCCCACCTGGCGGCCCTGGCGCTCGAGCACGGCGTCGGCGTTTGCTCGGCCGACTCCGACTTCGCCCGCTTTCCCGGCGTCACCTGGCACAACCCCATAGCGCTGAGGTGATAGCCGGGAAACCGTTGCGGGACGGCGACGCCGGTTGGAAGCATGGCGTCGCGAAGGGAGGGCATGCCATGCGACTGCGCGTGACGTATCGCCTCGGCGTGCTCCTGTACCGCCTTGGCGGCGACCGCGGTACCGGTCTCGCGCGCGTTTAGCTGGCTCGTAGGGTGGGGTGGTGGCGATCCCCCCGAACAGTGGCAGCGGCCCCGGGCCGATCGCGCCCGATGGCTGTGCCGTGGAGTTCTACGCGCTCCTGCCTCCCGGAGAGGAACCCGCGATCATCCAGGCCGCTGTCGGCGACGGCCGTACGATCCTCGACCTTGGGTCCGGGCCGGGTCGGCTGGCCCATGCCCTGGCCGCGCTCGGGTTCTCCGTGGTCGCGGTCGACGAGTCCCCGGACATGCTGGCCCGTGTCGCCGGTGTCGAGACCGTCTGCGCCCGAATTCAGGATCTCCGTCTGGACCAGCGGTTCGACACCGTTCTCCTCGCCTCGCACCTCGTCAACACCCCCGACGACCATGAACGGCGGCGGCTGCTGGACACCTGCCGCCATCACCTCGCCGAGGGCGGCGGCGCGCTGATCCAATGGCAGCCCGCCGAGATCCAGGACGCCTGGGAGCGAGGTCAGGGCGGCACCAAGGGCGGCGTGACCTTCACGATGACCGAGCTCAGCCGCTCGGCGCCCGGCCTGGTGTCCGCCACGATGCGCTACGAGGTAGGCGCTCGGACCTGGACCCATTCCTTCACCACGCGGAGACTTACACAGGACGCGTTGACGGCTGAGTTGGGGGCCGCCGGTCTAGTCGTCGACGCCTACCTGACCCCCGACCACACCTGGCTCCGCGCCGTTCCCGCACCATAACCGGGCACCAGTTCCAATTAAGGTCGCTCAGGCGTGCATCGACGAGGGCGCGGTCCACGGTGTCGTGGGGGGGTTGCATGCGGCTACCATGCCATCCACCACTCGCAGTTTCGCTGCCCCTACAAGTTGAAGTGCCCCGGGTGGGATTCGAACCCACACTTTGCGGGTTTTGAATCCGCTCCCTCTGCCATTGGGGTACCGAGGCTTCAATCCGGACTTATGTTCGTTTGTCCGAACCCGTCGCCTAGAGCTTAGCGGACCTGTGATCGGCCGCGCGGCCCTGGCGTGGTCCTAATGTAGCGGACGTCGGTAACCTCTTGTGCGTGAGTACGCAGCGGCGAGTGGTGATCGCGGAAGATGAGGCACTGATCCGCCTCGACCTCAAGGAGATGCTCGAAGAGGACGGCTACGCCGTGGTTGGAGAGGCCGGTGATGGGGAGAGCGCGGTCAAACTGGCCATGGAGCTCCGGCCCGATCTGGTGATCCTCGACGTCAAGATGCCGGTTCTCGACGGGATCTCGGCGGCGGAGCGGATCGTGTCCGAGCGGATCGCACCATGCCTCATCCTGACCGCATTCTCGCAGCGGGACCTGGTCGAGCGGGCCAGGGACGCGGGGGCGATGGCCTACCTGGTCAAGCCGTTCACCAAGGGTGACCTGGTCCCGGCGATCGAGATGGCGGTCAGCCGCCACGAGGAGATCGCGGCGCTGGAGAAGGAGGTCACCACCCTCTCCGACAGGCTGGAGACCAGGAAGCTGGTGGAACGGGCGAAGGGGCTGCTCATGGCCCAGCACGGCTGGACCGAGCCGCAGGCGTTCCGGTGGATCCAGAAGGCGTCCATGGACCGGCGCATGAGCATGCGCCAGGTGGCGCAGATCGTCGTGAACGAGGGAGCCGGATCGTCCGAGCCGTCGGCCTGAGGTGGGCTGGGGCCGTACCCGCCGGTAAGGTCGGGCCACGTGATCACGGGGCGCACTCGGGAGAAGTGGTCGGAATCCTGGTCAGATGCGTTGCGCCGCTAAGTTGAGGAGTTATTACGACTCCGCATCCAAGTGTGGACAGTTCTGATGCTTTCCTGGTCAGGGGCCCCTTGAGGTATGTACCTTTCCAGCATTCGATCGGGACGGGTCGGCAGCGCTGACGTTTCCCGGGCCTGGATGAAGGAGATGCTTCATGATCCGCATTGCCCCCCTTGGGCGCGCGCTGGCCGTCGCCGCGGCTGCCAGCCTTGCCCTGACAGCCTGTGGCGGTGGCACGGAGAGCGCCGCGCCGGCGTCCTCGGCGTCCTCGGCGCCCCCGGCGTCCTCGACCGCTCCGGCGGCGGTCGTCGCGGACGGCACTTTCACGGTTGGCACCCTGCTGCCGCAGACTGGTTCGCTCGCCTACCTCGGCCCGCCGGAGTTCGCCGGCGTGAAGCTGGCGGTCAAGGAGATCAACGACGCCGGAGGCGTCCTCGGTAAGCCGGTCACAGAGGTCGACACCGACTCGGGTGACACGTCGACGAACATTGCCTCGCAGTCGGTGGACAAGCTGCTTCAGCAGAAGGCCGACGTGGTGGTCGGCGCGGCTTCGTCGTCGGTGTCGCTGTCGGTGATCGACAAGATCACGGGAGCCGGCGTGGTGCAGATCTCGCCCGCCAACACCTCCGACAAGCTGACCTCCTACAACGACAAGGGCCTCTACTTCCGTACGGCTCCGCCGGACGTTCTCCAGGGCCGCGTCCTGGGTGACCTCATCGTGGCCGACGGCAATGACACCGTGGGCATCCTGGCTCTCCAGGACGCGTACGGCACCGGCCTCGCTGACAACACGCAGAAGGCCGTCGAGGGCGGTGGCGGCCAGGTCGTCGAGAAGGTGATCTACGACCCGAAGGCCGCGGACTACTCGGCGGACGTGTCGAAGATCAAGGCCGCCAACCCCAAGGCGATCGCTCTGATCGGTTTCGACGAGACCAAGAAGATCGTCCCTGAACTGATCAAGCAGGGCATCGGCCCCGACAAGGTGAAGATCTACTTTGTGGACGGCAACCTGGCCGACTACTCGAAGGACTTCCCGAAGGGCACCCTGAAGGGCATCAAGGGCACCACGCCCGGCGTGGACTCCACGAAGGACTTCAAGGACAAGCTCAAGGCCGTGGACCCGTCGCTGACGGTCTACAACTACGCCCCCGAGTCCTATGACGCAACGGTCCTCACCGCGCTGGCGGCCCTTGAGGCCAAGAGCGACGCGGGCACCGACATCGCCAAGCACCTGCAGACGGTCTCCGAGGGCGGCACCAAGTGCAAGACCTTCAAGGAGTGCGCCGACCTGATCGCGGCCGGCACGGACATCGACTACGACGGTGTCTCCGGTCCGATCGAGTTCAACGACGCGGGTGACCCGGCCGAGGCCACGATCGGGATCTACCAGTACGGCCCGGACAACACCTTCAAGAACATCGCCTTCAACACCGGCAAGATCTCCGGCTGATCCTCAGCTCTAGCGCAGAAGGGCCCGGTCCTCTCGGACCGGGCCCTTCGTGCTGTATACGGCATGGCCGCCGCGGAGGCGGAGACCCCGGCGGAAGGTTCGCCGGGGCCTTCGGACGCGGGGTCAGGCGCGGGCGAGGGTGCCCAGATAGAGCTCGATGACCTTGGGGTCGTTGATGAGGTCCTTGCCGCTGGCCATGTAGGCGTTGCGGCCCTGGTCGAGAACGTAGCCGCGGTGGCAGATCTGCAGGCAGCGCCGCGCGTTCTGCTCCACCATGATGACCGTCACACCCGCCTTGTTGATCTGCTGGGCCTGGATGAAGACCAGGTCCTGCAGCTTGGGGGAGAGGCCGGCCGAGGGCTCGTCGAGGAGCAGGACGGATGGCTCTGTCATGAGCGCGCGGCCCATGGCGACCATCTGGCGCTCGCCGCCGGACAGCGACCCCGCCCGCTGCTTGCGCCGCTCCTTGAGGGCGGGGAAGATCTCGCAGACGAACTCGAAGCGCTCCTTGAACTTGGCCGGCACCTGGAAGGCGCCCATCTCGAGGTTCTCCTCGATGGTCAGGCTCGGGAAGACGTTGTTGGTCTGCGGGACGTAGCCGACACCCCGGGCGACGAGGGAATGGGCCTTGAGGTTGGTGATGTCCTCGCCGTTCAGGGTCACCGTGCCGCTGCGCACGTTGACCAGCCCGAAGAGGGACTTGAGCAGGGTCGACTTACCGGCGCCGTTGGGGCCGATGATGCCGATCAGCTCGCCCTTCTTCACGTAGAGGTCGGCGCCGTTGAGGATGTTGACGCCGGGGACGTACCCGGCGTACAGCTCGTCGGCCCGGAGGACGGCGTCCTGGGCTCCGGCGAGGTGGTCCGTGCGGTCGGTGACGGCGGCCCTGCCGCCCACATCTGAGGTGTCCGCCACGGTTTCAGCCGGGATGTCCGCGGTCGCGCTCTCCGTCGGTGTGCCGTTCGGCTCGGGCTCGCTCATGCCTTCTCCTCGATCTCGGCCTCGAGCTCGGCCTCGGCCTCGTGAAGCTGCTCTTCCGCCTCCTCGACGGACATCGGCGCGTCGTGGTGGGCGCCGAGGTAGGCGTCGATGACGCGCTGGTCCGACATGATCGTGTCCGGCGGGCCCTCCGCGATGACCGCGCCCTGTGCCATGACGATGACCCAGTCGCTGATGTCGCGGACCATGTCCATGTCGTGCTCGACGAACAGCACGGTCATGCCCTCCTCGCGCAGGTTCTTGACGTGCCCGAGGAGGGACTGGGTGAGCGCGGGGTTCACCCCGGCCATCGGCTCGTCGAGCATGACGAGCTCGGGGCCGACCATGAGGGCGCGGGCCATCTCGAGGAGCTTGCGCTGGCCGCCTGAGAGGGAGCCGGCGAAGTCGTCGCGCTTGGCGGCGAGCTTGAAGCGCTCGAGGAGCTCCTCGGCCCGCTCGGTGATCTCGTCCTCCTGGCCGCGCCAGCTGCCGGGGATGAGGGCGCGGAAGAAGTTCTCCCCGCGCTGGTTCTGCGCGCCCAGCCGCATGTTCTCCATGACGGTCAGCTTGGACAGGGCCTTGGTGAGCTGGAACGTGCGGACCATTCCCTGCCTGGCCACCCGGTGTGCGGGGACGCCGTTCATCGGCTTGCCGTTGAAGGTCCAGGATCCGGCGTCGGCGGTGTCGAAGCCGGTGAGCTGGTTGAAGAACGTCGTCTTGCCCGCTCCGTTGGGCCCGATGAGGGCGGTGATCGAGCCGCGCTGGATCTCGACGTGGTCGACGTCGACCGCGGTGAGGCCGCCGAACCTGCGGACGACCTTGTCGATGACCAGGATCGGGTCCGGCTTGGGGACGCCCGGCTCGGTCTCGAGGCCCGCGAAGACGGCCAGCGCGGCCTCCTTCTTGGCGGTGGTCGTGTCAGCGTGCATCGAGCGCGATCTCCCTCTTGTCGCCGAAGATGCCCTGGGGCCGGAAGATGAGCAACAGCATCAGGCCGAGGCCGACGAGCATGAAGCGGACCGAGCCGGCCTGGCTGACCGTCATGATCGACGAGGGGATCACCCCGGAGCCGACCGCTTCGGCGAGCGTGTTGCCGATGAAGACCAGCAGCACCCAGAAGATGGCCGCGCCGACGACCGGGCTGAAGACACGCGCCGCCCCGCCGAGGATCACGATCGTGTACGCGTAGAAGGTGAACTCGGTTCCGTACAGGTCGGGCTGCACGGAGGCCTGGCCGAGGGCGAAGACGAACCCGCCGAGACAGCCGATGATGCCGCCGAGGACCAGCGCCTGCATCTTGTAGGAGAACACGTTCTTGCCGAGGCTGCGCACGGCGTCCTCGTCCTCGCGGATGGCCTTCAGGACGCGGCCCCACGGGCTCTTCATGAGCAGGTAGACCAGCGCGCAGGACAGCGCGACGAGGATCCAGCCGACCGTGAGGACCCACATCGTCCGCTCGGTGAAGGTGATCGAGCCGATGCCGTACGAGCCGGGCGCGTAGGGGTTCATCGCGTAGAAGTCGCCGGAGAAGCTCTGGAGGCCGTCGGATCCGCCGAAGACATCCTTGAACTTGACCGCCCGGAAGATGAGCCGGACGATCTCCGCCGCGGCGATGGTGACGATGGCGAGGTAATCGGCGCGCAGTCGCAGGGTCGGGATTCCGAGGAGGAACGCGAGCACGACGGTGGCGGCGAGCCCGATGACGATGCCGAGCCAGAACGGCAGCTGGAAGGTGGCGACAGTGACCGCCAGGCCGTATGCGGCGACGCCGAGGAAGGCGGCCTGGCCGAAGTTGAGCAGTCCCGCGTAGCCGAACTGGACGTTGAGGCCGATGGCGGCGAGCGCGTAAACGACGGTTTCGAGGCCGATCGAGGCCTTGACCGTGGTGACGAAGATGCTGTTCCAGTCCACGTGTGGTCTCCGATCAGCCGATGCGCTCGCGCCGGCCCAGGATGCCCTGCGGCCGGAAGAGCATGACGAGGATGAGCACCAGCAGTGCGCCGACGGTCTTCAGCTCGGTCGGTACCACGAGGGTGGACAGCTGAATGAAGAGGCCGACGACGATGGAGCCGACCAGGGCGCCGAATGCGGTGCCCAGCCCGCCCAGGGTGACGCCCGCGAAGACGAGCAGCAGGATCTGGAAGCCCATCTGGTAGCCGACGTTCTGGGAGAGGCCCAGCATGACGCCCGCGAGCGCCGCGACGGCCCCGCCCGCGGTCCAGATGATGCGGATGACCCTGTCGACGTTGATGCCGGATGACGCGGCGAGCGCCGGGTTGTCCGCGACGGCTCGGGCGGCCTTGCCCGTGCGGGTCTTCAGGAGCGCGAGGCCCACGATCAACAGAACGGCGAGCTCGATGCCCATGGCGATGAAGTTCTTGGGCGCGGCCGAGATCGGCCCGACCTGGATGCCGGCCTGGGCGTTGTAGTCGGTGTAGGCGGCGCTCTCCCCGCCGAACAGGAACAGGAACAGGTAGCGAAGGAACAGGGCCAGGCCGATGGAAATGATCATCATGGCCAGCAGGCTGCTGCCCCGCTGCCGCAGCTTGCCCCAGAAGAATCGATCCTGCAGGTAGCCGAAGGCCCCGCCGACGATGACGGCGATCACGGTCGCCGGGATCAGCTGAATCCCGAGGACGACGTTGAAGAAGTAGGCGGACATCGCACCCAGGGTCAGCAGCTCGCCATGGGCGAAATTGGTGAGCCCGGTGGTCCCGAAGATGAGGGACAGGCCCATGGCCGCGAGCGCGATGATGAGGCCGAGGTTGAAGCCTTCGAAGGTGAGCTGGGCGACGCGGTTCCAGAACGACGAGTCAGAGGAGGCCGGGCCGTTGCCCTGCTGTCCGGCGGCCCCGAGGGCGAACAGCACGTTACGCTGGCTGCCTTCGTACACCTGTACGGTGAGCGTGTCCTTGTCCTTGAACTTGAGGGCGACCCCGGAGGGGAGCGTCTTCTGGTCGAGGGTGACCTTGTACTCACCAGCCTTGGGGACGGGCACCTGCCACTTGCCGTCCGCGCCTGACGTGACCTCTGCGACGGGTTTGCCGTCCTGGGTCGTCACGCTGATCTTCACGCCGTTCACCGGCTGGCCTTGGTTTTGGAGTGTGCCCTTCAGTGCCTCCCCGTCCGCCCAGGCGGGGGAGGAGAGGAGTAGGACGAGTCCACCCAGGAAGGCCGTGAACGCGATCACGGCTCTGCGCAATGGTGCTCCCTCTATTTAGGTCATGGCGGGGTGGTGCCCCCCCATTCCGAACAGGCGACATCGCCCTGTCGGCGACGTTGTGGCCGGAGCATAAGCCCAGGTCGCCCGATTCGGGCCCGTTCGTCACCAATCGGTGACCAGGGTGTGTCACTGGCGTGAGAAAGCTTCCCAGGTCATACCGATTAACGCGGGAAAGCCGATGAGCCCGCGGTGGACCTTTGGGTCCGTGCACAGCTTCCCCGGCTCTGCACGTTGTCTACTCGGTCTCCCACGGGCTCGGGGCCACAACGGTAGCGACCTGAGGGGCCCGCGTGCAAAGAGAGTCGCAAGCTGTTCCGTTATGAGGGCGAATATCGCGAGCGCCCGGTTTCAGGAAGCCGAGCCGTTCACGGTCCCGGTGTCGCGCAGCATGCACGTCAGCCGGGCGGTGCAGACGCGCCGCCCCTGGTCGTCGCTGATCTCGATGTCGTAGGTCGCGAGCGTCCGGCCGCCGTGCAGGCGCGTCGCGACGCCGGTGACGTGCCCCGACGAGGCGGAGCGGTGATGCGTGGCGTTGATCTCGATGCCGACGGCGCCCCCTCCCTCCCCGGCGTACAGGGCGGCTCCCATCGAGCCGAGGGTCTCGGCCAGCACGCAGGAGGCGCCTCCGTGGAGCAGGCCGTACGGCTGGGTGTTGCCCTCGACGGGCATGCGGCCGACGACCCTTTCGGCGCTCGCCTCCAGGATCTCGATTCCCATGCGCTCGGGCAGGTGGCCTTCGCCGGACTTGTTCATGAACTCCAGGAATTCCTCGGGATCGGTCAAGGTCAAGGGGACGCCTCCTGTGGGAAGAGCCTGGGGTTTCTGTCGTAGAGGGAGACTAGGCTGCGGGTGTGCCGAAGAGTGAACCGACCCCCACCCGTCCGTGCCTGCTGCTTCTGGACGGGCATTCTCTTGCGTACCGCGCCTTCTACGCCCTGAAGGACGCGAACCTGATGACGACGGACGGGCAGCACACGGAAGCGGTCTACGGCTTCACCTCGATGCTCGCCAACATCCTGCGCGACGAGCAGCCGAGCCACGTGGCGGTCTGTTTCGACCGGAGCGAGCCGACCTTCCGGCATGAGGCGTTCGACGGCTACAAGGCCAACCGGTCGGAGACCCCTGAGGACTTCCGCGGCCAGATGCAGCTCATCTACGAGCTGCTCGACGCGCTGCGGATCCCGCGCCTGTGGCTGGCTGGGTTCGAGGCCGACGACCTGATCGCGACGCTGGCCACGCAGGCCGCCGGCAAGGACATGAACGTCCTGATCGTCACCGGCGACCGCGACGCCCTGCAGCTCGTGAACGAGAACGTCACGGTGCTGATGACCAGGCGGGGCATCAGCGACATGACCCGGTTCACCCCCGAGGCCGTGATCGAGAAGTACGGCCTGACCCCGGCGCAGTATCCCGACTTCGCGGCGCTGCGCGGCGACCCGAGCGACAACCTGCCCAGCATCCCCAGCGTGGGCGAGAAGACCGCGACCAAGTGGATCGCCGAGTACGGCTCGCTGGACGAGCTGGTCAGGCGGGCCGACGAGGTCAAGGGCAAGGTCGGCGACAAGCTCCGCGAGCACCTCGGCCAGGTGATCCACAACCGGATGCTGACCGAGTTGAAGCGCGACGTCACGCTCGACGCCGACGTGGCCGGCCTCACGATGGGCCAGTGGGACCGCGAGGAGGTCAACAAGCTCCTCGACTCGCTGCAGATCCGCGGCGAGCTGCGCGAGCGGCTCTTCAAGACGCTCGGCACGACGGAGCCGGAGGCCGAGGCGGGCTTCGAGCTCGAGGTGACCGTGCTGGAGCCCGGCCAGGTGGCCGGCTGGCTCCAGGCCCTCCCCAAGGGCCGGGCCGGGCTGGAGTTCAAGGGGGCGTACGGCAGCGGCACGGGCCGGCTGGACGGCATCGCCGTCGCCTCCGCCACGGGCGCGGCCTACATCGATCCCACCCAGCTCACCCCCGAGGACGAGGCCGCCCTGGCGGCGTGGCTGGCCGACGAGTCGAAGGCGAAAGCCGTACACGACTCCAAGGGGCCGCTGCTGGCGCTGTGGGCGCTCGGGCTGGACCTGCGCGGGCTCACCTGTGACACGGCCCTGGCGGCCTACCTGGCCATGCCGGGGCAGCGCTCGTTCCCGCTCGACGACCTCGTCCTGCGCTACCTGCACCGGGAGTTGCGGGCCGAGTCCGCGCCCAACGGGCAGGGCTCGCTGTTCGACGACGCCGACGCCGGAGCCGCGCGGGACCTGGCGCTGCGCGCCCAGGCCGTGCGCGACCTGGCCGAGGCCCTGGAGGGCCACCTGTCCCAGCGCGGCGGGACGCGTCTGGTCATCGATGTGGAGCTGCCGCTGGTGCGGGTGCTGGCCGAGATGGAAAGGACCGGCATCGCCGCCGACCGGCAGTATTTCGCGGCGCTGGAGGCCGAATTCGGCGCGGCCGTGAAGCAGGCCGTCGAGGCCGCCCACGAGGTCGTGGGGGAGCAGTTCAACCTGGGCTCGCCCAAGCAGCTCCAGGAGATCCTTTTCGTCAAGCTCGGCCTGCCCAAGACGAAGAAGATCAAGACCGGCTACACGACCGACGCGGACGCCCTCGCCTCGCTAGCGCTGCAGACCGACAACGAGCTGCCGACGATCCTGCTGAGGCACCGCGACCAGACCAAGCTCCGCACGACGGTCGAGGGCCTGATCAAGGAGATCGGCGACGACGGGCGGATCCACACCACGTTCAACCAGATCATCGCGGCGACCGGGCGGCTGTCCAGCGAGAAGCCCAACCTGCAGAACATCCCGATCAGGACCGCCGAGGGCCGCCGGATCCGGAAGGGCTTCGTGGTGGGGGAGGGCTACGACACGCTGCTGACGGCCGACTACAGCCAGATCGAGCTGCGGATCATGGCGCACCTGTCGCAGGACGAGTCGCTGATCGCGGCGTTCGAGTCGGGCCACGACTTCCACCAGGCGACCGCGGCCCGGGTCTTCGACCTGCCGCCGGAGCAGGTGGACGGCGAGCTGCGGGCCCGGATCAAGGCGATGAACTACGGCCTGGCCTACGGCCTGTCCGACTTCGGGCTCTCCGGGCAGCTGAACATCCCGGTCGCGGAGGCCAGGGCGCTCAAGGACGAGTATTTCGAGGAGTTCGGCGGGGTCCGCGACTACCTCGACGCGATCGTGGCGCAGGCCCGCAAGGACGGCTACACCGAGACGATCCTCGGCCGCCGCCGCTACCTGCCCGACCTGACCAGCGACAACCGGCAGCGCAGGGAGATGGCCGAGCGGATGGCGCTCAACGCGCCCATCCAGGGCTCGGCGGCCGACATCATCAAGGTCGCGATGCTCAACGTGCAGCGGGCCATTGAGGGCATGCGCTCCCGGATGCTCCTCCAGGTCCACGACGAGCTGGTGTTCGAGGTCGCCCCGGGCGAGCTGGACGAGCTGACCGAGATGGTGCGGGAGCAGATGTGCGCGGCCTACGAGCTGCGCGTCCCGCTCGGCGTCTCCGTCGGGGTCGGCTCGACCTGGGAGGACGCCGGTCACTGAACCGGGTCCCCCGGGTCACTGCGCCACGGCTGAGGCCTCCACCTCCAGGAGGCTCGCCTCGTGCCGTTCGGCCTCGTAGGCGGCGTGCCCGCCGCGCAGGCCGAACAGCCTCTTGCTGAGCAGGATGTAGAGGACGGCCGCGATGTTGATCAACAGGATGACGATCCGCAGCCAGGTCACCTTCTCGACGATCTCGTAGATCTCGATGGGGATGAACAGCGAGGTGGCGACCACCGCGAAGTACTCGCCCCAGCGCTTCAGCAGCCACAGGCCGACGCCCTCGGTCATGAGCAGGGAGCCGAAGACGAGCAGGCCGAGCCCGATCCAGGTCAGCGTCCGCGTCTCCGCCGCGAGCACGGTCCGCAGCGTGTGGAGCACGCCGGAGTCCTCCAGGTGCCAGCCGAGCTTGTCGGCCAGCGGCTGGAGGAGCGGGAGGTCCTCGTGGAAGGCCCGGTTGACGGCGTCGTGATGGGCGCGGAACCGCCACACGCCGTATGCCGCGCCGAGCACGAGCAGGCCCTTGGCCCACCGGAAGACGGCGAGCAGCCGCAGGATGGTCGCGTCCCTGAGGGCGTGGCCGCGCAGCACGATCGGCGCGTCCTCCGCCGGTCCGGAGCCGTGCGGCTCCCCGAGGGTGAAGTCGCCGCAGCGCAGGCATCGCCATGCCTCGCCCAGCGCGGTCTCGGCGCGCAGGCGGTCGCGCAACGGCTGCTCGACTGGCGCGTAGGTGACGTGGCCGTGCCGCCCGCAGGCTCTCAGACTCCAATTCACAAGGGAATTTCAGCACACATGAACGTCGGTGTGTGGCGGGGTAATAGGGTCGGATGACTGTGCGCAATCTTGCCCGGGTGACGGTGGTCGCCAACATGGTCGTGGTCGTCATCGGCCTCATCGTGCTGGCGCTCCTCCCGTCGGCGGGCCGCCCGGAGGCGCGGGTCAAGGTGAAGCCGGCGCCCGCGCTGCCCGGCGCCCGGCTGCCCCCGCCCGTGAGCGCGACCGCCGAGTCCGCGAGAAAGGCGCAGGCCAACGAGGCCGGGCTGATACCGGTGATCATGTATCACCGGCTGCTGCCCAAGCGGATCGCGTCCATCGACCGGACCCCCGCGCAGGTGCGGAGCGAGCTGGAGAGGCTCGCCAAGGACAACTACGTGCCGATCACGGCGGCCGAGTTCGTGTCCGGAACCATCAACACTCCGGCGGGGACGCACCCGGTCGTCCTGACGTTCGACGATGGGAACCCGAGCCACTTCGCGGTCGACGCGGGCGGCATGCCGAAGAACGACACGGCGGTGGGCCTCATCTACGAGGTCGCCGCCAAGCACCCGAACTTCCGGCCGGTCGCGACGTTCTGGATCAACCGGAACCCCTTCGGGCTGAAGGACCCCGCCCAGCAGGCCCAGGCCGTGAAATGGCTCCTCGGCCACGGCTTCGAGGTCGCCAACCACACCTCCTCCCATCCCGATCTCCACCGCCTCACCACCAAGCAGGTCAAGGAGCAGATCGTCAGGCAGGAGCGGCTGCTCAAGAAGCTCGGCGTCCCGGCCTCCACGACGTTCGCGCTGCCGTACGGCTCCCGGCCGAAGAAGCTGACCGCGGCGCATGACGGGGAGTGGGACGGGACGGCGTATCACTTCGACGGCGTCTTCCTCGCAGGAGCCGAGCCGTCGGTTTCGCCGTACGCGAAATCGTTCAGCCGATACGCGATCCCGAGGATCCAGTCGAACGGAAAACACGGCGACTGCCGCCGCTGGTGCACGACGTACTGGCTCGATTGGCTGGACAAACACCCGCAGGAGCGATACACGTCGGATGGCGACCCCACCCATGTGTCGGTCCCGAAGAAACTTGAGGGCAAAATCATCTCAAGCAAGGCAAAAGAGATCATCGCGTACTAGCGCTTGCCTGCTCAGCCCGGATTGACCGCGCCCGCCATGTCTCATATGCTGATCGCTGCGCTGTGGGCTCGCGCGCGTCTCGGACGGAGCGGGCTCGCGCTCGGTCATCCGTAGCTTCCACGAGCAGCCACCGGTGAACGAAAACAGGCCCGCCGCGCTTCTGTCACAACGACATCTGTCCGGTTCGGAGCAATTCCACACATGACGAGCAGCACTGAGGCCACCTCGAGCACCCCGCAGGTAGCGGTCAACGACATCGGTTCCGAGGAGGCCTTCCTCGCCGCGATCGACGAGACCATCAAGTACTTCAACGACGGCGACATCGTTGAAGGCACCGTTGTCAAGGTCGATCGAGACGAGGTCTTGCTCGACATCGGCTACAAGACCGAGGGTGTCATCCCCTCGCGTGAGCTCTCCATCAAGCACGACGTCGACCCGGCTGAGGTCGTCGAGGTCGGGGAGCACGTCGAGGCCCTGGTCCTCCAGAAGGAGGACAAGGAAGGCCGCCTGATCCTGTCCAAGAAGCGCGCTCAGTACGAGCGGGCCTGGGGCACGATCGAGAAGATCAAGGACGAGGACGGCATCGTCACCGGCACGGTCATCGAGGTCGTCAAGGGTGGTCTCATCCTCGACATCGGCCTCCGCGGCTTCCTCCCGGCCTCCCTGGTCGAGATGCGCCGCGTCCGCGACCTCCAGCCGTACGTCGGGCGCGAGCTCGAGGCGAAGATCATAGAGCTGGACAAGAACCGCAACAACGTGGTCCTGTCCCGCCGCGCCTGGCTGGAGCAGACGCAGTCCGAGGTGCGCCAGACGTTCCTCAACACCCTCCAGAAGGGCCAGGTCCGCAAGGGCGTCGTGTCCTCGATCGTCAACTTCGGCGCCTTCGTGGATCTCGGCGGCGTCGACGGTCTGGTGCACGTCTCCGAGCTGTCCTGGAAGCACATCGACCACCCCTCCGAGGTCGTCGAGGTCGGCCAGGAGGTCACGGTCGAGGTTCTCGACGTCGACATGGAGCGCGAGCGGGTCTCGCTGTCGCTCAAGGCGACGCAGGAGGACCCGTGGCAGCAGTTCGCCCGGACCCACCAGATCGGCCAGGTCGTCCCCGGCCGCGTCACCAAGCTGGTGCCGTTCGGCGCGTTCGTCCGCGTCGAGGAGGGCATCGAGGGCCTGGTCCACATCTCCGAGCTGGCCGAGCGCCACGTGGAGATCCCCGAGCAGGTCGTGCAGGTCGGCGACGAGATCTTCGTCAAGATCATCGACATCGACCTGGACCGCCGCCGCATCTCCCTCTCGCTGAAGCAGGCGAACGAGGGCGCGATCGGTGCCGACGTCGAGTTCGACCCCACGCTGTACGGCATGGCGGCGACCTACGACGACGCCGGCAACTACATCTACCCCGAGGGTTTCGACGCCGAGACCGGCGAGTGGCTCGAGGGCTTCGACAAGCAGCGCGAGGAGTGGGAGCGGCAGTACGCCGAGGCCCAGGCCCGCTTCGAGGCCCACAAGTCGCAGGTCGAGAAGGCCCGCCAGGAGGAGGCGGAGGCCAGCGAGGCCGCCCCGTCGTCCTACAGCGGTGAGACCCCGGCCGCGGCGCAGTCGACCGGCGGCGCCCTCGCCTCCGACGAGGCCCTGGCGGCTCTGCGGGAGAAGCTGGCCGGAGGCCAGAGCTGACCGCTCAGCAGTGACGGAAGGCCCCGCTTCGGCGGGGCCTTTTCGTGTCATAGGGTGACCGCGTGCTTGTGGATATGGCAGTGGACATCGGGCGGGCGCTGCCCGGCGACGCGGGGGAGATCCTCACCCTCCAGCGGGCGGCCTACGTGACCGAGGCCCAGTTGTACGGCGACCCCTTCATCGGGCCGCTCGTCGAGTCCCTCGACCAGGTCCGTGAGGTCGTCGAGACCGGCGTCGTGCTGAAGGCGACGGCGGGGCCCCGGATCGTCGGCTCGGTCCGTGGGCGGCTGTCCGGCTCCACCTGCCTCGTCGGCCGCCTCGTCGTCGCCCCCGACCGGCAGGGCCAGGGGATCGGGGGCGCCCTGCTGGCCGCGCTCCACGAGGCGGTGCCGGAGGCGGCGGCGTTCGACCTGTTCACCGGCCACCTGTCCGGTGGCAACCTGCGGCTCTACCGCCGCCTCGGCTACCGCGAGACGAGCAGGGAGCGCCTGCAGGACCACCTCACGCTGGTTCATCTCCGCCGCGACGCGCACGCGGCGGCCGGATAGGCTTCGGGCGTGCTGAAGGTTGGCCTCACAGGCGGCATAGGGTCGGGAAAGAGCGAGGTCTCCAAGAGGCTCGCGGAGCGCGGCGCGGTCGTCATCGACGCCGACAAGATCGCCCGCGAGGTGGTCGAGCCCGGCACGCCGGGGCTCGCGGAGATCGTCGAGGCGTTCGGCGAGGGCGTGCTGCGTCCGGACGGGACGCTCGACCGCGAGAGGCTCGGCTCGATCGTCTTCACCGACCCGGACAAGCTCAAGATCCTCAACGGCATCGTCCATCCGAAGGTGGGCGCACGGGTGGGGGAGCTCCAGCGGGCCGCCCCCGACGGGGCGATCGTCGTCTACGACGTCCCGCTCCTCGCGGAGAACAACCTGGCCTCGTTGTACGACGTGGTGATCGTCGTGGACGCCTCCGACGAGATCCGCCTGGAACGTCTTCGTAAATATCGGGACATGTCAGAGAAAGACGCTCGGGCGCGGATCGCCGCCCAGGCCTCTCGGGAGGGCCGCCTCAAGGTCGCCGACATCGTGATCGACAACGAGGGGTCCCTGGACGCCCTGGACGCCCAGGTGTCCAAGATCTGGTCCGACCTCCGCGCTCGACCTTGAGGGTGATCATGCACGTGTTCCCGCACGTACAGCCCTGCCCGGCGCTTCCCACCGCGTGATCATGCACATGTTCCCGCACGTACAGCCCTGCCTGGTGCTTCCCACCGCGTGATCATGCACGTGTTCCCGCACGCACCCTCCCACCTGGTGTTTCGTGCGGCGTGATCATGCGCTACGAGGCGCGCTCGCCGGATCGGAGACTGCATGATCACGAAGAGTGGCGGCGCTCGTCAGGCGGTGTACGGCGGAATCCGTGCATGATCGCGATTCGGGAAACCGCACGTCCCCGAGCTTCCCGGGAAGCCATGCATGATCACGGCGAGGGTGGAGTGAAGGGCTCGTCCAGGGCGAGCCGGCGGACCTCGGGGAGATATTCGTCGAGCTCGCCCAGGTCGAACCGGCACATGCCGATCACGTACCAGAACTGGCCCGCCACGTCGCCCTCCACCTTGTAGAGGCCGCTGGGCGCGAACGCCGCCCAGCCTTCGGGCAGGCCGAGGAGCGTGGCGCGCGGTGTCCAGGACGCGACGTCCCAGAGGATGGCCACGCCGTCGTCCCCGGCGCTGGCCAGGAGGTCTCCCGACGGGTGGAAGGCGACCGACCAGACGCGCCGGGTGTGGCCGGTGAGCGTCCGGACGCGTGCCCCGGAGGCCACGTCCCACAGGCGGACGGCGAGGTCGTCCCCTCCAGTCGCCAGCAGTTCGCCGTCGGGGCTGAACGCGGCCGTCCACAGCCGGCCCGTCCCGCTGTCCAGCACGTCACGGATCTCGCCCGAGCGGGCGTCCCAGACCCGCGCGGTGCCGTCGTTGCTCGCGCTCGCCAGCAGGTCTCCCGCCGGGCTGAACACGACCGAGTGGACCCGGTCCTGGTGGCCCCGCAGCGTCGCCCAGCACGCCCCGCTCTCCACGTCCCAGAGCCGCACGAGGCGGTCGTCGCAGCCGGTGGCCACCAGCCGCCCGTCGGGGCTGAACGCGATCGACCGGACCCGGCCTCGGTGGTCGGCCAGGTTGGCGACCTGCCGGCCGGTCGCGCGGTACCACAGCCGGACGCTGTCGTCGTCGTTGGCGGTGGCGAGGAACTCGCCGTCGGGGCTGAACGCCTCGGCCCACACGTGGTCGGTCTCCACGTTGAGCTCGCGCTCGTAGGTTCCGGCGGCCGTGTTCCACAGGTAGACGCCACCGTCGTTGCTCGCCGTGGCCAGCAGCGGCCCCGCCGGGCTGAACAGGGCCGAGACCAGCCGGTCGGCGGTCCCGGTCATCGACCGCAGGCGGCGACCGGTGCGCGGGTCCCACAGCCGCACATATCCGTCGTTTCCACAGGTCGCGAGCGTGCTGCCGTCCGCGGAGAACCGGACGGCGGTGATCCGGCGGCCGTGGCCGCGCAGCGTCTGGCGGCACTGCCCGGTTGCCGGGTCCCACAGCCGCGTGGTCCCGTCGTTGCTGCTGGTGACGAGCTGCTGCCCGTCCGGCCGGAACGCGAACGGCCACACCGATCCCCGGTGGCCCATGAGCTCGGCCCGCACCTCGGACCGTCCCTCAGAACCGGCCACGTCCCACAGGCGCACGGCCCCGTCGCTGTCGCCGGTCGCCAGCAGCTCTCCCGACGGGCTGAACAGGACCTGGTAGACGCCGCCTCGGTGGCCCGGGAGCATCCCGGCGGGCTCCCCGCTCACCGGATCCCAGAGCCGCACGACGCCTTCCGTGTCGCCCGACGCCAGGAGGCGACCCTCGGGATGAAAGGCGAGGGTGTAGATCCGCCCGGGATGGCCGGTGAGCTCGTGCAACAGCTCGCCGGTCCGCGGGTCCCAGAGGCGCAGCACGCCCTGGCCGTCTCCGGCGGCCAATAGGCGGCCGTCGGGGCTGAGGACGAGCCGGTAGACCGCGCCGCTGTGGCCGTGGAGCTGCCGGCGGATCTGGCCGGTCGCGAGATCCCAGACGCGGATCGCGCCGCCCGAGTCGCCGGTGATCAGCAGGCCGGGCAGGAAGACGGCGGTGTAGATCGGCGCGGTGTGCCCGGGAAGCGTCAGCACGAGGTCTCCCGAGGACCAGATCCGCATGACGCCGTCGGCCCCGCCCGCCGCGACCAGGTCGCCGTCCGAGACGACTGGCCACACGCCGTCGGGGTGGCCCCGCAGGACGTGCCTCTCCGCTCCTGTCGCCGGGTCCCAGACCCGCACGGTGCCGTCGCTCGCGCCCGTCACCAGGCCGGCCGCGCCGTACGTGACCTTGTAGACCCGGCCCCGGTGGCCGTGCAGGGTGCGCAGGACGGAACCCGTGGCGCTGTCGCAGATCAGCACCCCGCCGTCCTCGCTGCCCATCGCCAGGACGCCGCCGTCGGGCCGGTACGCGACGGGCTCGGGCAGCCTGCTGCTCTGGAAGTGATATCCGTACGGCACGCCGACCAGGGCGGGGGCGAGCTCGGCGGTGACCGGGGCGTCTGGGGCGATGGCCGCGCCGCGCAGCTCGGGGGCGCCGGCCGGGACGCCCGTGGCGTCGATGACGGCGGCTCTGTCCCACCGGCTGCCGTCGAGGGCGACATCCCGCAGGTCGGCCCGGCCGAGCCTGGCCCGTGTGAGGTCCGCGCCGCGTAGGTCGGCCCCCGCGAGCACGGCCTCGTCGAGCCGCGCCCCCGCCAGGCGGGCGTCGCGGAGGACGGCGTGCGAGAGGTTGGCCCCGACGAGCTGGGCGTCGGTGAGGTCGGCGCCGGTGAGGTCGACGCCGGACAGTTCCCGGTACGACAGGTCCTCGCCGCTCAGCCGGGCGCCGCGCAGGTCGGTGCGGGCGGGCGTGCGCAGCCGCGTGGTCACCTTGATGGCGTTGGCCCGTGAGACGTCGTCGGCGTCGGGGGCGGCCAGCGTCCTGGCCGCCCAGGCATGGAGCCGTCCGGTGTCGGCGAGGTCGCACAGGAAGTCGACGGTGAGGGCGGAGAGCGGCCGCAGCGCCAGGGCGTCGAGCGAGGTGGACAGGTGCCGCGCGACCAGCCACTCGACCACCGAGGCGTGGATGAACCCGAACAGCCCCTCGTCGGTCCGGACGAGCAGGCTGCCCGCGCCGACCGCGTGCGCGGCCTGATCGGCGCTGAGATGCGCGGTGAGATCGGTGAGGGCCTCGGCGACCTCGGAGAGCTCTGAGTGCCGCAGGTAAGTCTCGCCGGTCTCCCACAGGCGGAGGGCGAGCGTGGTGGCGGCCCGCCACAGCTCCTGCCTGGCGAGCCCGCCGGGTGATCCCGCGACTCCGCGAGTGCGGTTCTCCTCGAAGGCCAGCCACGTGTCGAGGATCTCCTGATAAAGGGCCGCCGCGCTGATGGCCTGCCCGGCCCTCGCGACGGCGCGGAGCCGCTCCTCGGGCAGGTCGGCGATGAAGCTCAGCATCCGCGGGTTCTGGGCGAGCCCGAGCAGGTCGGCGATCCCGCGCAGCAGGTCCATCCGGTCGTCCGCCGCACGTTCTCCGCCGTACCTGTTGACGAGGTAGGCGCGGATCTGGTCCTGGGTGAACTCCTCGATGGTGAGCACCCGGCGGTTGGGCAGCAGGCCCACCTTCTCGCCGAGCGCCGTCATCACCTGGCTCTGGGACTTGAAGTGCTGGGTGCGGCCGGCGACCACGATCTTCGCCTTATCCTCGGCCGCCTGCAGGAGCGTGTCGAGGTGGTCGGCCGCCCTCTCGTAGGTCACCCTGGTGACCAGCTCGTCGAAGCCGTCGAAGAGCAGCACGATCCGGCCCTGCCGGAGCATGTAGTGGAACGCCTTGAGGTCGATCAGCTCCTCGCCGTGGTTGGCGAGGTGCGCGGCGACTAGGCCGTCGACCGAGTGGGCCTTGTCGAGGGCGCGCAGCTCGATCAGGATCGGCGTCAGGTGGGGCAGCTCGGCGGGGATCCGGCGGGCCACCTCGTGCAGTGAGAAGGTCTTGCCCCGGCCGAAGTCGCCCAGCACGAGCACGAAGCGGCCGTGGTCGGCGGCGAGCAGCCGCATCAGCTCGCCGGTGAGGTCGTCCCGGACGCCGCCGCCCGCCCGGTCGAGCTCCCGGAAGCGCTGCGGCACGTACAGCTCGGGCGGGTAGCGCCGGTCGGTCCGCAGCCGCGCCGTCTGCCCCGCGACGTAGTCGGACAGGTCGAGCAGCCCCTGGAACTCGGTGAAGCTCCGCAGCCGCACGCCGCGCCGCAGCGCGTCGTCCCGCATGGCCTGCGGCGGGGTGGGCCCCTGGTAGACGAGCTCGGACCCGTGCTCCAGGCCGGCGGCGCGGACGTGGCCGAGGAACGCCTCGACCTGGTCGGCGGCGACCGCCCCCACATGGGCGCCGACCATGAACTGGCGGACGAAGCCGTCCTCGGGGTGCGTCACGAGCAGGTGCGGCGGCTCGGCCGCCACTCGGCGGATCTTGGCCCGCTCGAACCGAGTCTCGCACACCTCGCTGATCCGGTCCAGGAGCAGCCCGGCGGGGCTCTCCACGGCGTCCACCACGCCGGGCGACTCCGGCTCCGGCTCGGGGGGAGGCGGGCTCTCCGGCCTCCACTGCCGCCAGCCGTGAGGGATGGACTCGGGGGCGCGCAGGTCACCGCGGTCGCGGGTCCAGCGGCGCAGCCCCTGGGGGGTGACCTCGATGAGCTGGTGGCGGCCGGGGGCGAGCGCGGGGACGCACGGCAGGCCGTCGAGCTCCCACACGTCCTCGGAGCCCGGCCGCCGGGGGTCGTGGCCGTGCAGGACGAGGTCGAGGCGGGAGCCCAGCAGGCGTTCGAAGGTCAGCGCGTCCCGCAGGGCGGCTTGCGGCGGATGCGCGATCACGCCGACCCGCAGCCATCCGTCGAAGGCCCGCAGCCGCTCGGCGAACCACGCCGCCTGGGCCTCGCCGATGTATCCGTGGTCGTCCTCCTCGCGGTGGCTCATCGCGATCGTCGAGTTCAGCCCCGCGACGGCCACCCTCAGCTCGGGCAGGTCGAACAGCGTCCACGGCTGGGCGCTGTCGAACGCCGGGCCGTCCAGCCCCTGGTAGATCTCCTTGAACAGGTTGGAGAAGTGACGCCACTTCGGCCAGTACGGCGGCTGCGGGCGGACGTCGTCGGCCTCGCAGGTGGCGAAGTAGGCCCGGCACGCCGCCTTCGTCACGTCTCTCGGCCCGGGGACCACGGCCAGCCGCCCGGGCTCCAGGCCGAGCAGCACCCGCAGGCCGGTCAGGAACGTCAGCGCCTGCTCGCATTCCCGGATGCTGCCCGACTCGGTCAGGTCGCCCGTCACCAGCAGCAGGTCCGGCCGGGGCGCCCCCGCGTCGGCGAGCCGGGTCAGGTCCGCCCAGATGCTCGCCTGCAGCTCTCCCGCGTCGAGAGGGTCGTCGGCCTCGGCCAGCCCGCGCCCGAACCGCGGCCCCGCGATGTGGAGCATCGTGACCGACGCCGCCCCGCCCTGCCGCGCCGCCGTCGGGAACACCGGGGCCGCCGCCGGGGTCCGCCGCGCCCGCGGGGTCCGCACGGCTTCCGGTACGGCTTCCGCGCCGGCGATGTGCGGCCGCAGCGGTGTCGCCGGCCCGGTGGGGAACCGGGGCTGCTCGGCGGGCTTGGCGCGGCCGGCCAGGGACTGCCGGATCCTCGTGAGCAGGAGCCGCCGCGCCTCGTCCGGGTCCGCCACGCCGACCAGGTCGACCCAGGTGATCGTGGACAGCAGCCCTTCGAGCGGGCAGTCCTCCAGCCGGACCGTGACGAGCTTGTTGGACGGGTTGTCCGGGTCGGCGCGCAGCGCGGCCTGCCATTCGAGCCTGCCGTACCGCGACTGGAGGTAGTTGCGGCTCAGCACCGCGACGACGAGATCCGCTTCGCTGACGCCCCGGTCCATGAAGTCGATGAAGTTGGTGCCCGGCACGAAGTCCCATGCCTGGAGCATCGTGCGGTAGCCCGCGGACTCCAGCTGCCAGGCGATCCACGTGGCCCAGCGCTCGTCGGCGGGGGAGTAGCTGACGAAGATCTCCGTGCGGATCTCGGTCCGCGCGTCCTCGCGTCCGCTCATGCGACCGGCCACGTCGCCACGATCACGTGTCGCCGCGATCTCATGCCGACTTCTGAGATCGGTTGACTCATGAGGCCAGTATTCACGCTGTGGCCGACGGTTTGGAGGGCTTCGATCATCCTTGTATAGGGTGTGGTCGTGGCGGGTGGGCTGCGGCGGCTGAGCGTTCTCGACTGGATCCGGATCGGCCTGCTGGCCGCGGGCCTGGTCTTCGTGGCCACCGGGCTGCTGCCCGCGGCGACCGCCAGGGAGAGCGTCGACCGGATCGCGCCCCTGCTGCTGTTCCTCGGCGCGGTGATCGTCCTCGCGGAGCTGACCAAGGAAGCCCAGGTCTTCGACGTCATCGCGACCCGGATCGCCATCGTCGGCCGTGGCAGCTATCCGGCCCTTTTCCTGCTCTGTACAGCTTTCGCGTCGCTGGTCACGATATTTCTGAACCTGGACACGACGGCCGTGCTGCTCACTCCCGTCATGCTGGCCCTCGCCCCCCGGGCCAAGATCGCGCCCCTCCCGCTGGCGATGACCACGGTATGGCTGGCGAACACGGCCAGCCTGCTCCTGCCGGTCTCCAATCTCACGAACCTTCTCGCGATGAACCGGGTGGCGCTCGGCGCGCGGGAGTTCGCCGCCCGGATGTGGGCGCCCGAACTGGTCGCCGTCGCGGTGACGATGGCCTTCCTGTGGGTCTTTTTCTGGCGGCGCGGGGAGCGGGGCGAGGACCGCTACGTGCCGCCGCCCGCTCCGGCGGTGGACGACCGGCTGCTGTTCACGGTGGCCGGCACGGCCTGCGTGCTCTTCATCGGTGCGATCCTTGCCGGGCTGCGGATCGAGGTGGCGGCCCTGGTCGCGGCCGTCGCCGTGGTCGCCGCGTTCGCCTGGCGCGACCGCTCGAAGCTCGTCTGGAGCCTCATCCCGTGGCGGCTCCTGGTCTTCGTCACCGGTCTGTTCCTCGTGGTGCCCACGCTCAGCAGGTTCGGCCTGGCCGACGTCATGAGCGCGATCATCGGCACCGACGGCGACGGCGACGGCCCCTACCGGGCGGCCGCCGCCGGGGCGGGGCTGTCCAATCTGGTGAACAACCTGCCCGCCTACGTCGCGGGAGAGCAGGTCATCCCGGTGGCCAACCACACCCAGTTGCTGTCGCTGCTCATCGGCACCAATCTGGGCCCGGTCGTCACCCCGTGGGGATCGCTCGCCACGCTGCTGTGGTTCGAGTGGTGCCGCCGCCGCGACGTCCGGGTCCCGCTCGGGAAGTTCATGGCCACCGGCGCGGGGCTCGCCGCGGTCGGCCTCATCGCCACGGTCGGCGCCCTGCTGGTCACCACGTGAGCTCGCGCCTCTGATCCGCTGAGCGGGGTGGCCCGTTCAAGCGGCAGACGTCGTGCCTGGCGCAGGCTGTTCCGCAACTCGAAGAACGCCGGGCAGCCTCAATGGGCGGGAGCGATAGCCGGGAGCGATGGCGAAGGGCTCCACGGATTGGTGAGGGATCACGAATGGGGCCAGGCGGCGTACGCGTGGAACGCCTCCTTGGGCCGCCACGACCCGTCCGGCAGGCATCGGACGACGCCGTAGGCGGCCAGATCGAGGTCGTACGGCGGGTCCGGCGAGTAGGGGTAGCTGTAGCTCTCGAAGGCGAACAGGAAGGCGGCCTCCACCCCCTCCTCGCGGAAGACGTCCATGCACTCGACGATCTCCTTGGCCTGCGCCTTCTCGTCGCGCCTCAGCACCTCCTTGAGCCGTGGCGGCCTCGCCGTACGGTCCACGACCGCCCAGGCCATGCCGCCCCGGGCGGCGGCCCCCTGGTAGGCGCAGCAGCCGAACACTCGCCCGGACGGTGGCCACGGGGCCATATCCGGCGCTCGCGAGGATCCTCGCCGAGTCCGAGCGGGTCTCGCCCGAGGAGGCGTTCGCCGAGGGGCTGGAACGGGTCCTCGACGGCATCGCGGCCGGCAGGAGCTGACCCGGCCGGTTCAGGCGGGGGGCAGCGCGGGCGCCAGCCGCCTGGCCTCGGCGACGAGGGCGAGGAGCGACTCGACGATCTCGGGCCGGCCGGCGACGAAGCTGCGGTCATCCCGGGGGCCGTCGATGTCCTCCTCGAAGGGGCCCCCGTCGAGGTTGCGGATCTCCAGGCCCGCCTCCTGCGCGATCAGCGCTCCGGCGGGCAGGTCGACGGCCTCGGCGCGGTAGCCGATCATGCCGTCGATGTCGCCTCTCGCCAGCATTACCCAGGAAAGCAGCGGGGCCCAGAGCTGGAGCACCCGCCGGGCCCGCACCTCCATGGTCATCTTGAGCGACCGGACGGCCGGGTCGGCGCGGGCCACGCCGTACCCCTGGGTCCAGGCCAGCACGGGGCCGTGCGGGAGGTCGCGCCGCTGGGGCGCGACGAGGAGCCCTCCGGGGCCGAGCGCCCCGCCGTCCCTGATCGCCGACCAGGTGTGCCCGCGGACGGGGTCGTGGACCACGCCGAGCACCGGGCGGCCGCCGGAGCAGAGGGCGAGGCCCACGACGTACGCCGAGAGGCCGATCGCCACGTTGTTGGTGCCGTCGAGGGGGTCGATCAGCCAGGTCCACTCGCCGCTTCCGTGGACCCCCGACTCCTCCGCGATGATCTTGTGAGCCGGGAACGCCGCCCCGATCCGGTCGAGGAGCGCCCGCTCGGCGGCCAGGTCGAGATCGGTTACGACGTCGCCCGTGGAACCCTTCGGGCGGACGCCCACCACCCCCGCCGCGCGTTCGCGGAGCAGCGCCCCGGCGGCCTCCGCGGCCTCGACGGCTACGAGCCGGGCGTGTTGGAAGTCCACAGGTTCCTCCTGGCGAGCTCGGCGGCACGGGCGGTCTCGCGGGCGTCGCAGCGCTCCCGCCTGATGTGGTGGAGCCGGGTGGTGAGCGGGCCGAGGGACAGGTCGCCCCGTCCCGGCCTGCTCCGGCCGAGCGCCACCGTGGCGGCCTCGCCGTCCTCCGGGATCACGCTGCTGTGGAACGACCCCGCCCCGAGGGTGTAGGTCTCGCCGGGACCGAACAGCTCGACGCGTCCCGTGGCGTACCGGACCGTCCGCCCGGTCGGCCGGATGACGTCGCCGTCCGGGGCGCTGGCGACCTCGAAGACCCGGTGGGTCGCCCCCTCCGCGACGTCCGTCACGACCGCGTGGACGTTGCGCACCTGGCCGTAGAGCACGTGACTGACCAGATCCCAGCTGTGGCAGTGGACCTGGGAGGTCGTGCTGCGGGCGTGCCTGAGCGCGGCGGACCAGATGTGCACGCACACGCCGGACTCCCCGGAGCGTTCGAGCGGCAGGCAGAGGAACCCGAGGGGGTGGCGGACGGCGGCCACGTCCGAGCGGCCCAGGGCGATGTCACCCAGGACGCCGAGCGCCCAGTCGTGGACGCCGCCGCCATCGCCGCTCAGCTCGCCGAGCAGATCCTGATATCTCATGATGCGTACGGGTCCTTGGCGCGTAGGGCCTTCCGGGTGATCTCGACGACCTCGCGGTCGGTGAAGGACTTGGGCAGCGGGAGGTCGATCCGGTCGAACAGCCTGCGGACCTCCTCGATGGTCGGCTCGTCGCTGAGCGGCACCGCCTTGTAGCGGTCGATCGGCGCCTTGCGCGCCTGTTCGAAGCTCGCGCGCAGTTCGGTGTCGCAGCTCTCGTAGTAGAACGTCCCGGCCAGGGCCGTCAGGGCGCGGTTGGGGTCCTCCACCGTGATGATCACCGCGTGACTGGACAGGTCCCACCGGAACGTCGTCATCGTGGCCGACAGGCCCACCCCGACGTCCAGCAGGCCGTACCGCTGCCGGTACCAGAACGTGGCGAGGACGGTGGCGAACGACTCCTTGCGGGCGCGTTCGGTCGTCCACAGCTCGCCCGTGCCGTCGGGGCGGTCGGACAGCGACCGGCGATAGTGGGCGTAGGCCTCGCACACGTCCTCGTCGGACGGGTCGATGATCTCCAGTCGCATCGTGAGGTGCCGCTTCTCCCGCCTGGCCGCCGCGACACACTCCGGGAGGGTCACCGCCCGGATGTAGGTGCCCGTGCCGCCCTTGAAGATCCACCGGTCGGTGCCGCGCCGCGCGTCGGCGTGAGCCTGGGTGATCTCATGTTGGCTGCCCAGGACCCGGACGATCGACATGTCCTCCAGAGCCCTCCTGGTGCCGGCCACCAGGCTCTCCAGCTCGTCGAGGCGGCGCAGCCGCCCGGGCAGCTCCGCGAGGAGTCCCGAGGTCGCGTTGATCGCGTCCTCGACGGGCTTCTGCCGGACCCGGTCCCGCAGGAGCGCGGTGGCGACGAGCGCCAGGATGACGAGCGTCGTGCCGCTGATGAGCTGCGACTTCCAGTTTCCCTTGTCGGGGATCACGGAGTCGGGCAGGACGCCGAGCACGCCGACGACGACGGCCAGGACGAGCGCGATCGCCCCGTCGACGTTCTTGGCCGCCCACGTCAGGGAACGTCCGACGGCCTGCTTGAACCCCGCCATAGGTCAGCCCCGCATCCGTCCGTGTCGCCCCCTCGCATGGTAACGAGAGCGTCATGCCCCGGCCAAGACCGCTCATGCCGTACGGCTCCCGCGCGGGACGACCCCGTCGCGTGCGACGGCCGCACCGGAATTGTCGGTGGGCGCGCGTAGGTTATGCAGAGGAACGAGGAGTGGTGAGCGACCGATGAGACCGGTAACGGACCTGCAGCGCAAGGTGGCGCCCTTCGAGGTCGTCACCGAGATGACCCCTTCCGGCGACCAGCCCGCGGCGATCGAGGAACTGGAGCGCCGCGTCAAGGCGGGGGAGAAGGACAACGTCCTGCTGGGCGCCACGGGCACCGGCAAGACGGCGTCCGTGGCGTGGCTGATCGAGCGGCTTCAGCGGCCCACGCTGGTCATGCAGCCGAACAAGACGCTCGCCGCCCAGTTCGCCAACGAGCTGCGCGAGATGCTCCCCAACAACGCGGTCGAGTACTTCGTGTCGTACTACGACTACTACCAGCCCGAGGCGTACGTCCCGCAGAGCGACACCTACATCGAGAAGGACTCCTCGATCAACGAGGAGGTCGAGCGGCTGCGCCACTCGGCCACGTGGTCGCTGGTGTCCCGGCGCGACGTGGTCGTGGTCGCCTCCGTCTCGTGTATTTACGGCCTGGGCACCCCGCAGGAGTACGTGGACCGGATGGTCGGCCTCAAGGTCGGTCAGGAGGTCGAGCGCGACCAGCTCCTGCGCAGGCTCGTCGACATGCAGTACGCGCGGAACGACCTGGCCTTCACCCGCGGCACGTTCCGGGTGCGGGGGGACACGATCGAGGTCATCCCGGTGTACCAGGAGCTCGCCGTCCGGATCGAGATGTTCGGCGACGAGATCGAGAAGCTGGCCACCCTCCACCCGCTGACCGGCGAGGTCATCAGCGAGGACGAGGAGCTCCACATCTTCCCGGCCTCCCACTACGTCGCGGGGCCCGAGCGGATGGAGCGGGCGATCGCCGGCATCGAGGCCGAGCTGGTGGACCGCCTCGCCGACCTGGAGCGGCAGGGCAAGCTGCTGGAGGCGCAGCGGCTCCGCATGCGCACCACCTACGACATCGAGATGATGCGCCAGATCGGCACCTGCGCCGGCATCGAGAACTACTCGCGCCACATCGACGGCCGCGATCCCGGCACCGCGCCGCACACGCTGCTCGACTTCTTCCCCGAGGACTTCCTGCTCGTGCTCGACGAGTCGCACCAGACGGTGCCGCAGATCGGGGCCATGTACGAGGGCGACGCCTCACGCAAGCGGACCCTGGTCGAGCACGGCTTCCGCCTGCCGTCCGCGATGGACAACCGCCCGCTGAAGTGGGAGGAGTTCCTGGAGCGGATCGGCCAGACCGTCTACCTGTCGGCCACTCCGGGGCCCTACGAGCTGGGCCGCAGTAAGGGCGAGGTGGTCGAGCAGGTCATCCGCCCGACCGGTCTGGTCGACCCGGAGGTCGTCGTCAAGCCCACCAAGGGCCAGATCGACGACCTCATGGAGGAGATCAGGGCCCGCACGGAGAGGGACGAGCGGGTCCTGGTCACCACGCTGACCAAGAAGATGTCGGAGGACCTGACCGACTACCTGCTGGAGAACGGCATCCGGGTCCGCTACCTGCACAGCGAGGTCGACACCCTGCGCCGGATCGAGCTGCTGCGCGAGCTGCGGATGGGCGAGTTCGACGTGCTCGTCGGCATCAACCTGCTCCGCGAGGGCCTCGACCTGCCCGAGGTGTCGCTGGTGTCGATCCTCGACGCCGACAAGGAGGGCTTCCTCCGGTCGGAGACGTCGCTGATCCAGACCATCGGCCGGGCCGCGCGAAACGTCTCCGGCCAGGTGCACATGTACGCCGACAAGATCACCCCCAGCATGGAGCGGGCGATCGACGAGACGAACCGGCGCCGCGCCAAGCAGATCGCCTACAACCAGGCCAACGGCATCGACCCGAAGCCGCTCCGCAAGAAGATCGCCGACATCCTGGACAGCCTCGCCCGGGAGGACGAGGACACCGCCCAGCTCATCGGCGGCGGAGGGCGTCAGCAGTCGCGCGGCAAGGCGCCCGTCCCCGGCCTTGCCTCCCGGACGGTGGGGCAGCACGCCAAGTCCATCGCCGGGGAGATGCCCCGGGCCCAGCTGGAGTCACTGATCGAGTCGCTCACCGAGCAGATGCACGGGGCGGCCGCCGACCTCCAGTTCGAGGTGGCCGCCCGGCTGCGCGACGAGATCAAGGAGCTCAAGCGCGAGGTCCGCGACATGCGCGAGGCGGGCGTCAAGTAGCCGTCGCCGGCGAGAGGAGAGGAACCGCGGCACGCGGCCTTCGGTGGGGGTAGGGTCCGCTGCGTGTCGCTGATCGTGGTGCTGCTGCCTCTGCTCGGATTCGCCCTCATCGGCTGGTCCATGGTGTGGCTGATCGTGGTGCACGTGTCCCGCCCGCCGGAGGAGCGCGGGCGGGGCACCCGTTCCGCTCTTCTCATGTTCGGCGCGGGCTGCCTGATGATCGCGCTCCTGCTGGTCCTCTACGTCAACCCCCGCATCGTGCCGTGGTGGTAGGACGGCCGCGGCCGGCGGTGGGTGAGGCGCTGAGGCGGTGCCCCGCCTGCGGCGGCTGGGAGTACGGCGGAGCCCCTGACTGCGCCCGCTGCCGCGACCTCGTGGACGACATCGTCGAGGAGGGCTGGCGGGAGTTCGTCGCCGGCGAGTTCGGCGCGGCCGGTCCTGAGGGCGAGCGTGCGATCGCGGAGATGGTCGCCGACGAGCCGGACCGGCACGACTGGCGTGTGGTCGACGCCGCGCTGGACCGGCTGACGTGCGCCGAGTGCGGATCACGCCTCGGTGGCGGGCCGGTGGGCTGCGGCCCCTGCGACCTCGCCCACGGCTTCCGCTTCTCCGCCGTCGAGATCGACCGCCCGGGCGTCCCTCCGGGCAACGAACACGCGATCCGCGTCAACGTGGCCATCGTCCGCCGGCCGTACGGCATATCGGCGCCCGAGTTGCTCGCCCGGCGGATGCTGCTGCCCGCATTGCTCGTCGGGTTCCTCCCGACGACGGAGGAGGCCCAGCGGATGGGAGCCCGCGCGAAGAAGGGCGCCACTGAGGAGGACTGGATCTCGCTTGTCGGCGCCCTGGTAGGTGACACCGAAGCCACACTCAACGGGTGAACTGGCCCAGGTCCAGGTCGATGTCCACCTCGAACCCGATGTCGGTCTGCAGCCGCTTGCGGTGGATCCCCGTCGGCACGTAGGCCTTCACACTCGGCTCCAGTTCGAAGGTGTAGACGACGGGCCCCTCGTCTTCCTGCTCGACGCGCCAGAGATACCTGATTCCGGCGTCGGAGTACTTGATGGGCTTGGTGACCCGGTCGCGGTCCAGAGATTCGGGAGACGTGACTTCGACGACAAGGTGCACGTCGTCGGGCTTGAACGACGTCGTTTTGAGATTCTTCAGCGCGGCGCTCTTCACCACGAGAATGTCAGGTTCGGGACGCTGCCGTAGTCCCAAGGTCACGGTCATCTCGCGGACGACCAGCAGATCCGGTGGTGGCGCGAGCTCGCGTTCCAGGAGCCGCAGCATGAGCATATGAAAAGCGGTCTGCGGGGACATCATGATGAGGGACCCATCGATCAGCTCGACGTGCCGGGGCGCGTCGGGGGGGAGATGATCGAGCATGTCGGCGGTCCACCCACCTGGCGGTCCGGGATAGAACCACTCGGGGAGAGCCGTGGTCATCCGCTGTCCTCCTTAGCCATGGGGTGTCACTCGACATCACCATGGTGCCACGGAAAGTAGCCGGGCCGCGACGCCTTCAGGCGGGCGGGGCCGTCGTGCGGGCACGGCGGCCGGCGCGGAAGCGGCGGGCCCGGCGGGTGAGGCGCCAGAGGATGTACGCCAGCAAGGCCACGGCGACGACGACCAGGAGCGGAAGGAAGATCGCAACCAGGGAGAGGCTGAGGGAACCGGCGTCTTCGATGGTGCTGACGACGGGGGCGCCCATGCCGGCCGTCGTGGCGTTGACGACCGGCCGGGCGCCCGCTTTGAGCAGGTGGACGACCAGGGCGCTGACGATGCCGAGAATCCAGCCCACCGCCGGGTGCTCGGCCATCCAGGTGGAGTTGTCCAGCTGTGCCGCCGCCGCGGTGGCACTGAAGACGACGCCCCCGGCCGCGGGCCGTACCGCCGTCTGGATGATGTCGTTCACGTGGTCGACCACGGGCACCTTGTCCAGCACGAACTCGGCGACCAGCAGCACCCCGACGATCGCCAGGACCCAGCCGTTGGACAGCCACTCGTAGCCGTGCGGGAGCCGTACGGCGTCGGTGAAGTTGGCGAGCAGGCCGACGACCATCAGCGGGATGTAGGCGTTGAGCCCAGCCGCCGTCGACAGACCCAGTCCTGTCAGCGCAGCGAACATGGGCTCAACCTACCCATCAGGCGACGGCGCAGGCGGCTCCGTTCAGAGTGAACGCGGCCGGCTTCGCGGCCGAGCCGGTGTGAGTGCCGTCGAAGCCGATCTGCGTGGACTGCCCCGGGCTGAGGGTCTGGTTCCAGCCGACGTTGGTCGCGGTCACCGTCGAGCCGGTCTGCGTCCAGACGGCCGACCAGCCGGGCGGGGTCAGGCGTTCGCCGGCGTTGGGGAAGGTGAAGGCGAGCTTCCAGCCGTTGATCGGCTTCGTGTCCGTGTTCGTGATGGTCACGGTCACCGACATGCCGGTCTCCCAGACCGACTGCGTGTACGCGACCTTGCACGACGGGGTGGGGACGGGCAGGCCCTCACGGGCCAGCACGGCGACCAGGTCGGAGGCCGGGCTTAGGTTGCCGGCGGCGTCCACGGCCACCACGAAGTACGAGTAGTACTGTCCCGTGACCAGGCCGCCCTCCATGAAGGCGGGGTGGCTCGACGTGCCCGCCTTGACGTAGCCGGTCGCGGTCTGGCGGAACACGAGGTAGCCGGTCACGCCGAAGTTGTCGGTGGAGGGCGTCCAGCAGAAGGCCGTCCCCGGGAAGTCGGCGACGCAGTTGTCCCGCAGGCCCGCCGGGGTGCTCGGGGGTGTCGTGTCACCCGTCGGGGTGGGCGTCGGCGTCGGCGCCACGCCCGACACCGCGACGACGTTGCGCGGCAGAGAGGGGCGGCTGAGGTTTCCGGACGTGTCCTTGGCGATCACGTAGAACGTGTAGGTCCGGCCGAAGGTGAAGCCGCCGAGTATGGCCGAGGTGTACGTGGTGGACGCGACCTTGGTGAAACCGGCCGCCTGGAGCACGTAGACGTCGTAGCCCGCCGCGGGGAAGGCGGACGGGGCGAACCAGCACAGCGGCGCGTAGCCCTGGCCGCCGGCCGGGAGCGGCGGGGGAGGGCAGTTCGGGTTCCAGGCCGGCTGGAGGGGCTGCGGGCCGGGGGAGCCCGACGGGGAGGGCGACGGGGCCGGGGTCGCGAGGGCGGCCCCCATGGCGGGGGCGGTCGCGGCTCCCACCACGAGCGCGGCCAGTAAGGCCGCGACGAGACCCAGCCAGGCGAGGGGGGTGAGTCGGCGCACGAGATACCTCATCTCTGAGATTGGCGGTCAGGCGCACGTGCGGTGCTCAACGTGAACGACGACGGCGGAGCGCCGACGCCGCCGCAGGTGGTGTTGGAGCCGATCTGCGTCGGCTGTCCCGGGTTGATGGTCTGGTTCCAGCTCAGGTTGACGGCGCTCACCTGGACCCCCGCCTGGGTCCAGGTCGCCGGCCAGTCCGGCTGGATGACCATTTGGGTCACCCGTTAAGGACAACCGCAGGTCCACCCGTTGCTGGCGGTCGTGCCCGTGTTAGTGATCGTCACGTTTGCCGTGAATGTACCACCCCCATCCCCGCCCGGGGCATACCGAGCTTGCGCCGGGCTCCCGTGGGGAGGGTCCGTCCGTCAGCCCGGGTCAGGAGGTCGAAACGCGGATACTTTCAGCCAGGTCAGGAGGCCGAAACGCGGATACTTTCAGCCAGGTCAGGAGGCCGAAACGCGGATACTTTCAGCTCACGCGGACGACGGAGCCCGAAACTCTCAGCTCACGCGGACGACGAGAGCCGGACCACGCCTGGAGCGTGCCAGCCGAGCTCGGCGGAGTGCCGGCGGACCACCTTGGCCGGGACACCCGCGATCACGGAGTGGTCGGGGAACTCGCCGCGCACGACGGCGCCGCCCGCGACCACGGACTGCCGCCCGATGCGCGTCCCGGGCAGGATGATCGCCCCGGTGCCGAGCCACGATCCCGAGCCGATCACGACGGGGTTGTTGCGCGGCCACTGGCGCCCGATGGGCGTCTCGGGGTCGTCGTAGACGTGGTTCTGATCGGTGATGTAGACGTATGGCCCGGTGAACACGTCGTCGCCGATGTCGATCGACTGGTGCCCGACGATGTGGCTGCCCCTGCCGATCGAGCAGCCCTTGCCGATCCGCACGATGGAGTCGGGGCCGAGGTCCACGCCGGGGCCCATCCCGGCCGAGATCGAGACGCGCTCCCCGACGAGCGTGTGGTCGCCGATCTCGATCCAGGCCTCGCCGAAGATCGCGCCGACGGGGAAGGAGACGCAGGCCCCTTCGCCGAGACGGCGGAACCGATACCCGCCGGTGGAGCCGGGGCTGAGGGTGGCCGCCTCCCGCAGGTAGGCCCATCCGCGGTGGACCACCCGGCCGACGGCACGCTTCACAATCGACATAGCGCGACAAGTTACCGGTTGGTCGCATACGTCGCTATGGCGGGTTCATGCACGTAGCGGGCCCATTCATGCCAAGCGTTTGATATTCTGAGAGCCCGTGGGCATTGGGGGTCGCCAACTTGGGCGGCCGAGGATCGAACCACGGGAGCCTTTCTTGCGCAGCGCCACCCAGAGCAAGCAAACACTGACCAAGCATCTGTTCGTCACCGGTGGCGTCGCCTCCAGTCTGGGCAAGGGGCTCACCGCCTCCAGCCTCGGGCGCCTCCTGAAGCTGCGTGGCCTGCGGGTCACGATGCAGAAGCTCGACCCCTACCTCAACGTGGACCCCGGGACGATGAACCCGTTCCAGCACGGCGAGGTGTTCGTCACCGACGACGGGGCCGAGACCGACCTGGACGTGGGCCACTACGAGCGGTTCCTGGACACCGAGCTGCACGGCTCGGCCAACGTCACGACCGGCCAGGTCTACTCGAACGTGATCGCCAAGGAGCGCCGGGGCGAGTACCTGGGCGACACCGTGCAGGTCATCCCGCACATCACCAACGAGATCAAGGACCGCATCCAGGGGATGGCCGGCCCCGACGTCGACGTGGTGATCACCGAGGTGGGCGGCACCGTGGGTGACATCGAGTCGCTGCCGTTCCTCGAGGCCGTGCGCCAGGTCCGCCACGAGGTGGGCCGCGACAACGTCTTCTTCCTCCACGTCTCGCTCCTGCCGTACATCGGCCCGAGCGGGGAGCTGAAGACCAAGCCGACCCAGCACTCCGTGGCCGCCCTGCGCAGCATCGGCATCCAGCCGGACGCCATCGTCTGCCGGTCCGACCGGCCCATCACCACCTCCCTCAAGCGCAAGATCAGCCTGATGTGCGACGTGGACGAGGACGCCGTCGTGTCCGCGGTCGACGCGGCCTCGATCTACGACATCCCCAAGGTCCTGCACTCCGAGGGGCTCGACGCGTACGTCGTCAGAAGGCTCGGCCTGCCGTTCCGCGACGTGGACTGGAAGGAGTGGGACCAGCTCCTGCGGCGCGTGCACCGGCCCGCCAAGGAGGTCACGATCGCGCTGGTCGGCAAGTACATCGACCTGCCCGACGCGTACCTGTCGGTCACCGAGGCGCTCCGCGCCGGCGGCTTCGCCAACGACGCCCGCGTCAACATCCGCTGGGTCAAGAGCGACGACTGCGAGACCCCCGAGGGCGCCGCCCGCGAGCTGGACGGCGCCGACGGCGTGCTCATTCCCGGCGGCTTCGGGGTCCGCGGCATCGAGGGCAAGGTCGGCGCGGTACGGCACGCCCGCGAGGAGAAGGTGCCGCTGCTGGGCATCTGCCTCGGCATGCAGTGCATGGTCATCGAGGCCGCCCGCAACCTCGCCGGGATCGCCGACGCCGACAGCACCGAGTTCGACCCCGGCACGGCCGACCCGGTGATCTCCACGATGGCCGACCAGGAGGACGTCGTCTCCGGCGACCGCGACATGGGCGGCACCATGCGGCTCGGCCTGTACCCGGCCAAGCTCACCGACGGCACCCTCGCCCGCCAGCTGTACGGCAAGGCCAAGGTGGAGGAGCGGCACCGCCACCGCTACGAGGTGAACAACTCCTTCCGCGAGCGGCTCGAGAAGATCGGTATGGTGTTCTCCGGGCTGTCGCCCGACGGCCGGCTGGTGGAGTACGCCGAGCTGGCCGCCGAGCAGCATCCCTTCTTCATCGGCACCCAGGCGCACCCCGAGTTCCGGTCCCGCCCCACCCGGGCGCACCCGCTCTTCAAGGGGCTCGTGCAGGCCGCCCTGGTGTACGCCGACACCCGTGAGAATGTCGCGAAGGCAGGCCGTACCAAGTGAACATCGAAGACCTGGCGGAGTCCTGGGAGGTCACCGGCTCGGCGGAGCGGTTCGCCGGGCGGGTGATCTCCGTGCGGACCGACACGGTGAAGATGCCGGGCGGCGTGGTGGCCGACCGGGACTACGTCGTCCACCCCGGCTCGGTGGGGGTCGTCGCCCTCGACGACGACGACCGCGTGCTGCTGATCCGCCAGTACCGGCATCCCGTCCGGCGCCTGCTCTGGGAGCTCCCGGCCGGCATCCGGGACGTGCCCGGCGAGCCCCTGGTCGACTGCGCGGCCAGGGAACTGGCCGAGGAGGCCGCCTACCGCGCCCGCACCTGGCACACGCTGCTCGACATCCACACCTCGCCCGGCATGAGCAGTGAGAGCATCCGGATCTTCCTCGCGCGTGACCTCGAGCCGATCCCCGACGAGGAGAACGTGTTCGTCCACCAGCACGAGGAGATCGACATGCCGGTGATGTGGATCCCCCTGGCGGCGGCGGTCGGCAAGGCGCTGTCAGGAATGATCCACAATTCTGTGGCCGTCGCCGGTATTCTCGCCGCATACGCCGCTTCCGCCGACGGTTTCAAGGGCCTGCGACCCGCCGACGCGCCGGAGGCATGAGACCGTAGGGGGACGTCCTGACCGAGCCCGAGGCGGTGCTGTCCAGCTACCTCGCCCATCTGGCGGTGGAGCGGGGGCTGGCTGCCAACACGCTCGCGTCTTACCGCCGTGACCTGCGCCGATATATCGACCACCTGGCGGCGCGCGGGCTCGACACCTTCGCCCAGATCGCGGAGTCCGACGTCGTCGCCTTCCTGACCTCGCTTCGGGAGGGCGACGACGAGCATCAGGCGCTGGTCGCCAGTTCGGCGGCCCGCGCGGTCTCCGCCGTACGCGGCCTGCACCGGTTCGCCCTTCGCGAGGGCGTCTCGGGGCACGACCCCGCGCACGAGGTGCGCCCGCCGCGGCAGCTCCGCAGGCTCCCCAAGGCGATCACCGTGGCCGAGGTCGAGCGCCTCATCGCCGCCTCCGGCCCCGAGGACGCGCCGCTGACCCTCCGCAACCGCGCGCTCCTCGAGGTCCTGTACGGCACGGGCGCCCGGATCTCCGAGGCCGTGGGGCTGGCCGTGGATGACGTGCCCTCCAGGGACGACACTGATCACGGGGAGGATCACGACCAGGTGCGGCTGCGGGGCAAGGGCGGCAGGTCGAGGATCGTCCCGCTCGGCCGGTTCGCCCGGCAGGCCCTCGACGCGTACATGGTGCGGGCGAGGCCCCGGATCGCCGCTCACGGCCGGGGGACTCCCGCCCTGTTCCTCAACGCGAGGGGCGGCAGGCTGACCCGTCAGGGCGCCTGGGAGGTGCTCCAGGCGGCGGCGGACCGGGCGGGCCTTTCCGGTGTTTCTCCGCATATGTTGCGGCATTCGTTCGCAACCCACCTCCTGGACGGCGGCGCCGACGTTAGGGTTGTGCAGGAGTTGCTCGGCCACGCCTCGGTGACCACGACCCAGGTGTACACCCTGGTGACGGTCGACAAGCTCCGCGAGGTCTACGCGGCGGCCCATCCGCGGGCCCTGCGCTGAAGGCACTTCCAGGGGGCGCCGATATCGCGGCCCTGGGCGCGGCGCCTTGCCGCATACGTGCCAACCCTTTAAATTCGATCAGGTTCGGGGCCGTCAGGGAGGTTCAACAGGTGACTGCGACCACAGATGCGACGTGGACCGCGGGGACCCCCGGCGGTGCGATCGGGCCGACCGGCCGTCCCCGCCCGGTGTTCCCGGAGCCGACGCCGCCGGAGAAGCACGGACCGGCGCGGATCGTCGCGATGGTCAACCAGAAGGGCGGCGTCGGCAAGACGACCACCACGATCAACCTGGGCGCCGCGCTGGCCGAGGTGGGGCAGCGGGTGCTGCTGGTGGACTTCGACCCGCAGGGCGCGCTGTCCGTCGGGCTCGGGATCGACCCCCGGCCGCTCGAGTCGACCGTCTACGACCTCCTCATGGAGGAGCCGGACGTCACCGTTGAGGACGTGCTGCTCAACACCACCGTCGAGGGCATGGACCTGCTCCCGAGCAACATCTTCCTGTCCGGCGCGGAGATCAGGCTCGTCAACGAGGTCGCGCGGGAGTACGCGCTGCAGCGGGTGCTGGAGCCCCTTCTGCCGCACTACGACATCTGCCTGATCGACTGCCAGCCCTCGCTGGGGCTGCTCACCGTCAACGCGCTGACCTGCGCGCACAGCGTGATGATCCCGCTGGAGTGCGAGTTCTTCGCCCTGCGCGGCGTCGCGCTGCTGATGGAGTCGATCAGCAAGGTCCAGGAGCGCCTGAACAAGAACCTCGAGATCGACGGCCTGCTCGCCACCATGTACGACCCGCGGACGCTGCACGCCCGCGAGGTCCTCCAGACGATCATGCAGGGCTTCGGCGACAAGGTCTTCCACACCGTCATCAACCGGACGGTACGGTTCCCCGACGCCACCCTCGCCGGCGAGCCGATCACGCAGTTCGACCCCGGATCGATGGGCGCCACCGCCTACCGCGAGCTCGCCCGGGAGCTCCTCGCCAGGTGGCCCTCGCGGGTTTGATTGCCTTTCCTCCTCCCCGAGGAGAGACAATGGGAGGCGTGACCCAGCAGGAGACCGGCGAGGAGACTGGGCGGGACAGCGGGCCCACGGGTGGCTTCCAGGTGCACCTGGACAACTTCGAGGGGCCGTTCGACCTGCTGCTCGGCCTGATCTCCAAGCACAAGCTGGACATCACCGAGGTCTCCCTGCACAAGGTCACCGACGAGTTCATCGCGTACATCCGCTCCCGGGGACCCGAATGGGACCTCGACCAGACGAGCCACTTCCTGCTGGTCGCGGCGACTCTCCTCGATCTCAAGGCGGCCAGGTTGCTGCCCACCGGAGAGGTCGAGGACGAGGAGGACCTCGCGCTGCTAGAAGCACGCGACCTGCTCTTCGCCCGGCTCCTGCAATACCGCGCCTACAAGGAGGCCGCCAAGGTCTTCTCCGGCCGGATAGCGGAGGAGGCGCTGCGCTTCCCCAGGTCCGTGCCCATGGAGAAGCGGTTCGCGGACCTGCTGCCCGAGCTGGTGCTCGGCATCGGCCCCGAGCAGCTCGCCAAGATCGCCGCCAAGGCCTTCACACCGAAGGTCCCGCCGTCCGTTTCCGTGACCCACATCTACCAACCGCTCGCCAGTGTGCGCGAACAGGCCGCTATCCTTGTCCAACGGCTGAGGCGGCTCCAGAAGGCCACCTTCCGGGTGCTCACCGCCGACTGCGCGGGCACCTTCGAGATCGTCGCCCGCTTCCTGGCCGTCCTGGAGCTTTTCAGGGAGGCCGCCGTCTCGTTCGAGCAGCTGGAGCCACTCGGGGACCTGTACGTGACGTGGACGGGCGCCGCGGACGGTGACGTAGCCGTCGGTGACGACTACGACGAGAGCGTCAGGGACGCGGGCGGGAACGAGCCCCGGAACGACGGCGGGGACGAGGGCCGCGGCGGGGGAGGCAAGGCCGCCGGAACGCCCGCGGACCAGCCCGGGCGGTGATCCGCGCGGTGACCGAGCGGCGGCTCCGCCGTGCAGCACGACCGACGAGGAGTTATGGAACGCAGCGAGGGCACCGGCTTCCAGCCGGCCCCTGAGGACGCCTCCGAGACGTCCGCGGGGTTGAACGGCTCCGGGGAGACGCCCGAGGCGGGACCGAGCCTCAACGCGGCTCTGGAGGCGATCCTGATGGTGGTGGACGAGCCGGTCGCGGAGATCACGCTGGCTCAGGTCCTGGAGCGCCCCACCAACGAGGTCGCCGCGGCCCTTCGTGATCTCTCCGCGGAATACACCGCCGCCGGACGGGGTTTCGACCTTCGGGAGGTCGCCGGCGGCTGGCGCTTCTACACCCGGGCGGAATGCGCCCAGCTGGTGGAGCGGTTCGTCAGGGACGGCCAGCAGGCGCGGCTCACGCAGGCGGCGCTGGAGACCCTGGCCGTGGTCGCCTACCGGCAACCGGTCAGCCGGGCCCGCGTGGCGGCGGTGCGCGGCGTGAACAGCGACGGCGTCATGCGGACGCTGGTCGCCCGAGGCCTCGTGGAAGAGGCCGGAACCGACCCGGAGAGCCAGGCAGTGCTCTACCGGACGACGAGTTACTTCCTGGAGAGGCTGGGGCTGCGGGATCTCGGTGAGCTTCCCGAGCTGGCCCCCTTCCTTCCGGACGACGTGGAAACCCTAGAGGAGCAGAAGTGAACAGCAGGCGTGGCACCCCGTCCGGTGATGGACGCGGTCGAAGCCGGAGCACCGGTCAGCAGGGCGGCAGCCCCCGAGGTGGATCTCGCGGCGGGTCCCGTGGCGGATCCGGCGGTGGGTTCGGCGGCGGGTCGGGCGGCCCGTTCCGCGGCGGATCCCGGGACGACCGGCGCGGGGGTTCCCGGAGTTCGGACTCAGGCGACCGGGCCAGGCCCGACTACCGGTCTCAGTACGGCTCGGACGACCGCGCCCCAGAGCGTGACCGGGACCGGGACAGGGATCGCTCCACCGGCCGCGGCGGTGACGACCGCTACTCGCGCGGCGGCTCCGCCCGTGACGGTGGTTCGCGTGGTTCCTTCGGTGACCGCGGCGCCTCCCGCGATGGTGGTTCGCGTGGCTCGTTCGGTGACCGCGGCGCATCTCGGGGCGGCGGCTCCTTCCGTGACGGCGGTTCGCGTGGTTCCTTCGGTGACCGCGGTGCCTCCCGCGATGGTGGTTCGCGTGGCTCGTTCGGTGACCGCGGCGCATCTCGGGGCGGCGGCTCGTTCCGTGACGGCGGCTCGTTCCGTGACGGCGGCCGTGGCGCTGCCCGTGGCGGGGGCGGGTTCCGTGACGGTGACCGTGCTCCCTTCCGCGCCGACCGCGCCGGCGATTCACGCAGCCGGTACGGCAGGCCCGGCGGGGCTCCCGACCGCGACAGTGCTCCGTACCGTGACCGGGACCGCGACGGTGCTCCGTACCGCGACCGGGACTCCTCCCGAGCGGATGGTGGCGGCTCGCGTGGCGGGTACGGCAGGCCGGGCGGCGACCGTCCCCGTGGGGCCGACCGTGGCTACGACCGGTCGGAGCGCGGGTTCGACCGTGACGAACGGCCGGGCGGCGACCGCCGTACCTCGACGGGCGACCGCCCCGGGTTCCGCGCCGAGCGCGGGGGAGCGCGCGCCAGGAGTGACCGGCGCGATGACGTGCAGACGATCGGCCGGATCGGCGGCGGCAACGACCGGGGCGGTTCCCGCGGCCGGTTCGGCAAGGACAGCTCGCGGCGCGAGCTGCGCGGTGGCGCCGGCGCGTCCCGTGGCGGCGACCAGGCCCGCACGTCGTCCGGCGGCCGTGGCGGCGGCAATCCCGCCGCGGGCCGGAATCCCGTCGCGAACCGCAATCCCGGTGGGAACCCGTTCAAGAGCTCACGGCAGCCGCTGCGCGACCCGGACTTCTACGACGAGGACTACACCGATGAGCGCGACACCACCGAGGTGCCGGGCGGCGAGCGGCTGCAGAAGGTCCTCGCCCAGGCGGGCGTGGCCAGCCGCCGGGCCTGCGAGGAGATGATCGGCGATGGCCGGGTGACGGTGGACGGTCAGGTCGTCCGCCGGTTCGGCGCGCGCGTGGATCCGGTCAAGCAGGTCATCCACGTCGACGGCAAGCGCATCCCGACGTCGTCGGAGCTGGTCTACTACGCGCTCAACAAGCCGATCGGCGTGGTCAGCACGATGGACGACCCGGACGGCCGACCGTGCCTTCAGGACTTCGTCCAGGATCTCGCGCCCCGGCTCTTCCACGTCGGCCGTCTGGACACCGAGACCGAGGGCCTGCTGCTGTTCACCAACGACGGCGAGCTGGCGCACCGGCTGACCCACCCGAGCTACGGCGTGCGGAAGAAGTACTGGGCCAAGGTGCCCGGTCCCGTGCCGCGTGACCTGCACCGGGTCCTCCGCAAGGGCATCGAGCTGGAGGACGGCCTGGCCAAGGTCGACGAGTTCCACATCGTGCAGGAGCACGGCCAGCAGGCGCTGGTGGAGGTCGTCCTGCACGAGGGGCGCAAGCACATCGTCAGGCGGCTGCTGGAGTCGTCCGGCCACCGGGTGATCGACCTGGCGCGCATCGAGTTCGGCCCGGTCAAGCTGGGCCGGCTGAAGCCGGGCACGGTGCGGACGCTGACGCTTCAGGAAGTCGGCGACCTCTACGCGGCCGTCGGCCTGTAGCCTTGCCGCTCCGGTAAGCAAACTTCGCAAGCCGGGCACAATGACTGAGAGGCCACAACGATGGGCGGCGGAGCATGCCCATCCCTCCCATCGGGTGAGAGGGGAACGACATGGTGCGGGCCATCCGTGGAGCCATTCAGGTCGACGGTGACGATCGCGACTCGATCGTCACCGGGACGACCGAGCTGGTGACCGAGGTGATGGAGCGCAACAAGATCACGACAGACGACGTGATCAGCGTGATTTTCACCGCCACGCCGGACCTGACCGCGGAGTTTCCCGCGCTGGCGGCGCGCAAGCTGGGTTTTCACGATGTTCCGCTGCTGTGCGCCAGCGAGATCGACGTGCCCGGCGCGCTGCCGCGCGTGGTGCGCCTGATGGCGCACGTGAACATCGACCGGCCGCGTCATGAGATCCAGCACGTGTACCTGCGGGGCGCGGTGGCGCTCCGCGTGGACATCGCCCAGTGACAGCCCGGTAGAGAGCCCGCACAGGCCCAGCGGCGGGCCCACACGGTCGCACGGACAAGCGGGAACGGCGGGCGCGCGCCGGTCGGCCCCGGAAGATACGGCATAGGACGAGACGATGACTCCCATCGAGGGCGTGACGATCGGCAGTGTTGTCGTTGTCGGAACGGGTCTGATCGGCACCTCGATCGCCCTCGCCCTGCGCCAGCGCGGCGTGCGGGTCTACCTGGCCGACCGGGACGCGGCAGCCGTACGGTTAGCGAGGGAGCTGGGCGCGGGGGAGGAGTGGCCGTCCGACCGGACCGCGGACCTGGCGGTCATCGCGGTTCCTCCGCAGTTCGTCGCCCAGCAACTGCTCGACCTGCAGAAGAACGAGGCCGCCCGGTTCTACACCGACGTCGCCAGCGTCAAGGTGCTGCCGCTGGCCCAGGCCGTACAGCTCGGGTGTGATCTGTCGACCTACGTCGCGGGTCATCCGCTCGCCGGGCGGGAGCGGTCGGGACCGGCGGCGGCGAGGGCCGACCTGTTCCTCGGGCGTCCATGGGCGCTGTGCCCCACGGGCGAGGCGTCCGGCGAGGCCGTCGAGGCGGTTCTGGAGCTGATCGGGCTGTGCGGCGGAAACCCCGTCAGGGTGGACCCGGGGGAGCACGACAGCGCCGTGGCGGTCATCTCGCACGCGCCGCACGTGACCGCGGCCGCGGTGGCGGCACGGCTGGCGGAGGCGTCGGACACGGCGCTGGGCCTCTCCGGCCAGGGCGTGCGCGACGTGACCCGCATCGCGGCGGGAGATCCGGCGCTGTGGACGGGGATCCTGTCGGGTAACGCCGCTCCCGTGGCCGAGGTGCTGGAGGCCGTCGTGGCCGACCTCGCGGCGGCGGCCCGGGCCCTGCGCGCGTTCGCGGGTGACGGCACGGCGGTCTCGGGCGTCACCGAACTGCTCGAACGCGGTGTCCGGGGGACCAACCGGATCCCCGGCAAGCACGGCGGCCCGGCCCGCACCTACGCGGTGGTCCAGGTCGTCATCGGCGACCGTCCGGGCGAGCTGGCCCGGCTCGTTCAGGCCGCCGGCGAGACCGGGGTCAACATCGAGGACATCCGTCTGGAACACGCTCCTGGGCTGCCCCTCGGCGCGGCCGAGCTGTACGTCCAGCCGGACGCCGCGACGGTCCTGGTGGACGGCCTCCGCGAACGCGGGTGGCACGTCCCGAGCTGAGTCCTGACGCTTCCTGGGCGCACCTCCCGGGGCGGGCCGGTGACACCGGCGGGGCCCGCCCCGGGAGGTTGCGCGGGCGAGTCTCCTCGATGACCTTGGCGAGGACGCGGCCTTAATATTAAGTAATCGTTAAGAACCTTTCCTAACATTCGGCGATGCAGCAAGATGGGCGTCACTCGAAACACTCGCCCCCCGAGGTGACCGCAAGTGATACGTCCACGCACCGCCCTCCTTTCCGTCGCAGCCCTCGCCCTGACGACCCTCGCCATCCCCCAGCCCGCGGCTCAGGCCGTCATGGGCTGGCAGCTCCGCTGGGCGCCGGAGGCGTCCACCACGGGCCTGAACGCCTTCGAGACCGTCGAGGACGACCGGGCCGACTCCCACCCCGCAGGCGCCCCGCACATCAAGGTGTCGGGCAACGACTACCGGTTCGACATGCACATGGTCGACCGGGACAGCATGACGGACCGTCAGCGTCACGAGGTCACCGGCATGCGCACCAGCTCGACGTCGTATCTCCAGTGGAACCTCGGCGAAACCTGGCGGGTCACCTACTCGATGTACATCCCGAGTTCGCTGAAGGCCACTACGTCCTTCACCCACATCATGCAGATGAAGGAGCCCGGCACCGGGAGCTCCCCCATCGCGGTCACGTCGCTCCGCCGGGTGAACGGCGTGCAGACGATCGAGAACCGGGTCATCGAGGGCGACGTCCTGGTCGGGCGGACCGACCTCGTGCCACTGCAGAACAAGTGGATCGACGTCGAGTACGAGATCAAGATCGGCGACGGCACGGCCGGGTCGGTTCGCTGGGTCATCCGCAGCGGCGGCGTCACGATCGTCGACGCCAAGAAGACCGGTGTCGACACCTTCCTCGCCGACCGGGTCCGGCCGAAGTGGGGCATCTACCGCTCCCTCGGCGACACCTCGGGGTCGCTGCAGGACACCTACCTGCTGCTCCGCAACATGCGCGGCTACGAGTGGGCCGACGGCCCCGCCCCGAGCCCCTCCCCGACGCCGACGAAGACGCCGACGCCTACTCCCACCCCCACCAAGACGCCGACCCCCACCCCGACTCCGACTCCGACCAAGACGCCGACCCCGTCCCCCACTCCCACCAAGACCCCGACCCCGTCCCCCACCCCGACGGGGGTCACGTCGTGGAAGGCCGGCACGAGCTACGCCGTGGGCGCCCTCGTCACCTACAACGGCGTGACGTACAAGTGCCTGCAGGCGCACACCGCCCAGGTCGGCTGGGAGCCGCCGAACGTGCCCGCCCTCTGGCAGAAGGTCTGATCCATTACCGCGGCCCATGAGCCACGCCCGGCCGGTCTCGCCGCCGGCCGGGCTAATGGCTACATGATCTTCCCCTGGGTTTGCGGTGCGATGACCGCTCGGCGGCCGTCCGCCCTGGCGGGGGACAGGGTGCGGACGGCGAGGTAGATCAGCGTCCCGATCGGGGAGAGCAGGATCGTCAGCGCCAGGATGGGACCCGTGACCAACGGGGAGGTCCCCTTGTCGCGCGAGTCCAGGTACATCCATCTGCCGACGAACAGGTCGAAGCCGATCAGATGTGCCCACAGCGCCGCGGCACCGGCCGGGCTGCCGAAGAAATCTCCGAGAACCTCCAGATCTGGGCGGCTGACGGCCGCCCAGAGTCCGGCGAAGTTGGGGATCGCCAGAGCCAGGTAGACGAGCAGCGGCGGCACGATGATCAGAGGCGAGGAGACGATCCGCCGGGTCCACGTCCATCCGGGAGCGAAGATCATGAGCGCCCAGAACGGCACGGCCAGCGGGAACGTGAGCCGGAACAGCGTCTCGGTCATCGGACGGCGACCTCGGGCGCGGACGTGCGGAGGACGGGCTGCGCCGCCTGCCCTCGCCGGCCGACGGCGATCGCGATCAGGCCCAGGCCGCCCAGCTCCGCCGCGTCGGGACGGGGCAGCGGCTGGCCGCGCAGAGCCTGCCAGGTGAGCAGGGCCATGAGGGCTCCGTAGCCGGCCACGGCGATCCGGATGGGGCCGACGCGCACGCCCTGCCCCCCAGCACGGAGAGTCGGCAGCATCCAGGCGATCACCGTGCCGAACGCTATGAACGACACGCAGAACTTGAGTGGTTTCAACCAGATCGGCTCGCCCAGGAGCATGCGGTCGTTGGCGATCAGTCCAATGACGCACATCAGGGCGAGCACGCCGAGCGCCCCGCACAAGAGCATGAGCGGCCGGTGCCATCGAAGCGGCATGCGGGTCCTCCCGTTGACAGCACAACTATCGATAGTTCAAGGATCCGTACTGTTCGGCCGGTTGGCAAGAGGCGGGGAACGGTACGTGCAGACGGGACGGCCCCGCCAAGAGGAGCTGGGCGAACGAGCCCGATGTCGCCTTGGCCCGGTTCACGGCATCCAGCCGCGAAACCGCCCCCAGCTTGCCGAAGATGTTCCGCAGGTGCCGCTTGACGGTGCCCTCGGTTATCGACAGCCGTACGGCGATCTGCCGGTTGCTGAGGGCCCAGGCGACGAGGACGAGGACCTCTTCCTCCCGTTCGGTGAGCAGGGGCCGGGGCCCGGAGGGCGCGACGCCGTTCTGGGGGCGCGGCGCGACGATGACCCGGTGAGTGCTCCTGTGGACGCTGCGAATGGCTGTCGCGAGATCCTGCCGGCTGATGCCCTTGTGCAGGTAACCCCTCGCGCCCGCCGCCAGCATCTCCTGCACGATCCGCGGGTCGTCGTGCATCGTCAGCACGACGACCGTGCTTCTGGGTGACACGTGCCCAAGCTGCATGGTCGTGTACGCGGGCGGGCGGCCGGGCATCTCGATGTCGAGAAGCACGACGTCGGGCTGCGTCTTCGCCGCCGCCGAGACGACGTTGCGGGCGTCTCCGGCCTGGCCGACGACCTGGAAGTCGGGTTCGGCGCGAAGGAGCTCGCACAGCGCCTCCCGCAGCAGCGTGTGGTCGTCCGCCACGACGATGCGGATGCGGTCACTGCTCATGGCCGCACTCGGCAAGCGGGACGGAGATGTCGATTCTCGTCCCCGTCGAGCCGTGACTGGTCATGCGGAAATCGCCCCCCAAGAGTTCGGTCCGTTCGCGCATCGAGGCGAGGCCGGTTCCGCCGGACAGCTGGGCGGAGCGCACGCCGGTGCCGTCGTCCTCGACGACTACCACCACCTTCCGGGGCTCGATCGTGGCGTGTGCGGACACCGCGTTGGCTCGCGCGTGAGTGAGCGCGTTCCGCAGGGCTTCGCGGACGACCGCGTACAACTCGCCCCTGATGTCCGCGGGCAGCGACGTCTCCTCCCCCCGCACTGTGACGCTCAGGTGGACCCGTGCCGGTTTGACGGCCTCGGCGAAGGCGCGCAGCGAGTGTTCAAGCCCGGTTTCGGGAGCATGGGGGCGCAATCCGGCGACCAGCCGCCGCACGGTGTCCCACGTGTCGTTCAGGGCCTGCCGTACCCGCTGGAGGTCGTCCTGCCCCTCCGGGGAGCCCAGGCGCAGCTCGTAGAGGTCCAGGCGGCGGAGTGCGAGGTTCACGCCACTTCCTATCCAGTCGTGGATGTCCCTGCTTAAGAACGCGCGGAGTCTCTCCTGCGCGGTCTCGATCCGGTCCAGCGTCTCCACCTCGGCCCGCGCGCCGAAGGCCCCCACGAGTGCCAGGATGCCGCGGTTGAGCTCGGGCAGCACGCGGTCCTGAAGACGTGCCCAGTCACCGTCGTCCGATACGGCCTGCGCCAGGTGGTTACACACCGTGTCGAACAGTTCCGACCAGGCCGTGGTGGCCGCGACGAGGCCGACGTCACGCACTGTCGAGCTCGGCAACGCGGCCACCGCCTGCTCGACGTGCCCCGATCTCGTTCCCGTACAGGCCCTGAGAAGGAACTCCGTCTGCTTGCGCCACTCGGCCCATACCAGCGGATCCTGGACGATGGGACTCGCCAACTCCCTCAGGCGAGATTCATACGATCGAAGTAGCGCCGGATTCGGTAAGAGTTGATCCGGCGACGAGCTTTGCGACATATCCGATCCCCTGCACCGTTTGCCCCCGAACATTGGACCGCGGATCCAGTAGGAGTGGCCGCGATATGAACCACATGGTGCCCGCCCGCTCATTCCGCAGGCATCGAACGCCGCCATTATGTGCAATTGAGGAGATTGGAGGCAATGGTGACAACGAGGGTTTCTCGATTCATGACCAATAGTAAGGAACCTTGTTAATATCTATGCCATGCGAGTCGTGTCTATAGAAAACGTGTTAATCGCGATGTGAGAAGCGCTTCCCCTCTCCGCCTACGTCACCGTCGGCGCAGGCCGCTGTCGACCAGGGCGGGGTGCTGCCACCCCTCGTCGTGCGCGTTCAAAGTCGTGCCGGGAGGGACGATCCGGTCGATCTCGTCCAGCACCTCGTCGGGCAGCTCCACTGACGTCGCGCCAAGCTGGCTGTCAAGGTGCTCCAAGGTGCGCGGGCCTATGATGACCGACGTGACCGCGGGGTGCCGGAGCGCGAAGGCCAGCGCCAGCTCGACAAGGGTGATCCCGGTCCGTTCGGCCAGAAGGGAGAGCTCCTCGACGGCCTCCAGCTTGCGCTGGTTGGCCTCCAGCTCCATGTCATACCTGCCGGGCACGACGAAGCTGCGCATGCTAAAGGGGATCTCCTGGTTCTTGCGGTACCTACCGGTGAGCCATCCGCCCGCCAGGGGGCTCCAGGTCAGGACGCCGACCCGGTGTTGCTGGCAGACCGGCAGCACGTCGCGCTCGATCCCGCGCGCGAGGATGGAGTACGGCGCTTGCTCCGCGGCGAAGCGCTCCCGGAAGCCGCGGGCGGCCACGAGCTGTGCTTCCACGATGAGGTGGGCGGGGAAGGTGGACGTGCCGAAGTACCTGATCTTGCCGGCGCGTACCAGGTCGGTGAGAGCGCCGAGGGTCTCATCGATATCTGTGGACGGGTCGGGCCGGTGGATCTGGTACAGATCGATCCAGTCGGTGCCGAGGCGGCGCAGGCTGTTGTCCACCTCCTGCGTGATCCAGCGGCGCGAGTTGCCGCGCATGTTGGGGTCGCTTCCCATCGGGAAGTGACACTTGGTGGCGAGCACAACGCGGTCCCTGACGCCCGCTTGGGCGAGGGCCTCGCCGACGATCTCCTCCGACTCGCCGGCGGAGTAGTTGTCCGACGTGTCGATGAAGTTGATGCCGGCCTCGAGGGCGCGGTGGATGATCTTGATCGAGTCGTCGTGATCGGGGTTGCCCCACGAGCCGAACATCATCGCACCCAGACACATGCGGCTCACCGTGACGCCCGTGCGGCCGAGCACTTCGTATTGCATTTATCTGTCTCCCTAAGGTTGGGGTTCAGGCAGGCCGCGGCGCGACTTCCGCGGCGCCGGAGCCGGAGCCCACCAGGCTCACAGGCCGAGCGGGGCGACCCGGTGCCACGCGCGTCGAGGGTGGGAGTGTGGCGCCGCGGAGGCGGCCTGAAGACACCCGTAGATAGCGGTCACCATTACTATCGATATTTTTGGATAGTAATGCTATCCACTATCATGCATGGAACACAAGAGGGCATCACTGGAAACCGGACAAGAGCGCTCAGGGCGGAGTGATCCCCACCTTTCTATGTCGTTCATCTCCGGCATGCGGGGCCGCGCCGCGGGGCGGCTGAGGTCCTCGGCTCCCACGCCGAGGCGTCGAGGGCGTCGTCGTCTGGACGGCGATGGGGGAGACCGTGCTCTCCTCGCTGCGCCGGCTGGCCCAGGAGGCCGTGTCAACCCGTGTGTTCGGTGAGTTCTTAACAGGTCCGGGGACGCATCGAAATCTGTGATGTCTCCGGGCGATCGCCGCCGGAGAGCCTCGTCGCGTAAAAGGACCCCGTCAGTCGGCGGGCGCGAGCACCACGCAGGCGGCGTCGGGCACCGCCAGCGGCGCGCCCCGCCGGTCGAGCAGGCCCGACTCGGGATCGACGGAGAGCGTGACGAGGGTCCCCGCCATCTGGTTGGCGACGTACATGACCGAGCCGGTGGGATCGAGCACGAGGTCCCACGGCATCGTGGTGAGCGAGTCGCCCGCGCGGTGCTCCCCGATGCGCTTCAGGACCGCGCCGCCCGCCGCCACCTCGAAGACGGCGACGCTCTCGTAGCCGCGGTTGGCCGCGTAGACGTACCGCCCGTCGGCCGAGATCGTGATCCCCGAGGGCGCGATCCAGCCGTCCGCCTCGTCCGGCACGGTACGGACCGTGCCGAGCGGCCACAGGGCGCCCGAGGTGTCGAAGCCGCAGACGCTGATGACGGGCTGGAGCTCGCATACGACGTAGACGTAGCGGCCGGACGGGTGGAAGACGAGGTGCCGGGGGCCGACCCCCTCGCCCAGGTGCGTCCTGCCGACCGGCGACAGCCCGCCGCTCCCGGCGTCGAACCGGTAGACGTGGACCTGGTCGTCGCCCTTGTCGGGCACGAGGACGAAGGCGCCGGTCCCGTCGGACACGGTCATGTGGGGATGGGGACCCGCCTGGTTGAGCGGGTCGGGGCCCTTGCCGGCGTGGCGCACCACTTCGACCGGCGGGCCGAGCAGCTCGTCGGGCCCCACGGGGAAGACCACCACCTCGCCCGAGTCGTGGTTGACCGCCAGCAGGTGCCGCCCCGAGGGGTGCAGGGACAGGTGCACGGTGCCGGCCCCCTGGGCAGACTGCTCACCCCGGTGCTCCAGCGAGCCGCGCCGTCCCACGCCGAGGACGTGCACGCGCCCGTCGGGTACGTTGGAGGCGACGTAGAGTGTCCGCCCGGTGGGCGAGAGCAGCAGGTGGAACGGGTTGGGGATGCCGGTGAACGAGCCGGTGAGCACCAGCTCGCCTGACGCGGGGTCGGACATCACGACGCGGACCCCTGTAGCAAGGGTCTCGGTCCAGGAGTATCCGCCGACGAACAGTCGCATTCTAGTGGGCCTTCCTCGTCGTTCCTGATCGGGTGGCTGGTCGTCAAGGGTGATCACGGCGCGCGGCCTGGGAGGACCTTCTCGCCGCAGTGCCGTACTGGAGCCCGGCGGCTGCCCGGCCACGCCCTCCACGACCCGGCTCGGTGGACGGGCTTGTGAACTGCGGGAGACGACATGGACAGTCATCCGTGGATGCCCTCTCGAATTCACGGACCGTCCCCGCCGACGACGCTTACCACGCGCCGGGTGGGCGGAACAGGGCAACGAATCGAAAGTGGTATCACGTTGCTTTTATCCTGCATTTATCGGCCTTTCAGCGGCGGTTCGAGGGCTACAAGGGCCATCTGGCCGAAGGCGGTGATAGTGAGATCGGCACCACGGTGAGTACGGCGAAAGGTGAGGGGCCCCGGGATCGCCGCGGCCCCTCTGTTTCTCCCCTCAAGTCCCGAGTAGGTGCCGCAGCTCGTCACAGAGCGGCCGCCACCCCTCGGGAGCCTTCTCGGCGTCGCGCTGGGAGAACGCGACGCTGGTCGCCACGTCGGCGAACAGTCGTAGATCCTCCGGCCGCGGTCTTCCGCTGCCCGGCGACGGCGAACGTGTCGAGCACCTCGTCGTCGATGAGCCCGCTCAGGGGAGGCCCTCACGAGGAGACTCCTCCTGTATTGCGGGCGGTGTGCTCCACATCGTCGATCCCATCATTCGGCGGAGCCCCCGGACCATGTCACCTAAGACATACGGCCGTGCCTCCTAAGGGTAATCGTCCTTTGCCTCGGTGGCCCGTCTTGAAATCATTCCACCGAATGCCGGATGAATTGTCGAAAGGCCTTCGCGAATGACACTGCTCGACGACAGGAAAGTCGTTGCCGAAGATCCGCCCACGTCGATGCGGGACCGGGTGGCCGAGCTGGACCGGATGCGCGAACGGCTGGCCGAGGGGCCGGGCGCGCGCGCCACCGAGCAGCAGCACGCCCAGGGGAAGCTCACCGCGCACGAGCGCCTGGAGATCCTGCTAGACCCGGGCTCGTTCACCGAGATCGAGGGCTTCCGCCGGCACCGGGCGACCGGGTTCGGCATGGAGCAGCGGCGGCCGTACGGCGACGGCGTCGTGACCGGCTGGGGGACGATTGACGGGCGTCAGGTGTTCGTCTACGCCCACGACTTCCGCCTGTTTGGCGGATCGCTGGGCGAGGCGCACGCGCAGAAGATCCACAAGGTGATGGACCTGGCCTACGCCGCGCGGGCGCCCCTGATCAGCCTGAACGACGGCGCGGGCGCCCGGATCCAGGAGGGCGTGACCGGCCTCGCGGGCTACGGCGGCATCTTCCAGCATGACCGTCCGGGCATCGGGCGTGATCCCCCAGATCAGCGTGATGCTCGGGCCGTGCGCCGGCGGGGCGTCCTACGCTCCGGCGCTCACCGACGTCGTGTTCATGGTGCGGGGCACCTCGCAGATGTTCATCACGGGTCCCGACGTAGTCGAGGCCGTGACCGGGGAGCGGATCACCCAGGACGGGCTCGGCGGCGCCGACGTGCACGCCACCCGCTCCGGCGTGGCGGCATTCGTCCACGACGACGAGGTGAGCTGCCTTGAGGACGTGCGCTACCTCGTCTCCCTGCTGCCGGCGAACAACCTGGAGAGCCCGCCGGTCGTGCCCACCCTGGACCCCGCCGACCGGCGCTGCGAGGCCCTGCTCGACATCGTGCCCGCCGAGCCCGGCAGGCCGTACGACATGCGCGAGGTCATCGGTGAGGTCGTCGACGACGGGGAGTACCTGGAGTTCGCCGAGCGGTGGGCGACCAACATCATCTGCGCGCTCGCCCGGCTCGACGGCCACGTCGTCGGCATCATCGCCAACCAGCCGCTGTCGATGGCGGGCGTGCTCGACATCCACGCCTCGGAAAAGGCGGCCCGCTTCGTGCAGATGTGCGACGCGTTCAACATCCCGCTGCTGACGTTCGTCGACGTGCCGGGCTTCCTGCCGGGCACCGACCAGGAGCACAGCGGGGTGATCCGGCACGGTGCGAAGCTCCTGCACGCCTACTGCGCCGCAAGCGTCCCGCGCATCCAGATGATCGTCCGCAAGGCGTACGGCGGCGCCTACATCGTCATGGACTCCCGCTCGATCGGCGCCGACCTGTCGTTCGCCTGGCCGACCAACGAGATCGCCGTCATGGGCGCGGACGCCGCCGCGAACGTCATCTTCCGCAAGGAGATCGCCGCCTCCGCCGACCCCGAGACCACCCGCGCCAAGCGGATCGGGGAGTACCGGGCCGAGCTCATGCACCCCTACTACGCCGTCGAGCGCGGCCTGGTGGACGACGTGATCGACCCGAGGGACACCAGGAAGGTGTTCGCCGGTGCCCTCGCCACGCTCCGGGGCAAGCAGGCCGTCCTGCCGCACCGCAAGCACGCCAACGCGCCCGCATGACGCCGGTGGCGGTCGTGCGGGGAGCGCCGACGGACGAGCAGCTCGCAGCGGTGCTCGCCGTCCTGACGGCGGCCGCGCGGGCACGGGAGCAACGGGAAGCGACGCCCCCGGCCACACCGCCCCGGTGGTCGGTGGAGACCGGATGGCGGCTGGAGAAGGAGACACGGTGCGCAAGGTTCTGAAGCCAACCGGGGAGAGGTCGCCGTACGGCTGGTCCGGGGCGGCCTGCCCGTCGCGATCAAGGCGGCGTTCGGCGGGGGCGGCCGGGGCCTGAAGGTCGCTAGGACACTGGAGGAGATCCCGGAGCTCTACGAGAGCGCCGTGCGGGAGGCGGTCACCGCCTTGGCCGGGGCGAGTGCTTCGCCGAGCGATACCTCGACCGGCCTCGCCACGTGGAGACCCAGTGCCTTGCCGACGAGTACGGCGAGGTGGTGGTGGTCTCGACGCGCGACTGCTCGCTGCAGCGCCGCCACCAGAAGCTCGTCGAGGAGGCCCCGGCGCCGTTCCTGACCGACGAGCAGCGCTCCGTGCTGTACGAGAGCTCCTAGGCCATCCTCCGCGAGGCCGGCTACGTGGGGGCGGGCACCTGCGAGTTTCTCGTCGCCGGTGACGGGCTGGTGTCGTTCCTCGAGGTCAACACCCGCCTGCAGGTGGAGCACCCGGTGAGCGAGGAGGTCACCGGGATCGACCTGGTCCGCGAGATGTTCCGGATCGCCGCAGGGGACAGGATCGGGTACGGGGACCCGGAGATACGCGGCCACTCCATCGAGTTCCGCGTCAACGGGGAGGACCCGGGCCGCGGCTTCCTGCCCGCTCCCGGCACCGTCACGCGCTGGCGGCCCCCCGCCGGCCCGGGTGTCCGCCTGGACGCCGGGGTCGTCGAGGGCACGGTGGTCGGCCAGACGTTCGACTCGCTGCTGGCCAAGCTGATCGTCACCGGGCGAGACCGGGACGAGGCGCTGGCCCGCGCCCGCCGGGCGCTCGCCGAGTTCGAGGTCGACGGGCTGCCGACCACGCTGCCGTTCCACCGGGCCGTCGTCAACGACCCGGCGTTCGCCTCCAGCCTGGAGGTCCACACGCAGTGGATCGAGACGGAGTTCGCCGGCGGCATCGAGCCGTTCGGGGGCGCCGTGGCGGAGCCGGAGCCGGGCGCGGGGACCGAGGCCTTTCGTCCTCGAGGTGGACGGCCGCCGGGTCCAGATCGTGATGCCGGCGGGCCTCGCGGCGCCCTCGCCACAGCGGGCCCTGACGGGGCCGCGGCACAGGGCCGCGAGGACCCGCGGCGCGCCCGCCGCCGAGGGCGCGGTCGTCAGCCCCATGAAGGGCACCATTGTGAAGATCGCCAAGGAGGACGGCGAGATGGCCGAGGAGGGGGAGTTGCTCTTCGTGCTCGAGGCCATGAAGATGGAGCAGCCGCTGTTCGCGCACCGCGCCGGCCGTGTCGCCGGTCTGGCCGTCCAGGTGGGCCAGGCCGTCGCCAACGGCGAGGTCCTGTGCACGCTCGACGCATAATCTGCGATGTCACGAGGGTGTAGCCCTTTCTCAGGGACTGCGTTCATCACAGGTCGCAGCCGCTCGTCGTGGGTGCCGGCCTTCGCCAACGGCCTCACGTAAGGGCGTTCAGGCGGGGGCGGGGGCGGGTCCGGACGCGCCGGGCGCCCGCGACGATAACTGCTGAGGCGGTCAGCGCCACGACCGCCACCAGTGCGGTGAAGGCGGCGACGGTGGTCGAGTCGGGGTAGATCAACGGCTGGCCCTTGAGCGCCTGCCAGGTGAGCAGCACGATCATCGCGCCGAATCCGGCGCCCGCCACCCTGACCAGGCCCAGGCGCACGCCCTCGTCGCCGAGGACGGGCAGCCTCACGCTCAGCGCCCGCAAGCCCACCAGCAGGAGAGGCACAGCCTGCATGGCGTGCAGCCCGACGAAGTGCGCCACGCGCAGGTCGCCACCCGTGGTGCTCCAGCCGAGGAGGGGCAGCCCCGGCCCGCCGTCGGGGACTCCGACGCTGTGCGCGCCGGAGATGCCACCGGCGTTGGAAGTGGATCCCACCATGAGATAGGCCTCTGCCATGCCCATTACGCACAGCACGAGCCCGAGGCGGAGCGCTGAGGTCGTGGGCCGGTCGCCGACTCGCTGCAGGAGCACCAGCCCGGTGACGGCGATGGTGAGCAGCCACAGGGCGGTCACCAGGACTCCCATGAGGCCGAAGATCGCCGCATCTTCCGAGGTGCTCACGTTGAAGTGGCTCTGCCGCCCCCGCGCCGCCTGGAAGGTGATGAGGCCGACCCCCACCATGCTGAGGCACGCGATCAGGTCGCCGAGCCGTTTGGCCAGGGCCGAGGCCTGGCTGAGCAGGGTCAGTAGCCAGGCCAGCGTCAGGGAGTAGACGCAGAACGAGACGGCGAACTTGAACGGCTTCAGCCAAACGGGCGCGCCGAGCAGAGTGCGATCATCGACGATCAGGCCGACGAGGCACACCACGGCGAGCACAGTGAGCGCACCGGAGAAGATCAGGAGCATCCGGTGCAGGCCGAGCACGCTGCGGAGAAGTGATCGCATGTGACCTCCTGTCATGGCTCTGTGTCCAGGGCTTCGCCCGGTGCGGCTGCGGTGGGACGGGGTTGGACGAGGCGGTGGCCAGCTTGCCCGCCTTGGACAGCAGGGTGGCGATCTGGCGGTTGCGGCATTTCCCGTAGGGCATGCCGGAGCAACGCGTGATCACCTGCGATAGGCACCCTGATGGGATCAGCTGGATTGGCTGCCATGCCGGTCCGGCGACAGGCGAGAATCTCGCCCGGACTGGGAAGTGCTCGGCTTTCAATTAGTTTCATCATATTCACCCGATAACGACAGAGCATTATTCGGACCTGAATGCCGAATCCTCATGTCAGCGGAATCGCCCCCGTAGATTTCCAGCCCCTAAACTTCCGCTGGAACCTGCCCGTTGTGCGGAGTCACCTCGCCTTCCCCCACGCCGTACCTGTTCCACAGCCGCGCCAGGCTCGGTGGCGACCACCAGGCCCACCGGCCCAAGAGCCGCATGGTCGCGGGCACCAGCAGGCTGCGGACGATGGTGGCGTCCACGACCACCGCGATGACCAGGCCGATCCCGGCCATCTTCATGAAGGCGATGCCGGAGATGGCGAAGCCGCCGACGACGACCACGACCAGGAGCGCCGCGCTCGTGATGATCTTTGCGGTGCGCTGCAGGCCGACCGCCACCGACTCGACGGGATCACCCGTCAGCACCCACTGCTCGCGGATCCGCGAGAGCAGAAAGACCTCGTAGTCCATGGCCAGGCCGAAGGCGATGGCCACGATCAGCACGGGGAAGTTCACGTCCACCGCGCCGATCGGGACGAACCCCAGCACCCCGGAGAGCCAGCCGTCCTGGAAGATCAGCTTGATGGCGCCGAAGGAGGCCGACAGCGACAGCAGGTTGAGCACCACGGACTTCAGCGGCAGCAGGACCGAGCCGAAGGCCAGGAAGAGCACCACGAAGGAGACCACCGCGACGAACAGCGCCATCCACGGCATCCGCGAAGTGACCATGTTGACGATGTCCACCCGCGAGGCGGGCATACCGGTGACCGAGCTCTTCGCGCCCGGCGGCGAGGCGACGGCACGCAGGTCCTCCACCATCCGGCGGGCCTCACGCGACATCGGGTCAAGCGAGTAGCTCAGCGTCACGCGCGCCTGCGTCCCCTGGACCCCGGTGACGCTCGCGCTGTTGACGCCCGCCACCGCGTCCAGCCGCTTGGCGTAGTCATCGAGCGCCGCGCGGCCGGGCGCCGACTCCACGACCACGGTCATCAGCTTGCCCGGGTCGGCGTCGAACCTGGCCGCCATCTGCTGGGTGACCACGCGGGCGTCGGCGGAGGCGGGCAGCACCCAATCGGCCGGCCGCGCCCAGTTGACACCGAGGAACGGCAGGCCGAGCCCCACGAGCAGGGCCACGATGCCGAGCGTGCTCACCAGCGGGCGTCGCATCACCGCGTGGGCGACCCGGTACCAGCGCCCCTGCTCGGGCGGCGCGGGAAGCACCTGTGCGCGGCGCGAGTTCAGCCGGTGACCGCCGAGGCGGAGTAGCGCGGGCAGCACGGTCAGCGAAGCAAGCACGGCCAGCAGCGTCACGCCGGCTCCCGCATAACCCATCGACAGCAGGAACCTGGAAGGGAAGAGGGTCAACCCGGCCAGCGAGATCGCCACGACCAGGCCGGAGAACATGATCGTACGCCCGGCCGCGGCCATGGTCCGCTGGACCGCCTCGTCCAGGGACTGGCCCCGGCCCAGCTCTTCCCGGAAGCGGGTGACCATGAGCAGCGCGTAGTCGATGGCCAGGCCCAGCCCCAGGATGGTGACCACCTGGATGGCGAAGGTGGAGATGTCGGCGAAGAACGTGACCACCCGCAGCACGGCGAGCGAGCCCAGCGCCGCGACGATGCCGATGATCAGGGGAAGAGTGGCGGCCAGCAGGCTCCGGAAGATGATCAATAGCAGGATCAGGAGGATCGGGATGGACAGCGCCTCGGCGAAGAGCAGATCCCGCATTGTCTGGCGGTTGACCTGGTCGGTCATCGAGGTGATGCCGCCGAAGCGGACGGTGAGCCCGTCCACCTTGAACTTGTTCTGGATCGCCCGGAGCATCAGCACGCGCTCCTGGTCGACGCTGGAATTCAGCTGCACCGTGACGTAGGTGGCATGCCGGTCCTTCGACACGAAGCTCTCGGAATGGGTGGACCAGAAGGAATCCAGCCGCACGACGTCGTCACGGGGCACGGAGGCGATCGCCCGCTGGACGGGCTCGGCGAACTTCGGATCGTCCACTGTCAGGGTGCCGCCCTCGTAGAGGACCACCACGTCGTTCGCGTACCGGCCGAGCGGCCCGGCCAGCAGATTGTCCGCATGGACGGACTCGCTGGCCGGATCGTCGAAGCCCGCACCACCGCCCAGTGCGCCGAAGACACCAGAGCCCCAGCCGCCCGCGCCGATCGCGAATATCAGGGCGCCTATCACGATCCAGAGGCGCCGTCGTACCACGAAGTTGCCCAGAGTGCTGAACATGAACCGCCCCTGTCTGTCAAGAGTAGAAAGTTCCGCTATCTATAATTACCGTAAGTACAACTATCCACTATCCATCTTCGGTACGCAACGGCCCCGGGAGGCTTCATGAGCTCACGCAGCGGCGGCGGCGCCACATTCCTGATCGCGGGAGTGGCGGCTTTCATGACCGCCCTGGACAACCTCGTCGTCACCACGGCGCTGCCCACGATTCAACGGCAGTTCCGAACCTCCCTTGAGGGCCTGGACTGGACGGTGAACTCCTACACCCTCACCTACGCGGTCTGCCTGCTCACCGCGGCAGTCCTCGGCGACCGTTTCGGGCGGCGGCGGGTCTTCGTGACCGGGCTGCTGGTGTTCACCGCCGCCTCGGCCACCGCAGCCTCGGCCGGCTCCGTCGGCATGCTGATCGCGGCCCGCGCTGTCCAGGGCATCGGTGCCGCGCTGATCTTTCCGCTCGCGCTCACCCTTGTCGTGACGGCGGTGTCGCCGGCCAAACGCGGCCTGGCGATCGCGGGCTTCGGCGGCATGAGCGGCCTTGGCATTGCGCTGGGCCCCTGGATCGGCGGGCTGGTGGTCGAGTACGGCGACTGGCAGTGGGTGTTCTGGATCAACGTGCCGATCGGGCTGGTGCTGGCGCCGCTGGCCGTACGGCTGCTGGGCCTGAGCAGGGGCCCGCACGACCGCCTGGACGTCCGAGGCACGTTGCTCGTCACGGCCGGACTGTTCGGCGTCGTCTACGGGCTGATCCGCAGCGTCCAGCTCGGCTGGCTGCACCCGCAGGTGGAGCTGTCCATCCTGGCAGGGTTCGCGGTTCTGGTCGCCTTCGTGTGGTGGGAGCAGCGCGCCGCCTTCCCCATCATCCCGCCGCGTCTGTTCCGCAGCCGCGGCTTCACTCTGTCCAACGCGCTCGCGCTACTGGTCCAGGGCGGTATGTTCGGCGCGGTCTTCCTGCTGACCCAGTTCCTGCAGAACGCCCTGGGCCACTCGCCGCTGCGGGCCGGTGCGATGACCCTGCCGTGGACCATGATGCCGCTGCTGGTCGCGCCCCTGGCGGGCGTGTTCGGTGATCGGATCGGGCCGCGACGGTTGCTGACGGCGGGGGCATTGCTCCAGGCCGCGGCGCTGGCCTGGTTCGCGCTGGTCTCCGCGAAGGACGTCGCGTACGGCATGCTGCTCCCCGGGATGGTGGTGGCCGGCATCGGCATGGGGCTGTTCTTCGCCCTGGCCGCCCGCGTGACCATGGACTTCGTCTCCACCGCCGAGGAGGGGCTGGCCTCCGGCGTCAACAACGCGATGCGGCAGTTCGGCGTGGTGCTGGGCGTGGCCGTGCTGTCGGCGGTCTTCGCTCGGACGGGGAGCTACGGCTCGCCGGAGCCCTTCGTGGCCGGTCTGCACCCGGCTCTGTGGGTCGGGACCGCGATCGTGCTGCTGGGCGCCGTCGCCGCGATGCTGGTGCCGCGTCCCGTCCACGTGACGGCCGGTGAACACGCGGAGGCGGCTCCGCTGACCCCCACGGTGAGTGGATAAACGTAAGCTCCGCTATCTATTCTTAGAGCGTTCGCCGGGTGATTCACTACGGAGAGGGAGGCAACGTGCGCATAGGTGAGCTCAGCGCGCAGAGCGGCGTGCCCATTCCCACGATCAAGTACTACGTCCGCGAAGGCCTGCTGCCCGCCGGTGAGCGCACCAAGTTCAACCAGGCGCAGTACGAGGCGACGCACCTGCGCCGGCTCAAGCTCGTCAAAGCGCTGGTGGAGGTCGGGGGGCTGTCCATCGCCGCGACCCGTGAAGTGCTGACCCTGATGGACGCACAGACGAGCGACCTGGCGCGCCTGGGCAAGGCCCAGTACGCCCTCACCACGCGCAAGGAGCACGAGCCGGACGAGGCGTGGGAGTGGGCCGACGAGCAGGTGGGCGAGCTCCTCGCCAAGCACGGCTGGCAGGTCTCGCCGCGCAACCCGGCACGGCTCCAACTGGCCGAGGCGCTGGCGACGCTGCACCGCCTCGGGCAGGACGACTACCTCGCCCTGCTCGACCGGTACGCCGACACGGCCGGACGGGTGGCCACGATGGACGTGGACGCGGTCCTGGCTCGCAGGAACCTGGACGGCATGGCCGAGGCGATCGTCATTTGGACGGCGATCGGCGACTCGGTGCTGATCTCGCTGCGCCGGCTGGCCCAGGAGGCCGAGACCGTCCGAAGGTTCGGCGAGACCGTCTTCGCGGCCGAAGCCGAGCAGCAGGCCTGAGGGATCAGCCGAAGCGCAGGAACGCGGCGTTCGGCACGTTTACGCCGCGGGCGGGGTCTCAGTCCAGGAGTGGCCGTCGACGAAACATGTGGATGCCCAAGCTCCCTCAGCTCAGTCTGACCATGGCACGCGGCCGCGCCAGAACCTTCTCTCCGGCGCACCGGACCGTGAGGTCGACCCGCACCCGGCCCTCGCCCAGCTTCTCCGCCACGATCCCGTCGGCCACGATCTCGACGCCCTCGTCCGTGTCGGGAACCGGCACGGCCGCGGCGAACCTGGCGCCGCACTCCAGCACCGCCTCGCGGCCCGCCCACTCGGTCACCGCCCGCAGGGCGACGCCGAGCGTGAGCATGCCGTGCGCGATGACGGTCGGCAGGCCTGCCTGGGCCGCCGCACGCTCGCTCCAGTGGATGGGGTTGAAGTCGCCCGACGCGCCCGCGTAGATGACCAGATCGCCACGACGCAGGACGTGGGTCAGCCGCGGCAGGCGGGTGCCGACGGCGACCTCCTCGTAACGCGGCTCAGCCATCGGATCTCGCGATCAGCGTGGAGATGCCGGTGCAGATCAGCTCACCCTCGGTGGTGCGCACTTCGCTGGTGAGGGCGAGCACATCCGTGCCGCCCACGTGGTCGACCTCGGCGACCGTGACGGTCACGGTCAGCTCGTCACCGGGCTCGATGGGCCGCCGGTGCTCGAAGCGCTGCTCCCGATGGAGCAGCCTGGCGGTGTCGAAGCGCAGCTCGGGGTCGAAGACGACGCGCAGCTCGGCCTGCATGGTGACCACGACCGCGAAGGTGGGCGGGGCCTGCGCTGCCTCACTGGAGTCGCCGATGGCCCGGGCGAATTCCCGGATCTTCTCACGGCTGACCAGGTATGGCTCGGTGGCCGGATAGACCCGGCCGGCCAGGGCGGTATCCAGGGGCATCGCGACCCTCCATGCGTGCGGGGATGTGGTGATCACTGGCGAATGTATTTCCGCGACCGGCCCGGCGGCATTCCCCTTTGGGGGTACGCGGTACCTCGGGAGAGGCATGCCATACCCCTTATGTGCCATGTAGGAATCCCGCCCCCAAATGGACAATTTACGATGTATCGGCATGCAAACTGGGAGGCGAAATGTTGACATTTTCCCTGCTAGGAGTTGTTCAGCTGAGCCAGGGGGACGAAAAATGGTTTCCGCGTGGACCAAAAGCCAGGCAGCTGTTGTCGCTGCTCCTGATGCGGCCCTCGCAGACGGTCAGCCTCGACACGCTCGTCGAAGAGTTGTGGGACGGTGGCCCGCCGCGCACCGCGGTGCAGACCATCCGCACGCACGTCTACCGTCTCCGCACCATGCTGGGACGGGAGGTGGGGCTGCCGGAAGCGGCCGATCTGCTGGTGACCGAGCCGACCGGTTACCTGCTGCGGGTGTCGGCCGACCAGGGTGACGTGGGAAGGTTCCGCCAGCTGATCGGCCAAGGGCGCGCACATCTCGAACAGGACGATCCGGCCGCGGCGGCCGGGGTCCTGCGCGAGGCCCTGGACCTGTGGCGAGGCTCGCCCCTGACGGACGTGCCGCTCGGCCCGGTCCTCGCGCAGCACGTCGCCTATCTGGAGGAGATACGCATCCGAGGGCTGGAGCTGTGGATCGACGCGGGCATGCGCCTGGGCCGGCATCGGGAGCTCATCGCCGACCTGCGTGAGCTGGTCGCCGCACACGCGCTGAACGAGTGGTTCCACGCCCGGCTGATCGAGGCACTGCACCGGTCGGGGCGCCGGGGGGACGCCCTGCACGCGGTGCAGAGCCTGCGCCGGGTGCTCCACGACGAATTGGGCGTGGAACCCTCCGACGAGGTGCGGCGGCTGCAGCTGGCCGTGCTGGCGCAGGCCAGCTAGCCTCCGCTCACCTGAGCACCACGATCACGCGGGGCATGACCAGCACCTTAGCCCCGTCGAGCCGCACGGCGAGGTTCACCCGCACCCTCGGCGGCTCCAGCTTCTCCGCCACCGTGGCCTCCAGGCTCAGCTCGACCCCGACGCCGTCATTGGGCACAGGCACCAGCCGGGGGAATCGCCCGCCGAAGTCGACCACGGCGCCGGGATCGCCCGCCCACTCGACGAGGTAGCCCAGGGCCAGGCCCATGGTCAGCATTCCCTGGGCGATGGGCCCGGGCAGGCCGAACTCGGTGGCCGTGCGATCATCCCAGTGGATGGGGTTGTAGTCGCGGGCGGCCCCGCCGTACCTGACCAGGTCCTTGCGTTGCACCTGGAAGGCGCGGCGGGGCAGCTGGAAACCCGGCTCCAGCAGCTCGTAGCGCGGCAGTGTGAGGCTCTGGACGCTCATGAACCCTCTTCGAAGACGACGAAGATCGACCGTCCGGTGCAGATATGGTCCCCGCCCCGGCCGGTCACCCGGCTCTCGTAGCTGACCACGTCACCCCGGGTCAGCCTCTCCACCGCGGCCAGGCGCACGGTCACGGTGATGACGTCGCCCGCGTGGATGGGGCGCTCGTAGGCGAAGCGCTGCTCGCGGTGGACGAAGCGGTCCTGGCCGTCCGCCCCGAGCTCGGGGTCGAGGACCGCCCGATATTCCGCGTCCAGCGTGACCACCATGGGGAAGCTCGGCGGCGCGATCACATCGGGGTAGCCCAGCGCCCGCGCCGCCTCCGGATCCAGGTAGGCCGCGTGCCCGTCACGCAGAGCCTGGGCGAACTCCTTGATCTTCTCCCTGCTGACCTCGTAGGGCTCGCTCGGGGGGTAGAGCTTGCCGACGCAGGATAGATTCAGCGCCACTCCCGCACCACCAGACAGCCGACGTTGCCGTCTTCGCCCATCGAGGTGACCAGCCCGATCCGCGGCTGCCGGGCCGGCTCACGCCACCGTGCGAGCAGGGCCGCCACCTGCATCGCGCCGCTGGCGCTGTAGAGCTCGCCCAGGACCTCGCCCACCTGAACCTGCGGGACGGGGCGGCCCAGCTCCTCCCCCACGGCCCATTCCTCCAGCTGGTCGCGGACCCAGTGGTTGGTCGCGCTCAGGCAGACGGCGTCGACCTCGCCAGGGCTCACGCCGCTGCGCTCGAGCGCGCGTTCGACGCAGTGCCGCAGCCCTTCGCCCTGCTCACGGGCCGTACCCAGACCCTGGTAGGCGACCTCGCAGGCCAGCAGTTCGGCCAGGGCGGTCCGGCCTGACGACCTGACAGCCTCCGCGTCCTCGACGAGGAAGAGCGCGCAGCCCTCGCCGATCGGCGCGTCCTCCGTCAGCGCCCCGGACAGGTGCCAGCCCCAGGCGGCGGCGGGCGACAGCTCCTCCACGCCGCCGACCAGGAGCCTGCTCGCCCTGCCCTGCTCGATCGCCGTGCGGGCGAACCGGATGGCGGCCAGGCTGGCGGCCTGGCCGCTGGACACGACGGAGTTGACGGCACGCAGCGAGTTGCGGATGGCGATCTGCCCGGTGCATGCGTTGGTCACCACGTTGGGGAAGTTGCCGGGATTGACCAGGTAGGGCTTTTTCTGCACGAGCGTGTCGATGCCGACCTCGACCATGCTGGTAAGGCTCCCGGTGTTGGTGGCGAGCACCACGCCGGTGTGGGCCCGTGCGTCCGCGTCGAGCTCCTCGCCGGCCCCCTCCAGGGCCAGCTTGCAGGCCACCAGCCCGAGCTTGGTCAAGCGGTCGACGTGCCGCAGCCCCTTGCGGCCCAGAAGCTCGGCGACCCCGAGGTCGGGGATCGCCCACAGCGGGCGCGGCGGGTAGCCGTCCGGCGACTCCTTCGGTTCGGCGGGGGTCTCCAGCCCGTGCCGCAGGGCCCGCTCGAGGGCCTCCAGCCCGAGCCCGGCGGGGGAGACGACGCCGCACGAGGTGATCGCCAGCGGCGTCTCGGTGAGAACGAGGCTCATCGCACCTTCCCGAAGATCGTCACGACGTTGTTCCCGCCGAAGGCCAGCCCCTGGTTCTGCGCCAGCTCCACAGTCGCCGGCCGCGCCGCGCCGGGGACCACGTCCAGCCCCTCGCCGAACGCGGGATCCAGCTTCTCGACGGTCGCCGTCGGAGGCAGGAACCCTTCCTCGATGGCCTTGCTGCAGGCGATCGCGCCGAACGCGCTGGCCGCGCCCATCGTGTGGCCGATCATCGACTTGATCGAGCTGATAGGCGGCACCTGCTCGCCGAACACCTCGCGCGCCGCCTTCACCTCGGTGACATCGTTGGTCGGGGTGCCCGTGCCGTGCGCGCAGATGTAGTCGATCTCCTCGGCACGCACTCCCGCGTATCGGTGGGCGATCCTGATGCACTCGGCGATGCTGTCGGCGTCCGGGTTGACCATGTGCTTGGCGTCGCAGTTGACGCCGTAGCCCAGGACCTCGGCGTAGATCCGCGCACCCCGCGCCACCGCGTGGTCGAGCGGCTCCAGCAGCAGCACCGCGCCGCCCTCGCCGGTGATGATGCCCGACCGGTTCGCATCGAACGGCCGGCAGACCTTCTCGGCCAGCGCGCCCAGGCGGTAGAAGCCCGCGTGACAGGCCCGGTTCACCGCGTCGGCGCCCCCGGCCAGCATGAAGTCCGCCCGCCCGGCACGCACGAGGTCGAAGGCGTATCCCAGCGCCATGTTGCTCGCCGAGCACGCCGTGGGGATCGTCTGGGAGTCGCCCGAAAGCCGGAGCTCGTAGCTGACCGCGTTCGCTATCTGGCTGACGGGCGTCATTCCCGGCAGCCGCGGATCGACGTTCTTCAGCCCGTTGGCGACCCACTGCTCCACCGTGGCCTGGAGCACCTGCGCCTCACCGGCGGTTGTGCCCATGATCGAGCCCGTCCGGTGCGTGGACAGCAGCTCGGGGTCGATGCCGGCGTCCCGTACGGCGAGCCGCGCGGCGGCCGCGGCGAACTGACCGCTGCGCCCCCAGTGCTCGGGGGCCAGTCGCTCGACGATGGCGGCGGGGTCGAAGTCGTGCACCTCCGCGGCGATGACCGCCGGGAACTCCGAGGCGTCGAAGCTCTCGATGGGCGAGAAGCCGGTGCGGCCCTCGCGTATCCCTTCGATGAACGCCTCGACCCCGATGCCGATGCAGCTCACCGCGCCGAGCCCGGTGATGACCACGCGGCGGGTCTCAGACACCGCTGGTCTTCCCCACGAGCTTGTCCATGACCTCGTACACGCCCTGCAGGTTCGGCATGTTGGGCAGCTCGTCCTGCGGGAGGATCAGCCCCAGCTCCTTCTCGATGCGAGCCAGGATCGTGATGAGGGAGAGGGAGTCGGCGTCGTATTCGTCGATGAAATGACCAGTCTCCGTCAGCTCGCCGGCCTCCAGTTCCAGCTCCTGCGAAATAATGTCGCGCACCTTTTCGCGAATATCCATCTGCTGATCCCTTCGCACGTGATGCCTGCCTGTGGCGCGACGTTAACCAGGCGAGCGGGAGACCGGCAAGGTGAGTTATCCGAAAGTGGTACGCGGCGGGCAGCTTTTATCTGCTTTCTATTTCCATTTCATCTGCGTGTGCCACAGTCGCCCTCGCTCCATTCCCCTTCAGTGGAGGTGATGATGACGGTAGAACTGGAAGTCGCTGATAATCCGGCGCGCATGGCTGAATTGAGTTTCACCCGCACCGTGGAGCGCGCACTGGTGCACCGGACCGCGGTCGCCGAGGTGTTCGTGACCGACGTGGTGCCGGCCGGGCCGCAGCGGCTGCTGGTGGCCGCACAGTTGCCGCTCAGCCACGGCTACTACAGCGACCATCTGGGCGGTCCGCCTCTGTTCGATCCGCTGCTGATCTTGGAGGCGAGCCGCCAGGCCGGGATAGCCGGTGGACATCTGCTGGGCTTCCCGCCCGACACGATCATGATGGTTGACAGGTTCGAGCTGGATTTGTCTGATATTTCCGCCTTGCGGATCGGCCACCTGCCCGGCGAGCTGCTCATCGACAGCCGCTTCGAGGTCACGCGCGTCCGGCGGGGCCGCGTGCGCCAGGGCGTGGTCCGCCAGGACCTGCGGCTCGGCGCCCGGCATGTCGGCACCCACCTGATGCAGGTCCAGATCGTCTCGCACGACGAGTTGGCGGCGTTGCGCACCGTCGTCCGCGGCACCCCCGCTCCCTCCACCCGCGACATGGCGGACGTCACCGACCCGCTCCAGGCGCCACCCGCCATGGTGGGGCGGGTCAACCCTCTCAACGTCGTGCTCGCTCAGGTCGAGCCCGGGGAGGCAACCGTGCAGGCGGTCGTCAAGCCTCGGTTCGGCAACCGGTCCCTGTTCGACCACCACTACGACCACCTGCCGGCCATGGCCCTGACCGAGGCGGCACGCCAGCTCGCTCTGGTGGCCTGCGGCGACACGGCAGCCTGGCCGGCGTCGGTGACGGGTGAGTTCCGCCGCTTCGCCGAGCTCGACCTGCCGGTCCACGCTTCTGCGCTCTGCACCGAGCTCGTCCCCGCCGCGCCCGCCTCGGCCGGAAAGGCCGGAAAGGCGGGCGATGCAGGAGATGGGGCCGACGCCGGTGCCGGAAACGCGGACGCGGCTCTCAATGGAGACGCGGCCCGAAGCGTCGACGGCTCCCGGAACGGCGATGGCGCTCCAAACAGCGACGAGGCCCGGCGGAGGCGCACCCGGGTGGCCGTCTCCTTCCTCCAGGACGGATCGCCGATCGCTGAGTCGACGCTGGTGATGGTGCAGCATGACTGAGCCGGTCGAGGCGATCTGGACGGATTTCGGCGGCGTCCTCACCCCACCCATCAGCCACACCCTGGCCACCTTCTGCGCCAAGCACGACCTCCCCATGGAGGCGGTGATCGACGCCGTGCTCAAGGTCACCGCGACCTACGGCACCGATGACATCATGCTGCCGATCGACACCCCCCTGGTGAGCGAGAGCGAATGGCTGGCTCAGATCGGGGAGGTCCTCCGCGCCGATCATGGGATCGAGCAGCGTCTGACGAGCCTGGCCGACGCGTGGTTCGACGGCCGCGAGGCGAACCTCGAGTGGGCCGAACACCTGCGCGCGCTCCGCGAGCAGGGCTTCTTCGTCGGCCTGCTCTCCAACATGGTGCCCGCGTGGGACGCCCACTGGCGTCGCATGATCGACCCCGCGGCGTACTTCGACGACGTGGTGCTCTCCTTCGAGGTCGGGCGCCGCAAACCCGACAGAGAGATCTTCGACCTGGCCGTCCGGCGCTCCGGAATCCCCGCCGCCCGTTCGGTCTTCATCGACGACCTGGCCAAGAACTGCGAGGGCGCCGTGGCCGCCGGATGGCGCGCCGTCCCGTTCACCGACACCGCCCAGGCGATCGCCGCGCTGGGCGAGTACCTGAGAGTGAGGACTCCGTGAGCCGTTCCGTCCTGGTCACCGGAGGCAACCGCGGCATCGGACTGGCCATCGCCCGCGCCTTCGCCGATGCCGGCGACAAGGTCGCCGTCACCTACCGTTCGGGGGAGCCCCCCGCGGGATTGTTCGGAGTGCGGTGCGACGTGACCGACAGCGCCTCGGTCGAGGCGGCCGTCGACGAGGTGCGCGCTCAGCACGGCCCCGTCCAGGTCCTGGTCGCCAATGCGGGCACCACCAGGGACAACCTGTTCATGGCGATGAAGGAGCGGGACTTCGCCGAGGTCGTGGACACCAACCTGCTCGGGGCCATGCGGGTGGCCCGGGCGACCGTCACCGACATGGTCAAGGCCAGGTGGGGGCGGATGATCTTCATTGGCTCCACCACGGCCTTCTGGGGCTCGCCCGGCGTGACGAACTATGCCGCCTCCAAGGCGGCCCTCGTGGGCTTCGCCCGCTCTCTCGCCTGGGAGCTGGGCCCGCGCAAGGTCACCGTGAACGTGGTCATGCCAGGCCTCATCGAAACCGACATGGTGGCGGGCCTCAGCGAGGAGCACCGCGCCTACCTGCACAGCATCACCGCGTTGCGCAGGTCGGGGACGCCCGAGGAGGTGGCGCCAACCGTACGTTTCCTGGCCTCGGACGGAGCCTCGTTCATCACCGGCGCCGCGATCCCGATCAGCGGCGGATCCGGCCTGGGCCACTGAACCGGCAACCGAACCGCAAAAGAGAGGAACTGATCATGGCTGACGAAGTGGAAGAGATGCTGGCTTCGGTGCAGGCCCCGCCGCCCGGGGCGTCGCAGGAGCTGGTCGAGGTGGCCATCGGCATCGCCAAGGTGTTCGGCGAGCTGGACGAGGAGGCGGCCAGGAAGTTCGTGGCGCCGGATTTCGTGGATCACGAGGCCTCGCCGGGCGTGGGCGGCGGCCCGGAGGGGTACCTGGCGACGGCCCGCTACATGCGCCGCGCCTTCTCCGAGGCGAGGTGGCAGGTGGACGACTTCATCGCAGAAGGCGACAAGTTCGTCTGCCGGGTGACCTTCAGCGGCCGGCACACGGGTGACTTCCTCGGCGTGGCGCCGACGGGCCAGGAGGTGCAGGTCCAGCACCTGCACTTCTATCGGATCGCCAACGGGCAGGCGGTCGAGCACTGGGGCGCGCGGGACGAGCTCACTCTGTTGCGACAGATCGGGGTGTTCACCCCCGAGAACCGCACGCCCGCCGACGCTGCCGCGGCCGAGGGGCTGTGATGAGGAGGACGATGAGGTGGCGCACGGCCGTCGCCGCGGTCACGGCCCTGGTCCTGGGCGCGAGCACGGCTCCCACCGAGGCCGCGGCCTCGGGCGAGACCTTCGGATCACCGCTGGACTGGCGGATGGGCGGCCACGATTACCTCAACACCAAGTCCAATCCCCTGGAGTGGCGCATCCGCCCGGGCAACGCCGACCGGCTTGCCGTCAAATGGACCTTCACCGCCGCCGGTGACACCTCCGCGATCCCGACCGTGGTCGGCGGCGCCGTCTACGTGCCCGACTGGGGCGGCTCCTTCTCCAAGCTCGACGCCGCGACCGGCAGGGTGATCTGGCAGCGCAAGGTGTCGGACTGGAACGGCATCCCCGGCAGCATCGTCCGGGCCAGCCCGGCCTACTCGGGCGGCCGGCTGTACTTCGGCGACCAGAACGGCCCCAGAGGCGGTGTGGGCGCGCACCTGATGGCCGTGGACGCCGCGACGGGGGACCTGATCTGGAAGACCACCCTGGACGAGCACTTCGCGGCCGTGCTCACCGGCTCGCCCGTGATCTTCGACGGGGTCGTCTACCAGGGTGTCTCCTCCAAGGAGGCCGCGGTGGCCGGCCTGCCCGGCTATCCCTGCTGCACCTTCCGCGGCAGCGTCAACGCCGTGGACGCCTCGACGGGCCGCGTGCTTTGGAAGACCTACACCGTGCCCGACAACGGCGGCAAGCCGGGCGGCTTCAGCGGCGGCGGGGTGTGGGGTACCTCCCCGGTCATCGACATCGTCCACCGCACCGTTATCGTCGGGGCCGGCCAGAACCTGACCGTGCCGCTGAGCGTCACCCAGTGCCAGACGGCCGGCGGCACGCCCGAACAGTGCCTGCCCGACGACAACCACATCGACCAGTTGCTCGCGCTGGACCTGCGCACCGGGGCGATCAAATGGACGGCCGGCGACAAGGAGTTCGACGCCTGGACCGTCGCCTGCGAGCCCGGTTTCCCGCCGGAGAACTGCCCGCCGAACCACGGTGGGGACTTCGACTTCGGCGAGGGCGGCCACCTGTTCACCATTCCCGGCGCCAACGGCCTGCCCCGCCTGGTGGTCGGCGCGGGTCAGAAGAGCGGAGAGTACTGGCTGCTCGACGCCGGGACTGGGGACACCGTCTGGAAGACACAGGTGGGGCCCGGCGGGGTGCACGGCGGCATCGAATGGGGCAGCGCCACCGACGGGCGCCGGATCTACGTCAGCAACGCCAACACCAATCACGTGGCCCACACGCTTCCAGACGGGACGGTCACGACCAACGGCATCTTCTTCGCCCTTGACGCGGTCACCGGCAGGATCCTGTGGGAACGCGCCGATCCGTCCAACGCCGAGACCATGGGCGCGGTGACCACGGCCAATGGGGTCATGTTCGCCGGTTCGATGAGCGGCCACATGTACGCCATCGACGGCGCCACCGGCAGGATCCTGTGGGACTTCCTCGGCGAGGGGTCCTCGAACGCGGGACCGGCCATCGTCAACGGCACGCTCTACTGGGGCAACGGGTACAACAACCGGTTCATCCAGGGCAAGGGCAGCAGGACGTTCTACGCCTTCTCGGTCGACGCGCGATGAGACCCCTGTCACTGGTCGTCGCGGCCTTCCTGATCACGGCACTGCTGCCTGCCGGGCAGGCTCTCGCCGACCCGTCTCCCGGCCGGGTGCTGAAGGCGCACGACGTCGTGGGCGTGGGCGGGCGTAGCGGGCCGAGAGCCGGTAGTCGAACAGCTTCTCGGTGATAACGGCGTACGGCTGTACAGCTGGGGCTCGAGCGGCACCAGCCCGATCACGCCCAAGCGGGGCTGCGATCCGATCGCCCGGCCCGACGGGTCCTCCGCCGGCATCGCGGCGCTGGCCGCCCGCCAGGTCCTGCCTGGCGGGCGACCCTGCCTGGACTTCGCCCGCGGCACCCGGCCGAGGCTCCCCGGCGACGACCCGGGGCTGGTCTTCCTGCCTTTCGCCGGCGACGGGGTGACGTGGGCGGCCAACGAAGTCACCAACGCGCCGGCGTCACTGACGCCGGCGCAGTTGGCGGCCATCTACGAGTGCCGGGTCACCACCTGGGAGCAGGTGGGGGGAACGGGAAAGGGCCCGATCCAGCCCATGCTCCCCCAGGTCGGCCCGGGCATCCGCACGTTCCTGCGGCTGGCGTTGGGCGTGTCGGAGATCGGCTCCTGCGTCTATCAGGGAGTCAACCAGGATGACGGCACGGATCCCCGGATCGACGGCAATCCGGACGCGCTGGTGTTCTACTCGATCGGGAAGTACCTGGCGCAGACGGAGTACCACCACGACGACGTGCACGGCTCACTGGCGCTCCAGGCGATCTCGGAGCTGGAGCCCACGGTCGTGAATCCGGAGAGCGGCCGGCGTGAGATCAACGCCGGCCAGGTCGCCGCGGTGCCTTCCTTCCCCGGTGCCTTCCTCACGCGACAGTTCGTCGTGGTCAAGCGTGACGCGGCGGGCCGCCTGCCGTACCGCCAGACGCGCCTCTCCGTGGGGCCCCACAGCTGGCTCTGCCACGATCCCGGAGCCCGGGAAGAGGTCGCGGACCACGGCTTCCTGCCGTTGCCGGAGGGGGGTATGCGGCGTACCGGAGGAGCCATGCGCAGCCCATTTCAAAAGCATCACTATCGATACCCGGTTCGGCGGCTTCACCGCGATGATCGATCAAGTCAACACCCGGTCCACCCGCGACATCGTGCGGGCCGAGATGATCGCGATGCCGGTCCGGCTGATCCTGCTGGTGTTCGTCTTCCGCAGCGCCGTCGCCGCGGCACTTCCGCTGGTGGTCGGTGTGGTCGCGGCCGTCGGGTCACTCGCGGTGCTGCGGGTGGTGAGCTCCTTCGCCGACCTGTACACCTTCGCCGTCCAGGTGGTGACCATCCTCGGCCTCGGGCTGGCCATCGACTACGGGCTGCTCATCGTCAACCGCTTCCGGGAGGAACTGGCCAAGTGCCTGCCGGCCGACGATGCCGTGGAGCGGACGATGGCCACGGCTGGCCGGACGATCGCCTTCTCCGGCGCGAAGGTCGCCATCTGCTTCCTCGGCCTGACGGTGTTCCCGTCCCGGTTCAACCTGCTCTCGCTGTCGGCGTCGTTCGGGGCGATCAGCTGATCTTCCAGGACGGCTGGTTCTCTGGCGTGCTGGGGTTTGTCCCCGTGGGCGCGATCGACGTGAACTTCCCCGTTTTCATGTTGGCCGTCGCCTTCGCCCTGTCCATGGATTACGAGGTGTTCCTCCTGTCGCGGATACGCGAGGAGTGGGACCGCGGCGGCGACGCGGTGCAGGCGGTGGCGCTCGGCGTGCAGCGTACGGCGATGATCCATCACCAGCGCGGCGCTGCTGCTCATCGTGGTCGTAGGCGGGTTCGTCGGCTCCCAGATCACGCTCATGAAGATGATCGGCATCGGGCTGGTGATCGCGATCGTGGTCGACGTCACCGTCGTGCGCGCCCTACTCGTCCCGGCCACGATGCGGCTGCTGGGACGGCGGGCGTGGTGGTCGCCCGCGCCGCTGGCCCGATGGTGGGAGCGGCGCCGGCTCGGTGAGCGCGCGGACCTGCCGGAGTTCTTCCCGCCGGCGGCGGTGCCGTCCGAGAAGTGAGCAGTACGGCAGGCAGATGAGAAGCGAGCGGTAGCCGGAACCGGCTACCGCTCGCGCCATCCCGTCGGCCGGGGTCAGGACACCTGCCGGCGGAGCGCTTCGTGCAACGGCTGGATCTCCTCGGGGGAGCGCTCGATCGACTGGAAGAAGGCGACGCTGGTGGCCAGCCCGCCGAACCGCTCGTAGATCTTGATGGCCGCCTCTTTTGAGCCGCCGACGATCGCGAAGGTCTCCAGCACCGAGTCGTCGATGGCGTCCGGCATCTCGGCCGCCCGCCCGGACCCGGCCAGCCGGTAGAGCTCGTCTTTCAGCCCGCCCAGGCCGTGCAGCTCGAGCACGGGCGCGTAGCTCGGAATGGAGGCGTAGTAGGCGATCGACTCTTTGGCCCGCCGGATCGCCGCGTGCAGCTCCCGCTCGTCGTCGGTCACGGCCACGATCGGCGTGACGTGGATCTCGAAGCCGTCCATGGACTTGCCGACCGCCTCGCGTGCCGCGCGCAGCGCGGGCAGGGTGACACCTTCCAGCAGCTCACGCGTGGTCATGATGTGGGCCAGGAACCCGTCCGCCAGCTCGCCGGCCACGCGCGTCATCATCGGCCCCACCCCGGCCAGCAAGATCGGCGGCGGGCCGTACGGGTTGGGCCCGGGGTTGAAGAACGGGCTCATGAGCGTGTGCCGGTAGAACTCGCCGCGGAAGCGCAGCCGCCCGTCGGTCGCGAAGCACTCCCAGATCGCCCGCAGCGCCAGGATGTACTCCCGCATCCTCGGCGCCGGGTTGGACCAGGGCATGTTGAAACGCTTGGTGATGTGCGTCTGCAGCTGCGAGCCGATGCCGAGCGCGAAACGCCCTCCGGACACCAGCTGCAAATCGTTGGCCAGCATCGCGGTCGTCATCGGGTTCCTGGCGAACACCACGGCCAGCCCCGTGCGGATGGCCGGCCGGCTGGTGCGCAGGGCCGCGGCGGTGAGGCCGACGAAAGGATCGTGCTGGGTCTCCGACATCCAAATCGAGTCGTAGCCGAGCTCTTCCGCCTCCTCCGCCCAGTCCCCGAATATCTCCGGCCCGGCCGTGATGCCGTGGAAATCAATTCGCATGGATGACCTCCTCGTCGAACGCTATTTCGGCACGATCAGAACACCCCGGCAATATCGGGGCCAGAGGGCCGGAGAAACATGTTTCTTTAGGCGGACGAGGGCCTGCCACTTAGGACGGACAACCCTTTCGGCGGCGACTTCCAGCTTGCCGCATCGGCGACATCCGCTGCGCTGGAGGCGACCCGTATGACCATTCTCGAGGACGGGAACTCGATGCCGGCGTGTCCACGAAGACGTCGATGCGCGCCCGCGTGGTGGAGCTGGAACGGCAACCGTATGGAGGGAGTCCCCGATGCGCCTGCAGGTCCTCGGCACCGCGGCCCCACACCCGGCGCACGCTGCATGCCCCGCTCGCGCTGGAGGTCGAGCCCGGGCGCGTCTATCTCCTCAAGGCCTCTCCCGACATCGGGCAGCAGATCGAGGACTGCGCCGGGCTCCGCCCGGAGGGCCGCCGATCGTCCTACAGGTCCCTGCGGAAGATCACACCTTGACCCCTTCCGATGCGCGGCCCCGCGCCGACTCCCGGTAGCCTCAAGGGCGACAGCTCGAAGGTGAGCCGCAGGGGAGAAGGAGAGACCGGTGTCAGGTCTGGTCGTCGCCATGGACGGTCCCTCGGGGTCGGGCAAGTCGAGCGCCTCGCGCGGGGTCGCGCGGGCGCTGAGCCTGCGCTATCTCGACACCGGCGCGATGTACCGCGCGATCACGTGGTGGATGCTGCAGCGGGGCGTCGACCCGGCCGATCCCGCGGCGATCGCCGCCCGGTCGGCCGAGCCCTCGCTTGCTGTGAGCACCGACCCGGACGCCCCCGGCATCACCGTGGACGGTGTCGACGTCTCGGGGCCGATCCGTGGCGCGGAGGTGACGAGCGCCGTGTCGGCTGTGAGCGCGGTCCCCGAGGTGCGCCGCCGCCTGGTGGCCCTGCAGCGGGAGATCATCGCGGAGTCCCTCCCGGGCGGCGGGGTCGTGGTGGAGGGCCGGGACATCGGCACGGTCGTCGCCCCGGACGCCGCAGTCAAGATCTACCTGACCGCGAGCGCCGAAGCCCGCGCCCAGCGCCGTACGGCCGAGCTGGACGGCACGACCGTAGAGGCGCAGAAGGCCGACATGGCGCGCCGCGACAGGCTGGACTCCACGCGCAAGGCCGACCCACTGACACCGGCGGCCGACGCGATCGAGCTGGACACCACGCCGCTGACCCTGGACGATGTGATCGCCGAGGTTCTGCGGCTCGTCAAGGAGCGAGCCTGATCCTCTCCGGGATCGGGAGAGGAAGCGATGGGCAGGGACGTGACGGGGGAAGAATACGGCGACGAGGGCGGCTGGATCGAGGCCGAACTCGCCGAGCTATCCGGTGACGAGGAGAAGGAGGAGCCCGACGCGGGCCCCCTTCCGGTCGTCGCCGTGGTGGGCCGCCCCAATGTGGGCAAGTCCACACTGGTCAACCGCATCATCGGCCGCCGCGAGGCCGTCGTGGAGGACGTGCCGGGCGTGACCCGCGACCGCGTCACCTACGAGGCGACCTGGCGGGGCCGCCGCTTCACGCTGGTGGACACCGGCGGCTGGGACCCGGACGCCACCGGCATGGCGCTGCGCATCGCGGAGCAGGCTCAGATCGCGGCCGAGCTGGCCGACGTGATCCTGTTCGTGGTGGACGCCAGCGTGGGCGTGACCGACTCCGACGAGGCCGTCGGGACCGTGCTGCGCCGCTCCGGCAAGCCCGTCGTGCTGGCGGCCAACAAGGTCGACAACCAGCAGATGGAGCTGGAGGCGGGCGGTCTCTGGTCGCTGGGCCTCGGCGAGCCGCAGCCCGTCTCCGCCCTGCACGGCCGGTCCAGCGGCGACCTGCTCGACGTGGTGCTCGACGCGCTGCCCGAGACGCCGCCGCAGACCTTCGGCGTCCAGCGCGGCCCGCGCCGGGTCGCCCTGCTGGGCAAGCCCAACGTGGGGAAGTCGTCGCTGCTGAACAAGGTGGCGGGGGAGGAGCGGGTGCTCGTCGACCCCATGGCCGGCACGACCCGCGACCCGGTCGACGAGCTGGTGGAGCTCGGCGGCAAGACCTACCGCTTCATCGACACCGCCGGCATTCGGCGCCGCGACAGGGAGCTGAAGGGCGCCGATTTCTACGCGGCCATGCGCACACGGGCCGCCCTGGAGCGCTCGGAGGTCGCCGTCGTCCTGATCGATGCCTCCGACGTGCTGACCGAGCAGGACCTGCGGATCATCAGCCTGGTCATCGAGTCGGGTCGCGCCATGGTCGTGGCGTTCAACAAGTGGGACCTCGTCGACGAGGACCGGCGCTACTACCTGGAGAAGGAGATCGACCGCCAGCTCGTCCGCACGCCGTGGGCGCTCCGGGTCAACGTCTCCGCGAAGACCGGCCGCCACCTCGAGAAGCTGACCCCGGCGATCGAGCGGGCGCTGGAATCCTGGGGCACGCGGGTGCCGACGGCCCGGCTCAACCAGTTCCTCACCGAGCTGGTGCAGGCCACGCCGCCGCCGGTGCGCGGCGGCAAGCAGCCGAAGATCCTTTTCGCCACGCAGGCGTCGACCGAGCCGCCCAAGTTCGTGCTGTTCACCTCGGGATTCCTGGAGGAGACCTACCGGCGCTTCCTCGAGCGGCGCATCCGTGAGGAGTTCGGCTTCGCCGGCTCCCCGATCGAGGTGACGATGAAGATCCGCGAGAAGCGCAAGAAGAAGTAGCGGCTCCCCGCCGCGCGGGGTAGGGCCTGCCCTACCAGGGAGACTCTCGGCCACGGGATCGATCGGGCGGGGCCGCGGGAAATAGCGTTGGGACCATGCGAAGACTGCTCCCCCGCCGCCTGGCCGGCGACACCGCCTACCTGCTGCTCCGGCTGCCCCTCGCGATCATCGCGTTCTGCCTCGTCATCGCCGGGATGTCGGCGGGCGCGGGGCTGCTGGTGGTCTGGGTGGGGGTGCCGGTCCTCGCCCTCACGATGCTCGTGGCGCGGGGGTTCGGCGACGTGGAGCGGGTGCGGTTGCGCGCGGTCCTCGGCAGGGACGTGGCCCGTCCCCGCTACCCGGCCGCGCCCCCGGACGCCGGCTGGCTCCGCCGGATGGTCACGCCGCTGACGGGCGGCCAGCCGTGGCTGGACGTGCTCCACGCCGTGGTCGCGTTCCCGGTCGCCATCGCGACGTTCTGCGTGACGGTGACGTGGTGGTCGGTGACGGTCTTCGGGCTGACATATCCCCTCTTCGGGTGGATCACCTCGAATATCCCCGGCAACCACCAGCTCCCCGAGCTGCTGGGCTTCGGCCGGGGCTATGTCGTGGACAGCGTGTTCTACGTTGTGCTGGGCGCGCTGGCTGGGCTCACCCTCTTTCCGGTCGTCCGCGGCTGTGCCGTACTGCAGGCGTCCCTGGGGAAGGCGCTGCTGACCGGCGTGGCGGAGCTGCGCGAGCGCATCGACGACCTGACCGAGGGGCGCAACGCCGCCGCCCACGCGGAAGCGGACGCGCTGCGCAGGCTGGAGCGGGACATCCACGACGGCCCGCAGCAGCGCCTCGTCCACCTGGCAATGGAGCTGTCCCGGGCCCAGCGCGAGCTGAAGAGGGACGCCTCGGCGGCCCATGCCACCATCGGGCAGGCCATCACCGCGACCCGCGAGACGCTCGACGAGCTCCGCGCCCTGTCACGCGGCATCGCCCCGCCCATCCTGGCCGACCGCGGCCTCGCCCCGGCACTGGCCGCCCTGGCGAGCCGCTGCACGGTCCCGGTGGAGCTCGACGTCCAGGTCGCGGAGCGGTTCCCCGCGCTGGTGGAGAACACGGTCTACTTCGTCACCGCGGAGGCGCTCGCCAACGTGGCCAAGCACAGCCGGGCCACGTCGTGCTCGGTCACCCTCGCGAGGATCGGCGACTCGCTGCTGCTGACGATCGGCGATGATGGGGTGGGCGGCGCGCACGTCGCCAAGGGGCACGGCCTGTCCGGCCTGGCAGACCGGCTGCGGGCGGTGGAGGGCGAGCTGGCCGTGCGGTCTCCGGCCGGCGGGCCGACGATGATCGTGGCGGAGGTTCCGTGCGGGTAGTGGTGGCCGATGACGCCGTCCTGATCAGGGAGGGCCTGGTCCGGCTCCTGGAGGAGTTCGGCTGCGAGGTCGTCGCGGCGGTCGGGACCGGGAGGGAGCTCGTCGAGGCCGTCGCCGGGCACCGGCCCGACGTGTCGGTGGTGGACGTGCGGATGCCGCCGACCTTCACCGACGAGGGGCTCAAGGCCGCGGTCGAGGCCAGGGAGAAGGTCCCGGGCACTCCCGTGCTGATCCTCTCGCAGTATGTCGAGGTGTCCTACGCCGAAGACCTGCTGGCGGACGCCCGCGGCGGGGTCGGCTACCTGCTCAAGGACCGCGTCGTCGACGTCGAGGAGTTCATGGACGGCCTGCGCCGCGTGGCGGCCGGAGGGACCGTCTTCGACCCTCAGGTGGTCGCGCAGCTGATGGTACGGCGCCGCCGCGACGACCCCCTCGCCTCGCTGACGCCGCGCGAGCGGGAGGTCCTGGCGCTGATGGCCGAGGGCAAGTCCAACCCGGCCATCGGTCGCCGGCTCGTCGTCACCGACGGCGCGGTGGAGAAGCACATCCGCGGCATCTTCGCGAAGCTCGGCCTCCACGCCGAGGACGGCGACCAGCACCGCCGCGTCCTGGCGGTGCTCGCCTACCTCCGCTCCTGATGCGCTCCTGAGGCTCTGGTCAGGCGGGCGTCAGGCGGGCGTCAGGCGGGGTGGTTGCCCGCGGAGACGTCGAAGGGGGTGGTGATCCCCTCGTAGGCCAGGTGGAACTCCATGCCCTGGGCGGCGTGGTTGAGGTCGTGGCAGTGCGACATCCAGATGCCTGGATTGTCCGCTACGAGGGCGACCTCCCAGACCTCGCCGGGAGCGACGTCGAAGGTGTCCATCAGCAGCCCGTTGGCCGGAACGCCGTCGCGGGACAGGATCTGGACGTGATGGCCGTGCGGGTGCATGGGATGGGTGTCCCTGCCCCGGTTCACGACCGTGATCTTGATGGTCTGGCCCTGCCGTACGAGCGGGGTGGGGATGTTGGGCCAGGCCTTGCCGTTGACCGTGTAGCCGAGCTTCGGCACGCCGTTCACGAGGGCCAGCGTCTTGTCGAGCACCCAGGTGACCTCCTGGTCGAACCGACCGGGCACCGGGACGCGCGAGCCGTACCGCGTGATGTCGACGACCGGCCCCGAGGCGGCGTCGGGGGCCGGGGCGTCGGGGCCCGGGGTCTTGATCAGCAGGCCGGGGTGGCCCTCGGCGGACAGCAGCACCGGACGGGACGGCATGGTGAACGTCAGGTCGTAGCGCCCGCCCGCCGCCAGGTGCAGGCGCTGCCCGGTCAGGTCCGTCGCCCCCGGCACGTCGCCGCCGTCCACCGCCGCGATCCGGTACGGCACGCCGCTCAGCCCGAGGGTCAGCGGCAGGGAGTCGGTGTCCACGATCCGGAGCCGTACGGGGCTGCCAGGGGGGATGCTCGCCGTGGCGCGCTCGTCGGTGGGCGCGGAGCCGTCGACCGACATCGTGAGGCGGTCGCCGAACGTGTGCAGCGCGACCGTGTGGTCCTCCTTCAGCGGCTGGGCGGGATCGACGATGAGCATCCCGAACAGGCCGCGCGGCACGGCCAGGCTGGAGTCCTGGTGGCTGTGGTACCAGTACGTGCCGGGATCGGTCGCCCGGAACCGGTAGACGTGCGACTGGCCGGGCTTCACCGCGTCCTGCGTCACGCCTGGGACGCCGTCCTCGCCGCCCGGCACGTCGTAGCCGTGCCAGTGGATGGTGACCGGCCGGCCGGGCAGCCGGTTGAGCAGGGTGACCTCCACCAGGTCGCCCTGGCGGACGCGTAACACCGGGCCGGGCACCTGGCCGTTGAACGACCACGCCTCGACCGTCCGCCCGGACGGCAGCCGGACCGTGGCGGGCTGCGCGGTGAGCGTGAACCGGCGGGCGTCCTTGCCGGAGGGGCCGAGCAGCTGGTCGATGGGGACGCCGAAGGCCGTCGCGTCGTGCCCGGCGTGCAGGTGGCCGCCGCCGGACCAGCTACCCGACACCGCCCAGATCAAGGCGACGAGGAGCACGCTCACCCCGGCGAGCCGCCACCGGCCGCCGGACCGGCGCCCGGCAGAGGGACGCCCGGGAGCGAGGAGCCGCCACGTGAGGGCGGAGGCGGCTGTGAAGAGGACGAGGACGGCCACGACCCCGCCGGCCGTGACGGGGTAGGAGATGGCGATGCCGCAGACGATCCCGGCGGCGGCTCCGTAGGCGGTCACCAGGAGGGGGAACGCGACGCGCCGGGCGGACGGTTCCGGGCCAGGCCGCAGCAGCCGGGGCAGGCTGATCACGGCCGAGGCGAGCGCCGGGACGACGACCAGCGGCAGGGCGAGGGTCACCTTCTCGGCGGCGAACCACCAGCCGGCGCGGGCGAGGCCCACGGTGACGAGCACGCGGAGGGCGGTCACGGCGATCGCCGCGGCGCACAGCGCCGCGGCGGCCAGAAAGGTGCGGCGGGCGGCCTCGCGAGGCTGCCGCGCCGCGGTCAGGGCCACGCCCCCGGCCGCGGCCCACACTGCCGCGACCAGGATGAACAGGATCTGATCGAGGGCGATCAGCTGGGCAGTCGTCACGCTGGGGTGGTCACCTCGGTGCCGGACCGCGTGAGGACGGTGTCCTTCGCCAGGGCGCGGGCCTTGCGGACCAAGATAACGGCCACGGCGAGGATCGCCACCCCGTCGAGAGCGTGGAAGCCCATGACGGCGAGGGCGGCGGTGGTCGTCTTCGTCTCCGTCGCGCCGGCGATCTCGGCCAGCGGGAAGATGACGAACAGCTGTACCGCGACGAGCACGAACGGCACGATCGACAGGCCGACGAGCCTGCCGCCGGCCTTGGCGAGCGCGGCGGCGATGGTGACGATTATCGAGATCACCGGGATGATCATCGTGCCGTTGATGATGTGGTAGCCGATGGCGGCGTTGGGATCGCCGGGCGCCGGATGAGGGATCTCGAACGCGCCGAAGGTGGCGAAGTAGAACTGGGCGAGCACGGCGACGAGCTGCAGCACCGTCAGCACGAAGTAGGCCTTGCGCATGGGGGGCTCCTCAGAAGCGAGCGGAAAGCCCCGGGGGTTCTGCGGGGCCGTACGGACTTGCGTCTTACGGGGCCATGGTGGAGCGCCGGGCGTCCCGGGCGCATGGGACAGTCGTCCCTGCCGGACCGGGAAATCCGCACCGCCGCCCGGTTCGGCGTCGGCGCCTGCCGGTCAGGACGGGTGGGCATCCGCGACGGGACCGCCGACCATGCTCTTGTCACGCTCGCGCCGCGGGAGGGTGAGGGCCGTCACCGCGCCGATGGCGCACAGACCCGCCGTGATCAGGAAGATCTCGGAGTATTCGAGGTGAAGAGCCGCCCGGACCCTGGCGGTGTAGTCGGCCAGCCTCCTGGCGTACTCCACCGCGTCCACACCGATCGGCAGCGGCGTGTCGAGCTTCGCCGTGAGTGACTGGAAGCGGTGGAAGCCCCAGGCCGACAGGGCCGCCACGCCGAGCAGCATGCCCATCATCCGCGCCACCACGACCGCCGCCGACGCCACCCCGTGCTGTACGGCGGGCACGACCCGCAGCACCGCCGACGAGACCGGCGCGATGACGGCGCCCAGCCCGAGCCCGGCGACGACCAGGTCGGCGTCCACCCGCCAGCCGGCCGCGGCCAGGTCGGCGGGCCAGCGGGAGATCAGGAGGTAGCCGGCGGCGGCGACCGCCATCCCGGCCACGGCCACCGGCCGCTCGCCGAAGCGCCGGGTCAGCGCCCCGCCGAGGAACGCCGCGACGGCCAGCGCGGCCAGGAAGCGGGTCAGGACGAGCGCGCCGCCCACGGTGTCCTTGTCCAGGAGCGTCTGCGCGGCCAGTTGCACGTCCACGAGCGTGACCAGCAGCGCCGCTCCGGCGAGGAAGCTCACCGCGAGCGTCCCGAGCAGCGGCAGCCGGGGCACGCCCGTCAGGTCGAGCAGGCGCACCGGCGAGCGGACCTCCCACGCCACGAACAGCACCGCCGCCACCACCCCCGCCGCCACGCACGGCAGGCCCCACGGCGGCAGCACCGACCGGTCCGGCGACGGGTTGTAGAGCCCCGCCACCAGCAGGCCCAGCGCGAGGGCGAGCAGCACCCCGCCGCCCACGTCGACCCGGGCCGTGCCGTACGGCTCCCGCCTCGCGGGCACGCTGCGGTGCACCGCCACGGCGGCGAGCAGGGCGAGCGGCACGTTGATCCAGAAGATGCCCCGCCAGCCGGCGAGTGCGGCCAGGCCGGCTCCGTAGACGGGGCCGAGCACGCTGCCGAGTTCCTGCGCCGCCCCGATGGTCCCGAGCGCCACCGGGCGGGAGCGCTCGTCCCACAGGTCGCCGACGAGCGCCATCGTGATCGGCAGCAGCGCGCCGCCCGCCACGCCCTGGAGCGTACGGCCCGCCACCAGGCCCGGCACGTCCTGGGCCAGCGCCGTGACCAACGACCCGGCGGCGAACCCGCCCAGGCAGGCGTGGATGAGCGGGCGCCTGCCGTACCGGTCGGAGAGCTGGCCGAGCAGTGGCATCGCCGCGACGTAGCCGAGCAGGAAGCCCGTGACGGTCGGCGTCGCGCGCTCCAGGTGGTTCAGCGGGACGCCGACGTCCTTGGCGAGGTCGACGAGGACGGTCACGACCACGTACGCGTCGAGGGCGGCGAGAAGCACGGCGGTGCCGCCGACGCCGAGCGCGACGCGGCGGCTCTCCACGGTCATTTCGGGGGCGGTCATGACGCGGGCGGCGTGATCGTCACGGGCGCGTCGTAGTCCGAGAGGGTGACGGCGACCGAGCCGCCGTTGAGCGGAAGGTCGATCTTGACGAGCCTGCTGGTGGCCTTGTCTATCCACAGGGTTCCGTTGACGCCCTGCTGGACACCGGGGATGAGCTTGGCCAGGACCTGCTGGGCCAGCGTCACCGCCACGCGGTAGGCGTCCGCGCCGCCGACCTTCTCGACCGCCTCCGACCGGGGGTCCTTCGCCGTGGACAGCAGCTCGGGCACGCCGGTCAGCACCGCCGACGGGTCGTAGATGGCGGCGAGTTGCTGGCGGGTCATCGTCTGGAAGCCGCCGGTCGGGCCCTTGAAGTGCACCGTGTCACCGGCCAGCACGAACTCGAACTCCTGCAGCCCGCCGAAGTCGATCTGCAGCGTGCCCTTGGCGTCGCCCTCCTTGGTCAGGCTGCCCTCGGCGTGCCTGACGGGGACGGCGGGGCGGTCCTTGGTCTCGATCGTGAAGGCGACGGTCTTGACGGTCTTCATCGCCTCCGCGGACCTCTTCAGCAGGTCTGCGCCGCTGGGGATCGCGGCCTCGCTCTTGGAGCTGCAGGCCGTCGCGAGCAGGAGAGCGGCCATGACCAGCCAGACGATTCTTCTCACACGCGGATCGTAGCGATCGGTCCACGGCGGCACGCGTTTGTGCGCGTATCGGTTTGGCGCACCCGCCCGATCGGACGAGGGCCTCACCTGGCGGAGCGGATCTCCTGGAGGTGGTCGACGACCTGCGTGTAGATCTCCTCCACGGTGGCCACCTGAGCCGGGGTGAGGAGGTCGATGAAGTGACCGCGGACACTGGCCACGTGGTCGGGGGCCACCCGCCGGATGGTGTCCCAGCCGTAGCCGGTCAGGACGGCGAACGTGCCGCGCCGGTCGTCCTCGCAGTGCTCCCTGATCACCAGGCCGGCCGCCTCCATGCGGGAGATCTGGTGCGACAGCCTGCTGCGGGACTGGATGGTGGCGTCGGCGAGCTCGCTCATGCGCATTCGATGATCGGGACTCTCGGATAGGTTGACGAGGATCTCGTAGTCGCTGAGTGACAGCCCGAACTCCTGCAGCTCCCGGTCGAGCTGGTGGGACAGCAGCCGGTGGGCGGCGAGGTGAGCGCGCCACGCGCGCTGCTCCTGCGGGCTGAGCCAGCGGGGGTCTTCCATGTGCAAAGCATAAGATCGCAGGGGCCGGGCAGAGCGGACGGAGTGGCGATGGGCGAGAACGGGAACGGGAACGGGAACGGCGAGAGTCTCGGCACGGTTCTGGTGGCGGGCGCGGCCAACCTCGCCATCGCGCTGGCGAAGCTGGTCGCCGGCCTCATCAGCGGGTCGTCGTCGATGCTCTCCGAGGCCGCCCACTCGGCCGCGGACACCATCACCGAGGTGCTGCTCTTCACCGCGATCCGGCACGGCGAGCGCCCCGCCGACCGGCGGCACCCGCTGGGGCACGGCTCGGCCAGCTATCTGTGGGCCATCGTCGCGGCCGGGTTCACCCTGGTGGGCGGCGCCGGCTTCTCGCTCACGCACGGGTGGCACACGATCACTCATGGCGAGGACCTGGGCGACATCGGGATCTCCTACATCGTGCTCGCCGTGTCCTTCGCCATCGAGTCGGTCTCCCTGTGGAAGGGCCTGTCGCAGCTCCGCAAGGAGGCCGGCCGGTGGCAGGTGAGCTCCGGGCGGCTGCTCAGGCGGACGGCCGACACCATGCTCAAGGCGGTCATCTACGAGGACATCGCCGCGCTGGTCGGCATCGCGATCGCGGGCGCCGGTCTCGGGACGGCGCAGCTCACCGGCTCGTCCGTCTGGGACGGGATCGCGTCGATCGCCATCGGCCTGCTGCTGCTCGTGGTGGCGCTCGTCCTCATCAGGACCAACGCCTCGCTCCTCATCGGTCAGGCGGCCCCCGCGATGCTGCAGGAGGAGATCCGGGCCGTGCTCGTGGCGCAGCCGGAGGTCGAGGCGGTGGTCGAGCTCGTGACGCTGATGATCGGGCCCAACCAGATCATGGTCGCGGCCAAGATCGACTTTCTGGACGAGACCACCGGCGAGCGGCTGGAGCTGGCCTCCGACCAGTTGGAGCGGTGCCTGACCGAGCGGTTCCCGGAGATCAGGCAGGTGTTCCTCGACCCGACGCCCGGCCGGTCAGCCCCCCAGCAGGCGTAGCTTCGCGGGCTCGTCCGTGATCGCGGTGGCGATCACCGTGCCCGCCGTCCATTCGAGCAGGTGGCGCCCCTCCCATTCAAGGCTCCCGGACGGGAGGTCATCGACGGGAAGCCCGGACAGGTCCACGTCCCGAAGCCGGTCGAGGGCCAGCTCCCCGCGCTTCACCAGCGCCTCCTTGCGCACCCACTGCCGGATGAGCTTGCGGTTGTCCCGCCCCACCAGCGCCGACTCGGCCGGTGTCAGCGCGAGCGCGGCGAGGTTCTCGTCCGCAGGGCCGCCCGTCGCGTGCTCGGCGTCCACGCCGATCCTGCCGGGGCCCGCGGCCGCGCACACGTATCCGGACGTGTGGGCCAGGCTGATCGACAGCTCGGGCTCCTCGGCCAGCCACGGCCGCCCGTGGGCCTGGCCGCAGCGATCGCACCGCTGGACGACCGTGAGCATGCAGGCCCGGGTGCCCAGGATCTCGGCCGCGCAGTGCCGTACGAGCAGGTGGGCCGCGACGAAGTCGAGGCGGTCCTGCTTGCGGGTGAACCGTTCCGCGCGGGTGCGCTCCGCCTCGGTGAGCGTGCCTCCGACGACGTCGAGCACTTCGTCGGTGTAGCCGGCCACGGCCAGTGGGGGGCGCACCTGATCACCCTATGGGACCTATGTGACGACCGGGTGAACTGGCGGCATGGGAACGGCCGATTACCGGCCCTGCTCCGGCGAGGCCCCCGGACCCGAGGGGACCACCGTGCCGTCGGGCTTGGTCAGGGTCTCACTGGCCGCGCCCACCGCGTTGACGTCGTCGACCAGCCACCTGCCCCTGCTCCGCACCAGCTTCATCTCCAGGTAGGTGCCGAGCATCCGCCGGGTGCCCGTGTCGCTCGTCACCTGGGAGTCGAACACCGCGATCGCCCTGGCCCGCGACCCGTCGATCTCACCGACGTAAACGTCGCGCACCGACGCGACGGCCGTCGCCCTGAGCTTGCTGATCACTCCCTCGAGCCCGCCGGTGAACGCCTCGTCATAGGTCTTGGCGAAGTCCTCACCCGCCAGCCCGAGCACCCGGTCGCGGGCGACCTGCAGGTCAGCGTGGTCGTAGCTGAGCAGGGCCCGCCCGAAGGCGCTCGCCGCCGTGGCCACCTCCCGCCGCGTCGTCCCCTCCTCCTGCAGGGCTCCGGCCCGCCGCCACTCCAGCACCCCGGCCGTCACGGCCCCGGCCAGCGCCAGCGCGGTCAGCGCCCCGATCGCCCTGGCCCGCCAGGAAGTCGCCGTACGGGACGTCTCCGGCGCGGCGGTCTCTTCAGGGAGCTTCGTCGTCATGGTTCTCGCCTCCTCGGGGCTTCGGGGACTGGGGGTTTCGGGGACTCGGGGGTTTTGGGGACTCGGGGGTTTTGGGGACTCGAGGGCTTCGGGGACTGGGGCTCGGGGCAGTGGCGGAGCGGAGGGACGGCGGGCGGGCGGATGGGCCGCCGGTATTCCTCCGGCTCCCGGGGCCCGCCGGGCACGCTGAAGATGAACGCGGCCCTGGCGTACGTGCCCTCGGGGCGGACGTCGCCGACGTCGTCCATCAGCGCGAGCGCGGTCGGCACGACGCCGAGGACATGGCGGATGTACCGCTCGTTCCGCCTGGTGAAGACGATTCCGTTGTGCGTCCCCAGCGCGGTGAGGGCGCAGGACAGCCCCGGCCGCGAGGCGCGGAGGAGGCGGTCGATCCGCCGGAGCGTGCCCGGAGCTCGGTCGAGGAACGCGTTCAGGTCCTCCCGCGACCGCCGCAGCGACGCGGTCACCTCGTGCAGGTCGGCGAGGCCCGTGGCGAGCTCGCCCCGCTTGCTCGCGAGCGTGCCGGTCAGCCGGGTGAGCTGTGCCGAGAGGTCGTCGAGCAGGCCGGAGCTCCGGGCGAGGGTCCCGGTCAGGTCGTGGGCGTCGTCGATGACGTCCCGGACGGAGCCCTCCCGGCCGTCGAGCCCGGTGGCCAGCTCGTGGACGATCGTGTGGGCGTCCTCCGGCGGCACCGCCCTGAGCAGCCTGCCCACGCCGTCGAAGAGCCTCCGGTAGCCGGGCGGCACCGACGTCCTGCTCAGCGGGATCACGTCGCCCGCCGCCAGCGTCCCCCCGCCGGCCCCCGAGGCCGGGGGCGACAGCTCGACGTACGGCTCGCCGACGGCGGACTTCCGCCTGACCTCGGCCGTGACGTCGCGCGGCAGGCGGACGTCCCGGTCGATGTCGAGACCCGTCACGATCTCGCCTGGCGCGAGCCGTACATCGCCGATCTTGCCCACGCGGACGCCGAGGTAGGCCACGTCGAACCCGGGGACGAGGCCGGGGGAGGAGGTGAACTCGGCGCTCACCCGGTAGGGCCGGGTCAGCGCGTCCAGCTCGATGACACTGGTGAACGCCCAGACCGTCATGACGACGCCCAGCAGCGCGAAGAACGCCAGGTTGACCGCGATGCGGGGCTTCATCGGCCGCTCACCGCCCGCTCACCCTGCCCTGCTGCTTGCCCTGCCGCTCACTGGGCCGCTCACTGGGCCGCTCACTGGGTGGTTCGGTCGGGGGCCGCAGGAGCAGCGCGAAGCCGCCGGGTCCGGTGATCCGCAGCGGGGTGTCCCCGAGGAGCCCGGTGTTCGGCAGCGGGGTGTCCCCGAGGAGCCCGGTGTTCCGCGGCTTGTCCGCGAGCGGGCCGGTGAGCGCGGCGGGCCCGGCGAGGCCCCTCAGCCAGAGGTAGACGAGCAGCCGGCCGTTCGCGGTGACAGGCGGCGCGTCGATCCACTTCCGCAGCTCGGCCACGAGTTCCTTGAGGTCCGCCCTGCCGCGCAGCATGGCGGTCGTCACGGCGTCGAGCCGGGTCAGGAGCGTCCGCAATCGCGCCGCGTGACGCGGGTGGAAGAGCGCGTTGCCCGTGCGGGCGAGCCCGGTCAGCGCCACGATCGTCTTCTTGATGTGGTGGCGGCCGTGGGCGAGCCGCGCGGTGGCCCGCTCCAGCGTGCCGGGCAGCCGGTCGAGCTCCCCGCCGCCCTTGGCCAGGTCGTGGCCCAGCCTGCCGAGCCCGTCGATCGTCCGGGCGAGGTCGTGCCGGGCGGCGGAGTAGCTCGCGGTCACCTCGGTCGTCCGGCTGATCAGCCGGTTGAGGTCCCGGCCCTTCCCGCCGAAGGCGGTGGACGCGGCCGAAAGGATCGCGTTGACGTCCTGCGCGCCGAGGGCGTCGATCAGCGGCCCGGCCTTCTGGGTCACCTGCTCGATATCGGGCCGGACGGAGGTCCTCGTGATCGTCGCTCCATCGGCGAGGAACGGCCCCGTGGCCAGATCGCGGCCGGGCGGCGGGTCGAGCGCGACGTAGTTCTCGCCGAGGATCGACGTCTTGGCGACGGTCGCGGTCGTGCCTTCGGGCATCCTCCGCTGGACCGACATGGTGACCCTGGCCCGGTACCCGTCGAGGCGGACATCGGTCACCGTGCCGATCGGCACGCCCGACACCCGCACGCCGTGCCCCGCGACCAGGCTCTGGACGTCGTCGAAGGTCGCGCTGAGCGTGTGGCCGCCCATCGGCGCGCCCGCAGTCTGGATCGATCCCGCGGTCTGGATCGAGCACGCCGCCGTCAGCAGTGCGGCGGCCAGCGTGAGGGGCGGCCTCATCGGGTGCTCCTGTCGCAGTTGGCGAGCGGGCCGGGAAGGCAGCGCGCCTCGCCGAGCCTCCCCGGCAGGACGAGCGTGTCGAAGAGCGGCCGCAGCCACGCACGTGTCATCGGGCTCAGCGCCACGCGGATCTTCATCAGGTGGTTCGTCCGGTCCCAGGAGTCGATCACCACGTCGGCGAAGCGGGACGCGCTGGAGATCGCCCGGGAGACCGACTCGCTGTCGGCCTTCAACGTCAGGATCAGCTCGGCCACCGAGGCGACTCCGCCCGGCAGGCGCTCCTGGTAGGCCTGGACCAGCACGTCGCCCTTCCGCACGAAGGCGGCGAGTCCCCTGATGAAGCGCCGGATCCGCACGCGCTCCTCGGCCAGCGTCGCGGCGGCCCCGGCGAACCCGTCGATCGCCGTACGGACCTGGCCCTCCCTGCGGTTGAGGGACGCCGCCAGGTCGCGCAGCCCGGCGGCCAGTTCGATGAGCTCCTCGTCCTGCCCGGAGAGGGTTCTGGTCAGTTCGGCGGTGCCGGACAGCGCCCGGTTGATCTCCCTGCCCCGGCCGTCGAGGCTCGTGGCGAGGTCACCCGCCACAGCGCCCACCCTGCCGGGGTCGAGCGCGTCGGTCAGTTTCGTGAACGCGGCCAGCGCGTCGTCGATCTCCACCGGGAGGTCCGTACGCTCCAGGGGGATGATCGCGCCCGGCCTCAGCCTCGCCTCGCCCGGCTTCCACGGCGGGTAGAGGACGACGCTCCGCTCACCCAGCGTGTTCTGCGGCGCGATCGCCGCCTTGACGCCCGGCGGCAGCGGCACCTCGCCGATCACGGTCATCTCGACCCTGACCCGCCGGCCCTCCACCCGGATCCGGTCGACGCGTCCCGCGTCGACTCCCAGGACCTTCACCTTGGCCTGCTCGTAGAGGGACGGCGCCGCCGCGAAATAGGCCACGACCCGGTACGGCCCCGCGTCCCGGGACACGACCGTGAGCCGGAGAATCGAACACCCGCCGGTCAGCAGCACGAGGACGAGGGCCGCCGCAATCCCCAGGTTGACCGGATGTCTCCGCTTCACCGGCCGCTCGGGCGCGGTGTCGGCGGGTCGCGGTCCTTTGGCGTTCATCGCGGCTCACCTGCCGTCTCTGAGGCCGCCGAGGACCCCGGGGTCGATCGGCCCGAGGCCGGTGGTGACGGCCTCGATCCACGGGCCGTGGCCGCCGATGCCGGACAGGCCGGAGAACGCCGGGCCGACCCACGCGAGCGTGGCGTTGAGGTCTTCGTCCCCCTGTTCCAGCGTGCCGCCGATCGCGCTCACGTCGTCGATCACCGCCAGCAGGCTCTTTTCGTGCCTGTCGATGAGAGCCGACATGCGGGCCACGAGATCGCTGCCGCCGCCCAGCAGGGTGCGCAGCTCGCCGCGGCGCCGCCGCAGCTCGGCCAGCATGATCTGGATGGAGTCGACGAGCCGGCCCAGCTCCTTGTCCTTGCGCCGGACCAGATCCATGATCTTGGTGCCGTTGCCGATGAGCCTCCGCAGCTCCGGCCGGCTCCGGCTGATGACGCCGGACAGCTCGCCGATGTCGGCGAGCAGCCGGGTCATCCGGCCCTTCCTGCCCGGTCCGATCCGGGCGAGCTCGTCGAGGAGCCGGTCCACGGCCTTGGTGTCGAGCCGCCGCACCACCCCCGTGGCGTCCTTGAGCGCGTCCGTGACCAGCACCGGCGTGCCGGTCCGCTCCAGCGGCACCACGCGCCCCGACTCCGGAAGCCGGTCGAGGTACGGCGGGGCGGCCGGGCCGCTGAGCCTGACGTAGCGGCCACCGAGCAGGTTCGACAGGGTGATCTCCGCGCGGGTTCGCCGCCCCAGGTGGACGCCGTCATCCACCTTCCAGGTCACCACCACGACGCCGCGAGAGTAGTCCGGCCGGACCTCGGTCACTCTGCCGACGACCACACCCGCGACGCGCACGTCGTTGCCCGCCTTCAGGCCACCAGAGTCGGCGAAGACGCCCGACATGCGGTAGCCGCCCTCGAAGACGCCCAGTGTGCCGACGAGGAAGGTTCCCGCCAGGATCGCGGCGAAGACCCCGAGCGAGACCAGGCCGACGGCGACCCTGTCGCGGTCGCGGAACGACTTGAGCGCCATTCACTCACCCACCATGAGCGCGCGCAGGCCGGCGCCCGTCAGCCTGGCGCTTCCGCGCAGCGGCGGCGGAGTGCTCATGCCGTACGGGCAGGGCGGCGGCCCGAGCGCCACGCAGGGAACGGCCGTGGTGACGAACCGTCCCCGGCTCGTCGTCGCGTAGGCGCGGGCGAGGAGCGGCTGGAGCCTCGTCATGGCCGACCGGATGTCGGCCACGTGCCGCCGCAGGCCGCCGGTGAGCCCGCCGAGGTGGTCGATCACCGTGCCGAGTTGCTCCGCGTTGGACCCGAGAACGAGGTCCGAGGTGTGGACCGTCGCGGACAGCTCCACCAGCGCGTCGTCGACGGCCTTCTGGTTAGCGGCGAAGGCGTCGCTCAGGGTCACAAGATTGCGGACCAGCCGGCCGATCTGCCTGTCGCGGCGCGCGACGACGCCGGTGACGGTGGCGTAGTCGCCGAGCATCCGCTCGATGACCTTCTTCCGCTCGACGATCGTGGCGGTGACGTCGTCGAGGCCCGCGACGAGCCGGGGGATGTTCCTCTCGTTGCCGTCGAGCGCCTGACCGGCGGCGGTGAGGAGCCGGTTGATCTGGCCGGGGTCGAGGCTGCGGGTCAGCGGGCCGAGGTCCTGCACCAGCCGGCCGATGTCCACGACCGAGGCGGTGTGAGTGATCCGCGCGCCGTCCGTCAGATGGCCGGTCGCGGTGCCGGGCAGCAGGTAGACGACCCGCTGGCCGATCGCGTCGCGCCACCGCACGGCGGCCTCGCTGTCCGATGGGACCCTGACGGCCCGCTCGACCGCCATCGTGACCTCGGCTCGGCCGTCCAGGACCTTGATCGTCTCGACCTGCCCCACGGGAGCTCCGGCGATCTTCACCTGGTCGCCCTCGCGCAGCCCCGACACGTCGTCGAACACGGCCACCAGCCGGTAGACCGGCCCGGTCTGAAGGCGGGCGATGCGTGCGCCGATCAGGCCGAGCAGCCCAGCCGTGACGAGGGCGAACACCGCGAACCACCCCAGCGCGCGTCGCCTCATCGGTCGCTCACCTCGTCTCGCGGGTGTGGGGACGTCCGGCGCGCCGCTCGCTCGCCCGGTTCGCTCCGGTGCCTCATCGGCCGCTCACCTCGTCTCGCGGGGAGGGCCCTCCCGGGTCGCAGAGGCCGGCGAGGAGCTGACAGGGATCGGTGAGAACGTACGCCTCGACCCCGAGCTGCCTCGTCCCGTCCGGGCCGGGGGCCGCGATCAGCCGGTTCAGCGTGGCGAGCAACCTCGTCAGGCCGCGCACGCCGTCCCCGGCGATGCCGAGCTGGTCGTAGACGACGCGGACGGCCCGCTCTCCCGAACTGACCGCCGCCCTGAGGTCGCCGCCGTGCTTCTTCAGACCGTGCGCCGTCAAGCTCGAGATGGAGTCCAGCTCGGCGAGAATCGCCCGGACCTCATCGGCACGGGCGACCAGGTCCGGCGTCACCGCGTTCGTGTCGGCCGCGATCCCGACGATGTCGCCGCCCTTCGACGCCAGGGCCGTGCTGAGATCGCCCGCGTCATGGAGGAACTTCGCGGCGTCCGTCCTGTGCCGGTAGGCCACGTCCAGGACCGTCCCGGCGTTGCCAACCAGGTCACGCAGCTCGCCGCCCTTCCCGTCGAGCCCGCGGCCGAGCGTGTGCGCGATGACGGCCACCTCCTGTGGGTTCACCGCGCTCAGCGCGCTGTAGGCGTCGCCGAACGAGTCGGACAGGTCCGCGGGATCCTCGGTCCTGGTGATCGCCGCGCCATCCGGCAGGTACGGCCCGGAGCCCTCGTGACCACCGGGGATGAGGTTGACGAACTTGGGGCCGAAAACCGACGACGGCTCGATCGAGGCGGCGGCCGAGTCCGGCACGCGGACGCCGGGATCCACGCGCAGGGTCAGCACCGCGCGTCCCCTGTCGTCGAGGTCGACCGAGGTCACGCCGCCGACGGTGACGCCGCGGATCTTGACGGGGGAGGAGGTGTCCAGCCCCTGCCCGGCATGGCCGAACTCGGCCGTGTAGCGGACGCCCTCGGCGCCCGTGACCTTCCGTACGACGAGGGCCCCGGCGGCGGCGACCGCGGCGACGGTGAGGACGGCCACACCGAGCCGTACGCCGAGCCGTACACCGGGAGAGGGGTGGCCGCCGGTCATCCGGTCAGCCTCACGCTTCCGCCGTTCCCCCAGAACAGGGTGGAGAGCAGTAGGTTCAGCACGACGATCGTGATGATCGACTGCCGGATGGCCCGACCGGCCGCGAGTCCCACGCCCACGGGCCCGCCGGTGGCGTGGAACCCGTGATAGCAGTGGATGACGACCACCGCGAACGCGAAGACCGCCACCTTGGTCACGCTGTAGACGATGTCGATCACCGGCAGGTAGAGGTGGAAGTAGTAGTCGTAGCCGCCCGGGGCCATGCCGAAGACCTCCACGCACATGAAACGGGTCGCGAAGAAACTGGCGAACAGGGCGATCAGGTAGATCGGGATCAGTGCCGCCAGCGCCGCGACCACCCGGGTGCAGACGAGATAGGTGAAGGCGTCGATCCCCATCACCTCAAGAGCGTCGATCTCCTCGGAGATCCGCATCGCGCCCAGCTCGGCGGTGTACGCGGAGCCGACCTGGGCCGCCAGCGCGGTCGCGGCGATGATGGGCGTGATCTCGCGGACGTTGGCGAAGCTGCTCACCAGGCCCATGAACGACTCGGCCCCGATCGCCTGGAGGCCCTGGTAGCCCTGGAGGCCGACGGTCGCGCCGACGAAGAAGGCCATCGTGAAGACCACGAGCACCATGCCGCCGCCGACGATCGTGGCCCCGACGCCGACGACCACGTCGCTGATCTGGCGGAGCACGACCTTGGGGAACCTGAGTCGCAGCACGATGTCGCGGGCGCTGTAGAACACGACCTTCCCCGCGAACAGCGTCCAGCCGGCCGGCGATGCCAGCCGTTCGAGCAGTTCGCGCGGCAGCCGGGACGGACCGGGCCCGGTCTCCGCGCCGGGGACCGTCGCCATCAGACCCCCCTCGGCGGGTAGGCGAGGAAGTAGACGGTCGAGATCACATAGTTCAGCGTGAAGACCAGCAGGAACGTCAGGACGGTCGCCCTGTTGACCGCGCGGCCCACGCCGACCGGGCTGGTGTCGCAGGTCATGCCCATGTGGCAGGAGACGATCGCGGCGGCGAACCCGAAGACCCACGCCTTGAACAGCGTGACCAGCAGGTCGCTCAGGACGAGCAGCCGCGTGGCGCCGTCGAAGTACGCCCCCGGGGTCACGCCCTGGACGACGACGTTGAAGAAGTAGCCGCCGGCGGCCGCCGCGAGGATGACGAGCGGGACCAGCAGGACGGCGACCGTGCTGGACGCCCAGAGCCGGGGGGTGACCAGCCGGTGGATCGGGTTGACGGCCATGACCTCCATCGCGGCCAGTTCGTCGCGGATGTGCCTGGCCCCGATGTCGGACGTCATCGCGGATCCGCCCGCTCCCGCGATGAGGAGCGCGGACGCCATCGGGGCGACCTCCCGGACCGTGCCGGTGAAGACGGCCTGCCCGGTGACGGAGGAGGCGCCGAGCTGCCAGGCGAGGTCCCCCACCTGGAGAGCGACGGTCGCGCCCAGCGGCAGCGAGACCAGCAGGACGGGGACGCTCGTGACCCTGGTCAGGAACCAGCACTGCTCGGCGAACTCCCAGAACCAGCTCCGGACGTCCCAGGTGCGGCGGAATCCCTCCAGCGCGAGGACGAAGACGTCGCCGACCCACAGGAGGCCGCCCGCCCTGCCGCCCGCCCTGCCGCCCGCCCTGCCGCCCGTCCTGCCGGTTGCCGTCCGTGTCGTCATGACCACCCCATAGGTCGCCTATGAAGCAGTCACCTTACTGACGTGTTGTCCAGTAAGTCGGCGCTTTTGGCAAACTGTGTGCGACGGACACGATACGGAGAGTGCATATCGGTTCAAAGGCCATCAAGGGAGAGCCGGTTGACGGCCAGGGCTCCGGACAAGGGAAGGGTGATATTTTCCATGCCCTGGGTCAGGGGACTTGACGGGGTTGGGCAAGCACTGTTGCCTGGGAAAACAGGCTTTGCCGCTCCCGCCGTACGGCCGGAGCGAGAGACGGGGTTCGCCCCCCGGAGCCCCGGAAAGGCGGTGTCGATTGCTCATCGGCTCGATCTTGCAGGCTAAGGGAACCAGTGTGGCGACGGTCCCCCCTGATGCCACGGTCACCGAACTACTGGCCACGCTGGCCAAGCTCAACATCGGTGCGGTGGTGGTGTCGGAGGACGGCGTGACCATCGCGGGAATCGTCTCCGAACGTGACATAGTACGGCGGCTGCACGAGCGCGGGGCCGACATTCTCACCCAGCCGGTGTCGTCCATCATGACGTCGGAGGTCCGTACCTGCGGTCCAGACGCGAACGTGGACGAGCTTCGTCGCACCATGACCAATCACCGCGTGCGGCACGTCCCGGTCGTGCGGGACGGCAGGCTCGCGGGCATCGTGAGCATCGGTGACGTCGTGAAGGTCGCCATCGAGGAGCTGGAAACCGAGAAGGACGCCCTCGTCGGCTACCTCAGGAGGTAGCGGCAGAGGTAACCCGCAGAGGTGGCCGCCCGAGTGCGACGGGCAGAGGTGGCCGCCAGAGCGTGACGGGCAGTGGTGACGGACTGGACTCCGCCGCCCGGGGTCACGGACAGAGGTGACAGACGCAGGGGGCCCGGCGGACGATCCGCCGGGCCCCGCCTGTCTTTCGCTACTGGACGGTGATCTTGTCGACCTCGACCGTGATGCCTCTCACCTGCGGGGTGGAGGTGCCGGTCGTGACCGTTCCGGTGCCCTTGGACACGCCCTTCGCCTTGAAGGAGTAGGTGAGCGTGCCGCCGGGGGCGCCCGGCGTGCTGGTGATCCGGTAGTCCTGCGTGGGCGGACCGCTGATCTGGCCGCCCGCGTTGCCTTCGGCGTTCTCGGCGCCCACGGTCAGGCCGTAGGCCGCTCCGGGGTCACCCGGCAGGTGGGCGGGGTCGTAGGCGTAGGTGATGTCCTCGGTGCCGTTGAGCCCGATCCACTGCTGGAAGATCTTGAGGTCGCTCGTGCCGTACAGGTTGACGTGCCACTCGACGACCAGCCACCGGTTGGTCCCGTCGCTGAGGGTTCCGACGTAGACGCCGGGCGCGCCGGTGCCGTTGAGGTCGGTCCAGTACGACGCGAGCACGCCGTTCGGCGGCGCCTGGTCGGGGAGCGTCTGCGGCGCGAACGCGATGTCCGCCGAGCCGTTGGTGCCGCCCGCGACCGTGTAGCCGTTGGAGACGATGCCGATCCTGTTGTAGGTCTTGCCGGCGAAGACGTACGCCGGGACGTTGAAGTTCAGCGCCTCCTCGTCACCGATGGGCTGCGGCGCGATGCCGAAGTCCGCGAGTGACAGCCAGCCGCCGGCGGGGTTCTCGCCGGGCGCGATGCCCGGCTTGTCCGGTTGTCTGGCCGCGAGGGTCGTCTTGGCCGTAACGATCTGCGAGCCGATCTGGGTGGCTCCGGTGACACCGGTGAGCCGCAGCTTGGAGTTGAGCGTGCTGACGGCGGTGACCTCGGAGTTCTCCAGCGTGTTGTTCTGGACGGACACGGTGCAGGTGGACTCCGCTGTGTTCAGGGGGATGGTGCTCGGCGCGCAGGTCTGGTCGATCGGGACCGCGCCCTCCTGACGGAAGAACGCCACCGGGAGGTGCTGTTCCCTGGTGCCGCCGATCTGCTTGAAGTTCACCTGGCCGAAGTACTGCCCGTCGGGCAGGTCCGGCGCGGCGATCACGATGGTGACCTTGACGCTCTTGCCGGGCTTCACGCTGAACAGCGGCGGCAGCACGGTGATGCTCGCCCCGCTGACGGTGGTGCCCGACGCGGAGTAGGTGAGCGTCTTGCCGGTCGCGTTCACCAGCGTGCGCTTGGCGGTGATCACACCCGGCATGGTGGGCGCGTTCACCGAAGGCACGTTGAGGTCGATCCGGTTCAGCGGGTCGGCGGCCGAGGCGAGGAAGTTCGCCGCGGTCTCGTCGAGGGTCAGGCCCGCGTCACCGGCCTTGGACAGGTCGATGCGGCCGCCGCCCAGGTCGAACGGGTCGGCCGGCGTGGTCCGGTCCGGCTTGGTCACCTTGGTGACCGCGGTGGTCTCCAGGGCCGACTTCACCTGGCCGGGAGTCCAGTCGGGGTGCAGCGCGAACACCAGCGCGCCGGCGCCCGCGACGTGCGGCGACGACATCGAGGTGCCCGCGATCGCCTGGAACAGGTTGCCCGGAGGACCGTCCACCTCCGCCTCGGGAGTGGGGGTCTGGCCCGCGAGGATGTGCAGGCCCGGCGCGGTCACGTCAGGCTTGAGGAAGTCGCCCCCCGGTCCCCGCGAGGAGAACGTGGTCATCACGTCGCCCTGCCAGGTGGCCTTCTCGCCCTGGGTGAAGGTGGCCGTCGCGCCCGGGTGGGAGCTGAGCCAGCTCAGCAGGACGTCGGTCTCCGGCTTGTCGATGTGCACGGCCGGCAGCCAGTGGTTGTCGGTCATGATGTCCGCCGCCGTCGAGTTGTAAAGGATCATGCCCGCGGCGCCGCCCTTCTTGACCTGGGCGCCCTTGAGCACCCGGTTCGGGCCGCGCCGGCAGGCGACGATCTTGCCGGTGAACAGCCCCGCCGGCGGCGTGCTGACGCACAGCGCGTCGTTGTACGGCGGAGCCGACGCGAGCACCACGGGAAGCGGCGAGGAGATCCCCTGCGTGATCGACGCGCCCTTGATGGACGGCCCGCCGGTGAGCGTGATCGTCGACTGGAACGTCCGAGACTGGGTGGAGGCGGCCACCGTGGTCACCCACGGGCTGCGGTGGTCGGTCGTCCCCGCGCCGGGACCCGAGTTGCCCGCGGAGGCCGAGACGAACACGCCCGCCGCGTACGCGTCGAGGAAGGCCAGCTCGACCGGGTCGCTGTAGGGGTCCGAGCCGCCCGAGATCGAGAAGTTGATCACCCGTACTCCGTCGGCGATGGCCTGCGCCACCGCGGCGGCCGAGTCGGACTGGTAGCAGCCCTCCGCGCCGCAGACCTTGTAGACGGCGACGTGCGCGGCCGGCGCGATGCCGTGGATCGCGCCGCGGTCGATGCCGAGCGGGTTGGCGTGCTCCACCGGGCCGCCCGCCGACGTGCTCGCGGTGTGCGTGCCGTGGCCGTTGGAGTCACGGGCGCTGTCGGGGTACGTCTCGCCGCCCACCAGCGCGTTGTACGTCGCGAGGAACGGCTGGCCGGAGATCAGCTTGTGGTTGCAGGCGAAGACGTCGCTCGCCTGCGTGAGAGGGTTGTCGCCGAAGTTACAGGTCCGCGGGGTGCCGTCGGCCTTCGCCGGGGGAGCCGGCAGCGTTCCCGGGTCGGCGAACGACGGGTGCTCCGGCCACACGCCCGAGTCGAGAATGCCGACGATGACGCCCTTGCCCGAGGAATTCGCGCCGCCGAGCTGGTTGTAGATCGTGTCCGCGCCGATGAACTCGGGGCTGGAGTCGGTGAGGGGCTGCTCCCTCTTGTCCTCCTGGACGGCGGCCACGCCCGGCAGCTTGAGCAGGTCGGCCGCCTTGTTCGCGGGGAGGGTGAGGGCCACGCCGCCGTAGACCGTGCGGAGCTTCTGCCCGACCTTGGCCCCGGCGACCTTCTTGCTCAGCTCGCTGAGGAAGGTGTTCTCGATGCCCTCGATGTGCTTGGTGTATTTGGCGGCGTCCGCGCTCTTGACGTCGAGTGACCTGCCGGTGACCGACGGGCTCGTGCCCGGCAGGCCGGGCAGGCCGCCCTTGTACGCGGCGAGCGAGTCGTAGTCGAGCTTCACCACGACGCTCGCCGGAGCCGCCGACTGCGACTTCAGCAGAGCCTCGTCGCTCTTGGCGAGCTGACCGCTCGGGGACTTCGCGCCCTGGACGCGCTCGGCGCCGGTGACCGCTGTAGCGTTCCACGACCGCGACGGCGTGGGGGTCGGGTCCGCGGCGGCGGATCCCGCGGGGACCATCGCGGTTATGAGGCCGAGACCGGCGATGACCGCGCCCGTGCGTAAGTAGGTAGGCGGGGGCTTCCTTGACACGACACCTCCCTGGAGACCGGGTGAGGACCCGCCGCCCGCAGGGCAGGGAGAAGTCGTGCCGCCCAGTTGGCATGGGAGGTACGGCCCCTCCCCCTTTGGGCGACGTGCGAACGGCCACCCGTGCGGGTGGCCGAACCTGACAGGGAGTCTAACTAACGATCATTTTCAAAGCTAGATCGCCTTTTATGTTGATTTGGCATCTGCTTTGTGTTGGGAGCGGGCTCTAGACTCGTGTCCGTGAAGCTCAAATTGGATCTCCACGACATCTACAACAAGGGCGGCGAGATCGACCGGGCGCTGCGCGGCATCATCCAGGAGGCCGTCCAGAAGAAGGCCACCCAGGTGGAGATAATCCCGGGCAAGGGCTCGGGCCAGCTCAAGAAAAAGGTGCTCCGCTTTCTTGAGCAGAAGGAGATCAAGGCGCTCTACCACCGGATCGACAAGGACGCCAAGAACCACGGCCGCCTGTTCGTCTACTTCCGCTGGTAGGAGAAGAGGGACGAAGCGAAGGGAAGGGTCGGGGAAGAGGGAAGCGGGGGAAGGGTTGTGATCATGCACGGGGGTGTTTGATCACCCTCATGATGTGACCGACTCACCGCCTTGGGAGACCGCACGCCGGCTGGTCAGAGCTTGCGGAAAGTCCGGGCCTCTTCGGCCGCGTCGAGGACGGCTGCCAGGGACGCGCCGCCTCCGGCCGCCACCGCCGCGGCGATCGCACCCTCGACGAACGGCACATCCGCGATCATCACTGAGCCCGGCTCCTCGAGCAGCCGGGCCGTCAGCACCGAGCTGCCGAGGTCGGGGATGAGGACGACTCCTTCCCCCTGGTCTACGCTTTCGACGGCTGCGCCGACCTTGTCCAGGCTCGTCCCGAGGCCGCCGTCCTCCGTGCCACCCGCCGCCGCGACCGGCACGTCGGCGCCCGCGATCTGCCTGGCGAGAGCCACCACCTCCTCGGCCAGCCCGGCGCTGTGAGAGAGCAGAACGATTCCCACCATCTCCTGGCTCCCCGTTATCCGGCCGCCTTGCGCAGCGCCGCGAAGATCAGTGCTGTCGAGGCGGCGCCGGGATCCTCGTGCCCGATGCTGCGCGGCCCCAGATAGCTGGCCCGCCCCTTCCGCGCCTGGAGCGGCACCGTCGCCCGCGCGCCCTCGGCCGCCGCTTCCGCCGCTGCGGCCATCGCGTCCTCCGGTTTCGACCCGTCCTGTACGGCCCGCGCCAGGGCCCGGACGGCGGGGGCGAGCGCGTCCACCATGGTCTTGTCGCCCTCGGCGGCCCCGCCGAGCTTCTGAACCCCGGCCAGCGCCGCGTCGAACGCCACGGCCAGCTCGGCCAGGGTCACCTCGGGAGCGTCGCGCAACGTTCGTCCCATCTGCCGGAAGGCCGTGCCGTACAAGGGGCCGGAAGCACCGCCGACCTTGCGGATCAGCGTGGATCCGGCCAGCACGAGCACGGCTCGGGGCGTCTCCGGCGGCCCGTCCGCGAGCGCCTGCCGTACCGCCGTGAAGCCGCGGTCCACGTTCGCGCCGTGGTCGGCGTCGCCGATCGCGGCGTCGAGCTCGGTGAGCCGGTCGCGCTCGACCTGTACGGCTGTCGCCATCTCCTCGATCCAGGCCAGGAAGAACGGTGTGTCCACCAGCGGCTCCTCGTGGGCGGTCGTCATCGGCCCCAGCGGAGCCCGGGGGTCTCCACCGGCGCGTCCCAGAGCCGGGTGAGCTCGTCGGTCAACCGGCACACCGTGACCGAGAAGCCCTGCATGTCCAGACTGGTCACGTAGTTTCCGACCAGGCTGCGTACGGCTGTCGCGCCCTTCTCGTGGAGGTACGCGGAGACCTCGGCGAACAGGATGTACAGCTCCATGAGGGGAGTGCCGCCCATCCCGTTGACCAGGACGAGCGTCTCGCCGGACAAAGGAAGGTCGTCGTAGATGGCGTCCATGGCCAGCCGTACGATCTCGCGTGCGTCGCGGTGCGACGTGCGCGTGCGTCCGGGCTCGCCGTGGATGCCGATGCCGAGCTCGATCTCGGTGTCGCCCAGCTCGAAGGTCGGCTTGCCGGCGGCGGGGACGGTGCAGGGCGTGAGGGCGACCCCGAAGGACCGGCTGCGCTCGTTGACCTCCCGGCCGATCCGGGCGACGTCGGCCAGGGGCGCCCCGGTCTCCGCGAGGGCCCCGGCGATCTTCTCGACGAACAGCGTCGCGCCGGTGCCCCGGCGACCGGCGGTGTAGAGGGAGTCCCGCACGGCGACGTCGTCGTTGACCAGCACGCTCGCTACCTCGATGCTCTCGTCGGCGCAGAGTTCGGCCGCCATCTCGAAGTTGAGCACGTCGCCGGTGTAGTTCTTGACGATGTGGAGCACTCCGGCTCCGCCGTCCACTCCCTTGCTGGCCTCGATCACCTGGTCGGGGACGGGCGAGGTGAAGACCTCCCCGGGACACGCGGCATCGAGCATGCCGTACCCGACGAAACCTCCGTGCAGCGGCTCGTGGCCGGACCCTCCGCCGGAGACCAGCCCGACCTTGCCCCGGCGCGGGGCGTCCCTCCGGAAGATCACCTTGTTGTCGAGGTCCACCCGGAGCGAGGGGTGCGCCGCCGCCATGCCGCGCAGCGCGTCGATGACCACCGTGTCGACGCCGTTGATGAGCTTCTTCATGACCCCGCCGTCCTTATCGGTCTTAAGGACAACTTCTGCCCCTATCTGCCATACGGCAATCCCGGGCAGCTGGGAAGATCAAGCGACGGGGCCGGAACGGACATATGAGGTCGCGATGGATTTCGATCAGTGGGCGCATCGTGTGCTCGTCGTCAAGGATGGGGACGCCGATGATGTCGGCCCTCTCGACGTCGTTCGCGGGCTGACGGAACTGTTCTCGTCGGCTGGACGGCTCACCGAGAAGTATTCGACGGCGCAGATAAACGCCGGGCTGTGGTTCCTGGTCGGTGAATGCGACATGCTTCATGAGCTCTATAACGAAGGGGTGGACGAGTCGCTGAGGGTCCGGTGCGCCGAGTCCATCCGTCAGCTGTATAGGCAACTGTTCGCGCCGCTCTGCCAGAAGGTGTTGAGCAACGGCAGGCAGGGGCGCTCGGGCGACGAGCCGCTCAACAGCATCTGCTACATGTGGTGGGACGTCTTCCCCACCTGGGGAAGACCGGACCGGCCGGAGTCCCGCGAAATTGACTCCGTCCTGCTCGACGTGATGCGCGAAACCCTCGGCAGTGACAACGTCGCCTGCGTCGAAAGCGGTCTCCACGGGCTGGGGCACTGGCATCTGAACTACCCGGACGAGACCGAGGCCATCATCGACGGCTTCTTACGCGCCCGGCCGGAAATCAGCCCGTCTCTTAAGCAGTATGCGAGCGATGCCCGATCGGGACGCGTTCTCTGATCCGCCCGCACACCGCACGGTTGTGATGGTGTTCCACTGCAAGCTCGCATGCCGTCGCCATTCCGGTCGAGAAGCTTACCCTCAACCTCTCGACGGCGAACAGCTTCAAGCAACAGCATGCCCGTGCCCTGCCCTCGTGCGGCTGAATCCGTCCGAGGGTAGGGCCCACCGTGGAGGTGATCATTGCGTTTTAGGCGAATCGGGATGGCAGTGGTTCTCGTATTTATTCTCGGCGTCGCAGGGTGCGGGAACGATAAGGACTGTTCTGAGTCGTCCTCGAACGTACGAATTCCGACTTCGGCGGAGCGTCCCGCGAAGACCGTTGTAGCTTACTTGACGGCAGTCGACGCCCACGACGCGGAGAAGATGAGCGCCGTTTCCACTCCCGCGTTCGCGCGGCGGGAGCAAACGGGGGCCGCCCGTGTTCTGTGCGAGTGGAACCATGTGCGAGCGGTGATCGTTACCGGAGTGTTCAAGGATTCGGACCCGCACGGGAGATTTCGCGATGTTGTCTACGTGGGCGTCAAATTCGACCTGCAACGACAGCAAGACTCCCCTGAAATGACGAGTGGACGCCAAGCTTGGGGCTACTACCTTGGACGGAACAAGACGTCGGATAGGTGGCTGATCTATGATTCTGGAATGGGTTAGAGCCGTCTAATTTGACTTGCCGGAAAACTCCATGCCGGGTTGGTTATCAGCGCGTGGCCCAAGGATGTCGTATCCCTCTGCGACAATCCCGAAGTCGCTTCGGTCCGTGTCGCCGATATCTCCTTGGCGGATCAGGCTACTTAAGCGGGCTGTGCCAGGCGCGGCGGCGTGATCTGAGCGATCCTCATGGGATTCGCAGCACTGTGAAGCGTGGCTGATCTGGCGTTCGACACTGGGGTGTAGGAGGATTTGGGCGTTCAGGAGACGATTGGAGGCGCGCATGTCGGTGTTGCGGGATCTGGTGGAGGGCATCCGGAGTGGGGGGATCGAGGTGCTCGATCTGACCGCGCCGTTGAGCGAGACGACACCGATCCTGCTGCTGCCCGAACAGTTCGGGCAGACCGTGCCGTTCACGCTCCAGGAGATCAGCCGGTACGACGACCGCGGCCCCGCGTGGTACTGGAACAACATCTCGACCGGAGAGCACACCGGCACCCACTTCGACGCGCCGATCCACTGGGTGACAGCGCGGGACGGGGAGGACGTGTCGCAGGTCCCCGCCGCCAAGCTCATCGGACCCGCGGTGGTGCTCGACTTCACCGAACAAGCGAAACAGAATCCCGACTTCCTGCTTGAGATCGACCACGTCACCGCATGGGAGAAGGAGCACGGCCCGCTGCCGGAGGGCGGCTGGCTGCTCTTCCGCACCGGCTGGGACTCCCGCGCCCACGACCAGGCCGAGTTCCTGAACGCCGACGACACCGGCCCGCACACGCCCGGCATCTCGGTCGAATGTGCGCGTTACCTCGCTGAGCAGACGCCGATCGCCGGCATCGGCGTCGAGACCGTCGGGACCGACGCCGGGGCGGCGCACTCGTTCGACCCGGCCTTTCCCTGCCACTCGTTCCTCCTCGGCGCGGGTAAGTACGGCCTGACCCAGCTCCGCAACCTCGACCGGCTGCCGCCCACGGGGTCGGTCGTCGTCGCCGGCCCGCTGCCGATCGTCGGCGGCTCGGGCAGCCCGGCCCGCGTTCTCGCCCTGGTGGAGCGGTGAACGTCGCCGAGGCCGTCGGCGCGGTCCTCGCCTCCTTAGGCGTCCGGGCGGCGTTCGGCGTCGTCGGCAGCGGCAACTTCCACGTCACCAACTCCCTCGTCGAGCACGGCGTGCGGTACGTCGCCGCCCGGCACGAGGGCGGAGCGGCGACGATGGCCGACGCCTACGCCCGGATGAGCGGCACCGTCGCCGTGCTCAGCGTCCACCAGGGGCCCGGCCTCACCAACGCGCTGACCGGCATCACCGAGGCGGCCAAGAGCCGCACCCCTCTGATCGTGCTCGCCCCTGAGGCGACCGCTCCGCGGTCCAACTTCCGGATCGACCAGGCCGCTCTCGCGTCGGCGGTGGGCGCGCACGGGGCCCGGGTGTCCTCCGCGGAGACCGTGGTGGACGACACGGTGATGGCGTTCCTCGCCGCGCTGCTGGGACGCCGGACCGTGCTGCTCAACCTGCCCCTAGACGTTCAGGCCGAGGTCCTGCCCGACGAGGTCGCTCATGCCGTACAGGAACTTCGGGCCGGTCGCGGGCGCGGGCACCAGGAGGCGGCGAGCCGGTTGGCGGCCACCCCGTGGGGCCTCACCTTCCCGAGTGACCAGGACCCCGGGGAGGAGCCGGCCGCGCCCGCTTCGCCGTCCGAGGCCGTGGGCCGGCTCGGAGAGCTGCTGGCGGCGGCCGAGCGGCCCGTGTTCGTGGCCGGGCGAGGGGCCAGGGGCGCCCGCCACGAGCTGGAGGACCTCGCCGGCCGGGTGGGCGCCCTGCTGGCGACATCGGCGGTCATGAGGGGCCTCTTCCGTGGCAGCCACTGGGACCTGGACGTGAGCGGCGGGTTCTCGTCGCCGCTGACGGCGGAGCTGATCCGCGAAGCGGACGTCATCGTCGCCTGGGGCTGCTCCCTCACCATGTGGACCACCCGGCACGGCAGGCTGATCGGGCCGGACACCAAGGTCGTCCAGGTGGACCTCGATCCCGACGCCATCGGCGCCAACCGCCCGGCCGATCTCGGCGTCGTTGGCGACGTACGGGAAACCGCGCGGGCTGTGCATGCCGCACTGGGGGCCTCCGGTGACTTCCCTGACTCCGATGACGCGGTGAGCCGCGGTTACCGGAGCCCGGAGCTCGCGGAACGGATCGCGCGGGAGGCGCGCTGGCGGGACGTTCCGTACGACGACAGGAGCGGGAACGGGCGGATCGACCCGCGGACGCTCTCGATCGAGTTGGACGACCTGCTTCCGGAGGAACGGCTCGTCGCCGTCGACTCCGGCAATTACATGGGATATCCGGCGATGTTCCTGTCGGTGCCGGACGAGGGGTCGTTCTGCTTCACGCAGGCGTTCCAGTCCATCGGCCTCGGGCTGGCCAGCGCGATCGGCGCCGGCCTCGCCCGGCCGGACCGCCTGCCGGTGGCCGCCCTCGGCGACGGCGGAGCGCTCATGAGCGTCGCGGAGCTGGAGACGCTCGTACGGCTGGGCATCCCCATGGTGGTCGTGGTCTACGACGATGAAGCCTATGGGGCCGAGGTCCATCACTTCGGGCCGGACGGGTTTCCGCTGGAGACCGTGACCTTCGCGCCGGTGGACATCGCGGAGATCGCCCGCGGCTTCGGCTGCGAGGCGGTGACCGTACGGCAGACAGGCGATCTGGTGGGGGTCGCCGAGTGGCTGAAAGGCCCGCGCGACAGGCCGCTCGTCGTCCACGCCAAGGTGACCGCCGATCACGCCTCATGGTGGCTGGAGGAGGCCTTCCGAGGCCACTGATCCCCGTGATCATGCACAGGTTCCTGGAGACGCTGGTCAAGCAGGGGCCATGGACTCCGTGATCATGCGCAGATTCCTCCTCACAAGCCCTGATCAGCCGTGAGGGCATTCGTGATCATGCAGTACGGCATATGCATGATCGTGAACCGTGTTGCAGCAGATCAGGCCGGGTGGCGAGGAATCTTTGCATGATCACGAGCGGGGTTGTGGCTGCCAGGACCCGTTACTCGGGAAGGTGTGCATGATCACGCCCCGGGGTGGGGGGCAAGTTACTGGGTCGTAGGTTACGGTTTCAGGCATGGCTGAGATCGTGTACCCGCCGGTCATCTGGACCGCCCTGGCCGCCTTCAAGCTGCTGGACCTCAAGTTCCACATCGAAGGCTCCGAACGCGTTCCGCGGACGGGTGGCGCGGTCATGGTGAGCAACCATGTCAGCTATCTCGACTTCATCTTCGCCGGCTTCGCCGCGCGGCCCGCGGGGCGTCTCGTGCGGTTCATGGCGAAGAAGGAGGTCTTCGCCAACCCGGTCGCCGGGCCGCTGATGCGGGGCATGCACCACATCCCCGTCGACAGGTCGGCGGGAGCGGGAGCCTTCGGCGCCGCGGTGAAAGCTCTCAAGTCGGGCGAGATCGTCGGCAACTTCGCCGAGGCCACGATCAGCCGGTCCTTCACGGTCAAGGACATCAAGAGCGGCCCCATCCGGATGGCCGCCGAGGCCGGGGTTCCTCTGATCCCCGTCGCGCTCTGGGGCGGCCAGCGGCTCTGGACCAAGGGACGGCCGCGCAGGCTGACCCAGCGGCATGTGCCGATCACCATCCTGATCGGCGAGCACATGCACCCGGAGCCGGGCGACGACATCGCCGCGCTCACCACGGAACTGCGGCGGCGGATGGCGGAGCTCCTCGACCGGGCGCAGCGAGACTACCCGGAGGCCTCGCAGGGGGTCTGGTGGCAGCCCGCCCACCTCGGCGGGACCGCCCCCACGCCCGAAGAGGCCGCCGCACTCGATGCCGCCGCGAGGAAGCCCCGCCGATCCACCGCGTAGCGTTGGATCCATGGAACGGATGACCGACGCCGAGTGGCGCGAGTTCGTGATGGCGGGGACGCGGACGGGCAAGCTCGGGGTCACCCGGGCCGACGGCAGGCCGCACGTGACCCCGATCTGGTTCGTCCTCGACGGCGACGACGTGGTGTTCAACACGGGGGAGACCAGCGTCAAGGCCAAGGCGCTCGCGCGCGACCCACGGGCCACCCTGTGCGTCGACGACCAGCTCCCGCCGTACTCCTACGTCATGATCGAGGGCACGGTCACGCTGTCGTCCGAGCTCGACGAGCTGCTCAAATGGGCCACCGCGATCGGCGGCAGGTACATGGGGGAGGACCGCGCCGCCGAGTTCGGCGAGCGCAACGGCGTGCCCGGCGAGTGGCTCGTACGGCTCCGCGTGAATCATGTCGTCGCCCTGCGGGAGATCTCCGCCTGACGCGACGTCTCCGCCTGAGACGAACGGGTAGAACGTGCAGAGGTTCCGCGACACGGCGGCAGGGTCGCTGGTCGCGGATTCCCCTCGCCGGAGGGGCCGTGACATCGCGCGATATCCTCATCGGCGTCATCCCCGTCTACTGCCGAGCCGAAAGCCGGCCCGCCGTGCGGGAGATCTTCGGGACGTGATCCACTTGGGGGCGTTTCCGTGTAAGTATGTAATGGTATGAACGTCGCCCCCGGAGGTGGTTCTCATGAAGGTCGGACTGCAGATCCCTGATTTCACGTATCCCGGCGGGCCGGCGACGCTCGGCGCCGATCTGGCGGCGATCGCGAAGGCGGCGGACGACGCCGGCTTCGCCACGGTCGCGGTGATGGACCACTTCTTCCAGATCGGGGTGGTGGGCCCGCCGGAGAACGACATGCTGGAGGCGTACACCACCCTGGGCTACCTGGCCGCCCACACGTCCAGGGCCAAGCTGCTCACGCTTGTCACCGGGACCGTTTATCGTCAGCCCGGGCTCCTCGCCAAGATCATTTCTACTCTCGACGTGCTTTCCGGCGGACGGGCATGGCTCGGCGTCGGCGCGGCGTGGAACGACGAGGAGTCCCGCGGGCTGGGGTTCCCCTTCCCGCCGGTCGCCGAGCGGTTCGAGCGGCTGGAGGAGACCGTCCAGATCTGCCTGCGCATGTGGGCGGGCGACGAGACCCCCTACAACGGCAGGCACTATCAGCTGGAACGCCCGCTGAACCGGCCGCAGCCGCTGTCCCGGCCGCATCCGCCGATCATGATCGGGGGCGGCGGGGAGAAGAAGACCCTCCGCCTCGTCGCGCGGTACGCGCAGGCGTGCAACCTGTTCCCCGGTCCCGACCTGGCCAGGAAGCTCGACGTGCTGCGCGCCCACTGCGAGGCCGAGGGCCGCGACTACGACGAGATCGTCAAGACCGTCTATTACGTGTACGACGTCGGCCAGGGCACCCAGAAGATCGTCGACGACCTGGGACACCTGGCCGAGTTGGGCTTCAGCGAGGCGCTGGGCCAAGTCAAGGACGCCCACCGGCTGACGCCGCTGGAGACGGTGGGCGCCGAGGTCATCCCCGCGGTGGCCGCCCTCTGACCAGCCCGCCTCGCGGTCATGGGCCGATCGGCGCGGACCATCCCTCCGGGGAAGGCGCTCATCGGTGAGTCACTAGCATCGTTGGTGCGTATCCGCTGATTCGTCGAGAGAGATCTCATGATTTTCATTACCGCGAAGTTCCGGGTGCTGCCGGAGGACGCCGACCGGTGGCCCGAGATCGCCGGTGAGTTCACCGAGGCGACGCGTGCCGAGCCCGGCTGCCTCTGGTTCGACTGGTCCCGCAGCGTCGACGACCCGGCCGAGTACGTGCTGGTCGAGGCTTTCAGGGACGGGGACGCCGGGGCGGCGCACGTCCAGTCCGAGCACTTCAAGAAGGCGCAGCGGACCCTTCCGCCTCACCTCGCCGAGACGCCTCGCATCGTCAACATGACGATTCCGCAGGACGACTGGTCCCTCCTCGGCGAGATGGCCGTCCCCGAGCGGGGCTGACCCTCGGGCGACGCGCCGCTGATCGCGGGCCGGCTCGCCGTATGGAAGGCTCCGCCTGACATGTCCCCGAGCCCCCGACCTGTCCGCCGATCCCCGGCGGGCTCGGCTGACCGTCGAGCGCAACCGGACCACGTGTTTCATGACGGGACCTCCGCTCTGGTGTTCACGCAGACCGGCTGGGTGCGGCGCAGGTAGGACCAGGCAGCCGCGCCCAGTGCGATGCCGTACGCGGCGAAGGCGCCGACCCCGAACCAGGTCACCAGCAGGGCGTCTCCCGAAGTGGGGAAGTCCCCCCGGGAGACGGTCACCACACCTGCCGTGCCGAGCGCGGCGTAGGCTGTTCCGGCCGCTCCGTAGGGTGCGAGCGTCGCGGCACCGATCAGCGCGGGGGTGAGCGGCAGCCAGCGCGGCACCCGCCTGCCGCGCAGGGCGAGCGTCCACCGAGGGAACACCTGCCCCCACGGCCGTACCAGACCAAGGATGAGGAACACCCCGAGCGCGGCCAGCAGCACCGTGGCGTCGATGCCCAAATGTGCCAGGGTGAGCCACACCCCCGAGGCGCCGTTGCGCCCGGCTATCGCCAGCATCTGTGCTCCGCTGACACCGGCGAAGGTCCCGCCCAGCGCCCACGTCATCTTCATGGCCGCGTACGGCAGGAACGCCACGGCGCCCACATAGGCCAGTGCGCGGACGCGCCGCGGAGCGTGCGTGGGCTCCGGCCTGCTCCGTGTGATGGAGGAGGTATGTACGGCGCCGCACCGCGGGCAGGTGCCGTACGCGGAGGAACGGTGGGAGCGGGCCGTGGCGATGAGCAGCACCACGCCAACCGCCGCGAGCACCCGGTTGGCGAACGCCATCTCACTGTCGACGGTCTGATTGAAGGCGAAAGTGATCATGTCCATCAGCAGGCCGAACGCGGCCGCGCCGCTCAACACGCACAGCCCGGCCAGCGTGACGGAAACGACCGGCCGGGGAATCCGCCGGCCCCAGGGCCGTACGGTGGCCAGGGCCGCCATCGCCGCCAGGACGGCCACGGCCACGACGGCCCAGTTCAGGCCGACCGGCAGCGGCTCCGCGGCGCGGTAGAACACCGCGGTTCCGGTCAGCGCCGAGACCAGGCCGAACCCTCCGTACAGCGCCGCCCAGCCGAAGGCCGCGTACCCGGTCCACGACGACCGCCGACGCCGCCATCCAGGTGGTGACACGTTCGCCGTACGTGCGATTTCAGTCATGATCGGACCATCGGAGCGGTTCCGTGATACGCGGCGCGTCCTCATGTTCCGCAATTTATGTGGGAGATGCTGTGGCGAAGCTGAGATGAGCTGAGAGGGTCCACAGGGTTCACAGCGTCACACCGTTCACAGCGTCACACCGTTCATAGGTTCACAGCGTCCATACGGTTCACAGGGTTCACCTCCCCACCGCTTCGCGGAGCAGTGAGGGCAGCTCGGTGAGAGTGGTGACCGTACGCCACGCCGCATCGACATCAGAAGCGGGTGACGCCGCGCTGCCGCGGACAACCTCCGGGGACTGCCGTGGTGAAGCCGACCAGGGTCACGAACAGCATCCGATCCCTCCGATTCGCGCACGGGGAGATGACGCAGGCGGATCTGGCGGACCGCATCGGCGTGACCCGCCAGACCGTCATCGCCATCGAGCAGGGCCGCTACTCGCCCTCCCTTGAAATGGCGTTTCAGATCGCCCGGGTCTTCAAGGTCCCGCTCGACGACGTGTTCCAGTACCCGGACAGTGAAGAGGAGACGCCATGAAGGCGATCGTCCAAGACAGGTACGGCTCAGCGGACGTCCTGGAGCTCAGGGACGTCGACAAGCCGGTGGCCGGGGAGAACGACCTGCTCGTGCGGGTGGACGCGGCCGGCGTCGATCCGAGCGTCTGGCACCTCATGACCGGCCTGCCGTACCTCGTCCGCGCCTTCGGCTACGGGCTCCGCGCGCCCAACGTCCGCGTCCGGGGCACCGACGTCGCGGGGCGCGTCGAGGCGGTCGGCGCCAACGTGACCCGGTTCCGGCCGGGAGACGAGGTGTTCGGCACCTGCGACGGCTCCTTCGCCGAGTACGCGTGTGCTCACGAGGAGAGGTTCGCGCCGAAGCCGGCGAACCTCACCTTCGAGCAGGCGGCTGCCGTCCCCATATCCGCCTGCACCGCCCTCCAGGGCCTTCGCGACCAGGGACGGGTGCGGCCGGGACAGAAGGTCCTGATCATCGGTGCGGCGGGGGGCGTGGGAACGTTCGCGGTGCAGCTGGCCAAGGCGTTCGGCGCGGAGGTCACCGGAGTGTGCGGCACGGGTAAGGCGGACCTGGTCCGATCGATCGGCGCGGACGACGTGATCGACTACACGCGCGACGACTTCGCGGACGGGGCGCGCCGCTACGACCTCATCCTCGACACCGCGGGCAGCCGTTCGCTGTCCCACCTCCGGCGTGCCCTCACCCCCCGGGGGACTCTCGTCATCGTCGGCGGTGAAGGGGGAGGACGGTGGTTCGGAGGCACCGATCGCCTGCTCAAGGCGCTCATGCTGTCGCCGCTCGTGAGCCACGACCTGCGCGGGCTGTTCGCGACGCAGCCCAAGGAGGACCTGCGGCTCCTGAGGGAGCTCATCGAGGCCGGCAAGGTGACGCCGGTCATCGACAGGACGTACCCCTTGAAAGAGGTCCCCGACGCCGTCCGGCACCTGCGGAACGGCCACGCACGCGGCAAGGTCGTCATCACCGTGTGATGCCCCTCATCACAGGCCCGCGGGCCTCGCCGTCGGCGTCCGGCCGTGCCGTACGGCCCGCGGAGCCGTACGGCACACGGAATCCGTACGGCACGGGGGATCAGCTGCCGGCTGGTGGCGTGCCGGTTCCGATGTCGAACGCCGAGGGGTCGTCGACGATCTGGCAGGGTCCGACCGGGCCGTCCGTCAGGCGGCCGCTGAACTGCCAAGCGACCCCCGGGTGCTTCACGGTCGGCTCCACCGGGTTCTCCATCACCTCGATGAGGACGATCTGGCCGGGCTTGATGTATCGGGGATAGATCGTGATGCCGTTCTCCGGGCGGATGGCTTTGGCGGAAGCCGTTTTCTCCGCCCTCTTCCGTATCCTCGCCTGGACGGCCGGGTCCTTGCTCGCCAGTTCCTCTGGAGTCGTGGGGGTGTGATCGCCCGCCACGAAGGGGGCGCGGGCGTTCCCGCACCGCTTGCCCAGCGACAGGTAGGTGATGTCGGCCCGCACACCCAGCTCTGCCAGGTCCCTCTCGACCTGCCGCGGATCCCTGAACTCGTTGAGCCAGAGGTTGATCGACCCGTCCGCGTTCTTCGTCACCGCGTAGGCCCGGGTCTGCGACCCGATCACCATGGGCGCGGCGACCGCTGTGCCCGCGGCGACCGCGACCACTCCGGCCACGGCCAGGAACCGCCGGCCGGTCAACCGGCGCGCGGCCGGGGCGCGCCCCTGTGCCGCCCGTGCCGCGATCTCCGCCTTGAGCTCCGCGAGCAGCCGGTCCTCGAAAGTGCTGTTCATTTTGTTCCTCCCATCACCGGCACGACACCGGGAACCTGCTGGATGAAGCGCCGGGCGCGGTGAAGCCTGACCCGGGCGGTGCCCTGCCGAATGCCGAGCGCGGCGGCGGCCTCGGCGGGACTGAGGCCGTCGACGGCCACCAACTCCAGCAGCGCGCGTTCGCTCTCCGGCAGCTCGGCCATGGCCTCAAGGGCGCGGCGGGCCGGTGCCTCGGCGTCGATCCGGTCCTCCAGGCGCACCACGTCGTCGGGCTCGAGCGGGCGATGCCCCGCCATCCGGCTGGTCGCGCGCGACTCCCTGGCCGAGCGCCGCCATTCGGCGTGGAGGGTGTTGCGCGCCACGCCGTACAGCCAGGCGGTCTCGCTGCCACGCCCCGCCCGGTAGGTGTGCGCCGAGTCGAGGACGGCGAGGAACACCTCGGCGGTGAGATCGGCCACGGTGTGCGGGTCGGCCACCCGCCTGGCCAGGAAGCGGGTCACGTCGTCGAAGTGACGCCGGTAGAAGGCTTCGAACGCCTCGGGATCGCGGACGACGTCCGCCAGGCTGGTCTGTTTCGGGCTCGTCTGTTTAGGGCGCATCAGCGCTCCTTGCCACGGGTCTGGACACACCCCTACTTGGACGAAGCCTCACCCACCGTTACAAGGACCGTTCCGGTCTCAGGGGGAGCGCATGACGGACGATCCCGCACTTGCGGCGATCAACGCCTGGGCGAGACGGCGAGAGAAGCCCGGCGGCTGGGAGCTGCATGCGGTTTGCATGCTAATGTGCTTGCATGGGAACCATGCAGATCCGGGATGTCCCTGACGCCACTGAGCGGACCCTGAAGGCTCGGGCCGAGCGCGAAGGCAAGTCGTTGACGGCCTATGTGCGTGACCTTCTGAATGAGGAGGCGGCCACCCCCACGCTGGATGAGGTGATGGCGAAGATCGCCGCGGATGAGCCCGTGCCGTACGACCCCGACTTCGTTCGCGAGACGATGCGTGAGGGCCGCCGGTGAGTCTGGTCGTCGACGCCTCGATCGTTTTCCGTCTGCTGGCGAACGTGAAAGGCGACGATCTTCTCCGCCAGAGGCTGGCCCGGAAGCTGCACGCTCCGGCGTTGATCGATGTCGAGGTCGCTTCGGTGGTGCGCGGACATGTGATCACCAGCAAGCCGGGGGTGCGCATCTCCGAGGCGCGGGCCCGTGTCATGCTGGAGCGCTATGCCGAGCTCAAAATCATTCGGCATCGGATGCTCCCCTTGCAGTCGCGCGTGCTGGAGCTTCGGAACAACCTCACCGCCTATGACGGCATGTATGTTGCGCTCGCCGAAATGCTGGGGGTGCCCCTGCTCACCGACGACGCGAAATTCGCCGGCGCGACAGGGCACCGAGCGGAGATCCACCGCTACCCACCCCCCTTGACCTAGACGAAAGGCCGTCAGGAGCCGCGATGCCGGCGCCCCGGGGTTCGTTAGCGAACCCCGGGACGTGCGGTATGTCAGCCATGTGGGGGTAGCGGTGGGCTGCACGGCGGTCCCGCATGACAGATGCGATCTCATCGCCTGCTGCGGGCACCGGTTCCTTGCTGAGGCCTTACGCCGTCGAGGGCGAGTGTGAGCAGCCGGTCAGTCTCGGTCGCGCCACCGGGCTCGTTCTCGGTGGCCAGCGAGATGGCGCTGACGAGTTTGAGCAGATCGGTGATGGCGACGTCGGAGCGTACGGCGTGTGCCTGGCGGGCGCGACCCAGTAGCCGGTCGCCGGCATCCACGATCATCGTGTGGCAGGTGACGCCCAGCTTCGGGTCGCCGTCACGGGCGCCGAGCATCAGTGCCGCGGCCAGCCCCCGGTTGGAGGTGGCGTGTGCGCCGACGGCGCGCAGCCAAATGTCCAGCGCAGGCCCAGGATCAGGTGCGGCGGCCAGATCGCGTGCCTTCGCGCACAGGGCCTTCACCCGGTCTCGGAAGACGGCCTCCAGCAGCATTCGGCGGGAGGGGAAGTGCCGGTGCAGGGTGGCCGAGCCGACTCCCGCGTGTCGGGCGATCTCCTCCAGGGACGCCTCGGCTCCGTGCTGTGCCATGGCCGCCCCCGCCGCAGCGAGGATCCGGTCATAGTTGCGGCGCGCGTCGGCGCGTAGCGGCCGTCCGGCTGAAACCGGTGTAGCGCTGTCTCGAGGCACTGGAGCTCCAGTGGGCTTGCGGAATTGGGGTGGTCCTCCATATCGTAACCGCGAAGAACCGGAGGGCCACCCCAGTTAATCGGATGGGTCCGCCGCACACGCCTGAACTTCAGGAGAGACGTGGACAGGGGAAAGACCATCGTGGTCGCGCCTCGGCACATCGTGGCCGTCGATGACGTCGAAGCCTTCATCGCTCCGGCGTTCGCCCGGCCGCAGGACTGGATCGGGCGGGCGATCGAGCTGGCCGGTGACGACCTGACCGCTCAGCGTGCTCCCAAGCGAGACGTGTGAGCGGCCACGTGCCCGACATCGGGCGCATCGGGATCTGGGCGGGCGACCTCGACAGCTACCCCATGGCCGCAGTCCGCGAGGCCGTGGCGGTGATCGAGGACGGTGGCTACGGAACGCTGTGGTTCCCCGAGACGACAGGGCGAGAGGCCATGGCGCAGGCCGGGATCCTGCTGTCGGCCACCCGCCGGATCGTGGTGGCCGCCGGCACCGCCGACATCTACGCGCGGGACGCCGTGACGACCGCGGCCGCGCAACGTACCTTGGACGAGGCCTTTCCGGGACGGTTTCTCCTGGGACTCTGGGAGAGTCATCCCAGCCTCGCCGAAGACGTTCGCGGCCACGACTTCGGCGTACCGGTGGCGACCATGCGGCGCTATTTGGAAGCGATGGATGCGGCCCCGTTCGGGCCGCCACGGCTATCGGGTGTGCCGCGCCGGTTGCTCGTGGCGCTGGACACCGAAATGGTCAAGCTCGCGGGTGAACTGGCATGGGGTGCAAACCCCCTGGGCATGCCGGTCGAACACACCAAGAACGCCAGGGCTGTGCTGGGGCCGGGCGCCTTGCTGGCGGTCACTCAGCTGGTGATCCTGGACCAGGGCCGGTCGAACTCCGCCGACCTGGCCCGCTCCTATGCCGCCGCACTGCTGCCCAACCGGAGCGCGCTGTTGCACGACCTCGGATTCGAGGAGGTCGATTCACTGGATGAGCGGCTTGTCAACGCGCTCATAGTTCGCGGGAGCGCTGACGACATCGCGCACCGGGTCGAAGAACACATCGAGGCCGGGGCCGACCATGTAAGCCTCTACGTCCTCACGGCCACGCCCGGGACACCGCCGACACGCCAGTGGCATGAACTCGCGGGGCATCTCCTGGCCTGAGGGCCGCGAATACCGGGAAGCCGGAACTTCGCCAACTGCCAGCGGCTGAACGATCGGACGGCGGTCATCGCATGGCGAAAGCAACCCATCAGCCGTTATGGGTGGTTGGTGTCTCGCCGGTGCTTGATGGTTTGGATCGTCACGGTACGTTTGTCCTCGTCAATGCGGTAGACCAGGCGATAGGTCCTGCGACGGGCGACATACAGCCCCTCGTACGGCTCTTGCGGGGCTTGCCTACCCGCCATGGCTCCTGGGCGATCGCACCGCTGATGAGTTCCCAGGCCGCTGCGGCCACGCCTTCGGGCAAACCCGAAGTAAGGGCGCGTCGGGCCGGAGGGGCGAGTAGGACGGTGTAGCGGTCGCTCACGCGCTCGCCTTGCCGAGGCGGGCAGCCATGACGGGGGCCATCTCCTCCTCGGTGGTCACGTCGCCTCGTGCCTCGGCGGCTGCGGCCTCGACCAGATCAGCGCGCATCTCTGAATCGGCGAGAAGCTCCAGAGTCTCCTGAAAAGACTCCCACTCGGCCACAGACACGATCACGGCGTGTGGTCGTCCATTCCGGGTGAGCGTGAGTGGTCGTGCTCCCGGGCGGCCCGGTCGGCCAACTCGGTCAGCCGATCCTTCGCTTCGCTGATCGGGATTGTCTCCATGAGTGCTATTAATTTGGCCGGAATGTCGGCCAGATCCTGGGCCATCATCACGCAGTGTCGGCTCGGTTGCTCTCTCACGCGTCCTGTCCCGGCCGGTTGCTCGTGCCGGCCACTGTGCTGGTCGAAACCTCCTGGCATGCGGAGAAGAATCTCGGTGGCAGGGCCGAGGCGGCGTTTCTCGTCTCGATGGCGCGCGGGGTGGGATTTCCCTAAATGTCCGCCGATAATCGGGGGCACGGTGCCTCGCGGTCTTAGGGTGCGGTGTACGTACACTGGCGGGTATGACGGCTGCCCATGACTACGAGGAGATGCATCATCTCGTGGACCTGCTGCCCCCTGCGGGGGTGCGCCGGTTGCGGCTGCTGGTGGAGTCCGATCCTGAGCTGGCCAGGTTTGTCGACGCCGCCGAGGATGAGATCGACGGCCGGGACCTTTCGTTCATCGGGCTCGGTTCCTCTGGGCGCTCGGATGTGTCCGAACGGCATGACGAAATCCTCCGGGAGGGGTTGGATCGTCTCTTGTGACGGTCACCCTTATTGACACCGGTGTGTTGCTTGGGCTCAATCGGTCGTCGCAACACTGCTGCTCATCAGCAAGGTCAGATGCTCGCTGAAGGCTTCGGCCGGTGTCTTCCATCCGAGAGTCTTTCGGGGCCTGGTGTTGAGCGTGAACGCCACGGCCGCCAAGTCCTCGGCGCTCCATCGAGACAGGTCGGTGCCTTTGGGGAAGTACTGGCGCAGCAGTCCGTTCGTGTTTTCGTTGGTGCCTCGCTGCCAGGGGCTGTGCGGGTCGGCGAAATAGACCTGCACGCCGGTGTCGATGCGCAGCTGCGCGTGCTGGGCCAGTTCTGTGCCCCGGTCCCAGGTCAGCGAGCGGAGTAGCTGTCCGGGCAACCCGGTGATCTCCTTGGTGATCGCGTCCCGCACGGCCTCGGCGCCGCGGCCGGCCAATGCCGGACCGTTCTTCACCCGCTCCTGAACGCCGTAGCCCTCCATCCGTGGCAGGTGCAACAGCAGGGTGAATCGGGTCGTACGTTCCACCAGGGTGCCGATCGCTGAGCGACCGGTGCCGATGATGAGATCACCTTCCCAGTGGCCCGGGACCGCGCGGTCGTCGGCCTCGGCGGGCCGCTCGCTGATCAGAACTTCAGGCGTCACGTGGCCGCCGTTCTTGCGCCGGGTGCGTGCGCGCGGGACCCGCAGGGCCCGCCCGGTGCGCAGGCAGGCGACCAGTTCCCGCTTGAGCGCTCCTCGCCCCTGGATGAACAGGGCCTGGTAGATAGCCTCGTGCGAGATCCGCATGGTGTCATCCACGGGAAAGTCGGCCTTCAGCCGATGGGCGATCTGTTCGGGACTCCAGGATCTCGCCCAGCGACGGTCCTGCCGCCGGGGTTTGTTGCGTCCCCTCCAGGGTGCCGTCTGTGGTCCCGCGACCGGCGTGCCGTCCGGGTGGCGGACCTGTCCGGCCAGCCGCTCCTGCACGTACTCGCGCAGTTGCTGGTTAGCCGCCAGTTTGGCGGTCTTCGGCCGCCGAGCCCGGCGCTCGGCATGCCATTGTGCGACCGTCGCCCGGTATTCCACGTCATACGTCCGCGTCGAGGCGTTGCGCCGCAGTTCGCGGGAGATCGTCGACGGCGACCGTCCCAGGCGCCGGGCGATCTCGCGCACGCCGGCCTTCCGGGCGCGGCACAAGGCGATCTCTTCCCGCTCGGCGAACGACAGGTAGCGGCCCGACACGGTCGGGGCAAGGCGTGGATTCACCCCGCCAGCCTGGCGAAACCAGCGCGTCCCGACCGCTGGCGACACGCCGATCTCCGCTGCGGCGTCCTCCGAAGTCAACCCTCGATCGATCGCTTGCCAGAACCGGATGCGGTCCTGTCGCCAGGCGACCGTTGGCCGCCCCGGTGACGGAATCTGACCGCGATACAACCGGACAGCCCGCTGCTTGTTGCCCAGGCCCATGCACAACACCTCCAGGGACGGAGTGTTGCGACGATCGGTTGAATCCGCCTTGTATGCCGCCATCGACCGGTCGGATGCGCATCATGAGAAGTCGGCTCGGCTGTTGACGATGCTTCGCGGCCGGTTGCTGGTGCCGACCACCGTGCTGACCGAGACCTCCTGGCACGTTGAGAAGCATCTGGGGGCCAAGGCCGAGGCGGCGTTCCTGGAGTCGATGGCCGAGGGAGAGCTGGAGATGACGGAACTGCTCCCAGCTGATCTGTGGCGGGCATCGGAATTGGTGCGCACGTATGCCGACCTTCGCCTGGGGCTGGTGGACGCGTCGGTGGTGGCGCTCGCGGAACGGTTGGGAGTTCATCAGGTGGCGACCGTGGACCGGCGACACTTCACGGTGATCCGGCCGTGTCATGTTCCCGCGCTGACGCTTCTTCCCCGGGCTCTCTAGACCCGCCGAGGACGGTCACCAAGCCTGGACCCAGGACTCCTACTCGCCAGGAAGGACCTGGGTGCCACCAATTCGAGGTCGAGGCCGACACCCCGGAACCCGAATAGGAGTTCTGGGGCGTCGCGATTGTCCGGCTACTTTTTGGCGGGAGGCTATTTGTAGCCGAGGTCCTTCAAATCCGGCTGCTGCCATCCCGTCTGCGGGGTGTCAGCCCATGTGGGGGTAGCGGTGGTCGGTGGGCGGGACGAAGGTCTCCTTGATAGTGCGGGCGTTGACCCAGCGGATCAGGTTGAAGATCGACCCCGCCTTATCGTTGGTCCCGGAGGCCCGGGCGCCGCCGAACGGCTGCTGGCCGACCACCGCCCCGGTGGGCTTGTCGTTGATGTAGAAGTTGCCCGCCGCGAAGCGCAGCCGTTCCGCGGCGGCCGTGATGGCGTACCGGTCCTGGGCGATGACCGAGCCGGTCAGCGCGTACGGCGTGACACTCTCCATCTGGTCGAGGACCGCGTCGTACGACGAGTCGTCGTAGACGTGGACCGCGAGGATGGGGCCGAAGTACTCCTTCACGAAGACCTCGTCCGTGGGGTCGGAGCACTCCAGGATGGTCGGCTTCACGAAATATCCGGTCGAGTCGTCGTACGACCCGGTGAGCACGTTGATGGAGCCGGTCGAGCGGGCCCGGTCGATGGCCTTCCTGTGCTTGGCGAACGCCCGCTCGTCGATTACGGCGCCCATGAAGGTGGACAGGTCGGCCGCCACGTCGCCGACCGTAAGCGACTCGGCCACGGAGACGAAGTCGTCCCGCATGCGCGCCCAGAGCGACCTCGGCACGTACGCCCGGGAGGCCGCCGAGCACTTCTGGCCCTGATACTCGAACGCGCCCCGGACCAGGGCCGTCGTCAGCACCTCGGCGGAAGCCGAGGGATGGGCGACCACGAAGTCCTTGCCCCCGGTCTCGCCGACGATCCTCGGGTAGCCCCGGTATCCGGCGATGTTCTCGCCGACCGTGCGCCACAGGTGCTGGAAGGTGGCCGTGGAGCCGGTGAAGTGGATGCCCGCCAGCTCCGGATGCGCCAGCGCCACCTCGGAGACGGCGGCGCCGTTGCCCGTCACCATGTTGATGACGCCCGGCGGCAGCCCGGCCGCCTCAAGCAGCCGCATCGTGAAGTGCGCCGCGAACTGCTGCGTCGGCGACGGCTTCCATACGACGACATTTCCCATCAAAGCCGCAGAAGTCGGCAGATTTCCGGCGATGGCGGTGAAGTTGAATGGCGTGATGGCGAGCACGAAGCCCTCCAGCGGCCGATATTCCATGCGGTTCCACACGCCGGGAGACGACACGGGCTGCTCGTTCAGCAGCTGCCGGCCGTACGACACGTTGAACCGCAGGAAGTCGATCAGCTCGCAGGCCGCGTCGATCTCGGCCTGCTGGGCCGACTTCGACTGCCCGAGGACCGTGGCGGCGTTGAGAGTGGCCCGCCACGGGCCGCTCAGCAGGTCGGCCGCCTTGAGGAAGATCGCCGCCCGCTCCTCGAACGGCAGCGCCCGCCAGGCGGGGGCGGCCTTAAGGGAGGCGTCGATCGCGGCCCGCACGTCGGCGGCGGTGGCGTCGGCCATCCGGCCGAGCACCGAGGCGTGGTTGTGCGGCTGGACGACGTCGATGGGGGCGCCGCCCGCCATCCGCCGCTCGCCGCCGACCGTCATCGTGAGGTCGAGCTGGGCGCCCTGGAGCTCCTTGATCCGGTTCTCCAGGGCGGAGCGCTCGGCACTGCCGGGCGCGTAGCCGTACACCGGCTCGTTCGCCGGCACCGGGACGTTCGTGATCGCATCCATTTACTTACCCCTCAGAGAACGCAGGAAGAAGGCGACGTTGGCCGGGCGCTCGGCGAGGCGGCGCATGAAATAGCCGTACCAGTCGTCGCCGTAGGGGACGTAGACCCGGACCCGCGACCCGGCGCCGGCGAGCGCCTCCTGCTTGTCGGTCCGGATGCCGTAGAGCATCTGGTACTCGTAGCTGTCCCGCTCGCGGTCGTTGCGGTCCGCGAGCAGCTCCGTGATGGCGATCAGCCGGTCGTCGTGGGTGGCCACCATGGGATATCCCGTGCCCGCCATGAGAACGCGCAGGCACCGGACGTACGCCTTGTCCACCTCGGTCTTGCTCTGGTGGGCGACCGAGGCGGGCTCGCGGTAGGCCCCCTTGACCAGGCGCACCCGCGACCCGGCGAGATCACGGCAGTCGGCCTCACTGCGGAAGAGGTAGGCCTGGATCGCGACGCCGGTCTCGGGGAAGTCCTCGCGCAGCGCGCGGAGGATCTCCAGCGTGGAGTCGACCGTGGTGTGGTCCTCCATGTCCAGCGTGACGGTGGAGCCGCAGTCGCGGGCGGCCGAGCAGATCTGCCGGGCGTGTTCGAGCGCCATGGCGCCGTCGAGCGCCTGCCCTACGGCCGAGAGCTTCACCGACACCTCGGCGCGGCGGCCCAGCCCGAGCGGCCGGAGCGCGTCCAGCAGGGTCACGTACGCCTTCGCCGTGCCGATCGCGGCCCCCGCGTCGCGGACCTCCTCGCCGAGGTGGTCGATCGTCACGGCCAGCCCCGAGCCGGTCAGGCGGCGGGTGGCGGCGACGGCGTCCGCGGTGGACTCCCCGGCGACGAACCGGTCGACGACCCCGCGCGTGAGCGGGAACCCTGAGACGGCCTTCCGGGCGAGCGGGCTCCGAGAGCCCGCGAGAAGCAGTGAACCGAGCATGTCAACAGGCTAAATCCGCAGCTCACGGCTGGTCCACGGACATCCGCCACAGCGTTTTCATACAGATGTACAACAATGGACCGCATGCAGGACATCGCCGACGAGATCGCCCGGCTGCTCGACGCGTCGGTCACGATCGAGGACCGCTCGTTCAACCTCCTGGCGTACGGCGCGCAGAGCGGCACCATCGACACGGTCCGGCAGGAGTCGATCCTCCGCAGGCGGGCCACCGACGAGGTGCGCGCCTATTTCGAGGCGTACGGCATCGCCACGGCGGCCGGGCCGGTCCGCATCCCCGGTCTGCCGGGCATGCTCGGCCGGGTGTGCGTGCCGCTGCGGCACGGCGGGGTCAACTACGGCTACCTCTGGGTGCTGGACGCGGGCCCCGCGGACTCGCGCTCAGCGGACGCGGGTCCAACGGACGCGGGCTCTCCTGGCGCGGGCCCTGGCGACTCCGGTTCCGTCGACTCCGGCTCCGCCGGCTCGAAGGGGCTGACCGACGAACGGCTGGCCGCGGTGGCGCCGCTGGTGGCCCGCGCGGCGGCGCGCCTGGCACGGGAGGCGCGCGGCCGGCACGCCCGGCTCCGCGACTTCTTCTCCGCCGACCCCGGCATCCGGGCCGCCGCCGGCGTGACGGCCGAGGCCCCCGTGGCGGCGATAGCCGTACGGACCTCGCCGGACCGCGCGGGCGCGCCCTGGACGCTCCCGCGCGGCGTGCTCACCGACCCCAGCCCCGACGAGCCGCTCGTCGCCGTGCTCGCCCCCGCGCCGCAGGCCGCCGAGGTCGCCGGACGGCTGCACGACCTGTACGGCAGGGCCGCCGGAATCGGGGGACCCCGCGACGACCCGGAGGAGGCGTGGGAGAGCTGGCGGGAGGCGCTGGTGGCCCTTCGGGTCGCCGAGCACGTAGAACGGCACGCCCCCGTCGCAAGCTGGCCCGAGCTTGGCGTCTACCGCCTGCTCGCCAAGCTGTCGCCCCGCGACCTGGCCGAGCTGGCGGCCGAGTCGGCTCCGCTGTCGATCGCCGGAGGTGAGCTGGCCGGCACGGTCGAGGCGTACCTGGACCACGCCGGCCACGCCCAGGAGACGGCCACCCGGCTCGGCGTCCACCGCCAGACGCTCTACTACCGGCTGGGCAAGGCCGAGCACCTCACCGGGCTCGACCTCGCCGACGGCGGCGACCGCCTGCTCCTTCACCTGTCCCTGAAGGCGGCCACCCTCACCGGGGAGCCCGGTAGATCCGCACCCAGTCGACGTACATCGTGACCGCGTCGGGGGTGGTGGCGTCGCGGCACGGCGCCCACTGGGTGCACACGATGTCGTTCTGCAGCGTCAGGCCCATGGTCTGGTTCCCGGGGATCCGGGGACCGGTGTAGTTCCAGACCGGGCTGCCGTCGAGCCAGAACGTCAGCCGGTCGGGCAGCCAGTCCACGGCCACGGTGTGCCACTGGGTGAAGTCGGCCCGCATCACGCTCTGCGCCACGGTCTGGTGGCCCACGTGGACGAAGATGCCGGCCTTCTGGCGGGTCGGGTCGCCGATCTCCGCGATGTTGATCTCGGCGAACTCCGCCTTGCGCTCCTCGCCCCACAGCAGCACGACGGGGGAATACCCGGCGCCCCGCTCGGTCCTGAAGCGGACCTCCCACCGGCCGTACATCTGGTTCAGCGAGCTGGAGACGCCGCCCGACATGTCCCGGCCGCCGTAGAAGCCGTCGGTGAGACGCAGCATGCCGCCGCCGACGCTGGTCGCCTGCGAGGTTCGGGGGTTCGTCCGCGCGCTGGGGGAGTTGTAGACGCCCCACTTGCCGTGGTCGATCTGCGTGCCGTTGAAGTCCTCGACCAGGATGGGGCTGCCCCATCCGGCCCCCGTCGTGGAGCCACCCGAGCCACCGGAGCCACCAGAGCCACCGGAATCGTTGGCGCCGCCCCAGCCGGTGGAACCGTTGGCGCCGCCTGACGAGCCCGAGGAACCCGGCCGTCCCGTCGAGCCGGCGGCGCCGGACGGGCTCGGCGGCTGCGTGCCGTAGGCGCCGCCGCCCTGCTGCTCGGGGACGACGGTTCCCTCCTTGGCGGACGGCTGGTCCGCGAGCGTGTAGCCGTCGTCCGGAGCGGGCTCCGGCGGAATCATGGTCACATCGCGGGGCTTCGGTTTCGCGGGCTTGGCCAGGGTCAGCGCCGGCGGTGCCGGCCGGTGGGCCGGCGGGGGTGTCGGCCGGGGCGTCGGCGTCACCCGCCGCTTGAACGGGGTGGCCGGGGCCGCCGCCGGAACCGTGGCGGTGACCGTCGCCGTGACTGTGGCCGTAAGTGTGGCCGTCACCGCCGCCCCGCCGGAGGTGGAGGACACGTCGGCGGCGGATTCGCCGGCGGCGGTGAAGACCTTCGTGGAATCCCCGCCCGCACACGCGGTGGCGGCGGCGATGATCATCGCCGCCGCCACCGCTAAACCAGGTCCATGAAGTGACATGAACGCATCAAATCACGTCATTTAACTTCTATAACGGAATCGCGCCAATTCCGCATCCGTAACCCCGTTAAGGACCGTCCGCTCAGGCACAGGTCTTCTCGTAGACCCGGAGGAGCTCCATGCTGATGCGCTCCACCGAGTAGCGGGAGCGGGCGCGGTCGGCGGCGGCGTAGCCGATCGCCGTGCGCAGCGTCGGGTCGCCCAGGAGCTGGCGGATCCGCACGGACAGCTCGGCCGGCCGGTCCGGCCGGATCAGGAAGCCGGTCACGCCGTCCACGACCGAGTCGAGGTGGGCTCCGGCGGCCGAGGCGATCACCGGGATGCCGCAGGCCATGGCCTCCAGCGCCGCCGTGCCGGTCGGAACGGCCGGCGGGAGCGTCAGCACGAGGTCGGCGCTGCGCATGAGCTTCGGCATCGCCGTGTGGGGCACCATGCCCAGCAGTTCGACCCGGTCGGCCACGCCGCGGTCCTTGGCGCGGACGCGCAGCCGCTCGATGCTGAGGTCGTCGCCGCCCGCGATCACCAGCTCGGCCTCCGGGACGGTGAGCAGCGCGTCCACCGCGCTGGCGGCCCCGATGTGCCCGACGTGGAGGAGGCGCGGCCGCTCCCCGCGGGGGAACGCCGGGCCCTGGCGGCGGAACCGCTCGATGTCGACCCCGTGGGGGACGACGGAGATGTTGCGCCGGGGGACGCCCATCCGGATCAGCTCGGACTCCTCGTCCGCGCAGGTGGCGATCACGGCGCGGGCGCGGCGGCCGATCGCGCACTCCAGCCGCCGGACCGGCGCGGGCGTCTCGGTGTCGTGCGCGTGGAAGGTCTGGGTGACCGGAACGCCGAGCCCCTCGGAGCCGGCGATGGCGGCGAGGCCGCTGGTCCACGAGTGCGCGTGGATGATGTCGGGGCGGTTCTTCGCCCACCGCCGCCGCAGCCCCGCGCTGAAGTCGGAGATGTAGGGCAGAAGGTCGCTCTCGGAGAGCTCCATGTCGGGCCCGGCCGGGACATGCTCGACGGAGGTCCCCTTGGCCTTGGAACGCGTGTAGACAGTCACCCGGTGGCCCCGAGCCAGTTCGCGCGCGATGGCCGGGGTGTCAGGGGTCAGCTCGTGAGCGGAAACGATCGCGATATCCATGGCAGCACACCTCAAGACGGAAAGGCTTGAAAGGGTGTGCCTGCGTCTTAGGCACGATCTATGATGCTGTTTACCTTAGTCTGATTCCCGCTAAACACCTAATCGGGAAAATCATGCGCTCTCTTGCAGGCGTGACGTGGCCGCCTGGAGCCTGATCGTGCAGCCGGAGTCGTCCGACCGGATGTCGACGTACTCGCAGACCTGCCGGGCCAGCCAGAGGCCGTCCTCCTGCCGCTCCTCCGGACCCGGCGGCCGGAACCCGGCAAGGGGGTCGGAGATCGGGCCGCGCTGTCCTCGCAGGTCGCAGACGAGAGCGCCGAACCTCTCCCAGATGCGGGCACTGAGCGGCACGCCCAGGTAGCGGCTCGCCTCGTGGACGGCCACGGCCAGCATGGTCGCCCGCTCGCCGGTCAGGCCACGCCGGCGCCCCTCCTCGGCCACGAGGCGGCGCACGTCCTGCAGGTCGTCGATCGCTACGGTGAGGCAGCCCCGCGGGGCCTCGGGCAGCGGCGCCGCGTCGCACTGGCCGATGAAGTCCACCGGGTCGGCGTAGGTCGGTGACGGCTCTATCTGCCTGCCGTCCGAGCTCAGCGACGGGTGGGTCCGCATGGCGTCCCGGGCGACGTCGGCGCCGACCGTGCGGGTGTCGTACGGGCAGATCATCCAGACGCCGGTCCCGGCGAGGATCAGGTTGAGGCCCGACTCCATCCGCTTCCACGCGAGCACGTCCCGGGCCGACTTCCCCGACCAGACGGGCTCCGCGAGGATCCGCACCCGCTTGTGGTCGGCGTAGCGCTGCCAGTAGCGGAGGAACGCCGTGGCCCGCTGCGCCGTCCTTCGGCCGAAATATGCCGTCTCGGCATAGTCGACGTGCCTGGCGTCGTCGCCCAGGGCCTCGCCGAGAAGCTCGAGGTTGCCCGACGTCGTCGTCACCATGACCGGCTCGCCGTTCGCCAGGCCGTCCCGGATGAACGGCACGGCCATCTCGAGGAACTCCGCGTCCGAGCCGTACAGACTGGCCTGATGGATCATTTCGCTCATCGGGGATCGCCCCCACGCAATCTCAAACCGGGTGTGCCGTCCCAGCCGATCAGCTTGATCAGTTGGAGGACGTGCTCGGGAACGGGGTCCAGCACGAGGGACCGGCCGTCGCCGATCCTGGCCGCGGTGTCGACGAGCGCCCGCAGGCCGGAAAGATCGATGAAGGAGACCTCGCCCAGGTCCACGTGGACGTCGCCCGGCTGTCGGAGCACCGCCGACGCGAGTGCCTTGTTCAGCTCTCCGAGCGTGTTCGCGTCCACTTCGCCTTCCACGCGGATGCCGGGCGGATGGACGGTTCGCCGGATGCGCAGAAGCGCGCCGTCGAACTCCAGGTCCATGTCTCTTCCCTGATGTATCCGCTGTAATTCGGCCAAAACGACTGGCTGGAAGAGCCGCCGGTCGTATTGGCAGATCCCCATTGCGAGGCCGGTGTCGAACAGGGTCTGGACCTTGGTCTCGTAGGCGGCCAGCCTGGCCGTGCCCTCGCGGACGGCCCAGCTCATCTCGCCGGTGACGCGCAGAGCCCGGTAGCCCTGGGCCCGCGCCTGCCGGGCGGCGTCGGCGAGCTGGTCCACCAGCAGATCGGGGTCCGTCGTCTCCATCTGGCGCACGTCGAGCCGCCCGTCCGCGATGTACGCGTCGGGGCCGACGCCCCACGCCCGCAGCAGCCCGGTCACGATGGCCGGATGGGTGACGTCGGTGAAGTAGAGGACCTTGTCGGATCCCGCCAGCCCTTCGGAAACGAAAGGGGCGAGCACCGGCTCGAGCTCGGCCTCGTCCGAGTAGGTCACCGAGCGATGGTCTCCTGGCCGCATCTTCACAACAGCCAAGTGCACCATCCGAGCGAGTCCGGCGGCAAATCCCACGTCACCGCCCTGCTCTGCCCGATCGTCATCGCGACCGTCGCAGGGTCAGCACGGTGATCTCGTCGACGACGTGGGCGCCGCAGAACGCCCGGTGGTCCTCCTCGATCGCCTTCACCACACCGGCGGGCGGCTGGCCCACGCAGCGGGCGAGGACCTCGGTGAGCCGGTCCTCGCCGTAGTTCTCCCCGGCGGCGCTCTGTGAGCCGACCAGGCCGTCGGAGTAGAGGACGAGGGTCTCCCCGGCGGCCAGGGTCAGCTCCTCCGTGGCGGGCACCGAGCCCTCCTCGAACCCGAGGGGGACGCCGCCGCCATCGGAGAACCGGACGCCGCCGTCGGGCTGGAGCAACGCCGCGGGGTGGTGCCCGGCGGAGGCCAGCCGTACCTTGCGGCCGCGCACGAAGCCAGCGGCGGCCATCACGAACAGCCCCGTGTTCTGCGCGACGAGCGCGTCGTTGACCTTGCGCAGAGCCTCACCCGGATCGCTCTCGTAGACGCTGAGCACGCGCAGCCCGTTGCGGACCATCGCGGTGACGGCGGCGGCCTCCTCGCCCCTGCCGGCCGCGCTGCCGATCATGAAGCCCCAGCCGTTCTTCACCGGGAACACGTCGTAGAACTCGCCGCCGATCGCCCGCAGCCCCGACCCGGGGTGGTAGATCGCCGCCGTCTCGAAGCCCGGGATGTCCGGCAACGTGCGGGGGAGGACGCCCGTCTGCAACGTGTCGGCGGCGTGCGCCCTCCGCTGGAAGCTGCGCTGCGCCCGCATGGCCAGCCCCAGGTGGAGGCCGATCTCCTCGAGGAGGCCGAGGTCCGCCAGGCCGAACGGCGGCCGGTCGCGCAGCCGTACCAGCGTGAGGACGCCGCGGACCTCGTCGTCGGTGCGGATGGGCACGCTGAGCAGCGAGCCGGCCCGCATGGCCTGCAGCACGTCGCCGCCCAGCAGCGAGTCGTCGGACAGCATCTCGTGCACGATGCCGCTCTGCGTGGCGAGGACCTGGCCGACGATCGGCGCGGCGGCCGGGGGCATCGTCTCCATGGCCCGCTGTAGGCGGGTGATCGGCTGGTCGCTGGGGCCGATGACGGTCGCCCGGTGGAGGACCCCGTCCCTGATCACGTCGGCGACCACCCAGTCGGCCGTCTCCGCGGCGAGCAGGCGGGCGGCCCGTATGAGCGCCACCGGCTCGCGCAGGCTCTCCTCGTCGAGCAGGAGCCTGGTCAGCCGGGAGAGCAGCTCATGCCGCCGGGCCGCCGCCATGATCACCGACTCGTCGGGGGCTCCGCCGGGATCGGGGGCCTCCAGGAGCTGCACCTCCGTGGGCAGCGCGACCGCCGCGATCATCTCCTGCGGCTCGCCCGGCATGCGCAGCCTGCTGAGGACCAGCCGGACCGTGTGCGTCCGGCCCTGGTGGGCCAGGCGGGTCTGGAACGCCGCGCTCTCCTCGCTGCGCAGGACGGCCGTCAGGTGTGAGCGGAACGCCGCCCGGCTGGCCACGTCGATCAGCAGCGGGAAGGCCCGGCCGATGAGGTAGCCCGCGGGGCTGCCGAGGAGGCGCGTGGTCTCGTTGTTGATCCGCCGGACCGTGCCGCCCGTGTCCATGATGATCACCGGCACCGGGAGCGCGCGGAAGACCTGCCGCAGGAGCTTCTGCTCCCTCTGGTTGCCGCCGTCCTTGCGTCTGCGGCCGCGCACCAGCTCGCCCAGCGCGCTCCTGAGCAGCTCCTCCGCCGCCTCCAGCTCGCGCAGGGCGGCACCCGGCTCGGGTTTGTCCCGTAGGGTGGCGATGCGGTCGGCGAGCCCGCTCAGCGCGCGCTCAAGCTCGGCTATGTCGGCCAACGCTGCCCCCCTCTCACGACGTAGACGCTACGCCAAAGACCGGATGTAATCGATCCAGCCCGGATTAACACGGAAACTATGGGAATGGTCTTTCTACCATGGAGACAACATCCATCCTCGCGCGTGACCTCGCCGCTCTGGGGCGTGTGACCGAGGGAACATCCTGCGAGAGCGTCCTTCGTGGCATCACCGAGGCCGTCGCGCACGGCGTGCCGGGCTGCGCGGGCGGGACCGCCGAGCTGTGGATGGAGGAACGGGTCCTGCTCGCGGCCTCCCACAGCGAGCTCATCGCGCTGACCGACCGCGAGCGCGACCTCCGCGAGGGCCCGTCCAGGGAGGCGCTGTCCTCCGGGCGGCAGGTCGCCGTCCCCGACGTCATGCGCGACCCCCGCTGGCCCCGCTACGCGGCGACGGCCGTACGGCACGGCGTGCGGTCGGTGCTCGTCCTGCCGATCGAGGTGGACCACGCGGTCGTGATCGTCGGCCTGTACGGCGTGCGGCCCGGCGTGTTCACAGACGGGGAGTCGCTGATGGGCCTGCTCCGCGAGCAGATCACGGTGGCCCTGGCGAACATCTGGGAGTACGACGACGTCCTCACGGGGGCCGCCCAGATGCAGGAGGCGCTCGCCGGGCGGTCGGTCATCGACCAGGCCAAGGGCATCATCATGTCGAAGAGCGGATGCTCGGCCGAGGCGGCGTTCGAGGAGCTCAGAAGGGTGTCCCAGCACCACCAGGTCAAGGTCGCCGACCTGGCCAGGCTGCTCGTGACCGAGCACCAGCAGAAGCACGGGGGCGCCACGCCGTAGCGGCTGCGGACTGTTTTACGCGGCGAAGGCGGCGAGCGGCTGTTCACGCTGGGCGGCTGTTCACGCGGTGAAGGCCGCGAGCGCCTCGTCGAGGGTGTCGAAGAGCGGCAGGCGCTGCGACAGGCCGGTCACCCACATCACCTTGGAGCTCGGATACTGCACGGAGACCAGCGCGAAGTTACCGCCGGCGGTGGTGGAGCGCTGCCAGTGGTGCACGATAAGGCCGAGTGCCCGGGAGTCCATGAACGTGACCTTGCCCAGGTCGAGGATCATGTCCGGGCCGTGGTCCTCCGCCACCGTGTCCAGGTAGTCCGAGAACTGCTCCCGAGTCGTGGCGTCGAGAATGCCGTCGATATGGACCACCACGATGCCACCGGCCGTGGTGGAGCTCAGGGACAACAGACCGTTGTTAGACACCTCGCGCCTCCTCTGCGGCAACATTACTGGTGCCGAAGGGGTGGTGATACTCCCGATTTTGGGGCAATATACTGAACCAGAGGTCCAGCAGAGGGCCTCGTCTCGATACTGTAGCGAGGCATGCCTTCTGCGTGGGTGACCCCCGGCCGTCGGCGCCTCGCAAGAAATACGAGGGGACTGCGCAGATGGCTGCCGAGGTCCGAGTAGCGACCATCAGCAATCCGACCGCCGAGGAACTTCTGGCCGAGCTGGCCGAGGACGGCCTGTCCGAGGAGCGGCGGGAACGCCTCCGCGAAATGATCGTCGAGATGCACCGCCCCATGGCGAGGGACATCGCCAGGCGGTACCTCAACCGGGGCGAGCCCATGGAGGACCTTCTCCAGGCCGCCTACGTGGGTCTGATGAAGGCCATCAACGGCTTCGACCCCAGCCTGGGGCACAGCTTCCGCGGCTACGCGATGGTCACCATGACGGGCGAGGTCAAGCGGCACTTCCGCGACCGCACCTGGGCCGTCCGGGTGCCCCGCCTCTACCAGGAGCGGCGCTCCGAGCTGAACCGGCTCGTCGCCGACATGACCCAGGAGCTCGGCCGGTTCCCCACGGTCGCCGAGCTCGCGAAGAAGATGCGCATCTCCGAAGAGGACATGCTGCTCACCATGGACGCCTCCGCGGCGTACAGCACGCTCTCCCTCGACGCGCCGCTGGGCGCGGACGACGACGCGGCCGCGCTCGGCGACGTCCTCCCCGATGAGGACGACGCACTGGCCACCCTCGTGGACCGCGAGGCCGTGAAGCCCCTCATCGACCTTCTCCCCGAGCGGGAGAAGAACATCCTTCTGCTGCGGTTCTATGGCAACATGACCCAGGCCGAGATCGCCGCGGAGTTCGACATATCTCAGATGCACGTCTCGCGGATCCTCCGCAAGACCCTCGACCAGCTGCGTTCCGAGCTCGTCGCGGGATGACGGCGCACAGCGGTGCCCGGGGCACCGCCGCCACGGCGGCGGTGCCCCGGGGTATCTTCGTCCGTATGCCGCGACCCTCCAGGTCGTACGGCTGAGCGATATCCGGTGGGAGGCGTTACCGGGTGAATGAAGACGGCGTTCCGCCGCCCGTCGCAGAGACGGCCAAGGACCTGACCTTCTCCTTAGCCGATCTGCCCGACGTGCGGGAGTTCGCCGCTGCCCAGGCACGCCGGCGCGGCATGAGCGAGGACGCCGTCGGGGACTTCCTCGTGGCGCTCAACGAGGTCGCCACGAACGCCGTGACCCACGGTTCCACCAAGGCGCGGCTGCGCATATGGGACGACGGTGAGGCCCTCGTGGTCGAGGTCCACGACGATGGCAGGCAGTGGCATCCGGAGGGGACTCCCGGGCACACACCGCCGAGGGAGAACGCCACCAGCGGAATGGGGCTGTGGGTGGCCCGGCTGCTGAGCGCGGACCTCGACGCGCGAACCGGGGCCAATGGGACGACAGTCACCATGCGTTTCCTGGTTTAGACCGGGTAGGGGACACCCATGGCTGTCCCACGGATCCTGATCGTCGGCGGCGGGTACGTCGGCATGTACACGGCTCTCCGCCTGCAGCGCAAGCTCCACCGCGGCGAGGCCCGCATCACCGTCGCCGACTACGACTCCTACATGACCTACCAGCCGTTCCTCCCAGAGGCCGCCGCCGGGAACATCGAGGCGCGCCACGTGGTCGTCCCGCTCAGGCGGGTCCTGCCCTCGTGTCAGATCCTCAGCGGGCGGGTCACCTCCGTGCGCCTGGCCGACCGCAAGGCCGAGTTCCAGCCCCATGAGGGCCCCGACCTCACGATCGACTACGACTACCTGGTCTTCGCCCCCGGCTCGGTGTCCCGGCTCCTCCCGATTCCCGGGCTGGCCGAGCACGGCATCGGCTTCAAGACCGTCGAGGAGGCCATCCACCTCCGCAACCACGTGCTCGGCAAGCTCGACATCGCCGCCTCCACCCCGGTCGAGGAGGTCCGGCGCCGGGCGCTGACCTTCGTCTTCGTCGGCGGGGGATACGCCGGCGTCGAGGCGCTCGCCGAGCTGGAGGACATGGCCAGCGACGCCCTCAAGTTCTTCGAGGGTCTCCGCCGGGAGGACATGCGCTGGATCCTCGTCGAGGCCACCGACCGCATCCTGCCGGAGGTCGGGGCCGACATGGGCCGGTGGACCGCCCAGGAGCTGCGCAGACGCGGCATCGAGGTTCGCACCGGCACCCGCCTGAAGTCGATGGAGGGCGGGCACATCGTGCTCGACGACGGTGACGAGTTCGACGCCGAGACGCTCGTGTGGACGGCGGGCGTCAAGCCGAACCCGCTCGTCAAGGCCGGAGACCTGCCCCTGGACGACAGGAGCCGGGTCAAGGCCAACGCGTTCCTGCAGATCGAGGGGGCGCCCTTCGCCTTCACCGCGGGGGACGCGGCCGCCGTCCCCGACCTCACCAGGCCGGGCGAGATGTGCCCGCCCAACGCCCAGCATGCCGTACGGCAGGCCAGGCGGCTGGCCGACAACCTCCTGGCGACCATCAGGGGCGGCACGCGAGAGCCGTACCGGCACAAGAACGCCGGATCGGTGGCCAGCCTCGGGCTCTACAAGGGAGTGGCGCAGATCTACGGCCGTGAGCTGCGCGGGTTCCCCGCCTGGTTCATGCACCGGACCTACCACCTGACCCGGATGCCGACCGTCAACAAGAAGACCCGCATCCTGATGGACTGGACCCTCGGGCTGTTCTTCCCCAGGGAGATCGTGTCGCTGGGCGCCCTGCAGCGCCCGCGCGAGGAGTTCAAGCTCGCCGCCCGGATGTGATCAGGCTTTCCGTCCTCCCTAGCGAGATGCCGCGTGACCCGGGCTCCAGGGTCACGCGGCTTGCTCGTGTCTCATGGGCGGCTCTCATCGGCGGCTTCGTCTTCGTCCCGTCGCAGGTGCCGCACGCGACGGTCGTGGTGCGGGTCCCGGCGTGTCGGCGGTCGCGTTCACCACGGTCGCGTTTCCTACGATTGGCCTCTTCCGGTCGCCCCTTTCTTACGGTCGGCTTCTTCCGGTCCGCCCGATCACGGCCGGCCGTACGGCTCAGCTGTTCGGGGAAGCGGCGGAGATGTCGGACAGGGCGGAGGCGGGGTCCCGCTCCAGCGCCATGTCTCCGAGGGTGACGATGCCGATGGGACGGCCATCGGCGACGACCGGGACTCGCCGCACGGCCTTCTGGCGCATGAGGCGGATCACCTCGTCGGCGTCCTGGTCAGGGGTGACCGTGATCAGCTCGGACGTGCACAGCGTCCCGACAGGGGTGGCGCTGACGTCGCGCGCCTCGGCGACCGCCCGGACGACGATGTCCCGGTCGGTCACCAGGCCGCACAACTGGTCGCCCCTGACCACCAGGACATCGCCGATGCCCTGGTCGCGCATCAGCTTGGCGGCTTTGACGATCGGAGCCTCCTCCGGCAGCGCGACGGGGACCGGAGTCATGATCTCTTCGACTCTCTGCGACATGTGGCTCTCCTTGGCGTAGGGATCGGCGGGGATCGGCGGGGATCGGCGGGGGATCGGCGGGGATCGGCTGGCTTGTGGCGAGAGGCTTTGGGGTCTTCGACCCGGTCCGCCTCAAGGAGGTCAGCGGCGGGCGCGGCCACGCCAGTTGCCGCGCCACGAGTTCACACCGGCCGTGCCGATGCCGGCCTGGTGCAGTGCCAGCAGGCACAGCCCGAGCGCGATCAGCGCGGTCAGCCCGATGCCGATGCTGGCGTTGAGCAGGTCGAGCAGGAAGGCGATGCCGAAGACGATCGCAGCGGCGATGGCGAGCATGGATGCCTCACTTTCCGGTCAGCTGAAGGAGGAGGGCGTAGTAGTCGCGCAGGGCGAGCCGCAGCGCCTCCGTGTCGTTGTGGTCGCTGTCGTTGTGGTCACGGTTCTTCCACCGGTCCAGCAGGGCCTGGCGGCGGGTGGTGAAGACCGCCACCGCCTCCTCGACGAGCGCGTCGGCCTGCTCGACGGAGCTCCGCGGGTCGTCCACGAAACCCGCCTTGATCTCGTGCCACCGCCTGTCGAAGTCGATGGCGGGCGCGGCCTCAGCGGCGGCCAGGCTCTCGCTGGACGCCGTCTCGGCGTCGATGCCGGGGGCGGCGGTCGATTCGACGCCGGTGATCGTGTCGCCGGTCGTCGATTCGGCATCGGACCGTGTGGTTCCGGTCGCCGGGTCAGCGCCGGGGCGCGTGGAGCCGGCCGTTGGTTCAGCGTCGGGCCGCGTTGTGCCAGTCGTGGATTCGGCGCCGGGTCCCGTGGAGCCGGCTATTGATTCGGCGCTGGGGGACTCGACATCCTTCGGCTGCGTGGCCGTACGCCCGTCCAGATCCGGCGCGAGCACGTCGTCGCGGGCGTCCACCGGCTCCAGCGACTCGCGGGCCGCGGGACTGTCCCCAGTCCGTGGGGCGGGGACCGATTCAACCGCCTCGGCGTCGAAGGTCCGGTCGGCGGAGACCGATTCAACCGTGCCGGCGTCGAAGGTCCGGTCGGCGGAGACCGATTCAACCGTGCCGGCGTCGAAGGTCCGGTCGCCCGGAGCCTCCGAGACGTACGCTCCGTCGCCGGAGCGACGGTCTACCGTACGGCCGTCGGCGGTGTCGGCAGTGTCCTCTATGTCGGCCGTGTCTTCCGCGGCTTCCGAGGTCCGGCTCGAGGTCCGGCTGTCGGCGGTGTGTTCCGCGGTCTGCGAGGTCCGGCTGTCGGCGGTGTGGGCGGTGACGCCGCTGCCGGCGACCCAGGTGCCGGGGGAGTCGGACTCGGCGTTTCGGGTGTCCTCCCTGCCGTCGGCGTAGCCGGACTCGCCGGTGTAGCGGGAGTCGTCCAGGTCGGCGCCTCCGGCGGAGTAGACCGGGCCCGGGCCCTCGTGCGCGTCGTGCCGGCTGCCGGCCAGGGCCTCCTCCCTGCGGGCCTCCTCCTCCAGAGGCTCGGGCGTCTCCGGCGTCGGCTGCTCGGTCGTGCCGTACCGGTTGTCATAAGGGTTGTTCTTCATCAGAGGTCAGCCTCCTCGGCCGTGGAGCGTGCGGCGTGCCGGTCGTTCCCGGGGTCGCCGGCCGTCTCGCCGAGCAACTCCTGGAAGAGCGCGCGGTAGTGGACCATCGCCTGGCGGAGCTCCTCGGTGCTGGCGTCCTGCCGGGCGGCGCGGCTGCTGATGTCGTGGGCCTGGCGATAGTGGTCGAGCGTGGCGGCGTGGGCCACAGACAGGTCGCTCAGGCGCTGCTCGAACTCGTCCGTGGGATATCCGCGCTCGGCCATGACTGCGCTGACCAGGGCGTCGGCCTCGGTGACGGCGAAACCCGGCGCGTCGACGAACCGCTCCTGGACCTCCGTCCACTTCTTCGCGTAGGTCTCCCGCGTCTCGGGGTCGAGCGGCCGGATGTCGAGCTTGGCGTGACGCTCCTCACGGGCGAGAAGCTCCTGCTCGGCCTCCCGGCGGCTCTCCCTCTCCTCCACCGTCCGGTCGTACTCCGGCCCGAAGCGCTCCTGCAGGTGACGCCGGCGATTCTGAGTCGTGACGAAGTAGCCGATCGCCAGGATGACCACCAATGCGGCTATGACGACGACCACCCATGCTGCGGCGGACATATCTGCCTCCCAGGGGTGAATGTGCGTTGTTCATTCGCACTGCCCTCGAAAGCACCCTTCACGCCTGCGTAATCAGCGGTTTGACGGGTAGGGGCCGTCATTACCATCACAGGAGGTAACCATGGGCTTCGGAGCCAGTCTCGCCTTCATCGCGATCGGCGCAGTCCTCGCCTTCGCTGTGAAGTGGGACATTCCCGGAATCGACCTGCAGATGATCGGCTGGATCCTGATGGCCGTCGGTGTCGCGGGCGCGCTGCTGACAGGCCTCTACACGCGCCGTCCGCATGCCGAGGACACGGTCGAGACCATCGAACCGGACATTATGTACACGGTGGACCCGTCCGCCGAGCCGCATGTCCATGTCCAGGAGACCGAGTCGCACACGACCGTGCACCCGAACGAACGGCACGTGCACGTCCGCGAGGAGACCACGCCCATTCGCCGCGAGGACGTCTGACGCCCGCTTGTCTTCGGGCTTGGACCGGTAGGTCGTGGCCGTTGAGCGGATCGGAAGGCTATTCGGGGGGATCTTGAGGGCCGTCGGTGAGGCCGAGGGCCTCCCGTGCCTCGGCGAGCACCCGGGCGACATGTGAGGCCCCCTCAGCCGGAACCTCCCGGAAGCCCTGATCAGGGTCATAGGTGATGTCGAGGCTGTTGTCGACCAGGCGGCCCGCCCACCGGATGGCGGTGTTGAGCTTCTCTTTCGTGATCGTACGGCCCTGCGCCACGGCGGAGAGGTTGCGGAGGTTCGTGGCCGGGCCGGTCTGGCCGTGCTCACGCCTGAGCTTCCAGGGCAGGGCCCGGCTGTGATCCGTCATCTGCTTCGACAGGCCCGCCGCCCGCTTGGCCTGAAGGATCCCGGATTCGGTCACGCCGAAGTGCGCGGCCAGCTGGGCATTGGACCATCCTTCGGCGGTCAGGCGGCCGAGCTCCTCTTGATCGACCCGAGGCTTCCTTCCCATGATCCAAAGCTTAGGCGCGGAGGGGTAACCGTGTACGCACCGGGCCCGAAACTGCGCTAAGGTTGGTGAAGCCCGGCCAGCCGGGAAACGGGACGTAGCGCAGCTTGGTAGCGCACTTGACTGGGGGTCAAGGGGTCGCAGGTTCAAATCCTGTCGTCCCGACCGCGTTTTCGCAGGTCGGAGCCACAGTATCCAAGATCGGATACTGTGGCTTTTCTCTTGTGTCACCCAGGTGTCATCAAAGGTCGCCCTCCCGCTGGGTGCCGTCGGGTGACACATGTCTGTCCAGCGTGTCACCGTATTCGCCGCTCCCTGGGGTGGTCGTGCGGGCCGTGTTCAAACGAATTAGAGATCTACAGCGTAAAGGCGCCCGTCTGACGGCCCCGTCAGGCACGAAGTGGATCATTCGGGACCAGGGTTCGTCAGGTGGTGCGCCAGCAGATAGGCAAGTCCAGCGCTTGTGATCAGGCAGGGTGGGCGAGGATTTTGCGGAGAATGGTCATGTTGTAGGCGCGCAGGGTCTGTTCGGGCGTCGTGGGCGTGTAGTTGGTGTAGTTCAGGGCGAGCACGATGGGGCCGCGTTGCAGGAGGAGCAGGGTGCTGACGGAGGCGCGTTTGCCATTGACGCTCATGGTCTGCTCGACGCGGTGGCCGCGCCAGCCGAAGGAGTCGCGGGGTACTTTGGCGGGCTGGAGGTCCCGCTGATGCGGGTGCATGGATCCATCGGGTCGTTCCGCGTTAGCGAAGGAGACCGGGGGAGCGCGCAACCGTAGCGTTCTTGAAAACCGCTAGGCCGGGTGACCGGTCTCGTGGGTTCGAATCCCACGCTCTCCGCTCTGTGATGTCGCAAGACATCGGAAACCCTCGAACCTACGGGTTCGGGGGTTTCTTTGTGTACTGGGGTTGGTAGTCGCGTGTGGGGTCGATGATCAGCTCGCGGAGGAGTTCTCCGGTGGTGGCGGCGACGATGCGGACGTGGAGATCGTCGACGAGAAGGATGACGTGGGTTCGGGCGTGGGTTCGTCCGATGCCGATGTGGTGGAGCCGACCGTTCACACGGAGGGTGACGACGCCGGTGTGGTCGACGCGGTCGTGTCGGACCCTGGTGTGGGTGTCGCTGTCGCGGCTGCCGGCTGGCAGCGCCTTGGGCCGGTTGTGGTAGACCGCAGCGGGGGTGGCGCGGTGGGGCAACGATCGGTGCGGGCGGCGGTGGTTGTAGAGCTCGACGAAGGTCTCGAGGAGGGCCTGCAGGTCGGAGACGGAGGTCGGCTGGGTGGCTTGCGCGGCCAGCCATTTCTTCATGGTCTGCTGGAAGCGTTCGACCTTGCCGCAGGTGGTGGGGTGGTTGGGGGTGGAGTTCTTCTGGGTCACGTGCAGGCGGCGCAGTTCGTGTTCGAAGGCGTTGCGCCCGCCGCGGCCGCCGGCCAGGCGGGTGGTGAAGACCATGCCGTTGTCGGTGAGGGTGGAGGCGGGCACGCCGTGGGCGGCCACCGCGTGGCGGAAGGTGTCGCGCACGATCGGGCCGGTGACGCGGGGCCAAGCGGTCACGTGCAGGGCGTAGCGGGAGTGGTCATCCAGCCATGTGAGGATCTCGGTGTCGGTGCCGTCGGCGAGCCGGTAGTGGGTGAAGTCGGCCTGCCAAGTCTCGTTTGGCTGCTCGGCTTGGAAGCGGATGTAGGAGGATCGCGGTCGTTTCTTCGGCTCGGGGGTGACCAGGCCGGCCCGGGTCAGGTAGCGGCTGATCGTGGCTCGCGACACCGTTTGCCGGTGGTGGTGGCGAAGGTGCCAGGCGATCGTGTCCGGCCCGGCGTCCAGGCCCTGGCCGGACAGTTCCTTGCGGAGGCGGACGATCAGTTCGACGGTGGCGGCGTCGATCGCGGTGGGTGAGATCTTCGGTCGCCGGGATCGGGGCTCTAACGC
>NZ_JAOEGB010000059.1 GCF_025420585.1 Planotetraspora sp. A-T 1434 | reverse complement strand
CAGCGGGCCGATCGAGGAGGAGCTGGCCCGCATCTGGGCCGAGGTGCTCGGTCTCGAACGAGTCGGTGTGGAGGACAACTTCTTCGAGCTCGGCGGCGATTCCATCCTCAGCATCCAGGTGGTCTCCCGGGCCCGTCAGGACGGGCTCCGGCTGACCACGAAGGACCTGTTCATCCATCAGACCATCAGCGAGCTCGCACCGGTCGTCACCGAGGTGCACGGCGCCGACGCCGAGCAACCGGTGGTCGGCTCGGTCCCGCTGACCCCGATCCAGCATTGGTTCTTCCAGACGCATCTGGTCAATCCGCACCACTTCAACCAGTCCGTCCTGGTCGAGCTGACCGCCGACCTGGACGAACGGGCCCTCCGGCGGGCGCTCGAGGCGCTGGTGGCGCACCACGACGCGCTGCGGATGCGCTTCGAGGAGGTCGGCGGCGAGTGGCGGCAGCACAACCCGCCCGCCATGCCGGCGACGGTGCTCCGGCGGCACGACCTGTCCGACGTGGCCGACGACCAGCAGTTCGCCGCCATGGAGAAGGTCGCCGACGACGTCCACGCGGGCTTCGACCTCACGCGAGGCTCGCTGCTGCGGGCCGTGCTGTTCACCCGTGGCCGGGGCCGCCCACCGCACCTGCTCCTGGTGGCGCACCACCTGGTGGTCGACGGCGTCTCGTGGCGGATCATGCTCGACGACCTGGAGACGGCCTACCAGCAGGCGGCACGCGACGAGAGCGTACGGCTCGGAGCCAAGACGACGTCGTTCCTCGACTGGGCGCACCGGCTGAGCGAGCACGTCGCCGCCGGCGGCCTGGACCACGAGGTGGACCTTTGGGCTGCGGCGCTCGACGCTCGGCCGTTGCCGACGGATCACGTGCCGACGGACCACGCGTCCGCCTCGGAGCCCTGCCCGGCCCGGACCGTGTCCGTGCGGCTGAGCGCAGAGGACACCGACACGGTGCTCCGCGCGGCGCCCACCGCCTACCGCACCCGGATCAACGACGTCCTCCTCACGGCGCTGGGATGGGCGCTGTCCCGGTGGACCGGTCAGGGCAGGGTGTCGGTCGAGCTGGAGGGCCACGGCCGGGAGGACATCCTCGACGGTGTCGACCTGTCCCGCACGGTCGGCTGGTTCACCACGATCTTCCCGGTGTCCCTCGACATATCAGCCGACGATGACTGGCGGGGCCTGGTGAAGTCGGTACGCCGGCAACTGCGGGCCGTACCGGGCAACGGGTTCGGCTTCGGGGCGCTGTGCTACCTCGGCGCTCCCGAGGTGCGCGAACGGCTGTCGGCGGCGGGGCCGCAGGTGGTGTTCAACTACCTCGGCCAGTGGGACGCGCGGTCGGCGGAGCCCGGCGCGAGCCTCTACCAGGGCCCGCAGACGGCGCTCGGGCAGGAGCACGACCCGGCGGAGCGCGGTGCGCACGCGCTGGAGGTGGTCGGCGCGGCCCAGGAGGGCCGGCTGGAGTTCGTGTGGTACTACCGGCCGGATCTGTACGACAGGTCGACCGTGGAGTCGGTCGCAGGCGACTTCGCCGAGGCGCTGCGGCGGATCGCGGCCGACTGCCGGGAGATCGCCCCATGACCGCCGACAAGGCCACCGAGACCGCCACAGTAACGACCACCGACAAGGCCAGGGCAAAGACCGCCGGCCGGGCCGGCGAGGTCGGCGCCGAGAGTGCCGGCCGGGCGCGCGAGGTCGGTGCCGAGAGTGCCGGCCGGACCGAGACCGCCGCGGGGAGGGCCGAGATGGCCGGGCCGGCGGCTCCGCTGTCGCGCAACCGCGACTACCGCCTGCTCTGGGGCGGGCGGGCGGCGTCGGAGCTCGGCGTCAGCGCCGCGACCATCGCCTTCCCTCTGCTCGTGCTCGCGGTCACCGGCTCGGCGGCGACGTCCGGGCTGGTGCTCGGCACGATCGCGGCGGCGCAACTGCTCGCCGGGCTGCCGGCCGGAGCGCTGGCCGACCGGTGGGACCGCAAGACGATCATGCTGGGCTGCGAGGCGGCGCAGGCGATCGCCGCCGCCAGCCTCGTCGCGGCGGTCTACTGGAATGTCGTGAGCGTGGCGCACCTGGTGGCGGTGGCCGCCGTGATCGGCGTCTGCTCGGCCCTGTTCGAGCCGGCGGAGGACGCGTCGCTGCCCAACATCGTGCCGGACGAGCAGCTGCCGACGGCGGTGGCGATGAACTCGGCGCGCAGCAACCTGGGGCACCTCGCGGGCACCGCGGCAGGCGGTTTTCTCTTCGCCGTGGGCAGGTTCGTGCCGTTCGCCGTCGATCTGCTGACCCATCTCACGACGCTGGTGACGCTCGCGTTCGTCCGCCTGCCGCGGCGGCAGGCCCCTCTGGCCCCGATGGGCCACCTGGGACAGGAGATCATGTCGGGCCTGCGGTGGGTGTGGGGGCACCGCCATGTCCGGGTCACGGCCATCTGTGCGATGGTGCTCAACCTGTTCTTCAGTGCCTTCTACCTCGTGGTGATCGTGCTGGCCCAGGCCAGGGGAGTGCCTTCGGGGCAGATCGGCGTCATGGCGGCCATGCTCGGCGTCGGCGGGATCGTCGGAGCGCTCGCCGCCCCCTCCCTCCAGCGGAGGCTCACGCCGTACATGTCCATCGCGGGGGTTTTCTGGGCGCTGACGCTGTTGACGCCGGTCGCGGTCTTCGCCGGCAACGGCTATGTGATGGGCGCGTTGTTCTTCGCCATGGCCCTGCTGCCGCCGACCGCGAACACAACGATCATCACGGAGCAGCTGTTGCTGACCCCCGATGAGCTGCGTGGGCGGCTGAGCGGTGTGCTCGGCATCCTGACCGGAGCCGCCGGCGCGGTGGGGCCGGCGCTGGGCGGCGTCCTGACGGAGGTGGTCTCGGGCAGCGCGGCGGTCCTGGTCTGCGCCGCGGGGATCGCTGCCGTCACGGTGCTGGTCACCGTGAACCCCACCTTGCGCCGGTTCCCCCGGCGGCCCGCCCAAGACGTCCCCGCCGAATCCGTGTAAGAGAACCCGAGAGAGGACCCCACCATGAATGACGACGCCCGTTACGAAGTTCTGCGCAACGACGAGGACCAGTACTCGCTCTGGCCGGCCGCCCATGAGGTTCCGGCGGGCTGGCAGCGGGTGGGCAAGGAGGGCACCAAGGAGGAGTGCTCGGACTACGTCGACCAGGTGTGGACCGACATGCGGCCGCTGAGCCTCCGCGAGCGGATGGACCACCCGGCATAGGCACCCGGAACAGAGCCGGGACAGACGCCCGGCACAGCTGTGACCGGCACCCCCTCGCGGACCCGTTCCGAGCCGAAGGTCCACGAGGGGGCCGGGGCTACTTGATGGCGCGCCGACCCGCCTGCGCCGCCCGTCCTGCCGTCATCAAGTCTCTAGACAACCGGTCAGGCTGTGACCGACAGGGCGGCGGGCTCGACGGCGTGGCGCGGCGGTCTTCCCTCGATGACCCGCCATACCTCGTCCAGGGCCTGTGCGCCCAACCGCAGGAGTTCGGTGCCCAGGGAGCCGGCCACGTGCGGTGTGAGGATGACGTTGGGGAGATCCCACAGCGGCGAGTCCGCCGGGGTGACCTCCGGCTCGGTCACGTCAAGAACGGCCGAGATCCGGCCCCGGCGCAACTCTCCCTCGAGGGCGTCCTGA
>NZ_JAOEGB010000057.1 GCF_025420585.1 Planotetraspora sp. A-T 1434 | reverse complement strand
GAGCGGGCCGATCGAGGAGGAGCTGGCCCGCATCTGGGCCGAGGTGCTCGGTCTCGAACGAGTCGGGGCCGAGGACAACTTCTTCGAGCTCGGCGGCGATTCCATCCTCAGCATCCAGGTGGTCTCCCGGGCCCGTCAGGACGGGCTCCGGCTGACCACCAAAGAGGTCTTCATCCACCAGACCATCGCCCAGCTGGCACCGGTCGTCTCCGCAGAGGAGACCATCGATGCAGATCAGAACCCGCCGGCACCAAGCGGCCCGGCGCCGCTGACCCCCATCCAGCACTGGTTCCTGGAGACGGAGGGCGACAATCCCCACCACTTCAACCAGTCCGTGTTCGTTGAGCTCGCCCCCGATCTCGACGAGCTGGCTCTCCGGCGGGCGGTCGAAGCGTTGATCGCGCAGCACGACGCACTGCGGATGCGCTTCTCCCAGATCGGCGACCAGTGGCTTCAGGAGGTCGCCGCGGCGGAGCCGTCCGAGGTGTTCGTACGGCACGACCTGTCGGGGCTGGGGGAGGACGCGCAGCGGGACGCCATGGAGCAGACGGCGGTCTCCGCCCAGTCGAGCCTCGACGTCGCGGCCGGGCCTCTGCTGCGGGCGGTGCTGTTCGTCCTCGGCCCGGGCCGGCCGCCGAGGCTGTTCCTCACCGTCCATCACCTGGTGGTCGACGGGGTTTCCTGGCGGATCCTGCTCGGCGACCTGGAGGTGGCGTCCCGGCAGGCCGCCGAGGGCCGTCCGGTGGAGCTGGAACCCGTCGGCACGCCCTTCGCGCACTGGGCGCGGCGGTTCACCGAGCACGTCCGTTCCGGCGCGCTCGACGACGACCTTCCGTACTGGACCGCGGTGTCGGCGAGCGTGCCGGCCGGCATTCCGGTGGACCGGGAAGGGACGGACGGGGTCGGCGCCGCACTAACCGTCTCGGCCGGCCTCGACAGGGCCACCACGGAGCGGCTGCTGCACGACGTGCCCGGCGTCTATCGCACCCAGGTCAACGATGTGCTGCTCAGCGCGCTGAGCCGGGTGCTGTGCCGGTGGGCCGGGCAGGACGGCGTGCTGGTCGCCCTCGAAGGCCACGGCCGGGAGGAGATCCTCGACGGCGCCGACCTGTCCCGCACGGTCGGCTGGTTCACCTCGCGGTTCCCGGTGGCGCTGCGGACGCCCCCGTCGTCCGACTGGGGCGAGACCATCAAGTCGGTCAAGGAGCAACTCCGCGCCGTGCCGCGTCGCGGTCTGAGCTACGAGGCGCTGCGCTACCTGAGCCCGCCGGACTCTCCGGCGAGCGTGCTTCGGGCGGCTCCGCTGCCGCGGATCAGCGTCAACTACCTCGGGCGCTGGGACGTGGAGCGCGACTCCGAGGGGTTCTACGGCAGATGGCACGAGGGAATCGGCCAGGACGCCGGACCCGGGATCAAGCCCGCGCATCTGCTCGACATCACCGGTGTGGTCTCGGACGGCGAGCTGCGGTTGAGCTGGTCGTATCACCAGGAGGCGCATGACGAGACGACGGTGCGGCGCCTCGCGCAGGAGGTCGTCGAGGCGCTCCGGGAGATCGTCGAATACTGCTCCCGTCCCGAGGCCGGAGGCTGCACCCCATCGGACTTCCCGCTCGCCCGGCTCAGCCAGCGGCAGGTGGATCGAATCGCCGGGGACGGCCGGGCAGTGGAGGACATCTACCCGCTGACCCCGTTGCAGGCCGGGATGCTCTTCCACAGCCTCGTCGACTCCGCGTCCGGCGCGTACCTCGACCAGTTCCGGATGCGGCTGTCCGGGGTGTCCGACCCCCACGCGCTGGCCGAGGCGTGGCAGCGCGTGGTGGACCGCAACCCGATCCTGCGGAGCCACGTGGCCTGGGACGGCGTCGACGAGCCGGTGCAGGTCGTACGGCGGCGCGTCGCCGTGCCCACTGCCCACCACGACTGGCGGGCCCTCTCCGGCGGGGAAAGGGACCGAGAGCTGCGGCGGGTGCTCGCCGAGGACCGTGCCGCCGGCATGGACCTGGCCGAGCCTCCGTTGATCCGGCTCGTCATCGGGCGGGTGACGGACGACGAGGTCCTGCTCGTCTGGACCTCCCATCACATCCTCCTCGACGGCTGGAGCGCGGCCGCGGTCTTCGCCGAGGTCTGCGAGCAGTACGCCGCGATCGTGGGCGGACGGCAGCCCGAGCTGGTGGCCCGCCGGCCGTTCCGGGACTACCTGCGGTGGCTGCGCGACCAGGACGGCCGGCAGGCGGAGGACCACTGGCGGCGGGAGCTTTCCGGCTTCGAGTCGCCCACGCCCCTCCCGTACGACAGGCAGCCGGTCGAGGCGCACCGTGCGGTGTCGAGCGATTCGGTACGCGTCGACCTGGGAGCCGAGGCGGCGTCCCGGCTGCAAGGGCTCGCCAAGGGGAACGGCCTGACGCTGAACACGATCGTGCAGGGCGCATGGGGGCTGCTGCTGTCCCGGTACAGCGGCGAGAACGACGTGGTGTTCGGGACCACGGTCTCTGGACGGCCCGCGGAGCTGCCCGGGGTCGAGTCGATGATCGGGATGTTCATCAACACGGTCCCGACCCGCGTCGCCGTACGTGATGGAAAGGCATTGGTGGCGTGGCTGCGCGAGCTGCAGCTTGAGCAGTCCGAGTCGCGGCGGTTCGACGGCGTCTCGCTGTCGCAGCTCCAGTCCTGGAGCGACCTGCCCGCCGGCGCCAACCTGTTCGACAGCCTGGTGGTGTTCGAGAACTACCCCATCGGGGGCGACGCCGTCCCCGGCGGCCCACGGGTCGTCGAGGTGGACGGGGTGGACACCACGAGCTTCGCGCTGACCTTGACCGCCTACGTGGAGGACCGCCTCCATCTCGTTCTCGACTACGACCCCAACCTGTTCGACACCGCGACGGTCGAGCGGATGGCGGGGCATCTGTCCGTCGTGCTGGAGGGCATGACCGCCGACCCGGACCGGCCGCCCACCGCCCTCTCACTGCTCAGCGGGCCGGAGCGGGAGACGCTGAAGCGGTGGAGCGGCACCGACGCCGATGTTCCGTCGATGACGCTGCCCGAGCTGTTCGAGGCGCAGGCGGCGGCGACGCCGGACGCGACCGCGCTCGTGTTCGACGGCGCCGCGGTCAGCTTCGCCGAGCTCGACGAGCGGGCGAACCGCCTGGCCGGGGTGCTGGCCGCCCGGGGTGCCGGGCCCGAGAAGGTCGTGGCCCTCGCCCTGCCCCGGTCGGCGGAGATGGTGGTCGCCATCCTGGCCGTGTTCAAGGCCGGTGCGGTCTATCTGCCCGTCGATCCGGACCTGCCGGGCGACCGGGTGCGGTTCCTGCTGGCCGACTCGCGGGCGACGCTGGCGGTGACGACCTCGCGGACGGGAGTGGAGGCCGTGGCGTCCCTGGCTGAGGTGGCCACCCTGGTGCTCGACTCCCCGCAGACCCTCGCCGACCTGCGCTCGGCCCCGCTGACCGACTCGACCCGAACGGCCGACACGACCCACCCGGCCGACGTGACCGGCTCGACGAAGACGACCGACGCGGCGCATGTGCGGCGGCTCGTGCCGCCGCGGCCGGGTGACGCGGCGTACATGATCTACACCTCCGGCTCCACAGGCGAGCCCAAGGCCGTGGTCGTGGAGCACCGCGGCCTGGTGAACCTGCTGGCGAGCCATCGCGCCGGATTCGTTGCCGAAGCCGGAGGCGGGCGGCTCCGAGCCGCGCTGACCGCCGTCTTCTCCTTCGACACGTCGCTGGAAGGTCTGCTGCTGATGGCCGACGGCCATGAGCTGCACCTGATCGACGACGCGGTGCGGCTCGACCCGGCCGCGCTGGTCGGTTACGTCGCCGAGCATCGGGTCGACTTCCTCGACCTGACCCCGTCGTACCTGCGGCAACTGCTCGCGGCCGGCCTGCTGGACGATGAGCCGAGAGGAGGGGAGCCGAGAGGAGGGCAGCCGAGGGGAGGGCAGCCGGGGGGAGCGGAACGGCACCGGCCGGGGATCCTGATGCTGGGCGGCGAGGCCCTGGACGAGTCGCTGTGGCGGCGGCTGGCGGAGACCGAAGGCACGACTAGCTACAACTTCTACGGCCCGACCGAGTGCACGATCGACGCGTTGTACTGCCGAGTCAGCGAGGTGGCCCGCCCGGCGGTGGGCCGTCCGCTGGAGAACCTCCGCGCGTACGTCCTGGACGACGACCTCCAAATGGTGCCGGTCGGGGTCCGCGGCGAGCTGTACCTGGCCGGGCCGCAGGTT
>NZ_JAOEGB010000056.1 GCF_025420585.1 Planotetraspora sp. A-T 1434 | reverse complement strand
TACACCCAATGCCTCCTAAGGTCTCCTCCTAGCGACGCCGCCCCCGATGGGATCCCGTGACCTGCGGCCCGTGGAGTACGGGCCGTGGTCTGTCGAGTTCACACCCCCGATACCCCGTCGATAGCCCACGTGAGGCCCCGCTGAGCAGGGCCCCACATCCTTCGCTCCAACAAGACGGGACTACCGCCAATCCGTCCAGCTGCCCCCGGGGGTTATCTGCCACTTGTAGTGCCACCAGTTGTCGGGACCGTAGACGGCGATTCCCAGCTCCCCGTTGGCGCTTGTGGAACACCAGACACCATTGCCGGGAGCGATGCGGCCACCCAGGCTGGCCCAGCCACTCCAGGAGCCGGCCGGCTTTAACTGCCATATGTGGTTGACATCCCCGCCGCGGGCCTTGACGAAGATCTCCAGCCGGCCGTCCTTGTTCTGGTTGCCGCACCAGCCGTCGTGGATCTCTCCGCCGAGGCTCTGCCACGGGGACCAGGATCCGTTGGAGTACACCCACCGGTGCCAGAGTGCGCCGGGGTTGGTGGAGTACGTGGTCGACGTGCCGACACGGAAGGTCTCCGCCCCGCCCGCCCAGAACACGTTGTTCATGGTCAGGTCCGGCCCGTGAACGGTGCACCATACACCGTTACAGTATGAGTCAGCAGTTGCCGGTGTCGCCTGCACCAGGCAACAGAGCAGGACAGCGGTCACCATGGCCGCCACACGTTTGCGAAGCATTTCCACTCCTTTCGTTGGTATGAAGCCGGGGCTTGCGCTCGCTTCATTGGGCGAGGCGCTGGAGTTGCCCTTCGTGCACGTCGCTCACCCACTCCCAGCCAGGCTTGGCCGACGGGCCGACCCGTGGGTCGGCGGGGACTTGGCCGTTCCGCAACGCGAGTACGTACGCCCGATCCAGGTCGATCCGAGCCTGTACCTCGTCGGATCCGCCGACGGAACCGTGGCCAGGGACGACGACATCGACGTCGCTCACCACGCCCTCGAGCAGCCGCAGGGCGGTGAGGTAGTCTTCGATCGGGTCCGCGGCGCCGTCCAAGTCGAGCATCGGAATCAAGACATCAGACAGCATGTCGCCGGCGACGAGAACCCCGCGTTCCTCGATCAACAGCGCCGCGTGGCCCGGGGCATGCGCTTGATGCTCGATGATCCGGACGTGAGGGCCATCCCAAGGAATCTGCGCAGTTTCGGCGGGCAGGCCGGTAATGAGGCCGAACAGGTCCAGCGGTACCTGCCCCGCGATTTCCGTCTCGAGCAGGTGGGCGGCAATGCGGGCCTTCGCACCTGCGTCCGACAGCTGATCTCGGACAGTGGCCGCGCAGCGCGCCGTGCCGTAACGGGGCGCCTCGCCGAGCCGGGCCTGCCAGAGCAGGTGATCCCAATCCGGATGCGTAGAAAAGCCTGCCACAACGGGCTGACCCAACTCGCGAAGGTCGTTCGCGAGGCAGTCGAGCTCGGAGCCGGTCACCCCCGGGTCGATGAGCAAAACACCGGCCCGGCCCTGCACCACAACGGCGTTGCTCTGCACGAACTCGCTCTCGTGGACCAGCACACCCTCCGCGACCTGCCTCACCACGAGCGCGCCTCCTTTGCATCCCGGATGGCGTAGCGATGCATCGTGACGCCCTGCTTGAACGATCGCTGCTCGATCAGGTCGAGCTCGATCGGCACGTCGTAGTCGTCGAACAGCGGCCTGCCGAAGCCGAGGATCGCGGGATGGGTGAACAGCAGCAGCTCGTCGAGCAGCCCCGCCCGGAGCAGCTGGGTGGCGAGCGCCGCGCCGCCCACACTGATGCTGCCGTCGGTCCCGGCCCGCAGGGCGGCGAGTTGCTCGATCGCGTCGTCTCCGCCGATGATCCGGGTGTTGTGATCGGCGCTGCGGCGGGTGCGGGAGACGAGCACCTTGGGCTTGGCGGTCCAGATCTCGCCGTACTCACGCATGTAGTCCGGCAGCGACGCGTCCTCGCGCGCCCGTGGCCAGTACTCCTCCATGACCTCGTAGTAGACGCGGCCTTGGATCATGAGCGCGAGCGCCTGCGTCTGCGCATTGGCCTCGCGGTGCAATTCCTCGTCGATGCGCAGCCACTCGCCAGCACCGTTGTCCCCTGGAACTTGCTCGATCCGCAGGTCGAGGGACACCTGCATCGCATAGACGAAGCGGCCCATCAGCTCCTCTTCCCAAGAGTGATTGTATTCTGCAACTACTATAGGTAGGACGAAATACCTGTCAAGGAGGAATCGTGGAACCACGGTCCGGGTGTCCGATCAACGCCGCCGTCGAGGTGCTCGGAGATCGCTGGTCGTTGCTCGTGCTGCGCGACGTCATCTTCGGCGACCGCCGCTACTTCCGGGCGCTGCTCACCGGGTCGATCGAGGGCATCGCCTCGAACATCCTCGCCGACCGCCTCGTGCGGCTCGTCGACGCAGGGATCCTCACCCGCGGCACCGCCGCACGGGGGCAGCGCGCTCGCTATAGCCTCACTGAAGCCGGTATCCAGACTCTTCCGATCATCTACGCCCTCGGCAACTGGAGCCTCGACTGGCGCCCGGGCAGCGACGAGCTCCGGAGCCGACAGCAGCTCATGCGCGATAAGGGTCCGGCGTTCATCGAGGAGCTCATGGACGAGCTTCGCGTCCGCCACCTCGGCGCCCCGCCGAAGCCGCACGACGGTCCAGGCCCGTTCGAGCGTCTCGACGCCGCCTACGCCGCAGCCGCCGAGCAAGAACACGTCGATCAACGGTGACGAAACGGCCCCCGCCCTACCTTCTTGGGTAGCTTGCCATCACCGCGCACAAGACGCCGCCATGGGACAGACACACCGCCTACCCGACGTCGTCACAGGGCGTGAAGGTGACGTTCTGTGTCCCGCTGCGGCGTAGCGGTCCAAAGATCCGCTAGCCAACCGGCTCCCGGCTGGCCGTTCGGTTGCTGTCAGCCTCAACCCCGAGATCTCCTACCTGGCGGCTAGGGACACATTCGGCGAGCGGAGGACCTTCCCGAGTCGGTCAAAACCTACTTTGGGGCTGGGGACAGCTTCGGGAGCGGATGGCCGACCACGAGTGTCCGCCAGGCCGCCCGGCTCCTGGGCATCACCCGCGAGGCCGGATACGACGCGGTCCACCGGGGCGACCTGCCGTCGATCCGGATCGGCCGCAAAATCCTCATCCCCACGGCCAAGCTGGCCGCCATGCTCGGCCTGCCCTACCCGCCGCCGCGGGAAGACGTTGAAGAACTGGTACACCACGACGACTGATCGCACCGATTGTGCTCAAGGACGGATCCGTGCGCTGCCTGTCGATCTGGCATGGCGGTCCGCCGGCGCATGTGTCGTAGGGAATCGTCATAGGTGTTGGTTACTCTTGCGGCACACGCAAATTGCCTAAAAGAAGAACCGGTTCGGCCGCTACGCGACCGAACCGGACTCATGAAAGATTGAGGCTAGCCTTCTCCTTCAGGCCTCCCACACCTGGGCTTACACCCAGGTGTCGCTCCAACAGCAGTTAGGTGCGAGCTGCCACTTGTAGTGGATCAGACCGTCGACGCCGGTCACCTTCACCCGGATGGTGCCGCCGTTGTTGGAAAAGTAGTCCGCGTACACGCCCGTGTAGGGCTGCAGCCGGCCGCCGAGCGAGGCCCAGCCGCTCCAGTTACCGTTAGGTACGAGCTGCCACTTGTGGTTCAGGTCCCCACCGTCGGCGCGGCCGAAGATCTCGAGTCGGCCGTCCTGGTTGCGGGTGACTCCGACGCCGGAGGTGACGTGGCCGCCCAGGCTGTAGTTTCCGCTGTCGATCTTTCCGTGGGGGATTGTCGCCCAACGGTGCCAAACAGCGCCGTCACTACCGACCCAGAACTCCTCATCCCGGCCGTCGGCGTTGGTCACCTTGACGGGGGCTCCTCCCCAGTCGCCCGCAAACGCGGGTGCGGGCACCACGACAAGTGCCGTTACCAGCAGGGCCGCTGCGAGCAAGGCCCTGCTCACCACTTTCCACATACGATTCTCCTCGTTCTAGATGGTGTACTCGACCTCGTAGTCGGATGATGTGGCCCTGGGGGAAACGGTTTCGCCGGCGTTCGCAGAGGCAGGTACGGGCGAAAACCGTTGGGAGTGCGGCCAGAGCCGCGATGACGAAAGTGGCGATTTTTCTTAGCAAACTTCTCCTTACGCGACTTGATCACATTAGGAAAATCACCACCGGATGCCCTGTTTGTGGATACGCAACGAGGTC
>NZ_JAOEGB010000055.1 GCF_025420585.1 Planotetraspora sp. A-T 1434 | reverse complement strand
CACCCCAAGGGTCGGGGTGTCGACGATGTTGTTGTATCGAATGGGACGGAAGTTCTGCATGCCCGCCCATGACTCGTCGCCTCTCTGGCCATGAGAGTTCGCGGTGGGACCTTTGGCCCAGTCGTTCTGCCAGCCATCGCCGTCCGGGTCGGCGCCACCGTTCAGCGAGTAGGTCCATGCGCCCTGAGTGTGGTCGCTTTCGTTCTTCCACCGGGCGAACAACTCGATGTGCCCACTCTTGAGGATCGCGTCCCCCGGCTTCAGGTCATGGAGGCTGGGCAGGTAGGTCTTGCCGGACCAGGATTCGAAGCCCGAGGTGTTGAGCCCGCCGTACTGGCCGGGACTGATGTGCCAGGCCATGGAGACCAGACCCGAACAGTCCGGCCCGTACTTGTGGGCTCCCTCCACATCGGTGACCAGCGTGTTGGCCTGCCGGGTCAGGTTGTACTGGACATTGCGGTCCACCCAGTTCTGGGCGCGGGCGAGCACCTCGGAACGGCTGATCTGCCCGCCCACCGAGGACGCGGCATGAGCCGCGGGGGCGATGTTCACAGCCACAAGAAGGCCGCCCGTGAGCGTGGCTGTACCTACCACGGCTGTCAGAGAACGACGGAATTCGTGGAGGATCTTCATGATGGGTTCCTTTCGCAGGGGGAATTGGGGGTTACTTTGCAGATTTCAGGCATGCCGCAAAAGACCGGCGACTTTGATGCGGAGCCGGCTCGTTGGCTGATCAACCGCCGGTAGGCAGGTTCAGGTGACCGTAAGGGGCTGCTGGTGCCCGTGTGACGAAGGCCCAGTAGCGGTCTCCGTACGACCAGTGCCACCACTCGGTCGGGTAGTTGACGAAGCCGGCCTGCGCGAGCGCGTCACACAAGATCTTCCGGTTGTGACGGGCTTCCGCCGAGATGTTGGGCGCGGCGGTGTAACAGGCGTTCTCGCTCTCTTCGGGGCTGGCGTTGACCTCGGTTCCCATGTCCAGCTCCTCCCCGGCGGCCGTGCACAACGTGAGATCCACCGCGGCGCCACAAACATGAGGGCCGATGTGGGGAGGGGCGAGGGAACGGCTGGCCTGTACGTGGACGTGTTCCTCGGACCACTCCGGGTTGGCGTGGCGCAGTTCGGCCGCGTACCTCGCGAAATAGCGCTCCTGCAACGCGAGCGGCCGGTAACCCTCGACGACGAGCAGGTGCAGCCCATCCGGCAGCATGTGTTCGCACTGCAGCAGCCGTCCGACATGTCCCTGACGAACATGGGCGTATGCCCCATCAGGGTCAGCCAGGCGAGGGTCGAGAAGCAGGTCTGTCGCCGCACGTAGATCAATCAGAGGTTCGCCGCACTCCTCGACAGGAACCGCCGACACGCGGGGATCGGACATGAGAACGACTTCATGCATGGTGTCCTCTCAGACGCTGAGCCAGGCGAAGCGGTCGCTCGCCAGATCGATCCTCAGGCGAGTCACTGATGTGAACCCCTCGCCCGAGCAGTGCCGCACGCTGTCGGCCCTGCGCTCAACGTTCGGTCGGCGCCGTATAAGTTCTCTCCAAAAACGCACCAAGCGGTCGCCGGCGCGTCGCGGATGCCTCAGTCGCGGGGACTGTCCCGCCATCCGCTGAGCTCGCCGTACTCACGCGTCCCGAAGGCGGCGAAGATCTCGATTGCCTGCGTACGAAGTGCTTCGGCGGCCGTCGCGTCCCCGCTCGCCGCTCGAACTGACGCCAGGTCACGCATGACACGGGCGCGGAAAAGAGGCATGTCCAGCGCATCCCAGATGGCGACCGACCGGTCGAGGTGTGCCCCGGCCTCGTCGTACCGTCCGCGCGCCAGGTGCAGCTCACCGATGGTGCGCTCGATGAGCCCTTCCCCGAACCGGTCGCCGTGCCTCTGGCACGTGATCAGGGCCTCGACGAGGTCGGGCAGGACAGAGACGTCACCGCCGAGCCGGATCCGGGTCTTGGCCAGAGCCTGAACCGCGTAGGCCTCCATCAGCGGATCACCGGCCTCACGAAGCAGAACGGCAGCCTGCGTACACAGCGTCTCCGCCTGCGTGAGGTTCCCCGAGGCTCGGTGAACCAGTCCTATCGAGCGCATGGTCAGGGCTTGGCTGCGTTTGCTGCCCAAGCGCCGAAACGCGGCCAGCGCGTGCTCGAGAAGAGCAATGGCCGTCGCGTAGTCACCCTGGTCCAGCATCACCGATCCCGCCAGGCGGTTGACGTAGCCGATCCCAGCGTCGTCGTGGAGCGCCTGGAACGTGATGCCCGCGCGCCCCAGGTGGAGCAGTGCCTGGGAGAAATCTCCCTGCTCTCGGCAGGCGGTGCCGATCCCGGCAAGCGCCACTGCCTCCCCATAGGTATCGCCGCTGGCTTTGAACAAGGGAAGTGCCTGGTGGAAAAGCTCCTTAGCCTCCGCATAGCGGTCCTGCCTGCAACGCAGTTGGCCCAGTCCTGCCAGCAGGGTCGCCTCTCCGAGCAGATTCCCCGCGCGCCGGGCGGCGGCCAGCGCGGGCTCGTGTGTACGCGACCAATCTTCGAACCGAGCGTCGACGGAGAACGCCGAAGAGCACAGGGCGGCGGCCGTTTCGCACACCACGTCGTCGAGATCCATCGCGGCGGCCCGCTCTACGGCGACGACGAGTGCGGAGGCCTCTGCGTTGAACCAGGCCGTCATGTCGGCAGCGGCCCGCTCCGCCACCTCCGCGCCAATGGGCAGAGCCATGCCGTAGTGACGACGCAGGGAGACCGCGCCCGAAGGGCTCTTGGCAGCGGCGTGTGTGATCAGCCACAACCATCCGCCCAGGGCCCGGTTCAGCGCGGCCGCACATTCCTCGGCGGACTCCTCCTCCTCCGCTCGTTCTGCCGCGTATACGCGCAACAGGTCGTGCAGCCGGTAACGAAGCTGGCCGGCGGTGTCCACGGCGACGAAGTCGACGAGTTGAGCGTCCATCAACCGCTCGATGACCTCCTCACCCGTCGCTTCCCCCACACCGAGAAGAGCTCCCACCACCCAGGGAGCGAAATCCGGCACGCCAAGCAGGCCAAGCCGGCGGAACGCCTTCGTCGCCAACTCGTCGAGACCCCGATAGCTCAGCGCGACGCTGGCCCGGACTTCCAGGTCACCGGCAGCGAGTTCGTCGAGCCGGCGCCGCTCGTCGGCCAAGCGCTTGGCGAGTGTGAGAAGCGGCCAGTGCGGGCGTGCGACCAAGCGGGCACCTGCCGTACGGAGTGCCAGCGGCAGATAGCCGCAGAGTACGGCAATGCGATCAGCGGCGTCCTGCTCCGCGTAAGCGCGTTCCCGTCCGGCGATGCGGGCCAGTAGCTCGACGGCCGACTCCGCGGCGAGGACGTCCAGGTCGACCAGGCTCGCGCCGTCCAAACCGGCCAGCCTCCTGCGTGCGGTGATCAACACAGCGCACGTGCGGCTCCCCGGCAGCAAAGGGCGGACCTGCTGTTCCATGCCCCCGTCGTCGAGAACGATGAGCAACCGCCTGCCTGCCAGGAGGCTGCGGTAGGCGTCGACTCTTTCCTGCAGCGTCTCGGGGATCGCGGCCGGTTGCACACCGAGAGCCCGCAGGAACCGTCCCAGCGCCTCCTGCGGCGGCGTTGGGGAATCGGTGACGCCCCGCAGGTCGGCGTACAGCTGGCCGTCGGGAAAGTCGTCTGCCATCTCGTGCGCGATCTTCACCGCAAGTGCGGACTTGCCCACGCCGCCCTTACCGGAGATGACGCATACTGGCACCGCGTCGCTTTGTGCGCGCAAGATGGCGGTCAGCTCGTCGATCTGCTTCTCACGACCCGTGAAATCGGCGATGCTGCGCGGCAACTGGCTGGGCGCGACGTCCGGCGTGGGACCCGGGGCGGGCATCGCAGGACCAACGAGAGTGACGGCTTCGGCCGGGCGTGGCATCGTGGGCCGAAGCAATGACGGATCAGCCCGCAGCATCGCACCGTACAGCTGCTGCAGCTCCGCGCCGGGGTCAACGCCCAGCTCGTCAGCCAGCCGCTGCCGGCCCTCGTGATAGACGGTCATCGCGTCAGCCTGCCGACCCAGCCGGTACAAGGTCACGATCAGCTGGGCGCGGAGATGTTCACGGGCGGGCTGGCCCTTCACCAGTTCGACAAGTTCGCCGACTGTCTCCATTTCCCTGCCCAGGGCAAGCTCAGCGTCGATCCGCTCCTCAAGAACGGTCAGCCGGATCTCCTCGAGACGCTCCGCCTCTCCGCGCAGCGCGTCACCTATCCCTCCCAGGGCGGCTCCCCTCCACAGTTGTAAGGCGGCCCGCATTACCTCGGCAGCGGACTGGTGATCGTTCTTCTCCGCATGTGAGCGACCATTCGCGACCATCCGCTCGAATATCTCGAGGTCAACCTGCTCCGGCTTGGGATGGGCCAGATAGCCTGGCGGCCGAGTCTCGATCGTGTGCTCGTCGCCGACTGCCGACAGTGTGCGGCGCAGGCCATACACGTAGGTCTGTATCAGCCCGTGGGCACTCTTGGGCGGCCGCTCGCCCCACAGGATGTCCACGAGACGATCACCGGAGATCACCTTGCCGGAATTCAGCAGCAAAGCGGCCAGGAGAGCGCGGGGTTTTGGGCCGCCCAACGACAGGCGCCGATCACCATGCCATGCTTCCACCGGGCCGAGCAGACGAAACTCCACCAATCCCCCTGGAGGTAGCAGACAGGACATTTGAGCTACGAGCGAGATCATCACGCCGATGGGGTTACGGCAGACGATAGGCCGCACTCGTCGCGTCGGTCCGAGCATGACCGCCCCGGCTTGACACAGGCCTGACACGCCGCCCCGGTGCTCCTTGGTGCTTGGGGTACCCGGCCCCCCTCAACGCCGGTTCGCTCGCCGATGAGAGGCGGAGATAGAGCCGGGAACGGCTCAGGCAGAGCATCGGATACGTCGGTATAGGTGAGGTATAGGCGCAGGTCGAACGCGCTATGCCGAACAGGCGTAGGCGCTTTTGAGGCCATCTTGAAGCAGATCTGAAGAGAAGCTGCAGCACGTGACGCGAACGTGTCCTTGATCCCAGGACAGCAGGCACGTAGGAAGGCAGCTTCCGATGCAGACAACAGCAAGGGCCACAGGGCAAGCCCGAGACGGGGGCACGGCACGAAGGTCTCGCCTTGCGCGAACATGCAGGATCTCGCTGCAAACGGTGACCGCGGCCATCGTCGTCGCCGTGGCGATCCTTACGAACACCTCCCCAGCGGCGGCCAGCCCGGCCGGATACTCCGTGCTCGGCACCGATGTCTCCAACAACGACGGTGCGATCGATTGGAGGCAGGTCGCGGCCCGCGGTGTCAAGTTCGGCTGGGCGAAAGCCACTGAAGGCACGTCCTTCGTAGACTCGTATTTCGACGCGAACTACCACGGCGCCAAGAACAACGGCATTTACATAGGAGCGTACGCCTTCGGACGGCCGGACAAGGGCGTGAGCACCGGCAAGGCGCAGGCCGACTTCCTCGTCGACCACGCCCAGTATGTGAATGACGGCAAGACCCTGCCCCTGCAGCTCGACATCGAGTGGCCATGGTGGACTCAATCGGCCCCGATGTACCCGTGCTACGGGTTGTCGACCAGCCAGATGGTGACCTGGATACGCGACTTCGTGAACCAGATTAAGGTCCGGACCGGCCGGGAGGCGTCCATCTACACCAACCGCAATTGGTGGAACCAGTGCACGGGAAACAACACCTCGTTCTCCGCGAATCCGCTGGAGACCGCGAATTACAGCGCTTCTCCCGGAACGCTGCCGGCGGGATGGTCCCGGTTCACGGCCTGGCAGTACGCCGGATCATCCAGCGATATCCCCGGCTCACCGACAGTGTTCAACGGCACCCTCGGGGACCTCGCCACGTTCGCCAACGCGAACAACAACCTCGGGGTC
>NZ_JAOEGB010000054.1 GCF_025420585.1 Planotetraspora sp. A-T 1434 | reverse complement strand
ACGGCGGCACCGAGGAAGGGTCGACCCACCACCACTCCAGGTCCTCACGCTGCCCGCCGCGGGGCTCCTGGTCCTCACGCTGCCCGCCACGGGGCTCCTGGTCCTGGCGCCGCCCGTGTTCGCGCTGCTCATCCTGGCGGTCTGCCGTCTGCTGGATCACCCTTCACCCCCTCCCGGCCACGCCAAGTGTGCCGCAAGCAAATCGAACATGCGAACGACTCGAATCCCCGATATCCCGCAATAAGGGCACCAATCGCCGCCCGCGACTTCAAAATTTTCGAGGAACACCCATCGCTACCTTCCGCCATGGCCAACGCGACGCCGAGGAAACGGCAGGCATCGGCTTGCGGGGCTTGCAGGCGCCTTAAACCGGACCAGGCAAGCGGTGGTCAAGAGACGTGCAGGCGGGCGGACCTATCACTGAGATGCAAGCCCCGGACGGCAACGGACAGGCCGGGAACCACTCGCATTCAGGAGCCCACGATGAAGCGCACCCTTCTTGGTCTGGCCGCCACCGTGATCGCAGCCGCGGCCGCCGCCGTCCCCGCCACGCTGATGGCCACACCGGCCTCAGCCACGACCGCCTCCGCCGCCACCACTGGGGACTTCGGCCCCGACACCTGCCTTCAGGGCTACGTCTGGCGGGAGGCGCGTCCGAGCGACCTCGTCTGCGTCACCCCGGCGACCCGGACCCAGACCGCCGCCGACAACAGCGTCAAGGCCAGCCGTTGGACCTCTGGCCCGTTCGGCCCGCACACCTGCGTGAACGGCTACGTCTGGCGGGAGGCGTTCGTCGGCGACGACGTCTGCGTCCTCCCATGGGTCCGCAGCCAGGCGCTCGCGGACAACGCCAAGGCCGCCGACCGCAAGGTCCTGGCCCGCCTGTGGATCACCCGCTACACCGTGCCGCCGCACGACAACGGCGACGGCACGTCCACCAGCACCTCGGTCGACGACATCCCGCGGCTCAAGCTCAACGGCGACCACTACAACTTCGGCCAGGTCAAGCTCTACATCCGCTACACCACCGGACGGCTCTACTGGAGCGGCTCGGTGAACGCCTCGGCCCACGCCGGGTACGCCGGGGGCAGCTTCGGCAAGAAGACCGACGTCTTCGACTGCGCGGCTCCCGGACGGCCCGCGAACGGCTACGCCCAGGCTTACGACATCCTCTCCGGCCGCTGGTCGGCCCGCGTTCCGGTCCGTGTCGGCTGCGCCGTACTCTGACCGCTCACATAAATCGAGGGACCGGTTCCACGGGGGCCGGTCCCTCGCCTTGTCGTCTCCTGGCCGGCCAGTTCCAGAAGCGTAGGGGCTCCAGCTTTCTGGTTCCAGTGTTCGAAGACGGTTTGACGGGGTAGCTGAGCGCCCACGCCAGAAACCGTTGTGACCGCCGGCGCCGCCCCCGGGCGCTATTGACGATCGAGGTGACGACCGACATGGGAACCGCGACGAAGGTGCCGGAGACCACAAGCATGAGTGGCGACGAGTTGTCGGCTGATGACGCGTACGCCTCGATAAGACGCTACGGGGGGTGGCACCTCGTCCGCGACGCGTTCGTGCGGTTCCGGTACGGCGACGGGGTGAGCAACGCCCGGGCGCTGGCGTTCCAGGTCTGCCTCTCGATCATCCCCGGGGCCATCGCGATCGTGGGCCTCAGCTCGGTGGTCCATCAGGAGCACATCGGGCGGGTCCTGGAGCTCACCTTGCGCCGCCTCACTCCCGGAGTGGGGTCGGAGGTGATCAGGGAGACACTCGACGGCAGTCATCGCAGCGCGGGCACCGGGGGGAGCCTCGCCCTGTGGCTGGGTCTCCTGACCGCCCTCGTGTCGCTGACGACGGCCATGGCGCAGTTCGAGCGCGGAGCGAACCGGATCTACGGTATCGAGCGTGACCGTCCCTTCAAGCGCAAGTACGGCAGGGCGCTGCTGATGGCCGTGACGGCGGGCGTCTTCATGAGCGTCGGGTTCGTCATCCTGGTCGGCGGCGGGGCCGTCGGGGAGGCCTTCGCCAGGGTGTACGGCTGGGGCCACACGGCCACGGCGACGTGGGGGCTCCTGCGGTGGCCGGTCGGCTTCCTGCTCGCCGTCCTGTCCATCTCGGTGCTGTTCCGCTCGTCCCCCCGCCGGAAGCAGCCGGGCCACACGTGGCTCGCGGTCGGTGCGACGGTCGGGGTGCTGCTGTGGATGCTGTTCACCTGGCTGCTCGCGCGCTACACCGAGAGCAGCGGCACCTTCGGCGCGACGTACGGCCCGCTCACCGCGGTCATGGCCCTGCTGCTGTGGTCTTTCCTGAGCTCGGTGGCCCTGTTCCTGGGGCTGTCCTTCTCGGCCCAGCTCGAGGCCTGCCGGGCGGGCCAGACCCAGCCGGCGGATCCCGATCCCGGTCCTACGGCCCAGGAGGAGCGCCAGCCCCTGGTGAGCCGCTGATGAGCTGGTTCCTGAGGCGGTTCGACCGCGATCACAAGCTCGGGCTGAGGCTCACCGTGGCGACCTGCGCCCTGGTGCTCATCGTGGTGCCGTTCACGCTGCTGCTGGTCCTCGTGAAGTCGTCGTTCGGGCCGCTCAACACGATCGACCAGGGCGCCGCGCATTCGCTCCACACCTATGCCTACGCCCATCCCGGCTTCGCCCGCGCGATGACGCTGATCAGCGATGTCTTCGCACCGCTCACCTGGCGGATCGCCGTGGGCGTGGCGGTCGCCTGGCTGCTGTACCGGAGGGCCACCAACCTGGCGCTCTGGGCGGCCACCACGATCACCGTGGGCGGCCTGCTCGGCCTCGGCCTGAAGGTCGCCGTCGCCCGAGCCCGCCCCGACCTGCCCGATCCCGTGGCCATCGCGCCGGGCGCGTCGTTCCCCTCGGGCCACACGGTGAACGCGATGCTCGGCACCGGGATCCTGCTGCTCCTCGCCCTTCCCCTGCTGCGAGGCCGCGGGCGGGTGGTCGCCTGGGTGCTGGCGCTCGTGATCCCCGTGGCGGTGGGATTCAGCCGGATCGCGCTGGGCGTGCACTGGGTCAGCGACGTGGTGGCCGGGCTGGTGCTCGCGGTGGCCGTCATCGCCGCCACCGCCGCCGCGTTCGAGACATGGCGCAGGGATGTGGGCCGACGGCCCGTCGAACCGTACAAGGAAGGCGTCGAACCGGAAATGGGAGGGCGACTTGGCCACCGATATTGATCAGTCGACTGCGACGGGCGCGCCGCGGCGCGCCGGGTTGGGGGAGATCGCCGGGGACGTCGCCCGGCGGATCCTTCTGCCACTCGCGCTGATGGCTGTCGTGACGCTCGGCGTCGGGCTGTTGATCACCAACGTGCTGGCGCACAGCGCGTTCATCGCGGGAGATGAGGCGGTCAGCCGGGAGATCGCGCAGGACCGCACGCCGTTCTGGAACGACGTCACACACTACATGTCGATGTTGTCCGACACCCCCATCGTCATCGCGGCGACGGCCGTGCTGGTGATCCTCTTCCGGCTGGCCTTCCACCGCTGGCGGGAGTCGGTGTTCCTCGTGGCGGTCGTGTGCGCCCAGTCCGCGATCTTTCTGCTCGCGACCGTGTTCGCCCAGCGGCCCCGGCCGTACGTCAAGCACCTCGACCCGGCGCCCCCCACGTCCAGCTACCCGTCGGGGCACACGAGCGCCGCGGTGGCGTTCTACTGCGGGGTCGCGCTGGTGCTGACCCTCCACACCCACCGCCACAAGATCCTGAACGTCCTCTGGTGGGTGCTCGGCCTCGGAGCGGCGCTCGCGGTCCCGATCGCCAGGCTCTACCGGGGGATGCACCACCTGACCGACATCAGCTGGGGCTTCCTCCTCGGGGTCTTCTGCCTGATCGTGGTCGGCCACGCCGTACTCATACGTCCCGTGACACGAGACGACGCCACTGTGGCGTAGAAGACGATCAGCGGCTCGTGAGGCGGCAGGCATCCGCCCAGCGGGCCAGGTCGACCGGCTGCGGGCGGATCAGGGCCGAGCAGTCGGCGATCGTCTCCGCGAGCAGGTCGCGCAGCAGCGGGTCCGGGTCGGCGACGCAGGCCTGGGCGATCCCGCGGACCGCGAGCTGCACCGCGTTCGGCGCGGCGTACCGGCGGAAGCCCTTGGCCGAGATCCGGACGCCGCGCCGGAACGCGTACGCCCACCGCGTCGCGTCGGGCACCTGCTCCAGCGCCCGGCGGCTGCGGTCCTCCAGGGTGCCGGGCGGCCGTCCCTCCAGCTCGGCGAGCACGTGCTCGGCCGAGAGGACCGACACCGCCATGGCGAGCTGCCGTTCGTGCGCCACGACCGGCAGCGCCATCGTCGCGCAGCGCAGGGCGATCAGGGCATCCAGCCGCGGGTCGTCGCCGGTGAGCCCGATCACCGAGGGGATGAGCTCGGCGAGGCGCGGCCGGGCCGCGTCCGAGGTGTGGTCGTTGACCAGGCGCGCGAGCCCGGCCAGCAGCGGGTGGGTGCACGACGGGTGGTCGCTCCACCGTTCACCCGCGAGGTATGACGCGAACTCCATGAAGCACGCGCCCTTGCTGGGATTGCGGTGCTTACCGCGCGACAGCACCGGCATTGCTGGAGGTATGTCACCGTGCACGAGTCACTCCACCAGAATCGCCCACCATGTCTCTTTCCAGTGTGCGCTCGGCGGAGGTCGTTGAGAAGGTCTGGTTGTCAGCCGCCACTCTTGCGGCGGAACGACCGGCGACCGCCGGCCGGGCCCTGCGCGCCGTGGATCTTCGCGGAGCCCTTGCCCTGCCCGCCCGCGTTCGCCTCGGCCTGCGTGCGCCGCTTGCGGTCAAGAGCCTCGCGGAACTTGCGCTTCAGCTCGTCCTCGGGGGCTTCGGCCTCGACGGTGGATTCCGCCTCGGCCGCGGCTTCCGGCTCGGTGTCAGCCATGGGGACCTCCTGTGGGGAACGAGCCACCGCCCGGACCCAGCGCCCCGGCGGCGCGGTGTTCACTCTATCGCCACTTGAACCACTGCTCCGTGACGGTGGCACCTCATGTTCCGGGGTAAAAATCATGAAATCAGGCTTTGCTTCCTTGGGGTGACCCCGCCTTTTCGCGCCATCTAGCGTGTGGGGTAGGTCTGAACGCCGCTTAGGCGTCATCCCGGGGACCGTTCGTTCCGACGCTCCGTAAGCCCAGGCATCGCCAGGGCATGATCATCGCCATACGGAGTGATCTCGCATGTTCAAGGAAGCTCTCGCCGCTGGCGCGATGGTGGCCTCTGCCCTCGTCGTCCCGGTGACCATGCCGGTCCAGCCCGCCAGTGCGGGCACCGTGGCGCACTCAGTCAGCGCGGCGCCGCTGCAACCATGCCGAGGAGGAGACTGCAGGCGTCGACATCACCGGCATCACCACCGCCGGCACATGCAACAGCAACAGCAACAGCAACAGCAACAGCAACAGCAATTGGGCGGCCGGCACCGTCACCGCAGGCATCTGGAGGAGCGGCTGGAACGCCGAGAACGACAGCAGCAGCAACAGCAGCAACAGCAGCAGGGGGGCTTCGGGCAGCAGCAGCAACAGCAGCAACAGCAGGAAGGCGGGGGGCAGCAACAGCAGCAGCAGCAGTGAGACAGCTATAGCGCCGGATCGAACCCCTGGATAGACCATCGCCCCACGAGGAAATCTCCTCGCGGGGCGATCTTCGTATGGGAGGTGGAGACGGGATTTGAACCCGTGTACGCGGCTTTGCAGGCCGCTGCCTCGCCTCTCGGCCACTCCACCGAGCGAGGCCTCGGTCCACTTCGACCTCTTGCTCAGACCTCTCGGAGCGGAAGACGGGATTCGAACCCGCGACCCTCACCTTGGCAAGGTGATGCTCTACCACTGAGCCACTTCCGCGTCCGCCTCATGGCGACGTCGTTACTGTATCGGGTTTTTGGCACCAGTGCGTACTCATAACCGCTGGGCCGACATCTTTCTGAAGGCCCGGTCGGCCCCCCGCTCGATCGCGGGCAGCATCAGGAAGATCTCCAGGATGCGGGTGAGCCGGTGCACCTCGTTGCGGTGGAAGCCGGGGCCCTCGGCCCTCGCCAGCATGATCGACAGTG
>NZ_JAOEGB010000053.1 GCF_025420585.1 Planotetraspora sp. A-T 1434 | reverse complement strand
GTACGGAAGATTCACGAAGGGGCCGTCCCCGGTGAGGGGCTGAGCGCGTTTCTGGAGATCGGACCGGACGGAGTCCTCAGCGCGCTCGTCCGCGAAACGCTGCAAAACGAAGAGGACATCACCGCCATTCCGGTGCTCCGAGGCGACCGGCCCGAAGTCGCCACCGCCCTCACCGCCGCCGCCCACCTCCACACCCGAGGCACCCCCGTCGATTGGGCAGCCGTCTACACCGACAGCGACCCCACCACCGTCGACCTCCCCACCTACGCCTTCCAGCACGAACGGCTCTGGATAGAGGGATCGGCCTCCGCCGCCACGGACCCGTCGGGGCTGGGCCTGAGCTCGGCGGACCATCCGCTGCTGGGCGCCGCCGTGACCCTCGCGGACGGCGACGGCACCGTCCTCACCGGCGAACTCTCCCTCGCCACCCACCCCTGGCTCGCCGACCACACCGTCTTCGGCACCGTCATCGTCCCCGGCACAGCCCTCATCGACCTGGCCATCCACGCCGCGGACCACACCGGCCATACCACCATCGACGAACTGATCCTCCACAACCCCCTCGTCCTGCCCGGCCGCGACGGCGTCCACCTCCAGGTCATCGTGAACGCCGACCGGCACACCGTCGACATCTACTCCCGCCCCCGCGACGCCACCACCGAGTGGACCCGGCACGCCACCGGAGTGCTTACGACGGCAGCGGAGAACGCCACCGATACGCGCTCCCCGCATGATCACGGAGAGCATCCGAGCAGCTCAGCATGTGACTGCGGGAACGTGTGCATGATCACCACACATGGTGGGGGGGAGCTGGGGGTGTGGCCCCCGCGAGATGCCCAGCCCCTGGATGTGACGGACGCCTACGACCGGTTCCACGATGTCGGCCTGGAGTACGGGCCGGTGTTCCAGGGCCTGCGCGCCGCCTGGCGACGTGGTGACGAGGTCTTCGCCGAGGTCGCGCTGCCTGACTCTCTACCCGGGGGAGAGCAGGCCGGCGTGGAGCCGTACGGGCTGCATCCGGCTCTGCTCGACGCGGCCCTGCACGCCGCCGCCCTGAGTTGGCTCGACGACGGGGAAGCCGGCCGTACCCTCTTGCCGTTCGCCTGGAGCGGCGTGCGGTTGCACGCCTCGGGCGCGACGACGCTGCGCGTCCGCGCGGTGCTGTCCGGCACGGACTCGCTGGCCTTGCACGCCGCGGACGCCACCGGCAGCCCCGTCATCTCGATCGACTCGTTGCAGGTGCGGCCGGTGTCCGCCGAGCAGCTTCGGCCCGCCCGGCCGGCCCTCGACGATGCGCTGTTCCGGCTGCAGTGGGACGCCGTGGCTCTGGCCGCCCCCGGCCGTGGACCATGGGCGGTCCTCGGCCGGGACGATCACGGGCTCGGCGACGCCGGAGTCGAGGCCTCGACGTTCGCCGATCTGGCCGGACTCGCCGCGGCCGTCGATGCCGGAGAGTCCCTCCCCGGCCTGGTCGTCCTCCCGGTGACGGGCCATACCGACCCCGTACACGGCGCGCACGACAACACCGAGCGCGTCCTGGCCGCCCTTCGGCAATGGGCGGCCGACGACCGGTGGGCCACCACGCATCTCCTGGTGCTCACCCGCAACGCCGTCGCCACAACAGACGACGACGCCCCCGACCTCGCGACAGCCCCCGTCTGGGGCCTTGTCCGATCAGCCCAGACCGAACAACCCGGCCGCATTCTGCTCGCCGACTGGGACGAGGCCGCCGCCTCTCTCACAGCCCTCCCCGCAGCCGTCTCCACGGCCCTCACCACGGACGAACCGCAATTCGCCCTACGTGAGGGACGTGCTCTCATCCCGCGTCTGGCACGCTCCTCCACCACGAAGACCGGCCCTCGGCAGTGGGATCCGGACGGGACCGTGCTCATCACAGGCGGCCTGGGCACACTCGGCGCCACGCTCGCCCGCCACCTGGTCACCACCCACGGCGTCCGCCACCTGCTGCTCACCAGCCGGCGCGGACCGCACACGCCCGGCGCCCAGGAACTGGCCGGAGAACTGACCGCGCTCGGCGCCCACATCACCATCGCGACCTGCGACGTCACCGACGCGCACGCCCTCGCTCAAACCCTCGCCACCATCCCGGAGCACCACCCCCTCACCGCCGTCATCCACACGGCCGGCATCACCGACGACACCGTCCTGGACTCCCTCACCCCCACACGGCTCCACACCGTCCTCGCCCCCAAGATCGACGGCGCCTACAACCTCCACCACCTCACCCGCGATCACGACCTCGCCGCGTTCGTCCTGTTCTCCTCCGTCTCGGGCCTCCTCGGTGCGGCCGGACAGGCGAACTACGCCGCCGCCAACACCTTCCTCGACGCCCTCGCCGCCCACCGGGCCACCCACGACCGGCCCGCCACCAGCCTCGCCTGGGGACTGTGGGACGAAAGCAGCGCCATCACCGGCCGTCTGACGGCGGTGGACCACGCGCGACTGGCGCGCACAGGGCTGCGTCCCCTGACCTCTCCCGAAGCACTTGCCCTCTTCGACGCCGCCGTGTTCTCCGATCCCCGGCCTGTGCTGGTGCCTGCCCGGTTCTCCCTAGCCGCGGCAGATTCGCCGCCGCCGATCCTGCGCGGGCTCATCCCGGCGGGCCGCCCCGCCGTACGCCGAGAGGGGGCCCGCACCGGCGAACCGCCGGCGCTCGCCGCCCGGCTGATAGGGCTAGACAAGGCCCAGCGGAGCGCTCTGCTGCTCGACGTCACACGCGCCGAGATCGGCGCCGTGCTCGGCCACCCCCGTCCTGACGCCATCCCGATCGATCGTCCTCTCATCGACCTGGGCCTCGACTCCCTCACCGCCGTCGAGCTCCGCAACCGCCTCAACACCGCCACCGGGCTCCGCCTGCCCGCCACCCTCACCTTCGACCACCCCACCCCTCAGGCGATCGCCGACCTGCTGGGACGTGAGCTGGCCGGCGACCGGGCGGAAGCCGCGCCCGTCACCGCCGAGACGGCGACACCGGGCTCCGCCGCCGACGACCCGATCGTGATCGTCGGGATGGCGTGCCGGCTCCCCGGTGGGATCGAGTCACCCGAGGCGCTCTGGCGGCTGGTGGACGGTGCGGGTGACGCCGTGTCGGAGTTCCCGGCCGACCGAGGTTGGGACATCGACGAGCTGTACGATCCGGACCCCGACCACGTGGGGAAGTCCTACACCCGCCACGGCGGCTTCCTCAGGGACATCGCCGACTTCGACCCCGCGTTCTTCGGCATCTCGCCGCGTGAGGCGATAGCCACCGACCCCCAGCAGCGGCTGCTGCTGGAGGTGGCCTGGGAGACGTTCGAGCGGGCCGGCATCGATCCGCTGTCGCTGCGCGGGAGCCGTACCGGCGTCTTCGCCGGGATGATGTACCACGATTACGCGCCCCGTTTGCAGGAGATCCCCGGAGACCTGGAGGGCTATCTCGGAAACGGCAGCGCGGGAAGCATCGCGACCGGGCGCATCGCCTACACGTTCGGCTTCGAGGGGCCCGCGGTCACCGTCGACACGGCGTGTTCGTCGTCGCTGGTGGCGCTGCACCTGGCCGCGCAGTCGCTGCGCACCGGGGAGTCGGACCTGGCGCTGGCGGGCGGGGTCGCGGTGATGTCCACGCCGACCACGTTCGTGGAGTTCTCCCGCCAGCGGGCGCTGTCGGTGGACGGGCGCTGCAAGGCGTTCTCGGCGGCGGCGGACGGCACCGGCTGGGGGGAGGGCGTCAGCCTGCTCCTCCTGGAGCGGCTGTCGGACGCGCGCCGGAACGGCCATCCGGTGCTGGCGATAGTCCGCGGATCGGCGGTCAATCAGGACGGCGCGTCGAACGGGCTGACCGCGCCCAGCGGGCCGTCACAGCAGCGGGTGATCCGCCAGGCACTGGCCAACGCGGGGCTCACCTCCGCCGAGGTCGACGCCGTGGAGGGCCACGGCACCGGCACCACCCTCGGCGACCCCATCGAGGCCCAGGCACTGCTGGCCACCTATGGCCAGGACCGGCCGGACGACCAGCCGGTGTGGCTCGGGTCGCTGAAGTCGAACATCGCGCACACGCAGGCCGCCGCCGGAGGGGCGGGCGTCATCAAGATGGTGATGGCGATGCGCCACGCCGTGCTGCCGAAGACGCTGCACGTGGACGAGCCGACTCCCCACGTGGACTGGTCCGCGGGGGCGGTCCGGCTGCTCACCGACGCGCGCCCGTGGCCGGAGACCGGCAGGCCCAGACGTGCCGCGGTGTCGTCCTTCGGAGTCAGCGGCACCAACGCCCACGTGATCCTTGAGCAGCCACCAGAGCAGCCGCCGGAGCTCGACGAGCCGTCCCGGAGCCCGGCCGCCCCGCCGGCGGCCCTGCCGTGGGTGCTGTCCGGCCACGTGCCCGCGGGGTTGCGCGGCCAGGCCGTCAGCCTCGCCACCTTCACCGAGAGCCGGGCCGAGCTTGATCCGGTCGACGTCGCGCATTCGCTCGTCAGAACCCGGGGGCTCTTCGCGGAGCGTGCCGTGGTGGTTGGCGCGGATCGCGCCGGGCTCGTGTCCGGCCTGCGCGCGCTCACAGGCGACGGCGCGCTGCCGGACCACGTGGTGCGTGGTACGGCCGACGCCGACGGCAAGATCGTGTTCGTCTTTCCCGGCCAGGGCGGGCAGTGGCTCGGGATGGCCGCCGGGCTGTTGGACACGGCTCCGGTCTTCGCGGAGCGGCTCGCCGAGTGCGCGGCCGCGCTGGCGGAGTTCACGGACTGGTCACTGCTCGACGTGGTCCGCGGCGCGCCCGGCGCGCCGGGTCTTGAGCGGGTGGACGTGGTGCAGCCCCTGCTCTGGGCCGTCATGGTGTCACTGGCCGACCTGTGGCGGGCGTACGGGGTCCGCCCGGACGCGGTGGTCGGCCACTCACAGGGAGAGATCGCCGCCGCCGTGGTGGCCGGCGGACTGTCGCTGCGGGACGGCGCCCGCGTCGTCGCGCTGCGCAGCCGGGCGATCACCGCGCTGTCCGGCGACGGCGGCATGGCGTCGGTCTCCCTTCCCATGGCCGAGGCCGAGGCCAGAATCACGCCGTGGAGCGACCGCCTTTCCGTGGCGGTGGTCAACGGCCCCGCGAGCGTGGTCGTGTCCGGCCAGGTGGACGCCCTGGCGGAGTTGCTGGCGGAGCTGGAGGCCGACGGGGTGCGCAACCGGCGGATCCCCGTCGACTACGCCTCGCACTCCGCCCAGGTGGAGGCCGTCCACGACGATCTCATCAAGGCGCTGGCGCCGATCTCTCCCCGCGCGGGGACCGTGCCCATGCTGTCCACCGTGACGGGTGACTGGATCGACACCGCGGCGCTGGACGCCGAGTACTGGTACGTCAACCTGCGGCGGACAGTGCGGTTCGAGGCGGCCACCCGGGCGCTCGCCGAGCAGGGCCACAGGGCCTTCATCGAGATCAGCCCTCATCCGGTGCTGACCGCGAGCATCAACGAGACCCTGGACGACGCCGTGGTTGCGGATGGCGGACCGCCCGCGCTCGTCACCGGGACCCTCCGCCGCGACGAGGGCGGGCTGGACCGGTTCCTGGTCTCGCTCGCGGAGGCGTTCGTCCGCGGCGTGCCCGTTGACTGGACGGTCGCCCTCGCGGGAACCCGTCCCCGCCCCGTCGAGCTGCCCACCTACGCGTTCCAGCGCTCGCGCTACTGGCTCGACGCCTCCCGCACATCCACGGTGGCCGCCGGCACGGACGACGCGGCGCTCGCCGGCGGCGCTTCGCCGGCTCCATCGCCGGCACGCCGCTTCGCCGGGCTCGGCTCCGCCGAACGCCGCGAAGCCGTACTGGACCTGGTCCGTACGGAGGTCGCCGCGGTCCTACGGCACTCCGACCTGGAAGCCGTCGGAGTGGGGAGGGCGTTCCGTGAGCTCGGCCTGGATTCGCTGACGGCGGTCGATCTGCGCAACCGGCTCCGGACGGCCACCGGGTTGCCCCTCCCCGCCACGTTGATCTTCGACCATCCGACGCCCGCGGCAGTGACCGACCACATCGTGTCGGCTCTCGCCGAGGCCGACGCGGCGGACGGCTCGGTGGCCGGCTCGGTGGCCGGCGAGCCACCCGACCCTCTGACCACGCTGCAGCGGCTGGAGGCGACGCTGTTCGCCGATCCCGGCGATCAGGCCGAGATCGTGGCCCGGCTGCGCGCCCTGGTGGCGCGCCTGGACGCCGCCGCTCCAGGCGGAGACGACCATGAGGACGACGAGATCGACCTCGACTCCGCGACCGACGACGACCTCTTCGACCTCCTGGACAGGGGCTGAACCGCGATGGCGAACGACGACAAGCTGCGCGAATATCTGAAGCGCTCGATCGCTGAGACCAGGCAGGCCGAGAAGCGGCTGCGCCAGGTGGAAGCCAGGTCCAGGGAACCGATCGCGATCGTGGGGATGGGCTGCCGGCTGCCCGGCGGCGTGGCCTCCCCCGAGGACCTGTGGGACCTGGTCTCCTCC
>NZ_JAOEGB010000052.1 GCF_025420585.1 Planotetraspora sp. A-T 1434 | reverse complement strand
CTAACGGCCCAAGGCGACCATCGCCAGGACTACGACCGTGAGGAAGGCCACGAGGGCGATCACGGCCAGCACGAGCACGCGGACCCGCCCGCCCGCGTCCGGTTCCTGAGGGTTCTGCATGGCGAACAGGTCCGTCCCCAGCCCGCCGGGGCGATGCCCGTTGCCGCTGTCACCGGCATTGCCCGGCGCCGATGCGGCCAGGGCCCCTCCTGACTGCCCCGGCGCGGGTTGCCCCGGTCCCGTGTGCCCCTGCGGTTGTGCTGCCACCCCCGCGCCGGCGACGCCGGTGGGAGGAGCCGTTTCAGGGCGCTTGGGGGGCAATCTGCGCGGGGCCGTCGTGTCCATATCGTCGTCACTCGCCTCGCCGGCGCCCGTTGCGGGGACGGCCCCGGAAGCGTCGGCCACTGGGGCCGCCGTCGCGCCACTCGCAGGGGACGTGGCGTCTCGGGCTGGGGTGGCGCGGGTGGATGGCGTCGCCGGAATTGCGCCATCGGCCGAAGTGCTCGGCGTGGAAGCCGGAGGAGGGATGCGAAGACCACCCTTGGGGCGGATTATCACCATCGTCTGGTCGGCCGCGTCCTCCGAGGAGGGGCCAGAGCCGGGGCCGAGCTGGACGGCGGCTCCCGGGGCCGGATCGGCGTCCCGCGGTCCATCCGCCGCTGAGGAAGCGGTCGCCGGGAAGACGTCCGTGGCAGAGGCCGCTCCGGCGGGAGTGCCTGTGGACGCGGCCTTGACGGGAGTGGCCTTGGACGCGGCGGCCTTCACGGGCGGCACGGGTTTCGCGGAAGCGCCGGCTGGGGCGGCGGCCGGCGTGTCGGCGATGATCCGGAGCATCGCCGCGGCTCTTTCGGGCGTGAGCCGTACCGTGTGGTCCTTCTGCAACAGGCCGTCGAGGACGGGACGCAGGGGGCCGGCCTGGGTGGGCGGGTCGGCGGTCTCCGTCATGAGGGCCGCGAGGGTCTCCCCGACGGAGCCGCGCTCGTACGCGGGCCGTCCCTCGACGGCGAAGTACAAGGTGGCCCCGAGGGACCACATGTCGGATTCCGGGCCGGTGTGGTCGCCCCTGGCCCTCTCGGGCGCGGTGTAGCCGGGGGAGCCGATCACCATGCCGGTCTGCGTGAGGGGGCTGTCGCCCTGCGCCTTGGCGATGCCGAAGTCGGTGAGGACGACCCGGCCCGTCTCGGTCAGCAGCACGTTGCTGGGCTTGACGTCCCGGTGCAGGATGTCCTGGGAATGGGCGGCGCGGAGCGCGCCGAGCAGGTCGTAGCCGATCTCCGCCACGAGCCGGGGCGGCAGAGGGCCCTCCTCGTCGATCACCTGCTCCAGCGAGCGGCCCTCGACGAGCTCCATGATGATCCACGGGCTGCCGTCCACCTCGATCGCGTCGTGGATCGTGGCGACGGACGGGTGGCTGACCCTGGCCGCTATGCGGCCCTCCCGGATCATTCGTTCCCGCAGCTCGCGGCGTTGCGGTGCGCTGAGCGTCGGATCCTGGCGGATCTCCTTGACGGCGACCTCACGCCCGAGCGACCGGTCGAAGGCACGCCAGACGGTGCCCATGGTGCCTCGGCCGATAGGGGTGATCAACTCGTAGCGATCAGCGAGCAGCCGCGGTTGCTGTTCCGGCATGAGAAGAAAGATAGCGATTCTGCCTAGAGAATCGCTTTCTACTCAGTTGAGAAATCTTCTCGGCCAGTAACGGCGGGGCAAAACCATCGTGATCACCTTGGCGAGCCGTCGCATCATCGGGCCGTAGCCGATCTGGTTCAGAGACGGCTCGGGGGGCTTGCGGTGGACTCCCTCGGCCGGTCGGCGCCGCTGCGCGGGCACGGCGGCCATCTCGCGGGGGTCGCGCCGATCGCGGGGGTCCCGGAAGTCGCGGGGGTCCCGGAAGTCGCGGGGGTCCCGGAAGTCGCGGGCGTCTCGGAGGTCGCGGCCGTAAGCGCCGTACGTACGGTGCGGGCCCGAGACCCGGTGCGGGCCGGAGTCCCGGGGATCGCGCGGCTGTCCCGGGGGCACCGGCCTGGGCGCGGGCCGAGACTCGGCCCGGTGCTGCCCGCGGTGCGGCGGCTTGCGCCCGATCGTCGGTACGGCCGGCGGGATCGCGGGGCGAACCGGCCGATGCTGCGCAATGATCTCCTCGGCGTTGCCGCCGGCGGCGATCCTCGCGAGGGTCAGGGCCGCCCGGACCCCGTCGAGACGGGCCTCCGGGTCGATCTGGAGGAGGCCGCGCAGGACCGGGGCGAGCGGGCCCGCCTTCTCCATGGGGATCGGGGCGCCGCTCGTGAGAGCGGCCAGGGCTGCGGCAGCCGTACGCCGGCCGTGGAGGCCGCGGCCCTCGACGGCGGTGTAGAGCGTCGCGCCGAGCGACCACAGATCGGCCGCAGGGCTGGCCTTGTCGCCCAGGACCCGCTCGGGCGCGATGTATCCGGCCGAGCCCAGCACGATGCCCGCCTGGGTGATCGAGACGTCGCCTTCCAGGGCGGCCAGCCCGAAGTCGGTGAGGACGGCCCGGTCCTCGGTCACCAGGACGTTGCTGGGCTTCACGTCCCGGTGGAGGATGCCCTTGGCGTGGACGGCCCGCAGCGCGCCGAGCACCTGCCTGCCGATCTCGGCCACCCGCCGGGGGTCCATGGGGCCCTCGTGCCGGACGATCTCCTCCAGCGACTGCGCCTTGAGGAGCTCCATCACGATCCACGGGCGATCGTCCTCGGTCACCACGTCGAACACCGTGATGACGGAGGGGTGGGCGACCATGGCGGTCGCGCGTCCCTCGCGTTCGGTGCGCGCGCAGAGCTCGGCTCGGAGGTCCTCGTCGAGGACCAGCGGCAGCCGTACCTCCTTGACAGCCACGTCACGATCGAGGAGCTCGTCTCGCGCACGCCAGACGGTGCCCATTCCACCGCGGCCTACCGGCTCGACAAGCCGGTAGCGCGCGGCTAACTGGTATCCGGACGGCGCACGCATGGGTGGCAGCTTACCGATTCGGGTAATGCGACCTGTAGAGACCATGCCGGTAAATTGTTGAGATCTTCTGTCAAATGTTCTGACATTCGGCATGTAGGGTCACCGGCGCCCAATGGTAAGGACGGGGACGAAGCGTCTCACGGCGACCACAGAGGTTCGAGGGCCCCGGACGGCCGCGAGGCCGATGTTCGGCATTGTCGACTCGGGATACAGTCCCAGCGTGGGAGAGATGATCCAGTCGGTTGAGCGGGCCGCTGCGATCCTGAGACTGCTCGCGTCCGGGCCCCGCCAGCTCGGCGTCGTGGAGCTGGCCCGGGCCATGGGCCTGCCCAAGGGCACCCTCCACGGCATCCTGCGCACGCTCGTGCATGTCGGGTTCGTGGAGCAGGACGAGACCACCGGGAAGTACCGGCTCGGCGGGACCCTCCTCCACCTCGGCAGCAGCTACCTCGACGTGAACGAGCTGCGGGCCCGCTCGCTCAACTGGGCGGACGCGCTGGCCGGCCGCAGCATGGAGAGCGCCTGGATCGGCACGCTCCACGAGGGGTGCGTCCTCGTGGTCCACCACGTGTTCCGCCCGGACGACAGCCTGCAGGTGCTTCAGGTCGGCACCCTCCTGCCCGGCCACGCGACGGCGCTCGGCAAGGCGCTGCTCGCCTACGACCCGTACGGGGAGGCGATCACGGGTCCGCTGGAGCGCTTCACCGGGAGGACGCTGGTCACCGTGGCCGACCTTGAGGAGGAGCTCGAGGCGATCCGGGCGCGGGGGTGGGCGGCGGAGATCGAGGAGTTCGTGGAGGGCGAGGTGGCCATCGCCGCCCCCATCCGCGACGGGCGGGGCATGACGGTCGGCGCGATCGGCGTCCGGGGCGCCGTGGAACGGCTCGCCGAGGACGGGGCGCCGCGCATGGAGATCGTCTCCTACGTCAGGGACGCCGCGCGGGCCATCACCCGCGACCTCGGCCGGTAACACTTCGGACACGTCATTGACGTAAAGCGCCGGGTGAATAAACTGCACATATCGTTCGGCATTACCGAACGAGTTCGCAGACTGTGAGGTTCCTCGTGCTTGGACCGCAGTACGTACGCCGACGGACCGGCATGCCGGGCCCGGTGGGCGTGAGCGGCGGCCGGGGAGGAGCCCGGCAGTTCATCAGAGGTGTACCTGCGTGATCGGGACATACCGTCTAGGCGGTATGTCCTGCGCATCCGGGGCGGCGGTCACAGGGCCGTGACCCCTCCCTCGTACGCCGGGCAGGCGGGACCACCACGCCCGGCGACATCGGCGGCGCCGCGGTTCGGCGACGCCGAACAGTGGCTCGCCGATCACTAGCCGGCGGCCCTGCCCGTCCGGGGGGGGACGGGCAGGGCCTCCGGCCGTACTACAACGAAAGGTCTGGTAGGCACATGACCCCCACACAAGGCAGGAGCACAGGGCTCTGGGCCCTGCTCAGCCTGGCTCTAGCCCTGGTCCTGCTCGGCGGTGGGATCGCCGCGTGGACGCAGACCGCCGGCGGCGCCGTGTCGGTCCAGGACGTCCGGTTCACCGGCAACGACGGGCACCAGCTCGCCGGCCTGCTCTACGTCCCGCGGGGCGTGACCGCGAAGACCCCCGCGCCCGCTGTCCTCGCCGTGCACGGGTACATCAACTCGCGGGAGACCCAGGACGCGTTCGCGATCGAGTTCTCCCGCCGGGGGTACGTCGTGCTCGCCCTCGACCAGCAGGGGCACGGCTTCTCCGACGCGCCCGCGTTCGCGTACGGCTACGGCGGGCCGGCCGCGCTGGCCTACCTGCGCTCCCTCGACATCGTGGACAAGGACAACATCGGTCTCGAGGGCCACTCCATGGGCGGCTGGACGGTGCTCCAGGCGGCCAAGGCCATCCCCGACGGCTACAAGTCGCTCGTCCTCGTCGGCTCGTCGCCGGGCGACAAGGGCGTCCCCGCCCCCGACGGCGACGCGTCGTTCCCGCGCAACACCGCGCTGATCTACGGCAAGTGGGAGGAGTTCTCCCCCCTCATGTACGGCGTGGCCAACCCGGGCGACGCGCAGTCCTCCGCCAAGATGAAGACCCTGTTCGGCAGCGCGGCGCCGGTGGTCGAGGGCAAGGTCTACGGCTCGATCGACACGGGGAACGCGCGCGTGGTCTACCGGCCGGCCAACAACCACCCCGGCCTGACCTTCAGCTTCGAGTCCGTCTCGCACGCCACCGACTGGATGGCGCGCACCCTCAAGGGCGGGCACCCGGCCTCCGGCCAGGTCTGGTGGCTCAAGGAGCTCGGCACGCTGATCGCCCTGGTCGGCGGGATCCTGTTCCTCTTCCCCTTCGGCGCGCTGCTCCTGCGCACGCCGTACTTCGCCGTGCTGTCCGCTAAGGCGGCGCCGGCCCGTGGCGTGCGGCGGGGCACCCCGTGGTGGGTGGCGGCCCTGGTGGCGGCGGCGATCCCCGCGGTGACCTTCTTCTGGTTCCAGGACTTCGCCAACTATCTGATCCCGGCGAGCGGGCTGTTCCCGCAGACGGTGACCACGGGCATCATGGGGTGGGCCATCGGGAACGCCCTCGTGTCGCTGGTGCTGTTCCTGGTCTGGCACTTCCGGAGCAACCGCGGGGCGGGCCTCGCCGACTACGGCCTGCGGCCGCGCGGCATCGGCCGGTCGATCGTGTTCGCGGCGTCCGTGGTCGCCGGCCTCTACGCGCTGCTCGCCTTCTCCGACTGGGCGTTCACGACCGACTTCCGGATCTACGTGGTGCAGCTCCACCTCATGGACGCCACGCACTTCCGGATCTTCCTGAGCTACCTGATCCCGTTCACGGTGTTCTTCGTGGTGCTCGGCCTGGTCCTGCACAACCAGCTCCGGCCCGCTGACCGCAGCCCCGGCCGCGAGCTGGCCGCGAACGTCGCGGTGATGGTGGCGGGCCTGGTCGTGCTCCTCGTCGCCGACTACGCCCCGCTCGTCGCCGGCGGGACCCTGGCGATCCCGGACCAGCCGCTCCTGATCATCGTGGCGTACCAGTTCGTGCCGGTGCTCGCGGCGGTGGCGCTGATCTCGACCTACTTCTTCCGCAGGACCGGGAGCGTGCTTCCGGGGGCGTTCGTCAACGCGATCCTGATCACCTGGGACATCACGGCGGGCACGGCGACCCAGTGGCCGGTCGAGCCGTGGGGCGGGGCCACGCAGTGGATCCGCGTCGGGCTGCCCCTGCTCGCCGGTGTCGTGCTGCTGGTCCTCGCGATCCGGCGGCTTCGCACCGGGACGGCGGCGCAGGCGCCGGCGTCCGACCCCGAGCCCGTCCCGCAGGTCCCGGCCTGACCGTCTCCACCCGGGCGCGCGTGAGGGAGGTCCCCGTACGGCGAGGGCCTCCCTTCCGCGCCCGGCGCGGGCTCAGCGACGGCCGATGGTGAGGACGGGGCCGGTGGTGTCGGAGAAGAAGTCGTCACCCTTGTCATCGACGACGATGAAGGCCGGGAAGTCGACGACTTCGATCTTCCAGACGGCCTCCATGCCGAGCTCCGGATATTCCAGGACCTCGACCTTGGTGATGCAGTCCTGGGCGAGGCGGGCGGCCGGGCCGCCGATCGAGCCGAGGTAGAAACCGCCGTACTTCTGACACGCCTCGGTGACCTGCTTCGACCGGTTGCCCTTGGCCAGCATCACGAACGATCCTCCGGCAGCCTGGAAGCGCTCCACGTAGGAGTCCATGCGCCCGGCAGTCGTCGGGCCGAACGAGCCGGACGCGTAGCCCTCCGGCGTCTTGGCCGGCCCGGCGTAGTAAACCGCGTGGTCCTTGAGGTACTGCGGCATCTCCCCGCCGTTGTCGAGCAGCTCGGCGATCTTGGCGTGAGCGATGTCGCGGGCGACCACGAGGGGTCCGGTGAGCGAGAGCCGCGTCTTGACCGGATATTTCGTGAGCTCGGCGAGAATCTCCGGCATCGGGCGGTTGAGGTCGATGCTAACGACGTCGTCGGAAAGGTGCTCGTCCGTCGTGTCGGGGAGGAACTTCGCCGGGTCGGTCTCCAGCTGCTCCAGGAAGACGCCCTCGGGAGTGATCTTCGCCAGCGCCTGGCGGTCGGCGCTGCAGCTCACCGCGATCGCGACCGGGCAGGACGCGCCGTGCCGGGGGAGGCGGATCACCCGCACGTCGTGGCAGAAGTACTTGCCGCCGAACTGCGCGCCGATGCCCAGCTTCTGGGTCAGCTCGAAGACCTTCTTCTCCAACTCCAGGTCGCGGAAGCCGTGGCCGCTCGTCGAGCCCTCGGTCGGGATGCTGTCGAGGTAGCGCGCCGACGCGTACTTCGCCGTCTTGAGTGCGAACTCCGCGCTGGTCCCGCCGACGACGATCGCCAGATGGTACGGCGGGCAGGCGGCGGTGCCGAGCGAGCGGATCTTCTCCTCGAGGAACTGGAGCATCCGCTTCTCGTTGAGGACGGCCTTGGTCTCCTGGTAGAGGAACGACTTGTTGGCCGAGCCGCCGCCCTTGGCCATGAACAGCAGCTTGTACTCGTCCGGGTGGCCGCCCGGGTCCTCGGCGTACAGCTCGATCTGGGCGGGCAGGTTGTTCCCGGTGTTCTTCTCATCCCACATGGTGAGCGGCGCCATCTGTGAGTAGCGCAGGTTCAGCCGGGTGTAGGCGTCGTACACGCCGCGGCTGATGTGCTCGGCGTCCCCGCCATCGGTGAGCACGTGCCTGCCGCGCTTGCCCATCACGATGGCGGTGCCGGTGTCCTGGCACATCGGCAGCACGCCGCCGGCCGAGATGCTCGCGTTCTTCAGCAGGTCGAGCGCGACGAAGCGGTCGTTGCCGCTCGACTCGGGGTCTTCGATGATCTTCCGGAGCTGAGCCAGGTGGGACGACCGGAGATAGTGCGAAATATCGTGAACGGCGGTCTCGGTGAGCAGGCGCAGTGCCTCGGGCTCGACCTCCAGGAACTTCCGCCCGGCCGCCTCGGTGACCCGCACGCCCTCGGTCGTGATCAGGCGGTATTGAGTCTCGTCCGGCCCAAGCGGCAGCAGGTCGGTGTAGTCGAACTCCGGCATCGTCCTCGGATCCCTCTGCGTCTGCCTCTACTGATGGTCGTCCAAGCGTACGGCTCT
>NZ_JAOEGB010000051.1 GCF_025420585.1 Planotetraspora sp. A-T 1434 | reverse complement strand
AATCCACGGCGCCCACCCGGCCCGCTGAACCTACGGTCCGGGCGAGCCCACAAGGGGGCGGACTCACGGTCCGCCCCCTCCTGGCGTTCATCCGCGAGAAGTACCCGTTCTCATGACGAGCTGGCGGGCCGCAGGACCCGGGTGCCGCCCGCGATGAGGGCCGTCGCGAGGATCCACCCGGCGGCGATGAGCCCGTTCGCGAGCCACTGGGTCCAGCCGACGGGCTCCCAGGCGGCGCGCTGCTCGAACACGCTCACCGGCACCAGCAGGTCCAGCGTGTAGGTGAACGCGTTGAAGTGCCGGGTCTCGTCGAGCCCGATCTGGTGGGGCCTCCAATGCGAGAAGACGGCGGTCCCGGCGGCCAGCAGCAGGCCCACCCAGAGCCCGGCCAGCCAGGGGCGGTAGCCGTACCCGACGACGACGTCGAGCAGCCGGCCCCACAGCCGGCCGGGCGGCCTCAGCGTCCGCCGCCGCGCCCGCTGCTTCGCCAGAAGCACCTTCCGCGCGTCCGACTCGTGCCCGATCCGCCGGTAGTAGGCCGCCAGTTGCTCGTACGGCTGGGGGCGGTAGCCGTCCGGGTCGCGGCGCACCCAGCGCAGCCGGGCGGCCGTGGCCGCGGGCCCGCGCAGCGACTCGTAGGTCATCCCGTTGAGGTGCACGTGCTCCGGATAGTGGTCGGGCTCGTCGAAGAGCACTCCGATGCGTGAGTAACCGAGATTGACCTCCCCCTCGATGGAATCCGGGAGGAGGATCAGCTCGTCGACCTGCATGTGGCTCAGGTGCAGCGCCCGGCCGGAGGCCTTCAGCGCGGCGTGGTGGAAGGAGAGGACCCCCTCGATCCGGGCGCCGCGCAGCCGCACCGTCCCGGTCGCGGTGAAGCCCCCGCTGAACTCGGCGGCCGTGGCCTGCACGTGATCGGCGTGTACGGCATGCGACCCAGCGGCCGTGATGACCGCTTTCTGGAAGTAGATCCCGCTGTTGAACCGGGCGCCGACGAACCTCACCCCGCCCGTGCTCCGCATGCCGCGCAGGAACGCGCCGCCGTCCACCGTCAGCCCGCCCGCCCAGATCGCGAAGGAACCCCGCACTCCCGGCTCCCCGGGCTCGTCCGGCCCGTCCGGCCGGGGTGAGCTGATCTTGGTGCGGGAGAGCCGGAGCTGGCCGGTGACGTGGGCGTTGTCCAGTCTGAGCCCCGCGTGGACGGTGGACCCGTCGAGGTCCAGCAGGCCGTCGATCGTGGCCCGGCCGGCCCGGAACCGGTAGACGTCGCAGTCGCGCAGCCGGACGCCCTTCGTGCGCGCGTCGTTGAGCGAGACGATGCCGGGCAGGTGGCAGTCGAGCAGGTGCAGCTTGTGGTTGATCACGGCGTCGGACAGGTTCAGGTCTCCGGCCACGCGGGCTCCGGCGAGGCGGATCCCGGGCACGTGACCGGGCACCTCCTCGCGCACGCCGAGCAGCAGCGCGGCGATCACCTCGGGGCGGACCACCCGGTGCCGGCTGTCCCGCAGGTCGACCCAGGCGCCCATGGGGTAGGCCTCCCACACCCTCCGCTCAGCCGGGTTGAGGCGCCAGAAAGGCCGTGATCTTCCCACGGCAGGACCTTAGCGTCAGATGGGGCGGATGGTCCCGCCAATCTGGTCGAAAAGGGCGTCCTTGCCGGGAAGGTCCGTGCTTAGCGTGACGATGCACGTCTTGCCGTTGCCGGAGGGGACGTAGAACTGCGTGCCCTGCACCTTCGCCTGCTTCAACGGTAACGAGTATTTGATCCGGACGCCCTTGGCCCCGTTCAGCGGCACCTCGGCCGCCTCGGACACCTTCGCGTGCACCGACTCCAGCTGAGACTTCGCGACGTCGATCAGCGCCTGCGCCGACGCCCCCACGCTGGCCTGGCAGAACCCGTTGAGGTTGGTGGAGAACTGGTTGCCCGACTCCTTCGCCGACTCCGGGTCCATCGCGTACACCGCCTTGTTGGCGGCGAGGGCCCTGAGACTGCCCTTCGCCTGATCCAGGGCGGAGCCGGTGAGGCCGCTGCTCTCCAGGCCCTTCTCGATGTCGTCCTTGGCGAGGTCGACCGCCGTCCAGCTGGTCGGCACGGCGATGAGCACGCCGTTCAGCGCGCCGCCGACCTGCTTGAAACCGCTCGGCACGTTGCCCGGCGCGGTCGGCCGGGGATTGTCCGAGTCGCCGCCGCTCCCGCAGGCGGTGATCAGGCACACGGTCGTCAGGCAGGCGGATGTCAGGCCCAGGACGGTGGTGATCGCGTGTCGGCGCACAGGGATGCCTCCTTCGCGTCGGAGCCTAACGCCGTGACGCCGGGTCACGAGCCGCAATCGCAGCATCCACAGTCACAGTCACACGAACAGCAGTCGCCCGAACAGCAGTCGCCCGAACAGCAGTCGCCCGAACAGCAGTCGCAGCATCCGCCGTCACAGGTGCCGCAGTCCATGCGGTCGCAGCCGTCCAGGTAGCAGCGCCGGCCCCACGGTTCGTCCCGGCGCCTGCTCCACGGTGGCCGGTAGACCCCGCACGTGAAGAACGTCGCCACACCCGCCACGGCCTTCTCGGCCACCCCCGGCGGGGCGGCGTGCCCGGTGAACGCGCGGCGGACGGCCCGCCGCGCTTCGTCCCGGAGCAGCGCCTCCACGAGATGCCGCTCCTCCAGTTCCAGGTCGCGCACGGCCAGCTCCAGGCCGTGCAGCGCCTCGTCGCAGAGCCGCCGGGCCTCCTCGGCCGACGTGCCGGTCGCCACCAGCGGGTTGTAGGCCCCGCGCGCCCGGTCGTGCTCCAGGTCCTCCACGGCGTCGAGGATGTGCGCGATCCGCCCGAAGTAGCGGCCTGCCTCGCGCAGGTTCTCGATGTTGCGGGGCATTCCGGCCAGCGTCGCGGTGTGGGCGAAGGCGGCCGCGGCCGCCGCCTCGGTCGGCTCGGTCAGCTCGAGCAGCGAGAGGCCGGGAGTGGCCTCCAGCGTGGCCTGGCGGCCGGCGGCGTCGGTCAGCACGGCCGTGTCGAACCCGATGGAGCGCCCTCCCCGCTCCGCCGCGGACGTCCAGGAGGCGGCGACGCGCCGGAGCGGCGCTCCGGAGACGCGGCGGCCGGCCAGCCCGTCCTCGTCGGCCGCGTGATCGCGGATCTTCCCGGCGGCCAGTGCCAGCGACACGACCGCCGCCAGCCGGGCGCCCTCCGAGGACACCACCTCTGCGGCCTTGAAGCCGCGCAGCGGGCAGGGCCCCGCCGTACGGCGCTCCGACCGGCGCGGGCTCTGCGCCTCGGCGAGGACGGACAGGACGAGCCCGTCGTAGTTGGTCGCCGTCCTGGCGAGTTGCCCGTGCCGGTCGCGCAGCGTGAGGCACAGCCCGCAGAGGTGGGCCCGCCACGCCTCGTGGACGGCAGGACAGGAGTGGGCGCACGGCCGGAGGATCCCGAACACGCGGCAAAGATTAGAACATCGGACCGTGGCCCCCGGCGGGGACGCCTTACCGGGACGCCGGACAATCGAGGGATGAAAGTTACCGACGGGTTGGAACTGGCCATCGATGAGCACGTCGCGACGCTCACGCTCAACCGTCCCGAAAAGCGGAACGCCATGACGGCCGCGATGTGGCGGGCGATCCCGGGCGTGGTCGGGGACCTCGCCGCGGATCCGGCCGTCCGTGTGCTTGTCCTTACCGGAGCGGCCGGAACTTTCTCTGCCGGTGCCGATATTTGGGAAATAGCAGAGCTTAGTGATAACGGTGATGACACCGGTCTGACGGTCGCCGCCGAGCGCGCGCTGATCGAGTTTCCGAAACCCGCCATCGCGTCGATCGAGGGCTACTGCGTCGGCGGCGGATGCCAGCTCGCCCTCGCCTGCGATCTCCGCTTCGCCTCGTCGACGGCCCGCTTCGGCATCACCCCGGCCAAGCTCGGAATCGTCTACCCGATCAGCTCCACGCGGCGGCTGGCCGAGATCGCCGGCCCCGCCACGGCCAAGTATCTGATCTTCTCCGCCGAGCTCGTCGACGCAGGTCACGCATTACGGACCGGCTTGGTGGACGAGGTGCTCCCGCCGGAAAGGCTGCGCGACCGGGTGTACGGCTTCGCGGCCACGCTGGCCCACCGGTCCCGGCTCACGCTGGCCGCCGCGAAGGAGATCATCGACGGTCGCGCGGGGGAGGAGGGCTTCCGCGCGTGGCAGCGAGAGGCGAGGGAGAGCGGCGAATTGGCCGAGGGTCTCAGCGCTTTCAGGGAGGGGCGTTCCCCCCGATTCTTTTGAGATGCAAAATAGGCATAAACGGGACTCGCAGTGGTAATGACCCTGTGAGGTGTGTGATGTCACAGAATCCATTCGCCAGGTTCGCCAGATGGCTCGGCCTTGACAGAAATCCGCTTCGCCGCCGGTGCGACCGGGTCGAGGCGGTGGTCCGGCTTGCCTCGGTGCTGGGCGTCATGATCGCGGTCGTGCTCGGCGTCGTCCTGGGGATGCGGGCGTACGGCGACGGCGTCAAGGCCGAGGCCAGACAGGCGCATGCCCGTCACCCGGTGAGCGCCACGCTCACCGAGAACGTGTCCGCGCCCCGGCTGTCGGCGGCCGGCTCCGCCATGGGGCACGGCCGTGCCGTATGGCGGGCCCCTGACGGCACCGAGCGGGCGGGCACCATCGAGGCCATCGCGGCCAAGCGCGCGGGCGACGTCGTGACGGTGTGGATCGACGACCGCGGTGCGCTCACCCAGCGCCCGCAGGACCGGGAGACCACGATCGTCTCCGCCCTGACGGTCGGAACCGGCCTTCCGCTCGGCGCCGCCTCGTTCCTGGCGATGGTGGTCGTCGTGACGCGCACGATCAACCAGCGGCGCGCCCGCCGCGTCTGGGAGGCGCAGTGGACGGTGGTCGAGCCGATGTGGCGGATCAACGGTCGATGATCTCGTTCTTCCCGATGACGACGACACCGCTTCTCGTCACCGCGAAGCGCTGCCGGTCGTAGTCGAGGTCGAAGCCGATTCGGGCGCCGTCGGGGATGACGACGTTCTTGTCGATGATCGCCCGCCGGACGATCGCGCCCCTGCCGACCTTGACGCAGCCCATCAGCACCGAGTCCTCGACGTGCGAGTGGGAGTGCAGCACGACGCCGGGGGAGAGGATCGACCGCAGGGCCGTGCCACCGGAGACGATGACGCCCGGCGAGACCAGCGACTCCAGGGCGTGACCGATCCGGTCGCCCTCGTTGTGCACGAACTTGGCGGGTGGCAGCGGGTCGTGCCCCGTGTAGATGGGCCACCTGTCGTTGTAGAGGTTGAACACCGGATGGACCGAGATGAGGTCCATGTGGGCGTCGTAGTAGGCGTCCAGCGTTCCCACGTCGCGCCAGTAGCCGCGGTCGCGCTCCGTCGAGCCCGGAACGACATTGTGCGCGAAGTCGTACACCTCGGCCCCGCCGCCCTTGACGAACATCGGGATGATGTTGCCGCCGAGGTCGTGCCGGCTGCTGGGATCGAGGGCGTCCTCCCGCAGCGCCTCGATCAGCGACTGGGTCTTGAAGACGTAGTTGCCCATCGACGCGAAGATCTGGTCCGGCGCGTCGGCGAGTCCGACGGCGTCCTTCGGCTTCTCGCGGAAGGCGACGATCCGGCGTCCGGAGGGGTCGGTCTCGATCACGCCGAACTGGTCGGCCAGCTCCAGGGGCTGGCGGATCGCGGCGACCGTGACGTCCGCCCCCGAGTCGATGTGCTGGTCGACCATTTGGCGCGGGTCCATCCGGTAGATATGGTCCGCGCCGAAGACGATCACATGGTCGGGTAGCTCGTCGTAGATCAGGTTCAGGTTCTGGAACAGCGCGTCGGCCGAACCCGAGAACCAGCGCGGCCCGAGCCGCTGCTGGGCAGGAACGGGCGTGACGTAGTTGCCGAGCATCGACGACAGTCGCCAGGTTCGCGAGATGTGCCGGTCGAGGCTGTGGTTCTTGTACTGCGTCAGCACGACGATCTGCAGATAATGGGCGTTCGCGAGGTTCGACAGCACGAAGTCGACGAGCCGGTAGATCCCTCCGAACGGCACAGCGGGCTTGGCCCGGTCCGCGGTCAGCGGCATCAGCCGCTTCCCCTCACCACCTGCGAGCACGATCGCCAGGACCTTCATAGGCAGGACCTTAACCCGCCAAACCGCTGCCAAACACCCGGGGCGGCGACAACAACCCTAAGCTCCTCCTATGCGTGTCGATCTGCTCAGCCGCGAGTATCCGCCCGAGGTGTACGGCGGAGCCGGAGTCCATGTCGAATATCTGGCGCGCGAGCTCCGCAGGCTTGCCGACGTGCGGGTGCGGTGCTTCGGCGCGCCACGGGACGAGACCGGCGTGCGGGCGTACCGCGTGCCCGGCGGCCTGGAGACCGCCAACGCCGCCCTTCAGGTGCTGGGAGTCGACCTGGAGATGGCCGCCGGATGCGAGGGCGCGGACGTTGTGCACAGCCACACCTGGTACGCCAATTTCGCCGGGCACGTCGCCAAGATGCTGTACGGCACGCCGCACGTGGTCACCACCCACAGCCTGGAGCCCCTGCGGCCGTGGAAGGCCGAGCAACTTGGCGGGGGCTACACGTTGTCGTCGTGGGCGGAGCGGGCGGCGCTCCAGTCGGCCGACGCGATCATCGCAGTGTCCGAAGGCATGCGCCGCGATGTGCTGACGGCATATCCCGAAATATCGCCAGACCGGGTGCGGGTGATCCACAACGGCATCGACACGGAGGAGTATGCCCCCTCCCACGGCACGGAGGCACTCGCGCGGCACGGCATCGACCCGGCCACGCCGTACGTCGTCTTCGTGGGGCGCATCACCCGGCAGAAGGGCCTCGTCCATCTCCTGCATGCGGCCCGGTCGTTCGCCCCGGACGCGCAGCTCGTGCTGTGCGCGGGCGCGCCGGACACCCCCGAGATCGCCGAGGAGGTGACCGGCCTGGTCCGCGAGCTGTCGGCCACGCGCGAAGGGGTCATCTGGATCTCCGAGATGCTGCCCAGGCCCGAGGTCATCCAGATCCTCACCCATGCCACCGTCTTCGTCTGCCCGTCGGTGTACGAGCCGATGGGCATCGTGAACCTGGAGGCGATGGCCTGCGAGACGGCTGTCGTGGCGACCGCCACAGGGGGCATACCCGAGGTCGTGGCCGACGGCTCCACGGGCCTGCTCGTGCCGATCGACCAGGGCCCCGACGGCGAGCCGTACGATCCCGAGGCATTCGCCGACGGCATCGCCCATCGGGTCAACGCGCTGCTCGGCGATTCCGCCACGGCGTCCGCGATGGGTAAGGCGGGGCGACGCAGGGCGATCGACCACTTCTCCTGGCAGCGCATCGCCGAGCGCACCCACGAGCTCTACGCCGCGGTCCTCTAGCCAGGCGTGATCATGGTGATCCCCGCGGCTGCGCCGTGGGTGAGGGCCGTCAGCGCGGCGGGGGCCTCCTCCAGGGCGATCGTCCGGGTGATGAGCAGGTCCGGTCGCAGCGCACCCCCGGCGATCATCTCCAGCATCGGAGGGTAGGCGTGGGCGGCCATGCCGTGGCTGCCGAGGATCTCCAGCTCGTGGGCGATCACCCGGCCCATCGGCAGGGCCGTGCCGCCGGGAAGGAGCCCGACCTGGACGTGGCGGCCTCTCCTGCGGAGGCTCTCGATCGACGCCGCGCACGTGGCCGGGCTGCCCAGCGCGTCGACCGAGACGTGCGCGCCGCCCGCCGTGATCTCGCGGATCACGGCTGCCACGTCTGCTGTGTCCGGCCCGGCCTGGACGCACTCGGCCGCGCCGAACCGCCTCGCGAGGTCAAGGGCGCCGGGGGAGATGTCCACCGCGACCACCCGGGCCCCCGCGGCGGCCCCGATCATGACGGCAGACAGGCCGACGCCGCCGCAGCCGTGCACGGCCAGCCAGTCTCCCGGCTTGACCCGCCCCTGCGCGACCACGGCGCGGAAGGCCGTGGCGAACCTGCACCCGAGGCTCGCGGCCGTGGCGAACGCCATACCGTCCGGCAGGCGCACGAGGTTCACATCGGCGTGGTCGATCGCGACCCGCTCGGCGAACGACCCCCAGTGGGTGAACCCCGGCTGTGTCTGGCGCTCGCACACCTGCTGGTCACCCTTGACGCACTCCCGGCATCGCCCGCAGGCGCACACGAACGGCACCAGCACCCGATCGCCGGGCCGCCAGCCCGTCACGCCGGGGCCCACGGACTCCACGACGCCGGAGAGCTCATGTCCCGGCACGTGGGGGAACACCTGGATGTCGCCGTCGTGGCCCATCCACCCGTGCCAGTCGCTGCGGCACAGACCGGTGGCCTCCACCCTGATGACGGCCCCGTACGGAGAGGCGACGGGATCCGCCACCTCGCGGACCTGGGGCTCCGCGCCGAACGCCTCGTACACCACCGCGCGCACCGACCGCCTCCTCGTCTCGCCCGCCCGCCACGCTATCCCCTTAGTACGCTGGTCCGGTGATTGCGATCGAGCGGGTCCGCATGGCCTTCACCGACCGGCACGGCGGCGTGAGCGCGGAGCCGTACGGCACGCGCAACCTGGGTGGTGCGGTGGGGGACGACCCGGCGGCGGTGGCGGAGAACCGGGCGAAGACGGCGGCCGAGCTGGGCCTCGACATGGTGGTCTTCATGCGGCAGGTCCACGGTGCGGACGTCGCCTATGTCACCGAGCCGTTCGCCGGCGAACCGCCCGCGCTCGACGCCGTCTTCACCGATCGGCCCGGCCTCGGGCTGGCGATCCTCGTGGCCGACTGCGCCCCGGTCCTTGTGGCCGACCCCGTGGCGGGACTGGTGGGAGGCGCGCATTCCGGGCGGCCGGGCACCGAGGCGGGAGTCGTCCCGGCGCTGGTCGAGGCCATGGCGTCCCGGGGCGCCGAGCCCACGCGGATGGTGGCCGTGATCGGCCCCGCGGCCTGCGGGCTCTGCTACGAGGTGCCCGACGACCTGCGGGAGAGGGTCGCAGAACGGGTCCCCGAGAGCCGGTCGACGACCCGGCAGGGCACGCCCGCCCTCGACATCAGGGCCGGGATCGCCGCCCAGCTGCGGCGGGCGGGAGTGGCCGACATCCGGCACGACGGCCGGTGCACGATCGAGACGCCGGACCTCTTCTCCTACCGCCGGGAGCAGCGGACGGGCCGTTTCGGCGGATACGTCTGGCTCCAGGGCTGAAAATTCCCTGGGCTTTCCCTGGTGAAGTCCTGACCCCTACGATCATGCGTCGTGGGCTTCACACGAGCGGACTGGCGGCTGATCCTTATTTGCGTGCTGGGCACCGTCGGGGCGGGGGTGACCCGGTTCGCCGGCGGGGGGACGGTCCTGCCGTTCGCGCTTTCCGGCGTCGCCCTGGCACTGCTGGCGAGCCTGGTCGGCCGTAGCGTCGAGGCGCTGGGCGACCGTCTGGGCGCGGGCGCCACCGGAGTCGTGCAGAGCGCGCTGGGCAACCTGCCCGAGCTCTTCGTGGTCCTGTTCGCGCTCCGCGACGGGCTCTATGAGGTGGCGAGCGCGTCCATCGTCGGCTCGATCCTGGCCAACGTCCTGCTCGTCCTCGGCCTGGCGTTCGTGGTCGGCGGGGTCAAGAACGGCCCGCAGCGGTTCGGAGCCGAGTCGGCTCGCACGATCACGATGCTGCTCGTGCTCGCCGTGTTCGCGCTGCTCATCCCCGCGTTGACGGCGGCACTGCACACCCCGGCGGCCGGGCACGAGCGTGGGCTGTCGATCGTCGTGTCGATCCTGCTGCTCGGGCTCTTCTTGGCGTCCTTGCCCGCGGCCATCCGCCGCCGGAAGTCCGCCGAGGCCGAGGCCCCGGCCGAACCGGTCGCGGCTGAACCGGTTGCGGCCGCCTCGGCCGAGCCGGGCCACCACGGGCCGAGCTGGCCGCTCGGAGTCGCCCTCGGCATGCTCGCCATCACAGGGGTCGGCGCCGCCTTCGTGTCCGAATGGTTCGTCCACGCCCTGGAGCCCGCGATGGGCACGCTCGGCATCTCGCAGGCGTTCGCGGGCCTGGTCATCGTGGCCATTGCCGGTAACGCGGTCGAGAACGTCGTCGGCATCCAGCTCGCCGCGAAGAACCAGTCCGACTACGCGCTGTCCGTGATCCTCCAGAGCCCCCTGCAGATCGCCCTGGTCATCGCCCCCGCCCTGGTGCTGCTGTCGCCGCTCGTCGGGGCCTCGTTCACCCTCGTGCTCCCGCCGCTGCTGATCGCGGCTCTGATCATCGCCGTGCTGGTCGCGGTCATCGTGGTGCTCGACGGCGAGTCGACCTGGCTGGAGGGCGCCACGCTCATCGTGCTCTACTGCGTGATCGCCGCCGCTTTCTGGTGGGGCTGAAATCCCGGGCGGAAGTA
>NZ_JAOEGB010000050.1 GCF_025420585.1 Planotetraspora sp. A-T 1434 | reverse complement strand
CCGTGCTCTGACGGGTACGGATGGGTAAGGCGGTAGACCCTTCACGGTGTCGCCTCTCATCTCCGATCGGACTTGCGCGAGAGCCGGGCGGAGGGCGCGGTGGATCGGAAGCCCAGCGGAACGCATGGGTGCGTCCCCATGGCGCCGGGATGAATAACGATTGCCGTTACCCGCTTCCTGTGGCTATCCGGAGCAGCCACGATGGCAGTATGAGCGTGACCGGCATCGCCAGGCAGTCCGTGGCCTCGCGAGTGCTCATCCAGCTCCAGGCATGGCCAGGGTGCCGCGCGGGACACGCGGCGTGTGGGAGCGGACTGGGGGTCACCGTGGGCGCCCGCCAGATCCTCCACCTGCACACCGACCACGAGGCGGAGCTGTGCCTGACCCGCCCGGTGATCGACCGGATGCGTCATACGCTTGAGACCGCTGAACAGGTGGCCCTGGAGCCGCACCGCGACTGGATCGGCGTCCGGCTGGAGACCGAGGACGACGCTGACTTGCTCGTGGCCCTCTTCAGCCTGGCGATCAAGGCGCATCAGGGCCCAGAACCGGGACCCCGCCTGACCGAGTGCCTCGCGTCCGGCGGTCCAGGCCAGCGAAGCTCAGGCCAGTAGAGCGCGGGCCAGCGAAGCTCAGGCCAGTAGAGCGCGGGTCAGCGAAGCTCAGGCCGACGGGGCCCCGCCTCTCAGCTAGGACCAGGTGAGCGGGAGGGTGTCGAGCCCGAGGACCAGATCGGCATGCTCCACAGGCTGCGCGCCGTCGGGGACCCGGTAGTCCGGAATGAGCCGGTGCCACTCCTCCATCGCGATGCGCATCTCGGCGCGGGCGAGGTGGCCGCCCAGGCAGCGGTGGATGCCGACGCCGAAGGCCAGGTGCCGGTTCCGCTGACGGCCGAGGACGACCTGGTCGGCGTCGGGAAACACGCCTGGGTCGCGGTTCGCCTGGTTGAGCGGGATGAGCACCATGTCGCCGGCCTTCATCGGGCACCCGTGGAAGTCGACGTCCCTGGTGACCTTCCGGGCCGGCATGACGATGGAGTAGGCCCGCATCAGCTCCTCCACCGCGTCGGGAATCAGGTCGGGAATCGCGTCGGGCCCGGCGGCGATCCGCGACCGGTCCTCCGGATGCGTGGCCAGATGCCAGAAAGCGTAGGAGAGTTGCGCCGTGACGGTGTCGAGCCCGGCCATGAACAGCAGCAGGCACAGGTCGAGCAGATCCTCATCGGGCACGGGCCGCCCGTCGATCTCCCACGTCACCGCCGTGCTGATCAGGTCGTCCCGCGGGCTCTCCCGCCGCTCGGCCACCACGCCGGCGAAGTAGCCCGTGACCTCCCGCATCGCGGCGAGCCGCTTCGGCAGGCGGTCGGGAGAACTCCCGCCGTGGAGAATCGCGTCCTCCCAGGCCAGAAAGGTGCCGAGCTCCTCCACGGGCAGGCCGAGCAACTCCAGGAAGACCGTGGTCGGGAAGCGGCGGGCGAAGTCGGTCACGAAGTCGCAGGAGCCGCGGGCGGCGAGGTCGTCCACCATCGCGGCGCACCGCTCGCGGATCTTGCCGGACATCGCGTTCACGGCAGCGGGGGAGAACAGCGGCCGGAGCAGGCGGCGCCACACCGTGTGCTCCGGCTGGTCGAGCATCTCGGGGATCCACCGGTACCGCGGGTTCGGATCGAGCACGGACACGGCCGCGTTGGAGAACGTCACCGGGTCCTGGAGCGCCTCAAGGATGAGGTCGTAGCGGCTCAGAACCCAGAACCCCTCGCCGAACGTGCTGCGGAACATCGGATGCCGCGCCCGCAACTCGTCGAACATGGCGAACGTGGCCCCCGCCGGTTGCGCGCCGCCCAAGGGGTTGTACCGCACCTCGTCCATGTCGCGCCCTCCTGCGAGCGGCCGGCCGTACGGAACGACCGTGCGGATATGTCAGAGCGCGCGGCCCACGCCGCACAGGAACCACGTGGGGAGGTCACGTCCTCCGGCGATGGACGCCTCGTGGTCGGGGTGCCACTCGTCCAGCCGGACCACGCCCGGGTCGAGCACCTCGAACCCTTCGAACATCTCCGTGATCTGGGTGCGGGTACGCAGTGTGATGCTGGCGTTCGCCCTCCGGTAGACGGCGGCGCCCTTCTGCGCGGCGGCCGTGTGGTCCTCGGCGGTCACGTGCGACAGCACCAAATAGCTTCCCGGCGGTACGGCGTCGCGCAGGCGGGCGATCAGCTCGGCCGGCTTGTCGCTGTCGGTCAGGAAGTGCAGGACGGCCACCAGCAGGATCCCGACCGGCTCGGTGAAGTCGATCAATGACCGGAGCTCTGAGTCGTCGAGGATGTCCTGCGGCTGCCGGAGATCGCCGGGGACGGCGAGGGTGTTCGTGGTGCTCGACAGCAGGGCCCGGGCGTGTGCGAGCACGACGGGGTCGTTGTCGACGTAGGCCACGCGGGTCCCGGGGTCCACCTCCGCGGCCACCTCGTGGACGTTGCCCTCGGTCGGTAGCCCCGTGCCGATGTCCAGGAACTGGCGGATCCCGGCCTCGGCCACGAGGTAACGGACGGCCCTGCGCATGAACGCCCGGTTCTGCCGGGCCAGCTCCCGAGCCTCGGGCGCCACCGCCAGGACGCGCTCCGCGGCCTCCCTGTCCACCGGGAAGTTGTCCTTGCCGCCCAGGTAGTAGTTGTACATGCGCGCGGCGTTCGGGATGTGCACATCTATGCCGGGGGGCGCCGTTGCATCCTCGGCCACGCACCGTCTCCTTTGCTGAAGCCACAGATTCAAGGCGAGCATATTGTGCATTTGCCGCAATTTAAATGAATCGCTCCATAAGAGTGCGACTTGAGATATTTCCCGGCCGCTGCCGAGTCCCGCCGGCGAGATCCCGGTGGGCCACGGCCAGGCAGGCCAGCGGCAGGGGCAGCAGCCCGAGCCACGCCTGGTGCGCCCCGGGCCAGCGCAGGTCGCTCTGGAGCGGCCACAGCCACAGGTCGGCGGTGAGAAACAGCGTGATGACGAGCAGGGTGGACTGGACGGCCGCGCCGAGGAGGGCCGCCGAGCGCCCATGTCCCGGACGGATCCTGACGGCCACCGCCGCGCCGGAGAGCCCTGTGAGCACGCATACGGCGGCCTCAAGTGTCACGTCCCCGACGAGCAGCCGGGACCCGTGCGGCAGGTAGAGGGTCGCGATGACGAAACCGGCTCCCCACAGCCCGAGCGCCGTCCCGGCCGCCAGTGCGGTGCGGAGCCACATGCGCAGCCAGCGTGGTGAGGGCACCGGGGCCGTGCCGTACGCCATCGGGTCGACCAGGGAGAATCCGGCCGCGGCGCCCAGGATGCCGGCGGACATCCGCAGCAGCGGCAGGGCGTCGCACGTCGGAAGCGGGCGCTCGATCGAGCCGATGAGGACGACCAGGCCAGTGGCGAAGGCCGCGGCCCACACCAGCGGAATCCAGTCGATCGCCCTCACCAGCGGGCGGATTAGGAGCAATGTCACGCGCGTCACGAGCAGGCCTTCCGCTTGGCGTCGCCGAGGCCGGGCCTGAGGCCTAGCAGCGGAAGCGCCTGTTCCACCGTGGTGGACGGGTTCATGAGGGTGTCCCAGTGGGCCCAGATCCGCTCGCGGGCGTCAGGCCGGCGGACCAGCCGTTCGGCGTAGTCGTACAGCCGCTCGGCGGCCGCTTCTTCGGACTTCTCGGGCTCGACCCACGATTTGGCGGCCTGCCGTACCGGACCGGCCTGACCGCCGAGCCAGAGGGCCACCAGGGTCCGGCCCTGCCCCAGCGCGGCGCATCCGGGGGAGCCGTTCGCGACGTACACCGCCCGAGCGTCGAGGTGGGGATCGTTGATGAGGATGCGCAGCCAGTCGAGCGGCAGGCCGGTGACCTCGGCCGCCACCTGACCCCCGAGCCAGGCGTCCGTGGCCTTGCCGTGCCCGCCCCACTGCATGGAAGGTCCGGCGATATGCGGCCACCGTGGCTGCCCGGTTGTCTGCATGCGGCGCCCGAAGGACACGAAGCCGATCCGCTGCCGGATCTCGGGGACCCGGTCGCGCGCGAATGGCGGGATGGCGGCCACCACCGGCCGTACGGCTCGCGCCCAGAGCGGGATCCACGGCGCGTAGCCGGGGTAGGCGCAGTACGTCACGCCATCGAGGGCCTGGCATCGGTGCGCCGCGGGGTCGAGGTAGCGCCGCATCGTCTGCTCTGGGACCCGGTCCTTGACCGAGGCCATCGCGACCGCCCCCGCGGAAGCCGCGACGGCCAGGCCGGTCGCCACGGCGATCACCCGCGGCGGCCGCACCCCGTGACGGGCCGTCGCCAGGCCGGCGAAGAGGACGCCCAGGGCTAGCAGGTACACCAGGTGGGTCGCGGACGGCCGTGGGGTGAGCTCGACAGGCAGGTCATGGCTCACGATGACCGGGAGCAGGGCCGCCCACGAGCCGCCCGCCCTGGACAGTTCGGTCGGCACGGCTATCGCGAAGACGGCCACGGGCGCGGCGACCAGCCCGGGGAGCCACCGGCCCAGGGCGACCCCGAGGACGGCCGCCACGGCCACGTCGACCGGCCCCGTCAGGGCTTCCCAGGCGTCGAACCGGCCTGCCGTGTTCGCGGATATCTGACTGACCAGGTGTACGGCCAGCACGAGAATGGACACGGCGGTCGCGACGATCGGAACGGCGATCAGCAGCGCGCTCGTCCGCGCGGGAGCGCGAACCGGCAGCGCCCGCAACGTCCCGGGCATGGCGTGCCGGCGCTCGCGGGTGGTGGCCAGGTTGGCTGCGATGAGCGCGGCGGCGGCGACGATCAGCGCGCCGTAGGTGTCGTCGATGGTCAGGACCGACCAGTCGGGCGCCCAGTTCCACGTCTGGTAGACGCGCAGGCCGAGAAGGAGCGCCGCCGCGCCCCACAGGAGCGGGCTGCGCAGCAGGCGAGCCCCTTCGAACAGGGCAAGGCTGATCGTCTGCGCCCGCGTGCCCGCTTGGGGTGCCAGGGTGGGCGTCTCGACGAACTCGATGCGCGTGCTCATGCCACGGGCTCCGGAGACGTGCCGAGCAGCATCAGGTAGCCGTCCTCCACGGTCGGCTCCGCGGGTTCGGCCCCCAAGGGCGGCTCGCCCAGCGTGCGGTAGCGGCCGTCGGCCGTGCGCCAAATGAGGCGGTCACCCTCCGGGCGTTCACCGGAGAGGCTGACCCGGCCGTTCGCCACCCCGGCGAGCCCCCCAGGCGTGCCGTCGAAGAGCACCCGCCCTCCGTGCATGACGACGACCCGTTCGCACAGCGCCGCGACGTCCTCGGTCTGATGGGTGGAGAGCAGGACCGTACGGCTCTCGCCGAGCAGGGAGACCAGCGCGCGCAGCCTGAGGCGCTGCTCGGGGTCGAGACCCACCGTCGGCTCGTCGAGGAGCAGCAGCTCCGGCTGCCCGAGCAGCGCCTGGGCGAGGGCGAGCCGCTGCCGCATGCCGCCGGAGAGCTTGCGGACCTTGGTCCTGGCTCGGTCGCCGAGGTCCACCTCGGCGAGCACCCGCCGCACCTCCTTGTGCCGCGTGGCCCGGTCGGTCATCTCCTTGAGGATCGCGACGTAGTCGACCATCTCGAAGACGGTGAAGTGCGGATAGAAGCCGGAGTCCTGCGGCAGGTAGCCGAGGCGGCGGCGCAGCTCCGTGCGCGGCCCACGTGTGCCCGGATCCAGGCCGAGGACGCGCATCCGTCCCGCGTCGGGGGCGAGGGTGGTCGCCAGGCACCGCAGCAGCGTCGTCTTGCCGGCGCCGTTCGGCCCCAGGAGGCCGGTGACGCCGGTGCCGAGCGTGAGGTCCAGGTCGTCGATCACGCGGTTGCGGCCATAGCTCTTGGCGAGGCCGCGCACGCTCACCGTCGAGCTCGCGCCGTTCACCGGGTGTATCGCCGAGTCTGTCACTGGGTCTATCACTGGGTCTATCACTGGGGCTCTCCAGGGTCGAGGCGGTGGCGACGGCTGTAGAGGACGAGGGCGAGAACCGGGGCGGCGCAGCCGTACACGACCTGAGCCGTGGGGCCGAACGGGACCGACCAGTCGCCGGTGAGCCCGCCCGTGACGGCTACCACCCCGATCCATCCCGCCCCCAGCGCGGCTGCGGCCAGCGGCAGCGGCACGCGGGTCGCGAGGGCCAGGCAGCCGCCCGCCAGGGCCAGAGAAGGGAGCAGCCAGGCGGCGGTCATGGCGGGAAGGAGCGGGGCTGCCAGGCCGGTCAGCGCGATGGCGGTGACGAGGACGGCGAGGGCCCGCAGGAGCAGCAGCCGGGGACCTGCCAGGGGCGTCGCCGCGTGCGACTCGTGCGCGGGATCCACCCAGCGGCCGTAGGCGAGCGCGATGCCGGCCAGCGGCAGTACGGGGGCTACGGTGAGGAACGCCGGGAATCCATTGCCGGCGGCGTGCGCGGCCACGATCGCGAACGTGAGGACAGCCGTCACCGCGGCGAGCCACGCGCGGCTCAGCGTCGGCGTCGCGACGAGCAGCCTGGCCAGATGGCGGGGCACGCCGAGGTGCCGCAGGACGCGTTCGGCGGGCCGGGGGCGGGGGCTCCCCACCGCGTCCTCGATCCGCTCCCATGACGCCGCGAGCCACGTCTCGTCCCCCGGCACCGCCGTACGGCACCGCGCGCAGCGCACCAGATGCGCCTCAACGGACATGACCTGCGCCACGTCGAGATCACCGCCCAGGTAGCGCTCGAGCAGGTCGCTCGGGATGTGCCAGGTGCCGTTCATGCCAGCTCCTCCCGTAGCCGAGCCTTCGCCCGCATGAGCCTGGTCTTGACGGTGCCCTCGGGGACTCCGAGAAGCTGAGAGGTCTCCCGGACGGTGAGGCCGTCCAGGATGGTCGCCTCGATGACGGCCCGGAGCTCCGGCGACAGCCGGGCGACAGCCGTGCCGAGATCGCCGTGTTCGACGCGGAGCAGCACGACGTCCTCCGCGGAGGCCGCGGCGGCGTCGGTGTCCGGGACGGGCCTGCCGCCTATCCACTGGCTCCCGCGCCCCCGGAGCACCGACACCATGCGCCGGATCGCGATCGTCCAGATCCACGCCGCGGCGTCGTCTCCTTGGGCCGAGTAGCGGGAGGCGCCCTGCCAGACCGCGACGAACGTGTCCTGGACGGCGTCGTCGACGACGTCGGGGTCCGCGCAGCGGCGGAGCAGGCGGGCGCGCAGCCAGGGGGCGTGCCGCCGGTGCAGGACGCGCAGCGCCTCGATGTCCTGCGCGCCCACGGCCGCGATCAGCTCGTGGTCGCCGCGATCCGGCGACGGGATGCCATGCGGGGCTGGGTGCTCCACGGCCGCATGCCCGACGGTCGTGTGCTCGACGTCCGTCTGCTCAACGTCCGTGTGCTCGATGGCCGTGTGTTCGACGGTGGGGAGTTGTTGCCGTCGCGGTGGCGAGTGCGTTCGCGGGATCGGGAGGAAGCGGCGCATATCTGGTCTATCGCATGACCGCCCTTGAGCGGTTCTCCTAACGCGAGGGTTATCCCGGCTTTTCTATGATCGGGCAACGTGCGTTTACGCGGGGATGTGGTGCCGCCGGTCGCCGCGGCGGTCGTGGGGTTCTGGGGTGTGACCGTGCCGTCGTTCTGGCGGGACGAGTCGGTCAGCGCGATGGCGGCGGTGATGCCGCTCCGCGACCTGTGGCGGCTGCTGGGTGCGATCGACGCGGTCCACGCGCTCTACTACCTGCTGCTGCGGCCCTTCGCCGCCATCGGGACGAACGAGCTGGTGCTCCGCCTGCCGTCGGTGGTCGCCACCGCCGCGGCGGCGTACGGCGTGGCCGTCGTCGGCAGGCGGCTCGCGTCGGAGCGGGCCGGCGTGGTGGCGGGGGTCGTCTACGCGCTGATGCCGATCGTCAGCCGGTACGCCCAGGAGACCCGGAGCTACGCGCTCGTCACGGCCGTGGCCGTCCTGGCGACGTGGACGCTGCTGAACGCCCTGGAGGATCGCCGGTGGTCCCGGTTCGCCTTCTACGCGGCGAGCCTGGCTCTGCTGGGCTGGCTGCATCTGTTCGCGCTGCTGATCGTCCTCGCCCACGGGGTCACCGTGCTGGCGTGGCGCCGCCGTGAGCTGCTTCGATGGGGAGCCGCCGTGGCGGGGGCCATGGCCGTGGTCGCGCCCCTCGCCTTGGTCGCGTCGCGAGAGCGTGAACAGGTCTTCTGGCTGAAACGACCCGGTTTCGCCGACCTCCTCGACTTCGCCCATCAGGCCGGTGGCACCTGGTGGGCGGTGGGGCTGCTCGGGGTGCTGGTCGTCGCGGGGACGGTCTGCGCCTTCCGCCACGCCAGGCCGTTGGCGCTCGTGGCGCTTCCGTGGGCCTTCCTGCCCGTGCTCGCATCGTTCGCGATCTCTCAGGTCGAGCCGATCTACCACCCCCGCTATCTGCTGTTCTGCGTGCCCGCCGTCGCGTTGCTGGTGGGAGCGGCCTTCCTGCCGGCGGTCTTGCCCGCGGTCCTGCGGGGGTGGCGCTCCTGGCTGATCCCGGTCGTCGCGGTCGGGCTGCTGGCCGCCCTCACCCTGCCCGCGCAGGTCCTCCTCCGGCGGCCCGACGCCCGCCCCGATGATCTCCGCACGCTCTCCTCCACGCTGTCGGCGGAGATCAGACCCGGGGACGCGGTCCTGTTCGTGCCCTTCCGCTACCGGCTCTTCGTCGGTGTGTACGGCTCGCCGTACCGCGTGCTCGATGACCTGACGTACGCGCCGGGCCGCACGAAGCCACGGTCGCGTTCGCAGTTCCGCGTGGTGGCCGGCGAATTCCAGCGGGTGTGGATGGTGTCGGCGGTGCCCAAGAAGTACTGCCCCACGGACGTCCGCTGCCAGGCCCTGATCAAGGACAGCCGATTCCGCCGGACGACGCAGCGGAGGTTCGGAAGGATCTTCGTCACGCTCTACACCCGGCGGTGAGAAGGCGGTGAGAAGGCGGTGAGAAGGCGGTGGAGTCAGCCGACGACCACCGGGTGGGACAGGATCGAGTTGTAGCAGTAGCCCAGGTCGTTCCACGTGGTGGCGCCGGGCTGGATGTTGCCCTTGTCGTCGGTGGCCCGAACCTGGAGGATGTGCTCGCCGGGCTCGGCATCCCAGTGGAACTGCCAGCGCGCCCAGGCCCCCGGCGTCTCCGGCGAGGCCAGGAGCGCGGGCCGCCAGGGGCCGTCGTCGAGGCGGTGGTCAACCGCGACCACCCGGTTCTCGCCCGCGAACGCCCGTCCCCGGATGACCTGCGGTCCGGGCCTCAGCCGCGCGGGCCACGGCAGCTCCACCAGGCTCGCGACCGGCACGCTGGTGATGGGCACGCCCTCGGCGGACTCCGGGCCGGTGAGCACGTAGTCCTCGGTGTTCCAGGGGACGCGCAGGGCCTCCTCGGACACCTCGATCCGGCCGACCCACTTGATGCTGGCCGCGCCGAGCCAGCCGGAGACCACGACCCGGGCCGGGAACCCGTGGTCCGGCGGCAGCACGTCGCCGTTCATGGCCAGGGCGAGCACGGTGTCGTCGGCCAGCGCCTTGGTCAGCGGCATCGGACGACGGGCGCACACCGCGTCGAGCGACTCCGGCATCACGTCGCGCGCCCCGGTCGTGATTCCCGCCGGTTCGAGCAGGTCCCGCAGCCGCACACCCGTCCACTCGGCGGTCCCGATGGCGCCGCGCCCCCAGGGCGTGCCCTCGAACCGGTGCCCGTGCTCCTCGCCGAACAGTGCACGCCGGTTTCCCGCGCACTCGAGCGTGCGGACCACGGAGACGTGGGTGAAGCGGTGCCACAGATCGTCGTAGGTGTAGACGATGGGCCGGCGAACGCCGTTTCCCTCGACGCGGAGCGACCAGGTCGCCGCGTCGAGGAGGGGGGTCGGCGCGTGGTTCCGGATGAAGAAGCGATCGGCGGGAGTGAGGTAGCCGGGGATCCGGTCCGGCCGCGTGCCGTAGTCGAGGCCGGTGCCCGTGTCCTCCATCAGCTCGGCGGGGGTCGGTTTGACCACCCCGCGGCCGGTGCGAGGGGCCGTGGACGTGCGCTGCCGCTCGGTCCCACTGGTCATCGGTGTGGCGCTCTCCTCCCAGGTCAGCCCGGGGGTGCCGGCGGGCCTCATCCACAACCGTAGACCTCCGGCGCGGCCGATCGGGTCAGCCGAGCTGGTGAGTCGCGCGCTGCGCCTGCCCCTGTGCCCAGGAGGCGAAGCGCCGGCTCGCGGTCACGCCCCATCCCTTCCGGCGGCGGCTAGAGTCCGCCGTCACAGGGCAAACCAGGGCCTCGCGGATGGGGGCGATAGTGGACTTGCTCGTGTGGATCACCTTCCTGATCTGGGTCGTCGGATGGGTGACCGGCTTCGCCGTGGCCGCCCGGCGGCTGCTCGGACTGCGCTTCGGAATCGTCCGCACGCTGCTCGGAGGCGGCTTCGCGCTCCTCATCGCCGGGCCGATCGCGCAGGCCCTCGCGGGCTCGGTGTCCCGTGACGATTCGAGCATCACGCCGCTCTGGTTTCTCATCCTCGCGCCTTGGCCTGCGCCCTGCTGGCGTCCATGGTGTTCCTGGTGATCGCCGAGGCGCTGGCGCCCACAGGGGTGGGGCTCTACCAGCTCATCGGCTACAACCTGCTGGTCGTGAGCGCGATCCTGGCGCTGCGGGTGCTGGTGGGCATCTTCCGCGAGCGCCAGCGAGGCTGAGAACACGAGCGTCAGCGAGACTGACAACACCAGCGAGACTGACGACACGTGCGCCAGGGCGACTGATCCGCGGGTCTCCGCTTGGGGCACTCCTGACCCAGGCGAGGCGAGATTCCCTGAGCGCTGGGTAGGGGCCGATGTATGGCAGAGATCGGTTACACGATGATGTGCGAGCAGACACCGGCCAGGCAGCTCGTCGACGACGTCGTCACTGCGGAGCGCGTCGGTTTCGACTACGCGGTCATCTCCGACCACTACTTCCCGTGGCTGGAGGAGATGGGGCACTCGCCGTACGCCTGGTCGGTCCTTGGGGCGGTGGCGCACGCGACGGACCGCCTGCCGCTGATGACCTATGTCACCTGCCCGATCATGCGATATCACCCCGCTGTGGTGGCGCAGAAGGCGGCCACGATGGGCGTCCTCTCCGAGGGCCGCTTCACGCTCGGGCTCGGGGCGGGGGAGAACCTCAACGAACACGTGGTCGGCCACGGCTGGCCGCCGGTCAACACGCGGCACGAGATGTTCCGCGAGGCCATCGACATCATCAGGGAGCTGTTCGACGGCGGCTACCGGACCTACCGCGGCGAGTTCTTCGACATCGACTCGGCCAAGCTGTTCGACCTGCCGGATCGGCCGGTGCCCCTCGCGGTCGCGGCCTCCGGCGACCAGTCCCTGGACATCGCCGCGGAGTACGGCGACGCGCTGGTGTCCACGGACCCGGAGCGGGAGCTGGTCGAGAAGTTCGCCGCCTCCGGGGGACAGGGCAAGCCGGTGTACGGCCAGCTCGCCATCTCCTACGACCCCGACCGTGACGCGGCCGTGGAGCGGGCCCACCGGCTGTGGCGCTGGTCGCTGCCGGGCTGGAAGGTCATGGCGGAGCTGCCCGCCCCCGTCAACTTCGCCGCCGCGACGGAGACCGTGCGTCCTGACGACGTGGCGAAGAAGGTGCCGTGCGGCCCCGACGTGGACGCCGTCGTCGAGGCGGTGCGGCAGTACACCGACGCCGGGTTCACCCATGTCGCGCTGGTGCAGATCGGGAGCGAGCACCAGCGGGAGTTCTTCGACTGGTGGGAGAAGGAGCTGCTGCCCGCCCTCCGGCGGCTGTGAGCGCGAGGGAAATAGAGACTTGATCTAGATAGTTGCTCTAAATATGCTCGCGGGATGACACCAACGGCTGTGGTCACCGGCGGCGCGCGGGGCATCGGATACGCGGTGGCGGCGAGTCTGGCCGGTCAGGGTCACCGGGTGGTCCTCCTGGCCCGCGACCGCGCGCGCGGCGAGGCCGCGAGGGCGTCGATCCCGGGCGAGGCCGTGGTCGTGACCGGCGACCTGTCGGGGACGCGGCAGGTCCGCGCGGCGGCCGAGGCCCTGCTGGCCGCCTGCCCGCGCATCGACGTGCTGGTGCACAACGCGGGCATCTGGCCGAGCCGGTTCGAGGTCAACTCCGACGGCGTCGAGCGGGCCTTCGCCGTCAACCACCTCGCGCCGTTCCTCCTCAACCACCTGCTGGAGCGCCGGATGCTCGAATCGGGGACCCGGGTGGTGCAGGTGAGCGCCGGGCTGTACGTCAAGGGCAGGGCCGACATCGACCGTACGGCCGTGGGGCTCGATTTCCATCCCATCCGGACATACGCGGACACCAAGCTGTGCAACCTCATGATGACGCCGCTGTTCGCGAAGCGGTGGGAGGATGCCGGAGTGACGATCAACGCAGTTCACCCGGGGGTGATCCGCACCGGCCTCGGCGATCGGGGCGGCCTCATCGGGCTGGCGCTGAAGGGCGTCAAACGGTTCTGGGACACCCCGGAGAACGGCGCCCGGCCGGTGGTGCGGCTGGCCCTCGACACCTCCGGCGTCACCGGCCGTTACTTCGAGATCGACGAGGAGACACCGCTCGCGCCGGTCGCGCGGGACGCCGTGCTGGCGCAGCAGTTCTGGAAGCAGGCGGCCGTGCTCGTCCAGGTGGCCTGATGGGCCGAGGTGACCTGATGGGCCCCGGTGGCGTGCCGGGTCAGGTGGTGTGATGGCCGGTCGGCAGCAGCGGAGCGAGGAGACGGTCCGGCGGCTGCTGGCCGCGGCCCTCGACGTCTACACCGAGGACGGCCCTGAGGGGTTCACCATGCGTGCCGTGACCGCGCGGAGCGGCGTGAGCGTGGGCAGCCTCTACCACCACTTCGGCAGCTTCGACGGCCTGGCCAACGCCCTGTATTCGGAATGCATGGCCGATCTGCTCGACGCCCTCATCGCCGCTCTGGAGAAGAAGAGGACCGCCCGGGCCGGAGTCGAGGCCACCGTCCGGGCCTACCTCGATTTCGTACGCACCGATCCCGCTGAAGCGCGGTTCATCCATGGCTCGCCGTACATGGGCTATCTGGACGCGGGGGCGGTGGCGGCGGTGAAGGCCCCGCGGATCGAGAAGCTGGTGGCCTGGCTCCGGCCGCACATCGACGCCGGAGCCGTCGCCGACCTTCCCATGCCGCTCATCGAGATGCTCCTGATCGGGCCGGTGGCGGAGGTGACCCGCCGGTGGATCGCCGGCGCGCCGGGCATCGACCTCGACGAGGCCGCCCGGGTGCTTCCCGGCCCGATCTGGCGGTCCCTCAGCCCGCCGTAACGGGCTGAGGGAGGCGCGGCTGGTGGAGGACGATCAGGCGGGGTTGTCGCCGTGGGTCAGCGTCTCCCAGGCGACGAAGAGGCCGTCCGTGCCGGCCGGGCGCTGCTGCAGGGTCAGCGTCTGGGTGTTGGTCATGCCGATGCCCAGGCGGTTGTGCAGGGCGTTGAAGCCGACCTCGGTCACCGGGCCGAGACCCAAGTCGAGGGTCCCGTTGCACAGCCAGGACGGCACGGCTGCGCCGAGCTCGTACTTGGACTGGACCCCGAGCGCGAACCGGAGCCGATCCTGGATCTCCGGGTAGAGGTCCTGGCCCTGGATCCGGGTGGTCTCGGCGAAGTGCGCGATGGCGTCGATGCCGTATCCGGTGTGGGTGAAGTCGCGGCAGGTCTCCTGCGTGATCCCGTCGACGAACGTGTCCTGCCCCTGCCAGTAGCTGATGATTTCCGCGGGCGTGTCGATGTTGCTGCCGGGCGGGGGCTTGGGGTAGGCGCCGTCGGACGACAGGTAGACGTAGGCGGGCACCCGGCCCCGGTAAATGGATACGGCCTTGTCGTAGGTCGTGCGGTCCTGCAGGAAGACCGCGATGCCGAGCGAGGCCTCCATCATCGTCAGCTCCCAGTTACCGTTGGTCGTCTTGGAGCCGTTGACGACCTCGGGCAGGTAAACGTTGCGGAGCATGTTCCCGAAGTTGCTGATGGAGGTGGAGGACCAGCCGGTGTACGTGTAACGGATGATCTCCGCGGCCCTGGGCCACATCGAGCCGGCCCACGCGGTCTGCAGCGGCGCGTTGCTGTTGGTGTGGTCGGTGATCGTGGCCGACCAGGCGTTCATGATGCTGATCGCCTTCTGGGCGTACCGGCTGTCGCGCGTGATGTACCACATCAGCGAGTCCGTGTAGGCCGCGATCGCGTCGTCGCGCTCGTCGGTGCAGCCGTAGTTGGGGTTGGAGTACGGGCCGCATTCCACGACCGACCGTGGCTTGGCGGTCCACGACAGGGACGCGTACTTGCTCGTACGCATCTGGTCGTAGGCGTCCAGCCACGGCTGCGCCCCGGCCAGGACCTTGGTACGCATGAAGTCGAGTTGCGGCCTGCTGACGAGCACGCCGGGGTGGACGAAGGTGGCCGGCGCGGCGCTGCTCGGCTGAGCGGTCACACCGGAGACGACCAGTGTGGACAGCAGCGAGACCAGGGCCATGAGGATGGCGGTGCGGCGGGGGGTGCGCAATGGGGGGTGCATACGGGCCTTTCTTTCGACGCGCGCTTGCCGTCGGTGTGCTCACAACCAGGTGTTCACATATGCGAACACCGAATGTGGTATGACGATCGTGAAAGTAAAGTCGGCCCGGCTGTAGCGTCAAGACCCAATTCGCTTGATATCGCCCTTTCGTGGTACGAAAATGTTTCGAAGGCGAATAGTGGCACGTAGAAGGACATGTCACTCTCTGGACGTAGAACGTGTTATTACAGTCAATTCCGGTGTGGATTCCCGCCTATGGGAGGTGCCACGCAGCCGCTATGCAGCGAATACACAGCTCGCATGCGGCTTCTGCTCTGCTGGCGTACGGCTTTCGCTGCGCCGGCGTACGGCTGCCGCCGAGCGTGCGGCAGCCGTACGCCAAGGGGGGTTCAGCCGCAGTACTGCGCCTGCTTGCCGATGACGCGGTAGATGCAGTCGGAGTACTCCAGGAAGCGGAGCACCGCCTCGCGGTTGCGGGTCGTCTGCGGGCCGATCTGCTCATCGGGCGGATAGAAGCCCGGTGAGCCGCCCGCCGGATACATCTCGAACGTGTAGCTGGCGATCTTGTAGGTGCCCCACAGCCAGTCGTTGATGGTGCCGTCGGCGATGTAGAGGTCGCTGGCCTGCTCCGGCGTGTAGCCGTTGGTGGACGCGAGGTTGCGGCCCAGCGAGGCGAGCGCGTCGTGGTCGTCCTGCGTCATCCCGGTCGCGGTGTCCGCGGTCGTGTAGCCGTACGGCCACAGCACCAGCTCGCTGTAGGTGTGCCAGTCGATGCCGGTCTTGATCTGCTGGACGCCGTTCACGACCCGGCCGCGCACGAAGTCGGCCAGCGCCTTGACCTCGACCGCCGACTCGGCGGACGGCCCGCGGTAGGTCTCGCTGGAGGGAGAGCCGGAGGAACCCCCGCAGCAGCCCCACCGGTAGGCCCAGTTGCGGTTGGTGTCGGTGCCGACGTACGACGACCCGGGAGTGGGCTGGCGGTTCTTCCGCCAGGACCGGTACGAGCCGCGCGCGATGTCGTACTCACTGCCGTCCGGATTGATGTTTGGCATGATCCAGATCTCCCTGGTGTTCACCAGCGTGGTGATCCGGCTGTCGGTGCCGTAGTTGTCGGCGAGAAGGTGCAGCGTGTAGATGGCCATCTCGGTGGTCAGGTGTTCGCGGGCGTGCGTGTTGTACGTCAGCAGCACCTCAGGCTCGCTCTCGTCGGCCGCCACGTTGTCGCTGATCTTGACGCCGATGAGGTCGCGGCCCTCGTACGACCTGCCCCAGGTGAACTTCCGCGCGATCGACGGGTGGGCTGCGACGATCTGGTTCACCTCGGCGGTCAGCTCCGCGTAGTTGTGATATCCCGAGTCCGCCGGAGGGAAGTCGTCAGGCTGTGGCAGGGGTGGGGAGAGCGGGCGCGGCACCGGCGTGATGCCGTAGCCGAGCTTCCTGATCTCCGCGATCTCGCTCTCCGTCGCGGTCACCACGACGTAGGCGGCACCCACCTCGTCGATCGCGGCGCCGGTGGCAGCCACGGCGCTGCGCTGCTGGGAGTCGCTGGGGCCGGTCACCCGGTACTGGTGGTTGGGCGGCGGCTCGGCCGATGCGTCGGCTCGGGTGACGGTTCCGAGGCCGAGCAGCAGCATGAGGGCCGCCAATGCGGCGAGCAGACGGCGTCGCACGTTTCCTCCTCGGGCGCGCGGTGAAGGGGAGTTGTCGCACGCCTCAACCAGAGAGTCAGGTAAAGAGTCAAAATGCGAAAGACCCGAATTTCCCGGTTCGTACGGCTCCCGCCGCGTCCGCCGCCATGCATGCCGTACCACCTGCGGCGACGCCTCGCTGAAGCGGCTACGTCGCGGTCACGACGGCTTGACACGCGAGGCTTGGGAGAATATCGGACGACTTACGTATTTCCCGATGATTTCTGGCGATTTCTGATGATTTTCCGGCGACAGGCGTTCCGGGGACGACCCCGGCCCGGTGCCGTACGACACCGGGCCGGGAAAAGCTGCGCCTGATCCGCTCAGAAGGCAGATCAGAAAAGGCCCGATCAGAAAGGCCCGATCAGAAAGGCCCGATCAGAAAGGCCGATCAGAAGGCCGAGGTGTAGGTGACCAGCGAGGGCTGGTCGACCCGGGTGGTGCCGTTGTAGCAGATGACGTTGCGGACGAGGGCGTCACCGCCCGACGTGCCCCAGAGGGTCACCAGGTTGCAGAACTCGGCCCCCGGGCCGAACGCCGTCACCTGCACGTTGTTGGGCAGCACTCCGACGATGGGGAACTTGACCAGCCGCTGGCCCGGGCCCGCCGTCTGGACGGTGTTCACCGCGAGTTGCGAGTTGTAGTTGATCGCCGCGGGGGCCGGCGCGTACGGCCCGGGGTTGGCCGGGCTGTTGTCGAAGGTGTAGGCGAAATTCTTCGGCGGGATCGCGGCCCCCGTGATCGCCCGCTCGCGCTGGTAGGTCAGCGTCCAGCCCGTGTTGAACGGCACGTTCGTCGCGTCGTGGCATCGGACCTGGATCTTCTGCTGCCCGGTAGACGGAGCCCACGCCCCGACCTTGCAGCGGGCGGCGTTGGTCGAGTCGACCGCCGTGACCTGGATGTTGCCCGCGATCCCCGAGGAGCCGAGGCCGGGAAGGACGACGGTCCACACCCCTGTGGACGTCGGTACGACGGAGTTGGCGGCGAGCGCCGAGTTGTACTGCGTGGTGATGGCGGAGCCGTCCCAGCCCACGTAGCCGAACGCCTTCGGCGCGGGCAGCGGGCCGGTGCTCTCCGAGAAGACGATGGAGAACGGCGTGAACAGCGGAGCCCCGCCGTAGTGATAGCACCGCACCGCCACGATTTCGTCGACGCCCGCTGACCAGTACTTCTGGACCTGGCACCATTCGGCCGTCTGAGACGTCGCCGTGACGTGCACGACTCCGCTGTTGGCGGTGCTTGAGGAGGCGCCGATCTGTGGGAACTTCACGAACACCTGGCCCACGACGCCCGGTGTGACCGTGACGTTGAACCCGCCCGGCCAGCTTCCGGCCTGGTAGGAGAGGTTGGGGACGCCCGAGTTGGTGTTGACGAACGCGAAGCCCCAGCGGTCGGGGACGGCGGCCTGTGCGGTGCCGGCCGCGAAGGTCAGGCCGCCCACGAGCATGGCGGTGATGCAGAGGATCCGGAGGATCACTCTTCGTAACGGGCGCATGTCGTTCTCCATCCACTTGGGGCCACTTGAGGGCTGGGTTGCCACACACATAACCGCGACGCCGGTGTCCCGGCGGGTCTTCATCGGGATGGAGCGTTCAGATCACAACCGCTCTAGGGCATTTGATAACCCGTCCACCGGCCCTTGAGAAGACCCAACCTTCAGGGGGCCAGGTGCGGGCGCTGTCCAGTTCCGGCCACCTCGCGGACCTTGACTGCCACGGCCGAAGGGCGGGTCCCCTTGGAGGATCGCCGCGTCCCGTTGACGTACGGCGGCACCGCGATCGCCGCGTCCCGTTGGCGTCCGCGGCACCGCGATCGCCGCGTCCCGTTGGCGTACGGTGGCACGGCGGTCGCCGCGGCGAGTCCGGCGGGGACAGGAGCCCGGAGCTGTCCAGGTCCTTTTACCACTTCCGGGTGTGTACAGCTGCGCGGTGCGGAGCCAGACTGCGGGGGACACTCGGTGGCATGTCCACTCTCATCGACCGGCTCCTGAGCCTCTGGCTGGCGCCGCCCGCCGACCCCGCGACCGCAGAGGCGGCCTTCCGCGCCGTCTACGCCGACCCGCTGGCCGTGAACGACGTGACCTTCACCGTCGCCGACCTGGTCCAGCGGGCCTACTCCTTGCACACGACCTACGCCGACCTCCGGAGCGAGCCGGTGGATGTGGTGGAGGCGCCCGGCCGGCTGGTCGTCGGCTTCCGTATGCACGGTCGCCATGTCGGCCCGCTGGCGACGCCGTTCGGCACGCTGGCCGGCACCGGCCGTGCCGTACAGATCCGCGTGATCGACATCCTCACTGTGGAGAACGGCCTGGTGACCGGCGTCTGGATGATCTCCGACGACCTTGATCTGCTCCGCCAGCTCATCGACGACCCCACGGCCATTTCGTTGGGCTGATCGCCGTAACGGCGAAGCATCTTGCCATGCGTAGCCACTTCTCGTAGCGGTCATGGATGCGGGCTATGCCCGTCCAGCAGCGGACATCGCGCGGGAGCGACAAAGGCGTCCGGGGCTTTGAAACGAACGGCGGGACAGCGGTGTCGAACGGGTCCGGTTCAGGCCTTCGAAGGTCGTCTCAAAGCGTTCCGGGCGTGTGTAAGCCCGCGCGATGCATTCGCCGGCCGTGAGGCGCTCAGTCGCGGTAGGCGGCCGTCGCGATCTGGACGATCGACCGGATCAGCGGGTTCGCGTCGCCCTCGTTCCACGCCGCCACCACGCGGCTCGGCGCCATGTCGATCAGCGGTACCACAGCCAGCTCCTCGGGTGGGTCGTGCCCGAGCGGGGTCATCCCGACCGTGCCGTTCCAGAGCACGGCCTGCAGGCACTCCTGGACGGCGCGTACCACCGGCCCCTCGCGAGGCTCGCCGCCGTTCCAGTACGACTGCCAGATCCGGTCGGTGCCGTCCGGGAACTGGAACCAGCGCCGGTCGGCCAGGTCGGCCAGCTTCAGGCGGTCGCGGCGGGCCAGCGGATCGTCGGCGCGCAGCACCGCGCCCACCGGGTCGGCGCGCAGTTCGTGCACCGTTAGGCCGGTCTCGTCGAACGGCCCGCGGGTCAGGGCGACGTCGACCAGTCCGGCGCGCAGCCCGCAGGTCGGATCGGTCAGGTCGGTATCGCGGATGCGGACCTCGACGCCCGGGTGCCGCCGGCGGTACGCGGCGGCCAGCCGCGTTGCGCCCCGGTCGGCGCTGTCGCCCAGGATGCCGACGGTGATGGTCGCGACGCCGGCCGCCGCGGCCACGCGCGCGCGTACCCGGTCGGCCTGGTCGAGCAGGGTACGCGCCTCGTCCAGCAGCGCCGCCCCAGCCGGGGTGAGCGTGACGCCTGCGGCGGAGCGGTGCAACAGAACGGCACCGACGTCGGTCTCCAGCTGCTTGATCGCCCGGCTCAGTGGCGGCTGGCTCATGTGCAGCCGGGCGGCGGCCCGGCCGAAGTGGAGTTCCTCGGCGACGGCCACGAAATAGCGCAGCGTGCGCAGCTCCATGACCGGCGACGATACCCGTACGGTATCGACACCACCTAATCGGACTTGGACGGCCGCGGTGCCCGGGCCGTGGAATCGGAGCATGACGGACGAACCGATGACCAACGAACCGGTGACCAACGAACCGATGACCGACGCACCGCTGACAGACCCCGCCGTGCAGGTTGGCGGCGCCCAGGAGATCGCCCCCGACCTGCTGGTGATCCCGAACCACCGGGTCGCGCTGGTACCCAACATCGGCATCATCGGCGGTACGGAGGCCGTACTGGTCGTCGAGACGGGCATCGGCAACACCAACGCCGAGCAGGTCCTCGCCTTCGCGTCCGAGGTGGCGAAGGGCCGTCGGATGTACCTGACCACGACGCACTTCCACCCCGAGCACGCTTTCGGCGCGCAGGTGTTCGCCGGCCAGGCCACGTACCTGGTCAACCGCGCCCAGGCGGACGACTTGAAGACGAAGGGGCCGGGCTACCTGGAGATGTTCCGGGGCTTCGGCGGGTCGATCGCCCGCCGCCTCGACGGCGTCAAGGTGCCCACCCCCGATGTGACCTACGACGACGGGTACGACCTGGACCTCGGCGGCCGGACCGTACGCCTGCGGCCCACCGGCCGGGGCCACACGAAGGGCGATCAGGTGGTCGAGGTGCCGGACGCCGGCGTGCTGTTCACCGGGGATCTCGCCGAGACCGGGCAGTTCGCCATCTTCCCGTGGTTTCCGCCGTACGACACGGACGTCTCCGGCGTGCGCTGGCTGGAGGTGATGGACCGGCTGGCCGCCACCGGACCCCGGGTGGTGGTCCCCGGTCACGGTGACCTAGGCGGTCCGGAGGTGCTCGCCGGCGTCCGCGACTACCTGCGCGAGCTGCGCGAAGAGACCTGGCGGCGGCGTGACTCCGCGATGGGCGAGGCCAAGATCGTCGCCGAGGTCCGGGCGTTGCTGATCGAGCGACATCCCGAGTGGGTCGGCCAGGAGTGGATCGAGCGGGGCGTCGGGTGCCTGTGCACCGAGCACCCTGCATGACCCAGTGCGGAAAAGCCGTATTTCAACGGCTGTGTACGCCATATGATCACGCGTGATCGCCCCGGGACCGTGAGGAAGGACTCCGCTGTGGCCGAGCAGCCGAATGACTGGACGAACGCCATCGACACGACCAGGCCCAGCATCGCCAGGGCCTACGACGTCGTCCTCAACGGCAAGGACAACTTCGAGGTCGACCGGGCGTTCGTCGCTGAGATTGTGAAGGTCGTCCCGGAGATTTACGACGTGGCCACCTACAACCGGCGGATGCTCGGCCGCGGGGTACGGTTCCTGTCGGGCCAGGGCATCACGCAGTTCATCGACCTCGGCTCCGGGTTGCCGACCGTGGAGAACACCCACCAGGTCGCGCAGCGCGCGAACCCGGAGTCGCGGGTCGTCTACGTCGACAACGACCCCATGGTGCTGGCCCACGGCCGGGCGCTGCTGGCGGACAATGCGGGCACGGCGGTGGTCACCTCTGACCTGCGCGACCCGAAGGTGATCCTGGCCGACCCGGCCGTCAAGAGACTCATCGAGCTCGACCAGCCGGTGGCCGTGCTGCTGGTGGGCATCTTGCACCACCTTCACGACGACGAGGACCCTCGGGGGATCGTCGAGGCGTACATGTCCGCCGTCCCCTCGGGCAGCTACCTGTTCATCACCCACTTCTGCGCCTCCAGCCAGGAGGCGCGCGACGCCGAGCAGAAGTACCTCGCGCTGCTCGGCACCGGCCGGTTCCGTACGCCGGAGGAGATCACCGCCTTGTTCGACGGGTTCGAGCTGCTCGAACCGGGCGTCGTCCCGCTGCCGCTGTGGCGTCCCGACGAGCCGGTCCCCGCCGAGCAGCTCACCGTGGGCCAGCGGCTCATGTACGGCGGGATCGCCCGGAAGCCCTGAGCCGGTGAACGGAATGGCCGGCAGCGCCGTTCTGGCGGCGGCGCGGAACAACGCCGAGTGGTGTGACGCGATGTGCCGTGCTCATGGCCTGCCGGGCGGGTTCACCGAGTCGCTCTGGTTCAATCCGCGCAAGGCGCCGCCGTACTACCCGGACGCCGTGACCCTGACCCCGGACGCGAGCGTCGCGGAGGTGTTGCGCCTGCTGGATCGCCGGGCCGTCGACGGCGAGCCCGGCGGGGCGTCGGTGAAGGACAGCTTCGCCCGGCTCGACCTGTCGGTCGCCGGCTTCCGCGTGCTGTTCGAGGCGCAGTGGATCCTTCGCCCGGCCGGTTCAAGCCAGCCGCCGGGGGAGTCGCGAGCACCCACCGGCGATGTCGTCCGATGGGAGAAGATTGGCGATGAGTCCGATCTGCGCGAGTGGGAGACGCACTTCCACGGAGGCTGGGACGACGGGCTGTTTCCCGCCGGCTTGCTGGCCGATCCCACCGTCGTGATTCTGGCGGGCCGGATCGACGGCGATGTCGTCTGCGGCTCGGTGCTGAACACCGGCGATCAGGTGGTGGGGGTGTCCAATGTCTTCGCCTCCGGCTGCGACATGGACACGGCCTGGGCGGGCACGGTCGCCAACGCCGCCGCTCTCTTTCCCGGTCGTCCGATGGTCGGCTACGAGCGAAGCGAGGACTTGCGACTCGCCCGACGCCACGGGTTCACCCCTGTCGGTCCCCTCCGTGTCTGGCTGAGGTGACCACCGCTCAATAGGCGGGGACGGCTTCGCGGCCGGACCCGGCGCGCAGCCAGACCGCACCAAGTGCGCCGGTCAGCGCCGCCACGGCGAAGAATCAGCGTCTCCGTGCGAGAGTGAGCAGCCAGCGGCGTACGACGGCGCCCGCGAGCGGGAGCGGCACCGTGCCCGCCCCCAGGCCCACGTCCACGAGCAGGTCGAACACCTCCTGGCGATGGGCCGCCGTGTCGATCGCGGCGTCGATGAAGCCGGGAGATCGGGCGGCTCGGCTGAGCACGTCCGTGGTCCGCAGGTGCCGCCCGAGGGCCCTTCTCAGCTCGCGCCGGTACGCCGGAAGCGGGTCGTCGGCCGACTGGACGGCGGCTTCGCCGGCGAGCCGCCCCGAGAGCAGCGCGTAATAGATGCCTTCGCCCGTGAGTGGATTGATGAGGCTCGCGGCGTCACCGGCGAGCATCACCCGGCCGGCGCCGGGCTTCGGCCGTCCGGAGGACAGGGGCAGGTGGTGGGCGCGCAGGTCGCGGGCGGGCAGATGGGGCAGCAACTCGGCGAGCCGGCCGTGGAGCACCTGGCGGCCCGGCAGGCCGGTGGCGCGAAGCTGGGGCAGGAGCATCCCGAAGCCCACATTGGCGGTGCCGTCCCCGATCGGGAAGGACCACGCGTACGCGGGCCATCCGTCCTTCTGCATGGCGATGAGCTGGACGTCGTCGTCCGCGGGCACGTCGGCATAGCCGCGGACGGCGATCGCGGTGTGCTCGTCCGGCGTCGCCGGGACGCCGATGAGACGCCGGACGGTCGAATTGGCCCCGTCAGCGGCGACGACGGCGCGAGCGGCGATGCTTCCGTCGAGGATGACGTGGCCGTTGGGTCCGTTGAGTCCGTCGGTTTCCTTGGTCCCGTTGGTTCCGTTGGTTCCGTTGGTTCCCTTGAGAGACGGCGGGCATGAGGTGAGGGCGCGGACGCGGTGGCGGCGGACCTCGACGCCGCGTGCCCGTGCGGCGTCCACGAGCCGGGCGTCGAAGACCTTGCGCGGCACGACATGGTTGGGCCGGGCGACGGTGGCGGACACGTGCGCACCACCGGGAGAGGTCACCGAGAGGTGCCATGTCGGCCGGTAGTCGTCGATGAGATCGGGGACGCCCATCCGGGCCAGCTCCTCCCGGCCGTGCGCGGCGATGCCGTCGCCGCAGGGCTTGTCCCGGGGGAAGTCGTCCTTGTCGAGCAGGAGCACCCGCGCGTCCGGGCGGAGCTGCTTCGCGCGGAGCGCCGCCGCGGAGCCCGCGGGACCGCCGCCGACGACCACCAGATCCCACAGATCATCCACGCCGGTGAGCCTTCCACGGCACCCCTCGATGAAACCGCTCCGCCGCGGCGGGCTTTCGCGTCAGGCTTCTCGCAGCGCCGGGTAGAGCAGCTCCAGGTCGCCGGAGTGATCGACAGCTCCCACGTCCGGGCGCTCAAGGGCGGCCCAAAACCGGGCCGAGCCCGGTCGACCGCGCCAAGACGGGCTCAAAACACCACGTCATCGCCGACGGCAACGGCATCCCTCTCGCCGGACCTTCGCCCTGATCGTGATGGCCAGCCGACGATCCTCTGACGCCTGTTTCGCAAGTCCGACAGGAGTCAGAGGCAGGCATCCTGACGTTCACCGCCCATTACCCCTTCCGGCGCGC